>NZ_JAHCVK010000020.1 GCF_018476905.1 Geomobilimonas luticola
GAACGTTGTCGGAACCCGCCCAGTTGTGGGAGGTCTGGTAGAGGGTGCCGGGCCGCGCCGAGGTGGCGTTGCCGAACAGGTTGGCGGCGTCACCCGGCACGAAGGATTTGTTCCCCCCCTTGCCGTCGGCCGGATTGTGGCAGGTAAGGCAGAGGTTGGTGTACCCCTGGGTCCCCAGGGTGCTGTGGCTCTGGTGGCAGCCGCTGCAGCTATAGCCGTTGGCCGTGTTATGGGGATAGTCCACCGCCAGCGCAGGGGACGACAGCAGGACTAAGGCGGTGAGTAGCGCTACGGTATAGCCCACAGTTTTCTTCATAAACAGACTCCAGCATGTAGAATTAACGTACGTGCAATACGCTATGACTAACCGCACGACTCGGCCCCCCTTTATCTTGCACTGGGAACGCTTTTCGGCAGCAACAACCTACCAAACCTTACGACGAAGGGACATACGGAGATACTAGGCTGACAGCAGGCGCCTGACATGGAATTGCCAGGCGCCTCGTTGGTAGTGCAGAAACCAGCTATCAGGGGAGATAGGACACCGTAACATCGTTGACAATCGGCGTGACAGCAGCATCGGTCGATTGCAGGGTAAGCTCAACCTCCAGCCACTGGGATGCAGGAGTCGTCACGGTCGTTGTCATGGGGGTATAAGGATAGTAAATTGCGGACCAGCTGGCAGCCCCCAGTCCCGCTTCGGTGTTTGCCCCCCTGGTTCTGAACTTAACCGTCGTATTGGTAGGGGTAGTACCGTTCCAGGAAATTGTCGACCAGTTTACGACTGCCCCGGCATTCAGCTTGAGATTGGTAACGGTACTTGGCGAATAGTAAACGAGCGGTGTCTTAACGCCGGTTATGAGGGATTGGACGGGGACAATCCGGTCGGTGGTGCTGTTGTCCCCCAGTCGCCCATTGCCATTGTAACCCCAGGCCCAGATCGAACCGTCGTTTTTCAGGGCCAGGGAATGAATGCTTCCTGCCGCCACCTTAATAACACCAGAATTGCTCCCCATGTTGGCGACCTGGACTGGTGCAATCCGCTGCGTGTTGCTATTGTCCCCCAACTGCCCAAGTGAGTTGTCGCCCCAGGCCCAGACCGAACCGTCGGATTTTAAGGCCAACGAGAAATTGCTCCCTGCAGCCACAGCTATCACGCCAGCACCGGGGCCAAGGCCATAAACCTGAACCGGGACAAGCCGCTGGGTGGTACTGTTGTCCCCCAATTGACCATTGGCATTGGAACCCCAGGCCCAGACCGAGCCGTCATCTTTCAGGGCCAACGTATGGTAGCTCCCCGCAGCCACAGCTATTACGCCGGCACCGGCACCCAGCCCGTTAACCTGGGTCGGTGCGAGACGATTGGTGATACTGTTGTCCCCTACTTGCCCGTTGGAATTGAACCCCCAGGCCCACGCCGAACCATCAGTTTTGACGGCAACGGAGTGAAGTTCACCGGCAGCAATCCCGGAAACTCCGGAACTGAGAGTCGGGACGGCAGTGGGCGTGGACCTTCCCCCTACATCGTTAGTGCCAAGCTGACCGTGACCGCCGTACCCCCAGGCCCAGACCGAGCCGTTTGATTTCAGTGCGAGGGAATGGAGAGATCCGGCTGCTACCTTGACGGTGCCTGACAGTATACCCAGACCCGATACCATGACCGGTGATGTGCGGGTAGTTGTAAATCCGTCGCCGAGTTGATAATTGGTGTTTTGCCCCCAGGCCCAGACACTGCCGTCTGACAGCACGGCCAGGGAATGATATGAGCCTGCGGCAATGCCGACGACTCCCGTTCCCGCAATGAGAGTACGTGCAGCCACCGGAGCGTTCCTGTCAATTGTGGTATTATCGCCGACTTCACCAAAGTTATTGTACCCCCAACCCCAGACCGAACCGTCCGCTTTCAGGGCCAGGGTGTGCTGACCGCCACCTGCCAGTGTGGTATTGGATACTCCGAACAGGTTCGACAGACTGGCATCGTCAGACTGGTTGGTCCCCGAGACTACTACCAGTTTTCTGCTGGTTGCTGGAGTGACCATCACCGGCACAGAACTGGCGGCAGATACAGAGTTGTTCTCGAAGTCCCCTTTGCTGGTCCAGGTGATCTTTGTCCCTGTGGTGGTAAAGCTCCATGCCGGGGCAGCACTGAGAGAGGTCGTATTAGCGAGGTAGTCCCGTGTTCTGACACGCCAGTAATAGGTAGTGCCGGCAGACAGAGGGGGGGAATACATGGTCGACGCGGTCCAGTAGCTGGTCTGCAATCCTTCCGTGAAAGTGCTGTTGGTGGCAATCTGGAAGTAGTACTGCACACTGCCCGACTCATTGTCAACAGCAGCCTTGACATTAAGGGTGGTGTTGGTCGGCAGGCCGGTGGCGCCATTTGCAGGGGTCTGGATATCAAGACCGGTGGGAGGAGTGCTGTCTATGTAATAGGGGCCCAGATCCTGAGTACCACTGGAAACATCGCCACCGTTATAGGCTTTGACATGGAGGTACCAGCTGCCATCGGCGAGTGACGTGCTGGGAAGAAAACTGCTAGACCAGGTGGGTTCGGTTTCGTTGAAGATGTATGTCGCATTCTGGTTCCAGACGTAGCGGTAATACTGCACCCCGCCGCTACCGAAGCCGGCGCTGTTAGTACAGGCTGTATTACCCGTATTGGTCCATGTGGCCGGCGTCATGGCGGGGGTCGTGACGTTGGGGGGTACCGCCATCGTGTAGGCGCTCATGTCGGCACTGGCGGCACTGTCCCCGGCTACATTGTTGTAGGCATGCAGATGGCGCGTATAGAGGGTATTGGCCGACAACCCGGACTCGTCAAGCCAGGCGAGGTTCGGGGTTGCCACGCTCGCTTTGAGCGTCTGCGCCGCATCGTGCAGGCGGAAACCGTCTTCGCTATCGGACGTATCGGCGAAGTTCCAGCGTATGGAGGTTGTAGAGAGCGCCTGGGGAGTACCGGCAGTCGGTGCCGTTGGTGGATAGGTGGTGCCGAACGACCAGGTCGAGGTATAAGAGGTCTCATTCTGGGCGGCATCCCGTGCCTTGACCCGCCAGAAATAAGTATTACTCAGGGCAAGCGTGGGGGAGTAGCTGGTTGCGGCTTGCCAGCCGCTGGTCTGGACGCCAGTAGTAAAGCCGCTATCCTTCGCAATCTGGAAGTAGTACTGCACCGAACCGCTGTCACTGTCTACCGCGGCAGTGGCATCCAGGGTGCTTCCAACCGGAACATTTCTGGCCCCATCGGCCGGGGCAGCGTTGCCAATGCCGACCGGCGCCTGGTTGTCAGTATAATGCGTCGCGTAGGTGACAGTACAGTCGTCGAGGGTCGGCGTATAGACACCGTCGCTGGTCGTGAGATTCATCTCCAGTTCCAGCCACCGGGAAGCCGGAATATTGATGGCGGAACCGGTCGTCGTGTAGTAGCCGGACCAGCTTGCGCCGGCCAGGTTTGCTTCGTTGTCAGCCCCCCGTGCCCGGAAGGTGACAGCGGTATTGGTGGGGAGAGAAGCGTTCCAGGCGACCGTCCCCCAGTTCATAACGCTGCCGGCATCGTATTTGAGGCCGATTATGCTTCCCTGAGGCTTATAGAGCCCTCTAAACAGGTTCTGAGTTGGCGTCACAACAGGGGAAGTGTAGCCGTTCCCCAATTGGCTGGCGCTGTTATCACCCCAAGCCAGAACGGTGCCGTCGGATTTGAGGGCGAGGGAGAAATTGGAATTGGCTGCCACACCCACAACACCGCTGCCAAGGCTTGAGACCGGCACCGGCGTTGTTTTAGTTGCTAAAGTCCCGTCACCCAGCTGACCAAAGCTGTTGCGGCCAACGGACCAGACCGACCCGTCGGATTTGACCACCAAAGTATGATCCTGGCCTGCTGCCAGAGAAATTATTCCCGATCCAAAAGCCGTCGCTGCAATAGGTGTCATCCTGTTGACGTAGGAACCGGCATCACCAAGCTGGCCATAATAGTCATAACCCCAGGCAAGCACCGAACCGTCCGCCTTTATGGCAAAGGAGCTGGAAACCCCTGCCACAACGCGGACAACCCCGGATCCTGCATCCACCACCTTGATGGGGATCGAACTCGCGTTGGTAGTACCATCCCCCAATTGCCCGAAGTTGTTAAGCCCCCACGCCCATACCGACCCGTCGGCCTTGACTGCCAGGGAGTGATGCTGCCCTGCTGCTATGCCGACAACCCCTGAATCCATACCGGGGACCGAAAGCGGTGTAGATTTGCTCGTACCGTTGCCGCTGGTACCATCCCCAAGCTGACCGGCCCAATTATATCCCCAGGACCAGAGAGAGCCGTCCGATTTTAGGGCCAGAGCATGACTTGATCCGGCTGCAATTGCCGTTATCCCGGTACCCAGGCTCGAAACAGAGACCGGTGTCAAACTGTAGGTGTTAGTGCCATTCCCCAGTTGGCCATCATAGTTATTTCCCCAGGACCAGACAGAACCGTCCTGTTTCAATGCCAAGGAGAAGTTCCCTCCACCCGCCAGCCGGCTCACGCCGCTTGCGAGACCGGAAACTGACACTGGGATTGGCCTCCTCGTCTGTGAGTTATCCCCCAGCTGGCCATTGCTGTTATATCCCCAGGCGACCGCCACATCACCCTTCACAGCCATGGAATGGGCATAACCCACAGCCAGCGAGGTAACCCCCGAGCCGATACCGAGATCCGTCACCTGCACCGGAGCGGACCTGTTCGGATCGCCGATGCCGAGTTGGCCGTAATCATTCAGTCCCCAGGCCAGCAGATAACGGTTTTCCTTAATGGCAAGTGAATGGTTCTGCCCTGCCGCCACCCTGGTAATCCCGGAACCTGCTGCCACAATCTCCGTAGGAGTGGTTACGGAGTACTGGGTGGCATTGTTACCCAGTTGCCCGTCGGAGTTATTTCCCCAGGCGTAGACAGCACCATTGGCTTTTACTGCAAATGAGTGATTTGCTCCTGCGGCAACTGCGATTATCCCTGAGCCGGCCCCTAGGGTCGAGACCGGATTCGGGAAACCTGCGTTGGCCGTAGCCACCTGGCCATAACTGTTTTCCCCCCACGCCCAGACCGAGCCATCAGCCTTGACCGCCAGGGAGTGTGATTTCCCGGCTGCAATGGCAATCACTCCCGACCCGACTCCGGTCACCGGCACAGGCGTGTTTCTCTGCGTATATGTCCCATCACCAAGCTGCCGATACCAGTTGGTTCCCCAAGCGAGCATGGTCCCATCTGATTTAAGTGCCAGTGAATGGTATTCCCCTGCAGCAACGGCGATTATATCCGAACCGGCCGGCAATACCTGGACAGGGGTGGTGCTTTGCGTGGTCGTCCCATTTCCCAACTGGCCGTAATTGTTATACCCCCAAGCCCAGACCGACCCGTCGGACTTGACGGCCAGACTGTGGTACTTTCCGCCGGCGGCAGCAACGACTCCCGACTCCATCCCTTGAATCAGGGTGGGAGTGGAGACGTAATAGCCACCAGGACCCAGCTGGCCGGAACCGTTGTATCCCCACCCCCAGAGCGAGCCATCGGCCTTGACAACCAGGGAATGCTCCCCCCCCGCCGCCACGGCGGTTACCCCGCTGGTCAGGCTCGGCACCGGCACGGGAGCAAATCGGTGCGCATAAGAACCGTCACCGATCTGGTAATAGTTGTTAGCACCCCAGGCCCAGACCGACCCGTCGGATTTTAGGGCCAACGAGTGGGAATTGCCGCTGGCAATGGCGGATATGCTTATAAAATCCAGAGTAACTGCGGCATTGTCAGGCTGGTTGGTGCCTGACACTACCACCTTGTCCCTTGTGGTTGCCGTTCCTGTAGTCGCGAGGTTGGCTTCAAAATCCCCCTTGTTGGTCCAGACCGCCGAATTGGCGGTGGTGGTGAATGACCAGGGCACGGTGTATGCCGTTTCGTTGCCCGCCCCGTCCCGAGCTTTTACTCGCCAGAAATAGGTCTTGTCGGCAGTGAGCGTAAAAGGACCGGTGGTTGTGCTCTGCCAGCTGCTGGTCTGCACACTCTGGGTAAAATCGCTGTCAAGGGCTACCTGGAACTGGTACTGCACCGCACCGACACCGCTGTCGGTGGCAGTGCCCACATAGACCGCCGTCTGGACCGGCAGGTTGCTGGCGCCATTCAGCGGGGCGACCATGCCAAGTCCGGTCGGAGCGGTGGCATCGTAGTAATAGGGGCCGTAATCCTTGGTTCCGTTGGGGACATTATCGCCGTTATATGATTTCACATGGAGATACCATCCCCCGTCGGCGGTGGCGGTTCTGGCCAGGACGCCGCTGCTCCACTGGGGTTCGGTATCGGTGAAGGTGTATTTGCCGTTCTGGTCCCAGGCATAGCGGTAGTACTGCACCCCGCCGGCACCAAAACCTGCCGCATTGGTAAAGGTTATGCCGGCGGTGCCGTACCAGGTCGCGACGGTCTTGTCAGCCGTGACGTTCGGAGAAAGCGACAGGGTGTACCTGCTGGCATCGACGCTTGCAGGGCCATCCCCCAGTACGTTATAGGCATGGAGATGGCGCGTGTACGGGGTATTGGCCGTCAACCCCGTTTCATCGAAGTAGGTGAGATTCGGGGTTGCCGCACTTGCTTTGACGGTCTGGGTTGCATCATGCAGTTTGAAACCGGTCTCATTGTCCGCGGCATCGGCAAAGTTCCACCGTATAGAGGTGGTGGAAAGGGCCGTCGGTACTCCCGGAACAGGGGCCGCAGGGGGACCGGACAGAATCAGGAAATTCTTGGGCACCAGAGTCCAGTTGGACGGCAGGTCCTCCGGCAGCGTGTGGTTGGCATCCCGGGCCCGAACCCTGTAGTACCACTGTTCATTGGTTATGTTGGGAGCAAGGGTCGTCGTCCAGTTGGTGGTCGATACCCAGGGTGACGTCTGCAGGTTGGCACTGGCAAAAGTGTTCGTGGTGTCAAACTGCACCTGGTATTCGACCGGTCCGCCGTCGGGGTCGGTAGATGCAGACCAGCTCACCGTCTGCGGGCAGCTCGTCGCGCAGGTCACCGGCGATGCCTTGGCGATGGTGTTCGGGATCGATGGCGGAACGGAAATATAAGGAACGGTCATATCGGCAGAGGTAATCTGCTGCCCGTCGCTGGCAACCGTTTTTACCCGATAGTGATAGGTCGAATGGTTGGTGAGACCCGGAAGGGTCACGCTGTGATTCAAGACCGATACAGCACCGTTGGCCGTTGTGCCATAGGCCGTCGACAGGCCGTAGTCAACAACTGAGCTTCCCGGAATGGTGGTCGCCCAGGTAATGGTCGCCTGGAAACTGCTGACCGACGCCACCGGACCGGAGGTTATGGCGATCTCCGGGTAGATCTTCCAGGGGGTAACCTCGTTCCAGGACTGGTCCGTGCCAGAACCGGTCTGTCCTTCGTGACAGGCAACGGTATAGTTGCCGACCCCCGGCACGTCACTGCGCCAGCTCCCCGGCAGACGGCCACCACCTGAACCGGAGGGAGTCCCGTTGTTATACCCCTTTGACGTGCACCAGCCGGCTCCGCCATTGAACGTTGCATATCCTTCCCTGCGGAAGGAATAGGGGATTTCCGAACAGACGGGAGAGCAGCACATGTACCCCCCGTTACCGGAATCGGCTATTTTGGCATTGCTCCATGCGGTCCGCCCTTTGTGCTGGCCGTCCAGACAGTTTGTCACCATCAGACGGGGGAGGACCGTACTGTTATGGGGGGAGTGACACTTGGAACAGGAATAGGAATGCTTGACCGTGGCGGAAGAGGTCTTCCAGTCCTTGACCGTCTCGTGGATCCGGTTCTTGCTCTTCCAGGAGTTGGGAGTAGCCGGGCTCGCCGTTGCCGTCAGGCTCTCCTTAGGATGGCAGCCGAGACACAACCCGTCGGCCTGGCTTTCCGATTCTCCTATTCCTGCGACCCCATCCCTGATGTTCGACCCGAAGGTATTCTGGTCAATATTGTACGGCAGACCCTCCCCCAGGTCGGGACGGGCGGTAAAACGGGTATTGTTCGCCGGCGCCGTATCCTCCCTGTAGGGAGAGGTGAGCCAGGTACCTTTCAGGAGCGGCACTGCGTACTGCTGGTTGGCACCCAGGGTCGGACTCACCCCGTGGGGGTCGTGACAGGGGGTGCAGAGCCCGTCGATGGACCCTGTCGGGGTGCTGGA
>NZ_JAHCVK010000022.1 GCF_018476905.1 Geomobilimonas luticola
TTCGAATCCCGTTTCCCGCTCCAAAATAGCTAAGTAGTTTCAGTAGGATGCAGCTGAAACTTTAAAACTGTCCCCGGTACTGTCCCTAAACGGAACCGGGGATTTGCTTTTCCGGGGCGTGATGAAGTCCTGGCCGAAGTAATGGAAGATATCCTCTGCATCATCTTCTAACCCCTCCACGTAGTTTCCGTAGACCTCAAACACCATCTGCTTTGACGCATGTCCCATAAGACCGAACAGCCGCAGTGGATTGATCCCAATGGTCAGACTCCAGGCAGCGAAGGAATGCCGCGCGGAATAGGAAGTCATGGGAGCTATGCCGGCTTGCTCCACTCCCTTTTTCCAGACCTTGGCAAAGTCGGTGCTGTTCAGCCTGGTTCCCCTCGGTGTCGTGACCAGGTAAGGAGAGCTTGTCCGGTCTTTGAGAATATCGAGCCTTGTTCTGATTGCCTTGGTGATGAAGATTTGCCGCTTTCTGAAAGCCGTCTTCATGCTCTTCTTCTCTTCGCCCAGGACATAGGACTTGTTGAGGCTTATGTATTCCCCCACTATGTCCTCTTTCCGTATCCCAGCCATCTCCGAAGGGATCATCCCCGTCAGGATCATCAGTTCCGCTATGGGGCGGTAATGCTCTTCCAGGTTGTCAACGAACGTGAGCCAGTCATGAAACCGGATGACCGTATGCTCTTTCTTCTCGGTTTTCGGCAGCTTCTTGTGCAGGTTGTCAAAAGGACTCTTGATAACCCAGCGGTGCTGATCGCAGGCGTCATTCCAGATGGCTCGGAAGGGAATCAGCAGGTTGATCTTCCGTGACCGGGACAGAGGCTTTCCCCTGTTTGCTCCCCTGGTGCATTTCAAGCTTTCGGTGAACTTGAACAGCTCATGGCCGCTGATCTGGTGGAAGGTCATGTTCCGGAAGTAGGGGAGTATCTTGGTTGTGATCGCCTCTTTGTAATCCCGGTGCTTAGTCGGTGAGCCAAAGGTGGGGAAGATGGTCTTCATCCATTCCTTGGTGTACTCTCCAAATCTCACCTGGTGCGGTTCCGGCCGGTACTCCCTGCCTTCCAACTTGGTGAAGAACGCCTTCTCCTGTTTGGTTGCCCCGGGGAACGCTTCAGCAAACTTGAAAGTTCCCTCTTCGACCCGCTCCATGATCCGGTTCAAGAAGTCTCGGACTCTTCGTTCATTGGCCGGGGTGTCATCCAGTTCAGTTGACCTGGTGATCCGATGGCCGAAGTAGTAGAAGTCCACATAGAGCTTTTTAGAATTCTTGCGCCGTTTGATGCTGCCGATCTCTTTAACAGGTGTTTCCAGGGCAAGGTTGCCCTTTCTGCTTCTCATTGTGTCACCTCGTGACGTTACCCCTCCTTTCAGTGTGTCCTTAGTCCGAGGGGGAAGATAACGTCATTTATTCCATTAATCAATAGTCAAGGTTGATGACCGGCGCCGCGCTTCGCGCTAGAGGCAAAGGCGGGTTGTTGACCGTGGCTTCGCCACGCTGAAAATCTTGCGCCGGATCATCCACCAGGGGAAGAGGGGAGGCGGCAGCGTCTTCCAGGTTCGACAGGGGCCGGTTGTTGAAGAAAAGGTCGTGCTGCCAGCGGAAGCGAAGTATCCGGCCCAGGCGAAAGTAATGGACGCCTTCCAGGATGGCACCGGACTTCAACCAGGCGAAGACCGTGGTGCGGGATACCTGCAATCGTTCGGCGAACTGCTCCACGGTGAGAACGTCGGAAGAGGGGAGAGAATCAGCTTTCGTCATCGTCAGACCCTCCCAGCTTGCCCCGATAGCCGAGCTTGATGGATTTCTTCCGGTACTCTTCCGAGAACTTCCGATCATCGGTCTTGTCATGGAGCAAGGTGCACAGATGATTGATTGCTTCCTTCCGGTCTTTAATGCCGCTTTGGGCTGAAATGGAAATGAGGCGGCCAATGATATGGGCCAGGGTGCGTTGTATCGGTTCCACGGTGTCACAGGTGAAGGTGCGTCGCGCATCGCTCAAGGCCCCGAACCGTTGCCGGCATTCTTGCACCGCCAGCCACCAGGGATCAATGGTGCGCCGTTCGGTCTTCTCATTGTCTGGAAGCCGAAGGGAGAACCATTCACCCGTCAGATAAAGCCACATTGCCCCGATCCTCTGCCAGAGATCATCAAGGGTGGTGATTCGGTACTGATGGAGGAAGGGCCGCCGCAACTGGAATTCCACCCGCCACACACCGGCCGGATCGTCGAGACCCCAGATGGGGAGAAACCATTGCTTGTTACTCTTCAATATCTCGGTTCCCTTATCGTAGATTCGCACCTGGACAGGTGAACCGGCAGAGCCGCAATAGTATGTTTCCAGGGCGCTGTCATTGGTTATCATTCTGACCTTGCGGCTGCGAGACACGCGGAGAATTTCCAGAAGTGAGAAGGAAAGGGGAGAGCTTAACTTGAAGTCTGCACAGAGGTCGCAGCGGCTGGGTTGAATCCGCTCAATGGAGCCGCCGAAGTTTAGGAGATCGAACTCCAACAGTTCAAGGATGGTGGTGAATCCCACATGCCAGAGGGTTTCTGCATTGATGGTTACATAGACGTTGGGTGATGTGCCGAACTTGTCGGAAATGGCGATATAGAGTCGATATTCAGGGAACTGAAGCTGATAGCGGTAATTGGGAGGCTTGCCCCCCGGCTGGTGAAGGAATTCACGGCCTATGTCGGTTTCATCAAGGAGGCCACCAGTTCCTTGGGAAGAATCCTTCTTTTCGGCCAGGAACGCTTTTGTTTTCTCCCAGCTTGTATCCCAGGAAACAAACAGACCCAAATCAAGGGTGTCGATCCCACAGGAAAGGAACTGGAAATTTTCAACAGGTGGGTTTTGCGCATGGCGTGTTACAGACTGCGCCATGCTCTCGGAAGCAGCACCCTCCGTCACCGCCTGAGTGCCTGCCAAGCAGGCATCCCCAGCAGCGCCGCAGGGTGCTTCGTTGGTGGAAGGGATTTGAGGTGTTGTTACAGGATCATCGACATTAGATACAAAAAGAGCCACTTTGCTACCCCCTTTTAGCGCGAATGCGCTGGAAGTCGCCAGTGGCCTTGAAAAATTTAATGGGGTAGCTAGGCTCTATTTAGGTTCGCGGGGTAGGTTGTCCATACGTCCTAGCTTTACGTATGCGCCTTGCCCATCATTTAATTAATTATACCCATTACAACATTTGTCGAGGACTTGCCACTGACGATTGATGCTGTTATGGGAACAGCTCCCGATTCTCACAAGCAGAACTTATGGTCGATCCATAAGAAAGCTTGCATGAATAATTCTACAAATACGCTTGAATGTGACAATGAGTCAAGCATTTTTTATCGGGAATTTGCACGATAATTTGAAGGGTTATCCTGGTTTGACTGGGATGGTTCAAGCTGTACTTGGATGGACTTGAGTGAACTAAAAATATTTTTCTGCTAGATGCGTTTTTGGGTATGCTAGAGTGCTAGCTCGTTATAATAATGTGCACATTTAAGCTTTAAAATCCAATTAGAAAATGTTATATGAATTGTCGGCTTGGATGTTTATTTAATCGAAAATATATCCTAAATTTAATTTATGGGTGAACAACATGGATGATAATCAATTATTTAATGCTCTTACTCAATATAAAGACAAACTTGAAAAAGACGCCCTAAACGAAGATGTCAATAGTAATGCTAATTTGCTATTAGCTGTTTTAAAGAGTGGGACAGTTAAACGACTCAAAAGCTCCGCTCCATCAACAATGTCAGAATACGAGTCAAGATTGATTGATACGTTGAAGGAATCATCGAGTAAAGAATATATTGATTTTATACTTTATATTTTGGCACAAGCTTTTCTTGAATCTCTTATAAAAACTAATCAAATTGAAGTTGGTGCGCCTCAAGAATTGGTTTCAAGATTTTTAAATGTAGATTCAAAAGATCCTGCTAAACCGAATGTTTTAATTGGAATGTTGCCAAAAGTTTCATTGATAATGATGAGAGATAAATATAAAGATATTGAAAATGATATAGAAAATAAATCAGGAGTTTTGAAGGCGCTTGCAGCCGATGTAAATAATAAAGTAAATAGTAATATTGAATATCTAAAAAAGAGTCAGGAATTATTTGATCAATATAAGCTAGAATTTGAGGGAGTTAAAAGTAATTTAAACTTTATGCTGCTTGGTAATGCATTTTCTGACTACATTAAAGAGAAACAAGATGAAAGAAGTGATCTGGGAAAATGGTTAAAAATATTAGCTATTGCCTTGTTTGTAATTCCATGTTTAGTCTTTGTTTTTTCTATTAAAGGGAATAATACTAACAAAATTGTTGATAATAGTTTTGCGGCTTATTCTTCAGGAACAAAAAATTCAGAAAAAAAACAAATATACACTGAATTAAAGAATAATATAGAATATAATAAAGCCAGTCAGGTTGGCAATGTTAATGGATGGTCCAATATTGTTAACAAAATAATATTTATACTGCCAATAACAGTGGCAGAAATTATTTTATTGTTCTATTTCAGGATAATTTTAAGCCATTATAATTCCGCTGGAGCACAGCTATTACAGCTAAAAATGCGGTTGTCAATTTGCCAATTTATTGAAAATTATATAAAATTTAAGAAAGATTCGAATGTTGGAGAATTAGATAAATTTGAGACATTGATATTCAGCAATTTAATGCCAAATGCTGATCAAATACCTCCAACTTTTGAAGGCTTGGAACATTTATCAAAACTACTTGGTGAGTTTAAACCTAAAGCCTAGCGCGAGCACAGCATTCAAAAGTAGATTAGGTGTCCACAACTAAGGCTGTTAAGCTATGCAGCATAAGCAACCTATGACACCCTGAAGCTTGGAGTAACTATTCGTAATTAGTTTGAATTACAGATGGAATCCGCCTTTGTGTAGTCCCCTGGAGCTTCGAATCCCGCCTTCCGCTCCAACAAGAACACATGATTAGTTTTGGTATAGGGAGGATATGAAATGAAATTATGGATATATGCCTTATTTTTATGTTTACTTGCAGGTAATTGTTATGCTCTTGGGGAAACAGAAGCGATGCGCTGCAGATCAGGAATAGTTTCACCTGGAGACAGCAAGAAGACCGTTATTGATAAATGCGGAGAGCCCGCAGACAAAAGGCCAGTCGGGAGAAGATATAAATTCGCAGGGAAGATTTATCCTGCAACGGAACAGTGGCTTTATGATTTCGGTAAAAATGAGTTTCTTTACTTTGCAATTTTCAATGGAAACGAAGTATCACTGCTATACAGCACTAATGACTACGGTTTTAAGTAGAGTAGAGAGCCACACTGTACCCGAACTGTTGCTATACCGGATAATTTTGCATGAATTATGATGAACTACAATGGACTTTAGACACACTGAAAAGAGATGCAACATGTTTAAATAATTAATTAAATTAACAGCTTACTGAATCTGCTAGAGGCCTTCGAATCCCGTTTCCCGCTCCA
>NZ_JAHCVK010000023.1 GCF_018476905.1 Geomobilimonas luticola
ATAGCCCACGATTGTCTTCATAACAGGCTCCAGGTAGTGGAATGGGAACCGTTTACTTGTTGTGGCAGGACAGGCAGAGTCCGCTGTTGTCGTTGCTTAAGACCAGGAACGGGCGCAGCTTGACGTCCCCCACATACGTCCCCCCCGGCCCGTTGGGGTTGTTGCCGATGTAGCCGTAGGCCACGTGGGGGTCATGGCAGCTGGAGCATTCCAGCCGTTTCTCCGGACCGAAGAAGCGGATGGCCGGGTCAACGAGGCCGGCGGGATGCAGTACACCGCCCCCCTTCTCTGTCTGGGCATCCGTGTAGGAGAAGGAGATGGGATGGTCGTCCATGAGGTTGGACCCGGCATAGTTGTCGGTGTTGATGTCGTCCAGTTTGCCAAGGTTGGCGCCGTAGCGCCCCATCTTGCTGAAGTACCCCATGTTGAGCGGACCACCCGTATCCGGGTTGTCCAGGAGGCCGCCGATGCTGATGGTGGTGGTCGGGTTCACCAGGACGTTGACAGCGGTCCGCCCGTCATGACAACTCAGGCAGAGCAGGGATTCGGGGCCGGGAGTCGCGGCACTCCGGGCCGCATTGGACAGGCTCCCGGAGGAGTACAGGTCGTAGGTGAAGCCGCTGGGCATGACTTTGTTCCAGAGGGGAACCGCCGGCTTGGCGTTGTGGGGGGTATGGCAGAAGATGCAGACCTGGGTGGTCCCCCCGGATGCCGGGTCGTCGGCGATGTAGTTGCGGGAGTCCACCCCCGCCACCGGATAGGTGTTGGACATGTTATGGACGGTGTACCGTACGTTGCCGTCCAGGCTGAAGCCGTTTTGCGCACTGGTCAGAAGCAGTGCCGTGCCGATCAGGATGAGTGCCGCTTTCTTCATGTATATCCCTTCCCGCGTGAATGTGATCTAGGTGATGATTACCAGCTCTTGAGACCGACCGCCCGGCGCAGGATCAGCAGGGCGTCGACCAGTTCTATCTTGCCGTTGGGGTTGGGCCGCCCGGCAAGGAGTGGTCCGATGTCGCCGTGGGCCAGCTGGTCGGCCGTGGGAACGGCGTCCCTGGTGACGATCCGGATGGCCAGCAGGGCGTCGGCCATGGTGACGCTCCCGTCGCCGGTGAGGTCGCCGTCGGGCTCGTGGACCACGAGTCCCCGGCTGCTCAGGTTGCCGGCCGCATCGACGGCGGTGATCCGCAGGGTGGCCGGATCGTAGCTGATGCCGGCCAGGTCGGCGCTCCAGGCGGTGCTCTCGGTGGTGACCCGGCCGACCGGACCGGTCCCGTCTCCTACCGTGACGGACGCTCCCGCTTCGACGGTGCCGCTCAGCCGCTCCGGATAGTAGCCGGTTACGGGGTTGACGGTGAGGACCGGCGGGGTGATGTCGTAGCTGATGTTCCGGCTGGTGCTGCTGACGTTGCCGGCGGCGTCGGTGGCGGTGAGGCTGACGGCATGGGGGCCTTCGGCCACAAACTCCAGTGACAGGCTGAACTCTCCCCCGTTCAGGGTCAGCGGCACGCTCTGGCCGTTGACGCTGGCGCTCAGGGTGAAGGAGGTGGCATCGCTGGCCGACCCGGCGAGCATGAGGTTCGGGCTGGCGCTGGCCAGGTCCTGACCCGGCTGGCTGATGGCGATGACGGGGGCTTCCCGGTCGAGGATGATGCTCCGCTTGAGGCTGGAACTGTTGCCGTACCGGTCGGTGGCGCCGATGAGGATGGTGTTGAGCCCGGCACCCAGCTTGACGTCGGCCTGCCACCCGTTGTCGGTGCTCGCGGCGGCAATGCCGTTGACGGTGACGCTGGCCGGCTTGTCGGTGGTGCCGCTGAGGGTGATGGTCTCCTGGCTGGTGGCGGCGTTGTCGGCAGGTGCGGTGACGGTGATGACCGGCAGGCTGGTGTCGAAGTGGACGGTGCGTCGGTCGATGCTGACGTTGCCCGCCAGGTCGCTGGCGGCGACGACGATGCTGTTGGCTCCGCCGCTCAGGGTGACGGCGCTGCTGAACCGGTCGCCGGTGAGGACCACCGGCTCGCCGTTGACGGTGACTTTGTCGAGCCAGGGATCGCTGACGGTGCCGCTGATGTTCTGGGTCGGGGTGCTGGTGTAGCTGTCGTCGGCTATGGCGGAGACGCTCAGGGCCGGGGCGGTGCTGTCGAGGACGATGGTGGTGACGACGGTGGCCGTCGCGCTCTCCGGCTGGCGGGCAGTGACGGTGATGGTGTTCGCGCCGGGGAGAAGGGGGACGGTCCCGCTCCAGCTGTCACCTTCTACCTGGCCGGCAACGGTGCCGTTCCGGTCGTTGCCGATGGTGACCAGGGCCCCGGCGGATACGCTGCCGCCGATGGTCTGGCTGCTCTGGGGGGTGTAGCTGGCGATCCGGGTGATAGCGAGCTGGGGCGCGGGCAGCAGGCGGGTGACGGTGACGCTCTGACTGGCGTTACCCGCCAGGTTCCGGGCCGCGACGGCGATGGTGTTCTGGCCGGTGGGCAGGTTGTCGATGACGGCACTCCAGCTGGTGGCGCTCGGGTAGGTGACCGGGCCGGCCATGGCCGGCGGGGCGACGCTGAGGCTGACGCTGGCCCCCTCTGTCATGCTGCCGCCGAGGCTGAGGCTGGAAACGGTGATCTCGGCGGGAACCGGGTCGATGCCCAGGCCGGGCAGGGGAAGCCCTGCCGGGTCGATGCCGCCGTCAATCCCGTAGACGGTGACGTTGCCGTAGCCGTTGACCGCCAGAAGCCGCCCGCTGGCCGCGTCGAACTGCAGGTCGGACGGAACCATCAGCTGGCCGTTGCCGCTGCCGTAGCCGCCGATAAAGCTTAAGAAGCCCCCCGCCACCGGCCGGCCGTTGACGGTGGTGCTGGCCCCCGGGTCGATCGCCTGGATGTTCCCCTGGTAGGTGTCGACTACGTAGAGCCGCTGCAAGGCCCCCCCGGCGTAGTCGAATGCCACCCCCTGCGGGGCGGTGAACTTGAGCGGCCCGGACCCCAGGCTGCCGATTACCCGCACCGGCTGCGACGTCGCACTGAGCCCCGCCACGGCGTAAAAAACGATCCGTCCGTTCAGGGTGTCGGCTATGGCCAGCTGCCGGCTCTGTTTCTCGAAGGCGATGGCGGTCGGCATGTTGAACCGCGCCAACGGCGCCCCCCCGTCGCTGTATACGATCCCCTGGGCAAGGCCGAAGCTCCCGAACCTGAACAGCGGTGCACCACCCGCGGAGAATACCTGCACGCAGTTGGCACCGCTGTCGGTGACGTAGATGGTCCCCGTGTCGTCTACGGCAATCCCGGTGGCCGCCTTGAACGGACCTTCCGACGGCACCAGGCGACGCAGCTCCTCTCCGCCCCCCCCAAGCACCGCCACGTAACTCCCCCGGCTCACCAGAAGGCTGCCGTCCGCTCCCACTCCTACCCCGGCCGGTGCCCCACCCCTGCCGATCACCCGCACCAGGCGCCCCGCCGGCGTATACTCCAGGACACCGCCAACTCGCGGGTCAGCCACGTACAGCGACCCATCGCCCCCAACCGCCAGCCGCACCGGTGTCCGCAAACCCTCACCTATCGCCCCAAATACCCTCACCTGCGGCGCTACCGCTCCACTCGCAACACCCCCCTGCCATATCACCTGCACCACTAGCGCTATCACCGTTACGGTAAAGAGGTTTCTCATTACGG
>NZ_JAHCVK010000024.1 GCF_018476905.1 Geomobilimonas luticola
GCCTCGGTGGAACAGCTCTCCCGTTCGGCCCAGAATCTTTCCCAGCAGGCGGTCGACCTGGCCGGTATGGTCGCCCAATTCAAGGTGGCGTGACAGCAGTGAGGTGATACCGGTTTCTTGAATATGGCAGCGGGTTTCATGTAGTGATGCGGTTTGAGGAGTTATTCCTTACGGAAAGGAATTACCATGAAAACTAGAATCATGAACTGGTCGCTCGGAAAGAAACTGGTTGTTGCCGAAGCTGCGCTGGTGCTGGTGCTGCTCTGCATATTCTCATTTTACATCGGCTCGTACACGGGGAACATGCTGGAGAGAAACACCATCACCGACCTCAAACGGCAGGTAATCCTGGCCAAAGGCATGCTGGAGGTGTACGACCACAGCGTCACCCAGAGTACGGAAAAGTTTGCAAACGTTTTCGTTTCCTATTTCCCGGAAAGGTTTACCCTCGACACCCGCCGTACGGTCAAGGTCGGGACGGTTGACACCCCGGTGCTGCAGCATGGCAGCAGGGTGCTCAACCTGGATTTTGACACCATAGACCGTTTCACCAGAATGACCGGCGCCGTGGCAACGGTCTTCGCCAAAACCGGTGACGACTTTGTCCGCGTCACTACCTCGGTAAAAAAACAGGATGGTTCTCGAGCAATCGGGACAATGCTCGGCAAGAACCATCCGGCCTATGGCCATCTCATAAAGGGTGAAAGCTATCTCGGCCGGGCCAATCTTTTCGGCCGCGACTATTCCACTAAATATGTGCCGATTAAAGGGGGGGGCGGTGAGATTATCGGTCTGCTCTTTGTCGGTATGGATACCACCGAGCCCCTGAAATTCATGAAAGAGCAGATCAAGGCGATCAAGATAGGGAAGACCGGCTATCTCTACGCGTTGAATGCCGAAGAAGGGGAGCAACAGGGAACGCTTGTCATCCATCCCTTCGAGGAAGGGAAAAACATCCTGGCGTCCAAGGCTGCGGACGGGCGCGAATTCATCAAGGAGATGATCAAGAATCGCGAAGGTGTTACCCATTATAACTGGCAGAACAAGGGTGAATCCTCATCCCGGGAGAAGATGGTGGTCTACACCTACTTTGACGACTGGAAGCTGCTCATTGCTGCCGGCGCTTACGAGGAGGAACTGACCGCTGATGTACGGGCACTCCATGTGGTCCTCGTCATGGCCACCCTTATTATCATTCTGATGCTGGTGGGAATCCTCTACTACGCCGCCAGCCGCATGATAATTGCTCCCCTGCGACGGACGGTCGAATTTGCCAATGTCGTAGCGGGTGGTGAACTTACCCAGAGCGTTCATGTGCAGAGCAACGACGAAATCGGCGAACTGGGGAATGCCCTCAACAAGATGGCGGAGAGTCTGCGGGGGATAATAGGTCGGATACGGTCGACGTCGGATGATGTGGCATCGGCGGCCAACG
>NZ_JAHCVK010000025.1 GCF_018476905.1 Geomobilimonas luticola
TGGCAGTCGTAGCACTGGACACCGGTGCCGCCGCTGGTGTTCGTTATGGCGCCATCCACACCGGTGCTGGTGTTCCACCCCCGCTGGTTACCCGCCGCGTTGCCGTGGGCCGACAGGGACTTGGCAATCCGCTTCTGGGCCGCGTTGGTTACGGTGGAGTATTTCCCCCAGGTGGTCTTTTCGGTCTGGGCATAGCGGGCGGCGACGCTGGTGCCGTCCCAGGCGTACTGCTTGGGGGTCTTGCCGTCGCCGAAGGGGTCGGTGGCGTTGTTCTGGTCGCTGTGGCACCCCAGGCAGTGGCTGGTCACTTTCTCGATTTGTCCCCGCGACCCGTCGGCGGTGTACTGGACGGCGGTGGCCCCGGCGGTGAAAGTGGCCGGGCGCGTGGCGGCACCGTAGATGACCAGGTCCACCGGTGAGCCGGAGGCGGCCGCACCACCGTGGTAGGCCCCGTTGATGGTGCCGTCACTGTTGGCCTCCCAGTGGCACTGGTAGCATTTGGCGTCGGTCAGTTCACCCTGGACATGGTGGGAACTGCCGCCGAACTGGCCGGTGACCGCTGCCCGGTTACCCTGGGCTATGGAATGGCAGCCGAGGCAGGCGCCTTTCTCCCAGACGGCCGTCGTTCCCCCGTGGCAGGCGATGTTGGCGCAGGTCCGGGTGGCGGCAGTATAGGTGACGCTGGCGCCGGCCAGGATACCGGTCCGGTCGAGGTACACGTCCTGGAAGGTGTTGGTGTTGTGGCTGTTCCCCTTGTGGCACTCGTTGCAGCTGTACTGGTAGTTAGTCCCACCACCGGCGTGCCGCCGGTGGGGTGAGGTGGTCTCGTCAACCCCGGCATACCCTGCCGCCGCGGCCGGCGGCGGATAGCCGTGACAGCTGGAGCAGCTGGCGGAGAAGGAGCCGATCGAACTCTGATGCCCATGGCAGCTGGCGCAGACGTTGGCTTCGCTGCTTGCATGCTCGGGGGGATACCCCGCCCCCTGCGGCACGGCATGGCA
>NZ_JAHCVK010000026.1 GCF_018476905.1 Geomobilimonas luticola
GGCTCTAGACCATCAGAAATCATCTGATAGGCTAGAAGCATGTTTGAAAACAGTAAGTTATCACGATTTAAAGTTGCAAAAATTATCGACTGCTTTTGCATCGATATCGACGCTACAAAAACGGCCCAGTTGCTAGGCTTCAATCGAAAGACCATCAACCGTTACTTTCTGGCCTTTCGTAAACTGATCCATGCACATCAGTGCTCCGAGAAGGATCAGTTCGTTGGTGTTATCGAGGTTGATGAAAGCTTCTTTGGCCCGTCCAGACTTCGCGGTAGACCTGGTCCGAGGAAGCGTGGCCGTGGCACTCTTAAACAACCTGTTTTCGGCATCTACGAACGCAATGGCAGAGTCTATACAGAACTGATAACCGACTGTTCAGCCCAGACATTGCAAGCCATCATCAGGGGTAAGGTGAGCCCCGAATGCGTTGTCCATTCCGATGGATGGAAGGGCTACGATGGCTTGGTCGATGTCGGCTACGATAAGCATTTCCGCATCAACAAGAGCAAACATTTCGCCAGCAAAGGCATTCACATCAATGGTATCGAAGCTTTCTGGAGCTTCACGAAGCGCCGCCTCACCAAGTTCAACGGAGTGAAGAAGAACTTCGAACTTCATCTCAAAGAATGTGAATGGCGTTACAATAAATCAACTGGACAACTGGTCAAAGAACTACGTACACTAATTTCGAAAAACAAAAACTTGATGGTCTAGAGCCTT
>NZ_JAHCVK010000027.1 GCF_018476905.1 Geomobilimonas luticola
GACTCGGTGAAATACGGCGAGCTGGCGGCCCAGGAGGCGCGGGCGTCCATGGAACTGTCGGGTGCGGCGGGTAACGCCCTGGCGAACATCGTCAAAAGCATCGAGCAGACGAGCAATCTCATGTCCGAAATCGCCCTGATGACCAACGAGCAGGCCAACGCCTCCGGGCAGGTTCTGAAGTCGGTGGAGCGGATGACCCAGGCGACGGCGCAGGTAGCCAATGCGGCGCGAGAGCAGGCCCAGGGCGGGAAGCAGATCCGGATCGCGGTGGAGCGGATGAACACGGTCACCCAGGAGGTAACGGGAGCGACGCGGGAGCAGGCGCAGGGGAGCAAGCAGATCCGGATCGCGGTGGAGAACATGAACAACGTGACCCAGCAGGTGAGCATCGCGACGCGGGAGCAGGCGCTGTCGGCAAAACAGATCGTGGATGCGATCAACAGCATGAACTCCATGACGCTGCAGGTGGCGAACGCGACGGCGGAGCAGAAGAAGGGTGGGGAGATGGTGGTACAGGCGGTGGAGACCATCAGCGACAGCGCCCGGGAAAACCTGGCCTCGGTGGAACAGCTCTCCCGTTCGGCCCAGAATCTTTCCCAGCAGGCGGTCGACCTGGCCGG
>NZ_JAHCVK010000028.1 GCF_018476905.1 Geomobilimonas luticola
CTGGCCCTCATGGATGCCGTTGATGCCTACATTCCGGAGCCGGAGCGTGCCATCGACAAGCCGTTCCTGATGCCGGTAGAAGACGTTTTCTCCATCTCCGGTCGTGGTACCGTTGCCACCGGACGCGTGGAGCGTGGTATCGTCAAGGTGGGTGAAGAGATCGAGATCGTCGGCATCAAGGCGACCGCCAAGACCACCGTCACCGGTGTGGAGATGTTCCGGAAGCTTCTGGATGAAGGTCGTGCCGGCGACAACATCGGCGCGCTGCTGCGTGGCGTGAAGCGTGAAGACATCGAGCGTGGCCAGGTACTCGCCAAGCCGGGGAGCATCACGCCGCACACCAAGTTCAAGGCCGAAGCGTACATCCTGACCAAAGAAGAGGGTGGTCGTCACACGCCGTTCTTCAACGGGTATCGTCCGCAGTTCTACTTCCGGACCACCGACGTGACCGGAGTAGTCGACCTTGCGGCGGGGACCGAGATGGT
>NZ_JAHCVK010000029.1 GCF_018476905.1 Geomobilimonas luticola
CTTTCCACCGTCGCCGTCTCCACCTTCTACCTCACCGCCCAGATGGTCGGTGCCGGCAAGCTGATGGCCCTGCTGGTGGGTGTCCCCTACAAGACCGCCATCATCGGCGTCGGTATCCTGATGATCGGCTACGTCGTCTTCGGCGGCATGACCGCCACCACCTGGGTCCAGATCATCAAGGCCGGTCTTCTCATGTCCGGCGCCTTCCTGCTCTCCATCCTGGTCGGCATCAAAGCGGGGATGAATCCGATCCAGTTCTTCTCCGACATCGTCAACAGCCCCAACATCCAGGACCACGTCTCCAAGCTGGTTCTCAAGGACGGTATCACCCTGACCGGTGTCGACGCCGGCCAGCGCTTCCTGGAGCCGGCCCTGTTCATGAAGGCACCGCTTGATCAGATCTCCCTCGGTATGGCCCTGGT
>NZ_JAHCVK010000002.1 GCF_018476905.1 Geomobilimonas luticola
CAACATGTTTAAATAATTAATTAAATTAACAGCTTACTGAATCTGCTAGAGGCCTTCGAATCCCGTTTCCCGCTCCATTAAAAACAAGGACTTAGTCGATTACGGCTAGGTCTTTTTTATTTTGTTGTAGCAATATTGTAGCATTTGGTTGGAAATATACTCCATGAATTGTCATATAGATCAGTATGGATCTGTGCAACAATCCAAGTGATTTTTTATGGCTCGGATCTCTCGAACGTACTGGGCAACAACACTAAGAATTACTCGCTTCGGCCCCGCATTTGTCTCACTTGTTTCCTTTGTATCCGTTTTTGTATCCGTTTCAAGTAAAAAGCAGATAAAAACAGCTAGATAGATGTCGGTTGTTTTTGTCACTTGCGTGCGGAATGAAAAGTTACACCTTAAAAACAGTATTATATGCAATACATTTTATTATTGATTGAGTTAATTGTATCGTATATAATGCATTCATGCTTTTCGATATAGGTGAAGAAATACGCAACGAGCGCAAGCGCCGGAAGATATCCCAGGAAAAGATGGCGAAGGACCTGGAGATGAGCCGCGCCACGATCAGCCAGATCGAATCGGGAACCGTTCAGGAAATTGGTGTCCGCAAGCTGATCAGGATACTGGAATATCTCGATCTGGAACTCCGGGTGCGACCTGCGGGGGCACCGCCGACGCTGGATGAGCTGAGGGACGAGAAATGAGTGCGAATACCTTGGCCGTATGGTCTGGAGACTACCGGGCCGGTCTTCTGGACCGGACTCTGGATCAGCGCCAGTATGTCTTTGCCTACGATCAGGCCGCAGAGTCACCCGATGCCCAGGTATCGCTCACCATGCCGGTACGCCTGGAAAGCTGGCTGAGCCGGGATCTCCACCCGGTTTTCCAGATGAACCTGCCGGAAGGGGCGCTGCTTGAGGCTGTCCGGCGCGCCATTGCCAAGCTCGCCGGTGAAGACGATTTGACCATTCTTCGCGTCATCGGCGGCAATCAGATCGGCCGGAACCGCTTTTCCCTGCCGGAAGATACGTCTGCCGGTATTGTTGAATCTGCCGAATCGCTGGATGAGCTGTTGTCCTACCCGGACACCGAGGAGTTGTTTCACGACCTGATAGCGAAATATGCCCTCCGGTCCGGAGTTTCCGGTGTACAGCCGAAGGTCATGCTGGACGCTACCGAACGTGGAACTGCTGCCGTTGGCGGTTACATCGTGAAATCCTGGGGAGCCGACTATCCGCAACTGGGGGCGAATGAATTCTTCTCCATGACCGCAGCCAAGCGGGCCGGTTTGCCGGGGCCGGAATTCCATCTCTCGGAAAATGGCGGACTGTTCGTGATGAAGCGGTTTGATCTTACCGTATCGGGCGGAAATTCCCTTGGCTTCGAGGACATGTGTTCCCTGCAGGCATTGGGTACCGTCCAGAAGTACGGCAGTACCTACGAACGGGTAGCGCGGTCGATCAAGGATTTCGTGTCGGGAGAATTCCTGCAGGCGGCCCGGGAGCAGTTTTTCGCTTCACTCGTACTTTCCTGCATGATCAGGAATGGCGATGCCCATCTGAAGAATTTCGGGGTGCTGTACGAGCGGCCCGGGCAACCGGTCCGGCTGGCGCCGGTGTATGATATGGTGACAACCGTAGCCTACATTCCCCGGGATGTCCCAGCGCTCTCCCTGGCAGGCACCAAGAAGTGGTGGTCCAGGAAGATCCTGGAGAAGTTTGCCTTGGCCCACCTGGCTTTGCCGGTGGGGAAAGTCGGGCAGATCTTCGAAGAGGTTGCCGAGGGCGTGACCGATACTCGCGGGATGTTGTCTCCGTATATGGAGGAGCACCCGGAGTTCCGGGACGTGGGCAGCCGTATGCTCGCAGCCTGGGATGAGGGAGTTACGGATACCTTGTCACCATGAAGTGAAACGACTTTCCTTTAGGCATCAATCTCAATCTTTAGTCCCCTTCTGCGCGGTGCCCTTTTCAACTAAAATCTGTTTTACTACATAGTATGTCTAATAAACATGGTCATACTGTGTTGAAATGCATTATATTGCCATCAGTGAGGAGATGGTGCTCATGACGAATGCCCAGTTGCTCAATAGCATTCCCTATGAAGAGTTTGATTGTCAGACTCTGCTTGATGCTGTTCACGAGTATGCCCGGCCACGGATGAAGATTTCCGCCATGCTGGGCAGCCGGTGGGACGTTTTCCTATCGCATGATTTCGCTGGAAAGCATTCCGTACCGGCATGGACCGGGTAGAGCTTTGGTCAAGGCCTTGCGGGAGATCATCCAGGAAGTGGCGTTGCTCGGACTCTGGCGCGCCAAGTTCTTCGAGCACGCCGCCTTTTACGGTGGGACAGCCCTGCGTATCCTGTACGGACTCGACCGATTCTCCGAGAGTTTGGATTTTTCGCTGCTGGAGCCGTCAGACGATTTCAATCTGGCGCGGTTCACGGCATCGCTTGAAGATGTATCAGAAATTTGGGAGAAAATGTTCAGTCATGGCACTACCATCCACAGTCTACAAGGCATCTGTCCAGCTCTCCGACGTTGACCGCGGCGTTTATGAATCGCTACAGGCGACGGTCGCCCAGCATCCGTCGGAAACGGCGGAGCGGCTGGTCGCCCGGGTGCTGGCCTACGCCCTCTTCAGTGAACCGGAACTGGCCTTCACCAAGGGGCTCAGCGCCACCGACGAACCGGACCTGTGGGTAATCGGTCCCGACGGGCGGACCCGGTTATGGGTCGAGGTCGGCCTGCCCGACCCGGAGCGGATCGTCAAGGCGGGCCGCCATGCTGAGCGGGTTGCCCTGCTCCCCTGCGGCAAGGGGCTTGCCGTATGGGAGCAGCAGCACCTGTCCAGGCTGGCAAGGGTGGCCAATCTCACCGTCGTCAGCATCGACCAGGCGTTCATCAACGTTCTGGCAGCACAGCTGGAACGCTCCATCGTCTGGGGGGTCACCATTACGGAAGGCATTCTCTACCTGACCATCGGCGGAGAGACCCGGGAAACTGCCATTCAGGTAAAGATGGGGAGCCGGTGAACAGATAGGGGATATACATGGCAGACGTGCACAGCATTGCCGCTGGTACTTAATCTTTCGGCGGCGTCCGGCATCCGTTGCGAACGGGAGATCTCGATGCCATGCACGAACTTCTCAAGGGAACCAGCTCCGGCGGGGTTTGGGTGGCTAGGGGGGAGAAGCGAGTATCCCCCGGGTGAATATGTCAACGTACTGCCGTATCAGTTCCTCGTCCTTTTCGGTGGAATGGCTGATCAGTTCCTCCGTGGCGAGGGTGCTGAGGAAGAAGTAGTTGACCATGCCGGCAAGAGCGAGGACGGCGTTGGCGGCATGGAGTTCCTGCCGGAACTGCCGGCGGTTGATTCCGTCCTCCACGACCTCGATCAGGATCCGGATGACCTTGGCGATGGAGGGGCGGACGATGGTGGCGAACCAGGGGGTGGGGTTGGTGAGTTCGCTCGTGTAGAATCGAAGGAGGTACGGGTTGTCGCGATGGCGCCGGATGGTCCAGCGAACATATCCCTCGATCACCTCCAGCGGCTCGGCCCCCTGTTTCCTGATTTCCTCGATCTGGTCGAAGCAGGCGAACTGTTCCTGCAGCACGGCGGAGTAAAGTCCTTCCTTACCCCCGAAATAGTAGGAGATCATGGATATGTTCGCCTCCGCTGCCTGGGAGAGCTCACGGACGCTGACGCCGTAGAGCCCCCGCGCGGCAAACAGCCGTATTCCAACCTCCATCAACCTGCTCCGGCAGTCCCCTTTGGTCATTCCCTTTCCCCTCCCTGAAGGTAGCTGCAAACCTACCCAATGTTGTTTCCCAAATCAAGTTTTTTGAACCTTCACCGATAGAACCTCCATCCACGTGCCCCTTTTGAGCCGCCAACACTGGAATGCACCAATTTTACAGGGAAATGGTATTGCAAACTCCGGAACGTGGTGTTAGTATACACCTCGTTCAAACGTTTGTTTGAAAAAAATCGCTATACCGAAGGAGGATCGGGGCAGATGTCGGAATTGCACAAAAGAATCAGAAGAAAGAGCCTGCACGACAAAATCAGACCGGTGGAGGATGTGATCCCGTTATTCAAGCATGGGATGAGTCTCGGCTGGTCCGGATTCACCCCCGCCGGGTACCCCAAGGCGGTCCCCATTGCCCTTGCCGACCATGTGGAGAAGAACGGCCTCCAGGGGAAACTGAAGTTCAATCTTTTCATCGGCGCATCCGTTGGCGTCGAGACCGAAGACCGCTGGGCGTCGCTGGACATGATCGATCGTCGCTGGCCCTACCAGACCGGCAAGAATATCCAGGCGGGGATCAACGAGGGGCGCATCCGGATGGGGGACCGGCATCTTTCCATGTTCGCCCAGGACCTGGGGTACGGCTTTTACACCAAGGACAACGGCGGACGGCTGGACATCGCGATCATCGAATGCTCGGCCGTCACCGAGGAGGGTGGGCTGGTACTGACCGCGTCCTGCGGGGCGGTGCCGGAAATCGTCCAGATTGCCGACAAGATCATCATCGAGCTTAATACGTCCATCCCGAGCTACGAGGGGCTCCACGACATCATCGAACCGGTCAGCCCTCCCAACCGGCTCCCCTATCTCATCAGCCGCGTCGACGACCGGGCCGGCTCCCCCTACGTGCGTATCGACACGGACAAGGTCGTTGCCATCGTCGAATCGAAGCTGCCGGACAACGGCCGCTCCTTCAGCGAGCAGGACGATACCTCGGAAGCCATCGCCAGCAACATCGTCGATTTCTTCAAGTTCGAAGTGGACAACGGCCGCCTGCCGAAGAGCCTGCTGCCGCTCCAGTCGGGTGTGGGGTCGATCGCCAATGCGGTCATCGGCGGCCTGGCAAAGGGACCGTTCAGCGGATTGAATGTCTGGACCGAGGTGCTTCAGGACACGATGCTCGATTTCTTCGATTCGGGGAAACTCGATTTTGCCTCCACGGTTTCGCTCTCCTTTTCCGTGGAAGGGTTCAAGCGCTTTTACGGAAACTGGGAAAAGTACAGCGGCAAGGTGCTCATGCGCCCCCTCTCCATCGCCAACCATCCGGAGCCGATCCGCCGTCTCGGCTGCATCGCCATGAACACCCCGGTGGAGTTCGATATCTACGCCCATGCCAACTCGACACTGGTCGGCGGCACCCGGATGATCAACGGCATCGGGGGGTCGGGCGACTTCCTGCGCAACGCCTACCTCTCCATCATGCACACCCCGTCCGCCCGCCCGACCAAGACCGACCCGACCGGGATTACCTGCGTGGTGCCCCATGTGCCCCACGTGGATCACACGGAACACGACCTGGATGTCCTCGTGACAGAGCAGGGGCTTGCCGACCTGCGCGGCCTTGCACCACGGGACCGGGCACAGCTGATTATCGACAAGTGCGCCCACCCCGATTACAAGCCGCTCCTCCAGGAGTACTTCGATATGGCCAAGAAGGATTGTCTTGCCAGGAAGGCGGGACATGAGCCCCAGTTGCTCGACCGGGTGTTCAAGATGCAGGTGAACCTGGCAAAGAACGGCACGATGAAGATCGACAACTGGGATATCTGATCCCGGCCCGTCATTCCGCAGGAAGCCGGAAGGGTGCGTTCCATCCAGAAAGGTATTGATTTACACCCGTGATGGATGGTAAAGTTTCGGTCGCTTCCGGCTCTTTCCCTTTCTTTCATCCCCGTACAACGAACCCCCCGGACGCTGCGGCGCCCGGGGGGTTTTCTTTGAGGTGCCGCACATGGTAATGCCCAAAATGGTGAAATGCCCCCACTGCGGGAGGGATGGGGAGTGGACGGACAACCCGTTCCGCCCGTTCTGCTCCGAGAGGTGCAGGATGACCGACCTAGGGGGATGGCTTTCCGAAGAGTATCGCATCGCGGGGGATGAGCGCCCATCTGGAGAAGATCAGGAAGAGGAATGACTTGATTCCGTGTAATCCGTGGACAGCACTGTCCATGAAGGAGTATCAAATGTCCGACGTACGACTCCGTTTTGCCCCCAGCCCCACCGGCTACCTCCATGTGGGGGGTGCCCGCACCGCACTGTTCAATTGGCTTCTCGCCCGGAAGGAGGGGGGGAAGTTCATTCTCCGCATCGAGGATACGGACGTTGCCCGTTCGACCCAGGAGTCGGTGGACGCCATCCTTGACGGGATGCGCTGGCTCGGACTCGACTGGGACGAGGGACCATTCTACCAGTCGGACAATTTTCCGCTCTACAAGGAGTTCGTCGAGAAGTTGCTTGCGGCGGGCAAGGCCTACAAGTGCTACTGCACCGCGGAAGAGCTCGAGGCGAAGCGTGAGCGGGCGCTCCAGGAGGGGCGAAAGCCGAAGTACGACGGTACCTGTCGGGAACTGGCCGGCGAACAGCCTGACAAGCCGTACGTGGTCCGTTTCCGGGCACCCCAGGAAGGGGTGACCGCCTTCGACGACCTGATCAAGGGACGGATATCCTTCAACAACGAAGAGCTTGACGACCTGATCATCCAGCGGAGCGACGGCACCCCAACCTACAACTTCGTCGTGGTGGTCGACGATGCCAGCATGGGTATCACCACCGTCATCCGGGGGGACGACCATGTGAACAATACCCCCCGCCAGATACTCCTCTACGAGGCTCTCGGCTGTCCGGTCCCCCGCTTCGCCCATGTTCCCATGATCCTGGGGGCCGACAAGACGCGCCTTTCCAAGCGCCACGGGGCAACGAGCGTCATGGCCTACCGTGACATGGGATTCCTCCCCGAGGCGATGGTCAACTACCTGGTGCGGCTCGGGTGGAGCTACGGTGACGAGGAGATCTTCAGCCGAGATGAGCTGGTTGAGAAGTTTTCCATCGAAAATGTTGGCCGTTCTGCGGGGGTGTTCAATCCGGACAAGCTCCTCTGGCTCAATGCCCACTACATTAAAACCGGCGACCCCATACGGTTGGCGGGGCTGCTTCTTCCCTTCCTCGCGGAGCGGGGAGTGGACCCGACTGCCGGCCCCGATCTGGCGGCGGTGGTGAAGACCCTCCAGGAGCGGGCCAGGACCATGCTGGAGTTGGCGGATGGAGCGGTTTTCTACTACCGGCAGGAGTTCGACTACGACGAGCAGGCGGCGGCCAAGTTCCTGAAGCCTGAGGTGGCGACTCTCTACGAGGCGCTTCTGGCGAAACTGGCGGCCCTTCCCCACTTTTCCCACGACGGAATCGAGGTCGCCTTCAAGGAGTTCTGTGAAGAACAGGGGATCAAGATGGGGCAGATCGGTCCGCCGGTGCGGATAGCCCTCTGCGGCGGTACGACGTCACCGAGTATCTATGAGGTGATGGAGGTGCTGGGGGAGGCGGAAACGAGGCGGCGTCTGGAACGGGCCCTGGCAAAACTTCGCGGGTAAGTTGGCAGGAGTGGATGGTCGGATCGAGAAGGGCCGCTGGATATACCCAGCGGCCCTTTTTTGTCATTTGAACTTTTTCAGGAGATCCAGCGCCCGCTTTACCCGGGACACGACCCGGATCGGCTGGACCGGCTTCGGGATGAAGTCGATGAAGCCGGTTTCCAGGGCCTTCTGTTCGTCCTCGCCGGAAGCCTTGGAGGTGAGGAGGATCATGGGGATGTCTTCCACGGCGGGATTTCCCTTGATGGCCCGCATGAGGCCATAACCATCCATGCGCGGCATGACCGAATCGCAGATTATCAGGTCCGGCCTGTTGGTCAGGGCCATTTTCAGTCCGTCCAGGCCGTCGTGGGCGACCTCTACCTCGTACCCTTCTTTCTGCAGCGCTACCTGGATGATGGTGGCGATGGGCTGGGAGTCGTCGATAACGAGAATCCTGGTCTTGCTCTCGCCGGTTTCTTTACCCCGCAGATAGTGCTTCTTGAGGGCCTCTCCCACTTCCTGGCGGGTTGCCAGGACCGGAAAGATCTTTTTTCCCGATTTTTTGGCGAGGAAGTCGAAGGTATCGTTGTCGAAGGGGTCCGTGACTGCGATGGCCAGCATGCCGTCCTTTTCCTTGATGGGGAAGAGTTGCTTCTGCACGGCCAGGTCCTCCGGCACCAGGTCGAGCAGGTCCTGGGAGAAGGAGGCGCCGCTGAACCCCTTGACGGTCTTGAAGCCGAACTGCTGGGCAAGGGCATCCACCAGTTCCTCGTCGGTGATGACCCCCATCTCCTCTAGCACGAGGCCGAGGCGCTTGCCGCTCCCCTTCTGTCGGTCCAGGGCACGCTCCAGGGTTTTGACGGTGATGATCCCCGCCTCCACCAGCAGGTCTCCAAGCTGTTTCTTTACAGTCATAAGAAACCCCTAATTTAATTAAGCAATTTTACTGTCAGTGGTCACAATATAAGATAATTCAGCGCATTTGTTAAGGAGAAAATGCAAAAAGGCCCCGCAGGACCTTTTTGCTGTAAGTCGGCCATCAGTCGAGACTAACGGACGTGCTCTTCCGGATAGGCCCCAATGCTGTGAATCGACAGGTCCGCGCCGGCAAATTCCTCGTCTTCGTTCAGGCGGATACCGACGGTCTTGGAGAGAACGCCGTAAACGATGAAGCTGCTTGCCAGGGCAAAGATGATGGCGGCCAGACTCCCCAGAAGCTGGGAGACGAAGGATACGCCACCCATCCCTCCCAGTCCCTTGAGGCCGAAAATCCCCGCCGCGATCCCGCCCCAGGAACCGATGATGCCGTGGAGCGGCCAGACACCGAGTACGTCGTCGATGCGCAGTTTCTCCTGCTCGATATGGAAACCGTACACGAAGATCACCGCCGCGATGCAGCCGGTGGCAAATGCTCCAAGGGGATGCATGATGTCGCTCCCGGCGCAGACAGCGATGAGTCCGGCCAGGGCACCGTTGTGGACGAAGCCGGGATCGTTCTTCCCCGCCACGAGGGCGGCCAGCACGCCGCCGATCATGGCCATGAGCGAGTTGACTGCCACCAGCCCCGATATCTTGTCCAGGTGGCCGGCACTCATGACGTTGAAGCCGAACCACCCCACCGCCAGAATCCAGGAGCCGAGAGCGAGGAAGGGGATGTTGCTGACCGGGATGGGGTGGGATTTGGTCCGCACATAGCGTCCCATGCGCGGGCCAAGGATCAGCACCGCCGGCAGGGCGAGCCAGCCGCCGATGGAGTGTACCACCACCGAACCGGCATAGTCGTGGAATTCGGCGCCACCCACCGACTTGAAGAAATCCTGGAGGAGGGAGGCGTTCTTACCCCAGATGAGGGATTCGAAGAGCGGGTAGGTGATGGCGGCAAAGATGGCGCCCGCCGCCACCTGTGGCCAGAACTTGGCCCGTTCGGCAATGCCGCCGGAGATGATGGCGGGGATACAGGCGGCGAAGCAGAGGAGGAAGAAGTAGTGGACCAGGTCGTACCCCTGGTTGGCCATGATGTCGCCGGCCGGTTTGAGGAACGAGATGCCGTAGGCGAGGGGGAATCCGATGAGGAAATAGAGGATGGTGGAAACCGACCAGTCGGTGATGATTTTGACAAAGGCGTTGACCTGGTTCTTTTTGCGGACCGTCCCCACCTCGAGGAAAGCGAAGCCTGCGTGCATGGCGAACACCATGACCGCACCCAGCATGAGAAACAGCACGTCGGTGCTGCTTTGCAGCGTTGTCACCGTTGACATTGCATCCATTGACATACCTCCCTGGTATAAGAGCGCGCACCCGCCGTTGGGTGATCTCGTGCAGAACATAGCAACCTTTTTGCCAACAGTATAACCTGCTGAAATGCTGTGGGAAAAATTGCGGATGGCATGATTGCATGGGCATAATTGCCCGTTTATTCGGCATGTCTGCCACATTATGAAGCTGTACGATGCGGAATTAGGTGTTGACGGTAATCGGGTAACGATGTAAATTCACTGATATTAAGGGTTTTCAACCTGTTCATGGGCTTTCGCGATGAAAACCGCTCTCATATATTCCAAAGATTTCAGCACGTATTGCTTCGGTGTGGACCACCCGTTCAAACTCCAGCGGTACCGGCTCGCTTTCGAACTCATGCGGGCCTACGGGCTGACAGACGGTGCAGGGAAGGTGGTGGGCGAGTATCCGGTCGTTGGCGACGAGGACCTCCTCTCCTTCCACGCTCCCGATTACCTGGCGCGGCTCAAGGAATTCAATGCGGCCAGCGAGCCCCGGGCGGATTTCCTGTATGGCCTGGGGGATGTGGAAAACCCCGTTTTCCCCGGTTTTTTCGATTGGGCATGCCTGGGAACGGCGGGAACGGTCGAGGCCGTACGACTGGTCACGGAGGAGGGGTTCGACTGCGCGTTCAATCTGGCGGGGGGGTGGCACCATGCCCACCGGAGCAGGGCGTCCGGCTTTTCTTACGTGAATGATGCGGTGGTGGCCATCAACAGGCTTGTGGCCAAGGGAAAGCGGGTTGCCTACCTGGATATCGACGCTCACCACGGGGACGGTGTGCAGGAGGCATTTTACGATACCGACCGGGTCCTCACCATTTCGCTCCATGAGAGCGGCATCTATTTCTTCCCGGGAACCGGTTTTGAAAACGAGACGGGGACCGGGAGGGGTAAGGGGTATGCGGTCAATGTTCCGTTACTCGGGCATACCGACGACGCCCTTTTCATGAAAGCGTTCGATGAAGTGGCCTTTCCCCTCATTGCCGCCTACGACCCGGATGTGCTCGTCACCCAGATCGGCGCCGACACGTTCCGTACCGATCCCCTGACGCGTCTGGAAATCACAACCCACAGCTATTCCTACATCATGCGGAAGCTCAAGGCGCTGCGAATCCCCTGGGCGGCCGTGGGGGGCGGGGGGTACGACATGATCAACGTGGCACGGGCCTGGACCATCGCTTGGGCGTGCATGAACGGTGTCGAACTGTCGCCGCGACTGCCGGCCTCCTTCGTAGAGCTCATTGCCCCCCTGGGTTATGGGAACCGGATGCTCCTCGACGCCATGCACTGGTCGCCGGAGGACGACCGTAACCGGGCCCTCGATGCGGTGGAAAAGAGCATTGCCGCCATCCGCGCGACGGTTTTCCCCGTCATCATCGGCTGTCATGGCTAGGCTCCCCGGCAATTCGCCGTTGACCAGCGCCGACGGGGTCCCCCTGTTCCGCCTGGCCGATATCAACGCCCTGCCGGCAGCGGAAAAGGATCGCATTTACGGCGGGCTCATCCCCTCCCGTTTGTTCGAACTGTTTTCTATCTCCCCCCGTACGCTCTGCGGCCCCGACGGAGAGAGAAAGGTCACGGTGATCGCCCCGACGGGGTTCTCGTTCATGCGCATGGAGGTGCGACTCCACCCCGATGATCGGGACACGGTGTTTTTTCTCGACATTGCCGAAACACATTACCGGCAGATGGATCTGGCGTTCTGCATCATCAGCGATCCCCGTGCCCCCCGATTCGACGTGGATGTGGACAGCGCCGGGCGGAACAATTATTTTGCCACCCACGGCCGAAATCTTGCCGAGGAAGAGCAGGCCATGGCAGCCGGGCTCTTTCCCAACCAGACCCGCCGGGGATTGCGGATGTTCGGGGAATTCTTCACCCTGTTCGAACGGTTCGTGGACTCCCTCGGGATGGAAATGATCGTGGCGGAGCCCCTGACCTACGACAACGCCGTTCGCTACGAGAAGTACGGGTTCGACTACCTGACGGGGCGGCGCCTCATGGAGGCGATCGACAGGTCGTTTCAGCCGGGAGGTGAACTTACCCGTCGCCTCGACGGGTCCACGCCGTTTCGCCAGCCAGGGCAGGAAAAGACCGTTCGCGGCCGGAGCTGGGCCATACACGACGGCATCATGGACGAGCCCTGGGATGATGTCCGCATCTATAAAATGGTCGGCGAGTGTGCCGGCATTGACACCTTTCCCGGAAGGGAGAACGAGAAGGAGATGTTGTGAAATGAACAGTTCGAAACCTGCACCCGTCAAGGGGATTACGTTTTTTACGCCGCCACCCGGAACAGTGGTCAGCGGTCTGGACGGAAACGTGCGGATAACCTGCGGCGAGTTTCCCCTGCCGCTCCTCGATGAGGATTTTGCCTCGATGGACGGTGAGGGACCGACTTACGACATGGTGGGACGGGGAGTCTACCACGTCCTGCGGGCTGACCCCGACTGTCTCCATGGAGCCCGTTATGCCGAAATGCTCCGGGATGCCTATCCCCATTACCTGGCCGAGCTTGCCACCCATATCGTCATGCTCGACAAGAAGGACGTGGAGATATCCTATCTCGACCGCAAGATCAACTACCTGAAGATATTCGCGCTGCTGGAACCGGACAATGGGCAGTTGCAGTATTCCATCGGAACGACCTACATGGAGAAGGGGCTGCGGCTGTCCGCCCTCCATCTGGCCACGGTGACGATCTACCGGGCGGAGCGGTTCCTGAAACGGGCACTCGAACTGGCGCCGACGGATGTCAATGTCCTGCACAAGCTGGGGGAGTTCTCGTACCTTGTCGGTCGCTACGACGATGCCGTCCGTATCTGGTCCGATGTCCTCGGGCGACTGGATGATCCTTCCGCAAAGCTGTCCAGAAGCCGTCTGGAGCGTGTGACGGCTGGCGTTACGCCACGGATTCCCGTGGTCGATTATCTGGAGGCGGTACGGGTGGCACTGGAATGCCTGGAGCGTCAGGAGGCCCAGGAAGCCGCCGCGATCCTCCTGGATGTGCTGGATGATGCGGTCTTTTGCCAGGAATTTCCCCTGGCTGAAATCCCCTATTTTCTCGGACTCTGTTACCGGGAGATGTCCATGCCGGCGTATGCCGAGGAGTACCTGCAGGAAGCGCTCAAGCTCGATCCGGAGCATGCCGACGCCCGCCGTGTTCTGGAAGAAATCGGGCAGCACTCCTGAGTACGAGGCGGCATGTGCGGACATTCTTTGTGTGAGGAGCGGTCATGTTCGGTTTCAGTGTCGCGGACTGGATTTTTATCGGCGGAGTGCTGGTGGTGATAGGTGTCTGTGTGGCCATCAGCGACATGCGGAAAAAGAAGCCATGAAGGGCAGGTTTGCACGGCGTTGCTGATGGAGAGGGATACCAGGCGGGGCAGGGGATGTTACTGCGCTGTAAATCTTCCCTTGTGTCGCCGTCTGTCTGCTGATAGACTGTTCATGATTCTTATGTAATAAGCCAGGGGCAGGGAATGATCACTGTGGATGAACACGACGACGAGGTGCGCCGGCCCCTGGGAATCACCCTCCTGGCCGGCCTCTACCTGTTCTTTTTCATCCTTTCCGCCTCCACGTTCGGGCACCCGTTCCCTTTTTTCGGCCACATTCATACCGGTTTTGCTGCCAAAGCCCTCGTGCTGGCGGACAGCCTCGTCTGTCTCTACCTTTTCCTGGGGGTTTACAAGCGTCAACTGCTCACCTGGTATTTTCTCATAGCCTACAATCTCTTCGAGATAGCCAACACGATCTTCAACCTGTCGTTCATCTCGACCGCCGAACTGGAACAGCTGGTGGGAGAAAGGGTGGACCAGGAGGCACTGGTCATCAATAACGTTGCCGCTGCCTTGGCCATTCTGCTTCTTACCCAGTACATATACCGGCACAGAAGTCTCTTCACGAACCGGCAGAAATATCTCTTCTGAGATCTGTGGCAGTCAGGCTGTTGCCCTTTGGGTGAAGTTTCTGCTATACTATCCGCCCCCGGGTAAAAAAATAAGGATTACGGCATGTTTCCGAAGATGTTGAAAGACGACAATCTGCTCGATGGCGGGATTTTCCACAAGCTGATGCATGGCCTTACCGGCTCGATTTTTCAGGATGACGGCTGCGAGTGCAGGGTGAACCTGAATGATACCCGTGGCGTAAGCATCAGAATAGAACATCTGAACAAGTACTACGGGAACAACCATGTCCTCAAGGATGTGGACCTGGAAATATTTGCCGGCGAGACGTTTTCCATCATTGGTCCGTCCGGCACCGGCAAAAGCGTTCTGCTGAAGCATGTCGTCAAGCTGGAAACTCCCGACAGCGGCGAGATATACATAGACGACGTGGCGGTATTCTCCAGTTCGAAAGAGTCGGAGCGGGATTATCGCTACAGCATGGTTTTTCAGTCGTCGGCCCTTTTCAACTCGCTGACGGTGGGGGAGAACGTCGGCCTCTGGCTCAGGGAAAAGCGGGTCTGCAAGGAGGCCAGGATCAGGGAGATAATCAGGGAAAAACTTGCCAAAGTCGGACTGGAGGGGACGGAGCAGTTGCGTACCTCGGAGTTGTCCGGCGGCATGAAAAAACGGGTGGCCATTGCCCGTTCCCTGGCGATGAATCCGGACCTGATCCTCTACGACGAACCGACGGCGGAACTCGACCCGGTGACCACCGATGAACTGGCCAATACGATTCTCAAGTTGAAAGAGACAACGAAGAACACGACGGTCATTGTCACCCATGACCTGAACTTTGCACTCTACATATCGGACCGGATCGGCATGATGCATGACGGTCGCGTCATCGAGGTCGGCACCCCGTCCGAGATCAAGGCGAGCCAGAATCCCATCGTCAAAAGCTTTATCTTCACCACCACCAAGGGGATCAAGGGTGACTGACCCGAAGGCTTTTCGTGGCCCCCCCGAGCTGCCGTCTGCCAATAAGGGGCTGACAAGCTCTGCCCCCGAGGAGAGGAGGATCCGAACGTGCGCCGCTATCTCCCCCGCATGATACTGCTCTGCACACTGTCCCTGCTTGTTGTCGCCTGTGCCGCAATAAAGGACAGCAAACCGATCATGCCCATCCGTCAGTACGAAATGATGCTTGTCGGTCGCATGGACGCGGAGTATGTCGGTACCGACAACTGTGTGGCAAAATGCCATCGTCATGACAAGATCACCGACGATTTCAAGCACAGCGTCCATGGCGAACAAATCAAGCCGGAAACCGGCCTGCCGCTGGTCAACTGCGAGTCGTGCCACGGCGCCGGCAGCCTTGCCATCGCCAACCTGGAGGACGATCCTGAACTCAATGATGCCCAGAAAAAGAAGTGCGATACGACCACGTTTCTCGACATCATGAACCTTCCCCCCCAGGCCCAGTCCCTCATCTGCCTCAAATGCCACTCAGCCGCATCGACGCCGAGCCTCACCCACTGGAACGCAAGTGCCCATGCCATGAATGACGTCGGATGCTTCGATTGTCACAAACTCCACAAGGGACCCCAGCAGAAGGTGAACCGGGACGAGATGTCCGCGCTTTGCTACGGATGCCATCCTGAAGTGAAAGCGGAAAACCAGCTCTTTTCCCATCATCCGTTGCGGGAGAAAAAAATGGCCTGCGTGGACTGCCATGAGCCACACGGCTCCGTGCAGGGCAACCTCCTGAAGGGGATGACCACCAAGGAGACCTGCACCCGGTGCCACATGGAAAAGCAGGGCCCCTTCGTCTACGAGCATGGCGATGTGATGGAAGATTGCGCCAACTGCCACACTCCCCACGGTTCGGTCGTCAACAATCTCCTGAATGCTGCCATGCCGTTTCTCTGTTATCAGTGCCATGGCGGACACACCCTGGCGGACACCAATGATCTTCAGGTTCCCACGCCCGGCGTCAAGCAGTTGTTTGCCAATCGTTGCACCGATTGCCATTCGCAGGTTCACGGAACGGACACCCCCTTTCCCGCCGGCGCGGGTAACGGGACCTTGCGGCAGTGAAGGCGTTGTCGAATTTTTCGCAAAGGAGCTCACTCGTGATCGCCCCTATACGATTCGTCCAGATGCTTTTGTTGGCGGCACTCCTGGTGATGGTGACAGCGCTCCCTCTCCGTGCGGAGAATGCAACGGACGCAGAGCGGGAAGCCGTTACCGAGAATGTGCTCTTGCCGGAAGATGACGGTGAGGAGATCGAACCGGTATCACCGGAAACGTCGCTCCCGGAGAGAAGCAAGGTGGAAACCCATACCATCGTGGGTGCCGCTGCAGGTTACCGTTTTTTCAGCATCGACGAAGACGGAGGTCGGGCGGCCCAGTATGAGTACCTCCATTCCAGTCCCCTGTTCAATGCTGGCATAAATTCCCTGGGGATGGACCACAAGTTTGTCCTGGAGGGGATGTACCTGAATGAGAACGATTATCACGGCGATCTCTATTATGATTACAAAGGTGCTTACCGGTTGCATCTGCGTACCGAATCGCTCTTTCACAACCTGATTGCGGAGCGGTTCTTTGCCCCCGATATCCCCAATCTTTTCGGTGCGGACTACGTTGCACGGGATCTGGCCTCTGACGCCCGTTACGGGCTCAGTGCCGAACAGAACCTGGCGGAGTTCCGGTACAAGCTGAACGATTACCCGGTGCACCTGAATCTCGATTACTGGCGTCTCGTCAAGAGCGGAAGTTCCCAGCTCATTTTTGCCGACCATGCATTCGAGCCGCTGGGGGTCGTCAACACCGTCACAGCAACATCACGGGCGGTCGAACGGGTGACCCACGAAGGGAACCTTGGGGTGGACGCTCACCTGGGACCGGTGGACATCATTTACGGATTCAAGATACGGCAATTCGGCAACCGGTCCGAAACCCCCCGGGATTTCTATATAGCGCGGCCGGTGTCCGACAACGAGTTCATTCCCCGCCTCGGCGGTTACCAGCAGCACAACGACGAGCCGGATAGCCGCTACTATGCCCATACCGTCAAACTCCACACCTCACTGACCGGGGGGATCGTCGGCGCGGCTTCCTACACCTTCGGCAAGCGCGAAAACCGTTCCTCCCTCACCGACATCGGGGGGGCGAACCAGGCGAACGACACCCTGCAGAACGTGGCCGGCGATTTCGTCTACACCCCCTGCATGTGGTTCTCGGCAGCCCTGAAATACCGGCACCAGGAAGTCGACCGAAGCAGTCCGTCAGCCATAACCAGCCTTTTTGCCGATACGCCCGGTCATGTTCTGTCCGTCAGGCCTGCCATAGACATGAATCGGGATGTGGTCACGGCTACGTTCTCGGTGAGGCCAAACGCCCTGGTAACCTTCAAGGGCGAGTACAAGGGGGAGTTCACCCAGCGTGAAAACCTTGAACCCTGGGTTCGACCGGGGATTGCGTCGTCTCTGGGGCTGCCGGAAAACACGGCGATCAACAGGGGGACGTTCACCGTGCTCGGTCGTCCCATCAAGGGGTTGCGGCTCAAGGCCCTCTACGGCTACACTTCGGTCAGCCATCCTGCCTATGGCCGCTCATTCGAGGAGAAGCATGAAGGTCAGCTGCTTGCCACTTACACGTACCTGGCCAGGGTGGGTGCGACTGCCTTCTACCGCATCGCGAAGGAAAACAACGAACAGGCAGCGATGACAACCCTTTCCCTGTTCGCCCCCTCGGTCACGTACGAACTGCCGCGCCACAAGCGGACGAACAATGCCACGGTCAGCGTGTGGGTTTCCCCGTTCGACCAACTCACGTTGTCGGCGAGCTACAGCCTGCTGCGGTGGAAAGCCGACCAGTCGGTGCTTTTCTCTGCGACGCAGCCGGGGAGTAATGGTGCGACTGCGTATACAAACCAGTCCCAGGTGTTCTCCCTCAATTCGGTCTATCGTTACAACGACAGGCTGGATCTTTCCCTGGCACTGCAACAGGTCCATTCCCGAGCGGATTTCGACCCGCTCTTTCTGGCGCTCAGCCCGACGGAGACCACCCTGGGCTTGCAGGACGGCAGCAAGGTCAAAACCACGGAAAGCTCGGTGTCCGCACGGGCGGACTACCATCTCAGCAAGAACCTAACCTGTTCCGTCGACTATTCCTACCGTGATTACGACAACAGGTATGCATCCCTGTACGATGGTACGGTGCAGATCGTGACGGCCCAGGTGAGTGCAACATGGTGAGTAACGTTTTACACATGTCAGGGAAACTGGTGCGTATAGTGCTTGTCGCCGTGGTTCTGTGCATGGTGACGCTGCCTGCCCATGCCGCAGGCAAACTGGTGGCGGCGGTTCTGACCAGTGACCTTCCCCGCTACCGGGAAGCCCATCGTGCCTTCATCAAGGCCCTTGCCCTGAAAGGGTATGACCAGAGCAACGTTGACATCATCCTGCAGAGTCCCAACCCCGATCCCATCTCGTGGTCGAACACGATCAGGAAATTCAACGCCATCGGTGCCGACCTCATTGTCACCTATGGAGCTCCGGCCACCCAGACCGCCATGCGGGAGGTGGAAGAGGCGCCGGTTCTCTTCGTGGACGTCTATGGGCCGATTGAGACCGGTGTTACCCGAAGCCTGACTACCACCGGCCGGAACATGACCGGTGTGAGCTCAAAGGTCCCGATGGTAACGCTCGTCAAAGCCGTCATGGATATCAAGCCGGTCAAGACCATGGGTGTGCTCTACAATTCACGGGAAGCCGGGTCAGTCGTGCAGCTGAAGGAGATCAAGCGGGTGGCTTCACAGCAGGGTTTTGCCGTTGTGGAAGCCAATGTCTCTTCCCATGCCGGGCTCGATGCGGCCCTGAATTCTTTCCTTTCCAAAGTTGACTGCATATACGTGGCCGAGAGTTCCCTCGCCTGCCGCAGCTTCGAGAAGATTGTCCATCGTGCGAACGAGTATAAGATCCCGGTTATCTCCCAGATGCCCGAGGCTTCCGACAAGGGGGCACTGGTGGCACTGGAGGTGAATCCCGCGGAACAGGGACAGATTGCCGGCGACTATGCGGCAAAAATCCTCGGTGGCAGGAAGGCGTCCCAGTTGCCAGTTCTTACGCCCAAAAAGGTCGATCTTGTCATCAATCTGCGGGCGGCCAGGGCGCTTGACCTTCACGTCCATTTCCAGGTTTTGAGCCTGGCGACCAAGATTCTGAAATAATAGCTGCCCGCCGGGGGGGGCGACCTGCCCGGGAAGCCGGCAAAGAAGTGCGACGAGGAGTGGATGGGGAAGATCCTGATAATTGACGATGATGAACTTTTCACCAAAGTACTGAGCGGTTATATTCATCAATACTATCCGCTTTTGCAGGTTGAAACCTGTACCAATCCGCTTCTTGCCTTGCCGGCCATGAAGAGGGGGGATCTGGCACTGTTGCTGGTGGATCTTGAGATGCCCTACCTGGACGGCAACAAGATTTTCAGGTTTGCAACCGAGGCGGGGATCGACAAAAACCGGATTGTCATCCTTTCCGGACGGGATGCGGAGTATCTCCATGAGCACTTCCCCATGGGGACCTGTCTCGCCGTGCTCAACAAGTATGAGGCCAAGCAGAAGGCTGTACTCGACATGATTTTCAATTCCTTGCAGCGCAAGGCGGTAAGCTGAGGCAGAACGATAGAGAGCGCGTCGGAACGAGGGTGAATAATGGCAGCGAAGAAGATGGTGGTGACGTTTTATCGGCAGAATCATATTCGGCCGGATTGGCGGGTAGATTTTTCAGGTCATGGGTTTGACCTGTATTTCGTGGAACTGGCGGATGACCTGGCGCGGTTCGGCATCGAACTCTCCGTAGTCCACAACCACGACATAACGATCGACATCAACAGCTATGCCGACCTGTTGAACGCGGTGCGCATCTCCTCTCCCGCCGACGGGTTTGCCAGTATCTGCGTGGGGCATGTCATCGGCAAGAGTCCGAACCTGGATATTTACGAAGACATCAAGCGGGCGATCAACCGTCTCGCCTTTGCGCCCGAAACCATCGCGCCGGATGAGGAACATCGCCGGGTGTGCCACAACTGCGGGTGCGGCTGCTGAACGCCGACTACTATTCCACGGGGACGATTTCAGCAGCTATGTCGTTGCCGGTAATGGTGAGGATCGCGAAACTTTTGGCGCTGCACGCTTCGGCAAAGCAGCCGGGGTTAACGAACAGAATCCCATCCCGTTCGTCGATGGAGGCCACGTGGGTGTGGCCGTAGAGAACAACGTGGGATTGTGCGCTGCGGGCTTCCAGTTGGAGTTGGGATAGCCCGCTTTTGACGTTATGGCGGTGGCCGTGGGTGATGAGAATGTTCCTGCGGGCAAACGACATGCAGAGTTCTTTCGGGGCAGTGGAGGTCAGGTCGCAGTTGCCGGCGACCTTGATCACGGGACTGCCCAGGGCGTGCTCCATCAGGACCGCATCATCAACGACATCTCCCAGATGGATGACATGGTCGGCCAGACCGGCCCGGTCGATGGCACGTACCGCCAACGGGTAGTTGCCATGGGTGTCGGAAACAACGATAATTCGCATGGGACAAGCATAGGCAAATGACGTTCTGCCGTCAAGGCGATTTGTCCGGGTCGGCACAGCTTGGTACATTCACCAGGCCTTCCCGGCGGAATGTGGAGTTCACATGAAAAATAAATGGCTGTGGCTGTGGATTGCCGTACCACTCTGCATGATTCTTCTCTTCACGGTCTCGGTATATGTCGCATCCGTGCTGTTGGGGGAGAAGGGGCGTTTTGTCACGGGCGGGGGGGTAGGGCTTCTGGAAGTCCGGGGACCCATCCTGGAATCCCAGGAAACCATCCGGCAGATCCGGGAGCTGAAAGAGGACGGCAACGTAAAGGCGGTGGTCTTGCGGGTCGAGTCTCCGGGGGGTGGAGTCGGCCCTTCCCAGGAGATCTACGAGGAGATAAAGAAGCTGGCAGGAAAGAAAAAGGTAGTGGTGTCCATGGGGAGCGTGGCGGCATCGGGGGGGTATTATATCGCCGCCCCGGCTTCGGTGATATACGCCAACCCGGGAACCATAACCGGCAGCATCGGTGTGCTCATGAAGTTCGCCACCATGGAAGGGCTCATGGGGAAGATCGGCGTGAAGGCCCATACCCTTAAAAGCGGCGAGTTCAAGGACGTCGGTTCGCCGGTCCGCCCCATGACCGACAAGGAGCGGGCGATGCTGCAGGGGGTGATCGACAGCACCTACGGCCAGTTCGTCAAGGCGGTCGCCGAGGGGAGGAAGCTTCCGGTCGATGACGTCAAAACCCTCGCTGACGGCCGCATCTATACGGGAGAACAGGCGCATGCCCTGAAGCTCGTAGACAGGCTTGGCAATCTCGAAGACGCAGTCGCCGAGGCGGGGCGGTTGGCTGGCATCAAGGGAGAACCGCAGCTCATCAGGCCGAGCAAGAAGAAAAAGCTGCTGCTGGATATGCTGGTGGAGGAAAGCGCAGGAAAGATCGGCAACCTGGTGACGAGAGAGAGCGGTTTCAGCGTCAATTACGAGCTGGACGGCTTTGTCAGATAGCGTGTCCGACGCGAAGACAGCAAGTAGGAGTACCACAATTCAACGTGAAAGTGAGATGTATGGAACTGACTGGTAAGCAGAAACGATTTCTTAGGGGGCTTGGGCATGGACTCAAGCCGGTTGTTACGGTTGGGAAAAACGAGGTGAACGCCGCGCTCGTGCAGCAGACCGACGAGGCGTTGTCTACCCATGAGTTGGTCAAGATCAAGATTCTCGAAAGCTGTCTTCTGGACCGCCATGAGGTTGCGGATGAACTGGCGGCCACGTGCGGCGCGCAGGTAGCCCAGGTTTTGGGGCGCACCGTCCTTCTCTATCGCCCGGCGACGGAACCGAAACTGGAACTTCCCAAGGGGAGAAAATAGAAAGGTCTGATCGGCGTAATCTCTCCACTGAGACAGCTGAAACAGGAAGAGCCCGGCAAACCCGGGCTCTTCCTGTTTGAAGATCATCAGCCTCTGGTTGTCAGGGGGAAGAGGGGACGGCCACGAAGGCCCGGTCTTGCGACATGCCGACCACGTAGCCTCCGCTGTTGATCCCGTATGCCTGGCTTGTCACTCCCTGGGCGAAGATGGCGTTTGAAAGGGGTGTCGCTACATTGAGGGCGTTGAGTGCATGCCAGAGGGAAGCCGTGGAAGCAGGGGAATCCATCCATCCCGCTATCCTGCTGGTATCGTTTATGGCTGAGGCGCTGCTCCTCGCCCCGGCAGGACCCATATCCTTCACGTTATAGCCGAAAAGGCCGCCAAGTACCCCTTCGGTCCAGATGACGGCATGAACCTCGCCCGAAGCCGATTCTGATTCGCCGACGATCTGACCCGCCGCGTTCATGCCGAGGGCAACGCTGGTGACGTGCCCGGAGAGGACGCCCAGTTCGGTCGGATTGCCCACGGTGCCGTTGGCTGCCACCTGCCAGACGACCCCCCGCATGCTTCCTCCGGAGTTCTCGGATTCGCCGACGATCCTTGTGCCGTCTGCAGTGATGAAATAGGCTGCACTGGTGGTTCCACCCGATAGCCTCGGCAGCTCCAGCGGCGCGGATGTCACAGTGTTCCAGAGCACGGCAACGCTCTTTGCGGAGGCGTTCAGTGTCTCGCCGACTACTCTGCCGGTGGTGCTGATCTTGAAAGCGGCGCTGGGCCCCGTTGCGGCGAGCAGCTGCAGTTTCGTCGGGTTCTGGGAACCGGAAGGCCAGAAAACGGCGACGGTGTCGCTGTTGTCCGACGACTCGCCGACGGTTATCCCCGCCTCGTTGATCCCGTAGGCGGCACTGTAGGCATTGCCTCCCAGCGGGTTCAGTTCGATGGTGGGGGAGGGGGTGCCGTCTGCGGCCACGTTCCAGAGGACGGCCCGAAGCTCCTGGGTAGCACCGGTATCGGACATGCCGACCACCTGCCTGGTGCCGTTGATGTCCACCGCGGCACTGAACGTGGAGCCGGTTATCCCGGTTATCTGTCTGGTGGTGAACGAGGCGAATCTAGTCGCATCGTTGGGAAACGCGTCCTCCGTGTTGGGGACGCCGTCACCGTCAAGATCTGTTGCAGTCGGCGTAGTGCTGCTGCCTCCTCCCCCGCCGCATCCGGCAAGGGCCAGCATGAGCACAACCAATAACCCGAGTACTATTCTGGTAAATTCTTTCATAGCTTCATCTCCTTTTCCTTCAGAGTTACCTGACATAGTTCACTAATCAGTTGCATAATCATAACGACCGGTCACGGCTGGAAGTGGTACGTGGGACTGCCTGTCGTGTCCAGGAAGGGGCGCAGCGGGGGGAGCCCCTGGGCCTGCCGGCCGGCGGCACCTACCGCTGGGATCTCCAGGGTCCGGTCTGCGAGCACTCTCGTCCGCTTCGGATCTCCCGCTACCTTGGCCTCGTGCCCGTTGGGAACGAAGATCTGGGGGTGGTCGAAAGGTGCCTTTTCCTGGCGGACCCGCTCGTCAGTGAGGGAGAGAAGGAACGCAACGAGGGCATTGCGGTCGGCCTCCTTGCCGGCATCCTTGAGGCCGTTGATATCGTTTATCACCGGGTCGAGGTCGGCCATGTTTTCCTCGCGGAAGTTTCCTCCCCGTATGTAGAAGTCAACCACCTGCCGCAGGGTCGACATCCCGCCGTTGTGGAAGAAGGGGCCGGTCAGTTCCACGTTGCGCAGCCCCGGGGTCTTGAACGCACCGTTGGCCGCCACCCGGGTCACCGTGCTGGCAGTCGGCGGGCAGATATTGGGGGGGTCACCGATGAAATCGTTGACGCATCCCGGTTTCGGGAAGGTGAACGGTGGCGGCGGATTCATGACGTTCTGCCGGGAGAAGGAGAGGGGGTAGCCGAAGGGGTCGTTCGCCCCCCTGCCGATGTCTTCTGTCGTAGTCGTTACGCCAATGTTGTAGAAGCCGATGTCATAGGTGGCCTGGCCGCCGTCACCCATCACCATGACTTCGATCAGCCCCGGTTCCAGGGGGTTCCTGGCGTTGCTCACGGAGGCTGCGGTAAACTCGGCCCCCACGTGGCAGTTCGCGCAGCCGACTCCGCCGGAAAAGAATATGTTCAGCCCTTGCTGCTGCTGGGGGGTCAGAGCGGTTGGATCGCCGGCGACGAAGCGGTCGAAAGGGGTGTCGTCGGAAATGAGAGTCGCCTCGTACAGCTGGATTGCCAGGCCGAAGAAGAAGGCGAAATTTGCCTCCATCTGGCTATAGCTGCCGCCGGTGCCTACGGCGGCTGCCGCGCCGGCAGGGTTGATGGTTACATTCCCCGCATCGAGGTTGCTCGTCCGGGGCTGTTTGCGTGTGGCGGCTACCTTGCGTGCCGTGCCGGTCTGGAAAGAGACGGTCTGGGTCCCGTTCCAGTACTTGGGGTGGAAGGCTGCCCTGACCATGTCGGCGTAGGTGGTTGCCAGCCCCGCTGCCGGTTGTCGGGAAAGGGGACCGAGGACGCTGTCGGTTGCATGTACCACCTGTTTTGCCAGCGGAGGCAAGCCCAGGAGTTTCTTCCCCAGGTCGGGGAAGGACCTCCCCTGCCACGACATCTCGAAGTCGCTCATGGGGGGACCCACTGCCTGGGACGCAAGGGCAGAATTGTCGAGGCAATGGGCACGTTGCCCGGTCACCGGATCGACCAGCTGGTTCAGTTCCTGGGACTCAAGGGCCCCGCCGTTGTTGACGAGCACCCGGGCACTCACGTCCTGGATGCCGAAGGGGTTCTGGCCGTTGAAGAAGTGATTGGCCCGGCCGTCCCAGAAGTTGGCGAAGTTGAAGACCGCGTTGATGACGCTCGGGGTGTTTCGTGGTTCCACCCGCCGGATGTTGCGGCCGTTGCTGTCGAACACCGTGTCGCGCAGGGTCCGCCCGGCGTCGACGGCGTTTCCTTGGCGGACGCCGCCGAAGGAGGTGAAGGAAACCCCCTGTGAGGAAACCACATCATTGCGGTGCCCCGTCCTGCTCGCACGATTGTGGGGATCAGTAAAACGGGTGAAGGGGAAATCACCCTTTGCCAAGGTCCCGTTTGGCCGTCCCGCGAAGGAGGAGTCCCCCGCCAGGCTCCCCGGATTGACGGAGTTGTTCACCCTGTTGTCGGTGCCGGCGTGGAAGTGGCACGAGGCGCAGGCCGTGATGCCGTCACTTCCCACCTGCATGTCCCAGAAAAGGGCTTTCCCTAGGCGGATGGCTGCGGCTTCGTCGACGACGAATTCGGCAAGGTCGGCCGGTTTCGGTACGGGAACGCCTTTGAGAGAGGCGGGGTTGGCCCGTGCGGCAAGGGGTACTGTCAGGTCCGCCACGAGGAGCGCCGTCAGGAGGACTGCCGTGAAGGTGCGCCATCTGTTCCGGTGCATGGTGCCGTATAGTGTATTTCCACTGGTCATGGTTTCCCTCGTGCGTCAGCTCGTGATGACAACCGGAACGGTTACGGTGCGGAGCAGTGCCTGGGTCACCCAGTGCCGGTATTCAATGGTGACGCTGTAGGTTCCGGCAGGGACGGAGGTGTTCAGCAGCAGGTCCCAGCGCTGGGCGGTGGAAAGTCTCATCTCGCCGCCGAGGCTCGAAAGCCCGAAGGGGTTGGCGTACTGCACGAAGGGGGTGCGTCCCAGGGTCCGGCCGTCCATGGCAATCACTTCGGGGTTGAGGGGTGAGGGGAAGCGGACCGTCACCACGGTGTAGGCGGCGTTCAATACCCTGAAGAGGATTGTTTCCCCCCTCGTCACGGTCGGCGAGACCGCGGGGTGGGTGATGACGTTCTGCTCGACGGGGCTGGCGAAGACGCCGGAAACCAGGAAGAAATCAGGGTCGAAGCGATGCAGGTTCACATCTGTGTTGTCGGCACTGGTGATGAACTCGTTTCCCACCCTGCCGATGCCGGCGCTATGCCCCATGGCTATGACGTCCTCGTGCCAGCGGCTGTCCATGTCGTCGATGACCCAGAGGACTTCCTTGTCGTAGTTCCTAAGACTGTCCTGCCGGTAGACCATGCCGGAGCGCCCGTCAAGGAAGGGGGCTCCGGGAACGTCCGGGTCGGAAATGAGGAGGCCGTACATCCCCATCTCGAAGTGGAGCACGGTGTTCTTGTGGCAGTGGTAGAAATAGGTTCCGGCGGGGGGGGCGATCCACTGGTAGGTGTAGCCGCCGCCGCCGACGAGAAAGGTCGCATGTCCGACGCCGTCGTTCATGGGTGTCGGCTCGATGCCGTGGTGGTGGATGGTGTGGCTGCCGAAGCGGGGACCGAGGTGGGAATGGACGAGTTCGCCTTCCCTCACCCGGATGGTGGTGCCGGGAAACCAGGGGACGTTGGTGTTCCCCGTTTCGTTGAATCCCCATACCTCCATGGAGAGTCGTCCCCCCTTGGTTGCATAGGGGACCGGGAGCACGCCGCCTCCGGCGACATTGCTCCGGGTGAAAGTCCGTGCGGGGACCGGGAGGGGGTCAGGGGTCGGCAGGAGGGAGAGAGGGTCCGCAATGGGGGCAAGGACGTTGTTCCGGAAATTGGCGCTGAACATGCTTATCCGCCGGTCGTTGGGGGATGGCGCCTCACCGAGCAGCCTGTTGGGAGGGAGCTCGAAACCGGGCTTGGTATTGTTGGGGTCCATTAGTGCCATGCTTGATGGCTGGGCCACGCCGTGTTGCCAGAACTGGATCATCTCGTCGTAGTTAGCCTCGTTCAAGTGGTGGTCTCTATCGCGGGGTATGACTGCCATGGTGCTGTCTCCTTTTCAGGGCTTCTCGTTGGCAACGCGGTTTACCGTATGACAGGGCGTACGTCGAGCCGTTGCGGATTTGCCTTGTTCTGTGCGGTGATGCTTACCGAGCGGGAGGGAATCGCCCGCAGTGCGCGGCCGCTGAATGTCCAGATGCCGCCCACCTGGACGGTTGTCCTGCCGACCAGTTGGCTCTGGGGAGTGACGGCTCCCCCCGCGTAGATCTCCAGGATAGAGCCTGCGGGAAGGGAACAGGTCCCCTTGAGGGTGAGCTTGCCGAACTTGATTCTCAACTCCGCCTTCTCGACTTGGATGGTAGCGTCGCCGGCGCTGATGTTCCCCTCGATCATGAAGTGGGTGAGGAGCCCGCTCGGATAGTTTCCCGCTGCGGCGGTCTGTGACGGTTCGGTGTGGCAGTGCATGGGAAAGTCCAGGGGGAATACCTCGTCGCTCACCCCGCTGATCATCCGGTTCCAGGTCTCGTCGGGGATATCCGGTGGCTTGATGAACGGAATGACGACATCCTTGCCCGACAGGGGGGGGAGGCTCCACACGTCCACCAGGATCAGGTTCTGCTGTACGGTCAGCCCGCCGTTGCCCAGGTTGCTGTCGGTCAGGACGTAGACGTGGTTGCCGTGCAGGTGCATGGAGTGCCATACGAGTCCCGCATTGAGGCAGCGGACCAGGGCAGGTTGCCCTACGCGGCCCGAAACCGCGATGTGGGGGTCGTGGGAGGCGAAGAATCCGCTCTTGCCGCTGATGGTGAAGTACTGGGGGACGTAGTTGCCGGCAAAGGTGGCGCCGCTCATGGCCGGGTTTGCCGCGGCCTGGGCGTTCTTGACCGGGTCGTAACTGTTGACGAGCCATATCCAGGAGCGGGCCGGGTCCCAGGGGTTGCCGGGGAAGTGGTTCGTGGTGCCGAAATGCTCGAAGAGCTTGGTGACGTTGCTCGTCGCGTTCGAATAGGGGGTGAACGGTATCCGTGGCATCGACACGAAAGCGCCGTGGAGTCCCATGACCCTGTTGAGGGGGGCGTTCAGGTGGTCGAGGTAGAGGTAGGTGCCGGCCGGGGGGGCCGGGAACCGGATGTTGACCGTTGCGCCGGGGTTGATGGTTGTTGTGGCGGCGGGGATTCCGGGGATGCTGAAACCGTGGACGACGCTGTGCCGGTTGGTGATGCGGATATCCACCTCGTCCCCTTCGACGGCCGCAATGACCATGCCGGGGACTCGCGGAACGTCTCCTGCCATCTGGAAAGCCCAGACCGGAATCTGCACCTTGTCGGTCATCTCGTGGAGTGCCTCGACGATTTCAAGGTTGAGGACCTGCGTCGCGGCGACCGCTTCGCTCCCGCGCCAGAAAAGCTGTAATCCCGCGGTGCCGAGAGCCACTGCCGCCAGGCCGCTCGAACTGAGTTTGAGAAAATCTCTTCGTGAAATTGTCATGCCGATACTCCTTCCGTACAGAGTGAATCACTGGCCTCCCGGGGAGGCTGAAAGTGCTCAGCGCATTCCGACCGGCACCGCTTTAAGGGTTATCCCGTTGGCGGACGTGATACTGACCGATGCGAACGGGCCGGGGCTCACCCTGGCCGGCCCGCGGAACGACCATGTGCCGTTGTTTCTTACGGCCGCCGTGCCGATGAGGGGGCGGATGATCCGGCCGCTCAGTTCTCCGGCACCGCCGGGCGCTGCTGCCGTACGGATCGAGACGTAGACGGAGCCGTCCAGCACTTTCGCCACTGCGTCGGCGAAGCTTGAAACCCCTTCCACCGGTCGCGGCTGAAGGTTGGCAGGGGTGAGAGTGCCGGCGTAGAGGGTGGTGAACGGCCCGTCGAACGCGCTGTCGTAAAGGGTGAAGAGGGCTGGACCGTCGGGGGTGGTGAGCCGCAGGTCGATGGTGGTTATGGCGGAGGCCGGCATGGTGTCAACGTTCAGGCGGAATTCCATGGCGGTGTCGCTTGCCCTGAGTCCGATGCCGGCTTGCGCCCCGGTCGCTCCCGCAAGGGAAGCACGGGGTCCCCCGTGAATGGTCACACTGTTTGCGTCCACATCGGTGCTGGTTCCCGTCAGATGCCACCTCCCCGTACGGGGGCGGAACTCTGCCCGCGAAGCGACTAGGTCCTCGACCATAACGGTCACGACGGCCGGCTCGGAGATGAGTCCGCCGGTATCCTGAACCACATAGCTGAAGCTGTCTTCTCCGGTAAAGCCGGTCGCCGGAGTGTAGGTAAAGGTCGTCTTGCCAGTGGCCAGATTGGTGGTGCGAACGACAAGGCCACCTTTTGAGGTCACGAGGGGGGCAGAGCGGACAATGGCGCCATTGGCCGCGAGAACCCCCAGCGCCTGCGGGTTGATGCCATGCACGTTTCCGGTACCGACGGGATCCGTGTCGTTACGCACAACGTCAATGGAAACGCTCTTGTTGCGGGGGGTCGCCGCCTTGTCCGCGACTGCCGACGGTCTCACGTTGGGACCGTCATTGAACAGCTTTCCCATCACCTGGAACCGGTCGATGGTGACGGTCTGGGTGCCGTTTGCGGCATTCAGGATGAAACCGGCCGGTGGGTTAAGTAGTTCCAGGGTAACGGCGTTGCCGAAAGGAGCAGCGGCGGGTGCTGCCGTCACTCCCTGAATGATCGGGACTGCGTCGGTTCCCGGTTCGGCGAGATAGGTGGAACCGTTCACGGAAAGGGGACCGCCGGCACGGATCACCGGGTCGAAAGGAGAGAGGACAGGCGTCAGGAACGGTCCGATGCTCCGTCCCGTCTGGTCGACTATGCCGACGCTCACGTTGGGAGGGGTAGGGGCCGGCGGAGAAAGCGGCAGGGGGCCGTTGGCAAGGGCCTGGGTGAAGTCCAAGGGGGTTGCGATGCCGATGTCCTGGGTCTGGATGATCTCTCTTCCCGTTCCCAGGTCGCCGGGCGCCACGACATAGTCGCGGGTCCCGTAGGGATGTGTCAGTCGATAGGTGCCAGCAACGGGAACATTGATTCTTACTCTGATCCGGCCGAAGGCCACCTGCTGGTCTTCCTCCGGGATGCCGAGGGGATTGCCGAATGCCGCTTCGAGAGCTGCCACCACCAGGATGTCGCCCCCGACAGCCGGCGTGCCGTTAGAAAGGCTCGAATAGGTGCCGACGGCGGTGGCGTTCCACCAGAAAGCCTCTGCCCCGAAGTTGCCTGGGAAGGAGAAGGGGTTCGACGGAAATGGCTCAGCCGTTATACAGGGGGTAACGATGCCGTTGGCGGCAATGACCGGTTTGTCGAGGCAGAGTTCCAGTTTTACGCCGTTGGTGTCCCGGTACCAGACGGGGAAGCCGTGGGCGAGGTTTACCGCAACGTTCGCCGGGTTGCCACCGGCGAAGACCTCGGTCAGAGCGTTGGGGGCCAGTGGTGCCGGCTTGCCCGAAACGGCGGCCAACTCTCCCCGCACAGGCCCGCTGGCAAGGAGTAACAGCATGATTGCTACAGGCACCGTTTGTTTCAGTTCCTGCATAAAAGGTTTTCTCCTTCCGATCAGTCGTCGGGCTTCATCCCCGAAGGGGAAACATCTTTGCACCCTTTGCATCTCCACAATTACACAAGGTGTGCCACGGGCAAATCAATCCGCAAATCGGCGTAATTCAAGACAGTTGCATGTCGGTAACACAGGGACCTCGGGGTAAAGGGGTGAAAGCCACCGCAAAGAAAGGTTGGCCTCTCGATGTAATTTAATCAACGACTACGGGTGGTTACGTCTATTGCGAAACTGTCGGGTGTAAGATTTTTTTACAATGCCAGTTCTGCGTTCTCCTGAAGCGAAGGTGGCAACGGAGCAAAAAAAAACGGAGGATGCGTCGCGGCATCCTCCGCTCATATTTCAGATGGTGGCCGTCAGAATGAAGCTGTCAACGTGGAGGTGATGCCGGGAATGACACCTCCGAGGCTTCCCCCCGTGAGGACGCTGTCCACCGCAGTGAAGCCGGTCAGAACGAAGTGGGCAGGGGTTGCCACGCTGCCGATCGTTTTGTTGAGGTTCATGGTTGCGAATTCTCCCGTTCCGAAACCGGCTATGTTCACGAGCACCAGCTTGATGGTGGCCGGATTCGTCACGGTGGCCGGTGCAAAACGTGCCGTGAACTGGGGTGCGTTGGTGCCGGTCGTCACGGCAACGCCGGAGATGAACACGGCGGCCGGATCCACTTCGCCGGTGACGGCATCGATGAGGGGAACCGAAATGCCGGGAGGGAGATTCACCACCACTTCCACCCCTCCGATCCGGGCAGGCGGGGTGAGGGTGCCTGCAGACGAGATTTTCAGGGTCGCCTTGCTGGCAGTAGTGTTTCCGGTAATCCCCGATTTGTTGCTGGCGCTCTGGATAAAGGTGGTGCGAGCGGTGTCCAGTGCTATCAGGAGCTGGCCGGTGACGGGACCGCTGAAGTCGGTGACGGACTGGCCGAGACTCCTTCCCGTGTTCTGCATGTATCGGGAAACGGCCGCGAGAGCCATGCCGTACTCCCGGCGAGGTGCGGGCGCCGTGGCCGAAGCGGTTGTCGTGACGTCAATCGGCAAGGTGCCGACGATGTCGTTCACCCCGAAGAGGGATCCGATATCGTTGTTCGCTACGCGGATAGCCGCATCGGTGAGAGAGCCGGCTGCCAGGGCCTTCTGGACGGCCATTTCAGTGAGGGCCGTTACGGCTGTCGTTACGGTCCCGACAGCGGCAGGGACCATCGCCCTGAGGTTGATGCCGAGGGGGAGCGTGCTTCCGGTCGCTTCGTCCGTGTAGTTTCCGCCGGTAATATCTACCAGCACCGGGCCGGAATAGGTTCCGATGTTTACGGCATAGGAACCGTCGGTCCCGGTTGTGCCGCTTCCCAGCGGGGCTGGGTTGACCACCCCGTTCTGGATGGCGAATACTCTTATCGTGCCGCCGCTGATGGGCCCCTTGGAAGCCACTCCGGACACGACCGTCGCAACGGGGGTGCTGCCTCCTCCCCCTCCGCCACCACAACCGTACAGCGCCAGGAGAGAGAGGGATACTGTCAATGCCAGTAAATATCGTGTGTTCATGGTTTCACCACCCTTTCGTTTGAATTGCATTACCAGACCGGGTCAAGATTGACGGAGCGGCGCAGGAGCACCAGCACGTCGGACACATTCACCTTGCCGTCCGGCTTGACCGCGTTCGCAACCAGAGGGGCCACGTCCGCGGCGACCCGTTCTTCTGGAGTCGGCTGCACCATCCCCACCGCGATTCTGAGTGCCTTAAGGACGTCGGTCAGGTTGATCGTACCGTCTTCAACCACGTCGCCGTTGCGGACGAATTTGACGTTGACGAGATGGTTAGCTCCCAGGGAAGAGAGGGTGAGGGTATTGTTGGAGACGCTCTGGAACGCACCGTCAACGAGCACCCGGGGGAAGTAGCCCGCTTCGGGAGTGAAGGTGAACTGCTGGCTTGCGCCGGCATTGACATTGACCGTTCCGGGTGCCGGGATGACCGTTCCCGCGACGCGGGTGCCGCCGGATGTCACGCTGGTCGCCGTTTCGATGGTAAGGGCATATTGTGCGGTGCCGGAGAGGGCGACTGAAACCGGCGGGGCATTTACCGCATCATCGGCGGTGATGGCTATTGTCGCGTTCCTGGCGGCAGTGGTGGACGCAGCCGGATTGAATGCCACCTGGAAGGTACAGCTGGAAGGGGTGGCGGGTGGGGCCTGGAGGGTCGTTCCGGTGCAGGTATCGGTTCCGGGAACGACGGAGAAATCGGTGGCGTTCGTTCCCGCGAAGGAGAAGAGTCCGGCATTTGTCAGCCCAACGGGGGTGCTGGTTAGATTTGTGACGGTGAAGGGGATGGTGGCCGGCGTTCCGACCAGGGCCGTAACCGGCGCAGCGGCCGGGAAGGGGGTCACGTCGATGCCGATCTTTTTGCCCGCCACGGTGAAGAGGTTTGTCTCCCCGAGAATGACGGACGTTGCGGGGTTGAATGTCCCGTCGGTAACCGTGTCCACCTCCACCCTGATGAAGTTGGTGCCGGCCGGACTCCCTGTGACGGCGTGGGGGATGTTGGGGTCGCCTATGAAGCGCTCATTGCCGACAATGATGGGCTGGCCAGCGTCCCAGGCCAGGAAAGGCCCGACATTTACGTTTGGGGGGACAAGGTTGGCAAACGGTCCGCCGGTGGCGCCGATGCCGAGGTCCTCGGTGAAGTTGATGGCCTTGATCCCCGCGGTCACATTGCCGAATTCCCTGACTCCGTAGGGATGAGTGATCCGGTAATCACCGGGGGTGACAACATCCATTCTTATCCGTGTCCGGGTGAAGGTGATCTGTTGACCCTGCTGGACGCCGTTCAGGAATGCCGCTTCGGTGGCCGCCCTGTAGTCGAAGCTGCTACCGTCAGTCAGGGGCGCCGTTCCTTTTGCGCCTCCCAGGAATCCTTCGGCGATGAAGTAGAACGGTTCGCTCGGGAAATTGAGCGGCGTGGGAAACGTCACCGGCAGTGCCGGGTTGAACTGGACCTCATCGCCGGCGACGGGGAGCACGCACATGATCGTCCCCGCCCCCCCCGTGGGGGAAGCAGCCTGGGAGAGACACGGCACGAGTGCGAGGCTGGTTGTGTCCCGGTACCAGGTGGGGAAACCGTTTGCAACGTTGACCGGTCCTGCTGTGAGCGCGGTTGCGGCGTTCACGTCGGCGCTCTGCGCTGGTGAAGACGTCAGTGCTAACGTCAGCGCAAGCGATAGGGTTGGAAGAGCGAAAATCTTGAGTGCCCTGTTCATACGCGATCCTCCTGTTAGTTGTATATTCAGTGCTTCAGCTTAGGGAGACGTCTGGCGGATTTCGCCAATGCTCGACTACTATCCATGTATCATGCCAACCTTGTTAAAGTGTAAATTGTCGAGACATTTCGGATTGTTATGATGCAGGGGGGAGGGGAAAGGGATGCCCGCGCCGCACCTGGACGACGGGTGCCGGGGAGCCGGAATGGCGCGGAACAGGCAGCTTGAATGGTGGGAGTGGAAGGGTCGTGTATGTAAAACTATTTTACAGAGGTCGGAAGGGATGGTCCGGGTTAAGCCAAGGGGCAACGGTGTGAAATTAATGGACAGAATTGATCGTCAGGTCACGAGGGTACTTCATTGTCATTCCTGAGCTGAAGACGCTTGTTCAGGGTCTGTCTGGTGATGCCGAGCATGGTCGCTGCGATTCCCTGGTTGCCACCGGCCCTCTTCATCGCCTCGTCGAACAGGTATTCCTCCACATCACGGACAGTGGGAAACCGACCGAAAAGGGAGACAAGGGGGTCGTCGGACAAGGATTCACGGGGGTGGGAGGGGGGCAATGACGCCCCGCTTTCAACGATCACCCTGCGGAAATTTTCCATGGAAAGGACCCCGCCGGTATGGCGCGCGACGGCGTCAAAGACCATGGCCTGGAATTCGCGCACATTTCCCGGAAAGGTGTGGACCGCGAGCAGCGTCACCAGTTCTGCAGGGGGGGTTGGCTTCTTTCTTTCCAATTCCTGCGCCGCGAGAGCGAGAAAATGATCGAGAAGGAGCGGAATGTCTTCCATCCGTTCTCTCAAGGGGGGAATTCTGACCTGATGGGTGCAGAGACGGTAAAAAAGGTCGTTGCGGAATTTCCCTTCCTCCATCCGTTTGCGCAGGTCGCGGTTCGTGGCGCAGACGATACGCGCTTCACTCTTGCGCGCCACGTCGGAGCCGACGGGATAATACTCCCTTTCCTGAAGGAGCCGCAGGAGCTTGATCTGTGACGCACCGTTCAGGTCGCCGATCTCGTCGAGGAGGAGGGTTCCTCCGGCTGCCTTGGCGATGAGTCCCTCCCGGGGCTGGTCGGCCCCGGTAAAAGCACCCTTTCTGTGCCCAAAGAGCGTGTCGGAGAACATGTTGTCATCGAGTTCAGCGACGTTCACCGCCACATAATTCCCCTTGAGCCCGCTCAGCTGGTGCACCGCCCTAGAAAACAGCTCCTTTCCCACGCCGGTTTCGCCGGTGATAAGGATCGGCTGGCGGGACCGGGCGGTGATCTCCAGATACTGGAAGACCGCCCGCATTTTCTTGCTGTCGGTGACGATGGCGGAGAATGCTTCGGGATGGTCGAGCCGGTCTTCGAGGAGGCATTCCTTGAGGGAAGAAAGTTCCTGGGAGAGAGAACCTATTTCCCGTGCCTTGGCGACGGAAGAAAGGAGTCGTCCCGACTCCACCGGTTTGACCAGGTAGTCGAAGGCCCCCGCCTTCATGCAGTTGACGGCGGTTTCGGTTTCGTCTACCGCAGTCATGACGATAACGGGGAGATCGGGATGGCGTTCTGCGATGAGCGGCAGGAGATCGAGTCCCGATTGATGGGGCATGAAAAGGTCAAGGACGATCGCAGCTGCACCATGTTCAGCCAGAAAGGGGAGAAGTGCGCGACTGTCGCTCAGGGTAACGACGTTGCCATATCCGTTTCCCAGCAGGATAAGCTTCGATGCCTTGAGGATGTTTTCCTCGTCATCGACCAGCACGATAGGCAGGTGATCATTGCTCATATCTCGGTATCCCCCGGTTCTTTGCAAAGTGCCGCCGGCAGGCGGACGGTAAAGGTGGTCCCTTTTCCGGGGAGGGACTCGAAATCGAGTTGTCCCTTGTGATCCCGGACTATCGAATAGCAGATTGCCAGGCCGAGCCCCGAACCGCCGCTATCCAGGCGGGTGGTGAAGAATGGATCGAGCACCCGGTCCGCGATGTCGTCGGGAATCCCCTGTCCCTCGTCGGCGACCTTCAAGACTACCCAGTTATGTTCGGTATCGAAGAAGGTGGTGACCGTAACGCCTTGCTCCTCCGAGGGCAAAGACTGGAGCGAGTTGACGATCAGGTTCATGATTACCTGTTCCAGTTGCTGTGCGTTCCCCGTAACGGGGGGGAGGGACTCTGCCAGATCAAGTCTGAAATTGCGGGTGTGTTTTCTGATCTGGTGGTTGAGGATGGAAACCGACACGGACACCGCCCGGTTAAGGTCCGTTCGGTCGCTGAGGGTTGACGTCCCATTCCGGGCAAAGTCCTTGAGGTTGTTTATGATGTCCCTTATTCGGATGGAGCCGTCCCGTATGCCCGAAACAACTTCGGGGAAGTGCTCGATCATCTGTGAACAGGGTATTCCTCCCACCATGAAATCTCCGTTTGTTTCGCACTCTTTCCTGAGGATCGGATAGATATCCTTGCAGGCCCTTCCGAGGATCTCGGAGTTTATCAGAATGAAGTTGTTGGGGTTGTTGATTTCATGGGCGATGCCGGCTACAAGCACTCCCAGGGAGGCCATTTTGTTGGTGTGAATGAGTTTTGCCTGGATGAGGCGTGTCTCGTCCTCGAGCCGTATTCGCGCCGAGATGTTCCGGATCGAGCAGTAGACCAGATCAACGTTCTGGATGGTAACCACTTTCCCCCGGATGGACACTACGATTTCGCTACCGTCTTTGCGCAGATGGTTGATCCGGTCGATCTGGAGCCGGTCTTCCCTGGTCACCGCCGTCATGATCTCGCAGAACCGTTCCAGGTCGGGTTCTTTCACGAAACAGGACGGACCTTGTACGAACAGCTCCTGCTTTGTGAATCCGTAGAGTTTCTCTGCCACCGGGTTGATGTCGATGATCCGGCATGAGCCGGGCTTGAATAGAATTATGGCATCCTCAGTCTGCTGAAATAGCTGCCGGAAACGTTCTTCACTCTTCTGGAGAGCTTCTTCGGCCCTGGTCCGCTCCGCAATCTCCGTCTCCAGATTCTTTACGGCGGCAGTAAGTCGGGCAGTCCGGTCGTCTACGAGCGATTCTAGGTTGAGTTTGTACTCCAGCAGACTTGCCTCTGAAAGTTTTGTCCGTTCGATCTGGTTTTCCAGGGGTTTGAAGACAAAGGAGCGGAGAATGGGGGCTAGAAAGATAAGAAGGATTATCGAATCCAGGACCATGGTGAGGAGTTGCGGCGTTGCCGGGAAGAAATGGAGGACTACCATTACACCCATCTCGGTGATAAAGATAGCGAGGGCGATGACGACTATCAGCCGGGAGGGAGTTTGATAAAGCTTCTCCCGCCAACCACCTCTGTTATCCTGGTTTGCTCCGCAGTTTTTCATGAAGTTCATCTGGTATCCGGTTTCCCGCCCCTCCCCGGGGAGCGCTGCAAGGGAAGGTTGCACTGTGCCATGGGCTGACATTTCTTGTCAATCCTGTAATTACACAGCATTACCGGTTCTTGCTGTCTATGGGTTAAAAAATATTACACCCCTCAACTAGAAGGGGGTTCGTATAAATCTTCCGTTATGTCTGCAGGTTGGAGCGAGTATGTGCGCCGAGAAAACGGTGGCATGGTTTGTGTAAAAATACCTCGCATCAATCATGTCCGTTTGTCGGGGTACTAGCTTAACATGGCCGAGACATCACTCATCGCTGCGACCCTCGGGCTCTCCTCACCATGGAGGATATCCGGAATCGATTTTTCCGACGAGGAAAAGCGGATGGATATTTATGTCGAGTTTACCCACGGCGGCCCACTCTTGTGTCCCCATTGCGGCGCCTCTGCCCGACTGGGTGAAACGGCTCGTGAGGTCTGGCACCACGCAAACTTTTTCTGTCATGCCGCCTACCTTCACGTTCGGGTCCCTTCTCTGCTCTGTACCGCTGACTGCGGCGTCAGCAAGCTCCCGCTACCCTGGGCGCGGCAGGATTCCTGCTTCGCACTGCTCGTGCAGGGAACAGCACATAGGTTCCCCCGTCTGTAACGCAATTACATTCACCTGTTTTTGCAATCCTGAATGATGCCTGGATGAAGGAATCGATACGCAAAAAGGGACCGCTCCTGCGGTCCCTTTGCACGACACATTGATACGAAAGATCGGGCGATGGCTCAGTCGTCGTGCCCCCGTCCCTTTTCTTTCCCATGGCGCTTCCGCTCTTCCTTTTCCCATTTTTTTTCATCCTTCAACTCTTCCTTGCGGTGCTTCTTCCACGCCTTGTCGGGACGGAAGTATTTCCCCCGGTAATGTTCGCGGTCGTCGCGGTAGTGGCGATACTCCTCGTCCCGGTAATGACGGATCTGTTCATAGCGGTATTTGTGCAGGCCGGGGGGGAGATGCCGGTCGGACACTACGACCCACGGGCCGTTGTAACTCCGTCCCCGGAACCATGTGCCTCCGTTGTATAGATAATAGCGGCCGGAGATGTACACCATGTCGTAGGGAATGTCGATGGCAACGTGAAAGCCGAGTTCAGGGGGGGCGAGAAACACCGGCGGTTGCTGGATGATGATCTGTGGGGGGGCGGGAGCATAGACTGGTGGTGGCGGTGCATACACTGGTGGTGGCGGCGGCAGGGGCGACCCTCCCCGGATATTGATGTCGAAGCCGACATCTGCCCCGAAGGCGGCGCTGGCGGCAAGCGAGAAGGTAAGGGTAACGGTTAGCAACGTACGTTTCATGACTGGATAACCTCCTGGATGGAATCGTTCCCGTCGCCGGGAACGTGGGGCTTGCGGATGTCACAAAAAAAGCCGCATTGCCGGTGTATACCTGTTAAAGATATTTCGGCAACCCGGCTGTCTTCGTGAGACCCTGTAGGCTTTCCGTCCCACCCTCGCGGGTGGTTTAGTATTATCGTGTATCCACGGTACGGTGGCGTTCCGATGTTCTGAATAGCCTATGTTAACGGCGGAAGTCAAGGGTTTTCGTGGCGGGGTATGCGCAACGTGCTTTTCGCGGATTCCGTGGCATAGTATAGACTGCAGGCAGGTGTCAATTCGTGAACGAGAGGAGTTGTCGTATATGGCCAGGACTGTCTGGGTTGATCGTGATGAATGCATCAGTTGCGGACTGTGCGTGTCACTGCTGCCGGAAGTGTTCCGCTTCGAAGGGGGGAAGTCGGAAGCGTACAATCCGCTCGGCGCGCCGGAAGAAAAGCTCCAGGAGTGCGTCGATGGCTGCCCGGTTGGGGCTATACACTGGAAGGCTTGAGTCGGTTCCGGGAAAGGGGCGGGCCGTAGTTCGCTCCGGTCACACGCGTTCGTAGGGCTCGAACAGACGTTTGAACTCATCCAGGGCGTAGCGGTCGGTCATGCCGGCGATGTAGTCGCAGATGACACGCTCCCGCCCCGCCACTTCCATTTTGCGCAGGTATTTGCGGGGTAGAAGGGTAGGGTGCTTGACGTATGCCTCGAACAGATGTGAAAGATAACGTTCCGCCTTTACCCTCATCCGTTCGACTTTGTAATGACGATAGAGGTTCTCCAGCAGGAACCGTTTCAACTCCTTGTTCTTCCTGGCCAGGCCGGGGCTCAGGCTGACCATCGGCCGATTGACCCTGCGCAGGTCGTCAAGGCTTTCGATGCGGGCTTCGGCGATGGCGGCCAGTGTGGTGACGGTGAGGTCGTTGATGAACGTGCCAATGAGGGCGCTAATGGTCTGGTACTTCTTGCGCTCGGCATCGATAGACGGGTATCTTGTGCAGACGGCGCCGTAGACCTCCTGCCACAATTCCACCTGCTGCAGCTGGTCGAGGGTGATGTAGCCGGATTTCAGCCCATCGTCGATGTCGTGGTTGTTGTAGGCGATCTCGTCGGCGAAATTGATGAGTTGCGCCTCGATTGTCGGCACGACACCAGGCTTGAAGTCGGCAATGATCTCCACGGGACGGTCGTACGGGGAGGAGTGCTTGATGATACCCTCCCGCACCTCCCATGAAAGGTTGAGACCATTGAACCCGGGATATTTTTCCTCCAGTTCGTCCACGACCCGCAAGGACTGGAGATTATGCTCGAATCCGCCGTGGCTTTCCATGAGGCGGTTGAGTACCTCTTCTCCGGTGTGGCCGAAGGGGGTGTGTCCGAGGTCGTGGGCAAGGGCCAGCGCCTCCGTGAGCTCCTCATTGAGTTTGAGTCTGCGTGCAATGGCCTTGCCGATCTGGGCCACTTCCAGTGAATGGGTGAGGCGGGTGCGGTAGTAATCCCCTTCGTGGTTGACGAATACCTGGGTCTTGTACTCCAGGCGCCGAAAGGCGGCGCAATGGATGATCCGGTCCCGGTCCCGTTCGAAAGCAGGCCGGTCGTCGCGCAATTCTTCGGGGTATCTTCTCCCGAGGGAGTTGACACTCCGGGCGGCGTACGCGGCCAGGTCAGGCCGTTCCACGGCTGCAGTCGAGATCATGGGCATCTCCCCGAACTTGTATCTACACGTCACGCTTGTGCGGAGTCGTATTTAAACCCGCCCCGTGAGGGGTGTCAACAACAAAGATTGCTTGACTCGATTTCAGGCAGCATGATAAATTTAAAACCTTTTTAAGAATGCTTAAGGAAATATCCAATGGTAGAGAAGCAATGACAAACCGTTTGCTGGAGCGGGTTCCCGACACAATCAGGAAGAAACTGGGGACGCAGAGCGGGGTGTGTCTGCTCAACGGCCGGGAGGTTTTTGCCGCCCTTGCGGGCGAAGAGCAGATCATCATGGCGTGCAATGCCCGGATAAAGCATGTCATTCCCGGTATCTTGCGTGCTGCAGAGGAGCTTGATGCCGTTGTTGCATTCGAACTGACCAGGACCGAGGGGGGGGTAGACGGCGGCTATACCGGCCAGACCCCCGAGCTCTATTTCGCTACGGTGACGGAGTACGCCGAACAGTGCGGTTTTACCAAACCTTTCCTTATCCATGGCGACCATATTACGGTAAAAACCACTGATGTTGCAGAATTCGCGGAATCCGAACGGCTCCTGACGGCCCAGATTGCGGCGGGGTTCACCTCCTTTGCCATCGATGCGTCCTTCAATTCCCTTGCCGCCAATATCGATATCGTGTCACGTCTCGCCCGGCCGGTGTGCGAAGCGGGTTTCGGCCTCGAAGTGGAGCTGGGGGAAGTGCGGCCGGTGGGGAGCGAGTCAAACCTGACGACAGTGGAGGAAGCGCGGGAGTTCCTGGCCGCCCTTGCTGCAAGGGGTGTGCGACCCCAGCTTCTGGCCATCGACAATGGGTCCAAGACGGGCAACTATCTTGACGGACAGATGGTGAGCATAGATCTGGAGAGAACCAGGGCCATCTACGACGTTGCCGTTGCGGCAGGCCTTGCCGGTCTGGTGCAGCACGGCATCACCGGCACCCCCCTGAGAATTGTGGGGAAGCTTGCCGAATACGGGGTCCGCAAGGGAAATATCGGCACCCTCTGGCAGAATGTGGCCCATGCGGGGCTCCCCCTCGATCTCATGGACGCCATGCGTCACTGGGCAAGGGAGAACCGGCAGGACATCAAGTACGCGACCCGCGTCTTCAAGGCGGAGATCGACGCCATTCCGGAAGAGAACGCCCGCCAGATCCAGGAGATGGCGTACCGGGAGGCGAAGGAGTTTATTACCGCCTTCCGTTCCGTGGGAAGCGCCGGCAAGCTTGGACGGCTGCTGGGGAGCGGGCAGTGCGGGTCATAAGCGGTTCCGCCCGGGGGCGCCGGCTTTTCACCCCGGCGAACCACCGGGTAAGGCCAACTGCAGACCGGGTAAAGGAGGCACTGTTCAACATTCTGGCCGGTGCGGTCGATTTTCCCGGCTGCCGGGTGCTCGATATCTTCGCGGGGACCGGCAACCTCGGCATCGAGTCCCTCAGCAGAGGGGCCGGCATGGCGGTGTTCGTTGACAGCCACCGGGAGTCCGTAGCGCTTATCAGGAAAAATCTCTTCCTTGTCGGGTTTGATTCACGGGGGCGCATCATCGAGCGGGATGCCGTGACGGCCCTGGGAATGCTCGAAAAAGAAGGGGAGCTGTTCGACCTGGTGTTTCTCGACCCCCCCTATGACCAGGGTCTGGCGGAAAAAGTCCTCAACAGCCTGGCCGGTTCGCCGTTGCTCCATGCCGGCAGCCTGGTGGTGGTGGAGGTTTCCAGTCGGGAGGATCTGCCGGATGCTTTTGACAGGCTTGTCCGGTTCGACCGGCGTGTGTACGGCGATACCGCACTGGTGTTCTTTTCCCTAGAGGAATAGCCCCCGTGGGTCTGCATTCACGTCGTCCCAATTCAAGTACTTATGTATGGAAAAGGATGAGCATGCCACGAAAAATTGCCGTCTATCCCGGTTCCTTCGATCCCATAACCTTCGGTCACCTGGACATCATCAATCGAGGTCTGAGGATTTTCGACAGCGTGGTGATTGCCGTGGCGAAAAATTCCACGAAAAATGCCCTCTTTACCATCGAGGAACGGATCGAGCTCATCAGGGAAGTGTTGAAGGGGAACGACCGGGCCAAGGTTGACACCTTCGACGGCCTTCTGGTAGACTACGTCCGCGCCCAGCAGGCCACAGTCATCATCAGGGGGCTGCGGGCGGTGTCGGACTTCGAATACGAATTCCAGATCGCCCAGATGAACAGGAGCATCACCCAGGATGTGGAAACCCTCTTCATGATGACCTCCGTTCCCTACAGCTACCTCTCGTCGTCCATCGTCAAGGAGGTCAGCTCCCTGCACGGTCCGGTGGACGGACTGGTGCCGCCGCTCGTCAAGCAAGCGCTTATCAACAAGTTTTCATCATAACACTCACAAACAAGGAGACCCTGCATGAATCCGTTAGCCGTAGAACTCAACGAGATGCTCAAACAGAGCAACCCTTATGTGCTGGAGATGCTGTCCGACCTGGGCAAGAACCTTTTCTTTCCCAAGGGAATCCTTACCCAGTCGGCTGAAGCCAAGGAAAAGGCCCACAAATTCAACGCCACCATAGGGATTGCCACCGAAAAAGGCGGCCCGATGTACCTCCAGTGCATTCAGGACAAGCTCTCCGCCTTCGACCCGAAGGACATCTACCCCTATGCGCCGCCGGCCGGCAAGCCGGAACTGCGGGCACTGTGGCGGGAGAAGCAGCTGCGGGAGAATCCGAGCCAGCAGGGGAAGCACTTCAGCAACCCGATCGTCACCAACGCCCTCACCCACGGCCTCTCCATCGTTGCCGACATGTTCGTCGACAACGGCGACCATGTGATCCTGCCGGACATGCTCTGGGGGAACTACAACCTGACCTTCGGCACCTGCTCCGGCGCCGTCATGCGGAAGTTCCCTACCTTCACCGTGGCCGGCGGCTATGACGTCGACGCCTTCAAGGCCGAGCTGAAAAACAGTGCCGAGGAAAAGGGGAAAGCCGTTGTCATCCTGAATTTCCCCAACAACCCGAGCGGCTACACCCCGACTGTCGCCGAAGGTGACGCCATCGTCGCCGCCATCAAGGAGGTCGCCGAGAGCGGCTGCAACGTCGTCGCCGTCACCGATGACGCCTACTTCGGCCTCTTCTACGAGGACAGCCTGAAGGAGTCGCTCTTCGGCAAGCTCGCCAACCTCCACCCGCGCATCCTGGCGGTCAAGCTTGACGGCGCCACCAAGGAGGAGTTCGTCTGGGGCTTCCGGACCGGCTTCATCACCTTCGCCGACGGCAACAGCTTCGAGAACGAGCGGGTCATGACCGCTCTGGAGAAGAAGGCCATGGGGATCATCCGTGCCCGGATCTCCAACTGCCCCCATCCTTCCCAGACCTTCGCCATTGAGGCGCTCCGCTCCCCGAAATTCCTCGAACAGAAGGAGGAGAAGTTCCAGGTGTTGAAAGGGCGTGCTCTCAAGGTTAAGGAAGTGCTCAACAGCGGCAAGTACGATTCCGCCTGGACCTACTACCCGTTCAACTCCGGCTACTTCATGTGCCTCAAGCTGAAGACCGTCGATGCCGAGAAACTGCGGGTCCACATCCTTGAAAAATACGGCGTCGGCGGCATTTCCATCGGCAAGACCGACCTGCGTATCGCCTTCTCCTGCATCGAGGAGAAGGATATCGCTGAACTGTTCGACATCATCTACCAAGGGGTGCAGGACCTGGCCTGATCATCCTGTTTCGGGCAGCTTGATGAGCAAGGGGGGGAGACTCGGTCTCCCCACCCTTGCAGCAGGGAGCTCACATGATTACGAAAGAGATGACGATTGGTGAAATAATGCGCCGCTATCCCCAGACGGTGGAGGTTTTTGCCCGCTTCGGCCTGGAGTGCAGCGATTGCCAGATCGCCGACTTTGAGGAAATCGGGCATGGAGCAGGTGTCCACAAGGTTGATGTCGATGAGCTTCTTGCTGATCTCAACCGGGCCGCAGGGGTACAATAGACCGTAGGTTCCATTAACGAGGCAATCGCTGCCCGTGGTATTTCATCAGTCCGATGGTTATCCGGAGTCCCCTGGTTACCCCCTCTTTACGTTGCAGTTACCTTCCTTTAGTGCCGTTCCTCCTATCCGCCCTACCCACTTCCATAGATTATGCCCTTAGGTGATGCCACCATTTTTCCTGTCGTTTGTTGACTGCTCTGACAGTTAGATTATAGTGTGTAATTCGTGTACGTAAAAATTACATTGTGTGAGTACTCACTGTTCCTGCAAAGGGGGGAGCAGTGGCGTGGTAAATGATGTGTCTTGGACGGCAGATTTCGGATGCAGTATAAAACAATCAACAATTACAGCTTGTTGTGGCATGGCTTGCTGTGTTGCTTCTGTGTGGCACGCAAATCGCAGTAGTGGAATCCTGTAGATTTGTCAGCAGTGCGGAGAGTTTCCGCGGTGCATACGGAGGTTGCAAGGTGCTCTACAAAAGTGTTAACGAGTCATTCAACGAGTTCCTCATCGACCGGGCCGATGCGAAGTGCATCCGCTGCAAGGTCTGCGTGAGGCAGTGCGCCTACGATGTCCATGCCTATCTTTCTGGCGAGGATGCCCTGACTGAGGACAACAGCCTTTGTATCGGCTGTCGTCGTTGTTCGGCCCTTTGTCCGACCGGCGCCATTACCATCAGGTCCAACGAGGAGAGTTTCAAGGCAAACGCGTCGTGGTCCAGTGCCCATATCCGTAACCTTTACGCCCAGGCCGATACGGGAGGGATTCTTCTGGCCGCCATGGGTAACCCGGCCAAGTACCCCATCTACTGGGATCACCTCCTCCTCGATGCTTCCCAGGTGACCAATCCCTCCATCGATCCGCTCCGCGAGCCGATGGAGCTCCGCACGTATCTGGGGAAGAAGCCCCACGTCGTCGAAGTCGTCAGGGACGAGAAAACCGGCAAGGCGAAGCTGGCGACCAAGCTGTCTCCCCAGCTCAAGCTGGAGTACCCCTTCATCTTCTCCGCCATGAGCTATGGCGCCCTTAACCTCAACGCCCACAAGGCGATGGCTGCCGCTGCCCAAGAACTCGGCACCATCTACAACACCGGCGAGGGTGGACTTCACAAGGACCTCTACCAGTACGGCAAGAACGTCATCGTACAGGTTGCCTCGGGGCGTTTTGGCGTCAGCGAGCAGTACCTTAATGCCGGGGTCGGGATCGAGATCAAGGTGGGGCAGGGTGCCAAACCGGGAATCGGAGGCCATCTGCCGGGGGAAAAAGTCAACGACCAGATATCCGAGACCCGCATGATACCCATCGGCTCCGATGCCATCTCGCCGGCGCCGCACCATGACATATACTCAATCGAGGACCTGCGCCAGCTGATCTATGCCCTCAAGGAAGCCACCAACTACGAGAAGCCGGTGTCGGTAAAGATCGCCGCCGTTCATCACGTGGCTGCCATCGCCTCCGGCATCGCCCGTGCGGGTGCGGACATCATCACCATCGACGGTTTCCGCGGTGGTACCGGCGCGGCCCCCCAGGTGATCCGCGACAACGTCGGTATCCCCATGGAACTAGCTCTGGCGGCGGTGGATGCACGCCTGCGGGACGAGGGTATCCGCAACCAGGTATCCATCGTGGTCGGTGGTGGCGTCAGGAACTCCAGCGATGCCATCAAGGCCATTGCCCTGGGTGCCGATGCCATCAACCTGGGAACATCCACCCTCCTCGCCCTGGGATGCACCCTCTGCCAGCGCTGCTATACCGGCAAATGCCCCTGGGGAATCACCACCAACAATCCGTACCTCGCCAAGCGGCTCAACCCGGAAATCGGCGCGGAGCGGCTGGTGAACCTGGTTCACGCCTGGGGGCACGAGATGAAGGAAATCCTCGGAGGGATGGGGTTGAATGCGCTGGAGTCGCTGCGCGGCAACCGGTACAAGCTGCGGGCCGTGGGGTTGTCGGATCAGGCCATGAACCTGCTGGGGGTCATGCCGGCCGGGGAATAAATAGGACCTATGTGACTTATGGGTCCCATGGGACCTGTTAAACGAACTATGAGGAAGAGCATGAAACGTATCTACACCATAGAAGATGCATGTATCGGCTGTCACCTGTGCGAGGTGGGGTGCATAACCGAGCATTCCCAGTCCAAGGACCCGGTCCGGGCCTTTCTCCATGAGCCGGTCCGTTCCATTTCACGCTGCACGGTGGAGGAGTTGGACGGAGGGGTGATTTCCCTCTCTACCACCTGCCGCCACTGCGATGAACCCGACTGTCTGCGGGCCTGCATTTCCGGGGCAATCCAGAAGAACGATGCGGGAGTAGTGCGGATCGACACCGAGCAGTGCGTCGGCTGCTGGTCCTGCGTCATGGCCTGTCCCTACGGAGCCGTGCAGCGGAACCTTGCGAAGAAAAAGGCCAACAAGTGCGACCTCTGCCCTGACCGGAAGAGCCCCGCCTGTGTGGATGCCTGTCCCAACCGGGCGCTGGTGTACAAGGAGGGGAGCCAGAAATGAACTACGTGATCATCGGCAATTCGGTCGCTGCAGTCGGCGCCATTCGTGGCATTCGCGGGGTGGACGACAAGGGGAACATCACCGTCATCTCCCGTGAGCGGCACATCGCTTACGGCCGACCCCTCATCTCCTATCTGCTCGGCGGGCTCATAACCGAGAAACGGATGGCCTACCTGCCTGAGGATTTTTACGAGAAGAACCGGGTAAACCTCCTTCTGGATGCAGAAGTGGTCGGGGTTGACAGCACCAGGAAACAGGTGAAGCTTGCAGCCGGCGATACTATCGGGTACGACAGGCTCCTCGTCGCCACCGGCGGCGATCCGTTCGTCCCCCCCATCGAGGGGCTTGCCGGCAAGGAACGGATCTTTACCTTCACCACCTGGGATGACGCCGAGAAACTGAAGGGGATCGCGGCCGACATGGAGAGGGTAGTAGTGATCGGCGGGGGGCTCATCGGCCTCAAGGCAGCCGAAGGGATTCACCTCCTCGGCAAGCAGATAACCATCGTGGAACTGGCAGACCGGATACTGTCCGCCGCTTTCGACCGTCCCGCGGGGCGGGTGGTGGCCAAGAAGATGAAGGCCAACGGCATCGACGTCATTACCGAGGACACGGTAGTGCGGATCGAAGGGGAGGGTGCGCGGATAAGCGGTGTCACCCTCAAGTCGGGGGACTATATCTCCTGCGACACGGTGGTAGTGGCCATCGGTGTCCGCCCGGCCGCAGGGTTCCTCAAGGGGAGCACGGTGGACGTGAACCGGGGGATCGTGGTGAACGACACCATGGAAACTTCGGTGAAGGGTATCTATGCCGCTGGTGACGTGGCGGAGGCGAGCGACTTCTTCTCCGGCCAGAAAAACCCCATGCCGATCTGGCCGGACGCCTATATCCAGGGTGACGTGGCCGGTACCGCCATGGCGGGGGGGAAGAAGACCTACGGCGGTGGCCTGGCCATGAACTCCATCGAGCTGTTCAAGGTTCCGACCATCTCCATGGGTATTACCAATCCGTTGGAACCGAAGGAATTCGATATCCTCACCTATCAGGACATGGAGAACTACCAGTACCGCAAGATCGTGCTGCAGGACAACCGCCTGGTCGGGGCCGTCCTGGTGGGCCAGGTGGACCGGGCCGGCATATTCTCCGGCCTGATCCGGGAGAAGGTCGACGTGACGCCGTTCAAGGAGCAGCTTCTGGCTCCCGACTTCGGCATTATTCACCTGACAAAGGAAATCAGGAACACCCTGTTCGCCCCCTACGGCAAAGTCGCCTGATCGGGCTTTAACGAGAAAACCATAGAGGAACCCATGAAGAATAACCTGAAGCCAACCCATAGATTCGAAAAGGACATCTCCAACTGCGGTCTGACCGGCTTTATCTCCAAGTCCGGCAAACTGGTGGAGGGAAGCGTCATCATCAAGTCAATCGCCCTTATGCATGATCGCGGGAATGGCCTGGGGGGCGGTTTTGCCGCCTACGGCATCTACCCGGACTTCAAGGAGTTCTTTGCCTTCCACCTCATGTACGAAAGCGGTATGGCCCTCCAGTTGACGGAGGAGTACCTTGCCGAGCATTTCCTTATCGACCATCACGAGGAGATCCCGACCCGGCGGAATGCGGCGATCACCAATCCACCGGCATTCCGGCGCTACTTCGTCAAGCCGCTGGAGACGGCGGAATACAAAGAAGCGCGCGAGTTCCAGAACATGACTGACGAGGACATCATTGTCACCCACGTCATGCGGATCAACAACGAGATCGAGGGTTCCTTTGTCGTGTCGTCCGGCAAGAACATGGGGGCCTTCAAGGGGGTGGGGTATCCGGAAGAGATCGCCGACTTCTTCCGCCTGGAGGATTACAGCGGCCATATCTGGACTGCCCACAACCGTTTCCCGACCAATACCCCCGGATGGTGGGGCGGCGCACACCCCTTCACCCTTCTGGACTGGTCCATCGTCCACAACGGCGAGATATCGTCCTATGGCATCAACAAGCGCTATCTGGAGATGTACGGCTACCTCTGCACCATGCTTACCGACACCGAGGTGGTTGCGTACATGCTCGACCTTCTCATCCGCAAGCACGGTCTGTCGCCGGAACTGGCCAGCATGGCCCTGGCTGCGCCTTTCTGGGACATGATCGACTCCCTTCCCGAGGACGAACGCCAGCTGCTGACCGCCATCCGCCAGGTATACGGCAGCGGTCTCCTGAACGGTCCCTTTGCCATCCTCTTTGCCAGCAACGAGGGACTCATCGGTCTCAACGACCGGGTCAAGCTTCGGCCGCTGGTCTGCGCCACCAAGGACGATTTCGTCTATATGGCGTCTGAAGAGGCGGCAATCCGCGAGATATGCTCCCAGCCCGACCGGGTCTGGTCGCCCCGCGGTGGAGAACCGGTCATCGCCCGGCTGAATCCGGGAGTCATTTAACTACAGGAAAAGGTAAAGGTAGAGGTAAAGAAAAGTCTCGCCTTTACCTCTACCTCTACCTGCGACGTAAGGAGCATACACCATGAAAATCGACGCTCAGGGCGTTTATTACAAGGACCTGAACAACCAGATCCGTTCCGCCGTTGCATCAGGCGCCGACAAGATCGAGTTGGTCAACGTCAACGGGCAGTATTTCATCGGCGATGGGATCAACCGGCCGGTTACCATCACCATCAAGGGGGTGCCGGGGAATGACCTGGGGGCCTTCATGAACGGTGCGACCATCGTTGTCAGAGACAACGCCCAGGACAACATCGGCAACACCATGAACGCGGGAAAGGTGGTCGTCCACGGCCACGCGGGAGACGTCCTCGGTTACGGTATGCGGGGGGGGCGGATCCATATCCTCAAGGATGTGGGATACCGGGTCGGCATCCACATGAAATCCTACCAGGAGAACAAGCCTGTTCTCATTGCCGGCGGCAAGGCGGGCGATTTTTTCGGCGAGTACATGGCGGGAGGCGTGCTCGTGCTGCTGGGGATGTTCAGTGACGACCCCGCGAAACCGCTCCACGGGTTTTGCTTCGGTACGGGAATGCACGGTGGTACCATCTTTGTACGGGGTGGGGTCGACGAAGCGAAGCTGTCGCGTGAGGTGGGTGTGTTCGAGCTGACCGGCGAGGACCGGCAGGAGCTGGAAGGGTATGTGAAGGAGTATTGCAGGGATCTCAAGCTCGATGCGAAGGAGATCCTCAGGGAAAATTTCGTCAAGGTCCTTCCCAGGAGCAAGCGCCCCTACGGCAATCTCTACTGCCCCATGCCGCGGTAGTGGAAGAGACAACGCAGACAATGACACCGGTTGTGCGCATGCGCAGCCGGTGTTTTTTTGTGTGTGCGGGTGCCGGTCGTGGGGCGGGGAAGCAGGCTAGACGTAAACTATTTCCACCTTGGCGAGATAATGTTCCAGTTCGCCGGTGAGGCTGCGCATGGCGTTTTCGTTCTGGCTCAGGGCGGCTTTTTCCAGGTCCTGGCCGATGCGGGACAGTTCATCAAAACCGTAACTTCCTCCGGACCCTTTGATGTTGTGCCCCAGTCGCTTGACCTGCTCGTAATCCTTCCCATCCAGGGCTGTCATGATGTCGGCGATGTTTTTCTTGCGCAACTCGAGAAAGAAGGGGATCGCTTCCTGAATCTCCGCGTCAATTTTCACCACGATCCGATCGGATTTGACAGAGTTTTTCATATCGTACCACCTGCTGTATTCACTATCGTTTCGATGAGTTTGTCCTTTCTGACCGGTTTGGAAATGTGGAGATCGCAGCCTGCGGCCAGGCAGTTCTGAATGTCCTCAGTTGAAGTAAAGGCGGTCAGTGCAATGATCGGCGTGGGGGTGAGATCCCGTTCCTTTTCCAGTTGACGGATTGCCTTTGTGGCGCTGAGTCCGTCCATGATCGGCATCTGCATGTCCATGAGGACCATTGCGTACGAGCCGGTCTTGAATTTTTCCACCGCAACAGCTCCATTTTCCGCCTCGTCCAGTTCGAAACGGGTGCTTTTCAGGAAAAGCCTGAATATCTGCCGATTGTCTTCCGCATCTTCGGCCAGGAGTATCCGGACCATATCCTGGGAGGGTGTTGGCGTTGCGTGCGTCTCCTTGCGCATCGCAGGCCTGTGTCCGGCCTGGGGGAGGTGAAGGATTTTGGCAATGGTTTGACGGAGTTCGCGCCGTTTGAGCGGTTTCAGCAGATGGGCTGTAATGCCGAGTTCGTAGAGTCGCCGAATGTCGCTCGATGGGTGGTCGGCGCTGAGCATCATGATGGTCCTGGTCAGGAGTGTCGGGTCCTGCAGCAGCAGTTGTTCCATGACCTTGATGCCATCCGAGGCAGCTAGCCGGCTGTCCATAAGAAGCAGACGGTAGGGTTCGCCTGCTTCACGTGCAGTATGCAGTGCGGCCAGCGCCCCGTCACTGTCGGCGGCCGTATCTGCCTCTGCTCCCCAGCAGGCCAGTAATTCCCGTGTGACCGCTCGGGCACTGGCGTTGTCATCCACAATGAGCGCCTTGATGCCCGCCAGGTGGCTGGTGGAGAATTCGCTGTCGGGGAGCGCCGCGGGCTGAACTTCGAGCCGGACGGAACCGAAGAACGTGCTCCCTCTGCCGACCTGGCTTTCGACCCAGATTTTCCCTCCCATCTGTTCGAGAAGCAGTTTGGAAATGGCCAGGCCGAGGCCGCTTCCACCGTATTGGCGCGTGATGGATGAGTCTGCCTGGCTGAATTTGTCGAAAATGGTGTCGATTTTATCGGGGGGGATGCCGATCCCCGTGTCAGATACGGCAAACAGGATTTCTGCATGTCCCTGCTCGACGGCACTTGTTTTCACCTCAAGGCGTATTTCGCCCGAGGCGGTGAATTTGATGGCATTGCCGATGAGATTTGTCAGGACCTGCCGCAGGCGGTTGGGATCACCCTGCAGAAGCAGGGGAGTGTCCGGATCGATCCTGCAGATCAGTTCCAGTCCCTTTTCATGCGCTCTGACAGCCAGCATTTCGTTGGTCCGGTCGATGACTTCTTCCAGGTCGAACGGGATGGTTTCGAGCTCCATGCGGCCTGCCTCTATCTTGGTGAGATCGAGAAGGTCGCGAATGAGTTCCAGGAGGGTCAGGCCGGAGCGGTGGAGGATGCCCAGGTATTCCTGTTGTTCGGGAGTCATGTCGGATTCCCGCAGCATATCCGCCATGCCGATGACCGCGTTGAGCGGCGTACGGATTTCGTGGCTCATGTTGGCGAGAAAGTTGCTTTTTGCGCGATTGGCAACTTCCGCCAAGTCCTTGGCATGGAGCAGTTCCTGCTCGGCCCGCTTCCGTTCGACGATCTCTTTCTTCAGCCCTTCATTTGACCTGGCCAGCTGCCGGGTTCGTAACTGAACGGTTTCTTCGAGGCTCTGGTTCAATTCCTCCAGTTCCTCGCTCTTGAGCTGCAGTTCCCGTTCCGTCTGTTTCAGGCTGCTGATGTCCTGCGCGGCGCAGATGATTCCCTGCAGGGTGCCCGTTTCGTCGAGCATCTTCGCCAGGGAGGCGAGGACCGGGATCTCCCGGCCGTCCTTTCTGCAATATGCCTGTTCGATCCCTTCGATGAAGCCGTCCTGGGCCAGCATGGTCGCCTGTTCCCGGTTCAGGAATTCCTGGTTCCGGAATAAAAATACTTCTGCGGGTTTGCCGATCAGCTCTGAATCGGAGTAGCCGAGCAGTTCGCAGAAAGCCCGGTTGACCGTCTGAATGGTATGATCGGGGGAAAGAACGACCAGTGCGTCATGCATGGTGTTGAGAAGGCGGTCCATGTACTCTTTCGAAACCGTGGTCCGCTGGAGATTTTCGGCCATCAGGTTGAACGCCTCTGCCAGTTGCCCCACCTCATCCCGTTCATTGATGTGGATACGGTGAGACAGGTTTCCCCTCCCGACGGTTTCTGCACCGACGGCAAGGGCCTGGAGTGACCGGGTAAGGGCTCTGGCAAAGAAAACCGCGATGAGGCTCACCAGGATAATCGCGCCGACAATGATCCTGGTGGTCCAGCCGGTGATGTTGTCGATGCTTTTCTTGATGGAGTCCGCAGACATGCCGCAGTGCACGATACCCAGTTCACCCTTCATGACCGGGACGGCAATGTCGTAGACGAGTCCCTTCTCCGTATTCAGGGGGACAATGCTGTAAGGCTTGTCTGCGGAAATCCGGTTGACGGTGAGGAGGTCCGTGGGAAAGGTTTTGCCGAAGGTCTGGGCAACAACTTCGTTTTTCTGGTTCACCGCGAAGATATAGGTCAGGTCGTTCTCGCTCGCAAGATAGTCCTCGGCAAGCATTTCCACAAGGATGGTGGATTCGGTCAGGAAGGGGTTGGTGGCGACCTCGGCAAAATGTCGGGCTATGGAGACGCCGCGCAGCTGCAACTCCTTCACGAGCCGGTCATGCACGGTCGTCTGGATGAGCACGATGAATATCACCCCCAGAAGAGACAGGAGGCTGATGACGCCGAGGAGGAATTTACTCCGTATGCTTACTGGTTTAATGGACACGTTATTTTGCCGTTCTCCGGGCAATCCAGGCATTCATTTCGCGTATCGAGTCGTAGTCACGGTCGTTGCCGTCGACAAACCGGTCAACCATCATGCCGGCGAGGATTTCCCGTCCGCGTGGGCTCTCGTGCATACGTAGCAGGGTTTCCCGCAGCTGACCCTTGATTGCCGGGTCGACATCCTTCCGCACAACGATGGGAGGTATGCCGTAGGGGGGGGACGTGGTCACGATCCTGGTCTTTGCCGTCAACTCCGGGTGTTGCCACTGGGTATAATCCCAGATAAGGCTGTCTACGGCGGCACCGTCCACCAGTTTTTTGGCAACGGAGTTGATGGACTTGTCGTGGCCGTAGGTGAAGATATGTTTGGCGAAATAGGAATTGGGCGTTTCGTTCATCCGGGAGAGCATGTAGGTGGGGACCAGGCAGCCGCTGTTGGATTTGGGGTCGGTAAACGCGAAGGACTTCCCCCGAAGGCCTGAAAAGTCGCGGATCGGGCTCTCCTGGGGGACGATGATGTAGGCGTGATAAAACGGCTTGCCATGGACCAGGGGGACGGCCAGAAGTTCCAGGCCGAACTTCTGATGTCCGTCCACGTAAGGGCCGGCACAGATAAACGCCACATCCAGCCCACCCGACTCCAGCAGTTTGTTGACCTGATCGTAATTTTCCCGGTCCACCAGCTGGATCGGCCGGTCAATTTTCTCTTCCAGGTAGTCCTTGAGCTGTTTGTAGTAGACGTACCCTTCCTTGGGCGTGATCATTGCTCCCATGCCGAGGCGCAGCGGTGTACGTACCGAGGTGGAGGAAACGCGCTTGAGAACGCGCTGTTGATCAAGGCGTACCTCCTGCGCGTTTCTGTCGGAGCAGCCGGTAAGGGTCATGACTGACATCACGGCCAAATGGCAGAGCAACAGCCGGGTAAAAAGACGGGGCATGATGGCAATTCCTTTCGCCGTCAAACGACTGGCAACGGCTTGCAATCGAATTGTCGGTACAGATTGTAGTTACTATCGAGGATAATTGCAATATTTATACCTCCTTCCCTTGCCGTATCCCCTGGCGCCTGGTAAAAATCCGGCCCTAACTCATGACGTCCCGCAACGGCAGAGGTGCAGGGAGAAAACCCTTTACAAGCCTTCGGCAATTAATATATCATTCATCGGTTACACTCAGACAGGCAAAGGATTTATGAAGATAGACCATATACGCAATTTTTCCATAATCGCCCACATCGACCACGGCAAGTCGACCCTTGCGGACCGTTTGCTGGAGTATACCGGTGCCCTGTCCGACCGTGAAAAGCAGGACCAGTTCCTGGACAAGATGGACCTGGAGCGGGAGCGGGGGATCACCATCAAGGCCCAGACAGTCCGCCTCGTCTACCGGGCCGACGACGGCCGCGATTACGTCCTCAACCTGATCGACACCCCGGGCCACGTTGACTTTACCTATGAGGTCTCACGATCCCTCACTGCGTGCGAGGGTGCGCTCCTGGTCGTCGATGCCTCCCAGGGGGTCGAGGCCCAGACCCTGGCCAACGTCTATCTTGCCATCGACACCAACCTGGAGGTCTTTCCGGTTCTCAATAAGATCGATCTGCCGGCGGCCGAACCGGAGAGGGTCAAGCACGAGATCGAGGAGATCATCGGCATCGACGCCCATGACGCGGTTCTGGCAAGTGCCAAGGAGGGGATCGGCACGCGGGAGATACTGGAGGAGATCGTCTCCAAGATCCCCCCCCCGGCGGGAGACCCGGGGAAACCCCTGCAGGCGCTCCTCTTCGATTCCTGGTACGACCAGTACCAGGGGGTCATCGTGCTGGTCCGGATCATCGATGGAACGGTGAAAAAGGGGGAGAAGATCCTCCTCATGTCCAACAAGAAGAGTTACGAGGTGCTTAAGGTCGGGGTATTCTCGCCGGCCATGTGCGAGGTGCCGTCACTCACCGCTGGAGAAGTCGGCTTCCTCATCGCCGGCATCAAGGATGTGCAGGACGCCAAGGTGGGTGACACGGTGACCCACCTGCACAACCCGTGCGCCGCTCCTCTCCCCGGCTACAAGGAAGTGAAGCCGATGGTCTTCTCCGGCCTCTACCCCATCGATACCGCCCAGTACGAGCAGCTGCGCGATGCCCTGGCCAAGCTGAAGCTGAACGATTCATCCTTCTCCTACGAGCCGGAAACCTCCCTGGCGCTGGGATTCGGTTTCCGCTGCGGCTTCCTGGGACTTCTCCACATGGAGATCATCCAGGAGCGGCTGGAGCGGGAGTTCAATCTCGATCTGATCACTACCGCCCCCACCGTCGTCTACCGGGTTCACAAGGTCGGGGGGGAGATGTTCACCATCGAGAGCGCCAACCAGATGCCGGAACCCCAGCACATCGACTTCATCGAGGAGCCGTTCATCCTGGCCTCCATCCACGTTCCCAACGAGTACGTAGGGGGGATACTGGCCCTGTGCGAGGAGAAACGGGGGGTACAGCGGGAGATCAAGTACCTTACCCCGACCCGGGTGATGGTAATCTATGAACTGCCGCTCAACGAAGTGGTCCTCGATTTCTACGACCGCCTCAAGTCCATAACCAAGGGGTACGCCTCCCTCGATTACGAACAGCTGGACTACCGCCGGAGCGAACTGGTGCGGATGAACATCATGATCAACGGCGAGGTGGTGGATGCCCTCTCCCTCATCATCCACCGGGACAAGGCCTATTACCGCGGCCGCGACCTGGTGTCCAAGATGAAGGAGTTGATCCCCCGCCAGATGTTCGAGATCGCCATCCAGGCGGCCATCGGCAACAAGGTTATCGCCCGGGAGACCGTGAAGGCAATGCGCAAGGACGTGCTTGCCAAGTGTTACGGCGGAGACATCACCCGCAAGCGGAAACTCTTGGAGAAGCAGAAGGAAGGGAAGAAGCGGATGAAGAACATCGGCAACGTGGAGCTCCCCCAGGAAGCGTTTCTCGCCATCCTGAAGGTTGAAGACAAGTAACAAAAATTTTACCCGCAAAGGATGCATCCCCAATGGACGAGTACAAGGATACTTCGGCAGGAGCGACCGACAGCGCCGAGCCCCAGCCGATTACGAAAAAGCACATCGTGCGGGAGTATGCCGAATCGATCATCATAGCGGTAATCCTGGCCCTCATTATCCGCACCTTTGTGGTGCAGGCCTTCAAGATCCCCTCCGGCTCTATGGAGGATACCCTGGCCATCGGCGACCACATTCTGGTGAGCAAGTTCATATACGGCACCAAGATCCCCTTGACCGACAAGCGGATACTTAAAATCCGCGACCCGCGTCGGGGTGACGTGATCGTCTTCGAGTATCCGGAGGACCCGAGCAAGGACTTCATCAAGCGGGTTGTCGGCACGCCGGGGGACGAGGTGCAGGTGATCGACAAGAAGGTCTTCGTCAACGGCAAACCCTACGACAACCCCCATGAGGTGCATAAGGAGAAGGATGTCATCCCGAAGGAGCAGAACCCGCGGGACAACTTCGGGCCGGTAAGGGTGCCGGAGAACTCCTATTTCGTCATGGGTGACAACCGGGACCGTTCATACGACAGCCGTTTCTGGGGTTTCGTGAAAAACGAGAAGATCAAGGGACTTGCCTTCATAAAATACTGGTCGTGGGACAAGGACAAGTTCCGGGTCAGGTGGGGGAGCATCGGGAAGCTGATCGACTGAATCGACTGACACGGTCGAGTACAGGGGAAACGAATAAGGCCATTCGGAGAAAACATCCGGATGGCCTTTTCCGTTACGGTCGGGGGACGTCACGCTTTATAAGGGTCCTGGAGGAGAGGAGGGTCAGCGTACAATGACTTCTACCCGCCGGTTCCGGGGTTCAGGTGTTTCGTCGCCGGTCATGATGAGTAGATTTCCCTTGCCGTGGGAACCTGTTTCGATGATTGCAGGGGTTGCCCCCAGCGATTTCAGCAGGTCGGTGACGGTGCCGGCACGCTGCAGACCGAGCTGATAGTTGTCTTCCGGCGAGCCGACGGTGTCGGTGTGTCCAATGACGGAGAGTTCCGCCGGTTGTCGCAGGTCAATGGCCTCGATAACCTCGGGGAGCAGGGCGGTTGACTCTGGAGTGAGATTGGTGGTGTTCTGTTCGAAATAAAGCAGGTACCTTGCAGGAGGCAACGGCATTGCAGAAAATGGCCCGGCGAAGATTCTGCGCACTTCAGCCTCGTCCATTACCATCGGTGTGGATGGTCCCCCGCCGGTTCTCGAAAACTTCGTTGCCTCCCACGGTTGTTTCAGTACCTGGGAGCCGTGGGGATTCGAAACGGTGACTTTGCCTGACGTCTTGCCCTCCTCCGGCACCAGGACCACAAGGTTCTGGTGCCCGGCACAGCCCGGCAGAAAAACCGCGAGCGTCAGCCAAAGAAGTACTCCTATCCGGTGCATTCCATATTCCGTTATCATGGTACGACCCTCATCATAAGATAGGTTCCCTTGATTCCCAGACTTGCCTTTGGCGTCTCAATCCGCACCGCTTCGGGAGCCAGTTTGGCTATCCTTCCCGATCGGTAGCCGATAATGCCGCGCGTTACCCGCAGAACCATTCCCATGTTCTGCCGGGAGGGCTCGAAGACGAACCTGTCGATGTGGAGTTCACTTGAGGAGCCGAGCGCGAGGATTGTATCGTCCCTGAGTATGATCGATATCCTGCCGGTCGGACCGGTTGAGAGTATATCTTTCTGATAAAGCTGCTGGCCGGGTTGTGCGGCTATGCGCTGGGTGTTCCGCAGTATTGCGACATCGCCAGCAGCCACCTTTACCAGGCCAATGGGGCGGAGTTCTTCCGCAGAAAATGCCGAAGTAGAGGCAGCAAGCAGGGTGCAAATCACCAGGAGCCCGATGCGCATCGAGTACTCTCCTTGAGGGGGGGGTGTAGACATTTCGTCATAGTTTACTGTAAACACATGAATTGTAAAACATTAAAAATTTCATGTAGTGCTCGGATGCAGGTTGCCATGGATTGGTCAGGCAAATATCCCTTGACTCCGCCCCGCAGAGGATGGTAAAGTTCCTCCGAACCTGCCCATACTGCCTTTTAACTTAACCCCGTGAGGTTAGCAAAGGTGTCGAAAACAGTTACCAGAAGAGTATTCTGAGAGCCTTTCCGCCTGTCCGCGGAGAGGCTCTTTTTTGTGAGGTTCGCGTGGTAGGGGTAACCCCTGTGGTTGCCCGTGAATCGGGCAGGCACAGAGGTCTGACCCTGCGAGAACAGGAGGAGGCACAGTGGCGACAGAGGGGACGGTTATTCTGGATGGGGCCGGGGTAAAACGGGCGCTCACCCGTATTGCCCACGAGATTCTGGAGAAGAACAAGGGGGTAGGGGGGCTGGTGCTGGTCGGTATCAGGACCGGCGGGGTGCACCTGGCCCATGAACTGGCGGATCGCCTGGCAGAGATCGAGGGGGAAAAAGTGCCGGTCGGAGCGGTTGACATAACCCTCTATCGGGACGACATCAAGGGGCATGCGGAGCACCTGCCGGTCGGGAAGACCGAGATCCCCTTCACCCTCGAAGGGCGGATAGTTGTCCTGGTGGATGACGTCCTCTATACGGGGCGTACCATCCGGGCCGCGATGGATGCCCTGATGGACCACGGCCGGCCCACCTCAATCCAGCTGGCGGTGCTTGTCGACCGGGGGCATCGGGAACTCCCGATCCGGGCCGACTTTGTCGGGCGAAACGTGCCGACCAGCCGCACAGAGAATATCCAGGTCATGTTCGATGCCATCAACAAACCGACTGACGTGGTGCTACAAAAGTGATGCAGGTAAAGGTAGAGGTAAAGTCATAATACTTTTTCTCAACCTCTGCCTGTGAGTGAAACGAACGAATACCTATACCTGCTCGCAGGGCGAGCTGACAGGGGGACGCCATGGGCTTCAAACACAAGGACATCATCGCGCTCAGGGACCTGACGAAGGAGGATATCGAACTCCTCATTTCCACGGCGGAAAGCATGCGCGAGATCAACAGCCGCGACATCAAGAAGGTTCCGACGCTGCGGGGCAAGACCATTATTAATCTCTTCTACGAGTCCTCCACCCGGACCCGGACATCCTTTGAGATTGCCGCCAAGCGTCTCTCGGCCGACACGGTCAATATCTCCCCCTCAACCAGTTCGGCCACCAAGGGCGAGACCCTGGCGGACACCGCCCTGAACCTGCTGGCCATGAAGCCGGACATCATCGTCATGCGCCATGCCGTCTCCGGTTCCCACTACTTCCTCTCCAAGAAGATACCCTGCTCCATTATCAACGCCGGTGATGGTGCCCACGAGCACCCCTCCCAGGGGCTTCTGGACATGCTGACGATAAAGGACAAATTCGGGCGACTGGACGGCCTGAAGGTCGCCATCGTCGGCGACATCACCCACAGCCGCGTGGCTCGCTCCGATATCCAGGGGCTGACCAAGATGGGGTCCCACGTATTCCTTGCCGGCCCTCCCACCATGGTGCCGCCGGGGGTGGAAAAGCTCGGGAATGTTACGGTCTGTCCCACCATGAAGGAGGCGATCCAGGATGCTGACGTGGTGATCATGCTCCGGATTCAGCAGGAGCGCCAGGGAAAGACCCTGATGCCCAATGCCCGCGAGTATTCCCGCTATTTCGGCCTGAACCCGGAAAACCTCAAGCTGGCCAAGCCGGATGCCATGGTCATGCACCCCGGCCCCATCAACCGCGGCGTGGAGATGTCCTCCTACGTAGTGGACGGCGACCAGTCCCACATTCTGAAACAGGTGGAGAACGGGGTGGCGGTGAGGATGGCGATGCTCTACCACGTCTGCGGCGGCGAACTCGCAGAGTGAGAACGCACACTTTTGCGCAATCTCGGCGTCAGATTTCTCGTTTCCTTGTGCGGCGTAGCGCTGCTACGCCTCCGCGTAAACGCTCATCTTCCTTGACCTTGCACAAAATTGAGCGTTCTTGGCACTAACTGATTTCGATACTTTTTACGAGGTGACCATATGAATCTGTTGATAAAGAATGGCAGGGTGATCGACCCGTCCCAGGGGATAGACGACATGCTGGATGTGGTGGTGGAGAAGGGGGTGGTGAAGGAGGTCGGCAAAGGGCTCAAGGCGCCCGCCGGTGCCGAGACCATCGACGCCGCCGGCAAGTACGTGGTGCCGGGGCTGGTGGACATGCACGTTCACCTGCGCGACCCGGGGCTCGAGTACAAGGAGGATATCGTATCCGGCACCCGGGCTGCGGCAGCCGGCGGTTTCACCTCGGTTGCCTGCATGCCCAACACCAAGCCGGTCATCGACAACAAGGCGGTGGCGAACTACATCATCGCCAAGGCCAGGGCGGAAGGGTTTGCCAACGTCTTTCCCATCGGTTCCATCACCTACGGCTCCCACGGCGAGCGGCTGGCGGAGATGGGGGAACTCAAAGAGTCGGGGTGCGTCGCGGTATCCGACGACGGCAAACCGGTAGTTAACTCCGAACTGATGCGCCGGGCTCTTGAGTATGCCCGGGGGATGGGGATTCTGGTCATCTCCCATGCCGAAGACCTTGCCCTCGTCGGCGAAGGGGTGATGAACGAGGGATTCACCTCGACGGAACTGGGGCTCAAGGGGATTCCGTCCGCCGGGGAAGATATCGCCACGGCACGCGACGTCATGCTGGCCGAGTACACCAGCTCGCCGCTCCACATCGCCCACGTCTCCACCCGCGGGGCGGTGCGCATCATCCGGGAGGCCAAGGCGCGCGGCGTGAAGGTCACCTGCGAGACGGCCCCCCACTACTTCAGCCTGACCGATGATGCGGTGCGCGGCTACAACACCAATGCCAAGATGAACCCGCCACTGCGGGAGGCGGATGATGTGGCTGCCATCAAGGAAGGGCTCAAGGACGGCACCATCGATACCATCGCCACCGACCACGCCCCCCATCATATCGATGAAAAGGATGTGGAGTTCAATGTGGCCCTGAACGGCATCGTCGGCCTGGAGACTTCCCTGCCGCTCTCCCTCAAGCTGGTGGAAGAGAAGGTGCTCACCCTTTCCCAACTCATTGAGAAGATGGCAGGCAATCCGGCCAGGATCCTCGGTATCGGCAGGGGGACCCTCAAGGCGGGGGCCGTAGCCGACATCACCGTCATCGACCCGGCCGTCGAATGGACGGTCACCGGGGAAGGGCTCGCCTCCAAGTCCAAGAACTCCCCCTGGTTGGGAGAGCAAATGAAGGGTGGGGCGGCGTACACCATTCTCGGCGGTAAAGTAGTTTTCAAACGGCAATAGAATCAGGCAAAGCAATTAACCACAGAGGGCGCAGAGAAACGCAGAGGAAAATCAAAATCTTGATAGAACACGGAACAGGCGAAAAAAACTGGATAAAGGCGGATTAGAGTCAAATCCTTTTAGGTTTAAAACCAAAAAAAGCTTTTTCAGGTTTAATCCGCAGTTATCCGGCAGTTTTCGCAGTTTCCGTGTTCCATTGCTTTCAGGTTTCCTCCGATTTTCTCCGTGTCCTTTAGACCCTGTGGGTCTCTGTGGTAAATGATTTTCAAGGGGTTATGTTTATGAAAGCAGTTCTCGCGCTCGCCGACGGGCGCATCTTTGCGGGGAAATCCTTCGGCGCTTCCGGTGAAGCCACCGGCGAGGTTGTGTTCAACACCGCCATGACCGGATACCAGGAGGTCCTGACCGACCCCTCCTACCGGGGGCAGATGGTCACCATGACCTATACCCAGATCGGCAACACCGGCATCAACCCGGAGGATATCGAGAGCAGGCAGCTCTACCTCTCCGGCTTCATCGTCAAGGAGTACCACGACTTCCACTCAAACTGGCGGGCAACCATGAGCCTTGACAGCTATCTGAAGGAGAATGGGGTAGTGGGTATCCAGGGGCTCGACACCCGGGCGCTGACCCGCCATCTGCGGGACAAGGGAGCCCAGAACGGGATCATCTCCACCGTCGATTTCGATCCGGAGAGCCTGCTCAGGAAGGTGCGTGCCGTTCCCTCCATGGCCGGTCTCGATCTTGCCAGCGGTGTTTCCTGTGACAAACCGTACCACTGGACCGAGAAGCTCTGGGAGCTGGGGGAAGGGTATGGCCAGGCGACACCGGCGGAATTGAAGTACAAGGTGGTCGCCTACGACTTCGGCATCAAGTACAACATCCTCCGTTGCCTCGTTTCCGCCGGCTGCGACGTGACGGTGGTTCCTGCCACCTTCCCTGCGGAAGAGGCGCTGGCCATGAATCCGGACGGGATATTCCTCAGCAACGGCCCGGGGGATCCGGAGCCGATGACCGCAGTGATCGAGAACATCCGGAAGTTAGTCGGCAAGAAGCCGATCTTCGGCATCTGTCTCGGCCACCAACTCCTGGGGCTTGCCCTGGGTGGGCGGACCATGAAGCTCAAGTTCGGCAACCACGGCTCGAACCTGCCGGTCATGGACCTGGCGACGCGGAAGGTGGAGATCACCGCCCAGAACCACGGCTTCTCGGTGGATATCGTGTCGCTGGGGCATGCATGTGAGCTGGCCCACGAGAACCTGAACGACCAGACCGTGGAGGGGATGCGGCACAGGGACCTCCCCATCTTCTCGGTCCAGCACCACCCGGAGGCGTCGCCGGGGCCCCATGATTCGCATTATCTCTTTTCGCGTTTTGTGGAAATGATGGAGACAAACAGGTGACCAGGGACTAGGGACCAGGGACCAGGGACCGGTAACGGCAGGTCTTGGTGAGCATTTACTGGTCCCCGTTTCCCGGTCCCCGATTACCATGAATTACCTCGATCTTTACAATTCAGGCGAGTTGCTGCGACGGGTGCGGACGGCCTATGCCCGGCTCAAGAGTTGTGACCTTTGCCCCCACGACTGCCGGGTGAACAGGCTGGCGGGGGAGACGGGGGTCTGCCGGAGCGGAGCACTGCCCCGGGTTGCATCGGCCAATGTTCACCGGGGGGAGGAACCCCCCATCTCCGGGACGCGGGGGTCGGGGACGATCTTCTTCTCCAACTGTAACCTCCGCTGCCGCTTCTGCCAGAATTTCCCCATCAGCCAGTTCGGCAACGGGGAGGATGTGACGACCCGAGAGCTGTCGGCCAGGATGCTGAAGCTCCAGCGACAGCGGGCCCATAACCTGAACCTGGTCACCCCGAGCCACTTCCTCCCGCAGTTTCTGGCGGCTCTCTATCTGGCGATCGGTGAGGGTTTCCGGCTCCCCATCGTCTGGAACTCCAACGGCTACGAACGGGTGGATGCGCTGGAACTCCTGGACGGGGTGGTGGATATCTACCTGCCGGACATGAAGTACGTGGCGGAAGATCCGGCGGTGAACTTCTCATCGGCTCACGGCTACCGGGAGATCAACCGGCGTGCGGTGCGGGAGATGCTTCGCCAGGTGGGACACCTGCAGCTGGACGAGGAGGGGATCGGGGTGCGCGGCCTCATCGTTCGTCACCTGGTCCTCCCCGAGGGGCACGCCGGCAGCCGGGAGACACTCCGCTGGATTTCAGAAAACCTTGGGGGGGATACCCACATCTCCCTGATGAAGCAATTCTTTCCGGCCCATGAGGCAGGGCAGATACCCGGCATCCACCGGAAGATCACCGACGAAGAGTACGAGGCGGCGGTGGAGGCCCTGGAAGAGGCGGGGCTGGAAAACGGCTGGGTGCAGGAATAGAGCAAAAGCTGCGTTTACAGGGATAAACAGGGTACGAGGGATAACGTCAAAACCTGAAGGTTACATCCTGTCTATCCTGAATATCCCTGTGCATATAGGTTTGAGGTTTTGTCGTGAGAACGATCGTATTACTGCTGCTGTCCAACATTTTCATGACCTTTGCCTGGTACGCCCATCTGAAGGACCTCCGTACCGCCCCCTGGTTTGTCGCGGTGCTGGTGAGCTGGGGGCTGGCTTTCTTCGAATACATGCTCCAGGTGCCGGCCAACCGGGCGGGCTACGGAACCTTCAACCTGGGGCAGTTGAAGATCATGCAGGAAGTGATAACGCTCTCCGTATTCGTGCCGTTCGCGGTCTTTTACATGGGGCAGCCGCTGAAGCTCGATTTTCTCTGGGCGGGGTGTTGTCTGGCAGGGGCGGTATTCTTCATATTCCGGGGGTGAAACGCGCCTTTAATGTCTTCGCGTTCCCTTGACAGCCTTGATCTTGCGAAAAAATCGCGTTTCTCGGAAAAGCACCCCGTTTATTTGCGAACAGGAGTTATGGATGCCCAAACGTACCGACATCAAGAAGATCCTCATCATCGGTTCCGGCCCGATTATCATCGGTCAGGCGTGCGAGTTCGACTACTCGGGCACCCAGGCATGCAAGGCTCTGCGCAAGCTTGGATACCAGATCGTGCTGGTCAATTCCAATCCGGCCACGATCATGACCGATCCCGGCATGGCGGATGTGACCTACATCGAGCCGCTCAATGTCCCTACGCTCACCGAGATAATCGCCAAGGAACGGCCGGATGCCCTGTTGCCCAACCTGGGGGGACAGACCGGATTGAACCTTTCCAGCGCCCTGGCCGAGGCCGGCGTTCTGGACACGTACAAGGTCAAGGTGATCGGTGTCAATCTCGACGCGATCAAGCGCGGCGAGGACCGGGAGACATTCAAGGAGACCATGACCCGTCTCGGCATTGAGACTGCCCGCAGCGACGTCGCCCACAGCCTGGAGGAGGCGAAGGAGGTGCTGGCGAAGATCGGTCTGCCGGTAGTTATCCGTCCGGCGTACACCATGGGGGGGACCGGCGGCGGTTTTGCCTACAATATGGACGAGTTCGAGACCATCGTCAGCCGCGGACTCTCGGCCAGCCCGGTGAGTCAGGTACTGGTGGAAGAATCGGTCCTCGGGTGGGAAGAGCTTGAGCTCGAGGTGGTACGGGACGCTAAGAATCAGAAAATAACGGTCTGCTTCATCGAGAACGTGGACGCCATGGGGGTGCATACCGGCGACTCCTATTGCACCGCGCCGATGCTGACCATCGCCCCGGAACTGCAGGCCAGGCTGCAGGACTACTCCTACCGGATCGTCGATGCCATTGAGGTGATCGGCGGCACCAACGTGCAGTTCGCCCACGACCCGAAGAGTGGGCGGGTGGTGGTCATCGAGATCAACCCGCGCACCTCCCGCTCATCAGCCCTTGCCTCCAAGGCCACCGGTTTCCCGATCGCGCTGGTCTCCTCCATGCTGGCCGCCGGCCTGACCCTGGACGAGATCCCCTATTGGCGCGACGGGTCGCTGGAGAAGTACACGCCGTCCGGCGACTATGTGGTGGTCAAATTCGCCCGATGGGCCTTCGAGAAGTTCAAGGGTGTGCAGGACAAGCTGGGTACCCAGATGCGGGCCGTCGGCGAGGTGATGAGTATCGGCAAGAATTACAAGGAAGCGCTGCAGAAGGCAATCCGCTCCCTGGAGAACGGTCGTCATGGCCTTGGCTTTGCCAGGGATTTCAACCGCAAGACGCTTGCCGAGCTAATGGAGCTTCTGGCCGAACCGTCCAGCGAGCGGCAGTTCATCCTCTACGAAGCGCTCCGCAAGGGAGCAGCCATTGATCTGCTTCATGAGCGGACCCACATCAAGACCTGGTTCCTGGAGCAGATGCAGGAACTGGTCGTGCTTGAGGAGCAGATTCTGCAGCACAAGGGGAACCTGCCGCCCGACGACCTGCTGATCCAGGCCAAGAAGGACGGTTTTGCCGACCGCTATCTGGCCCGGATCCTCGATGTCCCGGAACAGGCTGTACGCGAGCGCCGCATAGCCCTTGGCGTAGTGGAGGCATGGGAGCCGGTGCCGGTCAGCGGGGTTGAGGACGCGGCATATTATTTCTCCACCTACAACGCGCCGGATGCGGTCGGGGTGACCGGCCGGAAGAAGATCATGGTCCTGGGGGGAGGCCCGAACCGGATCGGCCAGGGGATCGAATTCGACTACTGCTGTGTCCATACCGCCTTTGCCCTCAAGGATGCGGGGTATGAGACCATCATGATCAACTGTAATCCGGAGACGGTCTCCACCGATTATGACACCTCCGACAAGCTCTACTTTGAGCCGTTGACGGTGGAGGATGTCGTTTCCATCTATGCCAAGGAGCGGCCGGAAGGGGTTCTGGTTCAGTTCGGCGGCCAGACTCCGCTCAATATAGCCCGCCAGTTGCAGGATGCCGGAGTCAGAATCATCGGCACCAGCCCGGATACCATCGATCTTGCCGAGGACCGGGAGCAGTTCAACGCCATGATGCGGAAGCTCGACATTCCCCAGCCGGAATCAGGCATGGCCAGCACCCTGGATGAGGCGTTGGCCATCGCGGCGCGCATTGGCTACCCGCTTATCGTACGCCCCTCCTACGTGCTCGGCGGCAGGGCCATGGAGGTGGTTCACGACGAAGAGATGCTGCGGGAGTATCTGGCCAAGGCGGTGGATGTGACCCCGGAACGGCCGATACTGATAGACCGGTTCCTCCAGAACGCCATCGAGGCCGAGGCCGATGCCATCAGCGACGGCACCGATGCCTTCGTTCCGGCCGTGATGGAGCATATCGAGCTTGCAGGGGTGCACTCGGGCGATTCGGCCTGTGTCATCCCGCCGGTCAACATCCCGGCGAAGCACATCGCCACCATTGAGGAATACACCCGGCGGATCGCCGTGGAGATGGGGGTCGTGGGGCTGATGAACATCCAGTACGCCATTGCCGACGATAAGGTCTACATCCTCGAGGCCAATCCGCGGGCAAGCCGGACCGTCCCCCTGGTTTCCAAGGTCTGCAATATCCCGATGCCCCGGCTTGCCGTGCAGGTGATGCTCGGTGCCAGGTTGAAGGATATGGGGCTTGTTCGCCGCCCGGTTCCCCATTTCGGTGTGAAGGAAGCGGTATTCCCCTTCAACATGTTCCCGGAAGTCGACCCGGTGCTTGGACCGGAGATGCGCTCGACCGGCGAAGTACTCGGCATGGCCGCTTCCTACGGCATGGCCTTCTACAAAGCCCAGGAGGGGGCCAACTCCATCCTTCCGCTGGAAGGAACGGTACTCATAACCGTTGCCGAACACGACCGCGCCGGTGCACTCGACGCCGCCCGCCGTTTTTCCGCGCTCGGTTTCGGCATCATGGCCACGCAGGGGACAGCGCAGTACCTGACAGAGAACGGCGTTGCCGCGCAAGCCGTTCTGAAGATGCACGAGGGAAGGCCCCATGTCGCCGACGCCATCAAGAACGGCGAAGTGCAGCTGGTGGTCAACACCCCGTCCGGCAAGACCAGTATTCATGATGATTCGTACATCCGCAAGGCTGCGATCAAGCACAAGGTTCCCTACATCACCACCACCGCCGCGGCAGTTGCGGCAGCAGAGGGGATCGCCGCCAGGCGGCAGGGGAAAGAAGATATCCGGAGCCTCCAGGAGTACCATGCGACCATTCAGTAGCGTAAAGGAGTTGTGCCTACATGCCTAAAAGAACAGATATCCATAAGATTCTCATCATCGGCGCCGGCCCCATCGTCATCGGCCAGGCGTGCGAATTCGACTACTCCGGCACCCAGGCGTGCAAGGCGCTCAAGGAGGAGGGATTCGAGGTGGTGCTGTTGAACAGCAACCCGGCCACCATCATGACCGACCCGGATTTCGCCCACCGGACCTACATCGAGCCGGTGACCCCGGAGATGCTCGCCAAGATCATCGCCAAGGAGCGCCCCGATGCCGTCCTCCCCACCCTGGGGGGACAGACGGCGCTCAACACCGCGGTGGCGGTGGCGGAGAACGGCATTCTGGAAAAGTACGGCGTGGAACTCATCGGCGCCAAACTCCCCGCCATCAAGAAGGCGGAGGACAGGACCCTGTTCAAGGAGGCGATGGAGCGGATCGGTCTGTCGGTCCCCCGGTCGGGGCTTGCCCATGATCGCCAGGAGGCTATGGCCGTCATCAAGGAAATAGGCTTCCCGGCCATCATCCGCCCTTCGTTCACCCTGGGGGGGACCGGCGGCGGCATAGCCTACAACATGGAAGAGTACGAGCGGATGGCCATGGCGGGGATCGATGCCTCCCCCACCGACGAGATCCTCGTTGAGGAGTCGGTCATCGGCTGGAAGGAGTACGAACTGGAGGTGATGCGGGACACCGCCGACAACGTGGTGATCATCTGCTCCATCGAGAACTTCGACCCCATGGGGGTCCATACGGGCGATTCCATTACCGTCGCGCCTGCCCAGACCCTGACCGACAAGGAGTACCAGATTCTCCGGGACGCATCCCTGAAGATCATCCGGGAGATCGGTGTGGACACCGGCGGTTCCAATATCCAGTTTGGCATCAACCCCCGTGACGGTCGCCTCGTGGTGATCGAGATGAACCCCCGCGTCTCCCGCTCGTCGGCCCTGGCCTCCAAGGCGACCGGCTTTCCCATCGCCAAGATCGCCGCCAAGCTAGCGGTCGGCTATACCCTGGACGAGATCACCAACGACATCACCCGCGAAACGCCCGCCTGCTTCGAGCCGGCCATAGATTACGTGGTGACCAAGATTCCCCGCTTCACCTTCGAGAAGTTCCCCGCCGCCGATTCCACCCTCACCACCCAGATGAAGTCGGTGGGGGAGGTGATGGCCATCGGCCGGACCTTCAAGGAGTCGTTCCAGAAGGCGCTTCGCTCCCTGGAGATCGGTTCCTGCGGCTTCGAGTCCCGCCTCTTTGACCTGGGGAAAGAGACCCGTCGGGCTTTGACACCCGCTGAGCAGCAGCTTCTTCTGGACAAGCTGGGAACTCCCAACTGGGAACGGCTCTGGTTCGTGGGGGATGCGATCCGGAGCGGTATGGAGGTGGACAGGCTTTACAAAATCACCGGCATCGATCCCTGGTTCCTCCACAACATCCGGCAGATCATCGAGATGGAGGACAAGCTCAAGCAGGTAAAGGTAGAGGCAAAGGAAAACCTTAAAGACCTTCTTCGCGAGGCGAAGCAGTACGGTTTCAGCGACAGGTTCCTCGGCAAGCTGTGGGGAAGGAACGAGGAGGAGATGCGCAAGCTCCGCCTTTCCCTCGGTGTCACGCCGGTCTTCAAGCGTGTTGATACCTGCGCCGCCGAGTTTGTCGCCTACACTCCCTATCTCTACTCCACCTACGAGGAGGAGTGCGAGGCGGAGGTGACCGACCGGAAGAAGATCATGATCCTGGGGGGTGGCCCCAACCGGATCGGCCAGGGGATCGAGTTCGATTACTGCTGTGTCCACGGCGTCTTTGCCCTGGCGGAGGACGGCTACGAGACCATCATGGTAAACTGCAATCCGGAGACGGTCTCCACCGACTACGACACCTCCGACCGCCTCTACTTCGAGCCTCTCACCTATGAGGATGTCCTGAGCATCGTGGATGTGGAGAAGCCGGACGGGGTGATCGTCCAGTTCGGCGGCCAGACGCCGCTGAAGCTGGCCGTGGCACTGGAGAAGGCGGGCGTCCCCATCATCGGTACTTCCCCCGACGCAATCGACCGGGCTGAGGACCGGGAGCGGTTCCAGGAGATGCTCCACAAGCTGGGGCTGCGCCAGCCGGAAAACGGCACCGCCCGCTCCTTCGAGGAGGCGGAAAAGGTGGCCGACCGTATCGGCTACCCCGTGGTGGTCCGCCCCTCTTACGTTCTTGGCGGGCGCGCCATGGAGATCGTCTACGATGTGGACAATCTGCGCCGTTACATGCATACCGCCGTGCAGGCGTCCCCCGAGCACCCGATCCTCGTCGACAAGTTCCTGGACGAAGCGATCGAGGTGGATGTGGATGCTCTCTGCGACGGTCGCGAGGTAGTGATCGGCGGGATCATGGAGCACATCGAGGAGGCGGGGATCCATTCCGGCGACTCGGCCTGCTCCCTTCCCCCCTACTCCATTTCCCCGGAAGTGGTGGCGGAAATCCGTCGCCAGACCGTGGCCATGGCCCTTGAGTTGAAGGTGAAGGGGCTGATGAACGTCCAGTACGCGGTGAAGGACGGGGTTATTTTCATCCTTGAGGTGAATCCGCGGGCCTCCCGTACGGCCCCCTTCGTCTCCAAGGCCACCGGCCGGCCCCTGGCGAAGATCGCCGCCCGCGTCATGGCGGGCAAGAGCCTGCAGGAACTGGGGGTCAGTGGCGATATCGTCCCCGCGCATATGTCGGTCAAGGAGTCGGTCTTCCCCTTCGTGAAGTTCCCCGGCGTGGACACCATCCTCGGCCCGGAGATGAAGTCCACCGGCGAGGTGATGGGGATCGATGCCGACTTTGCCACCGCCTTTGCCAAGGCACAGCTGGGAGCGGGGGTCAAGCTCCCCACCAGTGGCCGGGTCTTCATAAGTGTGCGTGACGCCGACAAGAAACATATTGTCACCGCCGCGAAAAAACTGTATGATCACGGATTCGAACTGGTTGCAACCCGTGGCACTGCCGCATTCCTGCAGGAGAAGGGGCTTGCGGTGCGGGTTATCAACAAGGTGCTGGAAGGGCGTCCCCACATCGTCGATGCCATCAAGAACGGCGAGATCGCCATGGTGATCAACACCACCCAGGGAGCCCAGGCGGTTGCCGATTCCTTCTCCATCCGCCGCAACACCCTGATGCACAACATCGCCTACTACACCACAGCATCCGGTGCCCGGGCCGCCGTGGACGGCATGATCGCGGTAAAGAAGGAAGCGCTGGACGTGAAGCCGATCCAGGAATATCTGGGCTGACGTCAGCCAGACACAAACGTACGAGGTTATACGCGGGGCGGCCGTTCTGGCTGCCCCGCCATTTTCGCACAATGTTGGACTTCAGACGTTGTGCAGACCAGAGGAGTTGCCAGGAAGATGTCCCATTCTGTACCGATGACGAAGGAAAGCTTTGAAACGCTTCAGGAGGACCTGAAGCGCCTGATCCGCGAGGAGCGCCCCCGGGTGATCCAGGACATCGCCGAGGCGCGCAGTCATGGAGACCTGTCGGAGAATGCCGAATATGATGCCGCCAAACACCGTCAGAGCTTCATAGAAGGGCGCATCGCCGAACTCCAGGACAAGCTTGCCCGCGCGTACGTGGTTGATCTGTCCAATCTTAAGCCGGACAAGGTGGTGTTCGGTTCCACCGTCACCCTTTACGATACCGCTGCCGACGAGGAGTGCACCTACAAGATCGTTGGCGAGGATGAGGCGGACATCAAGCTTGGAAAGATTTCCTGCACCTCCCCGGTCGGCAAGGCGCTCATCGGCCACAAGCTGGACGATTCGGTGAAGGTCAAGGTACCATCCGGTCTGAAGGAATACGAGATCGTCGACATCAAGTACGTGTGAGTCGCAGACAGGCCGGGAACGGTTTACTTTTCACCATTCACGTTTCACGATTCAACTAATCGGGAGAGAGGAAAGAATACATGAGCCAGACTGTAAACAAGGATATGACGTTTGCCCAGGTGATGCGGATGCATCCGGATGTGGTGAAGGTGCTTGCCAAGTACAACCTGGGGTGCATCGGTTGCATGGGAGCCCAGGCAGAAACCCTGGAACAGGGGTGCGGAGCCCACGGACTCAATGTTGACGACATTGTCAACGACATCAACGCACTGTTTGCCTGAACAGAAAAGGCGCCGTGAAGGCGCCTTTTTTTATGTCTGACCCCCCCTTGGCAGGTTTATTGGTGACGGGTGCAGCAGTCTCCCCCTCCCGTTCATTTCTCATGGTTTCTTTCCAGCAGGAACCGGGCCCTTGCCAGTTCCTCCTCCTTTTCCCTGTCCACCTTCGGATACGCGAGATCCAGCTCACTCAGGGCGTCAATAATGGCCGCTGACACCACCAGCCGCGTGAACCACTTGTTATCGGCAGGCACCACGTACCATGGCGCATGGTCGGTGGACGTGTGGCGGATCATGTCCTCGTAGGCGGCCATGTAATCGTCCCAGTGGTCCCGTTCGCGGACGTCGTCCATGGTGAATTTCCAGTTCTTGTCCGGGTTGTCGATCCGTTCGAGAAAACGTTTTTTCTGTTCGTCTTTCGAAACGTGCAGGAAAAATTTCCGGACGGCGACGCCGTTGCGCGTCAGGTAGCGCTCAAAGGCGTTGACGTCTTCGAAGCGCTCCTTCCAGACGTGTTCTGTCACGAGGCGGGGAGGGAGCTTTTCTCGTTCGAGAAGTTCCCGGTGCACCCGCACGACAAGCATCTCCTCGTAGTAGGAACGGTTGAAAATACCGATACGTCCCCGTTCGGGGAGACAGCGGTTGGTGCGCCAGAGAAAATCGTGATCCAGTTCTTCGGCGGAGGGGCTCTTGAAGGAGAAAACCTGGCACCCCTGGGGATTTATGCCGGACATCACGTGCTTGATGGCGCTGTCCTTGCCGGCGGCATCCATAGCCTGGAAGATGAGAAGGAGTGCCCAGCGGTCCTGGGCGTACAGTTTCTCCTGCTCTTTGCGCAGGCGCTCGATGCCCCGCTCCAGTTCCGCAGCCGCAGTTTCTTTCGTGAGGTTGCCGGTTTCGTCGGGCTTGACGCTCTTGAGCCGGAACTCCTTTCCGTTACCGACACGGAACGGTCCGGCAAACTCCCGCGCCTGTTTCGTCAGTTTCCCCATGGTCAGCCCCCTCCTGTGCTACCCCTTTTCCGGCTTCTCAGTGTCCGGCAGAGTCGTCGGTTTTGCCTGCTGCCGCATCCATTCCATTCTTTCCCTGATGGTCTTCTCGTAACCGTGTCCGGCGGGGTCGTAATACGTTCGCCCGGCAAGCTGGTCCGGCAGGTAGTTCTGGGGGACGTATCCCTGGGCGTAGTCGTGGGCGTACTTGTACCCCGCGTGGTAGCCGAGCTCCTTCATCAGCTTCGTCGGCGCGTTCCTGATGTGGAGCGGGACGGGGAGGGCGCCGCTCTTCCTGACCTCGGCCAGGGCCGCATCGATGCCGATGTAGGATGCGTTGGACTTGGGAGCGGTGGCGAGATAGGTCACCGCCTGGCCAAGGATGATCCGTCCCTCGGGGAGCCCCACCAGCTGGAATGCCTGGAGGGCCGCCACCACAATCTGGAGCGCCCGGGGGTCGGCGTTGCCGATATCCTCCGATGCCAGGATAACCATGCGGCGCAGGATGAAGATCGGGTCCTCACCCGCCTCCAGCATACGCGCCAGCCAGTAGAGGGCGCCATCCGGGTCGCTCCCCCGCATGGACTTGATGAAGGCGGAGATGACGTTGTAGTGCTCCTCTCCCCCCTTGTCATAGAGCAGTGCCTTTTTCTGCATGGCTTCGCGGGCTGTTTCCCGGTCGATCAGCCTGCCCGTTGCAAGCCGTGCCGCAGTCTCCAGGGTGTTGAGGGCGACCCGGCCGTCACCCTGGGCCTGTTCTGCCATGTAGGTGAGGGCGTCGTCGGCTATGGTGAGATCGAGGGAGCCCAGACCCCGCTCGACGTCGGCAAGGGCATGGCGGAGGATCCCCTCGAGCTCCTCCTCGGTCAACTGGTTGAGGACGAGCACCTTGCAGCGTGACAGGAGGGGAGCGATCACCTCGAAGGAGGGATTTTCGGTGGTGGCGCCGATCATGGTGAAGACCCCCCGCTCCACGTAAGGGAGGAAGGCGTCCTGCTGGGACTTGTTGAAGCGGTGGATCTCGTCGACGAAAAGTATGGTCCTGAGCCCCTTGAACTTGCGGATATCTTCCGCTTCCCTGACGATCTCCCGGATTTCCTTGATGCCGGAGAGGATGGCGGAGAAGAAGATGAAGTGGGCCTTGGTGGCATTTGCTATGATCCGGGCCAGGGTGGTTTTCCCCGAACCGGGGGGGCCCCAGAAGATGAGAGAGGTGAGCTGGTCGGTCTCGATCAGCTGGCGCAGGAGCTTCCCAGGACCGAGGAGGTGCTCCTGGCCCACGTACTCGGCGAGGGTCCGGGGGCGCATCCGCTCGGCGAGGGGGGCTTCCCTGAAGGTGTCGGCGGTGGCTTTAGCGTCAAAAAGATCCATGATTTGTTTATAGGTCATAGAGGTCCTATGGGACTTATGAACCGCCTTCATCCTTTCTATGTTCAACTAAACAGACTCCGTCATGGAGGCAATGCTGGGCCTGGGCGCTGATTTCGACGGTATCCACTCCCCAGATGTCCCGGGCGTATTCGGCTATGGTCCGGTCGCTGGAAAACTTTCCCATTCCCGCCGCGTTGAGGATAGCCCGCCGGCTCCATTCGTCCTGGTCGCGGTAAAGCTGGCTCACCTCTTCCTGGCTGGCGATGTAGGAGGCATAATCGGCCAGAAGCAGGTAGTGGTCCCCCTGGTTGAGGAGCGAATCGACGATCGGCTTGAACAGGTTGGCGTCGTAAGGTGAGAAGAAGCCGCCGCTGACCATGTCGAGAACCTTCTGCAGTTCCGGGTTACGGTTGTAGTACTCCCGCGGGTTGTACCCCTTCCGCTTCAACTCTGTCACCTCTTCGGCGGTAAGACCGAAGATGAAGATGTTCTCCCGTCCCACCTCTTCCATGATCTCGATGTTGGCACCGTCCAGGGTGCCGATGGTCAGGGCGCCGTTCAGGGCGAACTTCATGTTGCCGGTACCCGATGCCTCGGTGCCGGCGGTGGATATCTGCTCCGACAGGTCGGCGGCGGGGAAGATCATCTCCGCCAGGGAGACACTGTAGTTGGCGAGAAAGACCACCTTGAGCCGTCCCGCCACGTCCGGATCGCGGTTCACAACATCACCCACGGCATTTATGAGGCGGATGACCAGCTTGGCAATGAAGTAGGCGGGGGCCGCCTTGCCGCCGAAAATGAAGGTCCGGGGGACGATGTCCAGGCTGGGGTCTGCCTTGAGCCGGTTGTAGAGGGTGATGATGTGCAGGACGTTCAGGAGCTGCCGCTTGTATTCGTGGATCCGTTTTACCTGGCAGTCGAAGAGTGAATCCACATCCACCTGGATGCAGTTGTGCTTGAGGATATAGGCGGCCAGTCGCTCCTTGTTCTCCCGCTTCACCTTCTGCCAGTCGGCCCGGAATTCCGCGTCTTCCGCCAGGGGGCGGAGTTTTTCCAGCTCATACAGATCGGTAACCCACCCAGGGCCGATCCGGTCATCGATCAGGGCGGACAGGGGGGGGTTCCCCTTTTTCAGCCAGCGCCTCTGGGTGATGCCGTTGGTCTTGTTGTTGAATCGCTCCGGGTACATCTCGTAGAAGTCCCTGAACAGGTCGTTCTTGAGAATCTCGCTGTGGAGCGCGGCCACACCGTTCACCGAATGGCTCCCGACGATGGCCAGGTGCGCCATTCTGATTTTCCGCTCCCAGTGCTCTTCCACAAGCGACATCCGGGCGAGACGCCCGTTGTCGCCGGGGAATCGTCTACGCACCTCATCGAGAAAGCGGTCGTTGATCTCGTAGATGATCATCAGGTGACGGGGGAGGATCTGCTCGAAGAACCAGACCGGCCACTGTTCCAGCGCCTCGGGGAGGATGGTGTGGTTGGTGTAGGCGAAGACCCTGGTGGTCACGTTCCAGGCGTCGTCCCACGACAGCCCCTCCAGGTCGAGGAGGACCCGCATCAGTTCCGGTATGGCGAGGGCGGGATGGGTGTCGTTCAGCTGTATCGCCACCTTGTCCGGCAGGAGGCGCAGGTCCTTATGCATCTTCTTGAAGCGGTAGATGACGTCGTGCACCGTGGCGGAGGCGAGGAAGTACTCCTGCTTGAAGCGGAGCTCCTTTCCTTCTATGACATTGTCCGCCGGATAGAGGACCTTGGAGATGTTCTCCGTCAGCATCTTCTTTTCCACGGCCCGGATGTAGTTCCCCTCGTTGAAGAACTTGAGGTCGAATTCACGGCTCGACTTGGCGCACCAGAGGCGCATGGTGTTGACGGTGTTGTTGCCGTAGCCGGGGATGGGGGTGTCGTAGGCCATGGCCATGACGTCTTCCGTGTCGACCCACTCGTGGCGTGGCTTGCCGTCGATATGTACCGTCACCACGCGGCCGTTGAACTTGACCGGGTGAAGATGTTCCTGGCGGTCCAGTTCCCAGGGGTTGCGGTAGCGGAGCCAGTTGTCGGGGATTTCCACCTGGGTGCCGTCGGTGATCTTCTGGCGGAAAATGCCGTATTCGTAGCGGATGCCGTAACCATAGGCGGGGATAGCCATGGTGGCCATGGAGTCGAGGAAGCAGGCCGCCAGCCGCCCGAGACCGCCGTTGCCGAGCCCCGCTTCCTGCTCGTCCTCCACAAGTTCGTCGAAATCGTAGCCGAGAGACGAGACCGCCTCCTTGAATTCGTCCAGTAATCCGAGGTTGATGAGGCTGTTCTCCAGGGAGCGCCCCATGAGGAATTCCATGGAGAGATAGTAGACCCGCTTGTGATCGGAGTTGTAATAGTGCTGCTGCGTGTCGAGCCAGCGCTCAACCATCCGGTCGCGGACGGCGTAGGCCAGGGCGTTGTAGATGTCGTACCGCGAAGCGGAGTATTTGTCCTTCCCCAGGGTATACTCCAGGTGTTCCAGGAAGGACTTGATGGTCAGCATGAGGCTGTCGAGTTCGGGATTGTCGATGGTTGGGGGAAGGCTGTCGTCGTGCATCCGGTCCTCGTCTGATGTCCTGTGGTCCACTGCGTGAAGGTCGTCGTCACCTGTAAGAGTATAGCCGGTCGGCGCGGAATTTCCATGGACATGGTAACGGTTCTATGCTAGTAAAATCGTTCTTATACCACAGGTCAGGGGCGCGCAGGATGAAAAAAATCGCGATCTTCGCAAAGGTGCACGACCCCCGTTGCCAGGGGGTGGCGGAAGAACTCGTACACTGGCTTGAGGCGCGGGGGCTGGTTCCCCTGGTGGAATCCCACCTGGCGCGTCATCTCAGGCACGACGCCGGCATCCCGTCTGAGGATATCCCCGCAAACGCCGACATGGTGGTGGTGCTGGGGGGGGATGGCACCCTCATCTCCGCGGCGCGGCTCATCGGCGAGCGGGAAATCCCCATCCTTGGGGTCAACCTGGGGAGCCTCGGCTTTCTCACCGAGATCACCCTGGACGAACTCTATCCCGTTCTCGACAGCTGTCTGGCGGGGAACTACCAGGTTTCGGAACGGATGATGCTCAAGGCGACCGTTCTGCGGGACGGGGTGGAGGTGATGAACCACCGGGTCCTGAACGACGTGGTTATCAACAAGGGTGCCCTGGCCCGGATCGTCGACCTGGAAACCATGGTGAACGACTACTATCTCACCACCTTCAAGGCGGATGGTCTCATCATCTGCAGCCCCACCGGATCCACCGGCTATTCCCTCGCCGCAGCCGGGCCGATCATCCATCCAGCCCTGGAGTGCCTCGTCGTTACCCCCATCTGCCCCCATACACTCACCAACCGCCCCATTGTCGTCAATGCGGATGCCGCTATCACGGTAACGCTCAAATCGGCCCACGAGGATGTGTTCCTCACCCTGGACGGCCAGGTGGGGATGGAGCTCAAGGGGGGTGACGTCATCACCGTGCGGCGGGCCGCCCACCGGACCCGGCTCATCATGTCCCGGAGCAAGGATTATTTTGAGGTACTGCGTACGAAGCTCAAGTGGGGAGAACGATAACGGCAATTTTGAATTATGAATTTTGAGTTTTGAATTAACCCTGATGCGATGCGTTTAATTCAAGACTGTTCTTCGGTTTTCATTCAAAATTCATAACTCAAAATTCAAAATTGACTCTATGTTAACTGACCTGAACATAAAAAACTTCGCCATCATCGATGCGCTCCACGTGGCGTTCCAGCCGGGGCTTACCATCCTCACGGGGGAGACGGGGGCAGGGAAATCCATCATCATCGATGCCGTGAACCTGATTCTCGGGGGGAGGGGGTCGGCGGAACTGATCCGGACCGGTGCGGACGATGCGACCGTGGAGGCGCTCTTTGACCTGGCGGGTGAGGAGGCGCTCCTCTCCTGTCTGGCGGAACTCGGCATCGAGACGGAGGGGGAACTCCTCATCAAGCGGGTGGTGGCCCGTTCGGGGAAGAACCGGGTATTCATCGGCGGCGGCCTTTCCACCATCGCGGTCCTTGCAGACGTAACGCGCCTGCTGATCAATATCTACGGTCAGCATGAATCCCAGACGCTCCTCCGGCCTGAAAACCACCTGGCGCTCCTGGACGGATTCGCCGGTCTCGGCTCCCTGCGGGGAGACTTCTCCAGAATTCACGGTGAATTTCGAGGCGTCAAGGCCGAAATTCAACGTCTTGAGGAGGGGGCACGGGATGCGGCGCGGAAGCTTGACCTCCTTTCCTACCAGAGTAACGAAATTGGAGCCGCCTCTCTCGTTGCCGGCGAAGAAGAGGACCTGGAGCGGGAACGGCAAATCCTCGCCCATGGGGAGAAGCTTCTGGCCAACAGTCAGAGGGCGTTCGATCTCCTTTACGGGAGCGATGCCAGTATACTCGGCCAGCTGAAGCTGGTGACCGCCGCCGTTGGCGATATCAGCCGGATCGACCCGGAGCTGGCAGAGCTTTACGAAACGCTTCAGGGGGCTGCCCTTCAGCTGGAGGATGGTGCTCTTGCCCTGCGAGACTACGCAGCGCGGGTGGAGTCCGATCCGGAACGTCTGCAGGCGGTGGATGACCGGCTCGACCTGATTGGTCGTCTGAAGAAAAAGTATGCTCCGACCGTGGAAGAGATCATCGCCTTCAAGGCGCAGGTCGACAGCGAACTCGCGCTCCTCACGAATCGGGACCAGGCGCGCGGGGAGTTGGACGGGCGCCTGGAGGAATTGACGCACCAGATGCAGTCCCTCGGCCGTGAGCTTTCCGAACGGCGCCGTGAAGCAGCCAGTGTCCTCAGGACGGCAATGGAGCGGGAGCTCCGTGAACTGGCCATGCCCCACGCTGTGTTCGAAGTGGCTTTCGAAGCATTGGCTGAACCGCGACCGACCGGATTCGAGCGGGCCGAATTCCTGTTCTCTCCCAACCCGGGGGAGGTTCCGCGCCCCTTGGCCCGTATTGCCTCCGGCGGCGAGCTCTCCCGACTCATGCTCGCCCTGAAGCAGGTCCACCCCGAGAGCGATGTGCCGACCCTGGTGTTCGACGAGGTGGACACGGGGATTGGCGGTGCCACCTCGGCGCTGGTCGGGAAGAAACTGAAAAACGTAGCCCGGAAGCAGCAGGTGCTCTGTATAACCCATCTCCCCCAGGTGGCAGCCTTTGCCGACCATCACTACCGGGTGGAGAAGCGGGTGATTGACGGACGGACCGCAACGAACGTTTCTCTGCTGGGTGACGACGAGCGGGTTGCGGAAATGGCCCGCATGCTCGGCGGGGTGAAGATCACCGATACCACTCTGGAGCACGCCCGGGAGATGATAGCCGAGGCACGGTAAGAAACGGTTCTTTTTCGTTCTGATGGTATCAATCTTCGGGATTTATGACGGCAACGAATGAAGCGAGTTTGACCGCGAAGGCGCCAGGGGCGACCGGCAGGTCGAGTCAAGGACCCTCGTTTCTTTCTTGAACAGACCTGTCTGTGAAAGGATGATATATGCTCCGCAAGGCCCAGATCAAGGATGTGAAGGACATTCAGAAACTTTTGACCTTTTACGCCAGCCGCGGCGATATGCTCTCCCGTTCCCTTGCCGAGCTGTACGAGGTGCTGCGTGATTTTTACGTAGTCGTTGAGGAGGACAAGCTCTTGGGAACTGCGGCCCTCCATATTGTCTGGGAAGACCTGGCCGAGGTCCGTTCCGTTGCCGTTGCGGAGGACGCGGGCCGGAAGGGGGTCGGCAGCCAGGTGGTGCAGGCGTGCATCGACGAGGCACGTACGCTCGGACTCAAGCGGGTGTTCTGCCTCACCTACAAGCCGGATTTTTTCGCCAGGTTCGGCTTCCGCGTCGTGGACAAGTCCGAGCTTCCCCACAAGGTCTGGGGGGATTGTCTGAAGTGCGTGAAGTTTCCGGACTGTGACGAAATTGCTATGATACTTGATTTGGATTGACAGAAGACGGGGTGGTTATGGACTTCCAGGAAACCGCAAACCGTATCGAGAAGCTGCTCGCGTCCCGTGCATTGGACGGTTACGAGATCATGCTCGGCAGTTCCCGCAATCTCTCCATCGAGGTGAAGGAGCAGAAGGTGGACACCTTCAAGTGTTCCCATCCGGTAGGGGTGGGAGTGCGGGTGCGCAAGGGTGCGGGGATGGGGTTTTCCTACTCCACGAGCCTGGACGGTGCTGACCTGGCGCGGATGATCGACAATGCCCTGGTCGGTGCCGAAACCCAGACCCCTGACCAGTGTCATGGTTTCCCCCTCCCCCAGGAGTACCCCGTACTGACGGGGCTCGTGGATGACGAACTGGCAGGGGTTAGCGAGGAGGCGAAGGTCGGCCGAGCCCTGGAACTGGAGCGGCTGGTGCTGGCGGAAGACCCGCGGGTGCGGAAGGTACGCAAGAGCACGTACGGTGAGGCGGACTACCGGGTGTTCATCCGGAACTCACACGGTGTCGAAGGGAACTACCGGGGGACCTCGGTCTCCAGCAGCGTTTCCGCCATCGCCGAAGCGGACGGCGATTCCCAGATGGGGTGGGACTTCGGCTTCAGCACCCGCTTTGCCGGGGTGGACGTGGCGACGATCGCCTGCCTTGCCGCCGGCAAGGCGACGGGGCTCCTGGGGGCACAGAAAATTCCCACCATGCGCTGTCCGGCGGTGCTGGACAACTATGTCGCCACCGAAATACTGGAGGTGCTGGCCCCTGCCTTTCTGGCCGAAAGCGTGCAGAAGGGGAAGTCGCTCCTGGCGGGGCGGCTGGGGGAGCGGCTCTTCGCCTCAGGGCTCCGCATCCGGGACGACGGCACCCTTGACGGCGGCATGGCCACCACCCCCTTCGACGGGGAAGGGGTGGCGCACCGCAATACCATCCTCGTGGAAGACGGCGTGCTGCAAGGGTTTCTCTACGATACCTACTGCGCCTGCAAGGATGGGGCGACCTCCACGGGCAATTCCGTGCGGAGCGGCGTGAAGGGGGTGCCCCACATGGGGGTGACCAATTTCTTCATCGAGAATGGCACCCGTCCCCGCCGCGACCTCCTTGCCGGCATCGACCGGGGGATTCTCGTCACCGACGTGATGGGGATGCATACTGCCAACCCCATTTCCGGCGATTTCTCCGTCGGCGCCGCCGGCTTCCTGATTGAAGGGGGAGAAGTTTCTGCGCCGGTCAAAGGAATCGCCATTGCCGGCAATATCCTGGAGCTTTTTCGCTCCGTTGAGGGTGTGGGAGACGATCTCCGCTTCTTTGGCGGGGTCGGAGCACCTTCCCTGCGGATCGCCGCCCTGGACGTGAGCGGGCACTGACGGGGTGTTGCAGCAACCCATACGTGCCGGTTCAACGCAGGGGCGGGATCAAAGCCCGCCCTTCTTGTTTTGTGCTTCGGCTCCTTTATCATTATATCCGCGTGCAATGCCGTGGCATAACCCCTCCCGTCCCCTTTTCAGTTGAGCAAATTTCCCCATTGTGGTACCTTAACCTGTTTTTTATTTCCTCATAACGTTACCAGGAGACCTGTGCATGTTTGGAGCAATCCTCAAGAAGATCGTCGGCAGCAAGAACGAACGGGAGCTGAAGCGACTCTGGCCCATCGTTGAGCGGATAAACGCCCTGGAGCCGGAGATAGTGAAGCTTTCCGACGATCAGTTGCGACATAAAACCCTTGAATTCAAAGAGCGCTACGCAAAGGGGGAATCCCTCGATTCCCTTCTTCCCGAGGCCTTTGCCGTCTGTCGCGAGGCGGGAAAACGGGTCCACAACATGCGCCATTTCGACGTCCAGCTTATCGGGGGGATGGTGCTCAACTCCGGCAAGATCGCCGAGATGAAGACCGGCGAGGGGAAGACCCTGGTGGCGACCCTTCCCGCCTACCTCAACGCCCTTACCGGTCGCGGCGTCCACGTGGTTACGGTGAACGATTACCTGGCCAAACGCGACTCCGACTGGATGGGGCAGATATATCGCTTTCTCGGCCTTTCGGTGGGAGTCATCGTTCATGGCCTGGACGACGACGAGCGACGCGACGCGTATAACGCCGACATAACCTACGGCACCAATAACGAGTTCGGCTTCGATTACCTGCGGGATAACATGAAATTCGCCCTGGAAGACTACGTGCAGCGGGATTTTCATTACGCCATCGTCGACGAGGTGGACTCCATCCTCATTGACGAGGCGCGGACCCCGCTCATCATCTCCGGTCCCACGGAGGATTCCACCGACAAGTACTACGTCATCGACCGGATCATCCCTTCCCTCAAGAAGGGGGAGACAATCGAGGAGGAGGCCAACACCCTCTCCGGCAAGAGGAAGCGCTACACCGGTGACTTCACGGTGGATGAAAAAGCCAAGTCCGCCACCCTGACCGAGGAAGGCGTGCTCAAGGTAGAGAAACTTCTCAAGGTCGACAACCTCTACGATCCCCGCAACATGGAGATACTCCATCACGTCCAGCAGGCACTGCGTGCCCACGCCCTGTTCAAGCGGGACGTTGACTATGTCGTGAAGGACGGTGAGGTGCTCATCGTCGACGAGTTCACCGGTCGCCTCATGCCGGGACGTCGCTGGTCCGACGGCCTGCACCAGGCGGTAGAGGCCAAGGAAGGGGTGCAGATCGAGAACGAGAACCAGACCCTGGCCACCATCACCTTCCAGAACTACTTCCGGATGTACGAGAAGCTCTCGGGTATGACCGGTACCGCCGACACGGAAGCGGAAGAATTTCACAAGATCTACAAGCTGGACGTGACAGTCATCCCGACCAACCGGCCGCTGCTGCGCCCCGACTTCCCCGACGTCATCTACAAGACCGAGATGGAGAAGTTCAAGGCGGTCATCGAAGAGATCAAGGAGCTCCATGCCAAGGGGCAGCCGGTGCTGGTCGGCACCATCTCCATCGAGAAGTCGGAGGTGTTGGCCGAGCTTCTGAAACGGCAGGGGGTTCCCCACAATGTCCTCAATGCCAAGCAGCACGAGCGGGAAGCGGAGATCGTGGCCCAGGCCGGCCGCAAGGGGATGGTGACCATCGCCACCAACATGGCGGGGCGCGGCACGGACATCGTTTTGGGGGGGAATCCCGATGGGTTGGCCCGGCAGTGGCGCAAGGCCGAACCTGATGCGACCGACGAAGAATACGGGAAGAAGCTGGCTGAATTCAAGGAGCTTTGCGCCCGAGAGCACGACGAGGTGGTGAAGCTCGGCGGCCTCCATATCCTCGGCACCGAGCGCCACGAATCGCGCCGGATCGACAACCAGCTGCGGGGGCGTTCCGGCCGCCAAGGGGACCCGGGGTCGTCCCGTTTCTATCTCTCCCTGCAGGACGATCTGCTCCGGATCTTCGGCTCCGAACGGGTTGCGAAGATCATGGACCTCCTTAAGATCGAGGAGGGGGAGGCGATCACCCACGGGATGATCACCAAATCCATCGAGAACGCACAGAAGAAGGTGGAAGCCCACAACTTCGAGATCCGCAAGCATCTCATCGAGTACGACGACGTCATGAACAAGCAGCGGGAAGTGATCTACACCCAGCGCCGGGAAATCCTGGCTGGTGAGAACATCCGCGAAAACTTTCTGGAGATGATGGACGAGAGCGTGGAGGACCTGGTAACGGCCTATGCCATCGACAAGGTAGCGGCGACGGAGTGGGACTGGCAAGGGATTAGCGAGGGTGCTTACAAGGTGTTCGGCTTCCATCTGGACATCCCCCCCGAAACCATGGCACTCCTCAATCCGACCAATTTCAAGCAACTCCTCCAGGAGAAGGTGCGCGAGATATTCACCGCCAAGCTCGGCCAGTTCGGCGACGAGATGATGGACCACCTGATCAAGGTCATCATGCTCCAGGCCATCGACACCCAGTGGAAGGACCACCTCCTTTCCATCGACCACCTGAAGGAAGGGATCGGGCTGCGTGGCTACGGTCAGAAGGACCCCAAGCAGGAATACAAGAAAGAGGCCTACCAGCTCTTCATGGACATGATCGGCCGGATTCGCGAAGAGGTGGTGGAGAAGATTTTCTGGGTGCAGCTTGCCCGTGAGGAAGACGTGGAGAGGATCGAGGAACAGCAGCAGAAGAAACAGCGGCTGGTCTTCAACCTGGGGGGAGAGGACGTGCAGCAGCAACCGGTCAAGAGCCAGAAGGTGGGAAGGAACGAATCGTGTCCGTGCGGGAGCGGGAAGAAGTACAAACAATGCTGCGGCAAGTAAGGACGGCCGCCGATACACGCCCATCTGCGGCGTTGCCCGCGTCTCCCGCTTCCTCGACGTAGCGCTGCTACGCCTGCGGAGCGGGCTCCTCGCCGCCTTGCATCTGGACATGTCTCGACGCCCGTGCACTAGCGGTTATGGTGATAGGAACCTCTTGTTGTGGAGGATATTATGGTTAAGGGATTCAAGTTTTCCGCCGTTGAGGCGGCTATAAAGAAGCCGGGACGGCTCGACCTGGCGCTCATTTTTTCCGAGACGCCGGCGACGCTGGCGGCGGTGTTCACCACCAACAAGGTAAAGGCGGCACCGGTGGTGCTCGGCATGGAGCGGGCGAAGGAGGGTGTTTGCCAGGCGGTGGTAGTGAACAGCGGCAATGCCAACGCCTGTACCGGTTCACGGGGGATGGAGGATGCCCGGGAAACCTCGCGGCTGGTGGCGGAAGGTCTCGGCATCCCCGACGAGGCGGTGCAGGTCTCTTCCACCGGCGTGATCGGGGTACAACTTCCCATGGACAGGGTTCGGGGTGGTGTGCCGAAACTGGTGGAGGGGCTTGAGTCCGGTACCCTGGACGACGTGGCCCGGGCCATCATGACCACCGACACCTTTCCCAAGCTGGAGGCGCGGCAGGGTGATGCAGGCGGAGTCAGTTACACCATCGCCGGCGTTGCCAAGGGCGCGGGGATGATCATGCCGAACATGGCGACCATGCTTGCCTTTCTCGTTACCGACGCGGCGGTCGAGCCGGCCTGGCTCCGGAAGGCGTTCCGTCAGGCTGTCGACGCATCCTTCAACGTCATCACCGTTGACGGCGACACCTCCACCAACGACACGGCCCTGCTCCTCGCCAACGGGGCGGCGGGGAACGTTCCCATTCATGAGGGGACGCCGGAAGCGGCCCGTTTTATGCAAGAATTGCAGGACGTGGTCCTGGCGCTTGCCCGTCAGATAGTCCGGGACGGGGAAGGGGCCACCAAGTTCGTCGCCATCACGGTCAAGGGCGCTTCATCGGCCGGGGATGCCCGGCAGGCGGCCATGGCGGTGGCAAATTCCTCCCTGGTAAAGACTGCCTTTTTTGGCCAGGACGCCAACTGGGGAAGAATCCTGGCGGCGGTTGGGTATTCGGGCGTTGCGGTTGACCCCGACCGGGTAGCACTGTTTTTTGACGATGTCCTGATGGCCAGTAACGGTGTTTTTGCGGGTGGAGACGCAGAGGCACGGGGTTCGGCAGTGCTGCACAAGGATGAATTCACGGTTACCGTCGATCTTGGGTTGGGAGAGGGGAGCGCCACGGTCTATACCTCGGATCTCTCCCTCGATTACGTGAAGATCAACGCCGATTACCGGACCTGACAGTGTCGAGAGCAGGTAGAGGGCTGCCGGACTTACCATCTGGAGGTGCTATGAAACATTTTCTGTCGGTTGCGTGTCTGCTGCTGGTCATTGCCTTTGGCGGACAGGCGAAGGCAGCAGGGACCGGAATAAAGATTACCGAGATGGCGGTAACCACCAAGATAGTCCGGGGCAACCCGATAGATTCGGTACGGCGCATTTCCTGGCGTTCCGTTCCCTCCCTTTTCTGTTTCACCCGTACCGTCTCCAGTGACGGTGGCGAACAGTCCATAACCCATGTCTGGTACCGCGACGAGGTGAAGGTTGCCGAGTACAAGCTGCCGGTGCGCGGGGAGCGCTGGAGGACCTACAGCAAAAAGTCCGTGGACAGGGGCTCGCCCGGTGAATGGCGGGTGGATGCCCTCGATGGAGACGGGAATCTTCTCAAGAGCGTCAAATTCAAGGTCAACTGAACGACGGGGGATTCATTCCCCCTTCCGTTTTTCAGGGCGGTGCAGTGAATAGTCTCAAGGCGATTCTCATATCCCTCGTGGTTCTTGCCACGGCGGTCAGTGGTTCAGCTGAAACGCAGCGGCACGTAACGCCGCACGTGGAGAAGGTCGATCAGCTGCTGGAGAGCGCCATTGCCCGCGGACTTGTCACCGGTGGCGTTGTTCTCGTCGGCAATCGTCAGGGAGTGCTGTTCGAAAAGGCCTACGGCCGGGGACTCGGTGGACCGGACTCCCCCGGCCTCACCGTCGATTCTCTTTTCGACATCGCATCCCTTACCAAAGTGGTCGCCACCACGCCGGCGGTACTGAAGCTGGCGGAGGAGCGGAAACTTTCCCTTGTCGACCCGGTGGTCAGGTGGTTCCCGGAATTTTCCGGCAAGGGGAAGGATGACCTGCTCGTCCTCAACCTGCTGACCCATACTTCGGGCCTCGACGACTTCTCCCTCTCCTCTGTCAATCCCCTCCAGAGCGCTATCGAGGGGGCTGCCCACCAGCGCCTGAAGGGAGAGGTCGGGAACAGGTTCAGGTATGCCGACATCAATTTCATCCTGCTGGGTGAACTGGTCAGGCGGGCGAGCGGTGTCGGCCTCCAGGAGTTTGTGGCAAACAGGTTCTATGGCCCCCTCGCGATGCGTGATACCGGTTTCAGTCCCGACCCCGCCAAGGCGTTCCGCTGTGCGGCAACACGGGGTGCCGAAAACCAGCTGTTGCAGGGGCAGGTTCAGGACTACCCCGCACGCCAGCTGGGGGGAGTGGCGGGGCATGCCGGCCTGTTCACCACCATCCACGACCTGGCGCGCTTCTGCCGCATGATTCTCAACGAGGGAGAGCTGGGCGACGTCCGCGTACTGTCAGAGAGAGCCGTCCGGCAGATGACAGTCCCCTACTTCTCCCGGGGGGGAGATGTCATGCGGGGGCTTGGCTGGGATATAGCCTCTCCCTTCTCGTCACCCAAGGGTGAGGGGTTTTCCCGCTATTCTTTCGGCCATACGGGATACTCCGGCAGTTCCATCTGGATAGACCCGGCAAGCGACACCTTCGTGGTGCTGCTGACCTCCCGTGTCGATTATGGAAGAACAAAGGAATTCAGCAGGTTGCGCGGTGACCTGTCAACCTTGGCGGCCAGCCTCTTCGCTGCGACGCAGAAGGAGTTTGCCGGTGTCGTCCGGGACACCGACGAGTAAGAACAGCAGACGGTAATATCTTGACAGGTTGTGGCCATTGTGCTAGCTTTTGCGCACCTGTGCAGAGTTTAGGACACTTCCCGACCAACTTTTTCCGCGGAGGAGGGTTCGATGGGCAATAAATTGCTCCTCGCCGATGACAGCATCACCATTCAGAAGGTCGTAGGGATAATCTTTGCCAACGAGGATTATGAGCTCACCGTGGTTGACAACGGGAACGCTGCGCTGGACAAAGCCAGGGAGCTTTTGCCCGATATCATTCTCGTGGATGCCCTCATGCCGGGAAAGACAGGCTACGAAGTCTGTGAAGCTGTCCGCCGCGAGCCTTCCCTGCGACATGTCCCTCTTCTCCTCCTGACGGGTGCTTTTGAACCCTTCGATGAAGGCAAGGCCCGCGAAAGCGGAGCCGATGATTTTATTTCCAAGCCCTTTGAATCCCAGCATCTTATTGATAAAGTCAAAACGCTGATAGAGCTCGGCAAGGAACGTCGTGCCGGGCAGTCAGCCATTCCCGCGACTGAACCGGTCGCCACGCCTCCTGTCCAACCTGCCGTCACTCCTGCAGCAGTGGAGCCGTTGACGGCGGCAACCGCCGTTTTTGCCGCCGAACCGGAACAGGCACCAGCAGCAGCGGCCGGGATGGAAGAGATGCTCTTTGCCGATTTGGACGTGCCTGCGGAAACGGCTCCGCTTACTGCGGCAGTCTCACCTGCAGAGGCAACGGTCGAGGCGGAGTTGGTGGAAGTTTCTCCTGACGACGACCTGTGGGGGGCATTCGACCTGGAAGAACTGCCGGAAGAGAGTCAGGTCGAGTTCGGGACGGTCATTGCGGAGGAGACCGCTGTCGCCGAAGAGGTGGCAGTTGCGGACGAGTTCGTCTTTGCCGAAGAGGCGGAGGTCGGAACCATAGAGGCTTCCACGGTTTTGGTTGAGCCTGCAGGAGATATCGACGGCAAGTGGTTGCCGGTTGAAGAACAGACCTTCGATTTCCAGGAGGAAGAGGGCTTCCCCGAGGAGAGCATGCCGGAAGCGGATCCTTTTGCTGAACTGGCGGCCGCACCGGAAGCAGCAGCGCAGGATGAGATGGCGGAATTCCTTGCCGAGCCGGCCAGGGAGCCAATGCCGGTCATGGAACAGCCGTTCGCGCCCGAAGAGGAGTCCGTGCCTGCCCCGGCTCCGGCAGCTGCTCCCCCCCAGGAGATGGACCTGCAGTTCGCTCCCGAGGAAGAGTACGTACCGTTTGTCCCGCCAGGGGAGGCCGAGGCCCCCTCAGTGGCTGCCGTTGCAGCCACGGCAGCAGTGGCTGTCGCCACAGCAAGCGCAGTAGCGCCGGCATCTGCGGCATCGGCGCCGGCTCCAGCCCCGCCTGCGGAGTTGAGCGAAGAGCAACTGACGGCACTGGTAGCGAAGATATCGAAGGACATTATCGAACGAATCGCCTGGGAGGTTGTGCCGGACCTGGCGGAAAACATCATCAAGGAAGAGGTTCGTCGCCTCAAGGAAGGTGCCTGAAGCATCGGCCGGGATGTCCGGACAGATTGTGGATGAATGCAGACGAACGGGGGATGATGAATCCCCCGTTTGATTTATATCCGGGTTTCTTCGTCGGGACGGCAATGCGAAGCATGGTATCCCTGACACACTATATCAGCACATGAAGAGGTTGCAGCATGGCAGAACGTGAACTGGCCAAGGTCTACGAACCGCAGAGCGTGGAAGTGAAATGGTACGGGGAGTGGGAGCGGAGCGGTTATTTCCGTGCAGCGTCCGTTTCCGCAAAACCTCCTTACAGCATAGTCATCCCCCCCCCCAATGTCACCGGCGCCCTCCACATGGGGCACGCCCTCAATAACACCCTACAGGATATCCTCTGCCGCTGGAAACGGATGAGCGGTCATAACGTACTCTGGATGCCGGGGACCGACCATGCCGGCATTGCTACCCAGAACGTAGTGGAGCGGCAACTGGCTGCCGAGGGGAAGGATCGCCACGAACTGGGTCGCGAAGCCTTTATCGAGCGGGTCTGGCAGTGGAAGGGCGAATCGGGGGGACAGATCATCGGCCAGTTGAAGAGACTTGGCGCCTCCTGCGACTGGGAGCGGGAGCGCTTTACCATGGACGCGGGACTCTCCAGGGCGGTCCGTGAAGTGTTCGTCCGGCTCTACGAAGAAGGGCTCATCTACCGGGACAATCGTCTCATCAACTGGTGTCCCCGCTGCCATACGGCTCTTTCCGACATCGAGGTGGAGCATGAAGAGAAGGCTGGCCATCTCTGGCACCTCCGCTATCCGGTCGTCGAGAGCGATCGCTGCCTTGTTGTTGCCACCACCCGGCCGGAAACCATGCTGGGTGACACCGCCGTTGCGGTACATCCCGAAGACGAGCGCTACCGGGAGCTGATCGGCAAGAAGGTGCTCCTTCCCCTGGTCAACCGGGAGATTCCCATCGTTGCCGACGAGTACGTGGACAGGGAGTTCGGCACCGGCGTGGTGAAGATCACGCCGGCACATGACTTCAACGACTTCGAAGTAGGCCGGCGGCATGGCCTCGACGTTATCAATGTCTTTGACGAGTCGGGCGTCATCAACGCTGCCGGTCACCAGTACGAAGGGCTCGACCGGTTTGCTGCCCGGAAGAAAGTCGTCGAGGACCTGGAGAGTGCGGGGCTTCTGGAAAAAATCCAGGACCACGCCCTGGCGCTTGGTGGCTGCTACCGCTGCAAGACTGTCGTTGAACCGTACCTGTCTCTTCAGTGGTACGTCAAGGTGGGGCCGCTGGCGGAAGAGGCGCTGGCGGCAGTGAAGGACGGACGGACCCGCATCGTTCCCCAGCAGTGGGAAAACACCTACTATGACTGGATGGAGAACATCCGCGACTGGTGCATCTCCCGCCAGATCTGGTGGGGACACCGCATCCCCGCATGGTACTGCGACCACTGCGGCAAGGTGACCGTCGCCAAGGAAGACCCGTCGAAATGCGCAGCCTGCGGCAGCGACGAGATCCGCCAGGAGACCGACGTTCTCGATACCTGGTTCTCTTCGGCCCTCTGGCCCTTCTCCACCATGGGGTGGCCGGACCGGACTTCCGAGCTGTCTTCCTTCTACCCCACCTCATGCCTCGTGACCGGCTTCGACATCCTCTTCTTCTGGGTGGCCCGCATGATGATGATGGGGCTCCATTTCATGGGAGAGGTCCCGTTCAGGGACGTGTACATCCATGCCCTGGTGCGGGATGCCCAGGGGCAGAAGATGAGCAAATCCAAGGGGAACGTCATCGACCCCCTGACGGTGATCGACCAGTACGGCACCGACGCCTTCCGTTTCACCCTGGCCGCTTTCGCCGCCCAGGGACGGGATATCAAGCTGGCGGAAGAACGGATTGCCGGCTACCGAAATTTCGCCAACAAGATATGGAACGCGTCCCGTTTTGCCCTCATGAACCTGGCAGGGTTCACGCCGGCCAACGTCGACCCGGCGACCCTGCCCCTCACCAATGCCGACCGCTGGATCCTCCATCGTCTGAATGTTGCTGCGCAGGAAACGAAGGACGCCCTGGACGCCTTCCGCTTCAACGATGCCGCCGGCACCCTTTACCGTTTCACCTGGAGCGAGTTCTGCGACTGGTACATCGAACTGGTGAAGGACGACCTCTACCGGGGAGAGGCTGACCGTCAGCAGACGGCTCGCCAGGTACTCTGGACCGTTCTGGAGCACCTGCTTCGGCTTCTCCACCCCTTCATGCCGTTCATTACCGAAGAAATCTGGCAGAGCCTGCCGGGCGAACGACCGGTGCCGAGCATCATGCTGGCCGATTACCCGCAACCACGCCCGGAGTGGCAGTTCGTCGACGGGGCAGCCGAGATGGAACTGGTCATGGCGGTGATCACCGGCATCCGTACCATCCGGGGGGAGATGGATGTGGCCCCTTCCCGTGAGATTGCCGCCATACTCGACTGCAGTTCAGAAGGGAGTCGCCATCTCCTGAAGCAGAACGAGGTCTACGTCATGTCACTGGCCCGGATCTCCGACCTGGCCATCGGCAGCGGGATGGACGTTCCGGAGGACGCTGCCGTGCAGGTAGCGGGGGACGTGAAGATCGTCGTGCCGCTCAAAGGACTGGTGAACGTGGCGGAGGAAGAAAAGCGCCTTCTCAAGGAGATCGCCAAGGTGGACAAGGATATCGAGTTCCTTGACAAAAAACTGTCGAACCCGAGTTTCGTGGAGCGCGCCCCGGCCGATGTGGTGGTCAAGGAGAGGGAAAAGCTCACGGAGTTCGCCGACAAGAAGCTGCTTCTGGAAGAAAGCCTGGTAAAGATCCGCAGACTACACTAGGGGCGTACCGCGTGTTCGCCCCAACAGGGCGGTTGCATGAATCGCCCAGGGGATTCCCTTGTCACTGCCAATCGTCTTTTACATTTTTGCCTTCATCTTCGGTGCTGCCGTCGGTTCCTTTCTGAATGTCTGTATCTGCCGGCTTCCCAAAGGGGAGTCAATCGTCTTTCCTCCCTCCCATTGCACCCGCTGCGATTACAAGATACGGTTCTACGACAACATTCCCCTCATCAGCTATCTTCTTCTCGGGGGTAAATGCCGCTCCTGCCGCGAGCCGATTTCCGTCCAGTATCCCGTCGTGGAACTGCTCAACGGCCTGCTGGCCCTCTTTCTCTTCATCAAGTTCGGCCCGACACCCACTTTTGCCGTACTGTTCCTGCTCTGTGCGGCCCTCGTGGTCATAACCTTCATCGACCTGGAGCACCAGATCATCCCCGATGTCATCAGCCTTCCCGGCATCGTGGTCGGTTTGATCTGTTCCTTCTTCCTCCCCTGGCTCGGGTGGTTCGATTCCCTCACCGGCATCCTGCTGGGTGGGGGGAGCCTTCTTCTGGTGGCTTACGGCTACCACCTGCTCACCGGTAAAGAGGGAATGGGGGGGGGCGACATAAAACTCCTGGCCATGCTCGGGGCATTTCTAGGCTGGCGATCGGTTCCGTTCATCATCTTCGCCGCATCCCTGGCCGGTTCGGTTATCGGCGTGAGCGTCATGCTGGCCAAGGGTAAGGACAGCAAGCTGGCCATTCCCTTCGGCCCCTTCCTTGCCTTCGGTGCTGTCCTCTACATCTTTTACGGCCGGCAGCTGATTACCTGGTATCTGAGCCTCGGGAGGGGGGGGGGAGGGTAGCCCTCATGAAGCCGTTCCGCGTCAATCTCACCTTTGCCATTCTGGCTTCCCTCGCCTGCCTGCTCAGCCTTACCTGGATACTGCTGAGCCTCATCTCGTTCAAGACCGCCGAAAAAGACATTCTTATCCAGAAAAACGGGGAAGGGCGCATCCTCCTCGCTTCGTTCGTCAACCTTGTCCCCTTTCCCCTCGACCGTCTGAACGACGCGACGCCGGCCGGTTCGTTTGCGGTACGTCTCGCCAACGAACGTGCCATCGCCGGACTGACCGTCGTAAACCCGGAAGGGTGGCCGATGTACCGGGTTGCGGAAAGGGAGGGGCTGGATGCCGGCTTGACCAGGGCGTTGCGGACGGGAGATGCCACATCCTCCTTCAGCAAAGACGGCAGGCTCCTGTATCACTATGCGCCCTTGAGGGATGGCGCCCGTATAGCGGGTGCTGCGCGCCTCACCCTCTCCCTGGCTGCCGAACGGGATCGCCTGACCCGCTCACGCCATCTCTTTCTTTCCTACTTCATGCTCGATTTTCTCCTTCTGCTCGGACTCGGGTCGTTTCTCCTGTCCCGGGTTGTCGTTTCGCCCATAAGAAAACTGCTGGCGGCAACGGAGCGGATAACCGCCGGAGACTACAGTCACATGCTCCATATCCCCGGCTGCGCGGAGATAGTTGACCTTTCCGATTCGTTCAACATGATGCAGCTGGCACTCAGGGAGAAGCAGGAGGAGGTCGCTGCCCACGTGCGTTCCCTGCAGAAAGCCAATCTGGAACTGCAGACGGCCCGCGAGGAGACGATACGCTCGGAAAAAATGGCGTCGGTGGGGCTTCTGGCGGCGGGGATGGCCCACGAGATCGGCTCGCCTCTCTCGGCGATAATTGGCTATGCCGGCATTATGCGGGACGAGGTGGCCCATGACCCGGACAAGGCCGATTACCTGAGGCGGATCGAGCAGGAGGCGGGGAGGATTGACCGTATCGTGCGCGATCTGCTGAATTATGCCCGGCCAACCCCGGCAGAGAACGAACGGGTAGCTATTGCGCCGTTTCTGCGGGAGGCCATGGAGATGCTCGAACATCAGGGAATCTTCAAGAAGATAGTCTTGAGCCTTTCCGTCGCGGAAAACCTGCCGGCGGTATGCCTCGACCGGCACCAGTTATTGCAGGTGCTGATCAATCTCGTTCTCAATGCGCGGGATGCCATGCCCGGCGGGGGGAGGCTGGAGGTCATTGCCGCTGCCGATGTCATGAGTACGGCATATGACCGGTCGGAGCAAACCCGCCATCTTGTTAGCATGGGGCGGCGCAGGGAGGATTTCGGGGGGGTGTTCCGGTCGCCGTTCCCGGCGGACGAATTCGCTGCCCCCTGTGTGCGGATTGTGGTCGGCGACAGCGGGGAAGGGATATCTCCCGCGTCGCTGGAGAAAATTTTCGACCCCTTCTTTACCACCAAGGAACCGGGAAAGGGGACCGGTCTCGGCCTTTCCATCTCCGCCAGCATCATAGACTCCTTTGGCGGACGTATCACCGTGGAGAGTGCACCGGGGAAGGGCTCCCGTTTCAGTATCTGGCTGCCAGCCTGTCCTGTGGAGAGTGAACCGTGAGTCGTAACAATCGTAAAATCCGTATACTGGTGGTCGACGACGAAAAAAACCTCAGGCACATGCTGCAGGTCATACTCCGCAAGCAGGGGTACGTGGTGGAAGAGGCCGCAAACGGCAGTGAGGCATTGCAGAAGGCCCTGGCGGGCGGGTTCGATTTCATACTCAGTGACATCAGGATGCCGGTCATGGACGGGCCGGAATTTCTCCGCCAGGCGTCGGATGCGGGGGTTTCCGCAACGATCATCATGATGTCGGCCTACGGGACGGTGGATACTGCCATTGAGTGCATGAAACTGGGGGCCTATGACTATATCTCAAAGCCGTTCAAAAACGATGAAATTCTCCTGGTTCTGAAAAAGGCCGAGGAGCGGCAGCGTCTTGCCGCGGAAAACCGGCGGCTGAAGGAGGAGATGCACCGGGAATTCTCCTTTGCCAGTATCATCAGCAGAAACCCGCGCATGGGAGAGATATTCTCCCTGGTGGAAAAGGTGAGCGAGTACAAAACCACGGTTCTTGTCCTGGGGGAGTCGGGTACGGGAAAGGAACTGGTGGCACGGGCCATCCATTACAACAGCGGCCGCAGGAACGCCGAATTCGTGGCGGTGAACTGCGGTGCCATACCCGAGAGCCTGCTGGAAAGCGAACTGTTCGGCCATGTGCGGGGGGCCTTCACCGATGCCTCGGCTGACAAGGCAGGATTGTTCGAACAGGCCGATGGCGGCACCCTGTTCCTCGACGAGATAGGGGAGATGCCCCTTTCCCTGCAGACCAAGATACTGCGCGTACTGCAGGAGGGAGAGATCCGGCGGGTGGGGGAAACCACACCCAAAAAAGTCGATGTCCGGGTGATATCCGCAACCTCCAAGGATCTGGAACATGAGGTGCGGGGAGGGGGGTTCCGGGAAGACCTCTTTTTCCGGCTCAACGTCTTCAGCATAAAGCTCCCGCCTCTGCGGGAACGCCTGGAGGATATTCCGCTTCTGGTGGCCCATTTTCTCGGCAAGTATGGAGATAAGTTCGGTCGGCCGGGGGTTGAGTGCGCCCCGCAGGTGGTGAAGGAATTCATGAAATACACGTGGCCGGGCAATGTGCGGGAGCTGGAGAACGCCATAGAGCGCGGGCTCATTCTCTGCGAAGGTGACCTGCTGACCATGGACTGTCTGCCGGACGGCATCCGGAATGTGCATACAGTCCGCTATCTGCCCGCTGATTCCCTCTCCATAAAACAGGCAGGAGAGATGCTGGAGCGTGATTTCATCCGCCGTGCCCTGGAAAAGACCGGCGGCAACCGTACCCACGCCGCAAAACTGCTGGAAATAAGCCACCGGGCCCTTCTCTACAAACTCAAGGAGTACGGAATGGAGTAGGGAATTACCATAAAAAGATTAGTTAAATATAATAAAAAACTTGTAATAATAAGACGGCTATGCAATAACTGCATGGCCGTTTTTTGTTGCAATACCGGTACGATACCATCCCCGGAGGTGGGTGAATGACAGATGGTGCGGCGACGGAACAGCAGTTTCTGGACGGAACGGTTGAGAACGGGTTTACCCTGCTGGAATTGCTTATCGTGGTCGGTGTCATGGCAATTATCACCGCCCTGGCGTATCCCGCGTTCAGTTCCTACTATGGCGACTGCTGTATGAAAGCCGCAGTCTGGGAGATCGTCGGCATGGTCAAGGAGGCAAAGCAGCGCTCGCTGACCGACGACAGGTACTACGCCGTCGGCTTCGACCCGGTTCGTGGCGTGGTTTCCCTCATCGCCGATCGTGGGCCGGACGACGAATGGAATACCGGTGACGACCGGGTGGTGCGTATGTCGCGGTTGGAGGACAAAGGAGGCGGCGTACGGTTCGGGTATGGCACCTGCGGACCAATACCCGGGTATGCCGCTACCTCCGATGGCATAACGTTCCAGCAGAACAACACCATCGTCTGCAATCCGGAACTGACCGGCAATGCCGGCACCGTCTATCTCTGTACCTCCCGTGGGACCGCGGTCGCCGTAACGGTCAATTCCCGGGATTTCAGCTGCGTGCAGCGGCGCTGGAACGGCAGTGGATGGGTGAAGATGTAGGTCATATCCGGTGGTATGGCAGGGCGGATGACAGGACTGTGCATCTTTTGCATAGTCCTTTGTTTTTTGCGACGGGGCGATCTATCCGGTAATACAGGGAAAATTGCCGTGATACCGTAATTTTCCCAAGGGTACGAAAATTGCTATGAGATAAGAATGCAGGTGTGTAATTTCTGGAGAGAATCTGTTGCCAAGGGGAATCCATGCTGAAATCCATTGCTCCCGTCCTCGTGTTTCTTTGTGTTGCGGTGAGTGCAGTCGGCGTACAAGCAGAAGAGTGCAGCGATACCGGCGCCACTGCGCCGCTCATGACGCTTGACGAGGCCAACGAGACCCTGCGCGGCATCGGCGAGGTTAAGTCGGTCAAACTCTCGCCGGTGCAGGGGTTGTACGAACTGTCCGTCGTCAATAACGGCCGGCAGGCGACAGTTTACGTCGATTTTGCCCGGAAGCACCTCATACCGTCCCCCATATTCAGCCTTGCCACGAAAAAGCCGATAGCTCCCGAACCGACGGCCGTTTCCACCCCGCCATCCAGGGTTGACATCGCCACGGTGCCGACGGAGAACTCCATCATACTCGGCAACCCGGAAGGGAAGCGGAAGCTGTTCGTCTTCACCGATCCCGATTGCCCCTTCTGCGCCAAGCTCCACGAGGAACTCTGGAAGCTCACCACCCTGGACAACCAGGTGACCGTCTACGTCAAGATGTTCCCCCTCAAGATGCACCCCGCCGCGTATGACAAGGCGCGGGTCATCCTCGGCGCCGGCACGCCGGAATTGCTCAACAAGGCTTTCGCCGGCGAACCGATCCCCGCCCCCGGGCCGAAGGACTCCGCCAAGGCGGTGGACGACACCCTGAAGTACGCCGAGTCCATCGGGATAACGTCCACCCCCACCCTGATCCTGCCCGATGGAAGGATTGTCGTCGGGTTCAAAAAAGCCGAAGAGCTCAAGGCTCTCATGTCAACTGTCAGCGATAAAGGTGCGAAGCCATGATGAAACCAACAGCGAGGTACACCATGAAGGCCGTCGGTTCGTTCACGAAAATGCTTCCGGTCGTCGCCGCCCTCTCCATCTCCCTGGTGGCCGGTCCGGCCCAGGCCGATCCCGGCAACAACTACTGCATAACGCCTGCCTTCATCACGAGCAGCATACCTCCCAACCTGCTTCTGATGATCGACAATTCCACCAGTATGTACGATTTGGGATATGCGGATGAAGGACAGACGGATGCCAGCGGGAATATTACCCGCCAGCCTTCGTACTGCCGCGATCAGACCTATAAAACAAATTACTGTTCAAACGACAGTTCTCGCACCTGCGTCCAGGACTCGAATTGCAATAACTACTGCTCCGGTGATAGCATGCGCTATTGTGCTGCCAATGCCGAATGCGCCTCGGGGCAAACCTGCGTTCTCAACAACAGCTGCCTGAACGTTTATGTCGGCTATTTCGAACCCAATACCGGCTACGAATACGACTTCACCAACAAGTACTTTTACATTCCCGCCTCCCTTCCCACTTCCTGCGATAAGTACGTCACCAATACCCTCTGCGTCAATTTCGACTCGGGAACGGGAGAGGTGAACAAGTTCGTGGCCAAGGGGAACTACCTCAACTGGCTGGCCGCGTCAAAATTCGATATCGAGAAAAAGATACTTACGGGGGGGAAATACGCAACCAAGCTCTGCTACACCAGCAGAACCTGTTCGAATGACGGCGACTGCGAGTCGGGCCAGAGCTGTGCCTCCGGTACCTGTCGCACCAACAAGGCCTGTCTTTCCAATGGTGACTGCGAGTCGGGGCAGACCTGCACAGCCGTCACCCCGTTCCTTATGGCCGAGTCCCGCGGCTGTGTCGGGCAGCCATTCATCAAGCAGGCCCTTACCACCGATTTCGTCAACTATCCGAGCACGACGAAGCCAAATCCGAACACTGCCAACGAACTGGGAGTCACCTTTGCCGTACGAGGGCCGGTGGAAATCAATCCCGCCTCCCCCTCCCAGGGGGGGCAGACCTTCGTGTATATCCATCAAGGTTCCGTCAGGACAGAACCCTGCGATGATGCAACGACGCTCTGGAACACGCCGGGGGCGAGCAAGACTACCCTGCAGTCAAAAATCGAAGAGTGCATCAACTACAACCCCCATGCGGGCAACTACTGCCAAGGGGATATAGCCCGGCTTGTTTTCCCAACCTGCGCCTCGGATGCCGACTGCACCAAGCCGGTCGCCGCGGTTTCGGGGAAGTGCACAGACGGAACGACAGTCTGTTCTTCCGACACGGACTGCGGCAGCACGGTGACGCCGGGTAGATGCAGCAATAACGGCGTTGCCTGTGTGAACGATACCGTCTGTGCCGCTTCCACCACACCGGGCAAATGCAGCAACGACGCAAGCAAGTCCTGTCAGCAGGCGAGCGACTGTACGGTGGCAGCGATTCCGGGTGCCTGCAAGCTGGGTGGAGGTGCATGCATGTCGGACGCCAACTGTTCGCCGACGTACTACTGCAGCGTCAGGACCGACAAGACCTGCACCACGCCTGGTGACCCCTGCAACGCCGGCTGGGGGACCTGCACCGCAAATACCTGCAGCAAGCCGGCACCGATAGCGGGGAGCAGCGGTACCTGTACGAACCCGGCGCCGACGTCGGTCGGCGCCGGAACCTGTTCCAACCCGCCGCCGACGACAAGCGCGGGCGGCCTTTGCAATAATCCTCCTCCCGTTCCGGCAGGGACCCTCAATTACGCCCCCTGCATCAACCCGAGCCAGTCGGGGGAAGTCAAGACCAAGATTGCCCTGACCGAAACCGTCCAGACCTGCTGGCAGTATATCGGCACGGGGTCCCTCGGTTCGGGGGACATTACCCGCCTCACCACCGGCGGCAAGTGTACCGATGTATATGCCGCCTACGGCGTCTGTTCGGGAAACAACGACAAGGGATGCGGTGCCGATGCCGATTGCCCCGGTGCCCTGGGAGGGACCTGCCTCAAGGGGCCCAATTATATCTTGCCAGGGAATCCCGCTCTCGTCTGCGGCTCCAGCTATCTCGGGGCCTACTACACCGGCAGTGGACCGACCTGGGACAAGAACGCCTGGACCAATACGGCGGGGCAGATTAACGCGTTCAAGAGTTACTGCGACGCAAACCAGCCGTCGGTGATCGACCCCACCGACTCGGCAGCCAGCACGTCGAGCTATGAGAAGGTTCCGGCCCTTCTTGGGGGGATCGCGGTTGAAGGACAATTGGGGCCCCCCAAGGGGAAGCTGCTGTTACGGCTCAAGAAAGACACGCAGCCGTCGGGTCTGCTCCAGGAGTTCGGCGACCGGATACGGATCGGCGCCATGCAGTTCAACTTCGCCGGTTCGGCCACGGAGGCCTCCTCCACCTACGGGGCAACCATTACCACGCCGAAGGTCTGCTCCAACGATCGCTACAGACTCTGCGCCATTGATAAGGACTGTGGCGGCACGAACACCTGTAGTGCGACCACCGCCGGTTCCACCAATCTGGACGGCTCGAGCATCATCTATGACGTGGGAAAGGGAAAATGTTCCACGGCGGTTTCGCCCACGGTCCTCTGCACGACCGCCGCCGACTGTTCGTCAGGGGAGCGTTGCTATGCCAACCGCTGCTGGACGGCCACCTCCACCGACTGTACCACCGACAGAAACTGTCTCTCCAGTCAGACCTGTATCGGTGACGGCGCGGGTGATCATGTGAGTGCCGATGCCCTGGTGAGGAAAATCGATGACATACGGGCCAATGCCTGGACCCCCTTTGCGGAAGCCTACTACAACGCCATCGGCTACTTCGCCACGGTCAAACAGTGCTCCAACTCCACAACCCAGTGTTACACCGACAGCGACTGCAGCAGCGGCGGCCTCTGCAACAAGGTTATGGGGAGCAGGACCACCCTGAAGCTCAATTCGGACGATTATAACGGGAACATGAATCCTTCCCAGTTCCGGTGCCAGCAGAACTACGTCCTGCTCATCAGCGACGGGAGTTCCACCGCCGACCGGAATACCACGGCAAGCGGTTTGGCCGATCTCTACCATGTCTCCGCCGGCAAGCCGGTCAGTTGGGACAGTACCTGCACCAATTACATGGGGAGCAAGAATCTCCCCATCCTCTCCTGGCTTGCCCGGCACCTGGACATCTCCAAGTTCAGCACTTCTTCGACCACCCTGACGGTATGCTCCGGCAATACCAACCAGATATGCTCCCTCGATACCGACTGCCCGACGGGGCAGACCTGTCTCAATATACCCCGGAACGGCCAGGACGCCATCAGCACCTACGTGGTGTACAACGGTGGTTCCAACGGCCAGACCGGCGAGTGCAGCACGAGGCAGCTTCTTTCCGATACCGCCGAAAAGGGGGGGACAAGACTGCAGGTCGCGAGCAACCCCGCCCTGCTTTCCCAGTCACTACGGAAGGTATTCGAGGAACTGGCAGCCAAGGCCGCGTCGGGAACGGCGGCCTCAATCCTCAGCAACAGTGAGGGGAGCGGCGCCAATATTCTCCAGGCGGTCTTTTATCCGAAAAAAATCTTCAATGCTGAGACGTCTGCCAACTGGGTCGGAGAAATGCAGAATCTCTGGTACTACGTAGATCCCAAGATCAACAACAGTACCATCCGGGAGGATACGGACGGAAACCGCCAGTTGGACCTGGTGGCCGATAAGGTTGCTACCTTCATTTTCGATACCAGCGTCAACCAGACCATGGTCCAGTTGCAAACGGATACCAACGGTGACGGGATAGGGGACGGTGCCCCGACCACGGTCGATCCTGACGTGGTCAAAAGCATCTGGCGCGCAGGGAAGCAGATGTGGGTGCGTGATCTCACCCTGTCACCACGGACCATCTATACCCCGCTGCTTACGGGCGGAACGGAGGTGGGGAGTACCGGCCTGATGAAGTTTACCTATGGCGCCATCGGGAGCACCTCCTTCCCCGACAACTCGACCGTTTTGCAGCCCTACATGCAGATGAGCGACAACACCAGCACCGTCAAGATTATGAAGTACATCCATGGATTCGATTTCCCCGGCGATACTACCATGCGGAGCAGAACGGTGAAGATCGGCAACATCCCTGCGACGAATGTGGGAAATGATCCCACCGACCCTTACGTCACCAATCCCCGGGACAAGGGGATCGGGGTCTGGAAACTGGGGGATATCATCTCCTCCACGCCGCGCATCCAGTCCACCGGACGGCAGAATACCTACGATACCCAGTTGCCGGGGGGATACAACGACACCTCCTACGCATCTTTCATAAAATCCAATAACTACAAGAGTCGCGGAATGGTCTACGTGGGTGCCAACGACGGGATGCTCCACGCCTTCAAGCTCGGCATACTGGACGTGACCGCATCCGACACTACCAAGGCAACCCTGGCCGGTACCGGTCTCGGGGAGGAGCAATGGGCCTTCATACCGAAGAATGCGCTGCCGTACCTGAAGTATACGAGCGACCCCGATTACAGTCATCTCTATTTCATCGATGGTTCGACCATCGTCCTGGATGCCAGCATCGGCGTGTACACCTCGGGAACGGGGAGTTGTACCGCAGCAACCTATGACCAGTGCCTCAAGAACCCCATCGTGGTGGACACCGCAACCAACAATCTGGATCCGAACAAAAACACCTGGCGTTCCATCCTTATCGGGGGGATGGGGCTCGGTGGCGCATCGAGCAAAACCAGCTGCACCGGTCTCAACTGTGTCCAGACGCCGCTTACCGACCCGGGGGACACGGTCAACAACCCTGGCCTCGGCTACTCGTCGTACTTTGCCCTGGATGTGACCGACCCCGACAATCCCAGGTTCATGTGGGAATTCAAGGGTGACCCTGCAAACAACCACAATCTCGGGTATGCCACCTCCGGCCCGGCGATTGTCAGGGTAGGAGCGTCCAACAAGAACGGCAAATGGTTCGCGGTGTTCGGTTCCGGTCCCACCGGTCCGATCGATACGGCTACCCATCAGTTCCTGGGTCGCTCCAATCAGAACCTCAAGTTCTTTGTCGTCGACCTGAAGACAGGGGAGCTGCTACGGACGATCGATACGGGGATTGCCGAAGCTTTTTCCGGCTCTCTCATCGGCGGTCCCATCGACACCGACCGCTGGAACGCTATTGCTCCGGGGAGGTATCAGGATGATGCCATCTACGTGGGATATACAAAGAAACGTTCCACTAATGAATGGACAGGAGGAGGAGTGCTCCGGATCATGACCATGGAGAGCCCCAACCCGGCCGACTGGGAAGTCACGCCAGTCATCAGTGATGATATCGGACCGGTGCCGACGGCGATTGCACGCCTCCAGGACCGGAACAACCGTGACCTCTGGCTCTTTTTCGGCACGGGGAGGTATTACTACCGGGCCGGTTCGCTCATCGACGACTATACCAGTCACAGGACGCTCTACGGGGTCAAGGAACCGTGCTACAACACGTCTACCAACCCCGGTAATTTCCTGGATAAGACCTGTACCGATGCCAGGGCATCAGGCGACCTTACCGACCAGTCCACCACGCTCCATGAAGGTCCCCAGCCTGTCGGGTGGAAGATTGACCTCGATGCGTCGGTAACAGACTATGGCGCGGAGCGGGTGGTGACCGACACGGTTGCACTGACCAACGGTGCGGTATTCTTTACTTCGTTCAAGCCGACGGCAGATGCCTGCGGTTACGGCGGCAACTCGTTTCTCTGGGCGTTGGATTACAACTCAGGGCTCCGCCCGCCCAACTCCACGCTCATCGGCAAGGCTCTCATTCAGCTCTCCACCGGTGAGTTCAAGGAAGTTGATCTTTCCCAGGCCTTTACGGACAAGGGGAACAGGCGGATGGGGGTTCCCATGACCGGGAAACCGCCGGGAGATGCCCCGCCGATTCTCAGCACGAGCGGGAACAAGCCGATCAAGCGCATTCTGCACATACAGGAGCGCTGATATGGATGAGCGCGGATTCACCCTTACGGAAATGCTTATTGTCATAGCTGTCATCGGTATATTGACGAGCATTGCGGTCTATGGTTTTGGCAAGGAGCGATTGAAGTCCTCCATCGAGGCGCAGGTGCGGGATATGTACACGGAAATCGTCAATGCCCGGCTCCAGTCGTTTTATACCAAGCAACCCCGTTCGGTAATCGTGAACGGAACGCTGTTCAAGGTCATCGACACAGCGTCGAGCGCGACCCTGGTGGAGAAGACCCTGGCCCATCCGGTCGTGTTGAACACCACGAACAACCAGCTTGATTTCGACAGGAGCGGCCTGACCTTCGGCGCCTTCAGTTCCGCCTGCATCGAGCCGGCCGGCAATCCAGGCGCCATCGACAGCATCGTCATCTCGGCAGCAAAAATCAACATGGGAAAGAGATCATCGGGAGGAAGCTGTGGGACAGGTACCATCGTGCAAAAATAATGGCGGTTTCACGCTGGTCGAGCTCCTGGTCGCCATGGTAATCATAGTGATCGGAATGCTCGGACTTCTGGAGGCGGTGAACGTTGCCATGGAACACAACCTGAGGAACCAGTTGCGGGACCAGGCTGTCTACGTGGGGGAGAAGATACTGAACGACATGCGGGGGCAGCAGTTTGATGCAACATTTACCAACCACACCACCATCCCCATGAGTCTGAGGGGGGTGAACAAGAAATTCACGGTGGACACCACTACTATCCCTCTGGGAGCCGATTCGAAGCAGTATGAAGTGGTGGTGAAGTGGACCTACAAGAGCAGGAATTATCAGAACCAGGTGGTTACAGTTCGATCACGGTAGTCATCAGGGCAGATGCAGCACGACGCATTTCACGCGAGGATGAGCACTTTATGATACGAGAACAGCGCGGTTTTTCTCTGGTCGAACTGATTATCGTCATGGGTATCTTCATGATCATCATCATGGTCACGACCCAATCCTTCGAGACCATCGTTACCCAGGCAAGTCAGCAGGGGAAATCTGCCCAGACCCAGATCGAAGGAATTGTCGGCCTGGAGGTGTTGCGGGCTGATCTTGAGCAGGCGGGCTTCGGCCTCCCCTGGTTGTTTTCGTCCGCCCTGACGGGCACCGCCTACACCGAAGTGAATGTCGGTACCAATGAACCCGTTGCGTTTCCTTCGACCATCGCGAGTGCCGAGTTTTTCAACGATACTTCGCCCATATCCCCCCCCCGGGCAATTCTGAACGGCTCGACTATGTTCAACTACGACACATCAATAAATAAAGGATCACAGTATCTGGTTCTCAAATCCTCCGTTGCCGGCATAGACCCGGTTGCCAAGAAATGGACTTCGGTGGCCTATACCGAAGCAGGTCCGGCTACGACCACGTGGGGCCAGGCTGACCGGGACCTGGGTGACAACGACCGGATAATCGTCATCAAGACCACCTTCGCGAATAACCTGCCGAAGCAGCAGCTCATGGTGAAAGGCGGGCAGTTTTCCACTATATTCAGTGAATACAGCAGCATGTCCACCCCCCACACTCCGGGTGATATCTTCCATATCTACGGTGTCGACAAGCCCGACGGTGCTGCGCTCAGGATGCCCTTCAACCGGGCGGACTACTACATCAAGAGGCCGGCAACCATGCCCGCGACCTGTGCCCCCAACACGGGGATACTCTACAAGGCGGTGGCCAATCATGCTGACGGTTCACTTACTCCCGAACTCCCCCTGCTGGACTGCGTCGCCGACATGCAGGTCGTCTATGGACTCGATGCCGCCGGCAACGGGTTCATAGGTGACCACGTGGACGAACCTCCTGCCAAACTGGCACAACACGCGGACCAGGCGGAAACCATACGGAGCATCGTGAAGGAAGTGCGGGTCTATATCCTGGCCCAGGAGGGGAAGAGGGATAGGACCTATAATTTCCCCAGCAGCACCATAAGGGTTGGTGAAAGTTTCGGTGGGAACACGCGGGGACGTGATTTCGACCTTGAGGCCATAATCGGAGCCGACTATAAGCATTACCGCTGGAAGGTTTATACGATTGTGGTGCGACCCAAAAATCTGATTCAATAACCGGTGGGTGGATATTATGCGATACGTTCGAAATGAAAACGGAATAGCACTTTTGACGGCCCTGATGTTCACCCTCATCGCCCTGGGGATCATCATGGCGCTGCTGCAGATGGTTCTCATGGGGACCAAGATGTCCGCCAGCCAGAAAGTCTACCGCAACTCCCTGGAGGCCTCCTACGGTGGGGTCGACCTGGTTGCCAAGGAAATCATCCCCAAGCTTTTCGGCCGTTATTCCTCGGGGAGTGATTCCCTTATGTCCACGTTTGGCGGGTCGTCCAAAATCAGCCTGGAGTTGGGACCCTCCTTGCAGGACAAGCTTGAGAAGGATAGAAGAACCGGTTGGCCTTCAACTGCAAGCACGACTCCCGATGCCAAAGTTTCACCGGACATAACTTTCAGGCTTTCGGGTACTAACGGCAACTTCAAAGTGTATAACAAAATAGTCGATACGGTAACGGGCAATTCTGACACCAGTGGCAGGGATCTGGATCCCGGTATCGGCGTGGCGGGATCTGGGTCGGGGATTGCGCCGAAACACAGTCCCCATCTCATCACCATAGAGGTGCAGGGAGAACGGGAAACCAATCCCAAAGAAAAGGCGATGCTGTCGGTGCTTTATGCATACTGAAACGAAACCGCGTACGGGATTGTTTGATTTTCGTGCGTAGGTTGGATGTGAAGGAGTCGATAGTACGTTATTTTACGTGGTTAAATGGCAGGGGCTTACGGAAAAATACGCATGTTCTCAACGGCATTGTCTGTGTTATTTAGAGCTAACTTGCTAAAAATTAAGACTAAATATGTATTTGTGATAAATGGAATTTAAATTGCATAGTAATTATTGTCTTTGGCCATATTCCGCTATTTGATAACCAGTCTATGCTGTAAGTCTTGGCTGAACAGCATAGAAAAGATGGTAACGATAATACTAAACCATCCGTGAGGATGGGGCGGAAAGCCTATTGGGTCTCATTTGAGACAGCCGGGTTGCCGAAATATCATATGATATTCTGCAACCCTTTTTTTATCATATTTTTCAGATCAATGATGAAAAAATGCCATATAATAAGCATGTTAGAAGTGGGTAGATATAATTTAATATAATTATAATAAATTTCTTGACATTTCTATTGTTTATTGTAAATTCCATGTAAAATTACTAAAGTGGGTATGCCTGCATGAAAAACAAAAACAATGTCAAGAAGCTGCGCGAGCGTAAAATGATAAGCAAGGCCGAGTTGGCTCGACTTGCCGGCGTTTCTCCGGTTACCATTGACAGGATAGAGGGCGGCATGCCCTGTCGTATGGAAACGAAGCGGAAGATAATTCTCGCCCTGGGCTATTCGCTGACTGAAAAAGATAAGGTGTTTCAGGACTAATTTCTACAGGAAGCCAATCATGCTATTCTCCAAAAAGAAAGACATAGTCGGCATTGACATCGGGTCGAGTTCCGTCAAGCTCGTTCAGCTGAAAGAGCTTAAGGGTGGGTATGTACTGCAGAATGCGGGAATCGTCCCCCTCCCTCCCGAAGCTATTGTCGATAATACGCTGATGGACAGTTCTTCCATCGTAGAGGCGGTGAAAAACCTTCTCGCCGGTCTTAATATCGGCAAGGGGGTTGAAGCTGCCTGCTCCGTTTCCGGTAACTCGGTCATCATCCGCAAGATTTCACTCCCGGCAATGCCTCCGGAGGAACTGGAAGACCAGATCCACTGGGAAGCCGAACAGTACATCCCCTTCGACATCAATGACGTAAATATCGATTTCCAACTCCTTCCTCCCGATGAACACGATCCGACGAGAATGAACGTGCTGCTGGTGGCCAGCAAGAAGGATATAATCAACGACTACCAGACAGTCTTCAACGAAACCGGTATCAAACTGGCCGTGGTCGACGTAGATTCGTTCGCAATCCAGAATGCCTTCGAGATCAACTATGATCTGGATGGGGAAGATGTCGTCGCCCTGATAAATATCGGGGCAAGCATCATGAATCTCAATGTCGTCAAGGATGGTATCTCGCTGTTCACGAGGGATGTGCAGATGGGGGGAAACCTCTATACGGAAGAAATCCAGAAACAGTTCAGCGTGAGCGGTGAAGATGCCGAGCGATTCAAAGTGACCGGCGAGTGCCCCGACAGGGAGCGTCTCCAGAACATTATCAATCGTGTTAACGAAACTCTTGGGCTGGAAATTCGTCGTTCGCTGGATTTTTACAATACGACTGCCGGTGAGGGAAAAATAACCAAGGTATATCTCAGCGGCGGCGGTGCAAAGACGGCAATGCTCTCGGAGGCTGTCGGCCAGCGCCTGGGATTGCCGGTGGAGACCATGAATCCTTTTGCCAAGGTAAAATATGCGGACAAGGATTTTGATGCCGACTACCTTCACGAGATCGGACCTCTTGTAACCGTTGCTCTGGGGCTGGCAACAAGGAGGGTTGGCGACAAATGACGAGAATCAATCTATTGCCCGTCAGGGCTGCAAAAAAGAAGGAAACTGCAAAGCAGCAGATAACCATACTGATTGCTGCCGTAGTTGCGGTGCTTGTTGCCGGGTTGGCTTTTTACTCGGTGACGCTGGCGAAAGTCAGCGGTACGAAAGCTGAGATCAAGCGCTCTGAGGCAGAACTGCAGCAACTTAAGACCAAAATTGGGGAAATCGACAATATCAAGAAACTCCAGGCAGAGGTAAAGAAAAAGCTTGACGTACTCAACATGCTGCGCAAGGAAAAAAGCGGCCCTGGGGTCAGGCTGGCAAAGTTGAGCGACATAACCCCGGATAAGATGTGGTTGACCAACTACGCGGAAAATGCTGCCAAGGTCACAATTTCCGGCCTTGCCTACAGCGAAGATATCATTGCAACCTTTCTCAGGAACCTGCAGGAGTCTGAGCTGTTCACCGATGTGGAACTGCTCGTTTCGGAGCAGAAGGAAGAGAGTGGCGTCAAGTTGAAAAAGTTCGATGTGACATGCAATATAAAAGCACTTAAGAAGGAAGAGCCGCCGCCAGCTCAGCAGAAACAGCAGAAAAAATAGGCGGTTTGAAGATTGATTGGTTGTCAGTATCAGCCTGTATCCTTATGTCTAAATCGGTCGAGGACATTCCATGGACCCACGTGTAGAAAAATTACTGAAGCTCCCCAATAAACAGAAAGCCGCCATCCTCGGGCTTATCGTCGTACTGATCGGTGCTGGTTTGTTTTTTGGGTTGATACAACCGAAACTCAAACAGTTGAAGGTTCTTCAAGGGCAGCTGGACGGACTGCACACCCAGGTGACGGAAAGCCGGAAAATAGCAAACAACCTCCCGCGTTTCAAAGCCGAATATGCTCAACTGAACAAGGAACTGGAAAACGCGTTGACCGAACTGCCGAACCAGAAGGAAATCCCAACACTTCTTACCAGTATTACCAGTGCAGGCAAAGGAGCAGGTCTTGACTTCCTCATTTTCAGGCCAAAACCGGAAGAGCCTAAGGATTTCTATTCTGTTGTTCCCGTTGATATATCGGTATCAGGTTCCTACGCCAGTGTTGGTAATTTTTTTGTGGCGGTCGGCAACCTCCCTCGGATAGTCAACATCAATAACGTTGCGTTTACGAACCCGAAAAACATAGGTGGTAAAACGGTTTATACCATCAACTGTCTTGCTACAACATTCCGTTTTCTGGACAAGAAAGAGATTAAGGATGATAAAAAGGGCAAGAAATAAACAAGTTATTATACTGTTTTTGGTTCTGTCCCTGGCGGTGTCCGGCTGCAAGAAGAAAGCCGAGACACCACAGCCACAGGCTAAACCTCAGGCACCTGTAACGCAAGTGCAGAAGCCGGTGCAAAAGCAGCTTTCTTCCGCGCAAGTGGGGGGGGGGAACGCTCCAGCACTGAATTTCAGCCTCAAAAAAGATCCCTTCAAGCCGTTAATCGCCAAAGCGGAGCCTTCTGCAGGAAAAAACGCGGCACCGGTGATTTCCAAAAACACCAATATGCTGCCGATACAATCATTTGATGCAAGCAAGTTCAAGGTGTCGGGCATCGTTGCCGGGCTCAAGGAGAACAAAGCTCTCATCATTGATCCGGCTGGCAAAGGATATGTCGTAAAGCAGGGTATGTTGATCGGGAACAATAATGGCAGGATCACGAAAATAAGTAACAATGCCATTGAAATTGCCGAGCAGTATCGCGACGAAAGCGGCCATACGAAAAAAAGGGTTATCAAGCTTACTCTGTCCCCAAAACGGTAAGGAGAGTTCCAGATGAGAATGAATTCAGCCCGGGTTTGCCTTAATAAAATAGTCATTGTGATGATGCTGGCGCTCGGCGCAGGTTGCGCACAGCAGAGGGTTAATCTGGCGGATGAAAAATTGTCCGATGCTGCACAGCCCCTGACTATCCAGACCGTCAGCGTGGCGCCAGATGGGTCACAGGTGGATATCTCCGTTTCACAACCGGGCACGTTTACATTCTACAAGACAACAGACCCGGCGAAAGCGGTCGTTGACCTTGCTGACACGGAACCGGGCAATTTCAAATCCCTGGATGTCAACTCCGGAGTCATTCAGCGGATAGACGCCACGAAGCACGTGTTCAGTGGCGGTTATCTTACCCGTGTGGAAATAAGCCTTGCCAAGGATGTGGAGTTCACTGTCGGGGTTGATCCTGTTGACAAAAACAAGCTGGTCGTAAAATTTCCTGTTCACACCCAGGAGACTGCTGCTGTCCCACAGCTTGAGAAACCGGTCGCTCCTGCACCGGAATCTGCGCCCCAGCAACCTCAAGCGACTGCAGCGCAACCTGCTGTCCCGTCACCTGCCACAGTCGTACCGGTACAGCCCGCAGTCAATAGTCTCCAACCGAGGACCGTAACTGCCGTTAATGTGGTGCGAAATGGAATCGAGATCGACGTTGCGGGAGGGGTTGACACCTTCAACGCCTTCAAGATGACGAAACCGGACCGCATTGTCGTTGATGTTTTCGGTGCAAAAACTAGTATTGCCAATAACATGGTGGCGATTAATGCTTTTGGTGTCGGAAAAGCGCGAATCGGCCTTAGTGCTGAAAAAGTGCGCGTTGTTTTCGACGCGGTCAGCGGTACGCTTGCTCCCTACGAAGTGACCAAGACAGACCGTGGCCTCAAGGTAGCGATTGGTGAAACCGCCAACGCAGCTGTCTACACGGGAGGAACGACGGAAGTTTCGGCGCCTGCCGGTAAAAAGGAATCTGCCGGATCCATGCACGATAATGGCCCTGCTTCCGTGGAAGCGATCGATTTTAACGTTCAGGATGGCATATCAAGGATCACGATCAAGGTTTCGGGTGCCTGCACGGCAGGCAAACCGGTGAAATCGCCGAAGGGATTGAGCCTTTCCATCGCCGGATGCCAGATTCCCCGTAATCTGCAGAGGACACTCGATACCAGTTCATTTGTAAGTACGGTTCTGAAAATTACACCGTACCAGGCAAAGGTCAAGAGTGGCTATGACACCAGACTGATGGTCAAACTGCGTGCCGACGCATCTTCCGAAGTCAGGCAGGCCGGCAATGTTATCACCTGGGATATCAAGAACGAAGGGATCAGCGAAGCGACCCTGATCTCCGAGGTCGCCAAATCGCAGCCACCTGTTCTGTCGTCTGCGACAGCGGAACCGGTGACCATAACCGAAAAATCCTTACATAAATCGGGCAGCGATAAAAAAGTGTACAACGGCCGCAGGGTTACCCTTGAATTTTCTGACGCCGATGTCAGGAAGATATTCCAGCTCATCGCGGAAGTCAGCAACCTTAACTTCCTCATTGCCGACGATGTCACGGGAACAATCAGTATCAAACTGGTGAACGTCCCCTGGGATCATGCCCTTGATGTAATACTCGAAACCAAAGGCCTGGAGATGAAGCGGGACGGCAATATTGTCCAGATCAAGCCGAAGGGTAAGTTCAAGACGCAGGAACAGGAAGATGCCGAGCTCAAAAAAGAACGCGAGCGGCGGATGGAGCTACAGACAGTTGTTTTCGATATCAACTATTCCACGGTTGAAGACGTCGCGACGCAGTTAAAATCAGTCGCTACCCAGCGTGACGGTGTCAGCATTTCAGCCGATAAACGCACCAATAGGGTGATAGTGACGGACATTGCTCCCGCCATCGAGAGGATGAGGTTCCTGCTGAAAAATCTCGACATACCTGAAAAACAGGTCATGATCGAAGCCCGGATTGTGGAGGCCTCCAGTTCGTTTACCCGCGATCTCGGTGTCCAGTGGGGTATACATTACAAGGACGGCTCTGCATCAGTACTTGGTATCAATCAGCTCGACACCGGTTTTGGTGGCGTGGTGACACCTCCCCCCAGTTCCGGTTTTCCGGCGGCGGACAGCCCGGGTGGCGCGATCGGCATGTCATTCGGTAAACTGACGAGCAACATTCAGATCGATATGCGCCTCTCTGCAGCGGCGGCAGCTGGGCTTATCAAGATAGTTTCGACGCCGAAGGTGGTTACCCTCAACAACAAGGCCGCAAAAATATCCCAGGGACAGTCGATCCCTTACCAGACAGTGTCCGCCGAGGGGACCAAGACGGAATTTGTAGAAGCTGCGCTTACGCTGGAAGTAACCCCGCACATAACTGCGGACGGCAGTGTCAGCATGAAGATCAAGGCATCCAATAACTCGGCTGGGGTAGGTTCACCGCCACCGATCAACAAGAAGGAAGCTACGACCGAAATGCAGGTCAAAAACGGGGAAACCACGGTCATAGGTGGAATTTATGTGGATAGTGACACTTCCAATGATCAGGGTGTTCCCTACCTGAGCGACATACCGCTCATTGGGTGGCTCTTCAAGTCAAACACCACGACTAAAACCAAGACTGAACTGCTGATATTCATAACGCCTAAGATCGTGTCCTGACATAGAACTTTCACTGGAGGGTAAAGATGACAATAAAGATGTTCATGAAATTAGGTGTTACCGCTATCCTGTTCGCACTCCTTGGATGTGGCGGCGGGAATGGCGCAGATGGCCTGAATGGCAGTATAGACCTCTCGGCCACAGCGAGTGGACGTTATATTACTGCATCCGCAACGTATAAACATCCCACAAGAACCGATCTTATCGGTGTTCCGCTGACGTTTTCCTATTACGATGGCGCTACGGAAATCTTTCTGGGAACATACAATACCAATAACAGCGGGGGGATTGACCTGACTTTTACGGTGGCCCCTTTTGCCGGTACAAAAGATTTTGTCGTTCTTGCCAAGACCGGCGAGCTTTCCGCAAACAGCATTGTTACCATGACCGGAGCCACGTTTACCATGACGCCGCCGGCAGCCATGACGGTTACCGCCGATGCTACCGTCCCGACCGGCTCCACGGCATCGTTCCCGCTGACCGCGCCAAGCTTTGTAAAAATTGTTGATCCGTTCTTTAACGATATCGCGAATCACACTATTTCGATAACCGCTGCCCTTGCGCCAACGGCTGCCGGAGACAGCATTACGCCCAACCCGACGTCCGCTATTACAAGCCAGGTGGGGGTTGCGCAATTGAGTGGCGTTCTGGCAACGATTGCTATTCCCGATACGGTTTCGACACGGATAGTTACGGTTACCTGGACCGCTACTGACATGAACACCGGTTTCCAGGCTTCGGGGACAACAACCCTCACGGTGACACGGACGGCGCTGCCACTTCTTGTTCCCTAGCTTTCACTTTTTGCCCATATGTGTTACGACAATGCCAGGGACATCCCTGGCATTTGTTTAAATACTGGAGAATTCATGTTGCGTTATCTTACCGCAGGAGAATCCCACGGCCCTCAGCTAACCTCGATAATAGAGGGAGTGCCTGCTGGATTTCCACTTGACGCTGAATCCATTAATATCGATCTAGCCCGTCGCCAATGCGGTTATGGTCGTGGTGGGCGCATGCAGATCGAGACGGATCGTGTCGAGATTCTGTCCGGAGTCCGTTGGGGAAAATCCATCGGGTCCCCCGTTACTCTCTGTGTAGTCAATCGCGACTGGGTGAACTGGCAGGAAAAGATGTCCCCCCATGTGCGGCACCGCGATGACAAACTGGCGGTCACCCGTTCCCGACCGGGACACGCAGATCTGCCCGGGGCCATGAAATACGACCATCACGATGTCCGCAATATCCTGGAGCGCTCCAGTGCGCGAGAAACCGCCGTGCGGGTTGCGGTCGGTGCGGTTGCCAAGTCGATTCTTACCCAGTTCGGCATCACGGTTTCCGGCTTCGTCACGGAGCTGGGGGGGATCAAGGCTGAACGTCCCAAAATGTCGTGGGAGGCCCTGCAGGGGAAAATTGCGAAATCCGAACTGTTCACCTGCGATGAACGTGCCGAGGCTGAGATGAAGGCCCTCATCGACCGTGCGAAAGAGTCTGGCGATACTGTCGGGGGGGTCATAGAGGTGAACGTATGCGGCGTTCCCGTTGGTCTGGGGAGTCATGTGCAGTGGGACAGAAAGCTCGACGCGCGCCTTGCGATGGCGCTCATGAGCGTCCAGGCAATCAAGGGAGTGGAGATCGGGTGCGGTTTTGACGCGGCCCGCAACCCCGGCTCCATGGTTCATGACGAGATTTATTACGATTCGGTGCGCCTCGTTGAAGGCAAATCTTCGGGTTTCTACCGCAAGACCAATAATGCAGGAGGTATCGAGGGGGGCATCACCAACGGTGAAACCATCATCGTCCGTGCCGCCATGAAACCGATTCCTACCCTTTACAAGCCGCTCAAATCGGTGGACATCATTACCAAAGAGCCTTTTGAGGCGACAGTGGAGCGTTCCGACACCTGTGCAGTGCCGGCCGCTGCTGTTGTGGCTGAGGCAGTGGTCGCTGTCGAGATTGCCAATGCCTTCCTGGAAAAGTTCGGCGGTGACTCGCTGGGAGAAATCCGTCGCAATTACGATGGCTACCTGGCATATCTCCGCGCGTTCTGACATGGGGAACATCATCCTGACCGGGTTCATGGGGACCGGCAAGAGCAGTGTGGGAAAAGAACTGGCGCTGAGACTCAACTACCGGTATATTGATCTCGATGCACTGATAGTTGCCGAAGCCGGCATCTCCATAAACGAGATTTTCACACGGGACGGGGAAACCGCGTTTCGTGCTATAGAAGCCAGGTTGCTGTCGTCACTGAAGGGCGAGGAGAACATGGTGCTCTCCACGGGCGGAGGAGCTGTTATCGCCGGGGAAAACCGGCGCGTTCTCCGCGAACTCGGCATGGTAATCAACCTCGTTGCTCCGGCAGAGGAGATACTGCTCCGTCTTCGGCATGAACATGACCGGCCGCTCCTCAACAATGATAAGTCACTTGAACGCATCAGAGCGTTGATTGCCCATCGGGAGCCTTTCTACGCAGATGCGGATGTACGGATAGAGACCTGTGGCAAGACGGTGGCTGGCATCGTAGACGAAATTTTAATATGGCTAAAAAGGGCAGGGGCACGTGGACAGGCTTGATGTAGGGTTGGGGGAGAGAAGTTATCCCCTTTATTTCGGCAACGGAAATCTCGGTACGATCGGTGCCTGCTGCAAGGAACGCGGCCTCGGGATGAACGTCGCGATGATTACCAATCCGACAGTTGGTTCCCTGTATGCTGACGGTGTACGTGATTCCATGCAACAAGCGGGTTTTACCGTTAACCTGGTGGAGATCCCCGACGGAGAAGAGTACAAAAACAGCGTGACGCTCAATGCCATATATGACCGCTGTGTCGCTCTCGGTCTCGACCGCGGCGCGTTCATTCTTGCGTTGGGTGGGGGGGTGGTGGGCGATATAGCAGGATTTGCGGCTGCTACCTATTTACGGGGAATTCCGTTCGTTCAGGTGCCGACAACGCTGCTTGCCCAGGTTGACAGCAGTGTCGGCGGCAAAACCGGCATAAACCACCCCCAGGGAAAGAATCTCATCGGCGCGTTTTATCAACCGCGCCTGGTCCTGATCGACGTGACGGTCCTGGCGACTCTCCCTGAACGGGAATTCCTGTGCGGCCTGGCTGAGATCGTAAAGTACGGTATCGTGCTGGACCGGGAACTTTTCGAGTATATAGAGTCCCATGGTGACAAGCTCTTGGCAAGAAACAGCGACTCCCTGCTTCACGTTATCAGGCGATCCTGCGCCATCAAGGCAGCGGTAGTGGAGAATGACGAACGAGAAACAGGACTGCGTGCTGTCCTCAACTACGGCCATACCGTTGGCCATGCAGTCGAGACGCTTACGGGCTATGGTCGCTACAAGCATGGTGAAGCGGTTGCCATCGGGATGGTTCAAGCCGCAAGATTTTCCGAACGGTCCGGATTATCTCGTCACGACGAGACGGAGAGAATTGTGGCGCTGCTGACGCGACTCGGTTTACCGGTGGATTTGCCACAGTTCGGTGCAGATGAATATACCGAGGCGCTCTGGCATGATAAAAAGGTCCGTGAGGGGGGGCTCAATTTCGTCTACAACCGGGGGATTGGTGAGTTCCATATAGGGAGAGTGACTGATATATCAACCCTGTTGACCGCCTGTGGGATAGAGGCGTGACGATGGCTCACGTTTCCCTCGAGCGGGGCCGGGATTGAAATGTATGGAGATCTCGTGCAATGGTGAGATTCTACTGTGGAGAGTATTATGAACACGGAGAATAGGGACGAATTGGTGCTGGAAGACGATGACCTGCTGGTGGAACTGTCTGAGGAGGAAGCTCCTGAAGAAGAGTTTGCCTGGGATGACGATGTAGCGGACAACGGGGGAGGTCAGGATACTGTCACATCCCGGAACGCTGATGCCGACCCGGCACGGGATCCTCTGTCAACGGCTACCTTGGCTGAACTCTATGTTTCCCAGGGTTTTCTCAAGCGGGCGGTGACCATATACCGCGAATTGCTCGAAACCGAACCCGACAATGAGGATTTGAAACGGCGAATGATGGAACTCAAGGAAGCCGTTGACCGTGATCAGATTTCAGCACGGGAACACGCGCTGGATGACCTTTCTCTTGAGGACGCCGCCGGTCCGGCAACGTTGAACCCATTAGATGAACAGGTTGAAGCCGGCGGTACGGATTCGGTGCTTCGGACTCTGGAGCGCTGGCTGGAGAACATCGGAAGGAGACGCTAATGTCATTCAGAGCTACGCTGCAAACCATTGTGGAAGGTGTCGAGGGTGGATTCGGCGCCATTATCATGGGATATGACGGCATCGAAATCGATGCGTTTGTGCGTCAGGACAGCGGATTTGACGTCCAACTCCTGGCGGTGGAATACGCTACGGTTCTCAAAGAAGTGAAGAATACGGTCGATGTCCTCAAGTCAGGTGCGTTGGAAGAGGTGACCATCGCCACCGGGCGTTACCGGATACTTGTCAGAGCCGTCAATGATGATTTCTTTGTCGTCCTGCTGATGTCCAGTGATGGTAACTACGGCAAGGGCCGCTTCCTGCTCAAACGCGAGGTTCCTGCATTGCTGGCTGGTTTACAGTAGGAACGGGGGAAGAATCATGCATATTCTCGTGCTGCACGGGCCGAATCTGAATCTGCTCGGAACCCGCGAACCCGATGTTTACGGTCGCGACACCCTAGCCGGGATCAACGAGTCGCTCATGACGCTTGCGACTGACATGGGCATTTCGGTGACTTGTTTCCAGTCAAACTCCGAAGGGGAATTGATCGACAGGATTCAGGCTGCCGCATGTACGTGTGACGGTATCGTGATCAACCCTGCAGCTTATACCCATACCAGCGTCGCCATCCGCGATGCCCTTTCCGCTGTTGCCCTTCCCGTTGTGGAAGTGCACCTTTCAAACATCCATCGTCGCGAGGAATTCCGCACCCGGAGTTTTATTGCACCTGTCGCTGTGGGACAGATATCCGGCTTCGGTCTTGACAGCTATCTTCTCGGCCTGAGAGCGCTTTTTAACCATATTAAAAAAGGATTGTAATAGGTGCGGCAGGTGTGTTAAAAGACAGAATCTCTTCGGCCAGGGAGTATCTGGAGAGGTTTGGCGTCGATGCCATTCTCTTCGTGAATCTTTGTAATATCCGCTACCTGTGTGGATTTACCGGCAGCGATGGAGCCCTGCTCGTCACCCGTGAGGGGGGGGTGTTCCTTACCGATTCCCGCTACACTACCCAGGCTGCCCAGGAGGTCTCCCGTTTTCCCCGTCGTGAATACCAGGGAAAACTGGAAGGCATTGCCGCATTCATCAAGGAGTGCGATGCGGGCAGGGTCGGTTTCGAATCTGAACAGATGCCGGTGGCCCAGTATAACTCCCTTGCGGATATCTTGCCCGGCGTCGAGCTTGTCCCCATCGGGACGGAGTTGACGGCTCTCCGGCAGGTAAAGGACGAGCGGGAACTGGAGTTGCTGGCCCGAAGCGCCGAACTGGCCTCCCGGTCCCTGCTCGACATCTGCGGCGAAATTCGACCGGGAATGAAAGAGCGGGATGTGGCGCTCGCCCTGGAATTTGCCATGAAGCGGGCGGGGGCGGAGGAAAAAGCCTTCGACTTTATCGTTGCCTCGGGCAACCGTGGCGCGCTACCCCATGGCAAGGCCAGTGACAAGCAGATAATGGTTGGTGAGCTGGTGACCCTGGACTTTGGCGGTGTATACCAGGGATACTATTCCGACGAGACGGTTACGGTAGCAGTCGGAAAACCTGATGAACGGCAGCGTGAAATTTATGGCATCGTCAAAGAGGCACACGACCTTGCCCTTGCGGCGGTGAAGCCTGGTGTCAGTTTCAGGGAACTGGACGCGATTGCGCGCGACCTTATAGCCGGACGCGGGTATGGCGAGTTTTTTGGCCATGGACTTGGTCATGGGGTCGGGCTGGAAGTTCACGAGAAACCTGTCATATCGTATCGTGGCGAGGGAACTGTCGAACCGGGCATGGTGTTTACCATTGAACCGGGCATATACATTCCCGGCTGGGGCGGCGTCAGAATTGAAGATACCGTGGCAGTAACCCCCGATGGATGTCGCTGTCTCACCAAGGTTCCCAAGGAGTTGATGGTCCTTTGAGGGATTATCCGCAACAGGACCGAAACAGAACATGCAGTGCCAGAGTTGTTATCCCAAAGGATCAAAGGAGATTGAAGAATGGATATCAAGGATATCAAGACACTGATAAAAATGGTGACGGACACCGATATCACCGAGTTCGAGATGGAAAACAGCGAAGAGAAAATTTCCATCAAGCGGGGGAGCGCACCCCAGATAGTCCATTACCAGGCGCCCCAGCAGATTGCCATGCCCCAGGTGGCCCCCCTTCAGGTCGCTCCTTCCCAGCCAGTTCAGGTGGCCGAAGGTGGAGCTCCCGCTGCAAGTGCGGCCGTGCCCGACAAGGGGAAGGCTGTTGTGTCTCCAATCGTGGGTACTTTCTACCGTGCCCCGGCACCCGATGCTGCGCCCTATGTCGAGGTCGGTAAAATTGTGGAAAAGGGCGAGGTGTTCTGCATTGTCGAAGCCATGAAGCTGATGAACGAGATTGAGGCCGAGTACCGCTGCAAAATTCTCGAAATCTGCAAGGAAAACGCCCAGCCGGTTGAGTTCGGCGATACCCTGTTCCTGGTCGAGCCGCTCTAGGCGAAGCTGCTGTTCACCATTGTTCAATCAACCAATCGGAGAGCCTTAGATGTTCCATAAAGTACTAATTGCCAACCGTGGGGAGATAGCCCTGCGAATTATCCGTGCCTGCAAGGAGTTGGGGATCAAGACCGTTGCGGTATATTCCACCGCCGACAGCGAGTCGCTCCATGTCAAGCTCGCCGATGAGAGCGTCTGTATCGGTCCTGCCCCCAGCCTCCAGAGCTATCTGAACATCAATGCCATCATCAGTGCGGCCGAGATCACCGATGCCGAGGCGATCCATCCAGGCTACGGGTTTTTGTCCGAGAACGCCGCTTTCGCCGAGATATGCGAGAACTGTGGCATTGTCTTCATCGGGCCGTCCGCCGAGAGCATGCGCATCATGGGGGACAAGATCAGTGGCCGGCAGGCGGTGATCAAGGAGGGAGTTCCCATTCTCCCCGGCACCAAGGAAGGGGTTAACGACGTCGCCGAGGCGATCCGGATCGCCAAGGAGATCGGATTCCCCGTCATCATCAAGGCTACCGCCGGTGGTGGCGGAAGGGGGATGAAGATAGTCCATTCACCCGCCACCCTCCCCAACGCCTTTGCCACGGCTCGGGCCGAGGCGCAGGCCGGTTTCGGCAACCCGGAAGTCTACATCGAAAAATACTGCGAGCAACCCCGGCACGTGGAAATTCAGATTCTCGCCGACAAACATGGGAACGTTATTCATCTCGGTGAGCGGGATTGTTCGATCCAGCGGCGGCACCAGAAGATAATCGAAGAGGCTCCTTCAACCGTCAGTACGCCTGAGTTGCGCAAGGCGATGGGTGAGGCTGCCGTTCGAGCCGCCAAGGCGGTAGGGTACAACAGTGTAGGGACCATGGAATTCCTGGTTGACAAGAACAATAACTTCTACTTCATGGAGATGAACACCCGTGTTCAGGTGGAACATCCCGTGACGGAGATGGTGACCGGTGTGGATGTCGTCAGGGAGCAGATTCGCTCGGCGGCAGGGCTCAAGCTGCGTTACAAGCAGACCGATATCAAGATTCACGGTCATGCCATCGAATGCCGTATCAACGCCGAGGACCCGATAAAATTCACCCCATCTCCCGGCAAGATCGTCGGATATCACCCCCCCGGCGGCCTTGGGGTGAGGGTTGACTCCTTCGTGTATGACCAGTATACTGTGCTTCCCCATTATGACTCTCTTATTGCCAAGCTGATTGTCCATGCCGATAACCGGCAGGATGCCATCAAACGGATGGCCAGGGCACTGGATGAGTACATTATTGAGGGGATAAAGACGACGATACCGTTTCACAAGCGGATCATGGCCAATAAGGACTTCATCGAAGGGAACATCGACACCAGTTTCCTCGAAAGGATTGTGCTGGAGTAGCCCATGGATTTTCCCGAAGAGTTGAAGTACAGCAAGGAACACATCTGGGTCAGGATGGAAGGTAACAGGGCGGTGATCGGTATCACCGATTATGCCCAGCAGGAACTGGGGCTGATCACGGCGGTTGAATTGCCGGGGACAGGGGACGATCTTGAACAGGACGACTCCTTCGGTTCCATTGAGGCGCGCAAGACCGTGGCAGACCTCTATGCACCCTTCAGCGGCCCGGTGCTCGAAGTGAATGAGGAGTTGCAGGTCACACCGGAACTTGTCAACGACGATCCCTATGACGGCGGCTGGCTGGTGACGGTCGGCATCGCCGACCCCGAAGAATTGAATTCCCTCATGTCGGTGGAGGATTACATGGACTACGTGGAAGAGCACGAGGAATAGCCGTAGGGAAATGCGGCAGGTGAAAGAAGGCGAGGCGTATGCTCTCGCCTTTTTTTGTGGCTCTGATTCCTCCCACCGCCGTTTTGCCTTGGGTATTGGGATGATTCATGGTATAGGTTTGTGCAGTAACTTCAGAGGTCCTCAATGGAATTCAGTCGCGAGCTACGCTTATGACCCTGCGTATCGGTCAGATAGATTACGCCAACGTTACACCCATATTTACTGCCCTGACACGGAATTTTTCAACTGCGTCCTACACGTTCGTGCGGGGCGTTCCCTCCCGCCTGAACATGCTTCTTGCCAAGGGTGACATTGATCTCTGCCCTTCTTCCTCCATTGCGTACGCCAAATCGCCCGAGCAGTACTACCTTTTGCCGGACCTCTCCATAAGTTCCATCGGCCCCGTCAAGAGCGTGCTCCTCTTTTCCCGGGTTCCCCTCAACGAACTCGAGGGGTGCACGCTGGGATTGACCACCGATTCCGATACGTCGGTGAACCTTCTCAGGATAGTGCTGGCCCGAAGCCACGGCCTTTCTAACCGTTTCGAGCGAACGTCGCTCCCCCTTGCCCAGGCCCTCGAGGCTTTCCCGGCAATCCTCCTGATAGGCGATGCGGCCCTGCGGGGGGGAATGGATGGGCGGGTGGCGCATGTCTATGATCTTGGCGAGGAGTGGTTCCGGTTTACCGGTCTGCCGTTCGTGTTCGCCCTCTGGATCGTGCGCAGGGAGGCCGTTGAAGGGAAATACGGTGAGGTTGCGGCGCTGCTTTCCCAACTACGGGAAGCCAAGCGGATCGCCTATGACTCGTACGAGTCTATTGCCGCAACGTGTGAGGAAGAGCACTGGATGGGACGGGAAAGGCTCGTTGACTACTGGCGCTGCATTTCCTACGACCTGACACCCTTCCATCTGCAAGGGGTGAAGGAGTTTTTCAGGCATGCAACTGAAATGGGAATACTTCCGAGGGAACCGGCAATTCGTCTCTTTCCTGAATCGTGAGGCCTTTAGGCCTGAGTTTTGCTCTATCAGCGCATAAGGATTGTATATGCAAAATATGACGTGGCTTGACGCCTTATCCCAAAGGTTCAACCTCAGCCGTGAAGCAACCGATCGACAGTCCCCCATGGAAATCGTCGAACGGATTGCACTTGTGGCCAAAACCAGGTGGGTGCTTCTGTTCCTCATCGGGCTGTACTGCTGTTATGCCGGCGGTTTCTTCTATTTCAGCAAGTACGGATTTTTCCTTACCTCTTCACAGCTTATATTTCTTTTCATCACGGTAGCCGGCGTTGCTTCGTACAACCTGTTTCTCGAGCGCAGTTCCCGCAGTTCAGATATGCCCCGTGTACTCGGACTTCTGCAGATCTTTCTGGATATGTTGTTCGTCACCATTCTCATTCAGTTCAGCGGGGGTGCGTCCAGCTGGTTCTGGCCGGTCTATCTGATCGTCACCATCGAGGCAACCTACCTTCTTGAAAAGCGCCGGGAAGTCTGGCTGGTCGGTATCGTCGGTTCGCTTCTGTACGGGGCGCTGCTCGCCGGCCATTATTTTGGATCTATCCCGTATGTCACGATGCCGTTTATTGAAGAAGGGCTTCATCACGATCCCCTCTATCTGCTCCTCATGTGGTTCTGGGTCGTGATTCTCAACGCAACGGTAGCCTTCATCGGCACCTTCCTCATGACGGTGATCCGGAACGACAACGAAGCCCTTCGCAGAAGCGAGGAGCGGCTGGTCAATTTTCTCGATACCGCAAACGACCTCATCTTCAACATCGCCCCCGACGGAAGATTTCTGTACGTAAACCACGCCTGGCAGCGGATTCTCGGTTATCGGCCGGAGGAGGTGCCGGCTCTCAGGATTCTTGATATCCTTCATGACGAGAGTAGAACCCAGTGCCTGCGGGAATTTCGGGATATTCTCGCCGGGGGAAAGACCGACGCTCTGGAGGCCGTTTTCAGGGCGCGGGACGGCCGTCTGATAACAGTCGAGGGGAATCTGACCAGCATAATGAAGGATGACAAGTCGGCTGCCATCTGGGGTATATGCCGCGATATCAGCGATCGCAAGCAGACCCAGGAACAATTGTACCGCCTTGCCCACCACGACACGCTCACCGGACTGCCAAACCGTATCCTGTTCCTTGACCGCCTGAAGCAGGCACGGGCACTGGCTCACCGGCAAAAACTCCATATGGCGATACTGTTTCTCGATCTCGACCGCTTTAAAATCATCAACGACACGCTGGGGCACTCCATCGGCGATAAGCTGCTCCAGTCCGTAGCCCAGCGTCTCAACAGCTGCGTGCGGGAAGTGGATACCGTCGCCCGTATTGGCGGTGATGAATTCATCATCGTGCTGGTTAACCTGAAAGAGGCCGCAGACGCCGAAAAGGTGGCGCAGAAGATATCAACGACCCTGTCGGCTTCTTTTAATATCGAGGGACACGAACTCTTTGCCACGACCAGCATAGGTATCAGCCTCTACCCCGAAGATGGTGAAGATCTCGACAATCTGGTCAAGAAGGCCGATATCGCCATGTACAGTGCCAAGGGACTGGGGAGGAACACTCACCAGTACTATGAAAGCTCAATGGATGAGCACGCCCATAAGCGGCTGGTGCTGGAAAACAGCCTGCGCAAGGCGCTCGAAGGGGACGAATTCCATCTCCATTACCAGCCCAAGATCGATGCAACGAGCGGCGCAATAACTGCCATGGAAGCTTTACTCCGTTGGGTGCACCCCGACCTGGGCCTGCTCCCTCCGTCGGAGTTCATCCCCCTCGCTGAAGAGACCGGTCTCATCGTTCCGATCGGCGAATGGGTGCTGACCAAAGCGTGCCAGCAAAACAAGGCGTGGCAACAGGAGGGCCTCCCCCCGGTCCGGGTTGCCGTCAATCTGTCCGGCTACCAGCTGCAGCAGAAAAACCTCGTGGAAGTCGTTACCCGCGCCCTCACCCAGAGCGGAATGGCCCCCTGTTATCTGGAGTTGGAGATCACCGAAACCGTCATCATGCAGAATCCTGATTTCGCCATTACCGTACTGGGAGAATTACAGGAACTCGGGGTGGAGATATCCATCGACGATTTCGGCACCGGCTACTCGTCCCTTGCCCATCTGAAACGATTCTCGGTCAACACGCTCAAGATCGACAAGTCGTTCGTCCGGGATGTTGAGATCAATTCTAAGGATGCCGCCATTGCAACAGCCATCATTGCCATGGGGAACAGCCTCAATTTGCGGGTGATTGCCGAAGGGGTCGAAACGGAAGGGCAGGTGTCCTTTCTGAAGGATAACCTGTGTGACGAGATGCAGGGCTACTTCTTTAGCAGACCAATGCCGGCAGAGGATGTGGCTGCCTTCATGCGGGGCAGAGGTGTGCAGCTTTCTGACACTGAAAAAGGAAGTGACTCAGAGTAGCCCTTTCCTCTTGAGCCGGATGTAGTCCTGAAGAATTATTGCATGATCGAAGCAGAGGGACGGGGGGAGGGCTGCAAGGGGAAAGACGTCAAGCCCGGCGGCATCGTCTGCTGCGTGGGGAATGCCTGAACCCTTGGTCGCATACACCGTAGAGATGGTATGCATGCGCGCATCCCTGGACGGGTCGGAATAGCACCCCACCAGCCGCAGCGACCCGATTTCGAGGGAGGTCTCCTCACGTGCTTCCCTGATGGCTGCATCCTCGAGGGTTTCACCGTAATCCACGAACCCCCCCGGCAGTGCCCAGCCGAAAGGCTCGTTTCGTCTCTCGATCAGCACGATACCCTCTGCCATTTCTATGATGATATCGACCGTGGGGACGGGGTTGCGATAGACTTTGACCTGCGCACCACAGGCAGGGCAGGCCAGATAGGCACGGGGCATGTCTCCTCCGGAATGATTCGGAAATAAAAAAAGGGAGGATAAAATCCTCCCTTTTTCGTACCGTGCGCTGCGGGTATTACTTCTTCTTGCTGCCGCCCGAGGCCTTTTTGGAAGCCTTGAGGGGGTTGATCTTGGTGTCTTCGCTCTTGATCTCCACCTTGACGTGGGTAGCGAAGTTGCAGATCCCGGCCAGCCATTTCTTTTCCGGCGCCGGGTAGGCGCTACAGACCCGACCGATGGAGCCATCTACGATCCGCTCGCACCCTTCACAATTTTCCACTACCACCTGACAGGAGCCATCGGAAAAAACACACCCCTGCTTACCCCAGAAGGTACACTCGGTACCAGGAAGTACGGTCTGGCATTGCATAAACTCTCCTCCTCCTTCTTCTATTCGCTTGCCGCGTAACTGTCTAAGGGTCAATGTAGCAATTTTGCCGGAAAAAAGTCAACAGGAAAAATCCCTGTAAACAAGCCCTTTCCCTTGACTCACCGTGCCCTATATATTAACCTTCTACACAGTAAATGAGCAATAGTGCGGCATTACAGGCGAATGTCCGGCGCTGTGTGTCATGCAGCACCTTTAAATCCTGCAGGTTCCGGTCGCTGTTCCCTTTGAACTGATATTCAGCCGGGAGCCTCAGGTACGACCTGGCCAATTCCGTCAGATATGATTTGCAGACTTTCATTTGATTACCAGGAGGGTGTAATGTCACGTATAACCTTTGGAACCTCAGGCTGGCGCGGTATCCTGTGCGAAGACTTCATCTTCGATAACGTCAAGGTCGTCACCCAGGCCATTGCCGACCACATAACCGACCAGGGGGAGAAGGGCAAAGGGATAATCGTCGCCTGTGATTCCCGTTTCATGGGAGACCGGTTTGCCAAGGAAGCGGCCCGGGTGTTGGCAGGTGCTGGAATCAAGACATTCCTCTGTAACCGTGACACACCGACGCCGGTGGTAGCTTTCGAGATACTGCGCCGCAAAACGGCGGGAGCGGTCAATTTTACGGCCAGCCACAACCCGCCCGAGTACAATGGCCTGAAATTCTCTCCCGCCTCGGGGGGGCCTGCTCTACCGGAAACCACCCAGGACATCGAACGGCGTGCCAACGAGATGCTCGGCGAGTTCTGCTACAAGGAAGTGGAGCTCGACGATGCCCAGCGCCAGGGCCTGCTGGAGGAGATCGATCCGCGCCCGGCTTATCTGGCCGACCTGGAGCAGAAGGTAGATTTCGCGGCCATCGCCCGGCTTGGCGGTCTGGCCGTCAATCCGCTCTACGGCACCGCCCGGGGCTATCTTGATACGCCGCTCATGGAGCGAAATATTCCTATACGGCTTATCAATGCCCACCGTGATCCCTATTTCGGCGGTTTTCCTCCTGAGCCTGCCGAAAAGAACATTCAGGATTTCATTGCCCTTGTCAAGGGTGATCCGGCAATCAAGCTTGGTATTGCCACTGACGGGGACGCCGATCGATTCGGCATCGTGGACGAGGACGGGACCTATATCGAGCCGAACTATATCATCGCACTGCTCCTCGATTACCTCGTCCGCGTACGGGGAATGAAGGGTGGCGTGGCACGGAGCGTCGCCACGTCCCATCTGATTGATGCCGTTGCGCGAAAGCACGGAGTAGAGGTTTACGAGACGCCGGTCGGTTTCAAGTACATCGGCGAGCTGGTGACTCAGGACAAGATCATCATTGGTGGCGAGGAGAGCGCCGGGCTCACTATCCGTGGGCATGTGCCGGAAAAGGACGGCATCCTTGCCTGCTTTCTGGTTGCCGAGATGGTCGCCCGGGAGGGAATGTCGGTACGTGCCCTCCTTGAGAGGCTCTACAGTCAGGTCGGGCGCGTCGTTACCAAGCGGGAAAATATCACCCTCTCGCCGGAGTTGGAGGACAGATTCCCTGACAAGATGGGGACTACCCCCTCCGAGATCGCCGGAACCCGGATCAAGGATGTGGTCACCATCGACGGCAACAAGTTCCTTCTCGATGACGGCAGTTGGCTTCTCTTCCGCAAATCGGGGACCGAGCCGGTTGTGCGGCTCTATGGTGAGGCAGCCTCTCCGGAGAGACTCAAGGAAGTCATGGCTGCAGGTAAACAGTTTATCCTGAGTTGAGATGTAAAAGCAGAATACGCAAAGACGCGTGGGGGTGTCAGCTATTCCCGCGCGTCTGTTGTTACAGGTCTATACTTGACTAAATTACTCAGGCAATGTATCTTGAACACGACGCATGAACTGGGATACCGATAGCGTATCCGCTATCCAATAATCACTTCCGGGAGGCTGTAGATGTGGGATTACACTGACAAGGTTAAGGAACATTTCCTGAATCCGAGAAATGTGGGGGAGATAGAGAATGCGGACGCGGTGGGAGAAGTGGGAAGCCTGGCCTGCGGCGATGCCCTCAAGCTGTTCATAAAGCTGGACGAGAACAAGGAACGGATCGTTGAGGCAAAGTTCCAGACCTTCGGCTGCGGCAGCGCCATCGCATCCTCATCGGCACTGACCGAAATGATCAAGGGAAAGACCCTGGACGAGGCCCTCGGCGTGACCAACAAGGAGATCGCCGACTTCCTCGGCGGGCTGCCGGAGGAGAAAATGCACTGCTCCGTCATGGGGCAGGAGGCCCTGGAGGTGGCGATCGCCAAGTACCGGGGTGGTCCGGTGCCGTCCCACGACCATGGCCATGAGCACGAGCAGGAGGGAGAGATCGTCTGCAAGTGCTTTGGCCTGACGGACGGCTTCCTCAAGAAGGTCATCAGCCAGAACCGTCTGCATACCGCCGAGCAGGTCACCCATTTTACCAAGGCAGGGGGGGCCTGTGGCGGCTGTATACCTAAAATAAAGGAACTGATTGCCGAAGTGCTCGGGGAGCAGCAGAAACAGGAGCCCAAGAAACCGGAGCGACTTACCAACCTGAGGAAAATGCAGCTTATTCAGGAAGTGCTGGAAAACGAGGTGAGGCCGCTTCTCTGGGCAGACGGAGGCGATCTCGAACTGATAGACATTGCAGGAAATGCGGTCCAGATCGCCTTCCGCAAGGCGTGCGCCGGCTGCGCCTCTTCCGGCTATACCTCCCGGTTTGTGGAGCAGAAACTGAGGGAACTGGTGGCCGATGACATCACGGTCGAGGAGGTGCAGGGATGAGGGAAATCTACCTGGACAATAACGCCACTACCAAAGTGGACGAGGTGGTCTTTGAGGAGATGCGCCCCTATTTCTGCGAGCTTTACGGTAATCCCAGTTCCATGCATTATTTCGGTGGCCAGGTCCAAAAAAAGGTGGACGAGGCGCGGCAGCGGGTTGCCGGTCTCATCGGTGCCCAGCCGGAAGAGATAATCTTTACCGCCTGCGGCACGGAAAGCGACAATGCGGCAATCCGGTCGGCTCTGGAAGTTTTTCCCAACAAACGCCATGTGATTACGACCCGGGTGGAGCATCCTGCAGTGCTTACTCTTTGCCGCAGCCTTTCGAAGCATGGTTACCGTGTGACCGAGTTGAATGTGGACAGTGCTGGCCGGCTGGATATGGATGAACTGCGTGACGCCGTTGACGATAACACCGCCATTGTCTCGATCATGTACGCGAACAACGAAACCGGCGTCATCTTTCCCATCGAGGAAGTAGGCCGGATCGTCAAGGAAAAGGGGGCGTTGTTGCACACGGATGCCGTTCAGGCGGTTGGCAAAATCCCCCTCAACATGGCTGAATCTACCGTCGACATGCTTTCGCTTTCTGGCCACAAGCTCCATGCCCCGAAAGGTATTGGTATCCTTTACGTGCGCAAAGGGGTCCCCTTCCGGCCATTTCTGGTTGGCGGACATCAGGAGAAGAGCCGCCGTGCCGGCACGGAAAATACGGCATCCATCATTGCCCTGGGGAAGGCGTGCGAACTCGCCGGGCAGCATATGGGGGATGAAAACAGCCGGGTCAAGGCAATGCGCGATCGCCTGGAGAATGAACTGCTGCGCCTTATCCCGGCCGCCCGCATCAATGGCGGCGGGGCCGACCGGCTTCCCAATACCGTTTCCATTGCCTTCGAATTCGTCGAAGGGGAGTTGATCCTCCTGTACCTTTCCGAGCTCGGTATCTGTGCATCATCGGGGAGCGCCTGCACTTCCGGGTCTCTTGAACCTTCCCACGTTCTGCGCGCAATGGGGGTTCCCTTCACCTGTGCCCATGGTTCCATCAGGTTTTCTCTCTCCCGTTTCACGACGGACGAGGAGATTGATACGGTCATCCGGGAACTCCCCGCCATTATCCGGCGCGGACGGGAAATGTCCCCTTTCGGGCGCGAGTTGCTGGCAAAATAGTCGAACATGACCCAGGCACAGTAAAAAGGGGGTACGCGGATTCCGCGTACCCCCTTTATTTTTATGCGGTCGATACCGTCTACTGGCAGGTCTGGGGATTCTTGCAGATGGCGATGAGGGCTTCGAGGATGTTGGTGGTGGTCATGATGCCGACCAGATCCCCTTTATAATCCACCACACAGAGTCCGTAGAGTTTTTTATCGTGAATCAGTTGCGCTGCGTCAGTCAGGTCGGTGTCGGGAGTGACGGTGTAGGGTTTGGCGTTCATCGCTGCCTTGACCGGTGTTTTGGAGAGGATATAGTGGACCTCCCACGTGTCGAGGGCGGTCGCCTTGCTCGGGGTGTACTCCTTGATCATCCGGTCGGTTATGAGACCGACGAACTTCCCTTTCTTCATTACCGGCAGCCGGCGTACGTTCTTTTCCTTCATGAGGTGGATCGTCTCGATAATACTGGCGTCGGCATCGATGGTGATGGGGTTCCTGGTCATCCATTTTTCGACTTTGGTCATGATGATGTCTCCTCCAGGGGCAGGCGCAGCCCGCCCGGAAATGAAGCCGGCTGGCGCTCCGGCCGCGTCTACATGCCGAGGAACGCCTTCTTTACATGGTCGTCGTTGAGAAGGTCTTCCCCTTTTCCGGTCAACACCACCCGGCCGGTTTCCAGAACATAGGCCCGGTGGGATATCCGCAGGGACTGGTAGACGTTCTGCTCGACCAGCAGGACGGTTACCCCCTGCTTGTTGATTTCCTGGATGATATCGAAGATGAACTTGACCAGGAGCGGCGCAAGGCCGAGTGACGGTTCGTCCAGCAGGATCAGCTTGGGGTTTGCCATGAGTCCCCGCGCTATGGCGAGCATCTGCTGTTCACCTCCGGACATGGTGCCACCCAGCTGTTTCTCCCGTTCCTTGAGGCGGGGAAAAAGCTGGAACACCCGGTCGATGTTGGCGTCCCGGTCGGGGCGGGCGCTCTTGATGAACGACCCCATCCGGAGGTTTTCCAGGACGGTCATTTCGGGGAATATCTTCCTTCCTTCCGGCACCTGCACGATCCCCATCTCCACCACCTCATGGGGCTCATGCTTCGCCAGGTCGGCTCCGTTGAAGGTTATGGAACCGGATGTCCATTTCACGAGGCGCGACACATTCTTCAGGGTCGTGGATTTGCCGGCACCGTTGGCGCCGACCACCGTCACGATCTCCCCCTCGTTCACCGTCAGGTCCAGGTCCCAGAGGACCTGCATGTCTCCGTAGCTGAAATTCAGTTTGTCTATGTTAAGCATGGAAATCCCCCAGGTAGGCCCGTACCACTTCCGGATTGTTGACGATCTCCTGCGGAGTCCCTTCGGCAAGCTTTTCGCCCGAGTTGATGACCACGATCCGGTCCGATATCCGCATGATCGCCTTCATGTCGTGCTCGATGACCATCTGGGTTATGCCTCCCCGCTTCTTGATGTCGAGGATAAGCTGGATGATCTCGTCACTCTCCGCCGGATTGAGACCCCCCATGACCTCGTCCAGGAGAAGGAGCTGGGGCTGGGTGGCAAGAGCCCGGGCCACCTCCAGTTTCTTCCGTTCGCCGATGGGGAGCCCGCCAGCCAGGAAGTTGGGCTTGTTATCCAAACGGACCACTTTCAACTGCTCCATGGCCAATTCGCGGGCGGTCTTGAGGGAATTGGTCCGGCAGAGAGCCCCGACCATGACGTTGTCGACGACCGACAGTTTTGCCAGGGGACGGACCTTTTGCCACGTCCGCACCATGCCGAGCCTGCAGACCCGATCCGGTTCAAGCCCGTTGATCTTCTGTCCCTTGAATATCACGTCCCCCCGGGACGGCGGGTAGTAGCCGGTGATGCAGTTGAAGAGGGTAGTCTTTCCGGCGCCGTTGGGGCCTATCAGCCCCATGATCATCCCCTCCTCCAGGGAGAAGGATACATCCGAGTTGGCTGCCAGACCGCCGAAGAATTTGCTCACGTGCTGTATCTCAAGTATGGTTCCCATGGCTGTCTACCCCCTTCCTTTTTTCGCCGTCAGCTTCTTTATCCAACCGAGGACGCCGTCGGGCATGAAGAGGATGACCACGACAACCAGGATGCCGTAAATCAGGGCATGTGCATGGGCCAGGTGCTCCTTGAGGAATATCCCCAGCCCCGATTCTTCGGACGTGAGACCGGTCTTGAAAATCATCTGGGCAATCAGGTTGCTCCGAAGCGCCTCAGAAAGGGGAACCAGCACAAGCGCTCCGATGACCGGCCCCCAGATGGTGCCGATGCCGCCGATTATGCAGATGAGAACGATCTGGACCGAGATGTCCAGGGCGAGGACCGTCGGCGGGTCGATGAAGCCGATGTATATCGCATAAAAGCTGCCAGACAGCGAGGTGAAGACCGCCGAGATGGCAAGCGCGATGTTCTTGTAGATGGAAAGGCTGATCCCCAGTGAATGGGCCGCGTCCTGATCTTCGCGGATAGCCTGGAAATAGTACCCGAGTTTCGAGTTCTGGACCATCCAGGTCACCAGGATGGTGAGAAGGGCGATCACCAGGCCGATGTAATAGAAGGGGACCTTGGAGAGGAAGTCGGTCACGACGGTCTCGCCGATCTTGAAGACCGGAATCTCCGTGATAAGGATCCCTTCCGCGCCATTGGTAAGATCCTTCAGGTTCATGGCGGAAAGCCGCATGATCTCAGCGACGGCGATGGAGGCGAGAACGAAGTAGGGGCCCCGCAACCGGAAGCAGATCGAGCCGATGATGAGCGATACCACCAGGGCGATGCCGATACCGGCCAGCATGCCGTACCAGGGGGGTATCTGCTTGTACTGCATGAGAACCATGGTGGTGTAGGCACCGGCGCCGAAATAGGCTGCGTGGCCGACGGAATACTGGCCGGTATAGCCGCCGATGATATTCCATGCTTCCCCCTGGATGGTGGAGAGGAAGAAGAGAATCATGATGTGCAAGGCGTAGGGGCTCTGAACGAAGTTGGGGAAGAGGAAGAGCCCCACGAGAATTGCCACTCCCAGGGCTGTTGCCACCGGAGAGGTACCGGCTGATGTGCGAATGAGTGCGAATGTCAGTTTCATTGTCGTCAGCCCCCTACATTCTGGACTTGCCCATCAAGCCGGCGGGCTTGAAGAGCAGGACGAGGAGGAAGAGGACGAAGACAACCACGTCTTTCCATCCGGAAGAGATATAGACAGCACTGACGGATTCGGCGATGCCGATGATAACCCCACCGAGTGTCGCGCCGATGATGCTTCCCATTCCCCCGAGAACGGTGATGACGAAGGCCTTCAGGGTAAAAATTCCGCCGATCTGGGGGAAGATGTAATAGGTCGGCGATATGAGCGCGCCGGCGGTGCCGGCAAGCGCTGACCCGATACCGAAGGCGAGGATCGACATCCAGCGGACGTTGATTCCCATGAGTTGTGCAGCTTCCCGGTCCTGGGCCGTGGCACGGATCGCCTGGCCGGTGTCGGTCTTCAGCAGGAACCAGTAGAGAAGAATGGTGATGGCTGCTGTGATGAGGAACGAAATGGCGAGCGGTGAGGAGATCGAGATGCCGCCCAGGTTGAAACTCTCCGACGAATAGGAGGTGGAGAGAATTTTATAGTCCGATGTATAGATCAGCATCATGGTATTGCTCATGATCAGCCCCAGGCCGATGGTGAGCAGGATCTGATTCTGGGGGAGCGCCCCCTGCATCCGGTTGATGAAGAGTTTCTGGAGGAACGCACCGAAGAGGAACATGAGCGGAATCGTGATGACAATGGATACGAACGGATCGATACCGAACGACGTAAAGAGGACGTAGGTCATGTACATGCCGACCATCAGGATGTCGCCATGGGCGAAGTTGATGACCCGCATGACGCCGAAGATGATGGTCAGGCCGATCCCGATCAGGGCGTAGACGCCGCCGATCAGAATACCGCTGATGAGTGATTGCAATAAAACGGTCATAAAAATACTCCGGGACGGAGGACGGAGGACGGGGAATTGGAGCCAGGGAGGTGTCTTCCCCTGTTCCCCAGTCCCCCGTCCCTAGTCCCTGTTTTTTATTTCCACTTCGGGAACGGGAATACCGGCTTTTTCGATGCGAACTTGGTCGGGAAGACGGTTTCGAACTGGCCGTTCTGGATCTGCAGGACCAGCATCTGGTGCTTATTCTGGTTAGTGAACCCTTCGTAGTCCTCGAACTTCGTCTCGCCCATGATCCCTTTCCAGGAACCGCTCTTGAGTCCGGCCTTGGTCTTCTCGCGGTCGCCACCGTTCTTGCTTGCGGTTTCTGCCATGATCAGCATCGCCTGATAGGCGCAGGCGGCGTGATAGGTCGGCTCCTTGCCGAACTTTGACTTGTAGCGGTTGAAGAAGTCCTTGGCACCCGGCCAGTTCACGTCATCGGTCCACTGGGTGGTGGAAAAGACATTGTTGGAGATTTCCTTCTCCTTGGCGAACTGGACGGTGGTGAAACCGGCACCGCCGCCGAGGAACGCCTGGGGCTGGAGGCCGATCTCGCGGGACTGGCGCATGAGGAGGATGGCATCTGCCACGTAGGATACCATGAATACCAGGTCAGGATTCTTGGCCTTGATCTTGGTCAGGGTGGAGCGGTAATCGGGAGAACCCTTGGAATAGGATTCGTCGGCCACCACCTGGATGCCCTTTTTTGCTACGTACTCCTTGGCGGTTTTCGAGGTGGAGGTGCCAAAATCGGTGTTCTCATAGATGAAGGCGATGGTCTTGGGTTTGCCCATGGTCATGGCTGCGTCGATGAGGGAGGAGGCGTACTGGTCCGCCGGGGCATTGAGCCGGTAGACGTACTTCAGGTTCTGGCGGGTAATCTCTTCCTTGGCGGCTGCCGGCACCAGCAGAGGCACCTTGTACTTCTCCGCCAGTTTGGCGACGGCGTTGGCGCAGGCGGAGGTGTAGGGCCCTACCACACCGGCGACACCCTGGCCGGCAAGTTTTTCCATGGCGCTCATGGATATCTGGGGCTTGCCGGTGTCGTCCTCTTTCAGGAGTTGTACGTCGATACCCTTTTTCTTCAGGTCTTCGATGGCGAGGGTGACACCGTTGGTCAGGTTTTCACCGATGGGGGCCTCGGGGCCGGTGATCGAGTTGATGAAGCCGATCTTCACGTTGGCTGCCAGGGAGAGTCCCGGCAGCGCGAGGCAGAATGCCAGCGCAAAAACGATACCTCTTCTCATCATGGTCGTACCTCCTTGTTTGATTGCAACGCGTTTAAAGTATACCCTCTTCGGGAGCGAACTCCAGAAAGCCGCTCTGCCGAGCAGAAGGGTTTTCTGGTAATGAATAAATGAAAAGTCGTTTGATTCTATAAGCAACTAGAATGCCATAACTTTTGACGGTGCTAACCTACTGGAATCATGTCGTATGTGTATACAATAAAGCTGTTTTGTTTGCCTTGTCGGACAGAAGTGGCGAGAATTGGCCAGGATGGGGTGGCCAAAATCAGCCACTATGTGCCGAAGGAGCGGTGAAGGGGAAATGTTTGACCCGGAGCAGGAATTACCTGTTGACTTGACCCGGTGGCTGCATTAAACAGGTTGTAACTCTTAAGAACGAGGTTTACGGGATGGGGTATCGCAACCTGCAGGAATGCGTGGTGGAACTGGCAGAGAAAGGGGACCTGGTCAGGATCGAGGCTGAGGTCGATCCGCATCTGGAGGTCGGCGCGATCCAGCGCCGTGTCTACCAGGCAGGCGGGCCGGCACTCCTCTTTACCCGCGTCGCCGGGTGCCGTTTTCCTCTTCTGGGCAATCTGTTCGGGACTCTGGAGCGGACCCGCTTCATCTTCCGGGATACCCTGCGGGACATGGAGCGGCTGGTAGCGCTCAAGGTCAATCCCCTGGCGCTCATGAAGGAGCCCCTGTCCCTTGCCCGCACCCCCTTCGCCGCTCTTCACCTGCTTCCCAGAAGGGTCCTGAACGGGCCGGTGCTTTCCCGCACTACCACCATCGACCAGCTCCCCCAGCTGAAATCATGGCCCGAGGACGGCGGTCCGTTCATCACGCTCCCCCAGGTTTATTCGGAAAGCGCTGTCCGCCCCGGCATCCGCCATTCGAACCTGGGGATGTACCGGGTGCAACTGGCGGGAAACGAGTACCGGCTGAACGAAGAGATCGGCATCCACTATCAGATCCACCGGGGAATCGGTGTCCACCATGGGGAAGCGCTGGAAAGGGGAATACCGTTCCGGGTGAATGTTTTCGTCGGCGGCCCTCCATCCCTGTCTGTTGCGGCGGTCATGCCGCTCCCCGAAGGGATGCCGGAACTCGCCTTTGCCGGCCTTTTGGGGGGGCACCGGCTGGAGATGGTCAGTCGCCCCGGCGAACTTCCCATCCCGGCCGAAGCCGATTTCTGCATCACCGGCACCATCGATCCGACGAAGACCCTGCCGGAAGGGCCATTCGGCGACCACCTGGGGTACTACAGCCTGGCCCACGATTTTCCGGTGCTCCGGGTGGAGCGGGTCTGGCATCGCCCCGACGCCATCTGGCCCTTTACCACCGTAGGCCGCCCCCCCCAGGAGGACACCACCTTCGGCGCCTTCATCCACGAACTGACGGGGGAGCTCATCCCGCAGGTGCTCCCCGGGGTAAAAGCGGTCCATGCCGTGGATGCGGCGGGGGTCCATCCGCTCCTCCTCGCCATCGGCTCCGAGCGTTACGTCCCCTACGCCCGGGAGCGGGAACCTCGTGAGATCCTCACCATCGCCAACGCCATCCTCGGCCAGGGGCAGCTCTCTCTGGCAAAATACCTCTGGATCTGCGCCCATGAGGACGCACCGGAGCTTGATATTCATGACATTCCCGCTTTCCTCCACCACATGCTGGAGCGGGTGGACTGGCGACGTGACCTCCATTTCCAGACCCGCACCACCATCGATACCCTGGACTATTCGGGCGAAGGGTTGAATCGCGGCTCCAAGGTGGTGATCGCTGCGGTGGGTGAGAAGCGTCGGGAGCTGCCGGTCGAGCTTCCCGCCGACCTCCGCCTGCCGGAAGGGTTCGGCAACCCGCGGCTTTGTCTCCCCGGCGTTCTCGCCGTGCAGGGGCCTCCCTGTGCTGCGTCCCGTGGGTGTGACGACACCGACATGACGGCATTCTGCGACTTCTACGCCGGCCGCAGCGACCTGGCGGCCTTCCCCCTCGTGGTCATCGTGGACGACAGCGACTTCACCTCCCGCACCCTCAACAACTTCCTCTGGGTCACCTTCACCCGTTCCAACCCCGCCGCCGATATCTACGGCATCGGTTCCGCCACCCGCTGCAAGCACTGGGGGTGCGAGGGAGCGCTGGTCATCGACGCCCGTTCCAAGCCCCACCATGCGCCGCCACTCATCGACGATCCCGGTATAGAGAAGAGGGTAGATGCGCTTGGGGCGCCGGGCGGGCCTTTGCACGGCATCATTTAGGGGTAATTCATGTGCGCTGACACTCCAGATGTCGGTCATTCGTTCCCTCTCCATGAGGGAGAGGGACAGGTGGGGGGGAATAGGGGGTATCCTCTCATTCGGCCGTTGGCCACTTTCTCCCTTGAGGGAGAAGGGAGAAATGCTGTCAGGAAGGAGAAGAAGTTTCATGGACATTCTTGAAGCCATCCGTACCCGCCGGAGTGTGCGTGAGTTTACCGCTGAACCGGTGACGCCGGAACAGGTGACGGAAATACTCTCGGCAGGGCGATGGGCGCCATCGGGGCTCAACAATCAGCCGTGGCGGTTCGTGGTGGTGCGGCGTGAAGGGAAACGCCAGGAACTGGCGGCACTCACGAAATATCGACGGATCATCGACGGTGCTCCCCTGGCTATCGCCGTCTTCTGCGACCGGGAGGCGATGTACAACGACACCAAGGATCACCAGGGGGCGGGCGCCTGCCTCCAGAACATGCTGTTGGCCGTTCATGGCCTGGGATTGGGGGCGGTCTGGCTCGGGGAGATCCTCAACCGGAGTGCCGAGGTGAACGCCGTCCTGGAACTGCCGGCCCGCTACGAATTGATGGCGGTACTGGCGGTGGGGCACCCGGCGTCGTGTAACCAGCGGTCGGGGCGGAAGGGGATGGAGGAGTTGCTGCTCAAGGAGCTTTAGCCAAACGTTTCAGAATCTATTTGATATGTGGTGCTGGATGTGGCACAATTTGAGTGCTAAATTAAGTACTGTAAGGGGTCCAAATATGAACGTCATTCCTGCCCAGGAGATCAAGCGGCGCGGTATTGCCGCAGTGGACGAGCTGATCGCCAAGGGTGACGTGCACGTCATCCGCAACAACCAGCCGCAGTACGTGGTCCTTTCCGAGGAGCGCTACCAGGAACTGGTAGCCGAGGCGAACGAGGCATATCTGGCCAGGGTCAAGGCGTCACTGCAGGACGTAAAGTCCGGCCGGGTGCGGAAATTCACCTCTGCCGACGATCTTCTGCAAGCACTTGCCGAAGACGGTGAGTAGGCATGTTCGTTATTATCACTCCCGAGCAGTTCCTTCGACAGGCAAGAAGATTCTTCAAAAAACACCCCGATCTCAAGCCCCGCTTCGCTGCTACCGTTGCCGCCTTGCAAGAGGACCCATTTCAACCCCATCTTGCCCTCCATCCGCTCGCCGGCAAACTCGCCGGCTGTCACGCTATAAGCCTCACCTACAGCTACCGCATAACCCTTACGCTCCTGATTACCGAAAAGGAGATTGTCCTGCTAGATATCGGCAGTCATGACGAGGTGTATCGCTAGCTCCGAATCCCGAGACATGTGAAAAGCCGGAAATTTTCCCGGCATTTCATTCCTCAAGCTCTACCTTTACCTTTACCTTTACCTCAACCTATCCTTCTCGCCACCAGCGTGGCGCTGTGCTCCACCTTAAGGGTGCTTCCCGCCGCCTCCAGGCCACCTTCGATCTGGAGCTTGCAACCGGGGCAGTCGACCGCCACGGTCTGTGCGCCCGTGGCGGCGATGTTCTCCAGCTTGTTCTTCAGTACCTCCTGGGAGATCTCCGGATACTTTATGGAATAGGAGCCGCCAAAGCCGCAGCATTTGTCGCAGTCGGTCATCTCGGCGATTTCCATTCCCGCCAGCTCCTGCAGTACTTTCCGCGGTTCCTCATGCACCCCGCATCCCCGCTTCAGGTGACAGGCGTCGTGATAGGTAACAACCTGCCTTTCGCCTTTGCTGGTCCCGGATCCCGAGTCCCGGGTCCCGGCTTTCCGTGCGGCCAACTCCGAGAAGTTGAAGGTCTTTGCCGCCAGTCGTCGCACCTTCTCCGCGTATACCGGATCGTCCGCCAGGAGCTTGCCGAAGTCGTGCTTCAGGGACATGGTGCAGGTGGGGCAGATGGTGACGACGAAATCCGCCTCCTCATTCAGCAGCACATCCGTGTTGATCCGCGCCATGTCCCGCGCCACTTCCATCTCCCCCGAATAGCGGGCCGGTATGCCGCAACAGGTCTGCTCCTGGGGGAAGGTGACGGTGTAGCCGAGCTTTTCCAGGCTCGTCACCGTGTCCCGGCACATATCGGGATAGACGAAGTCCGCAAGGCAACCCGAGTAGAAAAGGACTTTTTCTCGGGACTCGGGACCGGGGACCAGGGACCGGGAACTTCGCTGGAACATATCTCTGAAAGGTGTCTCCGCTATTGGTGGCAGCGAGCGGTTGGCGGTCTCCCGGTTGAGGACGAGGGGGAGGTGCCGGATGCGGCCCCCTTCACCCTGGAACGGTTTCTGGGCCAGGTAAGCGGTCCGGAGGGCGGCGTGGAACAGTTTCCGGTTTTTCATGAGGGTGCCGAACAGGAACTTCTGGCCGAACGGTTTCCTGATCTTGTCCCGCAGGTCGACGATGAGTCCCTCGATGTCGATCTTGGCGGCGCAGACCTCGTTGCACTTCCGGCAGCCGATGCAGAGCTTGAGAATCTCCTCCGCCTTGTCGAAGCCGTGGAAGAAGGGGGTGAGGACCAGGCCGATCCCCCCCACGTAGATGTGGCCGAAGACGTGGCCTCCCACCAGCTCGTAGATGGGGCAGACGTTGGCGCAGGCGCCGCACTTCACGCATTTGAGCGCTTCCCGGAAGGCGGGGTCGGCGGCGAGCCTCAGGCGGCCGTTGTCCAGAAGGACAATGTGCAGCTCCCGACCCTCGACCCCCGTCGGCCCCTTGATAAAGGAGACGTAGGAGGTGATCTTCTGGCCGGTGGCGTTCTTCGGGAGAATATCGATGATGTCCAGAGCTTCCGTGAGGGACGGAACGATCTTCTCCACCCCCACCAGGGCGATGTGGGTACGGGGAAGGGTGGTGACGAGCCGGCCGTTCCCCTCGTTGGTGATGATGCCGAGGGTGCCGCTGTCGGCCATGGCCACGTTGGCACCGGACATTCCCACCTGACCGGTGAGGAACCCGCTCCGTAACGCTTCCCGGGCGGTCTGGACGAGGTAGGGGATGTCGGGGGGGCATTCCTTCCCCGTTTCCCTGCTGAACAGCTCCGCCACCTCATCCCGGTTCTTGTGGATGGCGGGCATGACCATGTGGGAGGGGCGCTCCCCCGCCAGCTGGATGATCCATTCCCCCAGGTCGGTTTCCAGGCATCTGACCCCGTTCTTCTCCAAGTAATGGTTCAGTTCGATCTCTTCCGACGTCATCGCCTTTGATTTAACGAGGAAATCGGCATTTTTTGACCGGATGATCTCCAGGATGGTCCGGTTTGCATCCTCCGGCGTGGTGCAGAGGTGCACCCGCGCACCGCTCTTCTCTGCGCTGGCGGTGAACTGTTCCACCAGGGCCGGCAACTGTTCCAGCCCCGCCATCTTGAAGTCGGATATCCGCCCCCGCAGTTTCTCGAAGTCAATTCCCTCAAACGCCTTGGCCCGCGCCACGGGGTAGGCCGCGGCAAAGTTCCTGAGCGCCTTCCGCAGAAAGGTGTTGTCGAGCTTCTGCTGGATCAGTCCCTTGTCCATGACGCGTCTCCTTCAAGCATGAGGATGTGCAGCTCCTTGGGGCCGTGGACGCCGATGGTGAGGACCCGTTCGATGTCGGCAGTGCGAGAGGGGCCGGTGGTGAGGGAGAGATAGGCGGGGGAGGGGCGGTTGAGGTTTTCTTCCAGAAGCCCCGCCAGGTCGGCCAGGGTCGGAACGATGGTTGTCGCGTCGAGGAATACCAGGTGCACCGGCGGCAGGGCGGTGGCGCTCCGGTCCGTCGGGTCGGTAAGGTCGAGGAGGAGGCTGCCGGTGGCGGCTATGCCGGCATGGGCAACGCTGATACCCACGTTCGCAAGGGGGAAGTCTTGCGGTGCGGCAAAGGCAAGACCGGCAAGTGTCTGTCGGATGGCCGGCGGCAGGGAAGGAGCGGCAACCGGGGAGGTGCCGGCTACAGATACCACGTAGTCAGCCCCATCGGCAAGAGTGGTAAACCGTTTTACAACGGCACCGACCGCTTCGGCGGCGACCTGAAATCGTTCTACCATAACGCACCTCAAAGAAGTGGCATTACCAAAAATGTGATTCCAGATTAATGTATAAACGCCCTTGTGTCAAGGCTAAAAACGGACTTTCTAAAAAGTGCTTGACAGGGTATGAAGAAGTTGTTAATTGGTAATACAAATTTGTAAAACTGTGTTGCATTATTGTGCAGACAGTTGGGCTGGGATGGGTTGACACCATCTGTATTCGAACGGCGGATTCCGTTTCTGACAACTTAGCGAGAAAAGGAGAAACTACGATGCCCTGGATTCAGACCTACACACCCTTGGGGGGGAGCCTGGGATTGTCGGCCCTGGTGGCAGCCATTCCCCTCGTCGTCATCTTCGTCTGCCTTGCCCTCCTGAAAATGAAGGCCCACCGGGCGGCTCTCCTGGCCGTCGGTTCGGCCATCGTCATTGCCATCGGCGTGTGGGGGATGCCGGCCAAGCTGGCCGCCCTCGCCACCCTCCAGGGGGCTGCGTTCGGACTCTTTCCGGTATTCTACATCGTTATCACGACCCTCTTTCTCTATAATATAACCGTCAAGGGGGGGCAGTTCGAGGTCATCCGCGCCTCCCTGGCCGGCGTCACCGGCGACCGCCGTTTGCAGGCGCTTCTCATAGCCTTCTGCTTCGGTGCGTTCATCGAGGGGGCAGCCGGTTTCGGCACGCCGGTCGCCATCGCAGGTGCCACCCTGGTAGGTCTCGGCTTCCGTCCTCTCTATGCAGCCGGTGTCTGTCTCGTGGCCAATACCGCGCCGGTTGCCTTCGGGGCCATAGGTATCCCGGTCGTCGCCCTTGCCGGCGTCATGGGGTACGGCGATGACGGGATGATGAAGCTCTCCACCATGGTCGGTCGCCAGTTGCCGTTCATCTCGGTCATTATCCCGTTTTACGTCATTCTCATCATGGTGGGGTGGAAGAAGACCATCGAGGTGCTGCCGGCGATCGTAACCTGCGGTGTTACCTTTGCCGTCACCCAGTGGGCGACCGCCAGTTATCTCGGTCCCTACCTTCCCGATATCACCGCCTCCCTCGTCGCCATGGTCTCCCTGGTGCTGCTGCTCCGCGTCTGGCACCCCAAGGAAAACTGGACCTTCGACCACGAGCCGGAATTTGCGGGAAAGGAGCAGCATCACTACACCGCCGCAGAGGTTTTCCGCGCCTGGGCTCCCTATCTTGCCCTCACCATCATGGTCCTTCTCTGGGGGATTCCTTCCATCAAGACAGCTCTCGACAAGAGCAAGGTGGTCATCACTGTCGATGGTCTCCATAACAACATCGTCAAGAAAGTCTCCAAGCCCGAGGACGGCCTGAAAAAAGCAGCCGCTGTCACGGCAGAGATCGACAGGCAGCTTGCTCTCCTTTCCCCGGCAGACACCAAACAAGCTGCCCTTGCGGCGAAGCTGGCCGAACTGAAGGGGCTGGAGGAGTTGGTCATCCCTGTGGAGCAGGGTCTTTCGGGGAAGGGGGCGGTGCTTCCCGAAGAGCGGCTCAAAGGATTCGACGCTGTCGCCAAGAAAAGGGATGATATCCAGAAAATGGTCAAGGAACTGACAACTGTCAGTGTCGCTGCCGGCGGCAGTATCCCGGCACCGGCAGTGGCCGCGGCTGTCCCTGTCATCGGCAAGGACCAGTTCAAACCGCTGAACAAGGCCCTTGCAGACCAGCTTCCCATCAAGGTAGCGGCCCAGTACAACTTCAACTTCATGTCTGCCGCCGGCACCGCTATCCTCATCGCCGCACTGCTCTCCGCGCTTCTCTGCGGCGTAAGCATGGGTGATACCGCGAAGATCGCCGGAAAAACCCTCGTGGACATGCGCTTTCCGGCACTTACCGTCGCCTCGGTTCTCGGCCTGGCCTATATCATGAACGCCGCCGGCATGACCAACTGCCTCGGCCTCGTGTTCACCAAGACCGGACACTGGTTCCCGTTCATCGCGCCGTTCCTCGGCTGGCTGGGTGTCTTCCTGACCGGCTCCGACACCTCCAGCAACGTCCTCTTCGGCGGCCTGCAGAAGGCGACGGCCGAACAGCTCGGCATCAGCCCGATCCTTACCGGGGCAGCCAATACGAGCGGCGGCGTCATGGGGAAAATGATCTCACCCCAGTCCCTGGCCGTGGCCTGCGCCGCCACCGGCATGGTGGGAGAAGAGGGGACCCTGTTCCGGTTCACCCTGAAGCACTCCCTCTTTCTGACGGTGCTAGTGGGGATTATTGTATATCTACAAGCTTACGTCCTCCAGTGGATGATCCCATAACTCGAACATTCTCCCTCACCCGGCCTGACGGCCACCCTCTCCCAAGGGGAGAGGGGCTGGGGGTGAGGGGCGAGGTAATGTATGAAACAGTCATTTATAAACGACTTGCAGAAGATCGTCGGCGAGCAATTCACCCTTTCCGACAAGGAGTCGCTGGCGGTGTACGGCTACGACTCCACACCGGAGCTGGAGAGCCTTCCCGGGGCGGTGGTGCTTCCCGGTTCGACGGAGGAGGTCAGCAGGGTCGTGGCCCTCTGCCATGATGCGGGCGTCAGTGTCACCCCCCGCGGTTCGGGTACCAACCTTTCCGGCGGTTCCCTCTCCGCCGGTGGCGTGGTGCTCCAGACGAGCCGCCTGAACCGGGTCGTGGAGATCGACGAGGAGAACCTGACCGCCACGGTTGAAACCGGGGTCATCACCAGTGCCCTCCACCGGGACGTGGAGGGGCGGGGGCTCTTCTACCCCCCCGACCCGGGGAGCATGAATATCTCCACCATGGGGGGGAACGTGGCGGAGAACTCGGGGGGGCTGCGGGGGCTCAAGTACGGCGTCACGTCGGACTACGTCATGGGGCTTACCACCATCCTGCCGGACGGGGTGCTCCTGAAAACGGGAGGGAAGGCGGTCAAGAACGTGGCGGGGTACAACCTGAACGATCTTCTTGTTTCGTCCGAGGGGACCCTGGGGGTTTTCACCGAGGTTATGGTCAGGCTGATCCCCAAGCCCCCGGCGAAAAAGACAATGCTCGTCCATTTCCCCGAGCTGGAGCAGGCGGCACTGACCGTCTCCCGTATCATTGCCGCCCGGATCATCCCGGCCACCCTGGAATTTCTGGACAGGGTGACCATCAGGTGCGTGGAGGATTACGCCAGGGTCGGGCTGCCGCTGGACGTGGAGGCGGTGCTCCTCATCGAGGTGGACGGCCACCCGGCGGTGGTGGAGGAGGATGCCGCGGCCATCCGGGCCATCTGCGAAAAGCACCGCTGCTCCTTCTTCCAGACCGCTGCCACGGCAGAGGAGGCGCTGAAGCTCGCCACCGCCCGGCGGGTGGCCCTTTCCGCCCTGGCCCGAGTCAAGCCGACCACCATCCTGGAGGACGCCACCGTCCCCCGGAGCTGCATCGCCCCCATGGTGAAGCTGATCCAGGAGACCGCCCGGAAATACGACCTCACCATCGGCACCTTCGGTCATGCGGGGGACGGCAACCTCCATCCCACCTGCCTGACCGACGAGCGGGACAAGGACGAGATCGCCCGGGCTCACCAGGCGTTTGCCGAGATCTTCGATGCCGCCATCGCCATGGGGGGGACCATCACCGGGGAGCACGGCGTCGGGCTGGCGAAGAAGAAGTACCTGCCGAAGCTGGTGGGGGAGGCAGGGGTCAGGGTGATGCGGAATATCAAGGAATCATTTGATCCGAAGGGGATTCTCAATCCCGGCAAAGTGTTTTAAAACGGGGACCGGTAATCAGGGACCGGTAAGATTTTACTGGTCCCGGGTCCCCAGTCCCGGGTTACGGGGTTTCCAATGGATTACGAAAAACTGATCAACTGCATGCGCTGCGGCATGTGCCTCCCCCACTGCCCGACCTACAAGGAAACTTTCCTGGAGACCGCCTCCCCCCGGGGGAGGGTGGCGCTGGTGCGGAAATTCCAGAAAGGGGATCTGGCGGCGAGCGAACGGTTCCTGGACTACCTCTCCCTCTGCCTCGACTGCCAGGCCTGCGCGTCCGCCTGCCCTTGCGGGGTGAATGCTGGCGAGTTGGTGGCCGAGTTCAAGTGCGAAAAGAAGGAACGGGACGGGCTCTCGTTCATGGAAGAGCTGGTTCTGCGCCGGCTCCTCCCCCATCCGGACCGCCTGGAGACCGCCGCGTCCCCCCTGAAGCTCTACCAGCGCTCCGGCCTGCAGAAGGTGGTGCGCAAGCTCGGACTCCTCAAGATGTTCCCCCCCGGCCTGTCGCGGATGGAAGGGCTTCTCCCCGAACTGCCGGCGCAACCGCTCCGACGGACCCTGCAGGAAGTGACGCCTGCCCAGGGGGAGGAGCGGGGGACCGTCGGCTTTTTCCTCGGCTGCGTCATGAGCCTGGTCTTTTCCGAGGCGAGCTTCGCCACCGTTCAGCTCCTTTCCGCCATGGGCTACCGGGTCATCACCCCCAAGGCCCAGAAATGCTGCGGCGCACCCAACATGCTTGCCGCCGACCGGCGGGGGATGGAAGAGATGGCGCGGTTCAACGTGGAACTGTTCAGCAGTTACGACCTGGACTTCATCGTCACCGACTGCGGCGGCTGCGGCGCCGAGCTGAAGAAATACGGCCACCACTTGGGTGGTGATGGCCACGCGGCGGTATTCAGCGGCAAGGTGCGGGACATCTCCCAGGTGCTCTACGAGGGGAGGGGACTGCTCGGGGAGAAGCTGAAACCTCTGCCGCACCGGGTCACTTACCACGACCCCTGCCATATCGCCCATTGCCAGGGTATACGGCACGAGCCGCGGCAGCTGCTTAAAATGATACCGGGTCTCGACTACCGGGAGCTTGCCGATGCGGACGCCTGCTGCGGCAGCGCTGGCACCTACAACATCGAGCGGCCGGAGATGGCCGACCGGGTGCTCCGGCGCAAGCTCGATACGGTCCTCAAAACCGGCGCCGACTACCTGGTGACGAGCAATCCCGGCTGTCTGTTGCAGCTTAAGCAGGCCCTTGCCCAAACGGAACCTCAGGTCCGGGTTATCCATCTGACCGAACTGTTGCAGGCGAGCATGAACGGTTGATCTGCCGTAATCTTGTTGCCATCGGCGGGGTAATGTAGTATTAAAAAGGACTGAAATTAGTCCTTTTTTTTATTGGAACCGTATGAATTTCAAACCGATCAAACCGAAGAAGGTTTCCACCCAGATAGCGGACCAGATCCGTACCTCGATCCTGGCCGGAGAGTTTAATCCCGGCGACAAGCTCCCCCCCGAACGGGAACTGGCGGAGATGTTCGGCGTCTCCCGTCCGTCGGTGCGGGAGGCCCTCAACATGCTGGCGGCATCGGGCCTGGTTGAGTCCTACCAGGGGGGAGGGACGGTGGTAAAGTCCCTGGTGGAGACCTCTGCCGGCAATACGCTCTCCGATCTCATCAAGGTGGAGCGGGAGCGGGCACTGGACGTCGTTGAAGTCCGAAAAGGGATGGAGACCTGGACCGCCTATTATGCGGCCCAGCGGGCCCTTCCCGAGGATGTGCGGAAGCTGGAGGAAATCGTTGCCCAGATGGAGCGGAACCTTGACGGAATGAAGCCGTCCCAGGACCTGGACGCCAATTTCCACATCATCATTGCCCGCGCCACCCACAACGTGGTCTGGCAGCACCTCATGCAGAGCATCTTCGATGCCATGCAGGAGTTCCAGAACAGCGTCTGGCGGGCGGTTTACATAACCGAAGAAGACCACCGCCTGCTGTTCGGCCAGCACCAGGCCATCTTTCTTGCCATCAGGGACCGGGCGCCGGAACGGGCTCGTGATGCCATGCTGACCCATCTCTCCTTCGCCGAGCAGCGGAGCAGCCTCTACGTCCGGCAGACAAAAGCCTGATCAGGCACCTCAACATGGAAAAAGCCCACCCGCTACGGCAAGTGGGCTTCAAAACCTCAAGCGCATATCCTGCAAAAACTCCTCGAACCATCTAACAGCCCAATTTTACCCCTGACTCCCCCTTGCCAAGGGGGGAAGCCTTGAAGCCTCCCCTGGATTCTTTGACAATCCCGAAATTTTGACTACTCTTGCTAGTACGCCATCAAGCTTTCGCCAAGGAGCCCGATGCAGACCCTGCTTGACCTGTTCCACACGTTCCCACCCCGCGGAGATCGTTGCGCCCTGGTCTTTCGCACCGGCGTCCGCCGCCTCTCCCTTTCCTACCGGGAACTCGCCGATTTGTCCCTCCGGATGAACCGGTGGCTGGCTGCTCAGGGGGTAGGAGCGGGTGACCGGGTGGTGCTCTGGGGGCCCAACTCACCCTGGTGGGTGGTTGCCTTCTGGGGGCTTGCGGCCCGGGGGGCGGTGGTGGTCCCGGTGGATTTCATGTCGGGGCGGGAGCGGGCTGAAACCATCGCCCGGCTGACTGATGCCCGGCTGGTCATCCAGAGCCGCTTCAAGGGTGAGCGGCTGACCGGTTGGTCGACGGTCATGCTGGAAGAGTTGCCCTACCTCCTTGCCGAAACGCCTCCCTTGGCGGACACCGCAACCCCGAACCCGGACGACACGGCCCAGCTCATCTACACCTCGGGGACCACCGGCAACCCCAAGGGGGTGATCCTCACCCACCGCAACCTCATGGCCAATCTCCTCCAGGTGAACCGGCATATTCCCGTCGTGACGGAGCGGTTCCGATTTCTCTCCCTGCTCCCCCTCTCCCACATGTTCGAGCAGATGGGGGGCTTTTTCACCCCTCTTTTTCGGGGGAGCGCCATCGTCTACCTCCGTACTCTCAAGCCGTCGGCCATCATGGAGGCGCTAGGGGAGGAGGATGTCTACGCCGTCATTGCCGTCCCCCGTCTGCTGCAGCTGTTGCAGAACTCCATCGTGCGGGAGCTGGCGGCGCGGCATCTGGAAAAGCCGGTCGGCTGGCTGTTGGAACGTTCGGCGAGGCTTTCCCCGGGTACCAGGAAACGGCTCTTTTTTCCCATCCAGCGCAAGTTCGGTTCCCATTTCACCCTCTTTGTCTCCGGCGGTGCTCCCCTCGACCCTGCGGTGTTCCGGTTCTGGAGTGGTCTCGGGTTCACGGTGGTGGAGGGGTACGGGCTGACCGAGTGCGCGCCGGTGCTGACCGCCAACACCATGGAGCGGCAGCTGGTCGGGTCGGTCGGTGTGCCGCTGCCGGGGGTGGAGATCAGGCTCGAAGACCGCCAGGTGCTGGCCCGTGGCGAGAACGTATTCCCCGGTTATTACGGTAACGACGATGCTACCCGCGCCGCATTCACGCAGGACGGCTGGTTTCGCACCGGCGACCTGGGGGAACTGGACGGGGAGGGGTGGCTTCATATACGGGGACGGGAGAAGGAGCTCATCGTCACGGGGGCGGGGATCAACGTCTATCCCGACGAGGTAGAAGGGGTCCTCGGGCGGGTGAAGGGGGTGGGGGAGGGGTGCGTGATCGGCCTCGACCGGGGAGGAGGGGAGGAGGTGCATGCGGTCCTCATCCTGGATGGGAGTGGCCGTCCCGCTGACGAGATCGTCCGGGAGGCCAATGCCGGCCTGGATACGCTGCACCAGATCACCGGCTTTTCCCTCTGGCCCGAGGCGGAATTCCCCAAGACCACCACCCTCAAGGTCCGCAAGTTCCTGGTGAAGGAAAAGCTCCAGCAGGGGCGCGGAGTTACGGGAGGTGTGGCGGCGGACCTCCTTGTCGCTCTCATTGCCCGGGCCACCGGGGCTCCCCCCGCGGAGATCCGCGAGGAATCGCTGCTGGTTACCGACCTGGGGCTTACCTCCATAGGCCGGCTGGAACTGGTCAATTCCCTGGAACAGGAGTTCCGTCTTGACCTGGAGGATTCCCTCATCGGTCCCCAGACCCGGGTGAGCGATCTGCGCACCATCGTCGCCCGACGGGAGAAGGTGGAAAGTCGCGACCGTTTCCGGTTCTGGCCCAACCGCCCTTGGGGGCGTCTCATCCGGATGGCCTGCGACTTTCTCATCCATCGGCCGCTCCTCGCCTGCTTCGTCAGGCTGCGGGTAGAGGGAGGGGAGCGGCTGGCAGGTCTGGATGGTCCGGTGTTGTTTGCCGCCAACCACCTGAGCTATTTCGACCAGCCGACCATCATGTCTGCCCTGCCAGGCTCCCTGCGCTACCGGACCGCCACGGCAGTCTGGGCCGAGTTCTTCTTCCAGAATTTCCGCAACATCTTCCAGCAGCTCTGGAAGCGGTCAACGTACGAGTACGGCACCATCGCCCTCAACCTCTTTCCCCTCCCCCAGACCCGCGGTTTCCGGAGTTCTCTCCGTTTCATGGGGCGGCTGGCGGACCATGGTGTCAACCTGCTGGTCTTCCCGGAAGGGGAGCGGTCGAAGGACGGCAGTCTGCTTCCCTTCAAGCAGGGGCTCGGCATCATGGTCCAGGAATTGGAGATGCCGGTGGTGCCGGTCAGGATACGGGGACTTGAGTATGTCTACCCCCGCGGGGCGCTCTGGCCGAAGCGGGGTGACGTGATGGTCACCTTCGGCGAGCCCCTCCGTTTCCGGGGGGAAGGGGCGGAGGAGATCGTTGCCGCGACGCGGCGGGCGATAGAGGAGTTGTGACATTAGTTCATTGGGGACGTAGAGGGCATAGAGGACGCAGAAGACATTACGTCTGAAGGATTCGGGCCATGGAGTGGTACCGCAAAACCATAGCAGATACCCTTGCCGAGCTCGGCTCGTCTCCCGGTGGACTCACTGCGGAAGAGGCGGCACAGCGCCTGGCTCTCCACGGGCCCAACGAACTCGTGGAGAAGCTGGGCCGCACGCCTCTGGCCATGCTCCTCGCCCAGTTCACCGACTTCTCCATTTTGGTACTCCTCGGGGCGGCGATCCTGTCGGCGGCGGTGGGGGATATCCATGACGCCCTGGCGATCCTGGCCATCGTCGTTCTCAATGCAGTCATCGGTTTTATCCAGGAATTCCGTGCGGAAAAGGCGATTGCCGCCCTGAAGCGGATGGCCACTCCTTCGACCACCGTGCTGCGTGACGGTACGCCGGTACAGATTCCGGCGGGCACCATCGTGCCGGGGGATGTGGTGCTTCTGGAGGCGGGGAACGTGGTGCCGGCCGATCTGAGGCTTGTGGAAGCGGTGCGGCTCCAGGCGGAGGAGTCGGCCCTGACCGGCGAATCGGTTCCCGTCGAGAAAACCGTGTCTCCCCTGGCCGGTGACCGGCTTCCCCTGGGAGACCGGACCAACCTGACCTACAAGGGGACGGTGGTGGTGACCGGGCGGGGAAGGGGAGTGGCCGTTGCAACCGGCATGGGGACGGAACTGGGGAAGATCGCCGCCATGCTCCAGGCGACGGGGGATATGAAGACCCCCCTCCAGAAACGGCTGGCAGGATTCGGCCGGCGGCTTGCCCTGGTGATCATTCTCCTCTGCGCCGTGGTCTTCCTGCTCGGGTTCCTCCGGGGCGAGCCCCCCCTCCTCATGTTCCTCACCGCCGTCTCCCTTGCCGTAGCCGCCATTCCCGAGGCGCTCCCCGCGGTGGTTACCATCTCCCTCGCCCTCGGGGCGCGCAAGATGGTGCGGCAGAACGCCCTCATCCGACGCCTGCCGGCGGTGGAGACCCTCGGCTCCGTGACTCATATCTGCTCCGACAAGACCGGCACCCTTACCCTGAACCGGATGACCGTGGAACAGGTATGGCTGGAGGGGCGGCTTGTTTCCCCGGTCGACTTGCCGGCACCTGCAGGCTCCCCTGCCGTTACCCCCGGTGACTGGCTGCTGGCGGCGTCAGCCCTCTGCAACGATGTGCATTATGATGGCACGGCGGCGGGGGTGGGGGACCCTACCGAGGTGGCCCTTTACGCCATGGCTGCCGCGGGAGGGTACGGCAAGAAGGAACTGGTCCACCGGTTCCCCCGGCTGGCGGAACTCCCCTTCGATGCGGGGCGGATGTGCATGACCACGTTCCATCGGGGGGAGGAGGGGGTCGTTTCCTTCACCAAGGGGGCTGCGGAGGTACTACTGGCACGCTCCACCCATGTTTTGACCTCTTCCGGGCCCTCACCGCTCGATCGGGACGGGTTGTCCCGCGCCAGCGAACAGATGGCCGATCAGGGGCTGCGGGTGCTGGCCCTGGCCATGCGGCGCTGGGAACGGGTGCCTGACCTGCTGGAATCGGATGTGGAAGCCGGGCTTACCCTGATAGGTCTGGTCGGCATGCTCGACCCTCCCCGCGAAGAGGCGGTGGCGGCTGTGGCGCTCTGCCGCGGGGCGGGGATAACACCGGTGATGATCACCGGAGACCATCCCGTCACGGCCCGGGTCATCGCCCGGCGGGTCGGCATTCTCACCGACGGTGGTGAGCTGGTGCTGACCGGCAGGGAGCTGGAGGACCTGTCGCTGGAAGAGTTCGAGCGGGAGGTGGAGCGGGTGCGGGTCTACGCCCGGGTCGCCCCGGAGCAGAAACTTAAGATCGTCCAGGCGCTCCAGGAGAGAGGGTATTACGTTGCCATGACCGGCGACGGGGTGAACGATGCGCCGGCCCTGCAGCGGGCCGACATCGGGGTCGCCATGGGGATCACCGGCACCGACGTGGCGAAGGAGGCGGCGGCCATGATCCTTCTGGACGACAACTTTGCCACCATCGTCAAGGCGGTCAGGGAGGGACGGCGGATCTACGCCAACATCCTCAAGTTCATAGTCTATTCCATTACCTCCAACACCGGCACCCTCGTCGCCATCTGCTGTGCTCCCCTGATCGGGCTGCCGCTGCCGCTCCTCCCGATCCAGATCCTTTGGCTCAACTTGCTCTGCGACAGTCTCCCCGGGTTGGCACTGACGGCCGAGCCTGCAGAGCCCGATGTCATGGAGCGTCCCCCCGTCAAACCTGACGAAGGAATCTTTGATAGCGGCCGCGGCTGGTTCATCGCCGGCTTCGGCATCCTGATCGGGATCGTCGCCCTCATCCTCCAGCAGTACGCCATGGCGGCCGGCATGGCGTGGCAGACCATGGTCTTCACGTTCCTCGTGGCGAACCGGATGGCGGTGGCATTCACCGTCCGTTCAGGACGGCAGTCACTCTTCCGGATAGGTATATTCAGTAACCGACTGCTTGTCGTCGCCGTCCTTTTCACGCTGGCTCTGCAACTGGCGGCGGTCTACCTGCCGCTTGCCCATTCCCTCTTCAGCACCGCATCCCTCGCTCCGGCAGAACTCGCGGTGACCCTCATCCTCGCCGCCGGCATGCTGGCGGTGGGGGAGGGGGAGAAGTGGCTGCTTAGGCTGTTGATGCGTTGAATCCATAAGTGAAATTCCGTGCCAGAGCTTGCTAAATACCCTTGCAGCCGATATGATAGAGCTTCAAAGTGAATGCTATGGAGTGGTGTAATGATCAATAAGTCCGCAAAGAGTTCACGTGCCGGTAAAAAGCAGTCTCCCGCAACGATCCAGTCGATGCCTGAACCTGAACAGAAAGGCTTCGAGATGCGATTCCCGGTTGTTGCCATCGGGGCATCTGCGGGGGGACTGGAAGCTTTGACCCAATTCCTTGAGCAGGTGCCGCACAACAGTGGCCTTGCCTTCGTGGTGATCCAGCATCTTGACCCGGACCATGTTGCTCTGTTGCCGGAACTTTTGCAGCGGGTTACCCGTATGCATGTGATGCCGGTCAAGGACCGGATTCGTGTCAAACCGGATTGCGTCTACGTCATCCCTCCCAATCGCGACATGTCGATTCTGCACGGAACGCTCCACCTTTTCGAGGCAGCCGAGCCCCGCGGTCTCCGTCTCCCCATTGATCATTTCTTCCGCTCGCTCGCTGATGACTGCAAGGAACGAAGCATCGGCGTGATCCTTTCCGGCATGGGGTCCGATGGTACCCTTGGACTGCGGGCAATCAAGGAGAAAGGTGGGTTGACTCTGGTGCAGGACCCGGGTTCTGCCAAGTTCAACGGCATGCCCAATAGTGCCATCAGTTTTGGTCTGGCAGACATAGTCGCTCGCGCCGAAGATATACCGGGAAAGATCCTGGATTATCTCCAGCATACCCCCATGACCGCGCCGCCGAAGGCGAAACTCGAAGACAAGGAGTTGAGCGCTCTCGACAAAATCGTCATTCTCCTTCGGTCCGAATCGGGCAATGATTTTTCTCTCTACAAGAAGAGCACCCTCTATCGCCGGATAGAACGCCGCATGGGTATTCATCAGATCGATTCCATTGCTGCCTATGTCCGTTATCTCCAGGCGAATCATCAGGAGTTGGAGCTTCTCTTCAAGGAGTTCCTGATTGGCGTGACCAGTTTTTTCCGGGACCCTGCCGCATGGGAAACCCTGAAAAACGATGTGATCCCGGCAATGCTGGCCAGTCATCCGGAGGGAGGGGTTCTGCGGGCCTGGTCGGCAGGGTGTTCAACGGGCGAGGAGGCCTACTCGCTGGCCATCATATTCAAGGAAGTTCTGGAATCGCTCAATCCGCCGGTACATTTCACCCTGCAACTCTTTGCCACCGACCTGGACCGTGAAGCCATCGACAAGGCCCGACAGGGTCTCTTCCTTCCCAATATTGCCAGTGACGTTTCAGCCGAGCGGCTGAACAGGTTTTTCACCAAGGATGAAGATGGCTACCGGATCAACAAGGAGATCCGGGAAATGGTGACCTTCGCCACCCAGAACATCATTACCGATCCCCCCTTTACTAAACTGGATTTCCTCATTTGTCGCAATGTGTTGATTTACCTTGATGTGGAAATGCAAAAGAAGCTCCTGCCGCTCTTCCATTACGCACTCAGCCCCGGCGGAGTGTTGTTCCTCGGGAGTGCCGAAACCCTTGGTTCAAGTGCCGAACTCTACTCGACGCTCAATGCCAAATTGAGGCTTTTCCGCCGCGATAACAGCATTAGTCGGGCTAACATGGTATCGTTTCCTTCAACTTTTGTTCCGGTTGCACCGGGCACGCCCAAGGAGCCTTCATTTGTGAAACCCGAAATAAATTTCCAGGCATCAGCCGACAGAATTCTGCTGCAAAAACACTCACCGCCGGCCGTCCTGGTCAACGAGCAGGGAGATATCGTCTATATCAGCGCCCGTACCGGCAAATATCTGGAACCTCCCGTGGGAAAGGCAAACCTGAATGTATTCGCCATGGCTCGGGAAGGACTTCGGTCCGAACTGCTCGCCACATTTCAGAAAGCGCATCGCCAGAACACGCCGGTGACCGTGCGGAATATCCGGATCGGTGCCAACGGCGGGAGCCAGTCCATCGATCTCATCATCCAGAAAATGGAAGAGCCGGAGTTGCACGGGATGGTGATGATCATTTTCAAGGACGTGGAACCCTGTCCCGCACCTGCCGTCAAAAAACGCGGTGCCAAAACGGCAGATGCCGTGAGTTCCCGGATATCCGAACTGGAACAGGAACTTCAGCAAACCCTTGAAAAGCTCAGGATCAATCGCGAAGAGTTACAGACGACACGGGAAGAGATGCAAACCTCCCAGGAAGAGCTGAAGGCTTCAAATGAGGAACTGCAGTCGATTAACGAAGAATTGCAATCCACTAACGAAGAGCTGACCACCTCAAAAGAGGAGATGCAGTCCATGAACGAGGAACTGCAGACGGTGAACTCCGAGCAGCAGGCTAAAGTGGACGAGCTGTCCCATCTTAACGACGACATGCGCAATTTCCTCAACAGCACCGAGGTCGCCACCATCTTTCTCGACAGCCAGTTGAACATCCGTCGCTTTGCCAACGCCTCAAGCAAGCTGTTCAAGCTGATTCCCGGCGATGTGGGGAGGCCCCTTTCCGATATCGTCAATGATCTCTGTTACCCCGAAATGACCGAGGATGCCGAAAGAGTTCTGCGGACACTGGTATATTCGGAAAAACAGGTGACCTCCGTGAATGGACGCTGGTTCTCCGTCCGGATCATGCCGTATCGTACGTTGGTTGATGTGATCGACGGGGTGGTGATCACCATGACCGATATCACTGTTTTCAAGCAGACGGAACAAGAGCTCAGGGATGAAATCGAAAGGCTCAGTCAGGGACGCAAGAATGAATGACGACCCGGAATCTACGTTGCCGTCCGCACGACGACTTAGGAGCAGTGCCGAGAAGCGTCTCGTGAACGCAGCCTCGAAATATGCTCTTCCGCAATCGAAGGAAGATGCGTTGAAGCTCGTTCATGAATTGCATGTGCACCAGATCGAACTGGAGATGCAGAATGACGAGCTGCATCGGGCACAGGACGAATTGCGCAGTTCGCGGGACCGCTACTCTCTGCTCTACGATTTTGCTCCCGTCGGGTACTTCACCCTCGATCGGCAGGGAATGATCCTGACCGCCAATCTCACCGGGGCAAGTCTGCTGAATACAGAGCGTTCCCGCCTGATCAGACGAAGTTTCGGCGGTTTTTTCGAAGGAGAAAACTATACGCTTTTCAAGGAAATGCTCACCAGGGTATTTTTGAACAGTGAGCCCCAGACGTTTGAACTACTGATGTCGAAAGCGGTGAAACGACCGTTGTATATGCATGTAGAGGCGTTGGCTGTCGAGCCGGGAGAGGAATGTCTTATTGCGGTGGTAAACATCACGGCACGGAAACAGGCAGAGGATGCACTCAGCCGTGCCCATGATGAACTGGAGCAACGTATAGCGGAACGGACCGCCGAACTGGCATTGACGGTTGACCTGCAAAAAAAGGAAATGGAAGAGCGTTTGCAGACGCTTGAAAAACTCCGGGAAAGCGAACTGTTGTTGATCCAGCAGAGCCGGATGGCGGCCATGGGGGAGATGCTTACCAATATTGCCCACCAGTGGCGTCAGCCCCTGAATGTCATGGGGCTTCTGATTCAGCAACTGGGTATGAGCAAGGATGCCGAGGAGCTGGACAGGGAGTTGATCGATCATAACGTGGCTAAGATGATGGAAATTCTCAGGCACTTATCGCAAACCATCGACGACTTCCGTGCTTTTACCGAACCGGACAGGGAGAAGTGTCCGTTCGCGGTAAACCAGGTCATTGCTAAAACGCTCCATCTTGTCGAGTCTCTCTTTTCCACCCAGAGGATTTCAATAACATTCGACCAGGGAGCAGATACACAACTATCAGGACATCCCAACGAATTCTGTCAGGCGCTGTTGAATCTGCTCATAAATGCGAGGGATGCACTCGTTGAATCGAAGCCGGAAAAAAAATGGATAAAGGTGTGTTCGCGGTCTGTGGACGGTCGGGCGGTAGTAACGGTAACCGATAATGGCGGAGGTATCCGTAACGATATCATAGACAATATTTTCGATCCCTATTTTACTACCAAGAGCTTGGGTAAAGGGAGCGGGATCGGGCTCTACATGTCAAAAATAATCATTGAAAAGAATATGGGCGGTCGCTTGACGGTCAGCAATGTTGCAGGAGGCGCGGAATTCAGAGTCGAGGTGTGACATGGAACTTGCACGGAATTCATCATCTGCGGTTACTATCCTGTTTGTCGAAGACGACCACGATACCATGGAAATACTCCAAATCCTGATGGCCAGGAAATTCCCCGATGTCAGGATCCATCAAGCTGAAAACGGTGAATTGGGGGTCAGTCTCTGCAGAGAGAACGTGTTTGACATCGTCATAACTGACATTAACCTGCCGGGAATCGACGGCATCTGCATGGCCAGAGAAATCAAGTCCATGAAACCGGACACGAAATTCATCGTGTTGTCCGGCTACAACGAAAAATCGTATCTCAATAAGTTGGACGACCTCGGGATCACGGATTTTATGGTGAAACCGATCGATACAAACATTCTATTCAAGCTCATTGAAAACCGTGTCAAACAGGTTTTGCGCGAGCGCTATAACCCATCTCTTTTAATCCATTGAGGTTTCGTGCAGCAACTGGCTGCTGTCTACCTGCCGCTGCCCCATTCCCTCTTCATTACCGCTTCCCATACTCCGGCCGAACTGGTTGATCCTCATCGTCGCTGCGGCATGCTGGCGGTTGGGAGAGGGAGAAATTGCTGCTGCGGCTGTTGCGGCGGTGAATCTCACAGTTCAATTCCATGAATTTCAATTTGCATGATATAACATGATATGTTACTTCTTGAGTTATGGAGAAGCGCCGTCCCCACTATCCCTTGGAACTGATCCGGCAACTGGCAGCCGACCCTGCACGCGCAAGGTTTACGAGGGTGGCTTTGGATGGAGCGGCGGAACTCGGTTTCGACACGGCAACGATGCGGTGCATTATAGGGAAACTACGCCTACGCCGATGCTGCGATCTGGCAGGATGTCTACCGCCCGGTTGCCTGCGGCATGTCGCTCTATATCAAGCTGACGGTCTATACGGAGGAAAACCTGCTGGTCGTTTCCTTCAAGAGGAGATAAGTCATGAAATGCCCCCTGTGCGGGACCGGCAATCTGGTTCGTGAATCCCGTGATCTCATGTACAGTTACGGAGGCCGTAGCACAGTTGTCCGACAGTGCGGCGACTTCTGTACCGCCTGCAACGAAGGTATTTTCAGCACCGACGAGTCGGAAAAATACCTGGCTGCGCTCAAAGAGTTTCGCTCCGAGGTGGACAGGGAACCCCTCGTCCCTTCGGAAGTGAGAAGAATACGGAAGAAATTGGGGCTGACGCAACGGGAGGCGGGAGATATCTTCGGTGGCGGAATCCGGGCATTTTCCCAGTATGAGCGTGGTGAGACCCGGCAGGGAAAGGCCCTTGACAAGCTTCTGCGCCTCCTTGACCACCATCCTGAACTCCTCGACGAATTACGCACGAGAGATGCGGCATAGCATTAATCTGCGCTGAAATTGCGAAAGCCCCGCTTCGAGCATCTGCCGAGCGGGGTTTTTGCATCTGCTCACATCTGATAGGAAAAGGCCTAGGAAGGGTGTACGTGACGCTCGACTCGCCGTCGTATCGCCTAGAATACTTGTTCGGTTGAAAATAGAGCTTAAATATCCAGCACTACTGTCCCCTTCCACCTTCTCTCCACCCGTTCGACCTTCAGCCGGTAGAGGGTCGCCGCCTTGACGTCCGCCAGCAAGTGGTGGCGCGTGGGGTCGATCCGTTCGCCGGAGCAATGGGCCTGCAGCGTAAAACCGCCAAGACTGTCTCCTAGTGACATCTCATCCACCCTGAGCAGGAGTTGCCGCGCGTCTTTGAGGTAGATCAGCTCGTTGAGAAAGTCCATGAGGAGCAGGTCGAGGGCTTCCTGCCGGAGGCTGATATCTGCTGTTTCCTGCGTCCCGATGGCGGCCGGATTTTCCACCATCTCGTTTAGCAGAGCTTCGGCGGCGGCGCGGAACAGTTCTTCCCGGCTCTCCCCCCAGAGGGCGAAGGCGGCGTCGGCGGTGGCGATGTCTTCTATGTAGCGGTAGGGCATGGGTACTCCAGGCTGGTACATCAACCCCCCTCCCGACCTCCCCCCGCTTGGGGGAGGAGAGTTGTCTCCCTCCCCAGGAGGGGTAGGGCTGGGGAAGGGGGTAAAGATGTTACAGCAATGCATCAAGCGCAGCGAAGTCGATGTCCTGCTCTGCGTTAGCCCTGATCCAGTTGAGCTTTTCCTGGTCCTCCGCCGTGATCTTGGCAACGTCATCCGTAAGAGTGGTAAAAACCGTCGAGGTGGTTTCCTCGACGCGGATGAAGGGGATTGAACTGTCGTCCAGGATCTGCTGGCTGATCTTGGAGACCGGGGCATGGCCGGTGATGACCATTCCGGCCAGTTTGCCGCGGTACTCGGGGATGTGGTAGAGGGAGGCGAGGGTGACGAGCAGTTCGTCCCGGGAGCCGGTCACTGCTACAAGGGTCGATTCCAGGAGGGCGTCCACCACCCGCTGGGACGAGGCGGCCCCCAGCTGGATGTGGTGGATGATCCTGCTTCGTTCGTCGGGATTACCGTGGACAGGAAGCTTGAGGAGCTTGCCGATGTGGGCGAGGGTCGGGTTGGCCAGGATGGGGGAGTAGTTGAAGCCGCCGGCCACGTGGATACCCCTGCCGTCGAAGGCGGTGCGCAGGTAGCCGAGGATATCGTTGCGCTTGGCGGGGAGGAGCTTGTTCATGATGACGGAGCGGACGTCGGCACCTTCCTGGCGGTAGAGTGCCAGATTCAAGTTGATGGCGTCGATGGCCCGGCCGATGCCGCTCTCGGTGACGATGAAGACCGGTGCGCCGAGCATTTTCGCCACCCGGGCGTTGTTCAGACCGATGACCGAGCCGACGCCGCCGTGACCGGCACCTTCGATGATGAGGAGGTCATACTTGGCGTCCAGTTCCTCCACCGCGTCCAGGATCTTCTTTTCCAGGTCCAGGTCGGCCAGCCGGCCGGCGAGGTAGTCGCGGGTGAAGTTCTGGTGGAGCGCCACCGGCGACATGAGGGCGATGTCCTCTTCGAGCCCGTAGGCCTTGGCCATGAGGACGGCGTCCATGTCCACCATGAAATCGTCGTAGTATTCGATCTTTGGCCCGATAGGCTTGATGAAGCCGACCCGGTCGTATTTCTTCCGCGCCAGGTGCATGAGCGAGACGCTGATGGTGGTCTTGCCGCAGTTCTGCCCCGTTGCGCCGATAAATACTTTCTTGGCCATGAATTCCCCCTCCGGAGTCCGAAATTAAGTCATTTAATGTAGGCTCTACCCCTTCACGTTCCCCACCGGTGTCAGTTTGACGATACGGCGGCTCAGCCCTGCCAGCTCGGTGGCTTCCACCACGTCGTCGATGTCCTTGTAGGCAGCCCCCGCCTCCTCGGCCAATCCACCGTAAGAGACAGTCTGTACGTAGATCCCCCGCGCTTCCATGTCACGCTGCAGTTTCTGCCCCTTGAAGAGCTTCTTCGCCTGGTGGCGGCTCATGGTCCGTCCGCTGCCGTGGGCTGTGGTGTAGAAGGCCTGGTCGCCGCTGGCCATGCCGGCGAGGAGATAGGAGCCGGTCTCCATGCTGCCGCCGATGATGACCGGCTGGCCGGTCTCCCGGTAGCAGTCGGGAATTCCCTCCATGCCGGGACCGAAGGCGCGGGTCGCCCCCTTCCGGTGGACGAGCACCTCCCGCATTTTTCCCTGCACCAGGTGCCGCTCCAGCTTGGCGGTGTTGTGGGCCACGTCATAGACCATGTTCATCCCCAGGTCACGGGGGTCGCGGTGGAAGACGTCGGCGAACACCTCCCTGATCCGGTGGAGGATCACCTGCCGGTTGGCGAAGGCCATGTTGACGGCGCACTTCATGGCGGCGAAGTAGTCCTGCCCCTCCCGGGAGCGGAAGGGGGCGCAGGCCAGTTCCCGGTCGTTGACCTGGATGCCGTACTTCTTTTCCATCACGCCGAGAAATGTCTGGAGGTAGTCGGTCGCCACCTGGTGGCCGAAGCCGCGGCTGCCGCAGTGGAACATGATGACCACCTGGTCGGGAGCGGTGATGCCGAAGGCGCGGGCGGTTTCTTCGTCGAAGACATTCTCCCGCCGGGCGACCTGGATCTCCAGGTAGTGGTTTCCACTACCGAGGGTGCCGATCTGGTTGTACCCCCGGTCGACGGCCTTGGCGCTCACCTTGCTCGCATCGGCGCCGGGGAAGCATCCTCCTTCTTCGGTCATCTCCAGGTCCTCGGGCCATGCATAGCCGTTTTTGAGGCACCAGCGTGACCCCTGCTCCACTACCCGGCAGAATTCGTCGTGGGAGAGCCTGACGAAACCGTGCCCCCCCACGCCGGCCGGAACCCGGTAGAAGAGCTGGTCCACCAGGTGGTGGAGCCGTGGCTGCACCTCGTCGCAGGTGAGGTTGGTCAGAACGAGCCGCATGCCGCAGTTGATGTCGAAACCGATACCCCCGGGAGAGATGACCCCTGCTTCCGGGTCCATGGCGGCCAGCCCGCCGATGGGGAAGCCGTATCCCCAGTGGCCGTCGGGCATGCAGTAGGCGTGGTTGATGATGCCGGGGAGGCAGGCGACGTTGGATACCTGCTCGAACACGCCGGCATCCATGGCGTGCAGAAGCTTTTCCGTGGCGAAGATTCGTGCCGGAACGAGCATTCCCGGCTTATAGCCGACGGGGAGTTCCCAGACGGTGGGGGCGATGTTTCTGAGTGCGTTCGGAACGGGCATGGCTCATTCTCCGGCGGGCAGGAAACAGGGCGTCGCCATGGTGACGGTGACGGCAAACAAACCAACTATACCATACCTTTGGGCAACCGCTATTACTCTGTCACCGCACTGGCGGCATGTGAGCAGAGGGTATGCCGGGGAGATGCCGGCCTGATTATGTGTAAAAAGTGTTTTACAGGTAACGTCAAATAGGGTATTTAAAGTTAAAAAACACCAATATTTCGGATACGTCCGCTTACAGGAGGCATCCATGCCATCACCTGCAACTTACAATCGCAGCGCTATCGGCACGCTCTGGAACCTGCGGGATATCCCCGTCGAGTGGCCGGGGTATGCCATTCTTCTCAAGGGGGATCGGGACAATGACCTTGCCATCGAGCCCGATGAACTGGACGGTGTCGACTGGATCGCCTTCTCCGAGGCGGTGGGGGACGTGCAGGAAGAAGCGGGCGTGAAGGACCCGGACTCCAAGCTGGGGCCCAACACACTGAAGCTGCTCAGGAAGAAGTACGGTGAGAAACCGTCCGCCGGTACCGTCCTGAAGACCGTCGGCGATCTCGTGCTCAAAAAGTCACGGGAACCGGTCGCGCCGCCGGCGGGGCCGGAGCTGGTAGGGCGAAACGACGAGGAACGGCGGATATGCTCCCTCTGGAACAGGTACGGTGCGGCTATCGGTGGGCAGGCCAGCCAGTACGGAATCCCCGTGGAATCGGCACTAGCGGTCTTCTGTGTGGAGTCGGGGACGGCGTACGACCCGGGAGCCGGTCTCGTCATCATCCGCTTCGAGCCCCACATTTTCCGGAAACATGCCGGCAAGGAGGTCGTCTGGGGGCGCGGGGGGCAGAAGACTGAATGGCGCAATTTCGAGACCGCCTTCGGAGTCAACCCGGAGGCGGCGCTCCTTGCCACGAGCTACGGCCTTCCCCAGCTCATGGGGTTTAACACCTGGGTCACCCGGTTCAAGAGTGCGCGGGAGATGGTACTTGCGTTTCAGGACTCCTGCACGGAGCAGGTGGCGGGCTTTTTCGGATTTGTCACGAAGAACAGGCTGGAGCGCTACATCGTCGACAGGGACTGGCGTTCGTTTGCCAGGCGTTACAACGGGCCGGCAAACGTGGACGATTATTCCTGCAAACTGAACAGGGCAATGAAAGTCATCGTATCGTTGCAACAGGACGGTGCAACATTTAAGTTGTAGATATCGTTATTCAGATGGCAGGGAGGAGATGCGCAGGTCGACAACCCATTCCCTGAAGATGGCAAGCTTGTGGTCGCCGAATTTCTCAAGACCCCTGCCGATCTCCTCCAGGGATTTTTCCCTGAGGTGGCGTCCCGGGTGCTTCGAATAGAAAAGGTCGGCGCAGCAGATAATCTGCTCTTCCCTGCTGACCGGCACCATCTCCCGGTGAGGGAGGGGGAGTTGCTGGTTCAGGATGTCCTCACCGGTAAGCCCCACCCCGATGTGCCGCTCGCAGACCAGCGCATGACGCGGTAGCCGTTCACCTTCCAGGATTTCCCTTCCCAGAATACCGTGACAGATGTAGGGATTCGCGCCGGCAAGGCCCATGCCCGGAGCATGGACCCGGCAGACGCCGATGTCGTGGAGGAGGGCCGCTTCCTCGATGAACTGCCGGTCGAGTTCTGTTATGCCGCAGTTGTCGGCAATCTGCAGGGCCTTGGCCGCCACGAGCCGGCTGTGCTCCAGCACGATTACGCCGGCATCGGGAGTGGCGGCGAAATATTTTTGCAGAAGTGCTGCGGGATCCATGGTTTACCTCGCTGCAAATTGCGGGTATTATGGAACAGGCTGGCGTGTGCTGTCAACGTCCGGGCGAACGAGCGCACAGGGAGAGGTTTGGCGGTGGAAATCAAAGAGACTGACCTGAAAATCGAGTATTTCCGCGCATCCGGCCCCGGCGGCCAGCACCGGAACACCACCGATTCGGCGGTGCGCATCCGCCACCTTCCCACCGGGATCGTGGTCCAGGCCACGGAGAACCGTTCCCAGTTCCGCAACCGGGAGGTGGCAATGGAGAGGCTGCGGGAGGCTCTCCGCCTGCGGGAGCGAAAGGTGAAGAAGCGGCTCGCCACCCGCGTTCCCAAGGGGGAAAAGGAGCGGAGGCTTACGGAAAAGAAACGGAATGCCGCCCGCCGACAGCATCGTCAGGTGGGGGAAGAGTGACCGGAGTTTGTAAACCCCCTAATTTCTTGACCATCCGGTCCCGATGAGGTATTTTACGCAGATAAAACGCCGAGGAGCGTCCTATGACCCGTCCCAGCTGGGATGAATACTTCATGGAGATCACCCATCTCGTCGCCAAGCGCTCCACCTGCCTGCGGCGGCAGGTCGGTGCGGTGGTGGTGAAGGATAAGAACATCCTTACCACCGGTTACAACGGTGCTCCTTCCGGCGTGGCCCACTGTCTTGAGGTGGGGTGTCTGCGGGAAAAGCTGCAGATCCCCTCCGGCGAGCGCCACGAGCTCTGCCGTGGCCTCCATGCCGAGCAGAACGCCATTATTCAGGCTGCCAAGCACGGCACCAACATCGACGGCGCAACCCTCTACTGCACCACCATGCCGTGCATCATCTGCTCCAAGATGGTCATCAACGCCGGGATCCGGCGGATCGTCTACGAAATGGGGTATTCGGACCAGCTGGCGGAGGAGATGATTCGCGAGTCGGGCATTGTCGTCGAAAAATTTGCTGCACCGGGAGTCCCGTCATGAAATGTCCGTTCTGCTCCTTTGCCGACAGCAAGGTGGTGGATTCCCGCCCCGACAAGGGGGGCTCCACCATCCGCCGCCGCCGCGAGTGCGAATCGTGCGGCAAGCGGTTCACCACCCACGAGCGGGTTGAGGATATCCTCCCCCTCGTGGAGAAGAAGGACGGCCGGCGGGAGCCCTTCGACCGGCTCAAGCTGATAGCCGGCATCCAGAAGGCGTGCGAGAAGCGGCCGGTGTCGGCCGAGGCGATCGAGCACATGGTGGACCGTCTGGAGACGCGGCTTCAGGAGAGCAGCGAAAAGGAAGTGCCGAGCACCACCATCGGCGAATGGGTGATGAACGAGCTCCACGACCTGGACCAGGTGGCATATGTCCGGTTCGCGTCGGTCTATCGGTCGTTCAAGGATATCAACGAGTTTATGTCGGAACTGCAGGACCTCCTCAAAAAATAGCGGCTTCGATAAAGGTCCATCTGCGGTGTTACGTTTCGGGTTTCGTCGCTCAACGTACCTCCAGTACGCCTCGCTCCTCTTCCTCACGTGCCTTGCATCTGGAGCCTTTCTCGAAGCCTTGATCCAGCGGCATGCGGTTATACTATGCGGGATATACACGAAAAATTCATGCTCCGGGCTCTCTCCCTGGCCCGGAAGGGGGTGGGGAAGACTGCACCCAATCCGGCGGTGGGGTGCATCATTGTCAGGGATGGTGTCATCGTGGGAGAGGGGTGGCACCGGAAGGCGGGGACCCCCCATGCGGAGGTGCATGCCCTGGCCCAGGCGGGGGATGCCGCGCGGGGGGCCGACGTCTACGTGACCCTGGAACCGTGCGCCCACCACGGCAAAACCCCCCCCTGCGCCAAGGCGCTCATCAAGACCGGGGTCGGACGGGTCTTTATCGGCATGGTCGATCCCAATCCCAAGGTCAATGGCGGCGGGATGGCAATGCTTCTGGCCGCAGGCATTTCGGTGAAATCCGGCATCCTGGAAGAGGAGTGCCGCCGGCTCAACGAGCCGTTCATCAAGCATGTCACCACCGGCCGTCCCTTCGTCATCCTGAAGAGTGCATTGACCCTGGACGGCAAGATCGCCACCGCGACGGGTGATTCCCGCTGGATCACCAACGACCGGTCGCGGCGGTACGTCCACAAGCTGCGGAGCCAGATGGACGCGGTCATGGTGGGAGGCAGGACCGTCCTGGCTGACGATCCCCAACTCACGTCCCGCGTGCCGGGCGGAAAGGACCCGATACGGGTGGTAGTGGACAGTTCCCTGCGCATTCCGCTCAACGCCCGGCTGCTCCATCTCCACTCATCAGCGCCCACCCTGATCGCCACCACGTCGGGGGACGAGGCGAAAATATCACGGCTGGAAGCGGCGGGGGCAGAAGTGCTCCGCTGTTCCGGTTACCATGGTCACGTGGACCTGGATGACCTGCTCAGGCAGCTGGGAGAGCGGGGGGTGCAGTCGGTGCTTCTGGAGGGGGGGCGCGAGCTGGCCGGAAGTGCGCTCCATCGCGGGATTATCGACAAGTTTCTCCTCTTCTATGCCCCGAAGATCATCGGTGGGGAGGGGCTTGACCCCTTTGCCGGCCCGGGGGCGGAGCGGATCGACGGGGCGCTGCGGTTGACGCGCATCAGAACCCGGCGTTTCGGCGACGACATCCTGGTGGAAGGGTATCCGGAGGCTGCATGTTCACAGGTCTGATTGAAGAGGTGGGGAAAGTCGTCCAGCTCGACCGTACAGGGAGCGCCGCCCGGCTCACCGTGGCTGCAACCTTTCCCGGCGATGCTGTCCAGCTGGGGGATTCCATTGCCATAAACGGCGTCTGTCTGACCGTCGTCTCCCAAGGAGGGGGGAGCTTTACCTTCGACGTTTCCCCCGAGACCCTGGAACGTACCGCATTCCGCGGGTTCAAGCCCGGTACGCCGGTGAACCTGGAACGGGCACTGCGCCTCTCCGACCGTCTCGGCGGCCATATTGTCACCGGACATGTGGACTGTGTGGCAACTGTCGCCGAACGGCGTGAGCAGTCGGGGAATACGGTATTGTCCTTTCGCCTTCCCCGTGACACTGCCCGTTACGTGGTGGCAAAGGGATCGGTTACCGTAGACGGCATCAGCCTGACAGTCAATGCCGTTACCGGCGATGGATTCAGCGTCAACGTCATCCCCCATACCACGGTGAGCACCACGCTGCAGTTCCGGAAACCGGGAGACGAAGTGAACATCGAGACCGACATTCTGGGCAAGTACGTGGAACGGCTCCTTGTGGGACAGAAGGGAGCAGGTACCGGCCTGACGCTGGAACTCCTTGCCAAAAACGGCTTTCTGTGACATAAAGAACGACGCCCAAACGGCTTAAGCGCGCCTTCTTTTTCCAGCGCGCAGTACTTTCAGTTCTCAGGATAAACGGGTTAATGACATGACGGTAGCCAGAATAGAAGATGCCATAGAAGATATACGCCAAGGGAAGATGGTAATCCTCGTGGATGATGAGGACCGTGAGAACGAGGGCGACCTGACCATGGCGGCGGAGATGGTGACGCCGGAGGCGATCAACTTCATGGCCAGGTTCGGCCGGGGCCTCATCTGTCTTACGATGACTGCCGAGAAGTGCGACCAGCTCGACCTGCCGCTCATGGTGAGTGCCAACACCTCTTCCTTCGGGACCGCCTTCACCGTTTCCATCGAGGCGCGGCGCGGGGTTACCACCGGCATCTCCGCTGCCGACCGGGCTCATACCATTCTCACTGCCGTGGCAGACAACGCGCGTCCCGAAGACCTTTCCCGTCCCGGCCATGTTTTTCCGCTCCGGGCCAAACCGGGTGGGGTGCTTGTACGAGCCGGCCAGACCGAGGGTTCCGTCGACATGGCGCGACTGGCGGGGCTCAGGCCGGCCGGCGTCATTTGCGAGATCATGAACGACGACGGGACCATGGCCCGCATGCCCCAGTTGAAGAAATTCGCCAAAGAGCACGGCCTCAAGATCTGCACCATTGCCGACCTGGTTGCCTACCGCCTGAAGCACGAATCCCTGGTGCGCCGGGTAACCGATGTAGTTCTCCCCACCAGCTACGGTGGGGATTTCCGTGCCATTGCCTATGAGAACGATGTGGACAAACTGGAACACCTGGCACTGGTGAAGGGAGAAATAAAGGGTGACGAACCGGTCCTCGTGAGGGTCCATTCCGAGTGTCTGACCGGTGACGTGTTCGGCAGCAAGCGGTGCGACTGTGCAGACCAGCTCCATGACGCCATGGCCATGATCGAGCGGGAAGGGAATGGTGTCATCCTCTACATGCGCCAGGAGGGGAGAGGGATCGGTCTTGTCAACAAGCTGAAGGCCTACGCCCTCCAGGACCAGGGAAAGGACACGGTAGAGGCGAACCTTGCCCTCGGGTTCAAGGCGGACCTGAGGGATTACGGGATAGGCGCCCAGATTCTCGTAAACCTTGGGGTGAAGCACATCCGGCTCATGACCAACAATCCGAAAAAGGTCATCGGCCTCGAAGGGTACGGCATCAATATCGTGGAACGGGTTCCCATCGAGGTGGAGCCGTCCAAGACCAATGTGGAGTATCTCCGGACCAAACGGGAAAAGCTGGGACATCTGCTGGAGAATATTTAGAAGCGTGACTTTTTCGCAATCTGTAAGTTCCTTAAGAGATAGAGTACGAATCATTTGTCAGGAGGAACAAGAATATGCCCAAGTTCTTTGAAGGTAAGCTGGACGCCAAGGGGCAGAAGGTCGGGATCGTGGTGGCACGGTTCAACAGTTTCATTGCCGAACGACTACTGGAAGGGGCCCTGGATGCGCTGGTCCGCCACGGTGCGGACGACAAGGACATCGATGTGGCCCGGGTGCCCGGTGCGTTCGAGATTCCCCTTGCGACCGCCAGGATGGCCCAGTCCGGCAAATATGATGCCCTGATCTGCCTTGGGGCGGTCATTCGCGGTTCCACCCCCCATTTCGACTATGTGGCTTCGGAAGTTTCCAAGGGGATTGCCCAGGTCTCCCTTTCCAGCGGCATACCGGTCGCCTTCGGTGTCCTTACCACCGACACCATTGAGCAGGCGGTGGAGCGGGCTGGCACCAAGGCGGGGAACAAGGGGTTCGATGCGGCCATGACCGCCATTGAGACCGTAAATCTGCTGAAGGGGCTGAAGTAGTGGGATCACGCCGGGAAGGCCGTGAACTGGCACTGCAGGCTCTTTACTCCTTCGACCTCAATCCGATGGAGCTCAGGCAGTCCCTTGTGCTGTTCTGGGAGCACAACCGGGCGGCGCCGACAGTACGGGATTTTGCCGAGCAGCTCGTAATCGGCGTGGCCGAGCATCGGGACGAGATTGACCGCATCATCGAGGAAAAGTCGAAGAACTGGAGTCTCGGCCGCATGGCGAGGATCGACCTGAATATCCTCCGGATAGCGGTGTACGAGCTCCATTACCGGTCGGACATACCGAAAAACGTGACCATCAACGAGGCGATCGAGGTGGCGAAGAAATTCGGCACCGAAGAATCCGCTGCCTTCATCAACGGCATCATCGACGAAGTGGCCTCCAACGTGCCGGACAAGTAACGTGACGGGGGCAAGGGATTGTCTTCGCCCCCATTACGTATTCACTATTGCGAGGGTTTATGCAGGAGATACAGATTGGTCTGCTTGGATTCGGTACCATCGGTACCGGCGTTGCCAAGCTGCTGATGAACAACAGTGCGTTGATCGAGGAGAAGCTTGGTACCCGGCTCGTCCTGAAGCGGATTGCCGACCTGGACATCACCACCGACCGGGGGATTTCCCTGCCGGCGGGAATGCTCACCACCAACGTAGACGAGGTGCTGACCGATCCGGAAATCGCCATCGTCATCGAACTGATCGGCGGTTACGACCCTGCAAAGCGCTTCGTGCTCAGGGCAATCGAGCACGGCAAGCACATCGTGACCGCCAACAAGGCGCTTCTGGCGGTGCATGGAGAAGAGATATACGCGGCTGCTGCCCGGCAGGGTGTGGAGGTCCTCTTCGAAGCGGCGGTGGGTGGCGGTATCCCCGTTCTTTCCGCCATCAAGGGGAACATGGCGGCCAACAACTTCGCCACGGTGTTCGGCATCCTGAATGGGACCTGTAACTACATACTCACCCGGATGACCCAGGAGGGTGCTGACTTCGGTGCGGTGCTGAAGAATGCGCAGGAACTCGGGTATGCCGAGGCAGACCCGACCTTCGACATCGAGGGGGTGGATACCGCCCACAAGCTGAGCCTCCTCCTCTCTCTCTGCTTCGGGACCCGCGTCGATTTCGACCATATCCACACCGAAGGGATCAGCGCCATATCCGCCATAGACGTCAATTTCGCCCGGGATTTCGGCTACAAGATCAAGCTCCTGGCCATCGGCAAGCGGGATGGAGACCGGATCGAGGCACGGGTCCATCCGACCATGATCCCGGTCAACTATCCCCTGGCTGACGTGGACGGCGTTTTCAACGCCATCCGCCTCTCCGGCGATTTCGTCGGCCCGGTCATGTTCTACGGCCGCGGGGCCGGCATGGACCCTACCGCCAGCGCCATCGTGGGGGACCTGATGGATATCGCCCGCAACATCCTGGCCGGCATCGGCCGGCGGACCGCACCCCTCGGCTATCTTGAAGGGCGGGTGAAGACCCTCGGCATCAAGCCGATGGGTGAGATTGTCAGCAAGTACTGCCTCCGCTTCAGCACCCTGGACAAGCCGGGCGTCCTTGCCAAAATTGCCGGGTCACTGGGGCGGCACGGCATCAGCATCGAGTCCATGATCCAGAAAGGGCGGAGCGCCGGTGAGACGGTCCCCATCGTTATCATGACCCATGAGGCCCAGGAAAAGGATGTGCGTGCCGCCCTGGCCGAAATCGACGATCTGGATTTCATCAGGGAGAAGAGTAATCTGATCCGCATCGAAGACAATCTGGAGTAATTTTCACGTTTCAGCGAATTCTTAGACGGGGCGCCCAACAGGGTGCCCCGTTTTGCGTATGATCCGGTAATTCCGTAAACATGGGACTTCCGTCGCAATCTCGTCCGCTACGGTCGGCCCTTCGCTGCGGACCTTGACCTGTTCCCGCAAGAAGGACATACAGTGCCGTATCCAGCATGACTCGTAGGAGTTGATTTCGGCGGGCGTCCGCTTGCCGCTCTGACCTTCCCTCCACTCCCGAGACTACGACGGAAGTCCAGGGGATTGTTGAAAGTCCACGGAATGTGGGAAGTCCATGGTGAGGAGATATTAAAGTCGGACCGACAGGGAGCCTGCCGGCGGAATGAGCTGGCTGAAGTAGTGGATTGAGGTATAGCGGGGGGAGGGGACCGGTGTGACGGTAGAGCTGAAGCGGCTCACGTAGATGAGGTAGGCGATGTTGTATGCGGCGGCGGTGGAGAGATTGGTCTCGCTGTCCTCACCCAGGAGCGTGCGTGCCGGGTCGTAGGGTATCCTCTCCCTGAGCTTCCCCCAGAAGGCAGGCTCTTCCTTGGGGAGCCCCAGTTCGTGGGCGGAGATGATGCCGGTGAAGTACTGCCCGACGCGAGTTTTGCGCATCTTAAGCTCTAGTGTCTTGCTGTGGGCGTTGGTCACCAGGTAGATGTGCTTATCGTGCCGGCTCAGAAAAAGAAGAAATTCCACAACCCCCGGATGGACGGCGATCAGGTGGTCCACTTCCCGCTTCAGCAGCGGGATATCGAGCCCGAGCCGCTCGGACCAGTAATCCAGGTCGGTCCAGTTGAGGGTATTCTCCTGGGATCGGAACAGGGGGATGAGGATATCCTTCGCCTCCTGCAGGGAAAGGGTGTGCTTTTGCGCATAGGAGCGGGGGACGTGCTCCAGCCAGAAGTGGTCGTCAAAGTGGCGATCCAGCAATGTCCCATCCATGTCGAGGAGGACGGTGTCGATTTCGTTCCAGTTTATCTGCATAGGACGTCGGAATTAGCAGGAATATTCAGGATAATCGGGGTGGAAAGCTCCGCAAAATATCTGCATGTCGTCGTTGTGTATGTACTTACCTGGACAATGTAAATACCTGGTTGTGCCCAAGGCCCGCTACAGGGCATTTTCTTCTATGAATGCCTTGATTGCAGTCCGGTCTGCCTCCAGGACAGCGCAGCGGCTCGGGAGCCTGTCGATCCCTGCCAGTGCCTGGGGGAACGGTGGCGCAATACCGGTGGCCTGTTCGACTGCTTCACCGAACTTTGCCGGGTGGGCTGTGGCGAGACAGACCGGTGTGGCGTCGGCAGGCACCAGTTCCTGGGCGGCGCGGACGCCTACGGCGGTGTGGGGGTCGAGGAGGTAGCCGGTTGCCTTGTGAAAGGCGGCGATGGTCTCAAGGGTCTCGGCCTGGTTGACGGAACGGGAGAGGAACTCTTCCCGTACCCGGGCCAGTTCATTGCTGCTGAATGCGATGCGTCCCGTTTGTGTCAACTCGACGAAAGCGTCCCGAACCCGGGCCGGATTTTCGTCGAACAGGTAGAAGAGGTAGCGTTCGAAGTTGGAAGCAAGCTGGATGTCCATGGAGGGGGAGACGGTAGGGACCACGTCACCGAGGGAGTAATCGCCGTCGTTGATGAAACGGGTAAGGATGTTGTTCTCGTTGGTGGCGAGCAGGAGCTTGCTGACCGGGAGCCCCATTCTCTTGGCGATGTAGCCGGCGAAGATGTCGCCGAAATTCCCCGTCGGGACAGAGAAGACCACGTTGGCGCCGCCGTTGTCGGTCACCCGGAACCAGGCGTAGAAATAATAGACCACCTGGGCCAGGACCCGCGCCCAGTTGATGGAGTTGACCGCCCCGAGGGCGTATTTCTCCTTGAAGGGTAGGTCGTTGAAGAGGCTTTTGACGATGTTCTGGCAGTCGTCGAAGGTCCCTTTGGCGGCGATATTGTGGACGTTGGCGTCGGTGACGGTTGTCATCTGCAGAGCCTGAATAGGAGAGGTCTTCAGGTGGGGGTGAAGGATGAAGATGTTGATGTTCTCCTTCCCCCGCACGCCGTAAATGGCAGCGCTCCCCGTATCGCCCGAGGTGGCGCCCACGATGTTCATCTTCTCCCCCCGCTCCTTGAGCAGGTAGGCGAACAGGTTTCCCAGGAGTTGCAGCGCAACGTCCTTGAAGGCGAGGGTCGGGCCGTGGAACAGTTCCAGGATGTAGACCCCGTCCTCGTGCACTACCGGTGTTATCTCCCGGTTGTCGAAGGTGGCGTAGGAGCGGTTGATGAGGTCCTGCAGGTCGTCAGCCGGGATATCGGTGGCATAGAGTGATATGAGCTCGAAGGCGAGCTGCTGGTACGAGAGTTCCCGCCAGGAGTCCAGGGTTGCCGCAGAGAGTGTCGGTACCCGCTCGGGAAGGAGAAGTCCGCCGTCGGTGGCAAGGCCCATCATGACGGCATCTTTGAAGCCGACCGGTTCAATCTGGCCGCGGGTGCTTATGTAGTTCATCGGTTTTTCCTGTGCGTGGAGTTGGCGCTGCAAGAGGTCGTAGTCTAGCAGGATTTTGCCGAAATGGGAAGTCTTTGCACGCGGGGGAAGCAGGGTGGCTCAGTGCCGGGTGGCTGAATAACATCCAGGATTTGGTATAGGTAAGCAGGTATGGTGGTAAGTTGATGAGTATTTTGTGGTATAGTTAAAATTCAATGGAAATAAGGTGTTACGGTTGAGACGTGACTGTAGTTGTGCAAGGATGATCTTGCCGAATGGTGGTGATGCAGCCGGAGAGTGTCAAGCGGTCAAAAACTTTCGGTAAAAGTTGATGAATAGCTTGCACCTATCGTGAACAACGTATTTCTCGCAGAGTTAAGATGGTTCACAGGAGGGGGGACAGCAACTCAGTAATTTAACAAGGTGAACTCCAGTGCTGGGTGCCCTACGTTGATGCAATGCGAAAGTTGCCGGCAGGCTGATGAGCTCCGTATATTTCCGATAATGCTTTGCTTGACAACCGGAGGGGGAAAAGTTTATACAGCGGGTGTCGTTCGGCACACGCTTTTGCGTGGTCGAGATGCTTCCTATTTAAAATCTTTCCAAGGAGTATGCACATGTCCAATTGTCCCTGCGGCTCGAACCTCCCCTTTGTCGACTGCTGCGAATCAATCATCAAGGGGAAACGGCCGGCACAGACCGCCGAGCAGCTCATGCGCTCCCGCTACAGCGCCTATGTGACAGTCGATACGGATTACATCTTCGAGACTACCCACCCGAAGCATCGCCAGGGGTACGACCACAAGGGGACCCAGGAGTGGGCGGAGAGCGCACAATGGGAGAACCTCGAGATTGTCGCAACCAAAGGCGGAAAAGAGGATGACAACGCCGGAGAAGTGGAATTCAAAGCCACGTACCGTGATAAGGGTGGACGGAAGGTCCACCATGAGCTGGCGTCGTTCGAGAAGGATGGCGGGAAATGGTATTTCAACGATGGAAACCTGGTGGCTCCCAAACCGCTCGTCCGGAGCGAGCCCAAGGTGGGACGCAACGACCCCTGTCCCTGCGGGAGTGGGGCCAAGTTCAAGAAATGCTGTGGTAAATAGGGATATGCTTTAATGGTGGCGGGGGGACGCCCCTGCCACCTCACCGCTGCATCCCCTCTGTATCACGCCCGTTTGTACGCCATCGTCGTCTCTCCCTTCTGCAATCAATCGATCCTGTGATACACTTTTTCCATCTCAACATGAAGGAACCGACACTGCCATGAACCTCCCCAAACGCGCAGAAATACTTACCGTCATGGACACACTTGCCGGCAGCCACCTGAAAGGGAAGGACAAGGCGGTCCGTCTGTCACTGATTGCCCTTCTGACGGGAGGGCATATCCTTCTTGAGGATATCCCCGGCCTGGGCAAGACGACCCTGGCCCTCGCCCTGGCCAACGTGCTCGGGCTTTCGTTTGGTCGTATTCAGTGTACGAGCGACCTGCTTCCGTCGGATATAACCGGACTTTCCGTATTCAACCGGGAGGAGAGCGCTTTCAAGTTCATACGGGGACCTATCTTCAACAGCATCGTCCTGGTGGACGAGGTCAACCGTGCCATGCCCAAGACCCAGAGCGCCATGCTGGAAGCGATGGAGGAGCGGCGGGTGACGGTGGAGGGGGTGACCTATCCCCTGGCCGAACCGTTTCTCGTCATTGCCACCCAGAACCCCCTGGAGCAGGTCGGGACCTATCCCCTCCCCGAATCCCAGTTGGATCGGTTCACCATCAGGACCGGCATCGGTTACCCCCCCGAGGAGCTGGAAAAATCCATTATCTCCTACGGCAGCATCCGGGACGACATCCGCCACATCGAGCCGTTGGTGAGTGCCGGCGACATCCTGGCAGCCCGGCAGGCGGTGAAGGAACAGGTGTACCTGTCGGACAAGGTGACGGACTATATTTATGCCATCGTGACGGCGACCCGCAATCACCCCCTGCTTCTCTCCGGCATTTCGACCCGGGGAGGGATCAACATCGCCGAGGCCGCCCGTGCCAATGCCTACCTGGAAGGACGGGAGTACGTGGTCCCTGAGGATGTGCGGGAGGTCTCGGTGGCGGTCGGTTCCCACCGTCTCATCTGCCGTCCCGAGCAGGAGAGTGTCAACAAGGAGGAACTCCTATCCGCCATCCTCGGAAGCATACCGGTACCGCTGGTCTGACCCTTACCAGATCCGGCGCATTTTACGTGGTCATAACCCTGTTGATCGGTTTTGCCGCGGTGAATACGGGGAACAACCTCCTTTTCTTCATCGTTTCCGCCCTGCTCGGTTTCATGGCGGTATCAGGGGTACTGGGATGGCTCAACATCCACGGCCTCGATGCGGTTGTGACTCCTCCCGACGAGGTCTACAGCGGCGTTTCCACCCTGTTTACCCTGTGCCTCATCAACCGCAAACGCCTTCTTCCCTCATTCCTGCTCCAAATCCACTGCAACGGAGCGACTGCCGAGTTCAAGCTGGTGGACCGCCGGGGGACGACGACCTCATCCCTCATGATGGCCTTCACGGGGCGCGGTCCCCATGCCCTCGAAAAAGTGACGGTCTGCTCCCCCTTTCCCATCAATTTTTTCGTCCGCTGCCGTACCCTTTCCCTGGATCTGCGCACCGTCGTCTTTCCCGCACCCCTTGGCTGCCCGGGTGCGGCAGATTCGCGCAGTCACGGCAGGAACGGTTCTCTGACAGCGCGGGGGAAGGGGTACGAGGGAGACATCGACCGGATCGTCGCCTACAGCGGTGGTGACCCCCTCAAAATGATTCACTGGCGCCTGTCGGCTCGCCACGATGAGCTGAAGGTCAAGGAGCTGAGTGCCACGGCGCGGGAACCTCTCGTCATCGATATCGACCGGCTGCCGGCAGGGAACCTGGAAGAGAAGCTTTCCTGCGCGACCTATCTCGTGAACCGGCTGATGCGTGAGGGGCGCCCGGTAGGACTCAAGCTGCGGAAGCGACTGCTCAAACCGGCCGACTCCCGGGGACACCGGTTGCGGCTCCTGACGGAACTGGCGTTGTATGGTAAGGATTAAATCGGTACTGGACATCCTGGCATACGGCATTGCCCTTCTCGGCTTTGTCCCGCTCGTTGCCTACCTGGACATGATTCCCCGGTTCCTGTTTCCGGCGGTGCTTCTCTTCGCCGTTGTCGCCGACCGGCGTGACACGATCCTGCGCGGCCACCTGCCGACAGTCATATCCCTTCTTTTCTTCGTCTATTTTGGTATTCAGTTTTCCCGTGACAATCTGGTCGGACCGGCGGTGAATCTCCTCGTTGTTCTTCTGGCGGTCCGTCTTGCGAGCGAGAAGGGGAGCCGGCACTATCTCCAGATCTATGCCCTGGCGCTGTTTGCCCTGGCCGGCTCGTCCCTTCTCAACCTGAGTGCCGCCTTTCTCGTCTATCTTCTTCTGCTCCTCGTCCTGATTGCGGTGTCTCTCGTGCTGCTGACTTTCTACGACCGCGACGGCGACACCGCCATCGCCCGGGACGGCATGATGAAGGTTGTAACTGTTGCCGCCAGCATGCCGCTTGCGGCCATGCCGCTCATTCTTCTTTTCTTCGTAATACTTCCCCGGACCCAGTTTCCCCTCTGGAACGTACTCAACGTGGCGTCAGGGGCCGCCACCGGCCTGAGCGACAAAGTGCAGCCGGGGACTGCGCCCGCCGTTGCCGAAGTCAAGAATGTCGTCTTCCGTGCCGATTCTCAACCTTTGACAAAAAACCAGCTCTACTGGCGCGGCGTCGTGCTCAACACCCTGGAGGGGGGGAGCTGGGTGCGGAAGCCGGTTCCCGGTGCCGAGTGGAGCGTACCGGGGGCGGGGAGGGGGGTGAGCCAGACCATCTTCCCGGAACCGGGCAAATCGCGCTACCTGCTTGCCCTCAATGTCCCCCGTGACCTGACCGGTGTCCGTTTTGCCACTGCCCCCGATATCGTGCATACCATCATACCTTCCGGACGGCGGCTCAGGTACGAGACCCAGTCCGTGCCGGGAGCGGTCATCCGTACCAGCCGCGGGATCGACCGGACGTTCTACCTGCAGCTTCCTCCCGGCCTGTCACCCCGTCTTGTCTCACTGGGGCGGCAGATGGCACAGCGGGGGAAGACGGACACGGACCGGCTGGCCCTCCTGGAAAGGTATTTTGTCGACCGCAAGCTTCGTTATGCAACGAAAGATCTGCCGACCGGCAGCGATCCCCTCGCCCAGTTCCTGCTCGATGGCAAGCCAGGCCACTGCGAGTTCTTCGCCTCGACCCTGGCCGTTCTGCTCCGCGCCGCGGACGTGCCGGCACGGCTGGTGGGGGGGTATTACGGCGGCGACTACAATGCAGTGGGTGGCTACTACGTAGTGACCGAGGAACGTGCCCATGTCTGGGTGGAGGCATATCTCGACGGCAAGGGGTGGGTCACGGTCGATCCGAGTGCCTGGGCGGTCAATTTTGCCGGAGTGGGCGGGGCGGAGGAACAAGGCTTCACCCGCCGGGTCCGGATGTACCTTGACTCCTTCAGTTATTTCTGGAACCTGACCGTCATCAACTACGACCTGGAACGCCAGATATCCATTCTCAATCGTGCGAATACCGGCTTACGCCGCCTGTCGTTCCCGAGCCATCTTTCCCTTCGATTGCTGCTGATTCCAGTCGTACTGCTTCTGGCGGCCCTCGTGGTCTGGAGGGTGTGCGTCTGGCAAAAGGTCGGCCGGGAGGAGCGACTGCTGAAAATTCTGTTCACCCTGGTGCGGCGCCGGTACGGCGTGGAATGGCCGCCGGACAAGGGTTTGCATGAGCTGGCCCGGACGCTCGACGAACCGCGGATCACCCGGTTTGTCCAAATGTACGGTGACGTGGTGTACCATGACCGGAAACTGTCCCGCGACGAGTATATCCGGCTGCGGTCTCTCCTGGCAGAACTGCGCGCAGCACCTCATTAGGCTTGACATGCCGTGCCGATTCAATTAGTTTAACTGCGAGAAAATAAAGTATATTTCACGGATTCCCTTGAGTACTGCCAAAGAAAAATATCTGGCGAGCGCCCAGAAGTTTATTGCCAAGGGTCAGGTTGACCGCGCGATAAAGGACTACGAGCAGGTTGTCGCCCTCGACCCCAACGACATCCGCCATCGGCAGCGGCTTGCCGAACTGCTGGTAAAGGTCAATCGCAAGGACGACGCGGTAGCCGAGTACAAGGCTATCGGCAAGTATTATTCCGACAATACCTACTTCCTCAAAGCCATTGCGGTCTTCAAGCAGATACAGAAACTTACCCCCGCAGATATCGACATATCCCTTGACCTTGCCAAACTCAATGAAAAGCAGGGGTTGAACGGCAATGCCCTCACCGAGTACGGCATCGTGCTCAACCACTACCAGCGTGCCGGCAGGCTTAACGATGCCCTCGGGGTGCTGGAGAGCATGCTCAACCTCGACCCGGAAAACCTCACCACCCAGTTGCAGTTTGCCGAACTTCATTTTTCAGCGGGCCAGGTTGACAAGGCCTACCAGGAATTTACCCAACTGGCGCTACTGCTCTGGAAACAGGGGAATCACGAGGCGTTTACCCAGGTGTGCACCCGCATCCAGGTCCTCTTTCCCGAGCAGAAGGAATTCCAGCTCGATTTCATCGCGACCCTTCTGGACAAGGGGGAAACCGGCGGGGTTATCCCCCAGTTGCAGCAGTTCATCCGTACCGACGTTGCCAATTTACGCGCCTGGCAGCTCCTGGCTGACGTTTGTCGCAGGCTGGGGGAAACCGAAAAGCTGAAGGGTGTGCTGCAGCAGACAATCAAGCTGTTTCCGGATGAGATATCGCTCCGGGAGGACCTTGCGAGGCTGAATCTCGATGCCGCTAACCTTCCGGGAGCCCTTGAGGTTCTCTCCGGGTCGGTACTGGCGTTCGTCGCCGCGGACGCGGTGGGTCGTATGGAGGCTCTCTACGCGGAAATCGAGAAACAGCTGCCGAAGGATAAAAGGGTTATTGATGGATTGCGGGCGCTCTACGAAGCGGTTGGCGACAAGGGGAAACTGGCGGCCCTGGAGGAGCGAGCTGCACCGGTAAAACCCCAGTCGGTCGTGGTTTCTCCGGTCCCACCTGAAAAAGCTGCCGTGAAGACGCCGGCTGTCGGGACGGTGAAGGCTGGCGGAAAACCGGCAGTTGCAGTTTCCGCGCCTGTCCTGCCAGATGAACCGGATTGGGAGGAGGATATCGATCTCTCCCTCCCTGACGAGATGGCTGAATCGGTTGCCGGACCGGTTGAACCCGAACCGGAACTCGAGCTGCCAGCTGATGTTTTGTCGCCGCTTGCCGCTGGAGAGAATACGGATTTCCAGGAAGATCTTCCCGAGGCAACTGTCTCCGAGGCAGAGATAGAGGAGGTTGAAGAGCTCGAACCGGAGACGGAAATCGAGGCGGTTGTAGAAACGCCGGAAGAGATTCTCGAAGAGATTCTGGAGGCGGAGCCGGAAGAGCCGCTTGATGAAGAACCGGAAGAGCTGTCCGACGCGGAGGAGTTGCTCGAACCCGAAGCTGAACTGCTTGCCGAAGAGATTCCGGGGGAGTTTTCAGCCGACCTTGAACTTGATGCGGAGTCTCTTGACGAGCCTGAAATTGTTGCCGACGAACTTCTCGTTCCCGACTATGGTGAAATGGGCGATCTTTTTGCCGAAGGAGAGGCCACTGACGAAGGGCTGGAAGAGCTTCAACTCGAACCCGTTGTTGATGACGCGGCGGTTCCGACTGACGAGGCGGGTCAAGAGACGTGGGCGGAAGGCTCCGAACCGTTACCTGCAGTTGACGACACAGTTGCCCTCGTTCTGAACATTGATTCCGAAAACGACTGGCTGGCCCGGGAGGGTGCTGGCGATCCCGGAGAGGAAACGGTTGTCAGCGGGGAAACTGGAATTGGTGCGGGTACGGCCGCTGGAGATGATTTAGTGGCAGTCCTGGGTGATGTTACGGGTGAGAGCGCTGAGGCGCTGACCGGTTTCTGGGGTGACGACGTGGACCTGGCCACCCTGGGTGAAGAGCTCTTTGTCGATGGTGGTGCGGATGCCGGAGCCGGTGCAGGTTCGAGCGACAAATACAGCCTGGACGGACTTTTTTCGGCGTTCAAGAAGGGGCTTGATCAGCAGGTGGAAAGCGGCGACACGGAAACCCACTTCAACCTGGGAATCGCCTACAAGGAGATGGGGCTCTATGACGATGCGATCAGCGAGTTCGAACAGGCGTCTCACGACCCGCAGCGTATAGCTGACAGCCTCACCCTGCAGGCCATGTGCTACCGGGAGAAGGGGGATGCGGCGACGGCCGAGGAACTGCTGCGTACCGGCGTGACCCTGAAAACCCTGCGCAAGGGTGAGATCCAAAGTCTAACCTACGAACTGGCACATCTTCTGGAAACCACGGGACGTTCCGCCGAAGCGCTCCCCTATTACCTGGAGGTCCGGGCGATCAGCCGCGGGTTCCGTGACACGTCCGCCCGCATTGCCGCTCTGGGGGGAGAGGATGCGGAATTCCAGGGACTGAGCATCATAGATCTCGAGGATGACTGATTTCAGAAGGATGTTTCTTACGATGACATTAGGCTCAGGGGTGCCTTGAAGCGGAGGGGCGCACTGAACAAATCGCTTCTGTATGAGTCGGGCAGCGGCGGGAGCGGGCTTGCGGCCGTGACCGCCTGAAGGATCTGCCGGTCGAATACCGGATTGCCCGATCCCTGAACCAGCAGACTCTGCACCACCGCGCCATCCCTGGCTATGATCAGGTTGACAACGGCGTTCCCCGCTGCTCCCTGATGGCTGCCCGGCTGAAGCCACCACTTTTCGTTTATCTGCCGCAGCATGGCAAAATAGTATTCCCGGATATCATCCCGCAGGGTTTCCCCTTCTCCGATCCCGCTGAAATAACCGTTCGTCAGGCCGAGTCCGATACCGCTTTTGTGGAGGTCTTCCGGTGCCGCCGGGGTACTTGAAGCCGTGTGCGGGGAGGTTTTGACGTCGCTCGAGGCCGGTGAAACGGGGGTTTCCGGTTCGGCGGTTGCTGGCTGCACGTGTACTGCTTCCGGGGGGTTCACCGCCGGTGCGGTCATGTCGGGAGCTCTCATTTCCAGGTCGAATACCGGAACCGAAGGCATCATGCCTTCTCCCCCACGGGGTTGCAGCAGGAACAGGGAGAGCAGGGCATGGCATAGAAGTGACGTGACCAGCATGAGGGGGAAGAAATTTTTTTTCTGCTGAAAGCTTGCTGCTGCGTTCATTGCCCGAACTCCGAAACAGGTGATTGAACCATTGCGGATTACAATGTTCCCTGCAGATAGTAACAAATTGTATGAGGTCGGGGCAACAAAAGAAAAGGGGACTGACGATCTTGTCGGTCCCCTCTCTTGTATGGTGTGTCACGGTCCGGTTACGAGTTCTGGGCATCCACCACGGCGATGGCGGCCATGTTGACGATGTCCGTCACGTCGTCGCCGCGCTGCAGGACATGGACCGGTTTTTTCATCCCCATCAGGATCGGACCGATTGCTTCGGCACCACCCAGGTGGTGGAGAAGCTTGTAGCAGATGTTCCCCGAGTTCAGGTCGGGGAAAATGAGGATGTTTGCCGCTTCCTTGAGCGAAGCGAAGGGGAAGCTCTTCTGCAGGATTTCCGTGACAACGGCGGTGTCCGACTGCATTTCTCCGTCGACGATGAGACCGGGCGCCTTTTCCTTGACGATCTCCACCGCCCGCTTGATCTTGAGGGTCTGGGGGTGCTGGACCGACCCGAAGTTGGAAAACGAGAGCATGGCTATCGTTGGTTCAATGTCCAGCATCCGGGCCTTTTCGGCGGCAAGAATGGCGGTTTCGGCCAGTTCCTCGGCGGTCGGTTCGATGCAGACCGTCGTGTCCGCCATGAGGAATATCCCCTTCTTGAAAACCATCATGTAGAGGCCGTGGACGCTGGAGAGTCCCTGCTGCTTGCCGATGACTTCCAGCGCGGGACGGATGGTCTCGGGGTAGTGGGTGTCGATACCGGAGAGGAGGCTGTCCGCATCACCCTGACGGACCATCATGCAACCGAAGTGGGTACGGGATTTGCGGGTCATCAGGCGGCGTGCCTCGGAAAGTGTCAGTCCCTTGCGCTGCCGCAGACTAAAAAGTTCCAGGGCGTACTCTTCCGATTTCGCGTAGGAGGCGGGATCGATTATGACCGGCTGGTTGCCGTTGAAGTTGAGATTCAGCTCGTCGATCTGCGCCATGATCTTGTCGTGGTTGCCGATGAGGACCGGGATGGCGATCTCCTCTTCCATGAGGATGTGGGCTGCCCGCAGGATTTTTTCGTTGTCTCCTTCCGGGAAGACGATCCTTTTCGGATCGCTCTTGGCCTTGTTGATGATCATCCGGAGGGTTTCCTTGGCTTTTCCCTGCAGGGATTCAAGGTGTTCGACGTACCTTTCCATATCCTCGATGGGCTGACGGGCGACACCCGATTCCATGGCCGCTCTGGCGATGGCGGGGGCAACCCTCAGGAGGGCGCGGGGATCGAATGGCTTGGGGATGATGTAGTCGCGTCCGAAGGAGAACTTGGTGTTGCCATAGGCACGGCAGACGGAGTCGGGGCACTCCTCACGGGCGAGCTCGGCAAGGGCGAAGACCGCTGCCTTTTTCATCTCCTCGTTGATGGTGGTGGCCCGCACGTCCAAGGCGCCGCGGAAGATGAACGGGAAACCGAGGACATTGTTCACCTGGTTGGGATAATCCGAGCGGCCGGTGGCGATGAGGACGTCGCCCCGCACGGCGTAAGCCTCTTCCGGCGTGATTTCCGGGTCGGGGTTTGCCATGGCGAAAATAATCGGGTTGACCGCCATTTTGCGCACCATCTCCGGTGTGAAAGCCCCTTTGGAGGAGAGACCGTACATGACATCCGCTCCGTCAGCCGCCTCTTCAAGGGTGCGGAAGGGGGTGTCTACGGCAAACCGCTCCTTGTATTTGTTCATCCCCTCGGTGCGCCCTTTGTAGATAACCCCTTTGGTGTCGCACATGATGAGGTTTTCATGCTTCACCCCGAGGGATATGGCCAGATTGGCGCAGGCGATGGCAGATGCGCCTGCGCCGTTGACAACGATCCGGATGTCTTCGAGTTTCTTGTTCACCAGGTGGAGGGCATTGATGAGGGCGGCGGCTGAGATGATTGCAGTGCCGTGCTGATCGTCGTGGAAGACCGGAATATTCATGGTCTTCTTCAGTTCTTCCTCGATATAGAAACACTCGGGTGCCTTGATGTCCTCCAGGTTGATCCCCCCGAAGGTCGGTTCAAGGAGCTGGCAGACTTTTATGACCTCATCGGGGTCTTCCGAGTTGACCTCGATGTCGAAGACGTCGATGTCGGCGAAGCGTTTGAAGAGAACGCCTTTTCCTTCCATGACCGGTTTGCCTGCCAGGGCGCCGATGTTACCGAGGCCGAGAACGGCGGTGCCGTTGGAGAGAACGGCGACGAGGTTGCCTTTGGCGGTATATTTATAGGCGTCTTCGGGGTTTTTCTCTATTTCGAGGCACGGCTCGGCTACCCCCGGCGAATAGGCCAGTGACAGGTCGCGGGAAGTCGAGCATGGCTTGGACGATATGACCTCGATCTTACCTTTGCGGCCGCTTGAGTGGTAATCCAACGCCTCCTGTTTCTTACCCATTTCTCTCTTCTCCTTTGCTGGTGTTTTATTTAGGTTAAAAAATATTCGATTAAAACAACAGTTCCTTTTTTCTTGAAAAGCCTATATTCCCACGTAGTGCACTACCCTATGCCTTTGCCGGAATGTTGTCAAGTATTTATTATCGATAAAATATAAAATCATTTTATTATCTGCAGGGCGTGTTTTTCCGTATTTAAAATATTGAAAACCCCGGCTTTTTCGTGAATAATCCAAGGCAACACCAAAGAGCGGCTTCCCGGTAGGGACCGGTGCCAACCGGTTCCATGGTGCCCGCCGCTCTTGTCGCCGAGGCACTATCACCTCCTGGAAGAGGGCGGTACGCGGCATTCAGCTTGACCATTGCGATGTGAGGGCAGAGGATATGGAACGGTTGTGGGCACCTTGGCGAATGGAATACATTGTAAACGACAAACCGTCCGGTTGCATCTTTTGTGAGGCTGAAACGCCGGAAAAAGACCGGGAACGTCTGATTCTCCACAGGACTCCCCTCAGTTTCGTCATGCTGAATCGCTATCCCTATACAAATGGCCATCTCCTGGTTGCTCCCTACCGACATAGTGCGGATTTGAACGAACTGGACGAAGCAGAAATGCTCGATCTGTTTGCAACTCTGCGTCTTTGCCGTAATGTCCTCCAGGCGACGGCATCGCCCGGGGGCTTCAATATAGGCATCAATCTGGGGCGAGCAGCCGGCGCGGGGGTCGACGAGCACCTTCACCTGCACATAGTCCCCCGCTGGAACGGCGACACCAATTTCATGTCTGTTCTCGACGATGTACGGGTCATGCCGGAAAACCTCATGACCACGTATGAAAGGTTGAGGCCGGCATTCATGTCAACTCCATGACATTTGTTCCCATTCTGACAATCTAGTTCGGAGGAAACTGCATGAAACGGATAGGAATCCTTACGGGCGGCGGCGACTGCCCCGGCTTGAATGCGGTGATTCGGGGTGTGGTCAAGGGTGCTGTCATACAGCGGGGATGGGAGGTTATCGGTATCGAGGATGGGTTCGACGGCCTTCTCGACCGTGGCAAGTGCCGTCTCCTGACCCTTGACGACGTGCGCGGCATTCTTCCCCGGGGTGGAACCATACTCGGGTCAACCAACCGGGGGAATCCCTTTTCCTTCCCGATAGAAAAGGATGGCAAGACGGTGTTCATCGATATCTCCGACCAGGTAGTCGGTACCCTGAAGGAACTCGGCGTCGAGGCACTGGTCGTCGTCGGGGGGGACGGTTCGCTGAAGATCGCCCAGGAACTCATACGCAAAGGCGTTCCCATCGTTGCGGTTCCCAAAACCATCGACAACGACCTCATGGAAACCGATGTCACCTTCGGCTACAATACGGCCCTGGAAACGGCCACCGATGCTCTCGACAAACTTCACTCGACGGCGGAGAGCCATCACCGGGTCATGATCCTGGAGGTGATGGGGCGATACGCCGGCTGGATCGCCCTTGAATCAGGTATTGCCGGCGGCGCCGACGTGATCCTGATACCTGAAATCCCCTTCGAGATCAAGAGAATCTGTCGAGCGGTGGATGACCGTCGCCGGCGGGGGCGGCGCTTCAGCATCATAGTGGCTGCCGAAGGGGCGTTTCCCCGAGGTGGAGAACGGGTTGTGCGGAAAAAGGCGGAAGCTGCCCACCAGATCGAACGTCTCGGCGGTATCGGCGAGTACGTGGCAAGAGAGATCGGGACCTGTCTCGACATGGACACCCGTGTCACCGTTCTGGGACATCTGCAGCGAGGAGGTTCTCCCACGACGTTCGATCGCTGTCTCGGGAGCCGATTCGGCATCAAGGCACTGGAGTTGATCGAAAAGGGAGCTTTCGGCCAGATGGTCTGCCTCAAAGGGAGGGACATCAGGTCTGCGCCCATTGAAAAGGCGGTCAGAAAACTCAAGCTGGTCAATCCTGGCGGTGACATGGTCCGGGCTGCGGAAGAACTGGGGATCATGCTGGGGCGCTGAAGGTTGATGTTGACATTGCACCACGCCTGGCATAGACTGCGCGAGTGCCCGTAAGGGCGTGTTTTTCAGGGGTAAAGCCGACACCCGGTCCGTTCACATTGGCAGAGGAGGGATGTTCCCGCATGCAACTGCATACAACCTCAAAGAACAGAAGCATTATCTACGCCTTGCTCGGATTCATTCTCGGTATCGGCGCACCCTTCGCGTGGACGGTCATCCGGCTCATCCTGTTCCCCGACCCGGCCCAGGCGCTTTGGCAGCAGATATTCTCCGACGTTACCAGAAGCTCTTACAATATAGCACTCTATACGTATATGGGGGTCGGCACGGCCTGCGTCATGTCGTTTCTCGGCTTTTTCATCGGTCGCGCCTCCGACCAGCTCCACGAGCGAGCAATAGAAATGGATGGCCTCCATCGCGAGGTGGCGTCACAGAAAGAGGTGTTCGAAAACCGCTACAAGGTTCTGGATAACAACATCAAGAACTTTCATCAGATCAGCAGCCGGATTCAGAAGTCGATCAACGTCGAAGAGGTCTTGTCCCTCTGCGCCGAGGGACTGCATGATGTCCTCGGCTACGAGCGGGTCAATATCCTCATGGCCGACGAGGGGCGGACTTCGCTCCACTTCGTGACCGCCACGGCGTCCGAAGGGTTCGACACGACCGGCGTCACCGTTCCCCTCGACGAGCGGATCGGGATCATCTTCAAGTGCTTCAACGACAAGCGCCTCTATCTTGTCGAGGATATCAGCACCTATCCGAAGGACTACCAGCTTCAGCCCCCCTTCGACAGCATCCGCCCGCTCCGCTCCCGCAATTTCGTCCTCTGTCCCATCGTTGTGAAAGGACAGTCGGTCGGCGTGTTTGGAATAGACAACAAGTTCAGTCACCGTTCCCTCAACGATACGGATGTGGACACCATCAAGCTGTTTGCCGACCAGGCAGCTTCCGCCATAACCCGCATCAACCTGCTCGGTGCGATTGACACCCTGACGGGGGAGTTGGGGAATACCTTCTCCGGCCTCCTCAAAAACCGCGAGGTGTATTCGCGCAACGTGCAGAACCTGATAAGCGCCGTCACGTCACTGGCGGATACGACCGCCCACATAGCGTCGGCTTCGGAAAGCGTTCTCTCTTCGGTGGATGAAACCAGCTCCGCGGTCGGTGAGATATCGGTGGCGATAGAGCAGGTCAGCCGGAATCTCGATGCCCTTTCCGAGGCTGTGGACAAGTCGGTGTCTGCCATGGAAGAGATCAGTGCCACCCTTAAAAATGTCGAGACAACCACTGCCGTATCGCATCAGATGGCCAGCCACGTCAAGTCCCAGGCCGATCGCGGCATGGTCGTCGTTGACGAAACAATTACGGCCCTGGCTGATATCCAGACGTCGGTAGATCTCTCCTACAGCGGAATCAAGCGTCTGAGCGAGAAGAGCAGCCGTATCGACAGTATCGTCAATGTCATCAACGATATAACCAAGCGCACCAATCTGCTCGCCCTCAATGCTTCCATCATCGCCGCCCAGGCTGGCGAGTACGGCAAGAGCTTCGGTGTTGTGGCCGACGAGATTCGCAATCTTTCTCTCCAGACCGGTCAGTCCACGGGGGAAATCACCGGCATTATCGAAGAGATCATGAGCGAATCCCGCACCGCGGCGGGCAGCGTGAGCGTAACCAAGGAGCTCGTGCAGAAAGGGGTCATCCTTGGCCGGCAGACGGGCGATGCATTACGGGTGATACTGGAAAGTTCCAGCAGGTCCATGGATATGACCGAAGAGATCAAAATTGCCACCGAGGAACAGGGGAAGAGCGTTCGCCTCGTTACCCAGTCCATGGAAGACGTCAGCACCATGACGTCGCAGATATTCAACGCCTCCAAGGAGCAGGCCAATGCCACCAAGAGCATTGTCCGGGCCATCGACTCCATCAAGGAACTGACGGAGGAAATGGTCGGTGCAACTGGCCGGCAGGTGGAGGACGGCACCTCCATAAAGGTGGCGGTCGACGAGGTTGGCGAGATGGTCATCGGCCTTTTCGACGATCTGGAAAAGCGCCGCGGCGAGAGTCGTGCCGTGGTGGACGAACTGGAGATGATCAAGGGGAACGCAGTGTAGCCTTCGGAAAAAAATGTGGACTTTTTTTCGAAGAGTGTGCTACAGGGTAAAAACCGCAAGGTGAGGCACACTACTGAGAGTGGAGCCGCAGCTGTCCTGTACAAACTGAATATACCGCCTGGATTCGGCATCCGAACCGGGACGGAAGGCAATAGCCGGTCAGACCCGGGAGGTATCCCCTCTCTGCCGTCGTCGTCCAACGCCCTCTGTCACCGGAGGGCGTTTTTTGCATCTGGAGGCTCTTGTGAACAAGCGGAAAACCATACTCGACATCCAGAAAATGAAGGCCGACGGTGACAAGATCACGGTTCTCACCTGCTATGACTATCCTACGGCCCGCATCATGGACAGCTGCGGCATCGACATGATCCTGGTAGGGGACTCGGTGGGTGTGGTTGTTTCCGGTCACGAGAACACTCTTCCCGTTACGCTGGAGGAGATGATCTACCACACGCGAGCGGTGCAGCGTGCCGAACCGAAAGCGCTCGTGGTGACGGACATGCCGTTTCTCTCTTACCAGATCGACGTGCGGGAAGCGCGCCTCAATGCGGGGCGCCTCGTTAAAGAGGGGGGGGCGTCCGCGGTGAAGCTGGAGGGGGGCGAGCACGTGGCCGCAACCATCCGGGCCATCGTCGATATGGATATTCCGGTGGTTGGTCATATCGGCCTTACCCCCCAGTCGATACACCGTATGGGGGGGTACCGGGTTCAGGGGAAGCAGGAGGCCCAGGCCGAGCAGCTGCTGGCGGATGCACGTGCCGTCGAAGCTGCCGGGGCATTCGCCGTAGTGCTGGAGGGGATACCGCTCAAGCTCGCGCGGCGCATAACCGATGAACTGAGCATTCCGACCATCGGCATCGGTGCCGGTCCCCACTGTGACGGGCAGGTGCTGGTAATCCACGATGTCCTTGGCCTCTGTGAGAAGTATTCACCGAAGTTCGTTAAACGCTACGCCGATGCCCGTGGCCTGATTGCCGACGCGGTTGACCGCTATATCGCCGATGTGAAGGGAGGAGAGTTCCCCACCGAGGGGCACTCGTTCAGCTAGATGCAAATAATCGAGTCGGTCGCTGCCATGCAGCAATTATCCTTTGCCACCCGCAGGTCCGGCCGGACCATCGCCTTCGTGCCGACCATGGGATTCCTGCATGACGGGCATGGATCCCTGCTGCGGGAAGGGAGACGGCGGGGGGACCTGCTGGTGTTGAGCATCTTCGTGAACCCGACCCAGTTCGGGGTGGGTGAGGATTTCGAGGCCTACCCCCGTGATCTGGCGCGGGACCGTGCGGTGGCTGAGGCTGCCGGAGTCGACGTCATTTTCGCGCCGCGGGCCGGGGAAATGTACCCCGCCGGCTACCAGACTTATGTCGACGTGGAGCGGCTTACACTCCCTCTCTGTGGTGCCAGCCGGCCCGGGCATTTCCGCGGGGTGACCACGGTGGTGAGCAAGCTTTTCAATATCGTGCAGCCCGACGTGGCCCTGTTCGGCTCCAAGGACTACCAGCAGCTTGCGGTTATCCGCCGGATGGTGGCGGACCTGAACATGCCGATTGAGGTTGTCGGCATGCCGATCGTGCGGGAGGCAGACGGTCTGGCCTTGAGTTCCCGCAATGCCTATCTTTCGTCTTCCCAGCGTCAGGCAGCCCTCTGTCTCAGCCGGTCGCTCCGGGCAGCTAAAGAGCTCTACGGCGCCGGGGAGCGCAACGTTGCGACATTGCGGGAGCGGGTAACGGCGATTGTTGCCGCCGAATTGTCCGCAACGGTAGACTACATAGAGTTCCGCAACGGTCATTCCCTGGAGGAGGTAGTCGTTGCCGACGACCAGACCCTCCTTGCTCTGGCGGTTAAAATCGGTACGACGAGATTGATTGATAATTGTTTGCTGGGAGAGGGGTGAAGCATGGAAAGAAAGATGCTGAAGAGCAAGATTCATCGTGCAACGGTAACCGGTGCCGACCTCCACTACGAGGGGAGCGTGACCATTGACAAGGACCTGATGGAAGCCGCTGACATCATCCCCTACGAGGCGGTAGCCGTCTGGAACGTGACCAACGGCAGTCGTCTGGAGACCTATGCCATCGAAGGCGAGAGGGGCTCGGGGGTCATCTGCCTGAATGGTGCTGCCGCCCGCCTGGTAGCCCCCCGCGACCTGGTCATCATCGCCAGTTTCGTCAACATGGAGAACGAAGAGGCTCGCAATTACGAGCCAAAGCTGGTTTTCGTGGATGATCAGAACCGGATGCTGCCAACCAGGAAGGAAGCGGCGGGGCAGGGGAATCTGAAAAAGGTCGCCTGGTAATTTCGGGACACGCCTTTTCCTGTGAAAAAATCGCGTTCCGATAAAGTTTGATTCTGGGCCAAGGGAACCACCCTTGGCCCTTTGCTTTTGGGTTGGTGCCTGCTACACTTCACCTATTCCCCGCACGACAAGGATTGCCAGCTATGGAGATTTTTGCCGCCTCATACCTGTTTTCCACAGGTTCGCCGAGTATTGAAGGTGGCGGGATTGCTGTGGCCGATGGCCGTATCGTCGCTACCGGTACCTTGGCCGAGCTTCGTTCCGCCTATGGCTGCCCTGTCACCGACTTTTCCGGCTGTGTCATCTTGCCGGGACTCGTCAATGCCCACACCCACCTTGAACTCACCCATTTCCCTTCGTGGAAGCTGCGCAAAGGGATTGATTATGCTCCCCGGACCTATGTGGACTGGGTCATCCAGGTTATCAAGATCAAACGCGGACTGACCAGAAACGAACTTGAGCTGTCAGTCCGCGAGGGGATACGTATCGCACTGGAATCGGGGACCACCGCCGTGGGAGACATTCTCGCTGACCGGAGCCTTGTGTCGTGCCATGGGGGAGGCCGTCTCGGCGGGCGGCTCTATTTCGAGGCTATCGGCCATGATGAGGGACGCTGCTCTGCGCTGCTGACGGAACTTCGCCATGCCCTGGACACCTTCCCTGCCGGCAGGTTCAAGGCTGGTATTTCTCCCCACGCCCCCCACACCCTCTCGCCACGGTTCATGTCGGAGGTGACGGACCTTGCCGTGAGTTCTTCCCTCCCGACCATGGTCCATCTGGCCGAGTCGCGGGAGGAGTTGACCTTTCTCCACGACTCCGGCGGCAAGATTGCGGAACTTCTCTACCCTTTCGCTGGCTGGGAAAGTTATCTCCCCCCACCGCGGCGCACGACCCCCGTGGCGTATCTCGATTCCCTGGGCGTTTTGCGGCGCGATACCGCCGTTGTGCACTGTGTCCATGTCACCCCCGCCGACGTCGAAATCCTCAAGCATCGAGGCGTTGCCGCCGTTCTCTGCCCCCGGAGCAACGACCGGCTGGTTGTGGGAAAAGCGCCGGCAGCACTGCTCAAAAAAGCAGGCATCCCCCTGGCGCTCGGGACCGATTCCCTGGCGAGCAACGACTCCCTCTCGCTCTGGGACGAAATGCGCTTTCTCCGCCAGGTATATCCTTCGGTATTCACTCCCCTCGAAATCATGGAGATGGCTACCATCGGTGCGGCCCGGGCCATCCGGCGGGATGATGAGCTGGGTACCTTGGCCCCCGGAAAACGTGCGGATTTCCTCGTGGTCCGGCCGGGAGCAACGGGAGCACTATCTGAACTGCCGGAAGCCTTGATCGAGCAAAGTGAGCTCATCGAGGTGTTCATCGGTGGGAAGCAGCTGTCTTAGCGCCCCTACTGACTGTTCTCTCTTTCGACCTTTTCCCTTGCTATTATTTAGCCCCCTTTGTTAGTATTACTCATATGGGAGAAAAGCTGATCTGCAATAACAAAAAAGCCTATCACGACTACTTCATAGAAGAGAAATTCGAGGCGGGGATGGTGCTCCAGGGGACGGAGGTGAAGTCCCTCCGCCAGGGCAAGGCCAACCTGAACGACTCCTTCGCCATGGTGAGGAACGGCGAGGCCTTCCTCCACAACCTCCACATTTCCCCCTATGATTTTGGAAACCGGGCGAATCACGATCCGGACCGGATGCGCAAGCTCCTTCTCCACAAGAAAGAAATAACCAAGCTCTTTGGCAGGATACGTGAACAGGGCTATTCCCTCGTTCCCCTCAAGCTCTACTTCAAGAACGGGATGGTGAAAGTCGAGATGGGACTGGCAAAGGGTAAGAAGCTCCACGACAAGCGCCAGGACATGAAAGAGAAGGACATGCGTCGTGATGTGTCCCAGGCGCTCAAGGATAGAAATAAATCCAGGGAATAGGGCGTGGAATGAATTAAGAAACGCAATTTTTGTGCAAGGTCAAGGCGCTCAAGGGAGGACGCGGAGGCGTACCTGAAAGGTACGTCGCACAAGGAATCCCGAAGAGCAACGCAGAGATTGTGCAAAAGGTGCGTTTCACGAACGGGGGTGTAAAGGTTTCGACGGGGATACTAAGCAAAGGTTGCATGCCGAGGTCCGGGTGGCTCGTTAAACAATCCGGGACGCATTAAGCGCCGATAATTACAACTACGCCGTAGCAGCTTAATACCCTGCTACCGATCTGCCTCCCCTCTCCCACGGGGGAGGACAGATCGTCATTTTAGTGGGATAGCTGAGGGGAGTGCCTGTGGCCCCAAGGCGAAATTTAGCAGGATCGAACCCTGAATATCCCGGCCAGTGGAGCTTCAGGGAGCTAAAATAAAAACTGGTATAAGCATGTAGACGCCTTCTGTGTACGATCTTCGGACCCGGGTTCGATTCCCGGCACCTCCACCATTTTGTGTAAGATGTAGATATTGTTGTGTATTTTATATGTCCCTCAGAAGTGGTACACCAAATGGTCCACTTCTGGGGGTATAGCATGTCTACAAAAACCTATCTATTCTGCCGTAAAAACACCTACTATTACCGTATCAAAGTACCCACCGATTTACTCAGTATAATTCCAGCAGTAGAAATCAAGAAGTCACTCAAAACCTCAGATTTAGATAAAGCACAGAGTCTTTCCGCTGCTATGGGGTATAAGGTCCATGCTGCCTTTATGCAATTACGTTCTGGCATGCTATCCGAACAACAGGTTAAAGTGGTTGTAAATCAATTGTTATCTAAGAAATTAGATAGCGATAGTATCACCTTGTCTTCAGCTATAAAAGATTATATCCGGAGAAACGAACGTTCCTGGACATTGAAAACAAGAATGGAAGTAGAAGGATCATATAACTTACTGCTCCAGATAATGGGTGATCGTCCGATGTCAATATTGGCACGCCACGACCTAGTCTCACTTCGTGATACTTTGACTAAGCTTCCTCCCAACATCCAAAAAACCTACCCTGGTAGATCCATCTCTGAAATATTGAGGCATTCGAACTTAGTACCAATGAGTGTTACGTCGATCAACAAGCATCTGACAAGAATGAGTTCGTTGATGAGGTTTTGTGTCCTTGAAGGACATATTTCAGTTAACTATGCAGAAGGATTGCAACTGCCACAGACTCAGAGGACCGACGAGGAGAGGAAGTCCTATAATATGGAGGATATCGCAGTAATCCGTAATCTCTTGCCATGCGATTCTGGGAATTTGGAACGTCAGTGGATTCCTGTTATTGGAATGTATTCTGGTATGCGGCTTGACGAGATATGCCAACTTTATCTTGAGGATATTGTGGACATCGAAGGGATTCCCTGTTTCGATATAAATGATAAGGGAGACAAGAAACTTAAGAACAAAACGAGTAGAAGGATTATACCGGTACATCCAAGATTATTGAAAGATGGTTTGCTGGAATATGTTGAAAATATGCGTAAGGGTGGCCAGGTTAGGTTGTGGCCGAACCTAATAAAGAGGAGAGATGGATATTCTCACGATTTTGGCAAGTGGTACCAGCGGTTCAATAGGAAGTATGTCACCGACGATACTAGGAAGGTGTTCCATTCATTCCGCCATACGGTAGCCGATCACATGAAGCAAAAGGGTGTCAGTGATACGGTTATAGCAGAAATCCTTGGACACGCACATGACTCTATTGCTATGGGTAGATATGGCAAGCGTTACCAGCCACAAGTGTTACTTGATGCGCTATTGAAACTGGAGTACGGGGTATAGTCTAACCGCTGATGCGAGGAGGCAGGAGGAAGTTTCCTGAGCTGGCCAAGGATATGGTCGGCTCTTTTTTTATTTTTTTCAAAAAAATGCTTGACGGGTGTGTAGGTATAGTATACTTATATGGTCATCCGACAATGAAAGGAGCAGCGATGGGAAAGACGACAATCTATTTGAACAAGGAAGCCGAGGAGATTTACCGACAAGCTAAGGAATATGCAGGTGACAATCTTTCAGCTGTTATCGTACAGGGTCTTAAGCTCTACGTTGAGAAGATGGATATGATGGCCAAGGGGATGACGGAACAGGTAATATTCGATGGTAAACGCTTCATGCACGAGGATATCTGTCAGGGAAAGAATCTAAAGTTTATAGGGATGAAGTTAGCCGAGGGAAGTACAGAATATGGGCACGGGGATGAGTACTGCCACTGTTTTACTCTATACCTTACACGCAAAGGTAAGTTTCTGGTCGCAAGTTCTAATGTGGATCAAAAATCGTATATCGAGAATTTCTTTTACAAGGTGTTTGATACATTCACTGAAGTGATGGCGGCTGGCTATCCATCTAGCATGCTCGAAGAGGCACGTATGAAGATGCCAGAGGTGGCATGTGAAGAGCTTGATGTATAGCCGTCGAATATACGGTTCCTTTGGCTTATGGAATGCAATGAACAACGTTTATTTGGTATCGAACCACTAGGTAGGTCTATTTATCATCCTGAAAAATTGCTTGAGGTATGGGAGCATGTTCAATCTGACCAGAATTATTGTAACTATCTAAAGGAAAATGGATTTGAGTTTGATTTTGTGGACAAGGCAATGGAATTAACGAGAGGGTGGATATATGTGGGGGATACATTCATAGAAGACTTTATGGAGATTGAGCAAAACATAGGTGTTGAGATGATGTTTCCAGATCCCGAAACAAAAGAACCTAAAGCTGTATTCAAATCATATAAGCATCAGTCTGTTAGCAGCAAATAGATTAAATTTGAGGGACGAGTATGACCATCGGTAGACAGGATCAAGAAAGAATAAAAGCAATGGCTAATAAATTACATACTACACTTATTAGTAGTGGTATTTTGGGGAAAAGGGAAATGCCAGAGTATCTTCTTCCTTTAGGAGTTGAGGAGGGATCATTGGAACATATCCTATTTATCACTCTGACAGTATCTTTAGACTACCAACGTGATGCTGATACCCTCTGGAAACGCTCACGAATGGCATATCAGGATGAAAGAACTCGTTACCTGTTCGATCCAAAGCTCCTTCATGAGGTCCCATACAAAACCATCAAAAATGACCTACAAAAACACAATGTGTCTCAGAAGATTACAAAGGACGCAGAAATATGGCGCACCGTAGGCGTAACATTCTACAAGAAGTGGGAAGGAGACCCTAGGAAATTTCTTGCAGATTGCAATTGGGACTGTCCGGAGATTCTGTCTAGATTGAAAGACGATAGTCATCAATACAACGGAAGAATAAGGCGGGACTTTCCTTATCTACGAGGGAATAAGATAGGTCCTCTGTGGGTAAGAATGCTTCGGGATAATGTAGGTATATCAGAGCTACGAAATCTGAATATGGTTCCAATACCAGTAGATATACATGTTGCAAGAGCATCTATGGCCCTTGGCGTAGTAAGAGGTCGTTATAATGGGAATCTGGAAGAGATATACGATCAAATTAGATTCGCATGGAGAGAAGGAGTGCTGGGTATTCAAGTTAAAAATCGTGAAATGGTTGCGTTGGATATGGATCTACCATTATGGCTACTTTCCCGAAATGGCTGTACTAGTAGAGATAAAGTCACAGGCATTTGCCCCAAAACAGATAAATGCCCAATAAAAGAGTTCTGCGTTCCTGGAAGAATCGACATCAAGGGGACAAAAATTATTATTGATACATGACAAGAAACGATTTTACCTAGGAGTTTGTATGGTTAAAGCAAAACCAAAAGCTGATAAAGCCCCTAGAGGTGCTTTGAACCAACAGGTTGCACGTGCAGGGGAGTTCTATGTGGCTGCGGAGTTGAATAAGCGCGGCGCGTATTTGTCATTTACCAACGAGGGGTTATTGTGACTTGGTTGTTAACCATACATGTAAACTAGGTTAACAGCTATACAGCTACCACTGTTCAGAATGCGACGTAACGTAATACATCAATAAGTATTCCTACCGAAGATACCAATAAGCTAACCAAAAACATAACTCAACCGCATACCGCTATTCCAGCCCCACACGCAGTTATTAACTTTGGGTCGCTATTGAGGATATTGGTATTATGTGAATAAGCATTATTGTGGGGAAAAGAAGAATAGCAATGTATATGCCTATATCAAGGTATGGTTAAAGACTCTTTCGGCCTCTCAAGATCATTTGTAAAAGGCCACAAATGATCATTCGAGGTCCGAGAAATGGTACACCAGGTGTTATGGATATAATTACTTAACTATCTGATATTACGTAATTTAAGTATTGAATTTTGGTACACGTTTTGGTACACTTTATTAGCTAAATACACCACTTTTGAGGATGTATAGCAATATCTATATGAATAAGGTGGATGTCAGGAAGCGCTACAAATACAACTGGTTATATAAGCATGTAGACGCCTTCTGTGTACGATCTTCGGACGCGGGTTCGATTCCCGCCACCTCCACCAATTGAAGGTCCAACAAGGACCAAAGCAGTACAGAAAGCCCTGATAAATCGGGGCTTTCTTTGTTTCGCGAATGCCGAGCGTGTTTGGAAAATTGTGTTATTATTGAGCAAAGTTCGGTGTCTAGCCTAAAGTGCCCCATGCGCCTGGAAAATCATGCTCAAGATCCTGTTGATCGAAGATATCCCCGATGATGCGGATTTGGTTGCACAGCAACTCCGGAGGGAAGGGCTTGTCTTCTCCCTGACACGGGTGTCGACGAAGGAAGAGATGGAAAGGGAATTCAGGGCTGGTACTCCCGATCTCATTCTTGCGGATTATACGCTGCCTGCCATCAACGGTATAGCGGTCTTGCGGATTGCCCGCGTTTTGTGTCCAAATGTGCCGTTCATCTTTGTTTCGGGCGAAGCGAGCGATGAGCGTGCGGTGGAAGCCCTCAAGCATGGGGCAACGGATTATATCTTCAAACTGAATCTCACTCGCCTCGTTCCCTCCATAAAAAGGGCCCTTCGTGAAGCAGCTGAGCGCAACCTTGCCCGCAAAGCCGAACACGCACGTAAAATCTATAGAGAGCGGCAGAGTAAACTCCTTGAGATTTCCCTGGAAATGCTTTCGGAAACTTCTCTTGACGGAATGCTTCCTTCAATAACGAAGTCGGCATGCGTCTTGACCGGCGGCAAGATGGGAATGACGGCCTATGGTACCTCTTGCGATTCACTCAGATTCTTTGCCGCAACGGGGACGGGGGAGCCTCTCCCCGCAGGCAGCGGGATGCTGCCGGTCGAAAAGGGGGGAGTCAATCTTGCGTTGTTGAAGAGCGTTGATGTCTTGAACCTGACGGATGAAATGCTGCGAAGCCATAGTGAGTGGTGGGGGATGTCGCATGATCATCTTCTGCCGCGTGGGTTACTCGGAGCCCGACTTACCGATGAGGATGGGAATGCCTGTGGGCTCATCATGGTATCTGATAAACAGGATGGCAGCGACTTTACGGACGAGGACCAGATCCTGCTGAATCAACTGGCGGCAGTCACATCGCTGACGATGCGCAACCTTGCGGCACGGGAAGCGCTTCAGTCGGGCCGGGATGAACTTGAACGACGGGTAGGGGAGAGGACAGCTGAACTGGCCCATACCGTGGCTGCACTCCAGGGAGAGATTGCCGAGCGAAAACAGGCGGAAAGCGAGCTGCTGAAAAGTCAGGAGCGGAACGCACTGGTTGCAATCGGAGCGAACGATGGAATATGGGACTGGGATATCGCCAGTGGCCAGGTATATTTCTCGGCACGCTGGAAGGGAATGTTCGGGTATGAAGAGTATGAAATCAGCAATTCCATCGACGAGTGGAAAAAACGGATTCATCCTGAAGACTACGACAGTGTAATGGCTGCACTGGACGATCACTTGAAGGGGGAAAGCCCTCTCTTCCAAGTGGAGTATCGCATGCTCCACAAGAACGGCGAGTATCGGTGGATTCTGACTCGTGGTGCCAGTTTTCGTGATATCAGGAAAAAATCGTACCGCATGGCCGGTTCTCATACGGATATAACTGAGAAAAAACGTGCCGATGAAAAGCTGCTGGCCTCCCATGAGAGCTTGCGCAATCTTTCGTCCCATCTGGAGTCACTGATGGAAAAGGAGCGAAAGAATATATCTCGTGAGATTCATGATGAAGTGGGACAGCTGCTGACGGCACTTAAATTCGATGTATCGTGGCTTGCAGGCAGGCTTCCCGCTAACAGGCCCGCTCTCTCCGAAAAAGCCAGGTCGATGGCTGACCTGATAGATATGACAGTCGAGACGGTGCAGAGAATCGCGACGGAATTGAGACCTCGGCTTTTGTACGACCTGGGGCTTGCAACGGCCATGGAATGGCACGCGGATGAATTCCGGAAAAGAACAGGCATTGCGTGCAATCTTGCGCTTGGCATCGACGAATCGAAACTGGATCCAGCACGTTCCACCGCCCTTTACAAAATATACAAAGAGGCTCTGACCAACGTCATGCGCCATGCCGGCGCTTCACGGGTGGATGTTTCCCTGAAGAAAAGGAAAAAGGGGATCATGCTCCAGATCAAGGATAACGGCAGGGGGATACGTGAGTCAGAAATCAACGACCCGAAATCGGTCGGTCTGATCGGCATCTATGAACGCGCCCATCTCTGGGGTGGCGAGGTACATATCAGCGGTGTTGCAGATGAGGGAACCATGCTCACGGTGGTCATGCCGATGAGTTGATGTTGTGCTCAGGGCATCGAAGGTTATTGAACAGTGTCGGAGGTCGTACATGATAAAGATACTTATTGCTGATGACCATGTTATGGTACGCAAAGGATTGAAGCAGATTCTCGATGATGTTCCCGATATGGTGGTTGTGGATGAATGTTCCAATGGCAGCGAACTGTTCAGTAAAATCAGTACGCTGGAATGTAACCTGGTCCTTCTGGATATCTCCATGCCGGGGCGAAACGGACTGGAGATTCTCGAGCAGCTGCATAATGAAAAACCGGCTTTGCCCGTATTGATCCTCAGTATGTATCCCGAGGAACAGTACGCCGTCCGCGCTTTGCGGGCGGGTGCATCCGGCTATCTGACAAAGATGAGTGCGCCGGATGAACTGATCACTGCCATCCGCAAGGTTTATTGGGGGGGGAGATATGTCAGCGACTCGCTGTCCGAGAGACTTGCTTCAGAGCTGGGGAGAAATGCCAGACGGCCGAGCCACGACGAGTTGTCCAACCGTGAGTATCAGATCATGTGCCAGCTTGCCTCAGGTAAGACGGTAACGGGGATTTCCGATGAACTTTCCCTCAGTGTGAAGACGGTCAGTACCTATAGAAAGCGGATACTGACGAAAATGCACATGAGGAACAATGCTGAAATTATTAATTACGTCATCAAGCACGGCCTGCTCGAGTAAGTACATGCTTCTCATCCACTAATTCCCCTTAATGTCAGAGCCCACCTCTCTAAAAAATCGTTATGAAATATTCAGTTATCCCCTCGGATAGGCGACTACCCTGCCAATTATTGACTCTTTTCAGAAACCTTGATCGGAACTTGCTGAATTAGCGTTGGTATTCCATTCGTGAGTCCTCTGCAGCATCCCTTGTGCCCTGCAATCCTTGATTTCACATTAAAAAATTCCTTCTGGAGGTGTGTCGGTCAGGAGCGTTTTTAATCTTCGGTAACCGCTGGCCGAGAATTTATGAAACGGCTCCACGAGCTATTTCCTGCAAAACACCTTTAATGGCAATCGAACAAAAGCGGATAAGATACTTATTCAGTGAAGCGTTTTGTAAGAGAATTCCTACAGAAATTAGTTAATAAATCCTACAAAAAAAAGAGGATTAGTCCGACAGACATTTCGCTTATTTATGAGTAAACTAGAAGTAAATAATTAACCGCAGTACATATATTGCCCGGAAATACTGATGGTTAATTAAATGTTCGTCGCCACAGATTAGAGCCGGCAGATACGTAATTATCGGGAGGATTACACAATGTCAATAATGGTCAAAATGCTCGTCGTTATGCTTCTGTTGAGTGCATGCACCGTGGTACGCAATCCGACTCCGCTTGACTACCCCGGCGTGCAGGCCGTGGCTGTTCCGACGGATGATTACCGTTTACAGGTTGGCGATCAGCTCGACGTCAAGTTCTTTTACCATCCTGAATTGAACGAGTCGGTGACGGTAAGGCCGGATGGACGTATCTCTCTCCAACTGGTGCAGGAAATCAGGGTGCTCGGCATGACGCCGCTCCAGTTGACGGAGAAACTTACCAAAGCATATTCCGCAGAACTCGACAAGCCTTCCATTACGGTCATCGTGAAAACATTTAACACCCACAGGGTATTCGTGGACGGTGAGGTGAACAAAGCAGGGCTCGTCCCCTTGATCGGGCCAATGACAGTTCTTCAGTCCATTTCGCAGGGTGGAGGTCTGAAGGATACCGCCAGGACCAACGAGGTTATCGTGATACGCCGCGTCGCCGAAAACAAGATCGCTTCGCTGGTTGTCAACCTCGACTATGCAGTTGACGGTACCGACATGCGTCAGGACATCCTGCTCCAACCCAACGACATAGTGTTCGTACCCAAGTCACCGATTGCCAATGTCGATGTGTGGGTGGATCAGTACATCCGCAGGTTGATTCCCATCCCCTTCGGTGTTGGTTACGGGCTCTAAGGATTCAAATTCATCTGGAGGAGTTATGGAAAACCAGTTTCTCATGGAACAGGATCAGGAAATCAGATCCTCAGGGCTGAGAGAGATAGTGATGGTCCTCTGTAAATACAAGACTGCAATACTGGCGGTTTTTGTAGCCACAGTGCTGCTTGCAGTACTTGTGGCGATGATGCTGCCGACGACATATGACGCAAAAACGAGCATTCTGGTCAAGAAAGGGCGTGAATATATCAACAGACCTGAGGTTGGCGACACGAATGATGCCATGTCTGTCAATATGGCAGACATAATAAACGCAGAGATTCAGATGCTGAAAAGTCGTGACCTGTCGGAAAAAGTGGTTAAATCGCTCCAGGTCGGCGTTCTCTATCCGGATCTGGCTCAAAAGGAGGGTGCCCTGGAGAAAGCGGTCGACATATTTCAGAAGAGTTTACTCGTTGAAAGCGTCAAGAACTCCAGCGTGATCCAGGTCTCATTCCAGCATACCGATCCAAGAATCGCTGCTAACGCGGTCAATACTCTGGTTGAATTGCTGAAAGAAAAACACCTGCAGGTATTCAGTGAACCACGTTCATCCTTTCTTGAACAACAGCTTGCCACCTACGAGCAGCAGTTGAAGGAATCTGAAAAGAATTTCGAAGGGTACAAACAGAAAAACAAGGTATTTTCCCTGGAAGAGCAGCGTACCATGCTTCTTCAGCAGCGCATGTCGCTCGATATCACTTTGAAGGAGGCCCAGAATCGTGTTGCAGAGCTTAGCAACAAGTTGGCGACCCTTACGAGGCAGAACCAGCTTGTAGCCCAGGACAAAAGCCTCAGCAGTGACAGTGAGTCGGTCGGAGCGGTTGCCGAAGCAAAATCCAAATTGCTGGCCCTCCAGCTGGAAGAACAGCAGATGCTTAAAAAGTACAATGAAAACAGCAGGATGGTGCTAAATGTCCGGAGGGAAATTGATGTCGTTACATCGTTTTTGAAGAATCAGGAGGGAGACAGTCTGTTAAAGGCAAAATCGAGCAACCCGGTTGTCCAGCAGGTGCGCATGGAACTTATGAAAACCGAGGCTGAACTGAACTCCCAGCGAGCCAAAGTGTCCGCGGTAAGTGGGCAAGTGGGTCAGATTGAAAGCAAGATACAGTCTCTGGATATGAGTGCCCAGCAATTCCAGAGCCTGAAACGTGAATTGGCCACCACGGAAAAAAATTACCAGACATACCTGAACAAGGCTGAAGAAGCACGCCTGTCCGAGGATATGAACCGCCAGAAACTGGCAAATCTCAGTGTATTGCAGCAGGCAACCCCCCCGTCGGAACCTCTGTCAGGAAAGAAACTGAAAATCGTTTTTTTGGGCGTTCTCGCAGGAGCGGTATTGTCTGTCGGCGGTGCTTTTCTATTTGAGAATCTCTTGCCGACGATTTCCGATCCTGCAACTGCTGAAAAGCGACTGGGGCTGCCGATACTTGCTTCACTGCCATACCGGGAGTAACGCTAATCATGTACACCGGTTTTTTTCACATGCAAAAGGAGCCGTTCCGGATGACGCCGGACCCGGAGTTCTTGTATCTGAGCCCCAGCCATAAGGAGGCACTGGCGTCGATCATTTATGGAGTCAAACAGAGAAAGGGGTTCATTGCCGTTGTGGGCGAAGTGGGAGTAGGCAAAACCACCATACTTCGTTCGTTCCTGAAAACAGTCGATAAAGAGCATGTGAAAGTCATCTACGTGTTTAACGCCGATGTATCGTTCAAGGCGTTACTCCGTACAATATATCAAGGGCTGGGGACTCCTGTCGAAACCGATGATGTCAACGAAATGTTGAACCAGCTGTACCATATTCTCATTCAACACTACAAGAACGGGATCAATGTGGTGCTCATAATCGATGAGGCACAGAATATGTCGCGGCAAACACTCGAACATCTCCGCATGCTCTCCAATCTGGAAACTTCTACTGACAAGCTCATCCAGATTGTTTTCAGTGGCCAGCCCGAATTTGAACTGCATCTGGATAGCTATGAACTGAGGCAACTGCACCAGCGAATTGCCGTAAAATCAACTATCCGACCTCTGACCATGGAAGAAGGCATGGATTACGTTAAACATCGATTGGCAAAAGCATCCGTTGGCGTTGGAACGGTATTCCCCGAAAGAGTGCTCAAGCAGTTAGTCAAGCAGTCGCAAGGAATTCCGCGAACCATCAACATTCTTTGTGACAACTGCCTGATAACTTCATTCGGGTATAAACAGCAAAAAGTCAATCTTTCCGTATTGAAAGAAATCAGTTCCGATCTCGGCATGGTGAAACCGACCAAAAGAGAAGCCTTCTTCGTATCTCTCATGCTGGTAGTTATTGGAGTTCTTTGTTTCATGATTTATCGGCAAAATCCACAGCGTGTTCCTGGAGATGAAATAAAATCGGTTCAGAGTGTCGAACATCTGACAGCTCAAGTGGCAAAAACGGAAAGCAGTGTCAATTCCCCTGTTCTGCCGCGCAAAAGCAGCGAAGTTACCGAATTTGCTGAAGCCCAAAGCGTGGCCAAGGATGATGAAAAGCCACTGCGCCGGAAGCTGATTCGTAAGGGGGACACGCTGGCAAACCTGGTCAAGGACCATTACGGAACGGTGGATTCCCGATTGATCGAAAAGGTCAAGCAGAACAACCCCTGGATAAAAAATGCGAATGTCATTTTGGAGGGGGAAAGGATCATATTCCCACCACAGGAATGACTATAGGCATTTTCCGTTTTTCTGGCAGCACCGAAATGTTCGTCCTACACCGTGTCGAGAAGGAGATATTCCATGAGTAACATCTTTGAGGCTCTGCAACTGGCTGAAAAAGAACGGGGAGACGTCCAGGAGCGGCAGGCCGTCTCCGTGCACGAGGAAAAGCGCTTCCCGTCGAAAACTTCGGTGAAAGAACCGGTACAGGCCGACAAATACCCCTTGCAGAACGTTGGCTCCAGTGTGGAAGCTGAAATGGTAGCTCTCTACCAGAATATCGATTTCGTTCTCCCTGACCTCCCCCAGAGGGCGATTCAGTTCATCAGTTCCCATGAAGGGGAGGGGGTCTCCTCGGTCGTTAGGGAGTTTGCTCGCCAGGCGTCGGTGATTATGGGTAAATCCGTGCTCATTGTGGATGCTGCCCACCGCAATCCCAGCCAGCATATTTTTTTCAACATACCTCCCGATTACGGCTGGAAAGATGCCATGAAAAACGGGGAACCGGTTGAAAATGCCGTCTATAAAGCAGGAAACCATAATCTGTACCTTTCCCCGTTGGTTCCCCACACGACCCTGTCTCCCCATGTTTATGATTTTGCTGCAACGAGCAAACTTCTGACGGATTTCAAAAAGAAATTCGATCTGATCCTTATCGATTCATCTTCAGCCACCACATCGCCCGACTGTATTGCCCTGACCCGCAGTGTCGATGGTGTCATTCTCGTCATCGAGGCAGAAAAGACCAAGTGGCAGGTAGCCGAGGCGGTGAAGGACAAGATCGTCAAAAATGGCGGGAACATTCTCGGTATCGTTCTCAACAAACGACGGTTCTATATTCCTGACTCCATTTATAAGTGGCTGTAATTTCTAACTGACAGAGAAAACTGTAGTCATGCGGGGGGTATTATGAAGCCGACAAATGCTCTTGAAACTGAGCAGGATATGTACAAAAAGGATAGCACTATCCCCTACGAACTCCTCGACCAGGAGTATGGCCTCTATGTGGAGGATTATTTCAACAAAACCCTCTGTCTTGAACGGAAACGGTCTGAACGGACCCATAAACCAATTCTCCTCTTGTTGGTCAATGTGGAGAAAATTGCATCAGGCGGTGGATCAGGTCAGACGGTGCAGGACATTGTCAAGACGCTCACCTCATCCATACGGGAAGTCGACCTGTGTGGCTGGTATGAACGCGGTGCCGTCATTGGCGTCATGTTCACGGCATTCAGCAGTGAAGCTGTCTGGGAGGCCATAGAGGCCATAGCAAACAAGATTAAGGAAAATCTGGCCCATGCCTTGTCTCCGGCTGTTCTCCGTAATATTGAAATAATGTTCCATGTTTTTCCGGAGAAATTCGACAGGCAGAAGCCCAAGAATTATCTCAATCCCACGTTTTATCCCGATATGGCGAAGCTTGCCGAAACACCCAGTATGGCATCCGTAATCAAGCGGGGCATGGATGTTTTGGGGAGCATAGTCGGACTCGTCCTCTTTTCTCCCTTCTTTATTGCCATTCCAATCCTCGTAAAAATAACGTCACCCGGGCCAGTGCTGTTCCGTCAGGAGCGGGTCGGCCAGTTCGGCCGCAGGTTCACGTTCCTGAAGTTCAGATCGATGCATGTTAACAATGACGACAAGATACATCGCGAATTTCTCAAACAGCTGATCAGCGGCGATATGAAAAATGCACCTGCTGGAGACAGCACGGCGCCTGTTTTCAAGATTACGAACGACCCCCGCATAACACCGCTGGGGCGGTTCATCCGCAAGACGAGTATCGATGAACTCCCCCAGTTTATCAATGTGCTCAGGGGGGAGATGTCACTGGTGGGACCACGTCCACCAATCCCCTACGAGTTTGAGGATTACGACATCTGGCACCGGTATCGGCTGTTGAAGATGAAGCCGGGCATAACGGGCCTCTGGCAGGTAACGGGAAGAAGTTCGACCACCTTCGACGCCATGGTAAGACTTGACATAAACTACATCAGAAACTGGTCGATCTGGCTGGATATCAAGATACTGTGTATGACGCCGTTTGCGGTGTTCAAGTGCAGGGGAGCTTACTGAACAACCTGATGTTTCCAGGCGGAGAAAGAGGGAAGGGGGACTTACATGATAAATCTGGGCGTTATCGGATATGGTTACTGGGGACCAAACGTCGTCAGGAATTTCAACGGCATTCCCAATGCTGAAGTCGTTTCAATCTGCGATTATCAGCAAAATGCCCTGAAACGGGCGAAGAATATCTATCCCAAGACAAACATCATCAGCGACTGCCGGGAGATACTCTTTTCACCCCGCATCGACGCGGTGGCCATCGTCACGCCGGTTTCCACCCATTATGACATTGCCCGGCAGGCGTTGGAGAACGGCAAGCACATCTTCATCGAGAAACCGTTCACCTCGTCAGTGGAGCAGGCGGAAAAACTTATCGAACTGGCTGAAAAAAAGAACTTAAAGATCATGGTTGACCATACGTTTCTCTTCACCGGCGCGGTCAAGAAAATCAAGCAACTCATCGACGACGGTACCATCGGCGATCTCTATTATTTCGACTCCACGCGGGTAAATCTCGGGCTGTTCCAGAAGGATGTGAACGTGGTCTGGGACCTTGCTCCCCACGATCTCTCCATCATGGATTATCTCTTCAACAAGAATGCCGTTGCGGTTGCGGCCACCGGCATGGCCCATTTCGACAATGACCTGGAAAATGTGGCGTACATAACGGTCTATCTTTCCGGAAATCTCATTGCCCATATCAACGTGAACTGGTTGTCGCCGGTCAAGATCCGAATGACCATGATTGGCGGGTGCAAGAAAATGGTGGTCTGGAACGACCTGGTTTCCGATGAAAAGCTGCGTGTATATGACCGGGGAGTCGAACCCGAAGACAAGGTGAGCGCCTATCCCCTGCGGGTGAACTACCGTTCCGGAGACATGTGGGCGCCCAAAGTGGAACAGTCAGAAGCGCTGAAGGAAGAGGCGGAGTATTTCATCGATTGCATAGCCAACGACAAGAAACCGTTCAACGACGGATATTCTGGGCTGCGCGTCATAAAGATGCTTGAAGCGACCGAACGCTCTATCAAAAAGGGGGGCGAGCTCGTCTATCTTTGAGTCTGTTTATTACCAGAAAACAGGAGGGGACCGTGGGAGAATATATCTGCATATCAGACGACGTAAAACTGGGAGCTAATGTCAAGCTCACCAAGTTCATCAACCTCTACGGTTGCACCATCGGCGATAACAGCAAGATCGGCGCATTCGTGGAAATCCAGAAAAACGCGTTCATCGGCAAAAACTGCAAGATTTCAAGCCACACCTTCATATGCGAAGGGGTGACCATCGAAGACAACGTATTTATCGGGCACAACGTCACGTTCATCAATGATCTCTACCCACGGTCTACTACGGAGAGTGGCCAGCTTCAGACCGAAGCGGACTGGGTATGCGGTACCACCCTCATAAAAAAGGGGGCGTCGGTCGGTTCCAGTTCGACGCTTCTGTGCGGGGTAACCATAGGTGAAAATGCCATCGTTGGGGCGGGGAGTGTGGTGACCAAGGATGTTCCCGCAAATACCGTCGTGGCGGGGAATCCTGCCCGCATTCTGAAAAAGCTGTAGGGAGGAAGAGCAATGAAAGTTCCGTTTCTCGATTTGAAAGCCCAGTACGATGCCATTGCCGGTGAAATCGACGACGCCATACGGCAGGTAATCGAACGTACCGCCTTTTCCGGAGGCCCATTTGTGAGCGCCTTCGAAGAGCAGTTCGCCGCATTCTGCCAGTGCAAGCATGCCATTGGCGTGGGAAGCGGCACCGAGGCCCTCTGGCTTGCCCTTGCCGCGCTCGATATAGGACCGGGAGATGAGGTCGTCACCGTTCCCAACTCGTTTATTGCCACTGCCGAAGCCATCAGTTTTTGCGGTGCAACGCCGGTTTTCGTCGACGTCAACGGGGAGAGCCAGACCATGGACCCCAACCTCCTCGAAGCTGCGATAACAGAACGCACCAGGGCGGTCATCCCGGTCCACCTGTTCGGCCAGATGGCCGACATGGGGCCAATCATGGAGATTGCCCGTCGGCATAACCTGTTCGTGGTGGAAGATGCCTGCCAGGCGCACGGAGCTGAGTATAACGGTCGGCCGGCCGGTTCAATCGGCAATTTCGGCTGTTTCAGCTTTTATCCCGGCAAGAACCTCGGTGCATATGGTGAGGCCGGAGGTGTAGTGACAAACAGTGATGAAATGAGTGAGAAGATAAAAATGATCCGCGATCATGGCCAGTCGAAGAAATATCACCATGCCATGATTGGGTGGAACGGCCGGATGGACGGTATCCAGGGAGCCGTCCTGAGTGTGAAGCTCAAGTATCTTGCCGGCTGGAATGATGCGCGCCGAAAAAATGCCCGGTTATATACCAGTCTCCTGAACTCCATTGATGGCGTTATTCCTCCCCGGGAAATGGATTACTCGCGGCATATCTACCATGTCTATGCGGTAAAGGCCAGGAACCGCGACTCCCTCATGGCAGCATTGACAGAACAGGGTATAAGCTGCGGCATCCATTATCCGGTGCCGATTCACCTGCAGAATGCCTATCAGTACATGGGAGCGGGGAAGGGAGCATTCCCCGTGGCGGAAAAATGCGCGGAAGAAATCGTTTCTCTCCCCATGTTTCCCGAACTGACTGAAGAGCAGGTTAACTTCGTTGTCGGGGAGATACGGCGGTTCTGCTCAGTGTAGGTAATCCAATCAAATAGTTGGTTAATCTCCTATTGTGCAGGTTGAAAGATTGAATATCTAACAATGGAAAAGCCATTCGTAATGATAAATCCTGTTGAGTATTCTAACTGGAATGATGCCATTCTTCAGGATTTGAACTGCTCAATTTTTCATTCATCCAATTGGGCATCGGTACTTTCTGAATCTTACAACTATAAACCGCTCTATTATATTCTTAGGAAAAATGACCGGATAAACGCTTTGATACCGTTCATGGAAATCAACACCGCATTGACTGAAAAAAGAGGGGTATCTCTCCCTTTTACAGACTATTGCGATCCCCTGTTTGCAGACGGTGTAGTGTTCAAAGAACTGTTGGGCGATATGATCGAATATGGTGAAAAATCGAAATGGAAGTCCCTTGAATTTAGAACCGAAAATCCGTTGTCATCCATTCCCGTGTCTTTTCAGTTCTATGGCCATTCGCTGGATATTTCCAGGAATGAAGAAACAATTGTTTCCGGTTTCCGCGACAGCACAAGAAGAAACATTAAAAAGGCGGAAAAGGAAGGGGTTGCGGTCACAATCGACCGGACATTTGATTCTGTAAGGGAGTTCTATCGTCTAAACTGTTTAACGAGAAAAGACCATGGTCTACCCTGTCAGCCGTATATATTTTTTGAAAAAATGTATTCCCATATCATAGCAAAGAATCTTGGTGTCGTGATTCTCGCAACAATAAACGAAATAAACATTGCAGGGGCAGTCTTTTTTAATTTCGGTAACAGGGTGATCTATAAATACGGGGCATCTGACAGAAATTATCTGCATCTCAGAGCCAACAACCTGATCATGTGGAAAGCAATTCAGTGGTATTGCGGGCAGGGATATCAACGTTTCAATTTTGGCAGGACTGAACGAGAAAATACCGGTCTTCTGCAATTCAAAAGAGGATGGGGTGCGCGTGAATATTCAATCAATTACTACAAATACGATTTCAGGCAAAGGGCATTTGTTTCGGACCACGTAAAAGTAACAGGATTGCATAATCGTATTTTTCGAATGATGCCGATTCCTTTGCTCAAAATTGCCGGAGCTATACTGTACCGGCATGCCGGGTGAGCAGATGAAGACGGGGATATATAAATGAACAGTTGCTACAATGAAATTTATTACTGTGTTAAGCCGCTCATACCGAGATGGGTTCAGATATATGTTCGAAGACTGTTCATTCAATACCAACTTGTGAAATATAGGAATGTCTGGCCGATAGATGAAAATGGTGGCAAGGAACCGGCCGGGTGGCAGGGATGGCCCGAAGGCAAGAAATTTGCCCTTGTTCTTACGCACGATGTTGACTCGGCGCAAGGTCAGAATAAATGTCTCGATCTTATGAGACTCGATGAGGAACTAGGCTTTAGATCATCCTTCAATTTCGTTCCTTTAAGATATTCGGTGTCATCCGATATCCTCGCTATACTCAGGAAACGCGGATTCGAAGTCGGAGTGCATGGACTGTATCATGATGGAAAGTATTATCTGTCAAAGGGCATATTTTTAAGACGGGCTGCAAAAATAAATGATTTCCTCAAGAAGTGGCAGGCCGTGGGCTACAGGGCTCCTGCCATGTATCACAAACTGGATTGGTTCCATGAACTGGAAATCGAATATGATGCCTCAACATTCGATACCGATCCCTTCGAGCCCCATGCAGTCGGTGTAGGAACCATATTCCCTTTTTTTGTTAAAGACCCAGCGATGAAAAGGGGCTACGTAGAATTACCCTACACACTGCCGCAAGATTTTTCGCTCTATATACTCATGCAAAAGAACAATATAGATATCTGGAAACAAAAAATGGCGTGGGTGGTTGAACGGGGAGGAATGGTCCTTATAAACACGCATCCTGACTACATGGATTTCAACGGGGATAAGTCGATTGAAGGATATCCTGCACAATATTATCAGGAATTCCTCAGGCATATACGAGAGAGGTATGACGGCCAATACTGGCACGCACTTCCGAGAGATGTAGCACGCTTCTGGAGGAGCGAATATTGTAAAATGTGTGAGTGATACAAAAGGGAGGGCCTTTCATGAAGGATAAGACGCTCATACAACAATTCATAATGAATGAACTCATGCGTGGCAAGAATGTTTCTGGCCTGGAAGTGACAGATAATTTAATTGAAACCGGCGTAATTGATTCATTGGGCATACAAATTCTTATCTCGTTTCTTGAACGTAACTTTTCTATTGCTATAGCCGATGAAGATTTGATACCTGACAATTTCGAGTCTGTTGATGCAATCTGGGCTTTTGTCACCAGGGATTGACACTAAGTAATCTATAACGGAACGGATCAGTTGCGAAGGATGGTTTTATGAAACGGTTTGTTATGAGAGTTATACAAGTTTATGAATTCATAAAGCATAACGGATTATCATCTTTTTTGCATGAGATTGTTTATCGTAACAGAACTGCCATTGTAGTTGAAAAAAGCCTGCTTGAATTTGATGCTGATAAGGAGCAGTCTGAGAATTATCCCATTGGTGTGATAGAACTGCGACCGGAATTTCTGGCAGAAAATAGATTCAACTATGCAGTGAAAAACAGACATCTGAAGGCTACCCATTATCTGAAAAAGGGATATGGTGGTTGTGCAATCATAAGAGATGAAAAGATAGTAGGGGATATCTGGTTTACGGCACTAGACAGGAAAGCTGAGAATTATCATCACCCCGACTGCAAATGGCTGCAAATCAGTTGTGCGGAAGACCATGTGTACACGTTTGATATGTTTTTGAGCCCTGATGAACGTGGTAACAATCTCGCGTCATTGTTGCAGACTAGTGCTTTGAAGGCACTTCGGCAAAAGGGATTCACTAAGGCGTACGGGTATTACTGGAGTGATAACGTACCGGCGCTCTGGGTACACAGAATGGGGAAATGGAGAGAGGTCAAACGCTTGAAAGTGAACAGATTTTTATTTTTCAAGCAAGCTGTTGCCTGATGGGGTTTTGTCATGCCGATGCTCATGACCTGTTTTCCACAAGAAGGAGGCACCTATGCGTAACAGCAAAGACATCCCGATGGTACCGAATAGAAAGGCTTCTATGCCGGTTGTGTATGGAGACACTCCGTCATTTCTCGGCGTTGACGTACTTGATCCGCGTTCACTTAAGAAAGGATATGATGTTATTGTTGCCGGAGTGCCGTGGGAGGGGACTATAACTTGGGGGTCTTTTTCCGGATGCGAACATGCGCCACGAACAATCAGGCATGCCTCTGCCCGTTATGGTGGGTTCCTGCCAGAATATGAGATAGATCTCTTCGATTATCTCAGAATTGGCGATATCGGTGACACACAAGTCGCCACGTCAGATCCCGCAGAGACGATGAAAAATGTATATGAAGCGATGGACGCAATATACAAAAATAACAGCATCCCCATCGTGCTGGGAGGAGATCATTCGTTCACGCAAGAGATAATCAAAGCGCACAGCGCAAATTACGATGGAAACATCGGCGTCATACATCTTGATGCCCATTTCGACAATTCAAGCAGATTCGGGGACGATGAATTCCCACGGTGCGGCCCCATACATAGAACCGCGCTAATCGATAAAGTCAGAAATGAAAGCATCGTCCATGTGGGGATCAGGGGGCCGAGGAACTCTCCGTCACAGTTTGAATATGCAAGGGAAATTGGTGCTTCAATCTTTACCATCAGGGATATCAGGCACCAAGGGATCGACAGTGTCATTGAGAGAGCGATCACCATTGCACGAAAAAATACACAGCACCTCTTTGTCTCGATCTGCAGCGATTGCATCGATGCGGCGTTCAACCCCGGTGGCCCAGCTGATTTCAACGGTCTTTTTCCCCATGAATTGTTTTCTGCACTGTACCGGCTTGGCGAAGAAGGGATAGCGGGTCTTGACTATGTCGAGATTTATCCCAAGCAGGATCCGATGTCGTTTTCATCTCACCTTGCTTCATGGGGACTGATCCACGTGCTGGCGGGACTGGCCACAAAAAGAAAGAGAGTAGAATCACCATTGTTGCCTAGCACACAACAATAAGGAAGTTTGACCCAACCCTCATCTCATGCAAGTAATTGAATAACCGGGATCTACTTATATGATGGATTTTTCGTTGACCGAAGACCAGATAGCTTTCAAGAAGGCCGCCATAGAGTTTGCCGGACGCGAACTCAATGAAGGCGCCATGCAACGCGAAAGGAACCGTGAGTTCAATCAGGCGGGTTGGGGAAAATGCGCGCAATTTGGCATACAAGGTCTGACGTTGCCGCAGCGCTACGGCGGTCTGGAGATGGATATCCTTACCAGCATCGCGGCGATGGAGGGAATGGGGTATGCCTGCCGCGACAGCGGATTACTCTTCTCTCTGAGCTCCCACATCTGGACCTGTGAAATGCCGATTCTGAAATTCGGAACAGATGAACAGAAAGAGAGATACCTCGCCGGTCTTGCAAGCGGGTCTTTAATAGGAGGACATGCCATGACGGAGCCGGATTTCGGTTCCGATGCATTCAGCATAAAATGCAAGGCAGTGAAAAATGGGAATACCTATGTTTTGAATGGGACAAAAACATTCATAACAAATGCTCCCCTAGCAGATATTCTCCTCGTCTTTGCCGTTACAGATACTACCAAAAAGTTCGCCGGTCTTACCGTATTCATGGTCGAAAAGACGTTCCCAGGTTTTTCGGTCGGCAAGTGCGAGGAACTGATGGGCTTGAAAACCTGCCCTCTTGGAGAGGTAATTCTCCAGGACTGTGAAGTGCCTGAAGAAAACAGATTAGGTGGGGAGGGAGCCGGCGCAGCCATATTCAATTCGGAAATGGAATACGAGCGCAGCTGCCTGTTTGCAACTCATGTGGGTGCAATGGAAAAAATACTTGATGAATGCATCAGCTATGCAAAAGTCCGGGAGCAGTTCGGGAAACCGATCGGAAGCAATCAATCAATATCTCACAAAATAGCAGACATGAAAGTGCGTGTGGAGTTGTCACGACTCATGCTCTATAAAGCGGCCTGGATGAAAGCGCAGGGGAAAAGAGCTCCAATAGAATCTGCGATAGCTAAGCTCTATATCAGCGAGAGCTATGTGCAAAATTGCCTAGAAGCGATACAGATTCATGGAGGCTATGGTTACTCGACAGAACTGGATTTTGAACGGCATCTGCGTGATTCTGTCGCGGGGAAGATATATTCTGGTACCTCGGAGATACAGAGGAATATTATTGCTAACTTTCTTGGGCTGTAATTGCATCTGAAGGAGAATAACCAAAATGAGCAATAAATTCAGTGTGATTATAGCTACATATAATTGCGAAGAGTATCTTCGCCAAGCAATTGAATCGGTACTGGCACAAACTTTTACAGATTATGAGTTCATTGTGGTTGATGATGGATCTACTGATGGTACGCAGGGCATAATTCAGTCCTATGGGCCGAGGATAAAATACATACGGCAGGAAAACCAGGGATCCGAAATGGCTTACAAAACTGGTGTGTCTCATGCGAGTGGTGAGTACATGGCATTTTTGGATAGCGATGATCTCTTCCTTCCGAACGCATTGGCAACGTACGATAAAATTATCAGACAACTTGAGTCACCCCCTTTGATTATTGGCGCAATGCAACGATTTTTCCAAAATGAGGATGTTGACATGGATTCCGGATGTGTGAACGATGATGCCGAGGTTTTCATATACCGGGATTACCTGTCCAAGGATGTGGGGATCGGCCTTTCACAGAGTAGAATCCTCATGCATAAGACCCTTTTTGACCAGGTATATGGCCTGCTGAAAAGATCAAAACCCTGTTATTTGAACGATTACGACTTGCTCCTCCAAGCTGGGATATACGGGCCATGCATAATCGTTAAATCACCAGTAACAGTTGCCTACAGGCAACACGAGAAGCAAGGGAGCAGGCAAATAGAAAAAATGAGTCAAGGGGTGTTGTATCTGCTTCATTCAGTTTGGCAAGGTAAGTGTAGTGGCGGGAGGTCTCGTTTTTTTGACAAGTGTGCGTATCTGGGCGGTCCTGTGTATGAGTGGAGCAGTAAGGCATTCAAAATTAAGCGGCCGGGCTTGGCTTTCAAAATAATTATAAACGGGTGGCTGATGCTATTGGCTGCTGTATTAAAAAAAATAGCAATTATGTTTAGATGCCCCGCTAAGGCATTGATCATCACTTAATAGAGAGCCGCATAAATTTTTACCAGAATTACAAAGTCAACAACTAAGAAACGGTTTAATGCCAGGGGGGAGTTTGCTCTTGAGGCACTGGTAAGCTTCGACGAGGCGTCACGTCGATACTTTGAATCGCTTCAGGAGCATTGAGGCTCCAAAGAATCACCGACAGTTAGGCAGCCCGTCCAGTATCACAACCGGCTGTTAATACCTGACAAGGGAAAAACCATGTTCCTGTTACCGCATCTTCTTTCAGCAACAACCGAAAAATACCCGGACAAAGACGCCGTGGTTTTAGGTGAGAGCACGATAAGCTATGCGGAGTTGGAACGGAAGAGCAGTCAATTGGCCTTTTCGCTCGTGGAGCAGGGGGTCAAAAGGGGAGACAGAGTTGGGATGCTGCTGAAGAAATCGATCGAGTCGATCATCTCTCTCTTTGGAATAATGAAGGCGGGGGCAATCTATGTGCCGATTGATCCCCTTGCACCGGTTGCGAGGTCACAATACATTATCCAGAACTGCGGCATTGACTGCCTGATCACATCTGCTCAAGGAATATCTGATCTCTTCGCTGTGGGAGAAACGGTGCTGCTGCCAAGGAAATCGATTGTCGTAGGGCTGAATAAGGAACTCTCTTCTCGGCAGCGACCCGGTATGGAATGCATCGCGTGGGAAGATATCGGGGACAGTAAACCGGTGAATTATTGCCAAGCTTCAATAGCCGATGTCTATCCGGCATACATACTTCATACTTCGGGATCGACAGGGACCCCGAAAGGGGTCGTAATCTCTCATCTTAACGCCCTGAGCTTTGTGAACATGGTAACGGATTTCTTTCAGATAAGCCCTTATGACCGGATTGCAAGCCATGCACCTCTTCATTTCGATCTTTCGGTATTTGACGTTTTTGGAGCAGTTAGAAAAGGCGCCACAATAGACCTTGTGCCGGAATTCTTGTCAACATTCCCTGTAAAATTGGCAGAATTCATCGACAGGAGGGGCATCTCCGTGTGGAACTCGGTCTCTTCTGTCTTGACCATGCTCGCAGACAAAGGCGTACTTGAGCGTTCTGTTTTTGACTCTCTGCGGCTCGTGCATTTTTCAGGTGATATCATGCCGGCAAAATATCTGCGGGTACTGAAGAAGCATATGAGAAATGCGGCATTTTACAATATCTATGGGCAGACAGAGGCAAATTCATCGATGTTCTATCGGGTGGACGATATCCCGGCTGACGATGCTTGGAAGATCCCCATCGGTAGACCTTTTCCGAACATTGAAGTCAATGTGGTAAACGAACGCAATGAGGTCATCAACCATCCCGGGGAGGACGGTGAACTTCAGGTCAAGAGTTCAACGGTTGCCCTTGGGTACTGGAGCGATAAAGAAAAGACATCGGATAAATTCGTTCAGGAGCCAGGAAACTCTTCGTTCAGGTCAACAGTATACAGAACAGGGGACATTGTGCGCGCAGATGATGCTGGCAACTACCTGTTCGTCGGCAGAAAAGACCATATGATAAAAAGCAGGGGGTATCGTATCGAATTGAGTGAAATCGAACTTGTTCTGACCAGTCATCCTTTGGTCAGGCAGGCAGTAGTTATAGCTGTTCCGGATGAATTGATCGGGAATAAAATCATTGCATATGTTGTACAGTCAGAAGGGGACAAAATGGATGTCCATGACCTCTCCAACTACTGCTACAGATTCCTGCCGAAATACATGGTGCCAGAAACGTTTGAATTACTCTCTGACTTTCCAAAAACTTCGACCGGAAAGATTGACAGGAATTATTTTGAGGCTAAAGCGTTGATAAGCACTTCGCCTACTGTATGACTGTATTATTCGATGCCTGCAATAACTAGCTGGTGGCTGATTATATTCTGATCTACGAAGATAGCTTATATTAGTCAAGATGCATTACATGTTTACTGGATACATTTATGAGTCACACAACTACAAAAACTTTGCATGCATGTTTTATATATTATCAGGAGTTTGGGCAACTGTTATGTCGTGAAGCAACAGCATTGCAGAATGCTGGTTACGACATTGATATCATATGTCTGAAGTCGAATGTAACCGAAAAAATTCACCAATCCTATAATGGTATACGACTCTACAAAATTCACTCTCGTCCTACCGCGGAAAGGACGGTTTATTTGTATTTCTTAAGAATGTTTTTGTTTTTCTTGAAGTCGACATTATTGCTGAGCTATCTGAGTTTCAAAAGAAGATATTCTGTTGTACACGTTACTTCTCCTCCTGACATTGCGGTGTTTACAGCTGTTGTTCCTAAGCTCATGGGGGCTCAGATCATTTTGGACATCCACGACATCGGACCTGAGTTATACATGAGGAAGCTTAATGTTAAGGAAAATCATCCCGTCATAAAGATATTGAAGTTTCTCGAACGTGCTTCTGCAAAATTTTCTGATCATGTCATAACTGTTACCCACATCTGGAGGGACCGGCTTATATCGCGCTCTGTATCTCCGGATAAGTGCTCAGTGCTTCTCAATGTCCCTGATGTTGATCTATTCAAGATTTATCCGACTAACAGACGGGACAATGCAGAGGAATTCAATTTATTCTATCACGGTACATTGGAGGAGCATTTTGGAGTGGATACCCTCCTGGAGGCCATGCCATTGATAAAGTCGCACATTGACAATGTGCGACTGCACATCTACGGGCCAAAGCGGGGAAGACTGTTCGATAAACTTGTCAGTTATGCAGACAAGCATAATATGGGGAGTTTTGTTGTGTTCCATGGAGGAGTACCGTTTTATGAACTTCCGAAAATCCTCGTTGATGCAGACATTGGAATGGTGCCAACCAAGGACTCTGTATTTTCTGACGAAGCTGTGAGCATGAAGTCGTTTGAATATATTTTCTCGGGAATCCCCATCGTTATATCCAAAACCCAGGGGCACCAGTACTACTATGACGATTCCATGGTCAAGTTTTTTAAACCTTGCGACAGTGCTGATCTTGCAAGATCGGTTATTGAGCTGTATGAAAATAAAATTGCACTAGCACAACAGGTGCAAAACACCAAACGTTTCATAGACCAATACCGATGGGATACTTACAAGAATGTCTATTTGCAGATCATGAATCATGCCTCGGGAGAACAAGAGCAGGAGGGGAGTACCTCTGCATGACTCTCTTTCCAAAGCTGGAAAGATCATTGACTCTTTTTCGAAGGATTGTGCCTGCTACTCAATTACTGTCGGTGGGAACTATTCTTGTGTATCATGGTGTATGTAAAGCGGGGCTTTCGTCAGACCTGCTTCCTGACTCTGTCCTGGTAGAGGATTTTGACAGGCAAATGTGTTATCTCCATGATAACGACTATAATGTGGTGTCGTTACAGAATTTGGTTTCGTGCTTGGGGGCTGGCAAGGTCATTCCGGAAAATACAGTTGCAATAACATTCGATGATGGTTATCGGGACACCTATACAAATGCATACCCAATTCTGCAGAAATACGATCTACCTGCTACTGTCTTTATTACTGCTGCTTTCATTGGATCAGAAGCGCCATTTCCTTGGTTGACCTCATCTCGGGGAAATTCATTTGATGCGCGGTATCCAATGACGTGGAATGAGGTCGTCCAACTTCATGTTGCGGGAATGGAAATAGGATCTCACACCTATACACATCAATTCTTGCCTGTCTTGAGTCGGGAGCAGATTGACAAAGAATTAAAGCTGTCGCGGCAAGTCATTGCTGAAAAAACGGGTGTGGAAGTGCATTCGTTAGCTCTTCCCTATTCATATCCCCTGTCGCATCGCAGGTGGCCGACATTCAAAGAGCATCTTATGACCGCGCTGGTGCAGAATTCATATCACTATTGCTGCACAATGCTTCGTGGACACATTGTTGCGACAGACAATCCTTTCCTTCTTTCAAGAATACCTGTTGGCAAATATGACGATATGGAATTATTTAAAGCCAAGTTATCAGGATGGTATGCCTGGACCCGGTTTCCTCAATACTTTTTTCAGCGTTACTTAAAAACATACCAATAGTCGGAATTGAGGAAGCCATGGACTTTGAGTCGAATGCTATACTTAAACAAAATAATGTAGTTTTTATCAAATGGTTCCCTTATGACAAAAGGAATGAAGCTATCTCTAACTCAATTGGTGCCCGTTGTCTGTTCATTCATTCACTCAAGACAAGGACGCATGCAAATGCCCCGCTTCGTTACGTATTGCAATCTATCAAAACATTTATTCATTTGTGGAAAGAGAAGGCCAACACTGTTTTCGTGACTAATCCGCCGATTTTCGCTGTAGCTGCCGTCGCTTTATATTGTGCGGCCTGTAAAGGTCGCTATGTCATTGATTCCCACGGAGGTGTATTCAACCCTAAATGGAAGTTAGCTGAACCGCTTCATCGTTACCTGGTGCGTATGGCTCAATTGAATATAGTAACGAATCAGTCTTTTGAAAACATTTACAAAGAATGGGGAGGGAAGACCTATATTATCAATGATCTCGTTTTCGATATTCCTAAGCAGAATGAAGTTATGCTCAGTGAGAAATTCAATATAGTAGTTGTCTGTTCATTTGATCCGGATGAACCTGTCGAGGAAATCATTGCCGCAGCAGGAGAACTGCCGAAGGTTTCGTTTTACGTCACGGGAAATTATCAACGTTCGACGCGCGACCTGACTATCGGGAAACCGGATAATCTGTTTTTCACAGGATTCGTCCCCGATCAGGATTATTTCGATATACTCCACTCCTGTAATGCAGTAATGGTACTCGTTACTCAGGGGAATACCATGCAACAGGGTGCTTACGAAGCTGTATCGGTGAAAAAACCGATGATATTGTCCGATTGGGCAATCCTGAAAGAAACCTATCCGGAAGGAGCCATTTTCGTCGATAACTCCAAAGATTCCATCAGGGACGGGGTGCTCGACCTTGTAAACAATTATAAGGATTACTGTGCGCAGATGGAGATTTTGCATGAAAGGCGGAAACAGATATGGCAACAACGCTGTGAATATCTGCTCAAACTGGTGAATGACGCGTAAAACGCAGGGATTGGCTCCAATGTATGGGGGGTGTAATGAAGCTTGCATATCTCACTAATTATTTCCCATCGCTGACAGAAACTTTTATCTATCGCGAAGTTATGGAGTTGCAGCGTCGAAACTACAGCATCGACGTGTATTCACTGCGCAAGCCTGATCGCAATGATATATCCCAGGAAGCTGTCGGATTATATGATGCTACCCGCTATCTGCTGCCAATCGACGTTTTATACCTATGCAAATGTCATTTAAAGTATTTATTTGGACGACCACTTCGTTATGTCATGACATTGTGTAAAATGTTGACTGGTACTCACAAAAATCTGAAAGGGCGAATACGGAGCCTGATGCATTTCGGTGAAGGAGTCGTGCTGGCAGACATGATGTCGAAAGCAGGTGTAACACATATTCATTCGCACTATGCATCCCAATCTACTTCGGTTGCGCGGGTAATTCATTTGCTGGCTGGACTTCCCTATAGTTTTACGGGGCATGCACACGATATCTGGCATGATCAATTACTGTTGCCACAAAAGCTCGCTGAAGCAAAATTTGTCGTGACCTGTTCACACTTCGGCAGACAGTGGCTGCTCAAACAGATTGACCGCGATGTCTCAGGAAAAGTCCATGTGGTTTACCACGGACTGGATACGCGGAAATTTACTCCTCCTGTAAATGAAAAAAGGAAGAAGAATCTGGTCCTTAGTGTCGGAAGACTTGATGAAATAAAAGGGCACCCAGATTTAATAAGGGCTTGTGCGATTTTGCGAGACAAAAATTTTGACTTCGAGTGCGCGATAGTAGGTGAGGGGCCAATGCGTTCCGAGTTGGAGAAGCTGGTGGCGGCCTGCCAGTTAGAAGAATATGTAAAGCTTATCGGTGCTCTCCCCCAAGAGGAAATCATAACCTGTTACCAATCGGCGTGGGTCTTTGCACTACCCTGTGTGACAGTCAACGATGGTCGCCAAGACGGGCTTCCCAATGTTTTGATGGAAGCAATGTCATGCGGGCTGCCGGTCATAACCACGAAATGCACCGCCCAAACGGAGTTGATCGAGCACGAAAGGAATGGACTGCTGATTTCTCCCCATCAACCGGAGGAACTGGCGAACGCAATCATGGAACTATGCGAGGACGTAGGATTACGGGATTTGCTCCGGATGGACGCCCGTCTTAAGATGGAGCAGGAGTTTGACAACCAAAAGACAATAGAGCCGCTTTTGCGCTTATACGATCAATATCTGTAGCAGCAGATTGGTGCCTGGGTGTTCCGGGAGCAATCAAGGAACGAATCATGAAAGCCCTGTTTCCGATAATTGTCATTTATTCAATCCTTTTTATGGCAATTGGGTTGAAGGACATCAAGAGATTTCTCGTTCTTACCGGCGTGCTTTCCCTCCCTCTACAGATCGATTACACAATCATGAATACCCTTTGGGCAGACCGTGGTTGGTCTCAAGGAATACTGCTCAGGCTTTCCGATGTGTCCTTCATAATGCTTGCCGTTGTCATAGTGTGGGAAAACATGCGTAAGAACAACAGTTTGCTGCTTCTCCCTACAAGAATCTTTTGGCCGTTCGTCGGATTCGTGATGGCATGCCTGTTTTCTTTTGTCAATTCAAAATCGATTATAGTATCGGGTTATCAAGTGGCAATGATAACCAAGATTTTCTTTTTGTACTGCGTGGTCATGTATAACTATGTGATTGGCGAAAAAGAAATGCGGTTTGCAATCAATTGTATGGTCGCCTGCATGCTTATCCAGTCAGTGATCGCAATTGCACAAACGTATTTTCTATTTAATGTCGGCTTCCTCCGTACGGGACCGACTGTAGAGGAGATTATCCAGCTTGATTCAGGCATGATCCGCGCTTCAGGAACGACCACTCACCCTAATTCATTGGCATCATTTATAGTTCCGATCCTAATATCATATATAGCCATATATTTAGGAGACAAAAAATCCATGTATGGCACCCTGATTATATCTTTGTCGTTATTTGCACTGATACTAACCAATTCTCGCGGTGCCTGGATCGGGTTTAGCGTGGGACTTGTTGGCATGCTCTATCTGCTTGTTCATCACAAACAGATCAAAACGAAACAACTTATGCCGGTCTTTGTGTTAGTTATGATAGTGTTTGTCGCTACATCACCGTTAATCTATGAGCGCATCGTCGGTGACGACCACAACTCAGCGATGTCGAGATGGCCATTGATCCAACTTGCAGTATTGATGTTTAAGGAACACCCTTTTGTTGGGGTTGGGATCAATACGTTTATGTTGACGGTTAAAGACTACCTACCGCAAAGTCTTTCGGATATCTACTTATACAGCGTCCACAATCAGTATCTTCTTGTGCTGTCGGAAAGCGGCATTTTCGGACTCATCACATTCATCTGGATCATGGTCTCTATGCAAAAAGGGGTCACATTGAATGCTGGCAGTGGCAGGACATTCGCCAGAAGGCTTGGCATCGGTACAAGTATGGGGTTTTTGGCGATAGCTCTGCACATGATGGTAGATATCTACGTGTCCGAAATAGCGTTGGGAACAATCATGATCATGTATAGCATCTGTTCGGCGGGTAAGAAATATGGTGCTATGAACCACAGAATTCACGTCAACTCAAGTTTGCAGAAAAATTGCTTGAGGCCAAATATATGATTCTGGGTAAAGTTATTAAAAATAGCACGTATCTGTTTTTGTCTGAATTAATAGCAACATTAGTCAATTTCTTGGTGACTCTGCGGCTCATTAATCATTTAGGTACGAATGATTATGGCATCTGGAGTTCAGTTCAAGCACTTCCCGTAATGCTGCTTATTCTGTCAGATATGGGATTGAACAGTCTTATGTTGAGAATTATTGCCAGGGACGTCACACAGAAGGAAGAAATTGTTGGCAAATTCATACTTATAAAAATATTTATGAGTTTAATGTTTGTTTTTACGCTTGCATTGCTGGTACTACTAATAGGTTATGAACGACATATATGTAGCTATATGGTAGTGGTTTCTTTGGCACTCTGCTTCTCTGCCTTGTATGAAATGTTAATGACTGTTTACCGAGCCCAAGAAGATTTCAAATATGATGCCAAAATGAATATAATAGGCAAAGTGATGAATACAGTATTTATTTTGATAGTTATAGAATCCGGTCTCAGGATTGGTGGGCTTGTTGTTGCCCTTGTGCTAGTAAATATTATTATGTTGATGCTGATCCTTAAAAAATACGTAGCTGACAATAGTATTAAATTAGTCGCAATGAGCGTAAAAGAATGTGTTGTGATCGTTCGACAGGCATTGCCGTTTGCTATTATCTCGTTTATTTTGCCGGTATTTCTCCAGATCGACATCATCATGTTGTCTCGGCTTAAAACCTACGAATCGGTTGCTATATATAATGCCCCTTATCGCATAATTCTGTTCCTGTACATTGTGCCGTATGTGTTACGTAAGGCCATGTTTCCCAGTCTGTCTAATTTTTCAACTCACGATGGAAGTGCCTTTCAGAATTCATTCAACTATGCATGTAAACTTGTAATTCTCACCGGGGTACCGATGGCGGTTGGAATTTACTTGCTTGCGGATAAGATCATTCCTTTCTTATTCAGTGATACATTCAGTCAGTCCGTTGTACCTCTGAAAATAATGGCAATAATGATGGCTATGAATTATGTCAATTCCATATTCAACGTAACAATGTGTTCGAGTGGTAAGGAACATGCTGCGACAGTCCTGTTCATCTTTGCCACAATCTTTAACGCATTTTTAGATTTTTTACTTATTCCCCGCTATGATTTTATCGGTGCATGTATTGCATCGCTTGCAGCCGAAGGGTTATTAATATTTGGAGGATACTATATTATTAGAAATACGATTTGTGAACTGCAATTGGATGGTGAGTATGTAAAGATTGTGCTAGCTACAGTTGTCATGGGGACAGTAGTTGTTGTTACTATGAAAATGTTGCTACTCATTCAGATAGTCATAGGGATTTTAGTATATCTGATGTCATTATTTTTTATGGGCGTCATTACTCACGGACAAATCAATAATATACGCAAGTTATTCCTGGAAAAGGCTTAATTATGCGTAAAGTCCTCGTCATAGCTGATGATTTTCCCGGTCTGGGGGGGCGGAATCTGGGCCTCATCAACGGGTTGTCGAAGTTTGGCTACGAACCTATTGTTATTACAAACAGGAAACAGAATTATACTGTTTACAATGACGAACTGAAAAAACCTCTAACAATCTATACTACGCTCTGTTTTCATAAGACACCATTCAGACTATTTTCAAAAGTATTCAATTCATGGAGACTAAAAGAATATTTTGAAAGCATATTCTTTGTACCTGACCTCTATATAAATTGGGTTCCATTTGCAGTTGTCAGAGCTTTGTTCGTAATAGCAAGGGTTGATATACATGCGATCATTACCATTTCTCCTCCCGAAAGTGTTCATCTGACAGGTATGATTCTTAAAAAAATAACATGTATTAAATGGATCAGCGACTTTGAGGACTTGTGGACGGTAAAGCTCGTAAATTATAAACCTCCTACATTTATGCACGATTACGTAATCAAGTCTCTCGAAAGAATCATCTACAACAGCGTAGACCACATTGTCGCGAACACTGAAGGGAATAGAAATATCTACAGCAGGTTTTACGACGTTCCTGACGCAAAAATATCGGTTGTTGGTCTTGGGTACGACCGTGAGGAAATATATGCTCTAGACCGGAAACGTAAAACATCACGTAACACTGTTTTTACCATGGGTTACATGGGCTTTTTCGATAAAACCGGTTTCCCCTGGGAACAATATTTGGTGGTCGTTAAGCGACTTGTTGATGCACTCAACGGCGATCTTTGCTTGAAGATCTGTGGCACTGTTTCCAAGAAGGCTCTCGACTTCATACGCGATAACCACCTTGCTCCTTTTGTCGAGTTCTGCGGAACTTTGTCGCATGTCAAGGCTATGGAGGTTATGGCGGAAACTGATTTGCTCATTTTACTAATGTACGAAACAGAGTACAGTCAAGCGATCATACCTCATAAACTCTACTATTACCTTGGTCTGAACAAACCTATATTCGCCATTGCCCAGCATGACGGTGAGGTCGCGCAGATAGTGCGACGAACCAAATCGGGCATTGTCGTTTCTGTATCAGAAGAGGAGGTCATCTACAATACATTGCTGGGCTTTTATACAAGGTTCAAATCTAATGAAGAAGGACTAGTCTACAGCCCCATCGCGACTGAAGTTGAAAAATACGAAATATCTTATTCCAGCCACAAATTGGCTGCAGTTATCGACTTATTAACCCAATCTGCAGAAAGGAATGGCTATGTCACATAAATTGACGAAAGAAGTGTGGCATACACTAGCGTGTCCTTATTGTTCCGAAGCTCTGGAGGCAGTTAGAGATAGCGTGCACTGCAGTGGCTGCGATGCAGTATATCATTATTCCGCAGGTGGTCCGCTGGACTTGCGACTTCCCCGCCCGAGAACTTACTCCGGAGAATTTCGGATTGGAGTTAGCTCAGCTCCCGAGTACACGTTCCCCTACACTCAGCTTACAACTAATGAGGCACCTGAAGTAAATTACGACCAGGTGTCAACCCCTCGTCATCTGTCAAAGCAGATACTCAGTTATTTTCCTAAGGCAAGGTCTGGAGTTAGTTTGGCGCTTGATATCGGTTGCGGGACGGCAATCCATAAAGAGGTGTGTGAGAAGGCTGGATTCACCTATGTGGGCTTGGACTATAACTGTGATGAAGCGTCAATATTAGGTGATGCTCATGCCTTGCCATTCAAGGATGGTAGTTTCGACTTTCTTCTGTCAATTGCCGCTTTGGAGCATATGCGGTATCCGCATATTATGATGAAGGAGGCGTACCGTGTTCTAAAACCAGGTGGACGATTTGTTGGGACAGTTTCTTTTCTTGAGCCTTTTCATGATTACAGTTACTACCACCACTCACATCTGGGATTATTCAATTCCCTTCATTCGGGCGGGTTCGAGGTTGAACGGATCTCACCGAACGACAACTGGTCGGTACTGTTTGCTCAGGCCAAGATGATATTATTCCCGAACATGCCTAGCAATCTTGCCCGAACGCTTGTTTTGCCAGTGCATGTACTGCACCGACTCTGGTGGTTATTGGGAGGGAAGTTAAAAAGAAAAGACGTAGAACTGAAACGTCAGCTATCTACCGCCGGTGCATTTACCTTTATTGCTTTGCGGAATTGAGGCAGAAAATAATAGACCTTCCTGTCTAAACGAACCTAGTTGTGGGATGCACATGATACGATTGCACATTCTCGATTCCCGCTGCGGCGGGTATTTTCGTCATGCACCACCTTACATGCATGAAAAAATTCTTTCTTTATCCAGCCAGATAACGGGAGACTCTTTTCACTGGTATCCAATTTTTCTGAACAGGTATTACCTGAGTGAACTTGGCATGAGGTTCGATTTTTACTCAGAAATCTCTGATGAACTGTTTGACTGTGATATTTTGTTGTTAAGTTCCCATCATTTCGATATCGAGCGGAAAGATCATCAGGAACGTTTAAGGATATTGGCCCAATTGAAGGAGATGCGCAGTAGAGGCTGCAAAATTGCTTGGTTTGATATGCGAGACAGTACTGGGAACACTCAGTTTGAAGTTCTTCCCTATGTGGACAAATATCTCAAGAAACAGTATCTGAAGGACAAGAATCTTTACCGACAGCGCTTGTATGCGAATCGAATTTTCTCTGACTATTTTCATCAGAGATTTGGCGTTTCTGATTCTTATCATGAGGAGAATATTCCACTGCCGGTAGGCGCTGAATCTAAGTTGGAGCTATCGTGGAATCTTGGCCTCAGCGACCGCCGGACGGGTGGGTACTTGGAGAGAGTAGGGTATCTCCTGACTGATCTCTTGGAACGGGTACGTAATGTAGACCACCGAGTGAGATGGACTAACCCCATCATAAATCGGGACGTCAACTTGGTTGCCCTATTTCATACTAATTACCGGAGGAAGACCGTCGCCTTTCAGAGAATACGAGCATTGGATATTCTCGCGACCATGCATTTAGAAAGTAGTGTCATAGGCGGAAAGAACTTTAGCCGCCGGAACTACCTGAAACTGCTTGAAAGATCTAAAATAGTTCTAAGCCTTTTCGGCTGGGGAGAGCTCTGCTTCCGGGAGTTCGAAGCGTTCATGGCAGGAGCCTGTGTTATGATGCCAGATGTTTCCCATCTATCAACTTGGCCGGATATCTATATTCCCAAACAAACATATTGGCCTCTCCGGTGGGACCTTGAAGATCTTGAAGAATCGATTGATGTATTGCTGTCCAATGAACATGACCGACTGGAACTTGCGCAATTTGGACAGGAGATTTACCGACAGCAGTTTTCAAGGAATGGTCGTGAGATATTTAGTCAGCGATTGAAAAATATCATAAATGATATCCTAGGAAATTAGAAGGAAGGATTTCTCAGCGTGGGCCTTCCTGCATTATGCAGGAAGGCCCACGCGTACGTTAATTTATGAGTTCTCGAAGACTTCTTGCGGGGGGAGGGGTAGGGGTGGTGCCGGCATACTCATAGGGACCGATTGACATAGGGGTTGGTCTTTTATAACCGTTCATATCTACTGTTAAAGCAACCGCTACATCGCTTGGAAGTGTAGTCGTCACCGGAGATTTCCCGTTCATATAGGTATATGTTGTCAGTTGCGTACCCTTGCCGAGCAAATTGCTTGTAGACTGCAGATTGAAATCATAGTTATAAGTCTGAGATGAGTTAGAAACTGCTGAAACAAACTGTGGCAATTTTCCGTCAATGGAGTTCAATGAATGAGCATCCTGGCCATGCTTGGTATACCAGGACCGCGATGTGCCTCCAGGTGCTGAAGATGTGTTATAGAAATACGGGTCATATACCGTCGAATCGTTCCAGTAAACTGCCTTGGCCTGTTTCCCGTACCCCCAATAGTTATAGTCCATGGGAATAATGGAGTTGTACAGGCTGTTGATGTTGAATTGCTCAACATCGTTTGTGGTGTTCATGTAAAAGATGGTGTTCTTTATCTCTGCATAGTAATACCGATTGGCATAAGCACCAGTAGTTTCCTGGCTGGCTCCATAGAACCCTGTACCATTGAAGGCTGCTATGGAATTGTAGATATAGGCCGATATCCCGTTGTAAATGTCGTATCCCATACCATTGTTGGTAGCGATGGTGTTCACAAAGAAAACTCTCGCTGTGCCACTTATATCTTCCAAGTTTGCGCCGAATCCAACAGAGTTGTTGTGGGAAATTGAATTGAATACTTTGATGTTGTCCGTGGTGGTGGAGACAGAACCTACGGTGCCGATGTCGAAGCCCCTCCCGGCATTTGCGTATGCCTGACAGTTCTTGAACGTAAGATTGGTGGAATTTGTTATCCAGAAACCGATATACACGTTGTTGCCGCCAGGACTGCTTCCAGGGGGTGAGCCATTATGGTGCGATGTGGCATTTTCAACAAGGCCATTGTCGTTGCCCCCACCATCATCCCCGAAGTAAAAACCACCTTGGTAGCCGCCTGTTTTGCTGTTGCCGTTAACTTCAATGTTGTTGAAATGGAAATTCTGTTGCTTCTGAACAAGGATGTTTTGATAGCCGTTGTTATAAGCCTTCAGAAAATAGACTTTCAGCCCGGTAGTCTTGATGGCCTCTGAATTACCCCACGCTCGAAGTCCGTACATGGGAGAGTTCTGCACCGTAAAACCCGCAGCAGTGAGACCATCGATGGTGAGGTCGGCGACTTTGTCGATGAACACCAACGAGTCGTAGCTACCGAAAGTAAGTCCCGTGCCGTCGATGATTGCCGAACCGGATGCCGTGTCCCGTTGCACCGTTACTCCTGAACTGTAATAGGTTGAATTTATCACCCAACGGTGGTTGTATGTTCCAGCCTTAACAATAAGTGTGTCGCCAGTCTGCAATTTCACCCAATTGTTAGCCAGATATCCGGAGTTATTAGTTTGCATTGACCCTGGCATATTCTTCCAAGGCGTCGACTGGCTCCCGTTATTTGTGTCAGCACCAGCAGATTGATCCACGTAATAAATAGCTGCCTCTGACTGCTGCGCAATTCCTAACAAAACAACGCAGGATAATATTAAAAGGTATTCTAGTGATTTTTTCATGTTGGTCTCCTTCTTGTTATTTTACCATCCGGTTCAACTCTGTACAGACTCTTTGAAATTCAGTCATGGGCGGAGTCAAGTACAAATTGTCCGTATCCGCGAATCCGGTTTTCCAATCTATTGCAAAGATATTCCAGCAGATTTTTCTCTATCTCCCAGCCGGTCTACGACTGCCCGGTGGGTGTGGATTGATTCCATTCTAACGTATATACATGCTGGCGGTAAGCAAGTAATTTCCCCACCGTTTTGTGGTGCCAGGCAAACTCGACGGTAAACCATTGCTGAATGCATTAGCGGCTTCAAAACCTCCACTCACTGCCCCGCAATCGAATTTGTAGAGTAGGTTTGAGGCTGCCTGGGCAGCGATGTAATAGGTAGTTCCTTGGGAGACGGAGACCGGATTAACGGATATTTCCACGTAGCCGGCAGCAGCGGCAACTACGCTTCCCTCTGTCAGTTTTTTACCGCTCTTGTTGTATAAAGCCAAACGGAGTTGAGTCGGGGAACCGAACTGACGGATGCTAATTCTCAGTTTGTTTACGGTTCCCGTTGCATCTGCCTTGATCGGACTCCATATCATATATTGCGCTGACCCATCCAGACCGGCTATCTTGGCTGTTCCTATATCGTTCCAATGCCCTGCAGTTACGACAAAGTTTGCCACGATCGTGTGGTTTGCCGTGATACTGTTGAAGGTATAGTTGGCAACAGACCCAACGGAGACGCCATCAACGGTTACAGAGGCAATTGAGTAACCGACTGCCGGAGTGAAGGTGTAAGTTTGGGTGGCACCGCTGTTCACCGTGGTGGTTCCGGACGGGGTGATGCTGCCACCGGCGCTGGCAGAGGCTGAAAGGGTGTAGGTAACAGGGGTGGCTGCAAAGTTGGCTGTGATGGTGTGGTTGGCGGTGATGTTGCTGAAGGTGTAGCTGGCCACCGCTCCGACGGAGATGCCGTCAACTTTTACGTCTGCGATTGTGTACCCGGCTGACGGAGCAATGGTGTAAGTTTGAGAAGCACCGCTGTTCATTGAGGTGTTACCGGACGGGGTGATGCTGCCACCGGTGCCGGCAGAGGCTGAAATGGAGTACGATACAAGAGGTGCTATGGCAAAATTCAACACTTGGTGGCTGCCGGTAAAGGCGACGAAGCCGAGGTTGTTGAGAGGGGATGCACTTGCCTGTTCTGTTCTAAAGGCATAACCGGTTGCCAAACATATCTCGGCCCCTCCTTGAGGTGCCACATAGACGTCATAAGTATGATTGGTAACGTTGACCAACATGCGTACGTGGTAAGTGTTGCCAGCCGTGTAGGGTATGGCCGCATCCGCGGCATATATGCTTCCGTTGCGAGCATCGATGGTGCCGGTCGGGTTGAATCGAACCATTGTCGCACCGTTGGTAACGTCCTGCGCCGGCATAGCGGACAGCACTGTCAAGGCGTTAATGTTGTTATCATTAGGGATCAGGTCGAAACTGGTTGTGAACACTCCGTTTTGCGAGGGAATTGACTGATTCTGCCAAACGCTAGAACTGGTAAAAGTGGTCGAAGTCGACGTGCTTGCAGAAAATGTCGCCGAGATAGTACGATTTGCGACGACATTGCTGAATGTGTAGCTTGAAACTGCGCCAACAGAGATGCCATCGACTATTACGTCGGCGATCCTGTAACCGGCTGTCGGGGCGATGGTGTAGACCTGGCTGGCGCCGCTGTTCACTGTGGTTATGCCCGACGGCGTGATGCTGCCGCCGGTGCCGGAAGTGGCGGTAACGGTAAAGGTGCTGGACGCAGTGAAACTTGCAAAAGTTGCGGTGATTGCGTGGTCTGCTGTGACGTTGGTAAAGGTGTACGTGTTGACTGCACCGACGGAGACCCCATCAACTGTTACATTAGCAATGCTGTAGCCGGCGTTGGGAATAATCGAAAAAGATTGTGATCCTCCCTGGCTGACTGTCATGGAAGTGATGGTTGATGTTCCGCTGGTTGCGGTGCTTGTCGTCACGCTGCCAACCGGCGCTATCGTTCCGCCAGCACTGGCAGTTGCCGTCAGGGAGTAGGTGAAGGGGAATGACTTGCTGATCTCGTTTGAGTAGCCACTTTCGTTGCCGGCACCATCATAGTCGGTTACGGTAAAATAATACGTCGAGCCTTCGGAGAGGTTGTTCAGTGCATAGGTAGTCGTGTTCCCCACGTCGATGGTCTGGGAGTAGTTGCGGGATGCACTTCCAACGTGGAGTTTGTAGCCGTTGATGCCCGTGAAGGGGGTTCCGTCGGCATTGACTGGCGGATCCCATGCCAGCGTCGTCATGGCAGCATGGCTATATGTAGTAAGCTGGAGTATCATGACGGTCATTATTGTCGCAATGACTAACGAGCGGTAGAAGAAATGTTCGATTGTATTCTGTAGGTGAGTAAGAGTTTTCACGATTGAGTACCTCCATGTTTGGGTTAATCCGCCGAGCGAAATCAGCCCATTTATGTGAGGTACTGAATCTTCGCTTGGCATCCCTGCTGCCATATCCCGGTGGTTAGGGACTTAGGCCAGCGGCTTTGCGTCCCGCCCTTTCGGACGGTTTGCCCTTTTCAAGCTGTTACGGTGCTACCGGTTTTTTCACCTCTCTTCTTATCGTTAATCGTTCGGTGAGTGGCTGTAATTGAAGACACAAAAAAGCCGGGGCAAAATATCTATGAAGGATATTTCGGCGACCCGGCTGTCTCGGTGAGACCCTTAGGCTTTCCGTCCCATCCTTGCGGATGGTTTAGTATTATCGTGTATCACTTCTATTCAATTGTTAGATATACTATTACAGGAATTTTCGAGAAATAACTGTGACCCTTATCACATGTTTGGCATGTATTTCGTTAGAAAATTTCAACATGACTTATTACCAGGTAACCAGTCCAACAGCTCTCCGCAGTATGAGGAGTGCGTCATTCAGGTTGACACTGCTGTCACCCAGCGGCTTGCCGGACGCATCGAGTGGCCAGACGTCGGCCCGTGTTCTTTGATCGACCGTCAGTTGCGTGTTATTGGTCACGGATCTGAGGGTCGTGAGTGCATCGGCGAGAGATATGACGCCGTCACTGTCGACATCTCCTTTTGGTGAGGTTGTGCTTGCGGTTGTGGTGAAGCTGGCAGCAATTGAGTGGTTGCTGTTTAGGTTGCTGAAAGTGTACGAAGTAATTTTGCCGGCCGAGATTCCGTCCACCGTGACGTTTGATAGCTGGTAACCCTGGTTGGCTGTTACGGTAAATGACACACTGGTGCCTTGGGGGGCGGTGACGGTTTTAATGGTAGAAATCTGGTTGCTGGCCTGGTTTACGCTGACATTCCCCTGGGGGGTGATGGTGCCGCCGTTACCTGCGGTCGCCGTAATCTGATAGGACGCGGGGACAGGGGGGGCTGTCGCAGCAGGAAAGGTCTTGCTGACTTCGTTGGAAAAGCCGCTTTCGTTACCTGCATAGTCATAGTCGGTAACAACGAAATAATAGGTGGTCCCATCATTCAGGTTGCTGATGGTATAACTTGTCACGTTGCCGGTATTGATGCTCCGGGTGTAGGTGCCGGACGCGGTGCCGAAATACAGGTTGTATCCGGCAACCCCCGTGAAGGGGGTCCCGTCGGGGTTAACCGGCGGATCCCATGCGAGGGTCGTCTGTGCCGCCAGTGCCGTAGTAATGGAAAAAAGAGGGAGGAAAAGCAAGATAAAGAGAAGGGGGAAGAGTCGTTGAACCAGGATGCCGCCAAAATGGCGTCTGGATGTTTCAAGGGCTCTAAGCATGTCGGTACTACCTCCATAAATTGCCCCGGAAACATGGTGACCTGAACGCAGAAAAGCCGGGGCAAAATATCTATGAAGGATATTTCGGCGACCCGGCTGTCTCGGTGAGACCCTTAGGCTTTCCGTCCCATCCTTGCGGATGGTTTAGTATTGTCGTGTATCTCTTCTATGCAATTGTTACGTGTACTGATACAGGAATCTTCGGAAAATAGTTGTGACCTGTGTCACAGATTTTGCATATATATTGTTAAAAACAGTTAACGTGTGGGGCGCTCCGTCTGGTACATTGTCTTGAAAACAGAAAAGCCGGGGCTGAATATCGATTAGATATTTCGGCGACCCGGCTGTCTCGGTGAGACCCGTGGGCTTTCCGTCCCATCCTTGCGGATGGTTTAGTATTGTCGTCTATCTCCGGCTGTTGTTTTCGGAGACATAGCTACACAATCATGGAGAGAAAGTCAATAGAAATATTACGCTATGTTTTACAAGCATTGTAATTTATTGAAGAAATTTGGTTTGACGAGGATGTTCTTGTTGGTGAGGATTTCGATTTCGCCATCGTTTGTGAGCTTTCCAAGCAGGCGGGTAGCTGTTTCGCGGGATACTGAGGCATAATCGGCTATTTGCTTGTGGGTCAGTTTCAATGAAATCATAACCCCCCTCTGGTCCTTTATCCCATAGAGCCTGGCCATGCTGTTGAGCACTTCCCTGAGCCGTTGTTCTGCATTTGCAAAGCTCATGGCCTTGAGCATCAAGAGCGATTCCCTGAATCTCGCACAGAGCATGGTGATGATATTCAAGAGCACATTGTTGTTTTTCAGCATGAATTTTTCAAAGTCCTGTTTGGCGAGAAGACCAATTTCCGTGTCTTCCATGGCAATGACCGATGCGGGAGCTGTTTTCCCGTCCAGGAGGCCCATCTCGCCAAAAAAATCCCCCCTTTTGTGAATGGCCAGTATCCGCTCCTTGCCATCCTCGCTCTGGTGAACTGCCCGTACCTTGCCGGAATAAACGACATACATGTAATTGGGCGTATCTTCCTCGAACAGCACCACCTGGTTTTTGTTTATACGTTTGGGGACCAGGAGCTTTTCGATTTCAGCAAGTTCATTCTTGTTCATACATGAAAAAAACGGAATGTTCTTGAGCACTTCCGCTGAGCGTGATTTTTGCCTGACAGTGAAAGGTTGCACATATGCGCTCATAGTCAAAGCCCTCCCTGAGTATAAGGTAATTATAATTAGTCGTGATTCAGTGTCAAGGTGCGGGCTGCCTATAAGTCCTTGCAGGATAACGATTTGTGGAGTATATATAGGCATCCGACGGCATGTGGAAACTGAAAGAGAGGCACCGATGTCCCAGGAACTTTGCGAAATGTCCCTGCGACAGACACAGGAGCTGCTGAAGCTTACCGACGAGGCGTTGCAGGAAATCTGCTGCAAGCGCTTTACGGGGGAGGAGCTTTCAGTCAAGGCGCTCCAGATGGTTCTGAAAGGGAAGGGGAAACGAGGCCCCGCCAGTGTTTTCGTTGCGTTCAACGGGAAAGGCGATAGTGTGCTGCGCGGCCGCGTTTTCCATCTCCGTGATGGGGAAATTGCGGAACGTTCGGAAGAAATTGCCGTCAACACTTTAACCGACTATGCAACTTTTGCCGGTATCATCGATACGCATGCCGATGTTGTCGTTTCCAACTGGAGTGACAGTTGCGAATCGGTAGAAAATTACCAGGATTTTTTCCCCAATGCCGTCAAGGCGTTTGTTGGCGATGTGATCAGGAACTTCGTCACCTACCGTATAAGCGGGGAAATGCCGGGTGTCATAATCGCTTTCAATTATCCTGGACGTGCCACCGATTATGATGCCGATGTTCTCCGTGGCCTTGCGGTAGTGATCGGCTCCGTATTCACCATCTCCGACCAGATGAGGGAAACGGAAAAGGCCTTCATCTACACCATCGAAGCTTTGGCCAGAGCCTGTGAGGCGGCTGAGGAAGATACCGGCAGGCACATAATCCGTGTTAACCGCTATGCCGGTGCCCTTGCGGCAAATATGGGGCTACCTGCCGACTATGTTGAAGTTATTGCCTATTCGGCACAGATGCACGATGTGGGGAAAATCAAAGTTCCCGCGGCAATCCTGCTCAAGGAAAGCCCTCTGGATAAACAGGAATTGGACATCATCAAGATGCACCCGGTGTACGGCGAACAGATACTGGGGGATTCGCCGCGTTTGCGCATTGCACGAGAAATCGCCATCTCCCACCACGAGAATTGGGATGGAAGCGGTTATCCCAACGGCTTGCGGGGAGAAGACATCCCGTTATCGGGACGCATTGTCAAGCTAGCTGATGTCTACGACGCGCTCCGGTCGCGGCGGAGCTACAAACCACCTCTGAGTCATGCCGAGGCGATTGGCGTGTTTCGTGACGGAGATCACCGCATCAACCCCCGGAACCACTTCGATCCGAGCCTGCTGACCCTGTTTTTCAAGATCGAGCATATGTTTGAAAAAATATACGATAGCTTCGCCGGCGATAATCTTTGACGTTTCAGCTATTTTGCTTTTGACACCGAAGAAAAAATCTATTAATTATAAACGCAACATAAAACCAAGGAGACGAGGATGTTCCTGCTTCCCAAAGGAAATCCGCTGTACGAGAACATTCCTGCCGCAAAAATCAAATTGCCGGAAATGCTCGAAAAGCTGAAGAATGGTAGCTTCACCGGTTACCTAAACTTTACTTTTCCCACATCGACTGCCATTCTTTTTTTTGAAGGCGGGAAACTCATCAGCGCATTGCTGGAGCGTGGATCCACGCGGCAGACCGGCTTCGAGGCGATGGCCGGACTCTGCAACAACATCATGGCAGGTGGCGGCAGCCTCAATGTGTATCGTCTGTCAAAGGACCTTACCATGGGGCTTCATGCTCTATTGCACGGGGAGATGCTCTACCGCGGTCAGGAAGTAAAGCTCATAGATATAAAAGGGCTGCTGGAAAAGGTCAAGGCACAGCGACTGAACGGCTGTCTTCGCATATATACCGATGAACGGTCGGCGCTCATCTTTTACAAGGATGGTTCGCCACTCGGTTTTTTCCATGACGGCACCCAGGATATCGATACGTCCGCGACCGAATCCCAGAAAATTGCCGGTCTTCCCGGTGCTAAAATCGATGTTCTCTCCACCCAGAGTGCAGACGAGTTGATGGACTACGATCTGCTGGAGATGGTCAATATTGACAAACTCTGGGGGTCGACGGAAGCGCGTTATGCGGCGGAAATCAACCAGATGAAGCGGGACGGTCAGGAGCGCGAAATCAAAGAGCGTGAATCCCGACTGAAAGAACTGGAAGACGACCTGAAAGAAGTTGCGTCTGCCTACCTCGGAAAAATGGGGCGAACTCTCGTTGAAAAGGAGCTGGGCGGGGTAGGAGGTCGTGAGGCTCTGCAAAAAGAGGAGAGCGTGATTACGTTCCTAGCCGGTGTGGAAAAGAGTGCCAAGCTGTTGACCAGTCTTACCAAGCTCAAAGAGATGGTGGAAACCATGAAAAGTGAAATTTCAAATCGGGCAAAAGCTTGAACCGGAAGTGAAACGGCTTCTGCCTGGAATGCTGTTGGTTTGATTTGCACTAAACCGGAGGGTAAAAATGGATGATATTGGTAATCTTATAGGAATTATCCAGGTAGTATTCTGGTTGTTGGCCGGCGGGATGAGTTTCTACTTCAGTATTGGCAACGCTCGTGTTTGGACGAGCATATCCGTCGGGTTTTTTCTGATTTTTCTGAGTCAGTTCTACCTGCTCGCACCATGGGCTGATTACACGCGGCTCGAAGCTGTGCACTACATCATCGGTACGGTCGCCATCATGGTCATGACCCACGGTTTTCAGGAGTACTACGTATTCAGCCGGACGCTGGACATCGGGGGGAGCAAGGCGGCTGTATATCTGGGGACACTCGGGGTGATCTGTGTCTCATCCGTATTCATCTTCATCAATCCCGAACCGACGTATACGGTCCTTCGGAATATAAGAATGATTGAGAATGCCAGTTGGGTATTTCTGGCTGTCATCAATATCGACCTCATCCGGAAGATATACGTCCAGATACGGGATTCGGTCATTTCCAAGGGATTTGTGGCGTTCGGGATCGTCTTCTTTTTCATCTTTCTCTGGAAGGGGTCGGAACTCTACCTGCAGGTTTTCTGCTGGGATAACGACTGGCACATCTTTGCCACCAATAATGGTATCGCCGATACTGTCGATCTCTACTCCGACCGTATTGCATTCTCTTTGCTGGTAAACCAGATCGGCGGGATGCTGTCCGCACTTTCGGTCGGCGGAACGTTCATTTATCTCTATCGGTTGCTCAGGTAGCCGGTTCGGACCTGATTCGGTCATTCCTCCTTAGTGATCCGTATCACCTGGAGAACACCGGGCATCGATTCGATCGTCCTGATGTCGAGCGTGTCCGTGTCGCCGATTACGCCGATGATGATACGGTTGGCACCAGTTGATTGGTGAATGTCAAAATTTTTGGTTATCAAATATTCCTTGACCTGATCAAGCGCCGATTCGTCGGCGCTTTTTTTCATGATAATCAGCACGTAAGTTCCTCCTCGGATTTATACGGTTTCCCCGCAGCTAATTTCTTTCCTGATTCGTCATGATTCTTTCCAGGCGCCGCGACTCGTCGATCACCCGTTCGAACAGTCTGACAATGGCCTGATCGTCCAAAGGCCCCGGATTTTCTCCCTTCATTCGCGTGAATATGCGTTTCTCACGGGCAGGGTCGTAAACCGGCAGGTGCAACCCCTTTTTTATCTCGCCAATCCTGAGAGCGAGTGTGGCCCGTTCGTTAAATATGCGAAGGAGTTCACTGTCCAGCCGGTCTATTTCCTGCCTGATTTCATCGATAGTCATGAGTACCTCAGAAATTTTTCTTGATGAAAGTGTCCTTCTTGCAGTGAACATCGTCCCGTTCCGGATAATCGATGTTGTAATGCAGTCCACGGGATTCCTTGCGGTTCTGGGCGCAGCGCACGATCAGTTCTGCTACGGTGGCGATATTGCGCAGTTCGATGAGATCGGAGGTGATGATGAAGTCCCAGTAATAGTCGTCGATTTCTTCCTGGATCAACTTGATCCTGTTCAAGGCCCGTTCGAGACGTTTTGTGGAACGGACGATGCCGACGTAATTCCACATGAAACGGCGAATTTCATCCCAGTTCTGGGAAACCACCACCATTTCATCGCTGTTTGTGGCGGTACTGGCGTCCCACACGGGGATTTCGGGAAAATCGAAATGGTTGGTGCCGAGTTGCTCTATGGCGTGTTTGTAGGCACGTCCGGCGTAGACTGCCGCTTCGAGCAGTGAGTTGCTGGCCAGCCTGTTTGCCCCGTGGAGACCGGTAAAAGCCACTTCACCGATCGCATAGAGGTGCTGGATATCGGTTTCGGCGTTCAGGTCAACGGCGACGCCACCGCAGAGGTAGTGGGCCGCCGGAACGACCGGCAGCCCCTCTTTTGTCATGTCGAGACCGTATTCGAGACAGGTCTGGTAGATGTTGGGAAAACGGCTACGGACGTACTCCGGGTCCTTGTGAGTGATATCCAGATAGACACAGTCATCGCCGTGGGTTTTCATTTCGTTGTCAATGGCACGCGCCACGATGTCGCGGGGGGCCAGATCCTTCAGGTGATGATATTTCTCCATGAATGCGGTACCGTCCCGACGACGCAGGATTGCCCCTTCGCCCCGGACCGCTTCCGAGATCAAGAATGATTTTGCATGGGGATGGAAGAGGGTGGTGGGGTGGAACTGCATGAACTCCATGTTGGCGATGGTTGCACCTGCCCGGTAGGCCATGGCAACGCCGTCGCCTGTGGCGACATCGGGGTTACAGGTATAGAGATAGACCTTGCCCGCGCCGCCAGTGGCCAGCAGGGTTATCTTGGCGGCGAAGGTCTTCACCGCGCCACTCCCTATGTCAAGGACATGGGCGCCGAGACAGCGATTCGGTTTCACGCGTTTCTTGGCGATCTTGGCTTCGGTGATAAGGTCGATGCCTATGTGGTGTTCAAAGATGGTTATATTCGGGTTCTCGCGAGCTGCCGCCACGAGTGCCCGTTCGATTTCCCGCCCGGTGACGTCGTCGGCGTGGAGTATGCGCCGCTGACTGTGCCCTCCTTCCCGGGTAAGGTCATAGCTGTCCCCCTTGGTGGTAAATTCAACTCCCCAGTCGATAAGGTTGCGGATGGTTTGAGGCCCTTCTTCGACCACCATGCGGACCACATCCTCGTGGCAAATGCCGGCGCCGGCGACCAGGGTATCGTCAACGTGGGCGTCGAACGTGTCTTCCTGCGAGAAAACGGAAGCAATTCCGCCTTGGGCGTAATTCGTTGCCGACTCGGTAATTTCACGCTTGGTGACCAGCGATACCTTCCCGTGGGCAGCTGCCCTCAAAGCAAATGAAAGTCCGGCGATACCGCTGCCTATGACCAGAAAATCGCTTTCCAACTTCATGGAGTCCCCCTCGTCAGATGCTGATTTGATGTCGTCAAGAGCGAGAATTATTTACCCCCTCACGTAATTTGTCAAGGCATTTTAAGGTGTTATCGTTTGTGGAGAGAAGTTTGACCTTGCCAATAGGTGTTACTTGGTCTATAAATTGAATGGATTACGTGAAATGAGCTGAATTCATGAAGAAAGACAAGGAGGCATTCAGGGTGAACAGGTCCAGTCTGCTGCTAATCATAGTGACACAATGTGCGCTGCTGTCCGGGAGCGCTGTGCTGTCGGCAGCCGACATCTACAGATACGAAGACGACAGCGGCGTTGTCCATTTCACCGACGCACCTACCGACCATCGTTTCAAGATATTCATGCGTGACATAAAGAAAGATCGAAAACTGCGTACCAACTTCAAGCTGACCAACTGTGTCCGCAATCCCGAGGAATTCGATCCGATCATTAATGCCTGTGCTCTGGAGTTCGGGGTGGATAAATCGCTCGTAAAGGCGGTTATTCATGCCGAATCAGGGTACGATCCCAATGCCGTTTCCCGTAAAGGTGCGAGTGGTTTGATGCAGCTCATGCCGAAGACAGCCCAGGATCTGAAAGTCAGCAACAGCTTTGATCCAAGGGAAAATATTCGTGGTGGCGTCCGTTATCTGAAATTCCTTCTTACCACATTCAAGGGGGATGAGCGGCTTGCCCTTGCCGCTTACAATGCGGGATTGACGAAAGTGGCCCAGCATGGCGGCGTGCCGCCCTATGCGGAAACGCAAAACTATGTCAGCAAGGTTCTCAGTTACAAACAATCCTACAATGGTCGCTGAATAAGGATGTTTCATGCTCCTGGACAACCGTAGCCCCATCTGGAACATCCCCAACATTCTTACCTTGCTCCGTATCGCGGCGATCCCGGTGCTGGCCGTCCTCCTCCTCTCTCCTTCCCGGGAGGCTGGTTTCTGGGCGGCGGCACTCTTTGCCGTGGCGTCCATTACCGACTGGCTCGACGGTTACCTTGCCCGCCGGATGGGAATTGTCACGGTTTTCGGAAAATTCCTCGACCCGATTGCCGACAAACTGATCGTCATGGCGGCACTCATCATGATTCTTCCCTATGGCCGTGTTCCTGCCTGGATGGTGCTCGTGATACTCGGTCGCGAGATCATCATAACCGGTCTGCGTGGCATCGCCTCCACCGAGGGAATCGTCATCTCCGCCAGCGATCTGGGGAAATTCAAGACCATTTTTCAGCTTGTTGCCATCATCGCTCTTCTTCTTCACTATGACTATCGCTGGTTTTTCTCCATCGACCATCCCTGGTTGTATGTCAATATGCACAACGTCGGCATGTTCTATCTCTGGATCGCCACCATCATCACCATATGGTCGGGTGTCGATTATCTGGTCAAATACATGCGTGTCATAGCCAAGTAATTGTTATTGCCCCCTCCTGCATGAATTCTCTTGAGGTTGACCATGGATGATCTCCAGCATCGTGGGGACGCTGCCCTTTCCGCGACAATGGGGCATGTCGTCAGCATTCCCGTTATTGTCGCCGCGCTCGGCTATTTTGTCGATATATACGACCTTGTGCTGTTCAGTATCGTGCGGATACCGAGCCTTAAGGCACTTGGATTGCGAGGGCAGTCGCTCATCGACCAGGGTGTGTTCCTTCTCAATATGCAGATGATCGGTATGCTCCTGGGTGGAATTCTCTGGGGCATACTGGGTGATAAAAAAGGGAGGCTGAAAATCCTTTTCGGCTCCATCTTCCTCTATTCGCTTGCCAACATTGCAAACGGTATGGTTACCACCATCGAAGCCTATGCGGCCCTGCGCTTCATCGCCGGTGTCGGGCTTGCTGGCGAGTTGGGAGCCGGAATTACGCTGGTTGCCGAGATTCTGCCGAAGCAGATACGTGGTTATGGCACCATGGTGGTTGCAACGGTGGGGGTTTCGGGCGCCATCATGGCAAATTTCGTCGCGGGCCACTTTGACTGGCGTACCGCTTACTTCATTGGCGGTGTGCTCGGCCTAGTCCTTCTCATCCTCAGGATCAGCGTCAGCGAGTCTGTCATGTTCCGGGAAATCGAAAGCCGGCAGATCAGCAAGGGGAATTTCCTCTCCCTTTTCACCAGCCGCCGGCGCTTCTCCAAGTATCTGAAGTCGATCATGATCGGCGTGCCGACCTGGTTCGTGGTCGGCATCCTCATCACCTTTTCTCCCGAGTTCGCCAAAGTCCTCATGGTGACAGGTCCGGTTTCAGCGGGCAATGCGGTCATGTTCTGCTATCTGGGACTCGTGTTCGGTGATTTTGCCAGTGGTGTCCTTAGTCAGTTGCTGCAGAGCAGGCGAAAAGTGGTCATGCTGTTTCTCGGTCTGACGGTTTTCGGCATTGTCGCCTATTTTCTCCAGAACGGTCAGTCCCCCCGCATGTTTTACGGCGTCTGCACGCTTCTCGGTTTTGCGAGCGGATACTGGGCCATCTTCGTTACCATTGCCGCCGAACAGTTCGGCACAAATCTCAGGGCAACCGTCGCCACCACGGTTCCCAATTTCGTCCGTGGCATGGTAGTTCCCATAACGCTCTTTTTCCAGTTCGCTCGCCAGCAGTTCGGCATTGTAAGCGGTTCCCTGCTGGTAGGCTCCGTCTGCATGCTGGTTGCACTCTGGGCGTTGTACCACCTGGAGGAAACCTTCACCAAAGACCTTGATTTCGTGGAAGGGTAGGGGACCATCTTAGAAGTTGACAGCGTCGCCGTAAAAGTGTATAAAGCTACTTCCATTTGCCGCGGATACCGCAGGAAATGGAGAACAATCGGCGGCGTAGCCAAGTGGTAAGGCAGAGCTCTGCAAAAGCTCCATTCAGCGGTTCAAATCCGCTCGCCGCCTCCAGAATAGCCAAGGATCAGTCAAAATCGACTGATCCTTTTTTTATGTCAAGGACATCGGGTAAACCGGTTTTGAGTAAGATGGCGGTATTCCTGGGGGTGTCGTGGCCTGTTGTTCTGTTCTGCGCGCCAATTGTCAGGCGAATTCTGCACAGATCCTTGAGCATCTGTAGCGAATCCTTGACAGGGTGCACCTTTGAGCCAGGCGCGTTTAGCCATTCTATCGGCACTTCGGCAACACGATAGCCGTTCTTTTTGGCCAGCGCGAGAATTTCCACGTCATAGGCAAACCGGTCGATGTGGGCCTTGGCGAACAGGCTGCGGGCTGTTTTCCCCTCGAATAGCTTGAACCCGCATTGGGTGTCGCTGTAATCGTCGATGACGAGGGCTTTCACAATGCGGTTGAATATCTTTCCCATTCCCTGACGCCACCAGGGCTGCCGTTTTGTGATTCTGCTCATGGCGAGTGCCCGCGATCCGATCGCTATGTGGCAGGATTCGACGTCTATAAAAGGTCTGAGCGTTTCAAGTTCATCGATGGGAGTGGAAAGATCGGCATCCGTAAGAAGAACAAGTCCCCCTCGCGATGCGAGAACGCCGGTCCGCAGAGCGTGCCCTTTCCCCCGGTTCTGGGGGTAGCTGATCAATTTCAGCTCTGGAATGTCCCCGGATAAGGTCTCGGTAAGTTCGGCTGTGCCATCGCTACTTCCGTCGTTGACTACGATGATTTCAGTTGTGAGGTTTCTTGATGCCGCGTAGTCATGGATTTTACGCAGTGTCAGGGGGAGTCGCGCTTCTTCGTTGAATGCGGCAATCACGATGGACAATTCAGTGTGCATGCGGTCTCCCCGGGCGCGATTTGCGCCCTAATTGCTGAATTCCTTCCAGATCAGGCCGGTTTCGGCATTGAACTTGGTGATACTGCTTGAGTCTTCGATGCTTCCGGTAAATGCCGATTCGTCTTCCCAGAGAATTCCTTCCGGCATGAGTACCTTGGTGATGACGGTTTTTCCCACCACGGTCTTGTCACCGATTGGACGGGTCCTGGTCTTGCTGGTCGACTCGAATATCTTGAGGACGAAGTTCGACTTCGGGGTCGTTTCATCTGCGGGTTCCGCGATGAAAGTATAAATCCCTTCCTGTGACCTTTCAATGATGGCTTCCCGTGTATCATCACTTTGAGTGACCATCAGGGGAGTTATGTTCTTTTCCTGGCGAACCTCGTTCAAAGTCTGCGGCCGGTTTCGCCGTGATTTCGGGTACGCACGAAAGGTGGTGGCAATCTTCAGGGAGGATTTGCAGATCACGACCAGTTTCAGGTCACCATGGACCGCAGGGATAATGATTCCCTTTTTTTCAGGCTTCGGTGTAGCCGGTTTCTGTTCAGACGACGCTTTTACAACACGGGCAACGGGAACCTCCTGATTTTTCTCCAACGACGGGTTGGCCGATGTTTTTTGCGGTGCAGTCTCAGTTGCAGCAACCTTGTGCATGGCGGCCGCTTTTTCGAGAAGGGCCTTTTTCTGCGCCAGCCGTTCATTTTCCGCGTTTCGCCTCGCCTCTTCGACAGACCTTCGCTCCTGTTCGGCTGCCATTTCGGCAGCCTTGCGCTGCTTTTCGGCCTGTTCACGCGCCAGGCGTTCTTGCCGGGAACGTTCCGCGACCCTGCGTAACCGCTCTGCCTCTTCCTGGGCAATCTTCTGACGCGCGTCCTCAGCAGCCTCCCGCTCCCGGTCGGCCTTCAGCTTTGCCGCCTGTTCAGCCTTGTTGCGCAACTCCTCTGCCCGTTGCCGTGCCTGTCGCTCCTGCCGGGCTCGTTCAGCCGCCTGGTGCTGTCGTTCGGCTTCTTCCCGCTTTGCCTTCAACTGTGCTTCCTTTGCTTCTCTCTGTTCCTGCGCAACTTTCAATCGTGCCGCCTGCTCGGCTGCCCTTCGCTTCTGCTCCGCTTTCTCACGGGACATTCGTTCCTGTCTGGCACGTTCCGCAGCCTGGCGCAAACGGTCTGCCTCTGCCTGCGCCGCTTGCAGTTGCGCTTCTTCAGCTGCTATCCGTTCCTGTTCTATCTTAAGAGCTGCCTCCCGTTCGTTCGCTTTGCGTTGCTGTTCGGCTCGCTCTCTTGATAATCTTTCTTGCCTGGCTTGCTCGGCAAGCTCGCGCACTCGTTCTGCTTCTGCCTGATCAGCCTTTATTCGTGCCTCCTCAGAGGCTTTCAGTTCCTGCTCGGCCTTGAGTGCAGCCAACTGCTCAGACTCCTTGCGCAACTGCTCCGCCCTCTCCCGTGCAAGATGCTCCCGTCGGGAACGTTCGACTGAAACACGCAACCGCTCTGCCTCAGCTCTGGCGGCCTTTAAACGTTCTTCTTCGGCAAGTCTCCGTTCGCGTTCGGCCTTGAGATCTGGTGCTGGTTTCGATGCGGGGAGCGGTTTTACCGGGGCTGGAACTGGGGGCTTGATAGCTTCTTTGATACGTACTAGCTCCAGTTGCTGTTCTGGATCGTCCTCACGTACGGGGGCGTCAGGTGGTTCCGGAGCAGCGGGTAGGGGTTCGGTGCTGATATCTTCACTTTTCTGCTCGGCGAGAGGTTTTTCAGTTGCATCTTTCTGCGCTTCACGTGTTACCGCAAGGGATGGGGACGTAACGTTATCTTCAGTGGTTAATGGCTCCGGTTTAGTTGCTGGCGTCAGTGATGGGTCCAGCCAGATGAAGTCGAATCTCATTGCCGATCCCACGGCCGGGTAGAAGATAGAGGTGGATGCAAGGACGAGAAACAGCACGATGTGAAACAGCAGGGACGAAAAGATTGCACATCCCAGGTCGATTGATTCTCTATGGTGTTGTGGAGGCTTCTGACGTTTCATGTCATTGCCCTTCATGTCCGGATGTACCACTAGCTGAATGAGTCAGCCGGCTTCTTCAGCACCATGAGGAGAGAAACTCCCCAAGGCAGACGGGCCGTTTTGAGATATAACGACTCTATCTTGTAAAGCGTCATAAGCAGCCGGCTTAGCCAAGCTGGCGTTTCCCTCAGATCCGATTCTGTAGAAGCAGGTTTGCCGCGAGAAGAGAGCCTCCGCACGAGCACCGGAAGGAAGATGAAAAAATTTGTATATGAAATCCTCTCCAGTACAAAACCGGCATCCGCACCGAGACCTGCCAGGCCTGAACGTGTGTACCTCCGAACATGGTGGTGTGCCGTGTCGTGGGTACCCCAGAGGAAACTGAAGGCAGGTACCGTTACTATGACCGTGCCACCCGGCCTGCAGACACGGAATGCTTCCCGCAGAACGCCGAGATCATCCTGCGCGTGCTCGACTATGTCCAGAAGCGACACGAACGTGAACGCGCCATCCCTGAACGGCAGCTTATCCCCACTGGCCTTGACCAGGTTTGCCCTGACCTTGTCACGACAGTAGTGGAGAGCCTGTTCGGAGACATCTATGCCGAATCCTGTTCCAACCCGTGCGAATTCATTGAGAAACATGCCGGTACCGCAGCCGATGTCGAGGTAGTTGCCCGCCTGGACTCCCGCCCGCTCAAGAAAGCTGGTTACAAGGAGTTTTTTTCCCTGAAACCACCAGTGGTTTTCTTCAAGACGATGCATCTTGTCAATTTCATCTGCGCGCATTGGGCGTGTCCTCGGGAATGTAGGGTGTTACGGACGGGTACTTTTCAATCAGATTGCGGTATTCAGGCAGATTCTTAACGAAAATGCTTGCTACTTTGTCAGAGTAGATAAGTTTCCAGTTAGTGTCTTTCAGAAGGTAACGCGATAACGTTGAATCAGAGTCGAAAAAAACCCAGGTGATCCTGTATTTGCTAACGATCTTTTCCCAATCATGTTCAAACTTAATTACTTTGTAATAATCCTTCATTATGTTAGTTCCATACATATCGAGCCTGCCGTCGATAAAAACCTTGTACTGAGGATAGGCGCGGTAGATGAGATAATCACCGAATTCATCATTGTTGAACATATTGCCAGCGATCTTTTCCTTCAGCAGGAACTCGACAGCGGCAACCGGTTTGGTTTTTTCATCGAATGTATGGTGTATTCTACCGAAAAACACTGCAATGACAACTATGAGGACTGCTGCTGACGGCCAGATGTATCCTGATACAGATACATCGATTTTGGAGATATTTTCTGCCCTTTTACGAAAAAACAGAGTGATTCTGTTCTCAGGAATATCCTGTATCCAGCTGGCCTGGCGAGTCAGAATCGGTGCGACAATAAGCGCAAAGAGAGGTATGTAGCGTGCCGAATAGAGCGCCATATTGGTAAACAACAGGACCAGAACGAGTTCTGCCGCATCGAGGCGTTTCTTTGTGACGGCGAAAAGGGTAATCAACAGAAACAGCAGGTACTTGAATGGCATACGTTCGTGAAAATTCGGGGAAAGAAATTCCGTAACGTGATCCATGATGTATTTGTCGGAGACAAGTTTGAATGGAAAGAGAAGGATGTGGTAGCCGTAGGGGTTAACGAGGCAGGCTAGAAGGCAGATTCCGGTCGTCAGAACGAGTTGCCTGCATTTTTGCCAGTAGTGGCCCCGCTCGGGTGGGGAGGCAGTCAGCATGTTGACGAGATTGCCGACAAGGTATGCGCCGAGCAGCATGAATCCGCCCAGGAAACCACCATGCAGGTTCACCCAGAGCAGCATGATAAAAGGAAGAAGATGGAGACGGTTCATCCGGCCATAATGCCAGGATTCTAGTAGATAGTACCAGATGATCATCAGCAGGAGAGAAAATATGTGGGGCCTTGCCAGCCAGTGTATCAGTGACGAGCCTATGACGAGAACGATGATGGCTATAGCCCAGAGAATGTTGGATTTGTAGCCACGGAGTATCCTGAACAGGAGATAATGTGCCAGAGACAGAAGAAACGAGAAGAATACAACGATGCCGGTGAGGCCGAATGCGTTATGGATAGCTGCCATAATCACTTCGGACAGCCATTCATGGGCAGTCCAGAGGAGGGGAGGGGCGTGGAAAGAGAACATGTCGTGCGTGGGTATTGTCAGAGTATTGATAATGTACTCTCCGGCACGTATGTGATACCCCGTGTCGCCATCGCCAAGCATATCCGACTTACTATAGAAGGAGAGATAGAAAAGAATCGTGAAAAATAGTAAGTCGGCGATGGAAGGGAGATAGTGATTCTTTGTTTGTGGTGTAATTTCCATTGTTAATGACGCCTTTATTTGGATAGAGATCTGACAATAGCGCTATGTAATGTGACGAAAATTGCAAAGCACATTACCATGATTAAAGCTATAACGGATATGATTTTTGCGGTCCGTCTCAGCTCTGTGTCAGTGAAAACTATTACAAATTCATGTTTCCCTTGGGGGACGTCGAACATCATCAATCCTGACCGGTCTTGAATATTCAAGGATGTCTCTTTCCCATCGACAAACAATTTCCATCCCGGATAATAAAATGTTGATACTTTGATCTTTGAGCAGGTTGCTGCATCAACGTAGCCCTCTCGCTTTTCTGGGTGCCACTCAGTTATGCGGACTGAAGCATTGCCAGAGATTACCCCCATCTTTTCTTTCCCACTATTCATGATGGTTTGCCTTGGAGCGGAAGCCCAAATAGGGACATATTCCCATGCTATTGTATTTTTACTATTTTGAATGGGATTTTCTAGAGAGGTAATTAGTTCCTTATGAAACAGGCTTGCTTTAAATATTATTGTTGCCGATATGATAGCGAGGGGGATGAATGTAAGGAGATACACTCTGTATTTTGAAAATTGCATTCTGTTAAAGTAACTGGCGATAGTTGTACAGAAAAAAAGCTCCATTAGTAGAATCCATCTCCATGGAAACTGTAAAGACGGGAAACCCGGTATAAACAGCCAAATAGGTGCAGAGATAGGAGTTGTAAGAAAGAAAGAGAGAATGAACGGGGCGCAACAAAGTAAACCTTGCTTTGATTGTTGGCAGTTAAGCTCATATTTATTGAAAAATTTGGAAGCAATCAACGAAAAAACAGTTAGTTCTATTGTTACAGAAATATGTAGCCACTGGTAAAATCTATCACTGATGTTATTTAGATCGAAAATGAAATTTTTGGTGTAGTCGCAAACTGTACATTTGGTGATGTAATCGATATGTACGTAGATGCGTTCGAAGATGACAGGAATCATATAGAACGACGAGATTCCAAAGCCAATAATGACCCCAAGAGCACTGAAAAGAGGGAATTGTCGTTCTTTTTGAGTGATCAATACATAAACTATGTACAGTCCAATTGCGCACGTCAACATGTAACCAGTGACAAGGTGTGTAAGTATCAAACCTGAGAAGGAGGCACTTAATCCAATTAAAGGCCAGAAAGGCTTTTTTGCATGATGAATTTGCAACAACGATAGCAAGACGAGGGGTCCCCAGACATATGCGTAAAGTTCCGCAAATGTACCACGGGCATACAGATCTAGAAGATGGAACGGCAGTATCTGATAAATAATTGCGCACAAGAGGCTGGCATCTTTACCGCAGGTCTTGCGCACTGCCGCATACATCGTCAAACCGGAAAGGAAAAAGCTGAACCATATTGCAATGGTCATTGATTCTCTGAAAGATGGAACAACCAAATGGATTATAGCAACTATGTAGTAGCTAAAGGGTGAATAAAAGATAAAAGTAGGACTACCAAGGCCTTCATTGGCATCGGCCATCCATCGCGGATAGAGACTTCCTCCTGCGATTCCCCGACTGAACTGATCGGCCTGGAAAACATGAAATAGCATATCGTGGCTGTAAGGGAGTGACTGGTGTATAATTAGCGGCATGATACAGTAACTGGCAGTCAGGCAAAGACACAAACTGACGACGATAAATTCAACAAAGTAATTGTTGGAATTGTGGATGTTGGAGTGCTCGAATTTAATAAATGTTGTTGCGTGCATAAGTCAGTCAACGCATCCGTCTTGGATAATAGTCATGTTAGGATAAATCTTTCCCATTACGCCAACAGGTCCAGAAGCTACAGCAATATGCGGAAGTACTTGTCTAATGACTATGCTTTTATAACTGTCGACCTGTTTACGGTCATCTCCAACCAGAACAGTGGCTATGTTGTGTATATTCGTTGGTAGTTGTATTTTTTCTGACAAATAGGTGTCTCTGTTGAAACCACAGAAGATAATACGTCTTTTCCCCGAAGGTGATTTGGATGCATTGGCTTGATAGGTTCTGTATTGGGGGAGGTAGTACATTATCTGTCTGAATCCATAAAAAACATAGTTGTTGCCTATGAAAACAGTGGTGTTGGGATCGAACGAACGCATATCTTCCACCATAAGTTCTATGTCCCTGTCATGATTTTTGATTGTTTTCCAAGAAATCATATAGGACGAATACATGAATACACCGGTGTTGATCAGTAACAGAACTAAGATTAGTGCTGCGGTGATATCATGGTCGACGAGTCTATGGAGTTCTTTGCACATATATACCGTGGCACTGGCAGAAATGACCAGCAGGGGGGGGGTAAAAATGAGTGCATATCCTGGGTTGGCTGGGTGGATGAAAATAAGAAGGTAGAAAATGAAAGAAGGAAGCGACCACGCTGCAATAAACAAACAAACGTTGCTTCCGGAGGTTGCTTGCGGCGTTTTCTTACGTAAACGAACGTAAGCGGCAAACCCTATTGCCAGAATGCCTGAACCGGCGCTGTAAATTGTAAAGTCATAGAGCGTTTGTGAATAGAGTTTGAAGGCAACCCACCCGCGATCAAAAACTGAATTATGCCGGGTGGTAAATTCCATCAGCTCTCTAAATGCCCCTGTGTAGGCGTTCCATCCGCCCGTCATGTTGACCATGGGGGCAAACCAGCTGAAGCAAACGACCCCTAAAAGTCCTATTGACGCGATAATTTTCCGTAGGGGTGCTTTTCTCACGGCAAACAACCAGAGAGGGAAGAGAAAAACGACGGTATTCTGGCGTATGCCACCTGCAATTCCCAACGCAAGCACTGAAATCCAGATGTACTGGTATCTTCCCGTATAAAGCTTCCAGCAGAACCATCCCACGAGAGCGCTGAAGAAGGCTTCAATTCCGTAGGAAAGGGCTACTTCGCCGTGAAACCAGAGATTGGGGCTGGTAATGGCGAAGCATGCAGCGATGCCCCCCGTTTTACTGTCATACATATCTTCTGTGAGCAGGTAGATTACGACGACGGTCAGACCGCTGAAGACGATACTCATGGTGACCAGGGCTGCATTGGCATCGCCAATGAATAGATAGAAAAGTCTGCCGAGCATGACGTAGAGGAAATAACCGGGAGGGTGGGGTTGATGAACGGTTATGTCGTAACGCTCAAGTGCCAGGGCATAATTCACGGAATCAATGTGATAGAGGAATTTGCTGGTAAAGGGAATGCGAGTTGCGACGGTCAGGAAGAAAAGTCCCAATAGGGTTAAAACGGTATCGCGGCTGAAGCGTTCACGCAATTACAACCTCGTCTCCAACAGATGTGTTTGTTGTTGAAAGAGTCCCGGCAGGCAGTTCGATCACGCTGGTTGCACCCTGCAGCACTTTCGTCATGCGATTCGGTTGAAGACCCTCTGCAAGGGAAATGACACGATTAGCCTTGTCGAGAAAAATTACATCTATCGGGAACTGCATGCAGAAGGTATGAACTCCCTTGCATGGCCTTATCAACAAACCCTTGCCGGAGGGAAGGTCGCTTCTGCCGAGCAGTCCTTTCATTCGTGTGAAAAGGGTGTCGGCTATTGACACATCGTCTGCTAATGTATTCCCGGTTGTACAATTGACAGCTTTCATTGCACCTGCCTTGTCACCCCGGCCATGCAATCCTGCTTGTGCATGGCCGGGGTGGGTCACTACTACTTCTTCCCAAGCTTGACATAAATCAGGGCCAGTTCTACCGCGATAATCATCAGCACTATTGCATGAAAATCAATCATGATGTTGCCCTCCTTTCTGTTAATGGCACAAACACAAAAAATAACAGGCTACTGCTTGGTTAAAACCTTGCTTATCTGAATAAATGCCGGCCCGAGAATGACGACCAGCAATGCCGGGAAGACGAAGAAGGCCAGGGGGAAGAGGAGTTTGATGGCGGTTTTGGCCGCAGCCTCCTCGGCAATCTGCCGCCTTTTGGTCCGCAGAGAATCAGCATGCACCCGCAATGCCTGGGAAAGGCTCGTTCCGAACCGCTCCGTCTGGGCCAACATGGTGACGAAGGCCTTCACGTCATCCACCATTGTCCTTTCCGCCATGTCTTTCAATGCCTCGATCCTCGGTTTTCCCGCACGTGTTTCCCGTGAAGCGTTTCGTATCTCCATGGCCAGCGGGTCGTTGGCGAACTGGGGTGTTTCCGTCGCTCTGATGAGGGCGGCGTCCATACTCAGCCCAGCTTCGACACTGACGGTGATCAGGTCGAGGAGGTCGGGCAGTGTGTGGAATATCTGTTCTTTTCGTCTGTTTACTTTCCGATAGAGCCAGTAACTTGGAAGCAGGAAGCCAATGATTGCCATCGATACCAGTAATAAAAGCGACATGGGGTCTGCGTATTTTCCCGTCGGAACGACATAAAAGAGAACGAACACGAACGGCAGCAGGGCGGCAAGCAGAAGTTTGCTTCCCATGAAGGCGTAGACACTTCCTTTCCCGTAACCTGCGGCCACCAGCAACTGGGTATATTTTGACTGCTCTTTGTCTGAAAGGGGAATGGCTGCCCCCGCTTGCTCAACAAACTCCTGCCATTTTTTCTTGCGGTCTTCGACCAGTGGTTGTATCCGTTCTTTTTCGCCGAACTTTTCGAGCCTCTCCATAACCATGCTTCTGCGGGAGATGGTCGGGTAGAGCAGAGCCCACGTGAGAAGCGCGATGGATAAGAATACTGCTGCCGTAATAACGTAGAGCATGGGAGCCCCTAAATCCGAATGTTGATGATCTTCCTGATGAACAGGAAGCCAATCACCTGCATGAACACTGCCAGCATGAGAGCGTATCTTCCCATGTCTTCTTCCAGCATGACCCGTTCATAACTGGGGAGCAGGAACTGGAAAATGACAAAGGTTGCCAGCGGCAGGGCAGCGAGTACGTATCCCGACAAACGGCCCTGGGCGGTATACACCTGAATCTGCCGCCGGATGCGCAATCGTTCCCTGATAGTTTGGGAGAGGTTGTCGAGGATTTCGGCAAGGTTCCCCCCCACCTCGATGTTGATTCCGATTGCCGTGGTGAAGAACCTGAGATCGAGTGAATCCATCCGTTCATTCATGTTGTCGAGGGTGTCGGTAATTCTCAGTCCGAGTTGCTGCTGATCATAGGCGGTTTTAAACAGGTCGCCGACGGGGTCGGCTATCTCCTGACCGATGAGCTGGATGGCGCTCGTGAACGAATGGCCCGCCCGGAGCGACCGCGCGATCATCGTCAGTGCTTCCGGGAACAGTTCGGTGAAGGTCTCGATACGCTTCTGCTTCAGGATTTCCAGGTATATGGGAGGTGCCGCGATAAGGAGAAGCACGAAGAGCAGGCTGAACCAGAACATCTTGGTAATCAGGAAGCAGAAGAGAAAACCAAAGACAACGATTGCAATAACGATGAGCAGGAACCGGGAGGTGGAAATCTTAAGGCCGGCATGATCGAGTCGCTTGTCGAGATTATTCAGGTACGGAATGTGCGTGAGAAACTTGTCGAATGGAGGCACTTCCTTGAGAATCTCGGAGCGGAGGCCCTCGGACATGCTCTCGGCTTTTCTTTCCTTGGCCATACGCCGCAATCTGCGCTTCAGGTCGAACTTGGGGGATTGGCGATATTCCGCAGTACCCAGGAAAACAGCTGCCAGGATGGAAAATACCGCGAGGAATGTAAAAAGGATTATCAGTTGCATCCGCTATCTCCCGGTTTCGAATACATCCGGCGGCAGTTCGTATCCGTAGATTTTGAAACGCTCCGCGAAAAGAGGCCGTACCCCGGTGGCACGGTATTCGCCTACTACTCTGCCTTCCTTGTCGATACCTTTCTGGTTGAAGACAAACACGTCGTGCATGACAATGGTGTTACCTTCCATGCCGGTAATCTCGGAAAGCTTTACCACCTTTCGCGTACCATCGGAGAGCCTGACGAGCTGGACGACAATGTTGAGCGCTGCGGCAACCTGTTCCCGGATGGCACGCTCCGGAAGATCCATGCCTGCCATGAGCACCATCGTTTCGATGCGGGCCAGGGCGTCCCTGGTTGAGTTGGAGTGGACGGTAGAGAGCGAGCCGTCATGGCCGGTGTTCATGGCCTGCAGCATGTCGAGAGCTTCACCACCGCGGACCTCGCCAAGGATGATCCTGTCCGGCCTCATCCTCAGGGCATTACGAACCAGGTCCCGCTGGGTCACTTCACCTCTTCCCTCTATGTTGGGGGGCCTCGTTTCAAGCCTGACCACATGCTCCTGCTTGAGATGCAGCTCGGCCGAGTCCTCAATGGTAACAACCCGCTCGTTATAGGGAATGAATTCCGAGAGAACGTTCAGAAGGGTTGTCTTGCCCGTACCGGTACCACCAGAGATCAGAATGTTGTGACGCGTCTTGACCGCCCCTTCCAGAACCAGGTGCATCCTTTCGTCAAGGGAGCCATTCCTGATCAGGTCACCTATCCTGAGCGGTTCGAGCCCGAAACGCCGTATGGACAGAACCGGTCCGTCAAGGGCGAGGGGGGGGATGATGGCATTGACACGCGAGCCGTCGGGAAGTCGTGCGTCCACATAGGGGGACGATTCGTCAATCCTGCGGCCGACTTTCGAGACGATCCGCTCGATAATCTGCAAGAGGTGTACATCGTCCCGGAAGTAGACATCTGTCTTTATGAGCTTGCCGAATTTTTCGATGTAGACCTGAGAACTGTTGTTGACCAGGATGTCGGAAATTTCCGGGTCGGCGAGGAGCGGTTCGAGCGGGCCCAGGCCGAAGGTCTCGTGCTGGATCTCGACAATGAGATGTTCCCTCTCGGTCTGGTTCAACGGGACGCCGTCTTCCGCGATCAACGCTTCGATGACGTACTTGATCTCCTTGCCCATGTCGCCATTGCCGAGTTGTTCGAGCTTGCTGAGATCGAGCTTGTCGATAAGTCGTCTATGGATGCGCGTCTTAAGGTTCTGGAAGAACTGCCGGTCCTTGACGATAACGTTGTCGTTGCTCTTGAAAGTATCATTGAAGATCATATCATTCCCCAAAAGTACGGAACCTGATTGAATTATTTAACCATATCAGCTAGCGCCTCGATGGACTTGCTGACCGGAGAGCGCGGGAGCAGTTTAACAACCGGCATCCCCTTGTTTATGGAGTTGATGACATCGTCATAGCAATTAGGGATGGTTTGAAACACGCTGTAGCCGAGCACCTTTTCCGCGTCTTTGATCTGAATGTCTGCCTTGGGCAGATAGCGGTTGACGATCAGTTTCAGGCGGTCCTTGTGGAATCCTCTTCTCTCCATGGCGACCAGATAGCGCTTCGTGTTCTTGAGTGCCGGCAGGCTGAGTGCCGTAGTGAACAGGATGGTGTTGGAACTTTCGAAGATTGCCAGGTTGCAGTCGGCAAGGGCTCCCCCGCAATCGACAATGACATAGGTGAAAATCCCCCTGAGAAATTCCAGAATGCGCAGAATCTGCTCCGGGGTAATGGATATCGCTTCGTCCACTTCGACCGGTTCGGTCAGGACAAACGGCCCTGATGAGTGCCGCGTCATGACGGTCATGAGGAAATTGGCGTCCAGTCGGGCGATGTTGGTGGTGACGCTGCTTAACGTATAGGTCGGGTTGACGTCAAGGAAGGTGGAGATGTCTCCCGAAAACAGGTTCAGGTCCACGAGGGCGACCTTGGCCCCCTCTGTAGCAAGGGACGCGGCCAGGTTAACTGCGAGAGTGGTTGTACCAACCCCTCCAATGGGATAGTAAACGCTGATGATCTTGCCGCGCTGTTTTTCTTCTACAGGTTTGGCGAAACCGAAGCGTCCTACTTTCTGCAGAGCCTGGAGCAGTTCCTGCTGAATGATGGGGCGTAGCAAGTATTCAACCGCGCCGGCTCGCATTGCGGTGAGAATCCATTCGGAACTTTTTTCCACGGAACTCACAATTATGGAGGTGCGGGGGTGCCGGGAGAGAAGGAGCCGTATGTAATCCGCGCCCTGCTGGATATCGGCTAACTCCAGAATAATGACATTGGGTTCGACCCTCTGAATGGAGAGCGCGGCTTCGCTGAAGGTGGCAACCGACCCGATGATTTTGATGGTGTCAGCGTAAGGCTTGAGGGTGGCCTCTATTGTCTCCCTTGAAGCCTTGTCGCTGTCTATTATGAGCAAGTTGACATGTGGCGGCATCTTCAGTTCTTTCTCCTGATACAAATTAATATCGTTACTTTACTAACTGAGAGTGGAATACACCGGTAACAGTGTCTATTTCAGAGCATTCGATACAACCGACAATCTCTATGGTCATATTGGGGAAAGGATGACCACTAATATCTCTGATTCTTATCTTCAAGAACCTCGTAACGACGTAACGTTCACCTGGCAGATTTGAACCCATCCCTTGGACATCTGGTGCGAAGCATTCGCCTGAATCGGATCGGACTAATGGGACTATAATTTCCCAATATGGTTTGGCGGGAGTAACTTCAACAGAAAATCTGTTTATCAGGTCTCCATTATTGTTAAAAAGATTACCAGGTGCAGCATTATTTGAGTATACGTGCTGGCCGCATAATGAAGAGGCCAATGGTGTATCAAGTGTGCCATTGATGTACTGCCTTATGGGGCTATTAGGTGAAAAGTCTGTAGATGGCTCATCTCTGTATTCGGAAAAAGCCACGATGTATTTAGAAGGCAAGCCTAATTGATTGCCTCCCGTGCCTGTGGCATATTGTCTATCCCAGTATAATGTTAGAATGGTCCCTGGCGGTGTAGCAGTTGGAGAACACCATTGATCACACAAGAGTATCCCTGCTCCTGGTCGGGGGGGGTGAGTCGCGATAGCCTCGGCCTTTGCTCCCATCTCAGGCCAACCAGGACCGCCGGCTGGTAACAGGGAAAAAATTCGTCCGAAGAAAAGATGAACCATCCCCTGGTTAGCAGAAGTAGCACCTGCAACGTTCCTGCGAGCCACAACTCTAACGGCATTCCTGGGGAGCCTTGACGTACTGAATTTGGGGTTTAAGGTATCGTTCCAGTTCCCGATGGTTATGTCGCTTTCGGTGATACTGACATTGTCACCAGCTGCTTTGTTGCTGGAGGCGAATTTTATTGCCTCAGCGTTAACCTTTATCGTGTCGGGCAATTGAGTTGCTGCTGCCAAGGCGGCTGCATCCGCCGCGTTTTGCAATTGCCCCTTTGCCACGTACATATAGCCGATGTCTATTGCAAGACCTAAGAATGCCATGATGGCAACTAGCATCAGTGCGATGTAGACAAGGGCAATGCCCTTCTTGTCTTTCAGTCTGTTCATTCTCCCAGAGGCATCCATTTCAGTTCCCTCTCTTCTTCGGGAGTAAGCTTCCTGTCAGTTGGTAGTTCGGCTTTTTCTCCGGGAGCCATGGGTTTTACGATTTTCGGTGTGATGAAGAAAACCAGTTCTTTCTCTTTGATATCATCCTGGGTTGAGCGGAAGAGGGCGCCCAGAATGGGGATGTCCCCCAGAAGTGGAATCTTGGACATTGTTTTTATCGCCTCTTCCTGAAGGAGACCTGCAAGAACAAGGCTTTCGCCATTTTTTAGCTCAACTAAAGTGTTTACATTTCTGGTGTCAATAATGGGATAACCGTTGACCGCCAGAGTCCCTGATATGCTGCTTACTTCCGCTGGGTCAATCCTAAGGGAAATGATCCCATTCTCCATGACTTCCGGTTTGAAATTTAAAGTAATACCGACTTGTTTAAATACAATTTCAGTACTTGCGACACCACCTACACTTTTTACAACGGAGTAGGGTATTTCACTCCCTGCATGGAACTTTCCATCTTGTCCGCTCTTCACGAGTAGATTCGGTTCAGCCAGGACTTTGGCAAGACCTTTGGTGGTCAGTGCATTGAGCACTGCGCCGACACCGGCCGGAAAGTACGATATTCCGAGTTGATAGGCCTCGAGTGGGTTGTAACTGCCAAGTCCGACAACATTTCCGGATATGCCGACACCACTTCCCGTTTCTTGGGTTTGAAATCCATTGCCAGAAGAAGTAGTGCTTTTAATGGCACCACCGACGGGGGCACCAATGAGATTGGTAAATCCTTCAGCTGTATTCCCTTTGGCCATATAGCTGATGCCCAGCTTCTTGAGTGAAGTCTTGTCAACCTGGGCAACTTTTACCTGGAGCAGTACCTGCTGCGGTTCGTCGATGCGGATATGGTTGATGACCTTGACCGAATAAGCCTTGGCAATTTCTTCTGCTTTTTTGCGTGTCTGCTCGTTGGCGGTGTTACCTGCGAGGACGATGGTGTCGTTTGCGTACTGCATGGTTATGGCATCGTTCGGTACAAGTTCCTTCAACTGTGTTTCCATGGCTCCTAGATCGCCCATAATTTTCAGATCGAAGAACGACGGTTTGTCATTCCCCTTTTCCCAGACGATGAGATTTGTGGTTCCAGGTGCCGTACCGTTTATCTGCAACTGCTGGGGGGTAATGAGAATAAGCTCCGCAAGTGCAGGATTGGCAATGGAAACACGTGCGGCAGGGTTTTTCAGGTTCAGGAGAATGCTCTTGTTGACGGTTACTTCCGTCGGAATTCCTCCCCAGGAGGTTGCCGCCGGCGCCAGCAGAAGTAAAAGGTATATGGGCAACAGGCACGGGTTAGATCTGAATAGTTTCATTACACCACCTCGTTGTCGTGAGTTTTGTTCTGTCATGGCGGTTATTCGGTAAACTGCTTTGACGTCCGCTCTTTTCCCTTTATGATCTCCACACTATAGGAGGGGGACGGGGCGGAAGGCGCCTTTGATACCTGCTTTACCGCCTTGCGAGGTTTTGGTGTCGCCGATACTTTGCTTGTTGTTGGACGTTCGCTGCCGGTGAGTACCTTGGAAATGGTAGCACCCCTCGATTCCACGGGAGCGATATCGGCGATGTTTCTCAGAAGAAGCTGAAGGGTCCCCTTACTTGAGCCCAGAACCAGCTTTTCGGCATCTTCAGGCAGAAGGTCAAGGGTAACGGTTGGTACAATGGCAGGCTTTCCTTCTTTCTGCTCCGTTATCTGGCCGGTCGCCAGCACCGGGACGTTTTGCAGGACTATTTTACTGATATTTTCCGCCGGTGATCCCGGAATAGGGGTGGTCAGAACAACATCGACCCGGTCATTGGGGGTTATGAACCCACCTACGCCTGCAACTTCATTGACGGCAACGGTCACGGCCCGATGCCCCTGGGGCACCACGTAGGTCATGAATCCGGTGCCACCCGCGCCCGCTTTCGGCTTGAGTTTTTGTTCTGTGATGCTGTCACCCGGCGTAATGTGTCGGATCGCCACCCTGCCGACAGCTGCATTCACCTCCTGCATGCTCCCCGGCGGAATGCTCTCCTTTGCCCAGGCGGCAATCTTTACCTGGTTTGCCGTGATTTGGCTTCCAATCGGTATTTCCGTCGCGGCAACGACGATATTTTCCGGCTGTGCCGCAGTGATTTTTTTCTTTTCTTTGTTCAGGTAGTTGTACGTCAGCCAGGCTGCGGCTCCAGCAAAGACTAGAGCCAGAACCGATACAACTAATACCGACTTGTATCGCAACATGATCCCTCCTCGAAGTGTGGGAATAGGATGTCATTCATAACGCATGGATGCTTCTCCCGAAAGGCCATTCCCCAGCGGGATGATTTTTGAAACTACCGTCTGGAAATTAGCCCAGGTGACGGAAACAGTAATACGGTCGCCAGTTGTGGGAGCGGTTGTGGCAGTGCTATAGGATGTGAATGCGGAAATGGATACCGTGGTTTCGCCTCTGGGGATGCCGCTCGTCAGGCTACCACAGACAATTTCGTATACAGACTTGTTTTCATTGTTGAAGCTACACGCCGTGTTTAGCGGTTCGCCAGCTTTGGGACTCAACCCGGTTGGACGACTCGTTGCATCGTATGTCGGTAGGACAACGGCTGCGCGTGCACCAGCGCGGGCAGCGTTGTTCAGGGTGTTCTTTATGTACATAGCCCTGCCAAACTCGAAAATACCGAGGACTAGGATGAGCAAAATCGGTAGGATTATAGCTGTTTCAACGATTGTTTGGCCTTTAGAATTCATTTTTTTGCACCTGGCTGAGGGTTTTGACGTGTAATGATGCCGAAGTAAAAAAGCATCCGGGCTGTCTCCCATGGCTGTATGGGACATGTGGAAGAACCCCGGATGCTTTTCATAAATAAATTGCCCTCATGGGAATACTCACCGGTTAGTTATGACATTTGCAGTCATACAAGTGCTCGTTGTTGTCTTGAGGTCTTGAATGACGTACGATTGCTAATAGTTCATCAGGGCATATCAATTGAGTTATTGCAATGCATTATTAACTTTTGAGTAGACAGTGTTGCTGGATTTTCCGATACCCATTACCATGGCGATGACCACGATTGCGATGAGGACGAGGATCAACGCATATTCAACAAGTGTCTGCCCCTTTTCGTTCTTCAACGCTTCGGTCATTTTAACATACAGTGCAGTAATGTAATTCAACATGTGTTCTCTCCTTTCAATTAAGTTAAGTGGGGGTGGGATGGTTTGGTGGCAGTTCGATTTTGCGTCGGCCTCCTTTCTGAAATTATTTGGTAATCGACCGCCTAATTAAAACGATATGTTATGGGGGGTATTTATTGTGTATTTGTAGTGTAATGTATTTCTAATGTCAAGCGCTCTAAAAAATAATTTATGAATTTATAGCAACAATTAGTAGTGTTGTCGAATTTACAATAAATTACTGTCCTGCTGCGTTGACCACGCCGGTGTTTATCTTTGAATAGGTGCTATTGACGGTCTGCCCGAGGCCCATGAGCATAAAGATCACCACCATGGCGATTAACATCAGGATGAGGGCGTATTCGACCAGGGTCTGGCCTTGGGTCGAACGTAAGTAGTTACTGACATGGCTGAGAAAGCGCTTCATCAAAGTCATATATAGCCCTCATGATGCTGCATATTAAAGTGTGTGCACTAACTATGGGTCAACACAGTTGACTGATTGGCTTTGTTTTAATGTAAGTGTAGCGGCAAGTGAAATATTATCAAGATTGCCAAGAAATTTTTTATCATCCGATGGCCTATTAATGAATTTCATATATTTGCTGGATGTACGTGTATCTTTAATGAGTGACGCTGCCCGAGTAAATACAGTCCGCACTGTTTACAAGCAGCAGATGGTATAGTAATAATTAACCGTGTGGGGTTGTGGTGGAACAACAGGTTGCAGACCATATGAATGGAGTCAAACATGTATCAACTGGGACTCAGAATGATCGAGGAAGGGATTATCACCAAAGACCAGCTTGACAGGGCGCTGGAAAGACAGCATCGCATGGGTGGCCGTCTTGGGCAGAACCTCCTGGCGCTCGGTTTCGTGAAGGAAGAAGAGATCAAACGCGCGTTCGTGAGGACTCCACGTGCCCCAAAAACCGTGGAAGAGGCTCGATTGGACCCGTCACTGGTGACGGACCTTGTCCTCAAGCATCTCCTCTTTACGGGGGAGTTCAAGATGGCGGACATTGCCGAACGGGTAAAGCTGCCGGTGTCGATTGTCGAAGGCGTGCTGGAAGAGTTGCGCAGGGAAAAGTTTATTGAGGTCAAAGGTGCCTCCAGTTACACCAAGATGGCGTACGTTTTCAAAATAACCGAATTGGGGGTCAAACGGGGGACCGATCTCCTGGAATTATGCAGATATGCAGGCCCCGCGCCAGTTTCCCTGGACGACTACCGCGCCACCGTCGAATCCCAGACGGTGAAAAGCGCTATTATCGATGAGCAGAGGCTTAAGAAAGCCCTGTCCCACCTCGTTATACATGACAATACGTTGAAACGTCTCGGTCCCGCCATCAGTTCGGGACAGGCCATATTCATTTACGGCCCCTCGGGAAACGGGAAGAGCGCCATTGCCGAGTCAATTGGGAGAGTATTCCCCGACACGATTTACGTCCCCTACGCCATAACGGTCGGCGGCCAGATTATAAGGGTTTACGATCCCGTCAACCATGAGCAGGTGGAGCCATCAGGGTCGCAGGAGGAGGTTGATCAGCGCTGGGTCCTCATCAAGCGTCCCATTGTGATTACGGGTGGCGAACTGACTCTGAAGATGCTGGACCTGGAGTTCAATCCCATCTCGAAATATTACGAAGCTTCCCTCCAGATGAAGGCAAATAACGGATTGTTCATCATCGATGACTTCGGCAGACAGCAGGTTGAACCTTCAAGAATTCTGAACCGCTGGATCGTACCCCTTGACCGCATGGTGGATTATGTAACGCTTAGTACCGGCATGAAATTCGCCATTCCCTTTGACATGGTGGTGGTATTTGCCACCAACCTGGATCCTAAAGACCTTGTCGATGAAGCATTCCTGCGGCGAATCCGCTACAAGGTAAAAATTGACCAGCCGAGCGACAAGGAGTTTCTCCAGATTTTCAAAATGGTATGTGAGGCCAATGGTATTGCGTTCAACCAGGAAGTGTACGACTACCTGTTGCACGACCTTTACACCAAGGATGGCAGGAAGCGGAATGCGTGCCACCCTCGGGATCTGATCGAGCAGATAATTGTGGATTCGCATTATCACGGCAGAGCACCCCAGCTTACCAGGGAGAATATGGAAGCGGCCTGCGACAACTATTTTATTTCCCACGAAAAGGCATAAATTGTTTTCGGCTATTTGCGCCTCTGCCATATCCCACCAAGCCCCCTCTCCTTTGATTGGAGGGGGGATTGGTTTTTTGCCAGAAATTTTGCTTTTTAGATGGTTTAAATTCCTGGAAAATATGATAGAATTTGAAAAATAAGTGTAACCGTCTACTGGGGGGTGGGGCTATGCTTATTCGTGCGATCTACGAAGACTATACCAGGGGTATGATCAAGGACTCCTATCTCGATAATCTTATTCGTCAAGGAAAGATAGTGGGCTTTTTTCGGACTAGTGGTTATGTACGGATAGGCCACGACCCGATCCGCGGTACAGGTGGAGAGTATAAGGGGCCGGAGAGAAGGCGCCGGCCCATCGAGTACCAGTAACCATCTCATCTGAAAATCAAATTGCGAGCAGGTTTATGAAAAAGGCCGGCCCTAGAGGGGGTCGGCCTTTTTCATGGTTTCCCCGGCAATGTGTCTTTACTTCAAGGGTGTAATTTGCTAGCATAAACGGCCTGTATATCGTGCTGTAAAGGGTCTTTATGTCTGAACTCACCCCGATGATGCGGCAATATCTCGAAATCAAGGCAGACCATCCAGATTCCATCCTGTTTTTTCGCCTCGGTGATTTTTATGAGATGTTCCTTGACGATGCCGTCAAGGCCTCCCGCATTCTCGACATAACACTCACGTCCCGCAATAAGAATTCCGACGGTGCTGACGTCCCTCTCTGCGGTGTCCCCTACCATTCGGCCAATCCCTATATCGCCAAGCTGATCGAAGCGGGGGAGAAGGTGGCCATCTGCGAGCAGGTTGAGGACCCGAAAAGCGTCAAGGGGATCGTGCGGCGTGAAGTGGTACGCGTTGTCACTCCCGGTCTGGTTGTCGATGCCGACTGTCTCTCCCCCAAGGAAAACAACTACATCCTTTCGTTTGCAACGTCAGGTGAGGCATGGGGCGTGGCCTATCTCGACCTTTCCACCGGAGAATTTCGCCTGACCGAACTGGAGGGGAGCTCCGGGGCATGTGCCGAGGCTGCGTGCGTTAGCCCTCGGGAAATTCTCGTGCCTGCTGTCTTTCGCGAGAACGGCTCTCTTGCCAGTCTGTCCAGTGTTACCGGCGAGCGGATAGTTACGTTCGTTGACGACTGGGTTTACGATGCTGACTATGCCGGTCGGGTATTCCGCAACCAGTTCGGAGTCGAATCGCCGGATGCCCTCGGCTGTGAAGGGTTTCCGGCGGGAGTGCTCGCTGCCGCGGCAGTACTTCATTACCTTGAGGAAACACAGAAGGGGAAGGCTGCCCATGTCAGTACCATAACTCCTTACAAGACCAGGGAATTCCTGGTTCTGGACGAGACTGCACGGCGCAACCTGGAGCTGACGGCGACCATGAGCGAGGGGAAACGTCGTGGCTCGCTCCTTGGCCTCATGGACCGGACGGTAACGGCCATGGGGGGACGTAAGCTTAAGCAATGGATTAACTATCCCCTGATAAGCCTTTCGCACATAAAGGAACGCCAGGATGCAGTGGAGGAATTGCTGCCTGCCGGTTTGCGGGGCGAGATCGTGGGGCAGCTGACCGGCGTCTATGACCTGGAGAGGTTGAACGGACGGATAAGCCTGGCTTCGGCCTCTGCCAAGGACCTGGTGGCGCTGCGGGAATCCCTGCAGCGGATTCCGTCGCTTCTCGATGTCCTTACGTCGATGTCATGTGCGCTTGTCCGGTCGCTGGTCGATGGGATCGACCCTCTCACGGACCTCGTCGACCTTATTGGCCGCGGAATCGTGGAGAATCCGCCGTTTTCCCTGCGTGACGGTGGCATCATTGCCGATGGCTATCATGCCGAGCTGGACGATCTCCGCTCCATCAGTCGGGAAGGAAAAGGGTATATCGCCCGTCTGGAGGCGAAGGAGCGGGAACGTACCGGCATTACCTCCCTTAAAATCCGTTACAACAAGGTCTTTGGCTATTATATCGAGGTAACCCGGGCGAACCTCGCCGGCATCCCTTCGGACTACATCCGCAAGCAGACCTTGGCCAATGCGGAGCGTTACATTACTCCCGAACTCAAGGAGTACGAGGAAAAGGTGCTGGGTGCCGAGGAGCGGATCACCGAGCTGGAATACGCACTTTTCCAGGAAATGCGTGTCACGGTTGCGGCCCAGAGTGAAAGAATTGCCCGCACCGCGGATCGACTGGCGACGCTGGATGTCCTGGCGAGCCTGGCCGAACTGGCCCATGAGCGTGGCTACAACCGTCCCGTCGTGGACGAAGGGGACGCCATCGCCATCACGGACGGTCGCCATCCGGTCATTGAGGCCATGTCCCTTGGTGAACGATTTGTTCCCAATGACGTGCTGCTCGACGGCAGTGAAAACCAGCTCCTTATGATCACGGGGCCAAACATGGCGGGGAAGTCCACGTTCATGCGTCAGGTTGCATTGATCGTGCTGATGAGCCAGATGGGAAGCTTTGTTCCGGCAGGCGAGGCGCGGATCGGGGTAGTGGACAGGATATTCACCCGCGTGGGGGCAGCGGACAATCTGGCACGCGGCCAGTCTACCTTCATGGTGGAGATGACCGAGGCCGCCCAGATCCTTCGCGAAGCCACATCCCGGAGTCTGGTCGTTCTCGATGAAATAGGCCGTGGCACCTCCACGTTCGATGGCGTATCCATCGCCTGGGCGGTGGCGGAATACCTCCACGACCGTCCCGATCATGCAGCCAGGACTCTGTTCGCAACGCATTACCACGAATTGACCGAACTGGCGGTAACCCGCGGTCGGATCAAGAATTTCAATATTGCGGTCAGGGAGTGGAACGATCAGATCATCTTTCTCCGTAAAATTGTTCCGGGTGGGGCGTCCCATTCCTATGGGATACAGGTGGCACGTCTGGCTGGCCTTCCCCTGACGGTCATCGAGCGCGCCCGGGAGATTCTGCAGAATCTGGAAAAGGGTGAATTCAGCGCGGAAGGGATACCGCGGATAGCGGGCAGCAGAAAAAATGCAGCTCCGAAGCATTCACCCCAGCTTTCCCTGTTCGGAGGGGAGGGGGACAGGGTGGTCGAGCGGTTGAAGGAGCTCAATCTCTCCGTCATGACACCACTGGAAGCGCTGAATGTGCTGGACGAATTGAAGAGGATGGTGTGACCATGCGTCGTAACGGTGCGTTTTTCATAATGTTCTGCCTAATGTGCATGCTGGTCGCGCATCCAGCATTTGGCGCGCGGAATTCCACGGTCGGAGAGACCGGCAAGAAACAACAGAGCACGAAAAAGAAGGGCAAGTCCGGCACGGCAAAGAGCGCAAAGGCGACCAAAGCGAAGCCGCCCCAAAAGCCCGCCGCGAAAAAACAGGTTGCGGCGGACAAGCACAAACCTGTCCCGATTCCCGTGTCGATTGAAACGCCTGCCGTTGGCAGGGGAGTGGTAAATGACGTGCGCTACTGGTCCAATCCCGATTATACAAGGATTGCCGTCAGCGTGGACCGGGAAGTTCAGTTCGAGTACCATCAATTGCCTGCCATAAGGGAGGCGTCGGTGCCGCCGCGTCTCTATATCGACCTCAAGGGGACCCATGTGGCGCCCGGCGTGAAGGATATTCCCATCGGCGACGGTCTGCTGAAGACGGCACGGATAGGCCAGTACCGTGCCGATACGGTGCGTGTGGTTCTTGATATGGAGAGCATCAAAGACTACAAGATATTCACCTTTTCCGATCCGTTTCGCATCATTATCGATGTGAAGGGAGACCGTCGCGAGGAATTGACCAAACCACGGGAAACGGTACTGACTCCCCTTGTACCCTCCGTCCCGGCCATCAAACCCGAACCCGCCGAGCAGAAAAGGCCTCCCAAACCGGTTATCGGCAAAGTGAGGAGGATTGTCGTCGATCCGGGACATGGCGGTCACGACCCGGGGGCACTGGGAGGAAACGGGACGAAGGAGAAGGACATCGTTCTTCAGGTTGGCCTCAAGCTTGCGAAGCTTTTGCGGGAGCTCGGGCTCGATGTCGTCATGACACGCTCCACCGACGTCTTTCTGGAACTGCAGGAAAGGACCGCGATTGCAAACAAGGTGGGTGCCGATCTGTTCGTTTCCATCCACGCAAATGCCGCGCTCAATCGAAATGTCTCGGGGATCGAGACCTACTACCTGAATCTCGCCAAGACCGAGAAAGCAGCCCAGCTTGCTGCCAAGGAGAACGGCACCAGTCTGGAGAAGGTGAGCCTCCTGCAGGCGGTATTGTTCGATCTCATGGCGAACTACAAGCTCAATGACTCGGCCCATCTGGCTGAGGAAGTGCAAAAATCCCTCTACCACAAGGTTTCAGGGGAATATGCAGGCGTGAAGAATCTGGGCGTCAAGCAGGGCCCTTTCTATGTCCTCGTGGGGGCAACCATGCCGAGCATTCTGGTGGAGACGGCGTTTCTCAGCAATGAAAAAGAGGAAGTCCGCTTGCGGGACACGCAGTATCAGGATGCGACTGCCGCGGGGATTCTGGATGGTATCAGGGCATACATGGCCAGTTTGAAATGATACTGCCCGTTTGTTCGATCTGATTCGTCGAGCAGACCAATGAGGGTTTATGGAATTCGATATAAATCGCTACTTTCCCGACAGCAGCCAGGTTGCCGGGGATGCGGGCAGGGCTACCTTTGAAGAGAAACGCCCGCTCTATCTGGCGGCCAGCAAGCATTTCCTCACCCACTATCGCGAGGAGATCAAGGCGAAACACCGGGGTGGGGCGAGCGGCAGAGACGTGGTGAAAGATATCACCGCCATGACCGACACCCTTGTCAGAAAACTGTTCAGCTCCATAACCCGCGACCTTGGCGGGAACCGGCATGAAAGGGGTCAACTGACGCTGGTCGCGATCGGCGGATACGGGCGAGGAGAACTCAACCCCTATTCCGACATAGACCTCATGTTTCTCTACAGCGGCAGCGATCCACAGCGTGTGGAGGATATTGCCCAGAAACTCCTCTACTTCCTCTGGGACATGCGGCTGGACGTGGGGTATTCGGTCCGGACAATCAACGACTGCGTGGAGATGGCGCGTTCCGACCTGACGGTGAAGACTGCCCTGTTGGATGCCCGTTTCCTGAGGGGAAGTCATCTCCTGTTCAAGGATTTCCAGAAGGTGATGCTGACCCAGATTCTTTCAAAGGGGAGCGATGCCTTCATCAAGGAAAAGCTAGCCGAAGTCCGGAAACGGCGTGAAAAGTACGGTTCGACGGTGTACACCCTTGAACCGAACATAAAAGAGAGCGAAGGCGGGCTGCGAGATCTTCACTCCGCCATGTGGATTGCCAAGATCAAATTCAAGATCGATGAGCCCCATGAACTTATCATCAAGGGGGTTGTGACGGAGGAGGATCTGGCGCTCTACCATGGGTCCCTCGACTACCTCTGGCGTCTTCGCAACGAATTGCACTATCTGGCTGGCAGGAAGAATGACCAGTTGACCTTCGTTGCCCAGACACAGCTCGCCCAGTTCCTTGACTACCGTGACAACGGGAAGGTGCTGGCTGTCGAGGAGTTCATGCGGGATTATTATCTCCATGCGGCGCGGGTCGAGCATTTTTCTTCCATGCTCATATCCAAGTGTGTCTGGCGAGAGGAGGGGGCCAGCAGGCTGCTTGGCTACTTCACCCGGCGGCCGGTCGGAGAGGGGTTCTACGTTCTCAAGGGTGAACTGGTCATCCCCGATGAATCGGTAATTGAGAAAGACCCGGTCCGCCTCATGAAGATTTTCGAGTACGCGCAGAAACATGGCGTTGCCCTCAACATCAAAGTCAAGGGGCTTATCAGGCGCAGCCTCGATCTGGTGAATGACAAGTTCCGACGCAACCGCGATGTGAATACGTCGTTCTTCAATATTCTCCGCTCGGACAAGGGGGTTCCTGAAACCCTCAGGATGATGCACCATCTGGAATTTCTCAACCGGTTCATTCCCGAATTCGAACGGATTTTCTGCAAGGTTCAGCACGACCTCTACCATATCTATACGGTGGATACCCATTCCCTGTTCTGTGTGGAAGAACTCTTTCTCCTCTGGAAAGGGGAGCACCGGGACGATCTCCCCCTGCTGACCCAGTTGGTCCAGGAGGTGGACAAGCGGGAACTCCTGTTTCTCGGGGTGCTGCTCCACGACATGGGGAAGGGGGAAGGGGGAGGCCATGCGGAGAAGGGTGCGGCAATGGTGCCGACCATCGCCCGGCGGATGGGGTTGAGCAAGGAAGACAGCGAGCGGCTGGAATTTCTGGTGGGGACTCACCTCCTCTTTGCCCATATCGCCCAGCGCCGCGACCTGCACGATGAAAAGATGATCATCCAGTTCGCTCGCCAGATGGGAAAGAGCGAGAACCTGAAGATGCTCTACCTGCTCACGTATGCCGACATCAAGGGGGTGGGGCCGGATGTCTGGACAGAATGGAAGGCGCTTCTCATGCAGGAACTCTACGAGAAGGCCTTCCAGGTTCTGGAACGGGGCGATTTCCGGTTCGAAGCGAGCAGCGAGCGGGTCAGGAAGGTCAAGCGGAGTGTCGTCGAGCTCCTGGAAAACGACTATCCGTCGCTGGTGGTTAAGGATGAGCTGAAAGCCATCACGACCCGCCATCTGCTGGCCAATCCTCCGGCGGTGATCGCCGAGCATGTCCGTATTCTTCTCTCTCTGGAAGATCAGACCATGGTGATGCGGGTTGCCCATGACATGGAGCGCAACTACAGCACCTTTACCATATGCACCCTCGACGTACCCGGTCTGTTCGCCAAGATAACCGGGGTGATGGCGGCAAACGGCATGAATATACTCGGAGCCCAGATACATACCAGCCGGAACGGCAAGGCACTCGACGTGCTCCAGGTCAATTCCCCCCAGGGATTCGTCATCGTGGAAGAGGGGCGCTGGAAAAAGGTCGAGGAGGACATGATCCGGGTTCTGACGGGTAAGATCAATGTGGGGACGCTGGTGGAGAAGCGTCAACGTCCGACCATGCTTGCGGACCGGCCGAAGCCACGGTTTCCGTCCCGCGTTGAAATCGACAACGAGGTTTCGGAGGACTACACCGTCATCGACGTGTATACCCACGACAAGGTCGGACTACTGTACCGGATCACCAGTTCCCTTACCGACATGGGGCTCTACATCGGCGTCTCCAAGATTTCCACCAAGGTGGACCAGGTGGCGGACGTATTCTACGTCAAGGATATTTTCGGCCACAAGGTGACCAGCCCGGAAAAACTGGAGGAGATCAAGGGGCGGCTTCTGGCAGCTATTGATGAGTGATGTCATGCACCACTATCTGGATTTGTTCCTGAATTACCTGCTGGTGGAAAAAGGGCTGGCGGCGCACACCATCGAGGCGTACAGCCGGGACATCGGGAAATATCTCGAATTCCTCTCATTGTCCGGGTGTGCAGCGATAGAACGGATCCGCCCCCTCGACGTGGCGGCCTTCATCGCCCGGGAAAAGGAGGCGGGCCTCGCCCCCCGCAGCCGGGCCAGAGCGCTCTCGGCGGTACGGATGTTCCACCGGTTTCTGCTGGTGGAGCAGTATGTCGACACCAATCCGACGGCCATCATCGAGGCGCCGAAGGTCATGGGCAAACTGCCGTCGGTACTGAGCGGGCGGGAGGTCGAGAATCTCCTCGCCGCGCCGGCGGGTGCCGGCTGGTTGTCTATCCGGGACCGGGCCATGCTGGAAGTCCTCTATGCGACCGGTTTGCGGGTGTCGGAACTGGTGGGCTTGAAGGTGCGGGACGTAAATCTGGATGCCGGCTATCTTCTCACCATGGGCAAAGGCTCGAAGGAGCGGCTCGTGCCGTTGGGGGAATCGTCGCGCAATGTCCTGCGTGAGTACGTCGGGACGGTCAGGAACCGTCTTGACCGGGGGGGGGACTGCCCGTACCTTTTTCTCAGCCGTCTGGGCGGCCCCATGAGTCGGCAGGCATTCTGGAACATCATCAAGAAACGGGCGATGGAAGCGGGGATACTCAAGAATATTTCACCCCATACCCTTCGCCACTCCTTCGCCACCCATCTGCTGGAGAACGGAGCGGATCTGCGGAGCGTTCAGTTGATGCTCGGCCATGCCGACCTGTCCACTACCCAGATATACACCCATGTCACCCGGGAGCGACTGAAGCGCCTTCATGAGGAGTTCCACCCCCGCGGGTGACGGCGATACCGAAAAAGAGTGAACTCCATCTGAAAGGAAAGCAGAAATCATGAAATACATCGTACTGCTCGGCGATGGCATGTCGGACGAGAAGATGCCTCAATTGGGTGACAAGACCCCGCTTCAGGTTGCCAAAACCCCCCATATGGATTACATGGCCAAGCGGGGAAAGCTTGGCCTCGCCAGAACGGTCCCCCCCGGTCTTCCCCCCGGCAGCGACGTGGCCAACCTGTCGGTGTTCGGCTACGACCCGCTGAGCTGCTATACCGGCCGTTCCCCCCTGGAGGCAGCCAGCATGGGTGTGGAACTGGGGAGCGGTGACGTGGCGTTCCGGGTCAATCTGGTGACCCTCAAGCCGACAGGGACCACCCTTATCATGCAGGATTACTCTGCCGGCCATATTTCCACCGAAGAAGCGCGGGAACTGATCGACGAACTTCAGCGGCAGCTGGGCGACGACGAATTCCAGTTCTTTCCGGGGATCGGCTACCGGCACCTGCTGGTCTGGCGTAACGGCAGGGATCAGCTTACGTCAACCCCTCCCCACGACATCACCGGAAGGAGCATCCTCGATTATTTCCCCAGGGGCGACGGAGCGGACAGGCTCATCAACCTGATGAATTCCTCCCAGATGGTCATGAGCCGCCATCCGGTGAACAAGAAGCGGGGTGAAGACGGCAAAATGCCGGCCAACTCCATCTGGCTCTGGGGGCATGGCCGCTCGCCCCGCATGGAAACGTACCGGGAGCGCTTCGGCCTGAGCGGTGCGGTCATTTCGGCGGTGGACCTGATTCGCGGTATCGGCATCTATGCCGGCCTTGACATTATAAAGGTCCCCGGTGCCACGGGGTACATCGATACCAACTACAGCGGCAAGGCCGAGGCAGCCCTTGCGGCCCTTCGGAGCCACGACTATGTCTACCTGCACGTGGAGGCGCCTGACGAGGCGGGCCACGGCGGCAACCTGGAACACAAGCTGAAGGCGATCGAGGACTTCGATGCCCTGGTTGTGGGACCTGTCCTGGAAGGGATTCGTCAATTCGGCGCGTACCGCATCCTCTGCACTCCCGACCACCCGACACCGCTCCGGCTCATGACCCACACCTCCGATCCGGTCCCGTTTATCCTCTACGGAGGAGAAGAACGGGAAAATCCTGCTGTCGGTGGGTACGATGAGGAGGAGGCACACAAGACCGGTCTCGTTCTGGAGGATGGGTTCCGGTTGATGGATATGATGATGAAATAGTCATGTCAACAGGGGATTTGAATTATTCGTCCAAACATGAAAAGGCGGGGAGCGTTCCCCGCCTTTTCTGCGTCTAAGAGAATCATTTGAACAACGGTGGCCCGGGGGGACGGAACGGGGCAGGACCGGTATCGTGGCCGTAGTAATAGGGGGATTGATAGAAGTAGGGTGAGGGATTGGAGTACAGGGTATCCATGCCGGAACTCCGCCAGACGTGGGTTTCCCGGATGGCGACAACCGGGTAGGTGTACTCCACCTCGTCCAGCATCCTGGTCTGTTTCCCTTTTACCTCTCCCAGTATGGTTATCATCCTCCCCGGCTCATAGATTACCCGGTCGAGAAATTCGGCGCTGGTCGCAAGGAAGCGGCCGCCTGAAAACATGGCGTCTTCCGGGTAGTAGCTACGGTCGAGTTCCATCTGGACCACTTCAAGGGTCCCTCCAACTTTGGCATTCCTCACGACAGCAATCTTCCCTCCCAGTATGACAACCTTGCCGATGTAGCTGTCCGGGTTCTGTTTGAGTTTTCCGTAGGTAATGGCCGGGTCGGCCAGTTTGCGTCCCGATTCACTGATCACCTGGGTGCAGGCGGTCGTGTGCATGAGCAGGATAACCAAGAGTGCAAGTCTCGCCATTGCTCTTCCTCCCGTGAATTTCTGTTCCAATAGTAGCGGTTCAACGGGGATTGTCAATCTTGAGCCCTTGACGCTAGGCAACTCGCGTGAGCTGTGTTATATAAGGTTGCGTTAAAGAGTTTTAACTGTTGGGGGTGTGTCGTGGGTGAGTGCCAATCGTGCCTGGAGCAACGCTGTACAAACGGCCTGCTGCTCTATGATGAGAAGCTAGGAGGCGGTTAATGGAGAGGCCGCTTCTGCTTCCTCTGCTTGCCTTCATCGGAGGCCTGGTGGTCGCCGGGCTTGCGGATATAAGCCTCTCTGCCCGGTTTTTGCTGCCGTTGCTTGCCGTTTCGCTGGTCGCAGCGTTTGGCGCCCGCAGTTTACCGTTTCATGCAGCCCTCTTCATACTCATTTTTCTGCTGGGAAACCTTTCACTCCAGCCATACCTTCATCCCGAACTTTCCCCTTCCCATGTCGCCAATGTCGATTCCAGCCAGTCCATCGTCATGGAAGGGGTGGTGGTTTCGCGCCCAGAAATGACCGACAAGGGATGCCGGTTGCTCGTCCAATCAGAACGTCTCGTCGAGGCGGACTCCGATATGCCGCTGACCGGAAAGCTTCTGCTGTTCATCGACGGAGGGGTTGGCGACATTCTGACCGGCGACCTTGTCCGGTGTCGCGTCCGCACCAGAATACCGCGGAAGTACGGTCTCCCGGGAGAATTCGATTACCCCCGGTACCTGGCGTACCGTGACATTTTTGCCACCGGTTTTGTTGCCTCCGGTGACGACATTATCCTCATGGGGCGTGGCGTTGCCTATCCCCTGCAACGGAGGATCGATGCGGTTGCACGTGACCTGGGGCGCTTCATGGATACGGTGGTGTCTCCTCCCGAGAACGGCATACTCAAGGCCCTGCTTCTGGGGGAGAGGGGAGGGGTGGCCGAAGGGCTGGAGGATGCGTATGCACGGAGCGGCGTCAACCACATCCTCTCCATATCAGGCTTTCATGTCGGTATCATAGCCCTGTTCCTGTTTCACCTGCTGTTCATGGCAACCCGCTGTTCGGAATTTCTCATGCTTCACCTGAATCTGCGCCGCACCCTCCTGCTCTTCACGTTGCCGGTCCTGGTGTTCTACCTCTTCCTGTCCGGCGCCGCTCCCGCCACAGCCCGCTCGGTTCTTACCATTACCGTCTATGTCATCGCCCTGGCGCTCCAGCGGGAGACCGATCCGATCAATTCGCTCCTTCTGGCCGCCCTGGTCATTCTCGGGTTGCATCCGCCCGCCATCTTCGACCTGTCATTCCAGCTCTCCTTCCTGGCTATCTGGGGGATACTGGTTTTCGCCCCTCTCTTCACACACCCCTTTGCCGGCAAGATCGGTGGCGTTGCTGAAAAAGGCCTTCTCTTCCTTGGGGTCTCCGTTGCTGCAACGCTTGTTACCCTGATCCCTGTCGCCTACTATTTCCATCGGGTTTCCCTGACGGGGCTGGTGAGCAATTTCATCATCGTGCCGCTCATGGGATACGGTGCCGTGGTTATCGGGTTTTCCGCGCTGCCGTTCGTCTATCTTGCCCCCTCTCTGGCAAAATTTCTCCTCATCGGAGCGGCATTCCTGGTAAGGCTCTCGGACTGGGTCATCATTAACCTGGCCAGGATCCCCGTCGGAACCTTTATCCACCCCGACCGGATCGATCTTTTCCTGTTCTATTCCGCCCTGGGGGTGTTCACCTTCGTCTCACTGCGCAGGCTGAGGTACGGAGGGGCGGCGCTTTTGGCAGGCGCACTGGTCGTTCACCTTTTTTGCCTTCCCGACACTGGGGCGGGAAAATTGCGGATAAGTTTTCTCAGTGTCGGGCAGGGGGATGCCACTCTGATCAGGTTCCCCGGCGGCAAAACCATGCTGGTGGATGGTGGAGGGAATGCGCGTGGCGGAGGCTCCGATGTGGGTGAGCGGCTCGTTGCTCCGGCCCTCTGGAAAATGGGGATATCCGCCATCGATTACCTGGTGCTGACCCATCCCCATCCCGACCATTGCCAGGGGTTGGTTTTTGTTGCGAAAAACTTCAGGGTCCGGGAGTTCTGGGAGGGGAGTGAAGGGGGCGGGTATCCGGAATACTCAGTTCTTAAAGAAATACTTGCTGCTCGGCATGTCACAACAAGAACGGTGAACGCAGCTTCTCAACCGTTCGTTATAGACGGAGTACGCATAGAACCTCTCGCCCCGCTGCAGCAGTCAGCAGAGGGTGGGGATGATCCCAGCAATGTCAACAATGGTTCTCTGGTGCTTCGCCTGGTGGCAGGTTCAACATCCGTCCTGTTCACCGGCGATATCGGCGCCGTTACCGAGGCGGAACTGCTCAGGCGAGATGCCACCGTGCAGTGTACCGTGCTCAAGGTAGCCCACCATGGAAGCCGCTTTTCCTCCTCACGTCCCTTTCTTGCGGCTGCCGCTCCCCGCTATGCCGTCATATCGGCCGGCTATGGCAACAGTTTCCATCTCCCCGCCCCTGAGACAGTCGCAAATCTTGTACGAAACGGTATAACGGTTTTCAGAACCGACCTGGACGGCACCATTGAAATGTCGTGTGAACCGCACGGGAGAGTGGTTGGAATTGCGGCAACGGCAGGGCATTTTGATTGACATGCTTCCGGCTAATCTGGTACGTTAACCAGTCGGATTGCAGTTGGTTTATACATATGACCACGCCATTTACATGATTTCAGGAGAGCTGCTGCATGGAAAGGATTCTTGTCATAGAAGATGACAGTTTTTTCCGGGAAGTATTTTCCGACCTGCTTCGTGAAGAAGGTTACGACGTGGAAGTTGCGTCGTCCGGTGAGGAGGCGCTGGAGATACTCGGACTGCGGTCTTTTCACGTGGTTGTGACCGACCTCGTCATGAAGGACGTTTCAGGGCTCGATATCCTGTCACGGGTCAAACAGAAAGATCCTGCCATCGAAGTGATCATGGTCACCGGTCACGGCAATCTGGAGACGGCTGTGTTCGCCCTGAAAAACGGTGCGCGTGATTATCTCGTCAAGCCGATCAATCACGAGGAATTAAAACATACGGTTGCTCTCTGTATCGAACAACGGCGTCTCCTGGATGAAAACCACGAGCTGAAAGAACTCGTGAACCTGTTCCAGGTCAGCCAGACCATTGCCAACTGTCTTGACATGGACCGCCTTCACTCGCTTGTTGTCGATGCACTGGCGAAGGAAATAGGTCTCGCACGCGGAGTCGCCTATTTTATCGAAGGCTCCGACCAGCTGGAACTGAAAGAGGTGCGAGGATTCGACGAAGCGACCGGTTTGCTGCTGGGTGATACCGCTCTGGCGAATTTCGATGTACATGACGACAAGGCAGACAACTTCATCCATCTCCACAACTTTGTGCCGGCAGGGACGATGCCCGACAACACCATGATTGGCGGAGTGAACGATGCGATGATTCTGTCACTCCGGTTCAAGAAAGCATTACAGGGCGTCATCATATTCTTCAACGAAGCGGGACACGATTTCCCGAGTGCGATCAATCACAAAAATCTCAACTTTCTGATAGACCAGGCATCGCTGGCGTTCGAAAACGCGGCCCGTTTTACCAGTGCGAAAAATCTGCTCTACATTGACGAGTTGACCGGCCTTTTCAACTACCGTTACCTCGAAATCGCCCTGGAGAGAGAACTGAAACGTGCCGAACGTTACGGGTCGTCGCTGTCGGTTTTGTTCCTCGACCTCGATTTGTTCAAGAATGTCAATGACTGCCATGGCCATCTGGTCGGGAGCAAGGTGCTCAAAGAGGTGGGGACCCTGCTCAAGAAATCGGTACGTGAAGTGGATTCCGTCATGCGTTATGGTGGTGACGAATATACCGTCATATTGGTGGAAACGGGCGTGGGGGGAGCGGCAACCGTTGCAGAACGTATCCGCCGCTCCATAGAGTCCCACAATTTCCTTGCCGATGAAGGATATACCATCAAGCTCACCGCCAGTCTCGGTTACGCCTGTTTTCCGGACGATGCGAAAACCAAGACCGATCTTCTGGAACTGGCGGACCGAGCCATGTATCGGGGGAAATCCAGCGGAAAGAATATGGTATTCTACCTATCACCGCGCAATGCGGAACAGTAACGTGCAGTGAAGGAGCGTTAGGGACGTGGCAATCAACGGTATCAAGGGTTTCAACGACATCCTCCCCGGCGAGGTTGAAAAGTGGCAGCATATCGAAGCAACCGCCCGCCGTGTTTTCGAGTTGTACGGTTTTGCCGAGATCAGGGTCCCTGTTCTGGAAAAAACGGAACTGTTCAGCCGTTCCATCGGGGACGCCACCGACATCGTGGAAAAAGAGATGTACTCCTTCGTCGACAAGGGAGAAAATCGGGTCACCATGCGGCCTGAGGGGACGGCCTCGGTGATGCGTGCCTTTATCGAACATAAGCTCCACGCGGTAGATCCGATAGCCAAGCTCTATTACATGGGGCCCATGTTCCGCTACGAACGTCCCCAAAAAGGGCGCTATCGCCAGTTTCACCAGATCGGCGCCGAGGTGACGGGGGTGAACGATCCCAAGGTCGATGCCCAGGTGCTGACCATGCTCTGCCACTTTTTCGCTGAACTCGGGTTGACGGAACCCTCGCTGCAGATTAATTCCCTCGGCTGTCCGGCGTGCAGGCCGGTATACCGACGTGCACTCACGGATTTTCTCAGAGCCCGGATAGATAAACTCTGCGACGACTGCAAACGGAGACTGGAAACCAACCCCCTGCGGGCTCTCGACTGTAAATCGGCCGGTTGCAAGGAAGCTACCGTGGGTGCGCCATCGGTCCTCGACCATCTCTGCGGGGAGTGCGAAGCGCATTTCGATGCTCTCCGCACTCACCTAGAGGGGGTAGGCACCTCATATACCATCAATCCCCGCATGGTGCGCGGGCTCGATTATTACACCCGGACGACCTTTGAGCTGGTTACCACGCTTCTGGGTGCCCAGAGTGCGGTGGCTGCCGGCGGTCGCTATGATGGGCTGATTGCCGATCTTGGTGGCCCCTCCTTGCCGGGCATCGGTTTTGCCATGGGGGTGGAGCGGGTAGCTTTGCTCCTGGCGGACCGGGAATTCAGCAAGCGACCCGACCTGTTTGTGGCAGCTCTTGGCGAGCCGGCACAGAAACTGGCATTCGGACTCATGTGTGCCATGCAGAGGCGCGGCATTGCGGTTGAAATGGATTACGAGGGTAAAAGCCTGAAGAGCCAGATGCGACGGTCCGACAAGTTCAGGAGCCGTTTCACGCTGATCGTCGGAGAGGATGAACTGGCACGGGGAATTGCAGTCCTGAAGAATATGGATGCGGGAACCCAGTCGGAAATTCCGCTGGATGCCGATGCGGTAGCGCGGGGCATGCTTGCATGAGCCTCCCTTCGTACTTTTTCGATCTCATGCCACCCACGCCGGTTACGAAGCCGGCCGGGTGGTTTTTTTTGTTTTTGTAGAGGCTGTTTTGGCTCTGTTAGTGTCATGATATCCGCACAGGAGGCTACGCCATGAAAAAGATTTGGTGTCTTGTCGTGCTGCTTGCCGTTTTCATCGCATCGGATGCGATGGCCGCCCGCGTGTTTCTGAAGGACGGGTCGGTCGTGCAGTGCCAGTCGTTCTGGCGCAGCAAGGATACGGTCTATGTAATGGTCAATCGCGATGTGATGTTGGAGTTTTCGCCAGGAGACGTGAACATCAAGAAGACGTTCCGCGCCCGGCCGGTGAAGAAGGTACAGCCGGTCAAGCAGGATGCCGAAAAGTCGGAAGCAACCAGCCCGGGAGAGGAGACCCCTGCGACAGGCGGCACTTCCAAACCATCAGCCGGGGCGCTCACGCCATCACCTGCGCCAGCCAAGGCGCAGCTCGTAACTCCGGCAACAGCCGCTCCCAAGGCGGGTACCGCTCCGGCGCAGGCAGTGGCGGCCCCTGCAGTGGCCCCGGCCGCGAAACAGGCCGCTCCTACCAGTGGCTCGGCAGCCCTGACGCCGGCTAAACCGGTAGCCGTTGCAACCTCTCCGGAAAAACCGGCAGTGGTGCCGCCAATGCCCAAACCTGCGGTAGTGCCGCCGCCGGTGGCGGAGGCTGCAGGCATGGGGTTCGGCATGACGTTTCTGCTGGTGCCCCTCCTTCTGGTCATCATCCTCATCGCCTCCATGTGGAAGGTATTCGAAAAAGCAGGGGAGGCAGGCTGGAAGGCCCTCATCCCCATCTACAACCTGTACGTGCTGGTGGCCATCGCCGGCAAGCCCTGGTGGTGGTTCCTGGTTATCCTGCTCGTCCCCTTCGTCGGGTTCATCCTCTACCTGCTCGTCTGTCTCGCCCTGGCTCAGAGGTTCGGCAAGAGCCCCCTCTACGGGGTGCTCCTCTGCCTGGTCGGCTTCATCATGTTCCCGCTCCTTGCCTTTGATGATTCGACCTACGCCTGACATCACCACTTGACCATTTCATCAACCGGTCATGGAGCCCCAGGCCCCGTGGCCGGTTTTTTTATCCTGATGGCTATTACATTAATACCTGCAAACAATCTTGAGGGGTGGCAACATAAGCAATTGACAATTGAGTGAAAAAAATGTATACAGTATACGCTTTTCGACAAGCTGTCCTTAATGAAATTGATGGGTTTCTGTACCACCGGATAGGATACCGTAGTCACGCATACCAACAAACAGGAGGGGTTACCGCATGATCGAAGCTTATCTGCAGCATGAGAAAGAAAGGGCATCCCAAGGGATTCCGGCACTGCCGCTCAACCCGGAGCAGACCGCCGAACTGTGCAAGCTGCTCGTGAAGCCCCCCAAGGGGAAAGAGAAGTTTCTCCTCGGACTCCTTACCGATCGGGTTTCCCCCGGTGTCGATCCGGCCGCCAAGGTGAAGGCCGAGTTCCTCGCTGGCGTGGTCGCCGGTAAGATCAAGTCTCCGTTGGTTACCCCCAAGGACGCCATCAAGCTCCTCGGCACCATGATCGGCGGCTACAACGTGGCCCCGCTCGTCGCCGCCCTCAAAGACAAGGCGCTGGCCGACGAGGCGGCCAAGGCGCTGTGCGGCATCACCCTCGTCTATGACGCCTTCGACGAAGTCGCCGCGCTGGCGAAAGCCAAGAATGCGGCCGCAACCAAGGTGCTCAAGTCCTGGGCCGAGGCCGAGTGGTTCACCGCCCGCAAGGGGGTGCCCGAGAAGATCAAGGTGAAGGTGTTCAAGGTGGACGGCGAGATCAACACCGATGACTTCTCCCCGGCCGGCGACGCCTGGAGCCGCCCCGACATCCCGCTCCACGCCCTGGCCATGGGTAAGACCCGCTTCAAGGGCGGGCTCGACACCATCGCCAAGTTCCGCAAGGACGGTTTCCAGGTCGCCTTCGTGGGTGACGTGGTCGGCACCGGATCCTCCCGCAAGTCCGCCTGCAACTCGGTTCTCTGGCACATCGGCGAGGAGATTCCCTGCGTTCCCAACAAGAAGACCGCCGGCGTTATCATCGGCGGTGTCATCGCCCCGATCTTCTTCAACACCGCCCAGGACTCCGGCGCCCTGCCGCTGAAAGCGGACGTGACCGGGATGAAGACCGGCGACGTGATCGTCATCGACACCAAGAAAGGGGTCATCACCGACGAGTCGGGGAAGAAGACCCTCTCCACGTTCACCATCGCACCGAACACCCTGGCTGACGAGTTCCGCGCCGGTGGCCGGATTCCTCTCATCATCGGTCGCGCCGTTACCGACAAGGCCCGCAAGGCCCTCGGTCTCAAGCCCTCCACCGCCTTCACCCTGCCGGTGAATCCGAAGCCGAAAGCGAAGCAGGGGTACTCCCTGGCCCAGAAGATGGTCGGCAAGGCCTGCGGCATCACCGGTATCCTCCCCGGCACCGCCTGCGAGCCGAAGATGACCACCGTCGGTTCCCAGGACACCACCGGCCCCATGACCGCCGACGAACTGAAGGAACTGGCCTGCCTCAAGTTCCAGTCCCCCATGTTCATGCAGTCCTTCTGCCACACCGCCGCCTACCCGAAGCCGGCCGATGTGAAGATGCACAAGAACCTCCCGGCCTTCATCATCGAGCGGGGCGGCGTACCCCTCAAGCCGGGCGACGGCGTCATCCACTCCTGGCTGAACCGCCTGCTCCTCCCCGACACCGTCGGGACGGGCGGCGACTCCCACACCCGTTTCCCCATCGGGATCTCCTTCCCGGCCGGCTCCGGCCTGGTCGCCTTCGCCGGCGCCATGGGGTTCATGCCCCTCGACATGCCGGAGTCGGTCCTCGTGCGCTTCAAAGGGAAGTTCAACCCGGGCATCACCCTGCGTGACGCGGTGAACGCCATCCCCTACTATGCCATCAAGCAGGGGCTCCTCACCGTACCCAAGAAGAACAAGGTGAACGTCTTCAACGGCAAGATCCTCGAGATGGAAGGGCTCCCCGACCTCAGCGTCGAGCAGGCCTTCGAGCTGACCGACGCCGCCGCCGAGCGCTCCGCTGCTGCCGGCTGCATCCAGCTTAGCGAGAAATCGGTTGCCACGTACCTGCGCTCCAACGTCGCCCTCATGAAGAAGATGATCAAGGACGGCTACCAGGACAAGAAGACCCTCCAGAACCGGATTAAGGCCGTGGAGAAGTGGCTCGCGAAGCCCGAGCTCTTGAAGGCCGACAAGGGCGCCGAGTACGCCGCGGTGATCGAGATCGACCTCAAGGACATCAAAGAGCCGATCCTCGCCTGCCCGAACGATCCGGACGACGTGAAGCTCCTCTCCGAGGTGGCCGGCACCAAGATCCAGGACGTCTTCCTCGGCTCCTGCATGACCAACATCGGCCACTTCCGTGCCGCTGCCGAGATCTGGCGCGGCCAGAAGTTCAACCCGAACGTCCGCACCTGGATCTGCCCGCCGACCCGCATGGATCAGGCCCAGCTCAAGGACGAAGCGCTCTTCTCCATCTACAGCGCCGTGGGCGCCCGGGTCGAGATCGCCGGCTGCTCGCTCTGCATGGGGAACCAGGCCCGCGTGCCCGATGGTGTGAACATGTTCTCCACCTCAACCCGTAACTTCGACGACCGGATCGGCGACGGCGCCAAGGTGTTCCTCGGCTCCGCCGAGATCGGCGCGGTTATCTCCAACCTGGGTAAGATCCCGACGCCGAAGGAGTACTTGGCTATCTACAAGGAGAAGATCGAGCCGAAGAAGGATTCGGTGTACAAATATCTGCAGTTTGATGAGATGGCGGAGTATAAGTAGGATAGTGGCTGTGAGGCTGCCGGTGTGAAATGAACCCCCGTCCGGGCTTCCGGACGGGGGTTTTGTTTAGTGCTCACGACGTCCTGACGGTGGGTTCCGCACCTGATTGCGCTTTCTCTGGCTGATGCTACAATAACCCGAGCATGGGCGAATTGAATGGGAGGTATGAACCATGAGAACGAATTCGTTGCCGGTCGCGTTTTGGTTGTTGTTGTCAGTCTGTCTGGTTGTAGGGACGGTTTCCCCTGCACACTCTTCGGAGATGAAGGTGGAGGGCTACAAGTCCTTGCAGGGGGTAAAGCATGTGGAGGCAGTGTTCGACTTCAGGATAGGCGATCCAAAGAGCGCCGCCTTGCACCTTGATGTGATCCACCAGACATGTAAGGACAAGGCGCTGCAGACGGGAAAGAAAAAGCCGGCATTTGCGGTCGTGTTCAGCGGACCGTCAGTAAAGCTTCTCTCCAAGAAGAGGGAGGGGGGCATGGCAGACGATGCGAAGAAGCTTGACGAAATTGCCGCTATGCTTACCGTCCTGGCAAAAGAAGGGGTCAGGCTGGAGGTCTGCCGGATAGCCCTCAGCGTGTTCGGTATCGAGTCAGCCTCGATTCTGCCGGAACTCCATACGGTGGGTAATGGATATGTCTCCCTGATAGGTTACGGAGCTCAGGGATATTCGTCGGTCCCGGTGTACTGATACCGTTTTTACTCATAGAGAAGGCTGGGGCAGGCGCTGAAATGCAAGCTTCCCCCATCCTTTTCTCCGATGCAGGAGACTTAGAGCAGTCCCTTATTTCCCGTTTCACCGTATCCGGTGTTTCCTCTTTCATACTGTATTTCAATTGTCATACAGGCGCCCTACCTTCGAAACCCTCGCCCTGTTGTCCAACATCGTCGATCCCTTATTCATTTTCTGCGTATAAAGGCATTGCGCAAAAATGAAATCTAAATCAATTATTCTGGTGAGGGGATCCTTCGCGGATGACCGTACTGACGGCGCCTCTAGTGTGCATCTAGTTGGATGCAGGGCCTGCCGAAAATACCGACGAGCCATTTTAGCTACGGCCGTCACCATTAATTCTTGAAGCATCAACCTATTTTGAGTATACTTGCGCGATTCGTTTACTAACACCGGAGGTCGAGTTGATGATAGATTTTCTTGGCGATTGGAAGAGAACCCACTACTGCGGGGCGTTGACAAGCAAGGATGTCGGTCGGGAAGTGGTCCTCATGGGATGGGTCATGCGCCGTCGTGATCATGGTGGTCTCATTTTCATCGACCTGAGGGACCGGGAAGGCATTGCCCAGGTGGTGTTTGATCCGGACCAGAGCGGCGATTCCCATAAAAAGGCCGAGGCGCTGCGCAACGAATACGTCGTGGCGGTGAAGGGGAAGGTGATCGCACGCCCCGAAGGGACCGTCAATCCGAACATGAAAACCGGCGAGGTCGAGGTGGTGGTGAGCGAGTGCAAACTCCTCAACCGCTCCAAGCCGCTCCCCTTTACTCTCGACGACTATGTGGACGTCGCGGAGAACCTCCGCCTCAAGCACCGCTACCTGGACCTGCGGCGTCCGGCGCTGCAGCAGAACCTCATCCTCCGCTCGAAGGTTGCCCAGGTGACGCGCCAGTACCTGACCGGGAACGGCTTCCTCGAACTGGAGACCCCCTTTCTCACGAAATCCACGCCGGAAGGGGCCCGCGACTTTCTCGTGCCGTCCCGCATAAGCAACGGCGAATTCTATGCGCTCCCCCAGTCTCCTCAGCTTTTCAAGCAGATTCTCATGGTGTCCGGTTTCGACCGGTATTTCCAGATCGTCCGCTGTTTCCGCGACGAGGACCTGCGAGCCGACCGCCAGCCGGAGTTCACCCAGATAGACTGCGAGATGTCCTATATCGACCGGGAGGACATCATCACGGTCATGGAGGGGCTGATTGCCACCATCTTCAAGGATGCGAAGGGGGTGGACGTGGCGCTCCCTATCCCGCGTATGACCTATGGAGAGGCGATCCGCCGGTTCGGTGTGGACAACCCCGACCTGCGGTTCGGCCTCGAACTGGTTGAGCTGTCGGACATCGTGAAGGGGGCGGGTTTCAAGGTCTTTGCCGATGTGGTATCAGGTGGAGGTATTGTCAAGGGACTCAACGCCAAGGGGTGTGGCGGCATGTCCCGCAAGGAGATCGACGACCTCACGGAATTCGCGAAGATCTACGGTGCCAAAGGGCTCGCCTACGTCAAGGTAACGGCGGAGGGGTGGCAGTCTCCCATCGCCAAGTTCTTTACGGCCGAGGAGATAGCCGCGATGGACAAGCTGTTTGCCGCGGAGGAGGGGGACCTGCTCCTGTTCGTTGCCGACAAGCCAAAAGTCGTCAACGATTCCCTCGGCAAGTTGCGAAACCATCTCGCCAACCTGCTGGGGCTTCTTGATAAGGACGTCTTTAACTTCGTCTGGATCACCGATTTCCCCCTTCTTGAGTGGGATGATGAGGATAAGCGCTGGGCGGCGGTTCATCACCCCTTCACCGCACCCATGGACGAAGATCTTGCCTATGTGGAAAGCGATCCGGGGCGCTGCCGCGCCAAGGCCTACGACCTGGTGTTGAACGGCAACGAAATCGGTGGCGGCAGCATCAGGATTCATCAGGAAAAAATCCAGTCACTCATGTTCAAGATGCTCGGGCTTTCCGAAGAGGATGCACGTTCCAAATTCGGATTCCTATTGGATGCACTGGAGTATGGTACGCCTCCCCACGGGGGGATCGCCTTCGGCATGGACAGACTTGTCATGCTCCTTACCGGTAGTGACTCCATTCGCGACGTTATCGCCTTCCCGAAAACACAGAAGGGCGCCTGCCTTATGTCGGATGCTCCTTCACCCGTTGATGCCAAGCAGTTGAGGGAATTGGGGCTCAGATTGGCTGCGAAGTAACCATGCGCATGAGGAAAGGATGAGCAGACTATTTGCACTCATCGCTGCTCTCGTGCTGTTCGTTGCCGCTTGTACGCCGGCAGTTCCCCGGTGGCGTCAGGAAGCACGCCTGGTATTCGACCGGGTCAGACTGAACGGAGCCGACAGGGTTTTCCCCACAGAATACAAGAGCCTGGAAGATGCCATGCTGAAGGGGGAAGGCTTTGCGAAATCGGGGGATACCGGTGATGCGGAGCGTTATTACCTTCTCGTGATGAACAGGGGGGAGCTGCTCGAAAAGGAGCTTGCTGCCGAGTTGAAACGGCGGAGTGAAGCGGCACGATTGCGGGCTGAAGCTGAAAAGCAGGAGCAGGAGCGACAGGCTGCCCGTCTTGCCGAGCAGCTCAAGCAGGCAAAAGCCCGCGCAGAAGCGGTCGCCGCAGCTGAGGCTGCCGAGGCTGCGCGGAAAAAAGCCGAAAAAGCACGGCAGCGGGAGAAGGCGTTATCCGCCTATCACACCGTCAAGCGGGGCGAGTCGCTACCGCAAATAGCCTCGCAACAGGATATATACAACGAAGCAAATCTATGGCCACTCATCTACCGGGCCAACCGCGACCAGATAAGTGACCCCCGCCATATCTGGCCTGGCCAGGTATTGCGTATCCCACGAAATGTGACCCGTGAGGATATCCAAGAAGCACGACGTTACGCCCAGGATAGACAACTTCATTAGCCGTTCCTCTGTACATTCGGGAGTACGTCCCGATGTTTCCTGAATTGACCTAATCGCTTTGAAACAATAAAATATTCTCACTTATTTTCCTTGACAGGCTAACCCATTTTGTATACTGTATACAAAATTCCCACCATGCCAAACTTGTATGATTTCCGTTTGTTCAATCGCGTGTTTAGTGTGCGGTGTCGTAAAAAATACGGTGTCCGGCACGGCGGATGTGTGAAGTCCTACAGGTGAATTCATTACTGATTACTGGTACTACAAGGGCGAAATTCCTTTCATTGAGCCTCTGACCACGCGGGCATAAAAACTAAGGAGAGAACATGACGACACAAAAGATTATCTGGTCAAAAATCGACGAAGCACCTGCATTGGCAACGTACTCTTTGCTCCCGATCGTCAACGCCTTCACAAAGGCGGCTGGCGTTGTAGTCGAGACACGGGATATCTCCGTTGCAGGAAGAATTATCGCAAATTTCCCCGACTATCTGACGGAGAGCCAGAGGATGCCTGATTATCTGGCCGAGCTCGGTGATCTTACTCAGAAGCCTGAGGCCAACATCATCAAGCTGCCAAACGTCAGTGCCTCGATTCCCCAGTTGAAAGCTGCCATCAAGGAGTTGCAGGAGAAGGGGTACAAGCTTCCCGATTATCCCGAGGAGCCCAAGACGGACGCGGAGAAAGAGCTTCACGCACGCTACGCAAAGTGCCTGGGCAGCGCCGTAAATCCGGTTCTGCGGGAAGGCAACTCGGACAGGAGATCGGCCAAGGCGGTAAAGGAATACGCCAAGAAGCATCCGCACAAGATGGGTGCCTGGACCCCGGACTCCAAGACCCATGTGTCGTGGATGGATTGCTGCGATTTTTACGAGAACGAAAAGTCCGTTACCATGGAGAAGGCCGGCAATGTAAAGATCGAGTTCGTCGATCAGGCCGGCAAGGTCACGGTTCTGAAAGAGAAGCTCCCGTTGCAGGCCGGAGAAATATTTGATGGAACCTTCATGAGTGTCCGGGCTCTGCGCAAATTCATCGAAGAGCAGATCGAAGATGCCAAGGCAAAGGGTGTTCTCTTCTCTGTGCACCTCAAGGCTACCATGATGAAGATCTCCGATCCGATCATGTTCGGTCATTTCGTTTCCGTCTACTTCAAGGACGTATTCGAGAAGCATGCCGCAACCTTCAAGGAGTTGGGGGTCAATCCGGACCTCGGTCTGGGTGATCTGTACCTGAAGCTTGAGAAGCTGCCTGCAGCCAAGAAGGCAGAAATCGAAGCTGACATTCAGGAGACGTACAAGAAAAGACCGCCTCTGGCAATGGTTGACTCCGATAAGGGTATAACCAACCTCCATGCCAGCAACGATATCATCATCGATGCCTCCATGCCGGTCGTCATCCGTGACTCCGGCGGGATGTGGGGCCCTGACGGCAAGCTTCACGATGTGAAGTGCGTGGTTCCTGATAGATGCTATTCGCGCTGGTATCAGGTTTGTGTAGATTTCTGCAAGAAGCACGGCCAGTTCGACCCCACCACCATGGGTTCCACCTCCAACGTGGGTCTCATGGCGCAGAAGGCGGAGGAGTACGGTTCACACGACAAGACCTTTAAGGTGACGGCAAACGGCACGGTCCGCGTTCTTGACGAGTCCGGCGCCGTGCTTATGCAGCACACCGTGGAAGAAGGCGATATCTGGCGTGGTTGCCAGGCCAAAGACCTGCCGATCCAGGACTGGGTCAAGCTTGCGGTGAGAAGGGCAAAGGCAACCGGTGCCCCGGCCATATTCTGGCTGGACAAGAACAGGGCTCACGATGCTCAGATGATCGAGAAGGTTAATAAGTACCTGAAGGATCACGACACCACCGGTCTTGATATTCGCATCATGGCCCCTGTGGATGCGATGCAGTTCACGTGCGAGAGAGCAAAAGCCGGTCAGGATACCATTACGGTCACCGGTAACGCACTCAGGGATTACCTGACCGACCTCTTCCCGATTCTGGAGTTGGGCACCAGCGCCAAGATGCTCTCCATCGTACCGCTTCTGGCTGGCGGCGGACTGTTCGAGACCGGCGCAGGCGGTTCCGCTCCCAAACATGTTCAGCAGTTCGTACAGGAAGGGTACCTGCGCTGGGATTCGCTCGGTGAGTTTCTGGCCCTTGCCGTATCCCTCGAGCATCTGGCTGCCAGCTTCAAGAATGAAAAAGCCCAGCTGCTGGCCGATACCCTTGATCAGGCCAACACCAAGTTCCTGGATCAAAACAAGAACCCGGCCCGTAAGGTTGGCCAGATCGATAACCGTGGCAGCCATTTCTATCTTGCCATGTACTGGGCTGAGGCCTTGGCTGCGCAGACCAAAGACAAAGACCTGGCTGCACGTTTCGCCAAGGTTGCCCAGCAGCTTCAGGAAAATGAGGCAAAGATCAATGAGGAACTGATCGGGGCCCAGGGCAAACCCCAGGATATCGGCGGGTACTACATGCCGGACCCCGCAAAGACGGAAAAGGCAATGCGTCCCAGTGCGACGTTGAACGCAATTATCGACGCTATTGCATAAACCACGAGTGTAGGAAGTAGAACAACATACAGACAAGGAGAGAGAAAATGGCGAGAAAGAAGATTGCATTAATCGGTGGTGGTCAGATCGGTGGCGTTCTTGCTCAACTCTGCGCACTGCGTGAGCTTGGTGATGTCGTTATGTTCGACATCGTGGAAGGGTTGCCCCAGGGGAAAATGCTCGATATCGCCGAAGTAGGACCGGTCGACGGTTTTGATGTCAACCTGAAGGGTACCAATGACTACAAAGACATCGAGGGCTCGGACGTTGTTATCGTAACGGCAGGTCTTCCCCGCAAACCGGGCATGAGCCGGGACGATCTCATCGCTACCAACTCCAAGATCATGACCGAAGTAGCCAAGGGGATCAAGCAGTACGCTCCCAATTCTTTCGTCATCGTCATTTCCAATCCGCTCGACGCCATGGTAACGCTCTGTCAGCAGATTACCGGTTTCCCCTACAACCGCGTCATGGGCCAGGCCGGCGTGCTTGATTCCTCCCGCTTCGCTGCGTTCATCGCATGGGAACTGGGTGTGTCCGTTAAAGACGTAACCGCCATGACCCTCGGTGGCCACGGCGACGACATGGTGCCGCTCGTCCGCTACACCAGCGTCTGCGGTATCCCGGTCATGGAACTCCTTGAGCAGAAATACAAGGACAAGGCCAAGGCGAAAGAGGTTATGGAAGCCATGGTCAAGCGGACCCGCGGTGCAGGCGGCGAGGTTGTTGCTCTCCTCAAGACCGGCTCGGCGTTCTATTCTCCCGCATCCTCGGCTATTGCCATGGCGGAGTCTATTCTGAAGGATCAGAAGCGCGTGCTCCCCACCTGTGCCTACTTGCAGGGTGAATTCGGTGTGAACGGCTATTATGTCGGCGTTCCCTGCGTTCTCGGCGAAAAGGGAATTGAAAACATCATCGAGTTCAAACTCGATGCCGAAGAGCAGGCCATGATGGACAAGTCCGTGGCAGCTGTAAAGGAACTTGTCGGCAGCATGAAGTAGTTATCTGCTTCACAGTTTGTCTGTTAAGACAAAAGAAGGGCATATGCCCTTCTTTTGTCTTATGGAGTGGACATTCCATGGAGACAAAACCAATTATTGAATTCAGATACGATATGTGGTAAATTTCGCCAGTTTGTCGGCCTAACGGCTTTATTCCAGATAAGGAGCGTAAGTAGATGGAAAAGAAGCTTCCAACGATCGAGGTTATCGAGAAGTATTGTAAGGGATGCCACATCTGCGTCGAATTCTGCCCGACCAAGGTATTGGAAATGCAGGGGTTTGTCGTGGGAGTAAAGAACCTGGAGGCCTGCATCAAATGCATGCAGTGCGAACTCCGCTGCCCAGATTTTGCAATCAAGGTTACTGCATAAACACTTTTATAGGAGGTAAGTAACGTGGCTAAGAAAGTTGCTTTCATGCAGGGTAACGAAGCTGCGGCCCATGGCGCTCTGTACGCCGGCTGCAAGTTTTTTGCTGGTTACCCTATCACCCCTTCCACTGAAGTCGCCGAGGTTATGTCGGCCGAGCTTCCGAAGGTAGGGGGCAAGTTCATCCAGATGGAAGACGAGATCGGCGCAATGGCCGCCCTTATTGGTGCATCGCTTACCGGGTTGAAGGCTCTCACGTCGACATCTGGTCCCGGCCTCTCCCTCAAGCAGGAAAACATCGGGTATGCATGCATCACCGAGGTCCCCTGCGTCATCGTCAACGTCATGCGCGGCGGCCCCTCGACCGGTATGCCGACCGGCCCTTCCCAGTCAGATGTCATGTGTGCCAAGTGGGGAACCCACGGTGACCACCCGGCCATCTGCCTGGTGCCTGCTTCCGTACAGGAACTGTTCGAGGAGACGGTCAGGGCGTTCAACCTGGCCGAGAAATACCGCACGCCGGTCATGATCATGCCTGACGAGATCGTGGCTCACATGCGCGAGCGGATCGTATTTCCCGAGCCGGGCGAAATCCCGGTCGTCGACCGTACTGCTCCTTCAGTGACACCTGACAAATACAAGCCGTACGATACCTCTTTCGGCGACGTCCCCCCTCTGGCTGCATTCGGTTCCGGCTACAAGTTTCACGTCACCGGTCTCAACAAGATGCAGGACGGATTCCCGACCACCAAGGCAGAGATCGTCCAGGCAGAGGAAGAGCGCCAGGTCCGCAAGGTGGAGGCCAACAAGGCCGAAATCATGAAGTGGGAAGAGTATTTGGTTGACGATGCTGACGTCGTCGTCGTCGCGTTCGGTTCAACTTCCCGTTCTGCACGATTTGCAGTTGATCAGGCTCGCAAGCAAGGCATCAAGGCAGGGCTTTTCCGCTTGATCACCTTCTGGCCGTTCCCGGAGGAGAGGCTCCTCGAGATATCCAAGAAGGTAAAGGCCTTTATTTCTCCGGAGATGAACCTTGGCATGTGTGCCGGCGTCATCAAGGGGTGCATTGAAGGCAACGCTCCGGTTCTCGGCATATTCCGCGTTGACGGAGAGCCGATCAATCCGGATCAGATCCTCGACAAGATGAAGGAGGTCAAGTAACCATGGCTTTTGAATATGAAAAATGGCTTCGCCCCGGCAAGCTTCCCCATATCTGGTGCCCAGGCTGTGGCCACGGCATTGTCATGAAAGGTCTTATCAGGGCACTGGATACTCTTCAGCTCAAGAAGGAAGAAACCGCCATCGTATCCGGTATCGGCTGCGCTTCCCGACTCCCGGGATACATGGATTGCTGCACCCTGCACACCGCCCACGGTCGTGCCGCTGCATTCGCGACCGGTGTCAAGATGGCTCGTCCTGAAATGAACGTAATCCTCTGTGGTGGCGACGGCGATGGCACGGCCATCGGCGGAAACCACTTCATTCACGCCTGCCGTCGTAACATCGACATGACGTATATCATCATGAACAACATGATCTACGGCATGACCGGCGGACAGTTCTCGCCCTGTACACCGACTGGTGCCAAGGCTTCCACGACCCCTTACGGCAACCCCGATCCGGGCTTTGATATTGCCAAGCTGGCAATCGGTGCCGGTGCCTCTTTTGTGGCACGTGGTACCGCGTTCCATGCCAACCAGATCGACAAGCTCATCGTCGAGGCGATCCAGCACAAAGGCTTCTCAGTCGTCGAGATCCTCGACGACTGCCCGACTACCTATGGTCGGCGCAACAAGTACAAGTCGGTCATCGAGATGATGAATCGGCTCAAGGATATCGCCGTGCCGGTCAAGGCTGCCGAGAAGATGGACCCTGAGCAGCTCAAGGGCAAGGTTCTCACCGGTGTCCTGTACAAGGAAGACAAGCCTGAGTACTGCGAGCAGTACAAGGCGGTAATCGAGCGCGCCCAGGGCGCCGCCCGCTAGAACGAATTTCGCCTATTCAAAGGAGAGAAGATAATGGCAGGAAGATATGAGATTCGCTTTTCCGGCGCCGGCGGACAGGGTCTGATCCTTGCCGGTGTCATCATGGCCGAGGCAGCATCCATCTATCAGGGGATTCAGGCCGTCCAGTCACAGAGCTACGGCCCTGAGGCCCGTGGTGGCGCTTCCAAATCCGAGGTAATCATTTCCGATACAACGATCGATTACCCGAAGGTCACCAAGTGCGATGCCCTCCTCGCTCTCACCCAGGAGGCCTGCGACAAGTATTCCCACGATCTCAAGGAAGGCGGGGTTCTCCTGATCGACTCCGACCTTGTTCTCCGCGAGCCGCCGGGGAATTTCAACGTCGTCAAGTTCAACATCACCAACACCGCCAAGAATGAAGTCGGTCGCGAGATCGTCACCAACATCGTTGCCCTTGGCGCCATGGTTGCCCTGACAGGTGTCGTATCCAAGGAGAATGCCGAGAAGGCGGTTCTTTCCCGTGTTCCCGAGGCTTTCCTTGAGCTTAACAAGAAGGCGTTCAATATCGGCTATGAAAAGGCCATGGCCGCGAAATCGTAATTAGGTACTGTCTGACAGTCGATTGAAAAAGCCCGGCATGAAATGTGCCGGGCTTTTTTCGTGGTCACTACTTGTCCGTAAATGTGATATTAGTATTCTGAGGAAAAATGTCAGTGTCCTGTGGTACCGCTGTTGTTGCCACCGGGGAGGAAGTGTTGCAGCAGTTTCTCAGAGACTATCTTGAGTTGCATGGCTACTGGGTCCTTTTCCTCTGGACGTTTCTCGAGGGTGAGGCGGGACTTATTCTGGCCGGTTTTCTCGCGTTCCAGGGGTATCTCAATATTTTTGGCGTGATTCTGACTGCCCTTGCCGGGTCATTCTGCGGTGATCAGTTTTACTTTTATCTTGGCCGCTGGCAGGGACGCCGACTCTTGAAAGTCTTTACCTCGATTGCTAAAAAGTTTCAGAAGGCTCTCAAACTGATAGAAAAATATGGTACTTTTGTTGCCTTTATATCCCGCTTTACGTACGGATTCCGGATAATCCTCCCCATCATCCTGGGGATGACCAACCTGTCAGCAATGAAGTTCTGCGGATTGAATCTTCTCAGCGCGCTGTGCTGGTCAATCATTTTTTCCCTCGCCGGTTTTCTCTTCGGCAAGAGTGCCTCGCTTTTCGTGGAGGACGTGAGTCGCTACGAGCCTTACCTCATGCTGGCACTGATAGCACTTATCGGCTGTATGTGGCTATCCCATTTCGTACATGCGTGGTGGCGAAGACGACCAGCCCGCAAACGTTTGAGCAGAATGAAATCACGTACATCGGGGAATGCCAGGTGACAAGAGAAGAGTTACGCGACAGGGTCGCAATCGTGTTAGTCGAGCCGCAAAATCCGGGCAACGTGGGGATGGTCTGCAGGGCCATGAAAAACATGGGACTGATGCAGCTTCGCCTCGTTAATCCGTGCCCGCTTGATCATCCTGAGGCGCACAAGTTTGCCGTATCGGCCCGTGACCTGCTGGACCAGGCCACGGTGTACGAAAGCCTTGCGGATGCCCTTGCCGACTGCGAAGTGACGGTAGGAACCACGCGACGCCATGGCAAATACCGCCAGGAGATATTCTCCCCCCGGGAGATGGCGGTAACCGTCCTCGGACAGTTGACGCACAATCGTGCTGCGCTTGTGTTCGGCAGGGAAGACAGTGGCCTGACCACCGACGAACTCACCCTGTGCCGCTGGCATGCCACCATCCCCACAAGCCCCGACTACGGTTCGCTCAACCTGGCCCAGTCGGTTCTGATCTTCTGCTACGAACTTTTCAATGCCTGCGCGGCAGAATCGACAGCTATCGATCGTAAACTGGCAACGACCGAGGCGGCTGAAGAGCTTTATCGGCAGATGGAGCAGGCGCTGCTCAAGATCGGTTTCCTTAATCCGCAGAATCCAGCCCACCTCATGCGCTCCCTGCGGCGAATATTCTCCCGGGCCGGGCTGGATGACCGGGAGGTTGCCATCCTGAGGGGAATGATGTCCCAGGTCGACTGGGCAACCACGGCTTATGAGGGGAAAAAGGGGACATGACGGATACTACCTTGCTTGGGTTGCTTGCGGGTGCTATTACCAGTTTTGCAGCGGTGCCCCAGGTGGTGAGGACCTATCGCACCCGGCACGCGCGCGATATATCCATCTGGCAGCCTGTTCTGCTTACGGCAGGCATGGTGTTGTGGCTTGTCTACGGCATCATGCTGAATGACCTCCCTCTCATTGCCGCCAATATATTTTCAATCGTGTGCTATAGCTTACTTATTGCCATGAAAATCAGCTTCAGGGAGGGTGACAAAACCCCGGAGTGTGATTATATTTCAGAAAACATTTCACCGGAGGAAGAGATATGAAAAGAACGTTTTTTGCGGTGCTGATGATGTGCGGGGTGATGGCGCTTTCCGGTTGCGGCTACAATACCATGCAGGCCAACGAGGAGGCGGTGTTTGCTGCCTGGGGTGATGTGGAGGCCAGTTATCAGCGGCGGGCTGATCTCATTCCCAATCTGGTCGAGGTCGTGAAAGGGTATGCCAAGCATGAAGCTGAGACCCTCACGGCAGTTACCGAAGCACGGGCGAAAGTTGGCTCCCTGCAGGCGTCGAAGCAGATGGTGAACGATCCCCAGGCTTTTGCCAAGTTCCAGCAGGCACAGGGCGAGCTTTCCGGTGCCCTCTCCCGTCTGATGGTGGTGGTGGAGCGGTACCCCGACCTCAAGGCAAATCAGAATTTCCTCGATCTGCAGAATCAACTGGAGGGGACCGAGAACCGGATCAACGTGGCCCGCGTTCGGTACAATAAGTCAGTTCAGGATTTCAATACGAGCATCCGCACCTTCCCTAACTCCATCACCAATTCGGTCCTGCTCCATCTCACCCGCAAGGAGCCGTTCAAAGCGGAAGAGGGGGCTAAGGTCGCGCCGAAGGTGAAGTTCTAGTCACGGCAATGACCAGATTTCTTACGTTCATCTTGCTGTTGTTTTTGCCGGTGACCACGTACTCCCTTGATGTGCCTGCGTTGCGCGGCCACGTCAATGACTACGCCGGCCTCCTTTCGCCCGCGACAGTTCAGCACCTGGAGCGCAGACTCGCAGAATTCGAGCAGCAAGATTCGACCCAGATTGTTGTCCTGACCGTTCCTTCTCTGTCCGGTGAAGATATCGAGACCTATTCCATAAGGGTTGCCGAGGCGTGGAACATCGGTCAGAAGGGGCTGGACAACGGGGCCATTCTCCTGGTCGCCGCACAGGAGCGAAAGATCAGGATCGAAGTGGGGAGAGGGCTGGAAGGAAAGCTTACCGACCTCGTGGCAGGCAGAATTATCCGTAATGATCTGGCGCCCAGATTCAAGGCCGGTGACTTCGATGGCGGTGTTACGTCAGCCGTCACGGCGATAATGGCGGTGGTAAAGGGTGAATACCAGACCACGAACCGCGACCTGCGTCATGCAAAGAAAAGTGCTTCGCCGGTATATTCCCTGACAATTTTTGCGATTGTTGCCTGTATCTTTCTCGGAGCCATCTCTCGTCTGCTCGGCGGGGTTGCCGGGGCGGTCGGGATTCCCGTGGTCGCCTGGCTAGCCTTTCCCGGTCTCACGTTTATCATGCTCCTGGGTCTCGCTGCTGCAGGCTTTGTCATCGGACTGCTGGTGAGTTTTCTTTTCGGCGGTGGCGGTGGCGGCGGTTATCACGGCGGGCCATTTATCGGTGGCAGTTTCGGAGGGGGTGGTGGCGGCTTCGGTGGAGGTTTTTCCGGCGGTGGCGGCGATTTCGGCGGTGGCGGCGCCTCCGGCGACTGGTGACAGGAGAAACATCGCGACATGAAACGTGCTTCAGATTTTTTCAGCGGGGATGAGCGGGAAATGATCCGTCGGGCGGTGCACGCAGCCGAATCGTCAACGACTGGTGAGATTGCCACGATGGTTGTGGACGAAAGTGACTCCTATCGAGACGCGGTCGCCCTCGGGGGTGTACTGCTGGCCGCTCTTCTGGCCATGGTGGTGGCCATACTGTTACACCATGTCACTATCTGGTTTTACATCCCGCTGGTTTTTGTTCTCTATTTCCCCTGCCGGGCTCTTTTTGTGCGTGTTCCTGCCCTGAAGCTCCCATTGCTTACGAGAGCACGGATCAACCTTTCCGTGCGGGAACGGGCAGTGCGGGCCTTTTACGAAAAAGGTCTCCACCGTACCCGTGAGGCTACCGGCATTCTGATTTTCATCTCTCTGCTGGAGCACAAGGTGTGGATACTGGGGGACCGGGGGATCGACCGCAAGATACCTCCCGATTCGTGGCAGGGGCTCGCCCGGGAACTTTCGGCCGGACTTCGGGATAACCGGGCATGCGAGGTCCTCTGCACGGTGGTTACGAAATGTGGTGTTGCACTGAAGGAGCATTTCCCACGCATGCCGGACGATCTGAACGAATTGCCCGATGATGTGATAACGTCCTGATAAATAAAGGCCGCTGGTAGATCCAGCGGCCTTCTTCATGTCAGTCCGTACGTTTCGTTCAGGAAGATGTGGCGACGCAGTCTCTTTTAGAGACTAGGCGGTTGCCGCGGGTATCTATAATTCCCCGCGTGCTTTTTTTATCCGCGCCACTGCAACCTGGTAGTCGAACATGCTGCGATAATAGTCGGTTCTGGCCTGGGTCAGGAGGGTCTGGGCGTCTATGACGTCCGTGGCGGTCCCTACCTGGGCCTGGTAGCGCTCCTTGTTGATCCGCAGATTCTCCTCTCCCTGGAGGATGGCTTTTTCGCTGACCTTGATTCTTTCCATGGAGACATTGGCGTCATTGACTGCCATGCGGTATTCCAGGCCCAGGGCAGCTTTCACCTGGCGCAATGCCTGCTCGCTCCTGGAACGGGTGGCAATTGCCTGCCGATACCTCCCCGTTGTTGCCTGGCCGTCAAAAAGGTTGAACTTCACGCCGATCGTTGCAGCCATGATCGCCTGTTCCTTGACCTGCCGGTTCTGCACGTAATCAAGTCCCGCTTTCGCAAAAAGTTCGGGATAATATCCCCCCTTGCTTTCCTGCACATCGAATTCACTCCCTTCAACGGCTTTCTCCAGGGCCTTGATTTCCGGATGATCTGCTGGTACCTGGGCCAGGGGCGCTGTTGTAACCGCGGAATAGGGAAGGGTGGCTCCCTCTTCCAGGTCGGCGCGGAAATCCGGTTTCCGGTCGATGAGGTAATTCAGGAGCAACCAGGCGTTATCCCGACGATTGATGCTGTCCATACGGCTCTGCTGGCTGCCGGCGAGGCGCACTTCCGCCTGAAGGAGGTCGTTACGGGTAACAACTCCCTGCTCGTAAAGATTCCGGGCGACCCGCAGATGCTCGGTCATCTGGACAACCTCGTCTTCAGCCGATTGTACCAGTTTCTGTGCCTGCAGGATGCCGAAGTAGGCGGTAACCACCTTGAGGAAAACGTCCTGCTCATGTCCTGCATAGTTGTATAAGGCAGCTTCGCGCAAGGTACGGGCATGGCCCGCACGGGCGTCCGTGCGACCGAAATCGTAGAGAGTCTGGTAGATGCCGAGACTTGCAAAGGTATAGTCCTTCTGCTGGGTCGCAACCGTACGGCCATTTCCCAGATCGATGGCCTGGGGGTCCAGTTGAACGGTATACCCCCCCTGTATGTCAACCCGGGGGAGATACCCGCTTTTGCCGATACGTTCACCCTCGGCGGCAATTGTCTGGTCGTAGGCGGCCACCCTGAGGGTAGTATTCGAACTTTTTGCCTCCGACAGGCAGTTTTTCAGGGTAAATGTTTCACCCTGGGCTACTGCCGCCGGTATGAGGAGTCCGGCAATGATATGTCTGAGTATACGGGACATGGGTTTGCTCCGGGTTGGAAGCGCAGTTGTCAAAGAATCTTGTATGATGTCAGCATGCTGGAAAGAAATGGTGGCCCCATAACCGGGCGCGAACTGAACTCAGGTAGCGGGTGATCCGCTGCTGCTGAGATTCCGGTAGGGGAGGCCGGTGACCGGAGGAGATTCCAGTCCGTAGAGTCGCCGGTAGAGCGACGCTCCTGCGAGCACTTTTTTTACATACTCGCGGGTCTCGCCAAAGGGGATGCTTTCGATGAATTCATCCTGGCGAAGGTTTCCAAAGGTCTTGCGCCAGCGGTTCACGTTGCCGGACCCGCCGTTGTAGGCTGCGACAGCATAAACCTGGTTGCCATCGTAGGCTTCGAGAAGGTCCTTCAAGTGCCGGGTGCCGTAAGCAATGTTGATATCAGGTGTCGTGAGGCTGTTCGTGGTGAACGGCCCGTTCTTGGGAGTACTCATGACCTTAGCGGTTGAAGGCATCAGTTGCATGAGGCCGATGGCGCCCACGGGGGACCTGGCGGTCGGTGAATAGCTACTTTCTGCGCGGATGATTGAGTGGATGAGGCTCTCTCCGATATCGTTGCTGGCAGCCTGTTGGGCAACAATCTCACGAAATCCGCAGGGGTAGAGAAGCCCCCAGGTAACAGCGTTGTCCTTGTCGAACCTGTCGGGTCGCTCCTGCTTTACGGTCGACAAGGCACCGTTGTAATTCCCCATTTCCAGGTAAAGTCGGGCAATGCCGAGGAGAGCTTTTCCCTTGGTACCGGCTTTTCTTTTCGCCAGTGCCAGTTCCCGGTTTGCTTCGTCGTACAGACCACAGGCGATAAGGGTCTTGACCCGGTCAAATCCCTCGGGGACCGGAAGGATATCCGTCACATCTGCCTGGAGATTAAATGGTTTGTCATCCGGCAGTTTTGCCGCAGAGCGGTGCATCAGGGCATAATACCCGTACGGGTATTCCGTGAGCAGGGGGGTGAAGAACGCCTGGGCGCCGACGGCATCACCGGCGGCGGCGAGAGACCGCCCCCCCCAGTAGAGTGCCCTTTCCCGATACGACTCGACTGAGGTCAGTTTCTGGAAGAGGCTGGCTGCATTTGGATAGTCTGCCGTAAGAAAGGTCGCCCACGCAGTTTCCCACTGCGCGGTGTGCTTGAGACCGGAACGGGGGTATTCCCTGAGTAGCCGTTGCAGCAGGGGGAGGGCATCCGGACTCCGGTTCTGGAATTTCCTGATATAGGCTGCTTCGAGGAGGGCGTCATCGGCAAGGTCTGATTGGGGAAAGGTTTCCGTAAGTTTCTGAAATGTGGCTATGGCGGCCTCGTCACGGCCTGTCTTATCCTGCAGCCTGGCAAGCCAGAGGGTGGCTTCTGCCGCGATTTCTTTGCGGGGGTTGGTGGAAAGCAGTTTGGTCAGCGCCTGTTCGCCATCCTTGTAACGTCTGGCCTTGACCATGGCCTGCGCGGTTTTGAGCGCCAGCTTCTGGGCAACGTCAGTGGTGAGGGTGTCGGGTGGGATGGCGGAAAAGACCTTTATTGCCCGGTCGAAGCGGCGCATGTCGTAGAGCGTCATTCCCCGTCGGAACAGTTCGTCGCTGCTGAAGGGTGCCACCACGATGCCCTGTCCGGCAAGGTTTTGCAGCCGGTCATAGGCGTCGTCTGCCACATCGGCAGCCGGGTATTTGAGCCAGATCGTGCGATAGATCGTGGCAGCGGAGGCCTGGTTTCCCATCGATTCATGGCAGAGCGCGGTCCGCAGTAACGCTGTGAGGGAGTCGCTCCCCGAAGGGTACTTGTCGACAAACCGCTGATAGGCCGAAAGGGCGGTCGGGTAATCCTTCGTTTCGTAGCGGGCATCGGCAATGAGCAGGAGTGCCGAGCGTGTGAGGTGGGTTTCCGGATACTCCTTGAGCAGTTTTTCCAGGGGAGGGATACACTCCGTGTACCTTGCCAGCCGGAAAAGGGCGTTCGCCTGGTGATAGAGAGCGTAATCGGCAAGCAGGGGAAAGGTTTCGCCGGCCCGGGCCAGAGCTGGTACAGCGTTGTCCCATTCCGAGGATTTGGCGGCGGCCATGCCGACGAGGAAATCGCGCAGGCCCCCTTCCGGTGCATGGTTGGCTGCCAACTGCGCCCCACGGTAATCATGGTTCTTGAGGTGCCGGGCAGCCGTGGCGAGATGATCCGACGGCAGCTGAAGGAGATTTCCACCCGACGCGGGAAGCGCGAGGACAAAGCAGAGAATAACGATAAGAGGGATACGGCGCAACAGCATGTACGACTCCAGAAACGAGCTTCTTGCAGAATTTCCCCATTGTCAGCCTGTTCTCGCTGTGGCAGGAACAGCGTATCCTGAAAAGAGACACGTTGGGCGGCATGGAATGTGGCAAGAATATCGCATGTGTATATTTTGACGTATAGATAATAGCCGGTTCAACCGGTAAAAATCAAAAGAATTTTCCCGGTTTACCGGTAAACTGTTTGACAGCGGGAGGTTATTTGAGCATATTCAAGCTCGATCCGGGTAAAAACGTTAGAGGAGCGGCGGTATGGCGATAAATAGGGAAAAAATTCTGGGGTTGTTTCGCGATAACCCTGGTGTGTTTCGTCCGTTCCGGGACCTGATGCAACTTCTGGGGGTGACCAAGGGGCAGCGCGCCAAGTTCAAGGCCTATCTCGACCGGATGGTGGATCGGGGCGAACTCGTCAAGCAGCAGGGGAGCCGTTACGGAGTGGCGGCGTCGTCCCACGGCATCACGGGAAGGCTCTCCGTGCACAGGGACGGGTACGGCTTCGTAACTCCCGAAGGCGGGGGTGAGGATCTGTTTATCCCGGCCCGTTATCTGCGGGAAGCCATGCATGGCGACCTGGTCGAAGTGATGGCATCGCCCCGTGGCCGCACCGGCAAACGGGAAGGGCGGCTCATGCGGATTGTGGAACGGGCCCACACGACGGTTGTCGGCCGTTTCCTGACGGCCGGGGATCACGGCGTGGTTATCCCGGACGACCAACGGGTCACGAGAGAGCTTATCATCCCTCCCCGGGCGGGAGGTGAGGCACAAACTGGGCAGATGGTGGTGGCGCGCATCGTCAACTACCCGACCGACAGGAGCGGGCCGACCGCCCGGGTCGTCGAGGTGCTCGGTTCCAGCGACGATCCGGAAGTTGAAGTTCTGACCATTATCCGGAAGCACGACCTGCCGTACCAGTTTCCCGACGAGGTGACTGTAGAGGCACGGGGCATCGCGGCTGAAGTCAGCGCGGACGACATTGCAGGAAGGGTTGATCTGCGGAACCGCCCGACGGTAACCATCGATGGCGAAACGGCCCGGGATTTCGATGACGCGGTCTCGGTCAGCAGGGAAGAGGGGGGGAGAATACGGCTCTGGGTTTCCATTGCCGATGTTGCCCATTATGTCCGCGCAGGGTCGGCGCTGGACGGAGAGGCCTACCTGCGGGGAACCTCGGTTTATTTTCCCGACCGCTGCATTCCGATGCTGCCTGAGGAACTGTCCAACGGCATCTGTTCCCTGAATCCGCAGGTGGACCGCCTTACCATGACCGCGGAAATTGTCTTTGACAGGAGCGGAATGCCGGTAACGACTGCATTCTATCCCAGCGTGATCCGGAGTGCCGCCCGCCTCACCTACACACAGGTCAAAGGGGTGCTGGTCGACAGGAACCCCGGCCTGCGGGAGCAGTATGCCCATCTCCTCGATGACCTGCACCTGATGGAAGAATTGTCGATACGCCTTACCGCAAGACGCCGGGAACGGGGGAGCATCGATTTCGACCTACCCGAACCCCAGATCATTCTCGATCTTCAGGGCCAGACCGAAGCCATCGTCAAGGCGGAGCGGAATCTGGCCCATCGCATCATCGAAGAATTCATGCTGGCGGCAAACGAGGCGGTAGCCCGCCATCTGGAATCCCGTGGAACTCCCTCACTCTACCGGGTGCACGAACCACCCGATCAGGAGAAATTGCGTGACTTCCGCGACTTTGTCTTCAATTTCGGCTATCAGTTCCGCCTGGGTGAGGATTCCGTCCAACCTGCCGAGTTGCAGAGGTTGCTGGACCAGGCGGAAGGAAAACCGGAAGAGCGGATGATCAACGAGGTGCTGCTCCGCTGCATGAAACAGGCGCGCTATTCGGATGAGAATCTCGGTCATTTCGGCCTTGCCGCGCCCTGTTACACCCACTTCACGTCACCTATCCGCCGCTATCCCGATCTGGTTGTCCACCGCATCCTGAAGGGGGTGCTTGCCAAGAGTCTGCGTAAGCAGGATCTGGAACGTCTGGCAGAAACCCTGCCTGAAACGGCTTCCCACACGAGTAAGCGGGAGAGAGTGGCAATGGAGGCGGAGAGGGAAATAGTCGAGTTGAAGAAGGTTCAGTTCATGAGTGACAAGGTCGGCGAGGAATTTGACGGCATCATCAGCGGTGTGACGTCTTTTGGCCTTTTTATCGAACTGGTCGAACTGTTTGTGGAAGGGATGATCCATATCTCGACACTCCCCCCGGAGTTCTACAGCTACCAGGAAAAACAGCACTCCCTTGTCGGCGAGCGTTCCCGGACAACGTACCGGATCGGTGACCAGCTGCGGGTAAAGGTGGCCGGGGTCAGTATGGAGCGGAAGCAGATCGAATTCGTGCTGGCGGGTGCCGGTGTCGTCACGCCGACCGGAGCGGGACGCGGGAATAGCGAGGCATACCCCCGCATACCGGTCAAGGGGAAACGGCCGCGTAGCAAATCGGCAGTGGCTCGTGGGGAGAAAGGTGGCTCCGGTGGCCGGCGCAAACGGTGAAAGCAGTTGCGTGGTGGTCAGCCGCTATGTTATTGTTGGCAAGTTTTGCACTTTGACGGGCGGTCAGCGGTTACCATGAGCGAAAATACGGCCATGCCGTTCATAGAACATCTGGTGGAGTTGCGTCGGCGCCTGATCATTATTGTCGTTGCGGTGGTCATCGGCATGGGGGTGGCGTGGAACTTTTCCGACGACCTGTTGAACTTCGTCGAGAAGCCCCTGTCGGGGCAGACCTACCTCACGGAGATCAAGAAACGGGTCTATGGAGAGGTGAAACTGCGGTATCCCGCGGTGTACAACAGGTATCAGCTGGACAAGGAGATCACTGCCACGGTCCGTGAGCGGCGTCTCAACTACAGCGCCCCACTGGAGCCCTTCTTCATCCAGTGCAAGATCTCCGTCATCGCCGGCTTCATTCTCGCTCTCCCCATCGTTTTTTACCAGCTCTGGCTCTTCATCGCTCCGGGATTGACGCTCACGGAGAAGCGCCTTGTATTTCCGTTCGTGACGGTGAGCACCATCAGTTTCTGCGTGGGGGCCCTGTTTTTCCTCATCATAATCTGGCCAGTCATCATCAATTTCTCGCTCTCCTACGAATCACAGGGGCTGCAGAGCTGGTTCAACCTGAGCGCCTATATCAACTTCTGCCTGAGACTGATCCTTGTCTTCGGCCTCATCTTCGAACTCCCCATCCTTGCTCTGCTCCTGGCGCGGTTAGGGGTCGTCAATTACGGACTTCTGGCGCGGAATCGTAAATATGCCCTTCTGGCAAGCTCTATCATCGCCGCGTTCCACGCTGATCTTATCACCATGTTCGTCATTATGGTCCCCCTGTACCTCATGTACGAAGTGAGCGTCTGGGTGGCACTCCTGTTCGGCAGGAAAAAACCGGTGCCGGCGGATGCCGGTGTCTGACGAGATTGATCTCGTGCGGGGAATTCCAGTCCATACCATGATTATTTACCGTAGCATCGATGAAATACGAGAGCGTCTCTCCAATGCGGCGGTGACCATCGGCAATTTCGATGGCGTCCATCTCGGGCACCGGGAAATGTTCCGCCGTCTGAAGAAAGCGGCAGCTGCTATGGGAGGCGTATCGGTTGTCATCACCTTCTCTCCCCATCCGCTCAAGGTTCTTCCGGTCGGCAGGGAGGTGCGCCTCATCAACACCTATGCGGAAAAGGAGAATCTCATCGAGGCCTCCGGGGTCGATTACCTGGTGGTGATCCCCTTCACCCCTGAATTTGCATCCATCAGTGCAACCGATTTCGTGCGGGATATTCTGGTAGGCAGAATCGGAGCCCGGAAACTGATCATCGGGTATGATTATGCATTTGGCCGCAACCGGCAAGGAAATGTAGCTGTCCTGCAGCGGCTTGGTGAAGAGATGGGGTTTGCCGTGGAGGTGCTGGCGCCGATCGGTACCGGCGAAACGGTATACAGCAGCAGCCTGGTGCGTCGCCTCATCCAGGCTGGTGACGTCAAGGAAGTCGTAGCGTTTCTGGGGAGGCATTTCTCCGTCGGTGGAACGGTCGTGCATGGTCACCACCGGGGAAAGGGACTAGGTTTCCCGACCGCCAACCTGCAAACGGACAAGGAGTTGATCCCTGCCCATGGCGTGTATGCGGTCAAGGTAAAGGTGGATGACCGGATTTACGACGGGGCGTGCAACATCGGCGACAATCCGACCTTTGGCGACGAGGGGTGCGCCATAGAGGTCTTTCTCTTCGATTTCGACGGCGACCTGTACGGGAAGGAACTACGCCTTTACTTCGTGGAGCGGCTTCGCGGCGAAATGAAGTTCCCCGATGTTGCCTCGCTTGCACAGGCAATAGGTGACGATATCCGGCGCTGTCGGGAAATCCTGCGGGGTGTGTCCATTATCGAGTATCGCGACTACCTTGGAGCACTCGACAATGGCTAAGGCGGGCTTCGACAAGCGGCTCTGGATCGGTATCGGCATCAGTGCGGTTCTCCTGGTGATGCTGTTTCGGCAGATCGACGGCAGGCAGGTACTGGCGGCTTTCCGGTCCATGGACTACCGTTACCTTGTTCCTTCGATCATTCTTACGTTTGTCAGTTACTACTGCCGTGCCATACGCTGGCGCTACCTGCTTCTCCCCCAGAAGGCGACCTCTCTGGCCAGCCTCTTCCCGGCAACCATCGTCGGTTACATGGCAAACAACCTGCTGCCGGCGCGTCTGGGGGAATTTGTCCGCGCCTATGTCCTGGCGGAAAAAGAGCGGCTCGATCCGAGTTCGGTCTTTGCAACCCTGGTTCTGGATCGCCTGTTTGACGGTTTCACCGTCCTCCTGATCCTGGTGCTGACATTATTCACCGTCCGGCTTCCCGAAGGGATGGAGCCGGTGCAGGAGGGGCTCAAATTGGGGGGGTACGTCACCCTTGCCCTGTACGTCGGTGTCATTGTCTTTCTTGTACTCCTGAAGCGGCGGACCCACTGGACTCTGGATCTGTTGGGGCGTTTACTGCGGCCATTCCCTGCCCGTGTTGCCGAGAAAATCATTCCCCTCCTCGGTTCGTTCATTGCCGGTATCCGCATGTCGTCCAGACCGGCGGAACTCGCAGCGTTGTTTGTCTCTTCGCTCGTTATCTGGAGTACCGCGATATGGCCCGTGGACCTGGTGCTGAGATCCTTCGGCATTTCGCTTCCGGTCACGGCATCCATGCTGATCATGGTATTCCTCGTGTTTGCCGTGATGGTGCCGGCGTCTCCCGGTTACGTCGGGACGTATCATGCGGCGTGCGTCTACGGCCTGCTGGCGTTCAACGTACAGCGGGAAATGGCGCTCAGCGTGGCGCTCGTCATGCACGGCATAAATTTTTTCCCCGTAATACTAGTGGGTTTCTACTATCTCTGGCGTGACAATATATCCCTGCGCAATGTGGAAGAACAATCCGCAAAGCATACCGGTTGACCGTTATGGAATGGTATCCTACTCCCAGTTACCTGCTCAAGCGGAAGGTTATCCTTGATTTTCTCCGTACGGTTCCCGTGAGAGACGTTCTCGAAGTAGGGTGTGGCGCGGGGGACCTTCTGGTGGCTCTGGCGGCTCGGGGGTACCGGGGTACCGGTGTCGACCTTTCGGATGATGCGGTGGAGACTGCCCGGAAAAGAGTCGCGAACACGATGGTAACGGTAGTGAGGGGAGACGTGCAGGACGTTGCCGGACAGTTCGACGTGACGATAGCGTCGGAGGTGCTGGAGCACTGCGCGGATGACGTGGGGGTGTTGCGTGAACTGGCCTCGAAAACCCGACCTGGCGGTTACGTGGTGCTTACGGTGCCGGCTCACATGTCAAGATGGGGGGCAAACGACGATTTCTGTGGCCATCTCCGCCGTTACGGGCGGGAAGAGTTGCATGACAAACTGGTGGCGGCCGGCCTCAGTCCCGTTTCCATTTACTCCTACGGGGTACCCGTTTACAATCTGATGAAGCCTTTCTATGACCGTGCCATCCGCAAGCAGTGTCGCCAGGAGCGTGACCTGCAGATTCGTACCGAGGAGAGCAGCGGCATGTGGCTGTTTACGGGAATGAAGCACATCTTTTTTCTGCTGTTTAACGATCTGACCATGTATCCATTCTATCTGATGCAACGACTTTTCTTTCGGACCGACCTGGGCAATGGTTATTTTGCCGTTGCGCGTCGTGTCGCGCAGCACGGTGAGGCATTATGAGCCGTTTGCTTTCAGCTTTTCAGCGCCGCGTCGATATTTATGCCGTGGCATCGGTCATAATTCCTTTGTTTGTCTATCTGTTGACCCTTGCCCCGTCGGTTACTTTTTTCGATAGCGGTGAATTCCTTACCGCCATTTATTCCCTCGGCTCCGCCCATTCTCCCGGCTACCCGCTGTTTATCAATTATGCCAAAGCGTTTACGTATCTCCCCTTCGGTAACTTTGCCTTCAGGGTGAACATCGCCACGGCTGTTTCTGCGGCGGTCGCGTGCTACGGCGTCTATCTCCTGGTATTCCATCTTCTGCAAAACGAATATCTCACGCCGGATGAAGCGTTTTCCCGGCATTTCAGAAAAATCACCGCCCTCGGTGCCGCTCTGACGTTTGCCTTTTCGGCCCGGCTCTGGCTGCAGTCCAACCATGACAAGCCGTATCCGCTCATCTCCTTTCTGGCCGCGATGATCTTCTATCTGCTTCTGCTCTGGCGGGACCACTATCGCCGGGGAGACGAACGGCCTTTCTATGTCTACCTCGGTGCATTCCTCTGCGGGCTCGGTTTCGGTGCTCACCAGACCATGGTTCTGCTCGTGCCGTCATTTGCATTTCTGATCATCTCCCTGGACTGGAGGGTTCTCGGGCGCATCAAGGAGATACTCCTCGCCATCACCTTCGGCCTTCTCGGATTTTCCGTCCACCTTCACCTCCCGGTCCGGGCGGTGCGTAACCCGCTTCTTAATTGGGGAGACCCCAAGACCCTCACCCAGTTCCTGTGGCATTTTCTGCGCAAGGGGTATCCTACGGACAAGCCTGATCGGGACTTCAAGCTCCTATGGGCTCAGCTGAACGCTTTCAATATACCTTTCGAGTTCACGGCGGTGGGGATGGTCCTGCTCCTCGTCGGGATTACCTTCTTTTTCAGGAAGCGGCGTGATGAAATCCTTGCCTATTTGCTGGGGTTACTGGTGTTCCTGCTCGTCATCGTAGGCTATTTCAATGCGCTGCCCGACCTGATATTCCTGACGGAAGAATTTTTTACGCCGCTCTACCTGTTGTCGGCGGTTTTTGTCGGTTTGGGAATGTTTATCGTTCTCAAGACGGTTCTTGGTGTGATTCCCCTTCAGCGCCTGGCACAATTGCCGGTGAAGGTCAGTGCGCTGCTGGCAGTCGCTGCCTTGCCTGTCACGGTGTGCGCGCTCAATTACGTCGAAAACGACCAGCATGAAAATTATATCGCCTATGATTATGCTACGAACTCGCTCCGGACCCTTCCCCAGGGGACTGCGCTGTTTACCTGGGGGGACAGCGGGGCCTTTCCGCTCTGGTATCTGCAGGGGGTGGAGAAAATGCGTGAGGATGTGGATCTTTTGCATTCGCCCCACCTGGTATTCGACTGGTATCTGGATTCGTTTCCCCTCGTATTCAACAACAGCAGACTCAGAACTCTCCCCCTGCAAAACATCGCGCCCGATGATATATTGAGGCTGGCGATCGATGAACAGATCGAACGCCGGCCAGTCTACATCGATTTTTCCACCAGATATTCCATCGGATTGAGTAATTACACCATTCAGCAGGCCGGTATCTGTTACCGCCTGGGTAAGCTGTCCGGTGCCATGTTCCTTCCCCCGGAGCAGTCGGTCTGGAGCCTTTATGCAATACGCGGTGTTGACGGCGAGATGTTCTTTCGTGACCTCGATACGGGGAAGGCGATTCTCATCTATGCAACCAGTCATATGGAAGCGGGAGACATGCTGCTGCGACTCGGGAGAATTGCCGAAGGTGTTAGAGAACTGCGGCTGGCGGAGCAGATTTCCCCTGAGTTGCGTGGCCAGGTCGCAGGAATTCTGAACGGATACAACGTGCGATGAGAATCGATATACAGGGGAAAACAAAGGTTCTGGGGATAATCGGCTGGCCGGTGGCCCATTCCCTTTCACCGCTGATGCAGAATGCCGCCTGTGCTGCCTTGGGGTTGGACTGTGTCTATGTGCCCTTCCCGGTACCTCCTGAAAACCTGGCGGAAGCGGTGGATGGCTTGCGCGCCCTAGGTGTCGCGGGGTTCAACGTGACCATCCCCCACAAGGAGGCGATAATCGGTTTGCTCGACGACCTGTCCGAAGAAGCCCGACTCATAGGGGCGGTCAATACGGTCAGCCGCGACGGTGACCGCCTGACAGGACACAACACCGATGTAACCGGTTTCACCAAATCGCTGCAGGATGACCTGAAATTCGACATCAAAGGGAGCAGAGTCTTACTCCTGGGAGCAGGAGGTGCTGCACGGGCGGCTCTTGTCGGTCTCTGCCAGGCCGGTGCCGCGGCGGTTACCGTGGCAAACCGCACTCCGGCAAAGGGTAAACGACTCATTGCGGATTTCAGCCCGGTCTTTACTGGTGCGAATCTTGCTCAGTGCACTCTGGACGTTTTGAAGGATGATTGTCGATTGAAGGACGTAGACCTGCTCGTGAATACGACGGCGGTTGGTCTGAACGGTACGGCTTTTGACGATATCGATCTGGCCCCGATGGCGCCAACAGCGCGAGTATATGACATGGTCTATAATCCCGCACTGACTCCGCTTCTTGCCGAAGCACAAAAACATTCCCTTCTATCTGCCAATGGTGCCGGCATGCTGGCGGCCCAGGGGGAAGCGGCATTTACCATCTGGACTGCACGCAAACCGCCAAATGGCCTAATGAAATCGCGCCTTTTGGCGGCGCTTGGTGGCCAAGATATGCTTGACAACGATGTATATTCAAAATAGTATTTGCAGGCTGATTAACTACGGGGAACGGTGACTGTATGCAGTCTAGCAGACTGGGAGAACTCCTGGTTCGAAATAATCTGATTACCAAAGAACAGCTGGCCAAGGCTCTCGACGAGCAGAAAGAATCCGCAGGTCAGCTTCGACTTGGGTCCATTCTCATCAAGAACGGGTTGATCAGCGAGCCCGACCTCACCTCGTTTCTTTCCAAGCAGTACGGTGTGCCCTCTATCAATCTTGCCGAATTCGAAATCGACCAGGCGGTCATAAAGATCATACCGGTTGACATCGCCCAGAAGTACCAGATCGTGCCGGTCAACAGGGCAGGGTCGACCCTCATTATCGCAATGAGCGATCCGTCGAATATCTTCGCCATCGACGACATCAAGTTCATGACCGGGTATAACGTCGAGGTTGTCGTCTCGGCCGAGACAGCCATCAAGACGGCAATTGACAAGTACTACGACCAGTCCGCATCCCTGGCTGATGTCATGAGCGATCTCGAGGGATTGGAAGACCTGGAGGTCGTCGGGGATGAGGAAGAAATCGATGTTTCTTCACTCGAGCGTGCCACGGAAGACGCCCCGGTCGTCAAGCTGGTCAACCTGATTCTCACCGACGCCATCAAGAAAAAGGCCAGTGACATTCATATCGAACCATATGAACGGACCTTCCGTGTCAGGTACCGGATCGACGGCGTGCTTTATGAAGTGATGAAGCCTCCCATGAAGCTGAAGAACGCGATTACCTCTCGCCTCAAGATCATGGCGGAACTGGATATCGCCGAACGTCGCCTTCCCCAGGACGGACGCATCAAGATCAAAATGGGTGGCGGCAAGGACATGGATTTCCGGGTTTCGGTTTTGCCGACCCTGTTTGGCGAAAAAATCGTCATGCGGCTGCTGGATAAATCCAACCTGCAACTCGACATGACGAAACTGGGGTATGAGCCGGAAGCCCTGGCACATTTCCAGAGGGAAATTCACAAACCGTTCGGCATGGTACTGGTAACCGGCCCGACGGGAAGCGGTAAGACCGTTTCCCTCTATTCCGCATTATCGGAACTGAACAAGGTTTCGGAAAACATCTCCACTGCCGAAGACCCGGTTGAGTTCAACTTTGCCGGCATCAATCAGGTTCAGATGCACGAGGATATCGGCCTTAATTTTGCCGCTGCCCTGAGGTCCTTCCTGCGCCAGGACCCTGACATCATCATGATCGGTGAGATCCGGGACTTCGAGACTGCCGAAATTGGAATCAAGGCAGCCTTGACGGGGCACCTGGTACTTTCCACGCTCCACACCAACGATGCGCCAGCCACCATCAACCGTCTTCTTAACATGGGCATCGAGCCGTTTCTCGTCGCTTCCGCCGTCAACCTCATTACCGCCCAGCGTCTGGCGCGGCGTATCTGCTCCGAGTGCAAGGAACCGGAAGACATACCGGTACAAGCCCTGATAGATGCCGGTGTCTCACCGGAAGAGGCACCGACGTATGTCTGTTACAAGGGTGTCGGCTGCGCGAAATGTAACAACACGGGGTATAAGGGACGCGTCGGTTTTTACCAGGTCATGCCCATGCTGGAGCCAATCCGGGAACTGATTCTCAACGGCGCCAACACGGCGGAGATCAAGCGCGAATCAATGCGCCTCGGCATCAAATCCATGCGGCAGTCGGGCTTGACCAAACTCATGGAAGGGGTCACCTCTTTCGAGGAAGTTCTGCGGGTAACCGTGGCGGACGACTAGGAGACGAGAAACAATGGCAAATCTGCACCAATTGCTCAAGGAACTCGTGGAACGTGGAGGATCTGACCTTCACATCACCACCAACACCCCCCCCCAGATCCGGGTCGACGGTAAGCTGACGCCTCTGGATTACCCTCCTCTCAACGCCGTTGATACCAAGCAACTCTGTTACAGCGTCCTTACGGATGCCCAAAAACACAAGTACGAAGAGGACAATGAACTCGATCTCTCGTTCGGCGTGAAGGGCCTGTCCCGCTTCAGGGGAAACATGTTCATTCAGCGGGGAGCTGTTGCAGGGGTCTTCCGGGTCATCCCCTACAAGATTCTTACGTTTGAGGAGTTGGGGCTCCCTCAGGTGGTAAGGGAACTGGCGGAGAAGCCACGTGGTCTTATCCTCGTCACGGGACCGACGGGGAGTGGCAAGTCGACCACTCTCGCTTCCATTATCGATAAAATCAACATGGATCGCCGCGATCATATCGTAACGATCGAGGATCCTATCGAATATCTCCATCCCCATAAGGGGTGCCTGGTCAACCAGCGTGAAGTCGGTGCCGATACCAAAAGTTTCAAAAACGCGCTGAAGTACGTGCTGCGCCAGGACCCGGACGTTGTTCTGGTCGGCGAATTGCGGGATCTGGAAACCATCGAGGCGGCCCTCACCCTTGCCGAGACGGGTCACCTCTGCTTTGCAACGCTGCACACAAACTCCTGCGCCCAGACCATTAACCGTATCATCGATGTATTTCCCCCCTATCAGCAGACCCAGGTCAGGACCCAGTTGTCATTCGTGCTGGAAGGGGTATTGTCACAGACGCTCATACCCAAGCTGGGAGGTAAGGGGAGAGCGCTTGCCCTTGAAGTCATGGTGCCGAACCCCGCAATCCGTAACCTTATCCGGGAAGACAAGATCCATCAGATTTATTCCCAGATGCAGGTCGGGCAGGAACGGTTCGGCATGCAGACCATGAACCAGTGTCTGATAAACCTTTACCTGAGGCGTCTCATCAGCCTAGAAGACGCGCTTGGGAGATCTCCCGAGCCGGATGAATTCAAGCAGATGGTCGCCAATGCTGGTGCCCAGGGGCCGAAACGGCGCCCCTGATCGGGAGCCTGTTGATTTATGAGGAGGGTATAAATGCCTAAATTCAATTGGGAAGGCAGGAGCAAATCCGGGTCGGTGCAGAAGGGTGTCATGGAAGCCGCCAACCAGGCGTTGGTGGAAGCCCAGCTCAAGAAGTACGGATTCTCCGGCATTACCATTAAGGAAGAGGGGAAAGGCCTTGGCAAGGGGATAAGCATTCCCGGCTTTGGCGCCAAGAAAGTTCAGACCAAGGACCTGGTGGTTTTCACGCGACAGTTTGCGACCATGATCGATTCCGGTCTTCCGTTGGTACAATGCCTGGAAATTCTCGCGGGCCAGCAGGAAAACCCGACCTTCAAGAATGTGCTGTTCAAGGTAAAGGAGGCAGTCGAAAGCGGTTCCACCTTTGCCGATGCCCTCGGCAAACACCCCCAGGTTTTCGACCAGCTCTATGTCAACCTGGTTGCCGCCGGAGAGGTTGGCGGTATTCTCGATACGATTCTTAACCGGCTGGCCGCCTACATTGAAAAGGCCATGAAGCTGGCAAAACAGGTCAAGGGTGCGATGGTTTATCCTGCTACAATCATGTCCATTGCGGTTATCGTCGTGGGGGTCATTCTCGTTTTCGTTATTCCGACATTCGCCAAGATGTTTGCAGATTTCGGGGGTGAATTACCTGGACCGACCAAGTTTGTTATTGCACTGAGTGATTTCTTCAAGAAATACATCATCGTGATGATTGTGGCTTTTTTTGCACTCAAGTATGCATTCGGTAAATATTACGCCACCCCAAAAGGGAAGAAAGTCGTCGATGCACTGGCTTTGAAAGCACCTGTCGTTGGCCCCCTGATCAGGAAGGTATCGGTCGCAAAATTCACGCGCACTCTCGGCACCATGATCAGCAGTGGTGTGCCGATCATGGACGGGCTGGAGATCGTCGCCAAGACCGCAGGCAACAAGATCGTTGAAGAGGCGATTTATAAAGTCCGCCAGGCGATTTCCGAAGGTAAGACCATGGCGGAGCCCCTTGCTGAAAGCGGCGTATTCCCCCCCATGGTCGTGCAGATGATCTCGGTCGGAGAGGCAACCGGCGCCATGGATGCCATGCTCAACAAGATTGCCGACTTTTATGACGACGAGGTGGACGATGCCGTCGGCGCGCTGACCGCCATGATGGAACCAATGCTGATGGTGGTCCTTGGAACAACAGTCGGTGGCCTCGTTATCGCCATGTACCTTCCGATATTCAAACTTGCCGGTGCAGTTGGCGGCGGTTAGTCAATGGATGAAAAAAGAAGGCTAGGCTGGTTCATCTTCTTCAGGATACTGGTGGTGACGGTTCTTCTCGGCTCTACCAGTATCCTGAATTTCGATGTAGCGGGAAGCAGTGTCTACCCATCGCAGATGACCGTTGCCAGGTTGATCGTTGCAACCTATCTGTTTTCCATCGGTTCCTATCTTTTTCTCAAAACTACCGATAGATACACCCGTTTCCTCACCTATCTCCAGATTATCTGGGATTTGATCTTCGTAACATTGCTGCTCCTCATAACAGGGGGGATAACCTCTCCCTATTCCTTTCTTTATTTCCTTTCCATCATCAATGCCAGTGTGCTGCTTGCCCGCAGGGAGGCATTCTACACGGCGTCGCTCTGCGGCATTCTCTACGGTGCCATTCTCGATTTTCAGTATTTCGGCAAGCTCTTGAATCTGGGGCTCAGCCCGTTGCCCGCTCAGCAACTCGGCGCTAAGTTCGTATTCTCCATGATTTTTCTCAATTTCGGCGCGTTTTTTTTAACGGCTTTTCTTTCCGGGTATCTAGCCGAACGGGCGCGGAAAAGTGAATCCGCTCTCGAGAAAAAAGTCATCGATTTTGAAGAGCTGGAGCGGCTGAACAGTTCCATAGTGTCCAACATAGGCAGTGGACTGCTCACCGTTACCAATGGAGGGAGAGTGCGGGTCTTCAACCGGTACGTGCAGCAGTTGACCGGTGTAAGTCTGGAGGAGGCCTATGACCGACCGCTCAGTGAGATCATCACCCCTTTTGAAGCGTATGGGGCGCGTGTACTGAACCCTCTCTCCGGTGAGGTTGCCTATCTATCCGGGGAGGGGAAGAAGCTCATAATCGGATTCAAGTCCGTACCGTTGACGGATCTGCAGGGGAATCGACAGGGAGCGATCATCAACCTGCTCGATCTCACGCAGATAAAGCAGATGGAGGCCGAGTTGAAGAAAGCAGACAGGCTCGCCGCCATCGGTGAACTGTCGGCTCGCATCGCCCACGAGATCAGAAACCCCCTCGCATCCATAAGCGGGTCGGTCCAGTTGATAGCCCAAAGTGCTACCATTTCGGAAAGCGACAAGCGTCTGCTGACTATTGTAGAGCGTGAATCAGACCGACTGAACCTGTTGATAAGTGACTTCCTTGCCTATGCCAGACCTGCGGCCCCCGAGAAAACAGTGGTTATGCTTCATGATTTTGTCAGAGAGATGCAGGCCCTTATTCGTGCGGATCTTCGTTTTGAAAGGATTACGCTCCGTAATGACTGTCCTGAAGGAATATCGGTAGCCATTGACCGGGGCCAGTTCAAGCAGGTCTTCTGGAATCTCCTGGTGAATGCGGCTGATGCCATGCCTGACCAGGGGACGGTAACGTTTACCGCGTTCGATGATGCCGCCAGCGGAGAAGAACAGGGAAACGGTTTTGTAAAGGTTGTTGTCGATGATACCGGTCACGGCATGGATGAACAGGTCATGGGCAGGATCTTCGAACCATTTTTTACGACGAAAAATGGAGGTACTGGCCTTGGCCTGGCGACTGTCTACAGGATTATCCAGTCCCATGGGGGGGCACTGCACATTGAGAGCAATCCAGGTTCGGGATCGAGATTTACAATTTTAATACCCAAGTAAGCATAAAGGGTCCATCACATGCAAACCAGAATACTTGTCGTAGATGACGAACTGAGCATGCGGGAATTTCTTACCATTCTGCTAGAGCGGGAAGGGTACCTCGCAGATGCTGCGGAAAATGCGGAAACGGCCATGGCAATGCTTGAGACTAATAATTATGATGTGGTGATATCCGACGTGAACATGCCTGGACTGGATGGTTTACAACTCCTGGAACGGATCAAGTCCGATGCCCCCGATACGGCTGTCCTGCTCGTTACCGCTTTTTCCACCGCCGAGCAGGCGGTGGAAGCGATGAAACGCGGTGCCTATGACTACATTGCCAAGCCGTTCAAGGTTGAAGAGATAAAGGTTCTCGTTCAGAATGCCCTTGAAAAGCGGAGTCTCAAGCGGGAAAACGTACGCCTGAAACAGGCGATCGAGGAGCGCTACAGTTTCAGCGGCATCATTGGCAAGAGCCGAAAAATGCGCGACGTCTACACGGTCATAGAAAAGGTTGCAGCAAGCAATGTCAATGTGCTTATCTCGGGTGAAAGCGGCACCGGCAAGGAACTGGTAGCCAAGGCAATTCATTACAACGGCTTACGAAGGGACAAGCCGTTCGTCGCGGTCAACTGTGGCGCCATTCCCGAGACGCTCATGGAAAGCGAATTTTTCGGCCACAAAAAAGGATCTTTCACGGGGGCTGTATCTGATCGGGCCGGTCTGTTCGAGCAGGCGCAAGGGGGGACTCTTTTTCTCGATGAGATTGGTGAAGTGCCCGTTCAATTACAGGCTAAACTGCTGAGAGTCCTTCAGGAACGCCGCTTCAGAAGGATAGGTGCGACCGAGGAGAGCAGCGCCGACGTGCGGGTCATAGCAGCATCGAACCGGAACCTGGAAGAACAGGTCAGGGAAGGAAATTTCCGGGAAGACCTCTATTACCGGATCAATGTGGTGCAGGTGCAGTTGCCGTCCCTCAGGGAGAGGCCGGAGGACATTCCATTACTTGTGGAACATTTCTATCACAAATTTGTTCAACATCCCGTCCAAGGCGAAATCGTAACGAACGATGCGCTCAAGGTCCTGCTGGAATACCCATTCCCCGGAAATGTCCGGGAACTGGAAAATCTGGTGGAGAGATGTCTTGTCCTGGGTGATAGAACGATAACCCGCGAGTGTCTTCCTTCTCACATTTATAATAATCAGATTGCACAAGCCGGCAATTCCCAGGAAATACCGACCGAAGGGATGAACCTGGAGGCTTACCTCGACGGGATCGAAAAACGATTTCTGTTGCAGGCCATGGAGCGAAGTGGTGGTGTAAAGAAACGTGCTGCCCAGATTCTCGGTCTGTCGTTCCGGTCGTTCCGGTACAGGTTGGCCAAGTTCGGCATGGATGATTGACTACTCGCCGAGGCACAGGCATGCAGGTTGCGAGTACAAAAATTACAGATCGATATTATATTTTTTCAGTGGCGCATATATTGCATAAATGGCGTTATCGTATGTTAATGAAATGAATACCGGGGCGGGCAATGCACATAACGACCAGAAACAGTTCCGAGAGAGGCTTTACCCTCATAGAACTGCTCATTGTGGTTGCCATTATCGGCATACTGGCGGCAATTGCCATTCCCCAGTTCAACAATTACCGGCAAAAATCGTACAATGCCGCTGCGCAATCAGATTTGAGGAACGCACGGCTCGTTCTGGAAAGCTACTTTGGGGAGCACCAGGCTTATCCCCGCTGAAGTGGCATGTTGACAATTTATGTCACCGTGGTGTCGTAATGTGTGATTCAAAAACGTTTACAGCCTGATACGTAATTCCGGAATTTACGGTAACAATGCGGACTCACTGGTAATAAACGGCTGGCTTGTGATTGGCATGAAAACTGCTGGATAAGGACTGGATTTCGGAATACTAAATGACCGGGGATAACCGGACAAACACCACGAAAGGAGAAAGACATGCTTAACAAACTCAGAAGCAACAAAGGTTTTACCCTCATCGAGCTGTTGATCGTCGTTGCGATCATCGGTATCCTGGCAGCCATTGCCATCCCGCAGTTCTCCGCCTATCGGCAGAAGGCCTACAACAGCGCCGCCCAGAGTGACCTGAAGAATGCCAAGACCCAGCTTGAGTCTTACTACGCTGACAACCAGAAATATCCGTTCTAATTAAACTTTGACGAAAGGAGATATAAAATGAAAAAACTCGTATGTTTGACGCTTCTTATCGCTGTTGCGACCGCAGGGTTTGCATATGCCGCACTTACCAAAGCTGCCGATACCGGCACTGCTGCCGATGGAGCATGGTACGCAGCTGCCGACTCTGGCAAGATTACCTTCCCGGGAGACAGCACCAACGGTCCCCTGATCGCGTTCAAGCCTTCCGCCAACGTGTCCATGGCCTATAACTGCACCGACGGCACGGTATACACGCTCGGTTCCTACCACTCCTCCGGCACCAAGCTCTACGGCACGAGTTCCACTGAAGCGAAGATCTATATGTTCGATCTTGCCGCTGCCGGCGAGGCTGCTCCTCCGGGTGATACCGCACCCACCACGACGATTCCGACCGCTGCTGCTCCCAACTTCTCGACCGGTTGGTCTGCAATCAAGTAACTGTCGCCTGAATAGGTGTAAAAACGGGATGCAGTCGATGCATCCCGTTTTTATTTGAATCATGGGGAGAATCATGGGAAATTTTCATTGTTTTTACTCTCTTACCGTGAAAGCTTTAATCCGTGACCGCCTTGTGCATATTTTCTCGCTGGTTGTGGCAACGGTATTTCTGCTGATACCTGTTTTCAGCATGTTTTCCATGCGGCAGGTGCAGGAACTCTCCATTACCCTCTGTCTTTCGGCAATATCGTTCATTCTGCTCATCTTTACGATTCTTTCAGGGGCGTCATCTGTCTGGCGCGACGTGGAGAAGCGTTATACTGCGTCAATTCTTGGACTTCCCGTTTCACGTGCGGAGTTTGTCCTCGGCAAGTTTTCCGCAATCGCCGTTTTGATTGTCGCGAGCGCAATTATCATGGGCTTTGTTTCATGTCTTGTCATTACCTTGATTACCCTGCGTTATCCTGCTGACATTCCGGTCAATTGGTTGAATCTCTTTGTGGCTGTCTCGGCAGATGCTCTCAAATACGTCATGCTTCTTTCTATCGCTCTTCTCTTCTCAACAATGAGCACGTCTTTCTTTCTTCCGTTCTTTGCATCGATTTCCGTTTACTTTGCCGGCAATGCGAGTCAGGAAGTTTTCGATTATGTCGCTGGAGAGTACGGAACTACAATCCCATTCTTGTCCCGGATGATCATCAAGTGCGTGTATTACGTGATCCCTAATTTCGCGGTATTCAATATGAAAGTGCAGGCTATCTATGCACTTCCCCTCACGCCGGCTCCTATTTTCTATGCCATTCTGTATTTCATCTGTTATACAGGGATAATGCTCTGTCTGTCGGTGTGGAGTTTTAACCGGAGAGAGCTGGTATGATCAAGAAGGGGCTTTTCCTACTTCTTCTCTGCTCGTACATCTCGCTGATGATTCCCCTCACGGCATTTATGAAGGAACGTCCTGTCGCCGTCAAACTGGGTTATTTCCCCGAGGCGCACGCCTTGAAAACAGTGGCGGGGGACCATCGTTATCTAGTCGCCCAGTATGCAGTCGTAAAGGTGCTCTTCTACTTCGGAACCATCGTGGAGAAAGCCAAGAACATGATTGTGGTAAAGCCGGAATACCAGAATATGTTCAAGACATTACAAACGGCTTCAAAGCTTGATCCGTGGAATGCCGATGTCTATTATTTCACCCAGGCAGCTTTCACCTGGGAACTGAACAAAATCCAGGATGTCAACGAAATGCTGGATTACGGGATGAAGCATCGCACGTGGGATTACCAGCTTCCGTACTTCGCCGGATTCAATGCTGCGTATTTCCTTAAAGATTACGGAACTGCTGCGGCTTATATGAAAAAGGCTGCAGAACTCTCCAAGGATCAACTCATGACCAGTCTTGCCTCCCGGTATCTGTACGAGTCGGGTCAGAACGAGATTGCCTTGCAGTTCATCGAGTTTATGCAGCAACGTACCATGGACAGAAAACTCATCAACCTCTATGAATTCAGGAAGAAGGCACTCATAGCGGTGATTTCGATACAGAAGGGTGTCAATGCATACGTCAGGTCACGCGGAACACCCCCTTCCAGAATAGAGGACATTGTAGCGGCCGGATTCATTGACAGAATTCCTGAAGATCCCTACGGTGGTACATTTTATCTTGATGAAAAAGGCACCGTCAGAAGTACAAGCAAGTTCGCTTTTGGCACTGCACCTATCCGCTGGTCCACTGAGTAGGAGTTTGTTCATGCATGCACTTGAGATAGTAACGCTTTCGAAGAGATATCTGGGGAAACGGCTTAAACGGGTCGATGCGCTGCAGGATCTGTCGCTCGAGGTCAGGACGGGAGAGGTGTTCGGTTTCCTTGGCCCGAACGGGGCCGGAAAAAGTACGACGATCAAGACCGTCATGGGCCAGATCAAACCAACGGCCGGGCACGCATCCATCTTTGGCCGGCCCGCAACAGAATCGTCGTCCCGTCTCCGTGTCGGCTACCTGCCGGAAAATCCATCATTTTATGAGTTTCTTACTGGCCGGGAGTATCTCCATTTTGTCGGGAAAACTTTTTCCCTGAACAACAGCATGATCACCGAGCAGTCTGAGCATGTTCTGGAGTTGCTGGAGCTTACCCATGCAGCAGATCGCCCGATCAAGGGGTACAGCAAGGGGATGGTACAACGTCTCGGTCTAGCACAGGCGATGCTGCACGACCCTGACCTCTACGTTCTCGACGAGCCGATGAGCGGACTTGACCCCCTGGGGAGGGCTCTTGTAAAAGAGATTATTAAAAACCTGAAGAAGCAGGGGAAAACCATTTTCTTCAGCACCCATATAACGGCCGATATCGAAGTTGTCTGCGACAGGGTGGGAATCATCGCCAAGGGGAGGCTGATGGCGGTTGACACTGTGGAAAATATCTTGCAAAGTGGCGTTGAAGGATACCAGATTCAAGTGAGCCGACACGGTCATGTCGAGGAACTGCTGGTCGCGAAAGATCGTTTGAAAGAATTCATGGCTGAACTTGTCACTTCGGATGCCGTTGTAGAGCGTATAGAACCCAAGCGCAAGGATATGGAGGCATTCTTCCTTGACATCGTTTCCAAGGAAAAGCATTCAGCTCAATAATGGATGGCAGATGCTTCTTCTGCTGTTGGTTGTCCTGGGTGTGTATTATCCCGCCCTCTTCGGGGCAATTAATTCCATAGACGATGTTCATATACTCAAGACGTTCGGTATTAATGGCACACTGAGTCTTGCAGACATTTTCAGACCGGGAAGGGGCTATTATTACCGGCCTCTCGTGGATCTTTCCTATTACCTGGATTATCGCTTCTGGGATCAGGACAAGGTCATCATGCACCTTGAGAACATCCTGATCCACGGTGCGAACGTCAGCCTAGTTTTCCTCATTGCAACCAGATTTATGGGCAAGTCACTCTTCCCCTTCTTGGGTGGGCTCCTTTTTGCCGTACACCCCGTCAACAGCGAAGCAGTGTGTTGGATTGCCGGCCGTACGGATCCACTTTCGGCAACCTTCCTGCTCATGGCAACTTTCTTCCTGTTCCATGCAGTAGAGACTGGCCAAGGGCGTTACATCATCGTGTCGCTTCCCCTTATTATCCTGGCAACGCTGGCAAAGGAGACTGCCTTTCTTTTCCTTCCGGTTCCATTGATTGTCTCTCTATGGCTGATCCGCAAAAATGAAACCGAAAAAAAGTCGGAGATGATACTTGTTTCATCTGCCTGTGCCGCACTCATTTTCCTCCCGTTAATTTATATTTTCTTTCGTACCGGTACCCATGCTGACAGTATTGCCGCAATCCTCAAGGGAAACAGTCGAACCCCGCTCGATACGATTCTGTTCTCTCTGAGTATTTTCGGTTTTTATGCAAAGAAAATCCTATTCCCCTTCCCGCTCAATTTTGCAATAACCTCGGTTTCAAGTCTTTATGCGATAGTTGGTGTCTCAGTAGTGCTGCTACTGTTCTGCGTACCACGAAGAGCCCCCTCTTTCATTCTGCTCGTCACATCTCTTATGTTCATACTCCCTGCGGTAGCGGTCGCCGTCTACCATGTTTCATGGACTGTTGCGGCAGAGCGTTATCTCTATATACCCTCTGCTTTTTTTACGTTAAGCATGACGGGGTATTTGCATGATGTCACGGAAAACGCCGGTAAACGCTTCTGGCCCATCGCCGTCACTCTTTCATGCTGTATCCTATCGGCCCTATTTGTCTTTCAGCGGAGCCTTCTTTGGCAGAGCAATCTTGAACTTTACCGTGATACCGTGAACAAGTCTCCGGACTTCGCGATGATAAGGAATGAATTTGCCGTAGCACTGCTTCAGGAAGGGCGGTTAGCGGAAGGGGCCGAGCAGCTTAAACGAGCAAAAAAGCAAACTACGAGTGACGAAATACGCAAAATCATAGAAATGAATGAGCTTCTCGTCATGATACACGGGAAAAGCCTTGAGGAGACCCGCGCAATTATACGTGCCAACCTTGGGGTAGACAAGGTGAAGGGAAGTACGGAACTTCTTTCAATGCTGAGAAACTACGACTATCTTTTGCTCGATGCAACCACTGAAGCACGAAAGCAGGAGTTGATCACTGAACTGATAGAAATTACGGATATCCTTTATTCAAGAACCAAGGACCCTCTCTTGCTCTACAATAACGGACAGCTCTACCTGAAAATGGGGGATGAAAAGCAAGCGTTTGACAATTTCTCCCTCAGCTATAAAACCGCTCCTGATGGCGCACATTTCAAGGCCGCAGCACGGCGTCTTGCGGAAAAGCTGGGGAAACAGGACCGATGATTGCCTATCTGAAAATAATTCGACCGCATCAGTGGCTCAAAAACCTAATGCTTCTCTTCCCCCCTTTTCTGGGGGGGATGATCATGAAGGCCGGTATTATCCGCGAGGGGACAGTCCCATTTATCGCATTCTGTCTTGCTTCGAGTGCCACCTATATTTTGAATGATTTACTGGATGCTCCACGGGACCGCAATCACCCGCTGAAAAAGGCAAGACCAGTCGCTGCCGGTCAGATTTCAATCAAGGCAGCGGGCATGCTCGCCTTTACCATGACCGTAGCAGCCATTTTCGCAGGTTTTTGCGTATCGGCCTATTTTGCGGTGTTTATAGTCGCCTATCTTGCCATATTCGCGGCATATTCCGTCAAACTCAAAGAACTTCCCATAATTGACATTTTTTGCGTAGCGGCAGGATTCATTCTGCGTCTCCAGGCCGGTGGAGTTGCGTTCAAGGTTGTCATATCCGAATGGCTCTTCCTGTGTGTTTTTCTCCTCTCGATTTTCCTCAGTATCGGGAAAAGGCTTTGCGAAAAGGGTGAGTTGGGGACCAAGGCTGGCCTTCACCGCAAAACTCTTGAGCACTACCCGGAAGGATTTCTGGATATGGCCATGTCCCTGAGCGGAGCTGCCGTTCTGGTAACATACACCATGTATTCACTTACAAGACAGAGCTTCATTTTCACGGTTCCGCTCTGTACGTTCGGGCTCCTTCGGTATATTCTGCGTGTTAAATCGGGTCAGGGAGGCGATCCCACCGATTCTCTTCTCAAGGACTTTCCGCTGTTAGTTACCGGCGTGTTATGGGTAGTCATGGTTGCACTGAGCATCTACAGATGAATATTTATATAATAGTCGTTAACTATAATGGTTGGCAGGACACCGTGGAGTGTCTTGAATCTGTTTTTAGATCTGACTATAGCAAGTACCGTGTGATTGTGTGTGATAACGGTTCTACTGACAATTCTTTGCAGCAGATTGAAGCATGGGCAGAAGGGCGGCTTGATTTTACAGGCTCTGCTTCAAGTAACTTTAATCAGTTCCAGTTTCCACCGGTCAAAAAACCTCTAAACTTCGCTCTCTATACCCAAGAAACTGCGGAACTGGGTGGTGACAGGGGAAATGACGCTCAACTCGTCCTGATAAGGTGTGGCAAGAATCTTGGTTTTGCGGGGGGGAACAATGTTGGCTTTCGCTATGCTCTTGCGCGTGACGATATGGATTATGCCTGGCTTCTGAACAACGATACCGTGGTGAGGCCGGATGCGCTTTCGAGAATGGTAGACCGCCTCAAAGCCTCTCCCGGTGCAGGCATGTGCGGGGCTACTCTCCTACACTATCATGCCCCGCAGAAAGTTCAGGCTCTTGGGGGTGCACTGTATTGCAAGTGGTTCGCACTTGCCTGGCACTTGGGACGATGGCGAAGATGGGGGAATAAGGTAAATAGGGAGAAAGTCGAACATTTGACGGACTATCCCGTTGGCGCCTCTCTCATGGTTTCCCGACGTTTCCTTGATGATGTGGGGCTTATGTGCGAAGACTACTTCCTGTATTTTGAAGAAATTGACTGGGTACTTCGCGGGAAAGGTCGATACAAGATTGTCTATGCACCCGAAAGCATTGTCTATCATAAGGTAGGCGCAAGCATAGGCACTAGCAGCAACCCGGCACAGAAGAGTGAGGTCTGTGACTACTACAATGCACGAAACCGTATTCTGTTCACGAGACGGTTTTACCCGGAGGCTCTTCCCACCGTCTATCTTGTGCTTTTGGGCACGGTCTTTTCTCGTCTCTTGCTCGGGCAGTGGAAGAGGGCGGGTATGATATTCAAGATAATGCTTGAGGGAGGAGCATGAATAATCCTCTTATCACTATTATCACGGTTGTGTATAATGGCGTTGAAACCCTGGATGAAACTATTGCAAGTATCAGAGCAATCCGTTACAAGCCGCTTGAGTACATAATTGTCGATGGAGAATCTACGGATGGAACCCTGAACATTATACAACGCAATAAAGATATGATCACGCGTTGGGTGAGCGAACGGGATCAAGGGATTTACGATGCCATGAACAAGGGATGGCGTCTTGCCTCGGATGAAAGTTACGTGCTTTATATCGGATCGGGGGACAGGGTTGTTGCTCTCCCTGAGGATATGACAAAATATGGATCCAGCGAAGTACTGTACGGTGCGGTTTACATGGGGCAGAATGTTGTTTTCAAACCCAGGGTGGACTTTCATTTGAAACTCTATAATACCTTGCACCATCAGGCGCTTCTTGTTAAAAAATCATTGCATCCGGGAGCTCCTTTCAACCTGAAATACAAGGTATTTGCCGATTTTGATTTTAATCAGCGCTTATTCAAGAGTGGAGCACATTTTAGCTACTGCGAAGATTTAAAATGTTATGCTCTCCCCGGCGGGGTAAGCGATGAAGCTGCTTTTTCAGAGTCGCTCATGGTCATTCGAAAAAACTTCGGCCCGATATGGGCGCTCATAGCGTCTGTTGCTCATAGGTGTATGCACCGTTTTCCATTCATGAGTTTTTTGCGACCCCTGCAACCTATAGCACGGCGTGGTGATTGCTGATGAAGTACGAGCAGCCTGTATTCATAATAGAGCCAGGGCGACGCACTGACCTGCACTACTGGCGTGATATCTGGCGATTCAGGGAACTTTTTTTCATTCTTTCCTGGCGTGATATCCTGGTACGGTACAAACAGACTCTACTGGGCGTAGCCTGGGGCTTGATACGCCCATTGACTACGATCATCATATTTACGGTGGTCTTTCAACGCCTCGCCGGACTTCCTTCCGACAAAAATATCCCCTATCCACTCATGATTCTTGCTGCTCTGCTTCCCTGGCAACTCTTTGCCAACAGTTTTTCTGAAGCCGGAATGAGTCTTGTTAGTAATGCGAACCTTTTATCGAAGGTGTACTTTCCTCGTATCATTATCCCGGTTAGTTCAATAATTGTGAATTTCGTGGATTTCATCATTTCAGCCTTTATTCTTGCTTTCCTGATGGCATGGTATGGTTATACCCCAGATTTTCATCTTATCGCCCTCCCAATTTTTATTATCTTAACATGCGCTGCAGCTTTGGGAACTGGTTTATGGTTTGCTGCTCTAAACATCAGATATAGAGATGTACGATATATTGTCCCGTTCCTCATCCAGGTCGGGCTCTATGTTTCACCTGTTGGTTTTTCCAGTTCGCTCATTCCTGACAAGTGGCGGGTTTTGTATTCCTTGAATCCCATGGCTTCCGTTATTGATGGTTTCAGATGGGCCATTCTGGGGGGGGGAGTAAGTGTAAACTGGCTGCAATTTTCAATTTCTACACTGATTATTTTCGGTACGTGCGTTTCAGGATTTCTGTTTTTCAGGCATGTTGAAAAAAGCATTGTCGACGTCATGTAGGTGTGTATGCAATCGGTTATATCGGTAGAAAATATCTCGAAGCAGTATGTCATCGGGCGAAGGAAGGACGAAAGCTTTCTAACCCTTCGCGATGAGATATGCTCTTTTTTCGGAAAGGCGAAAAGCCTTTTCAATCGCACTTCACTACAACATTATGGATCCTCTGAAGAGTTTTGGGCGCTCAAGGATATTTCATTCCAGGCATGGCAAGGTGACCGCATAGGGATTATAGGGAAAAACGGTGCCGGTAAATCCACCCTTTTAAAGATATTGAGCAGGATTACTGAGCCGACTTCAGGGCGTATCAGCTTGAGAGGAAGGGTCGCTAGCCTGCTGGAAGTTGGCACAGGTTTTCATCCCGAATTGACAGGCCGGGAGAACATCTTTCTTAATGGCGCCATACTTGGGATGAGCCGGGCCGAGATAAAAACGAAATTTGACGAGATTGTAGCCTTTGCGGAGGTTGAGCGGTTCCTTGATACCCCTGTTAAACGTTATTCTTCTGGGATGTATGTACGTCTTGCCTTTTCCGTGGCCGCACACTTAGAGCCTGAAATACTCATCGTTGATGAAGTGCTGGCAGTGGGTGATCTCCAGTTTCAGAAAAAATGCCTTGGCAAGATGCAACAGGTGGGAAATGAAGGACGAACAGTATTGTTTGTGAGTCATAATATGGGAACAATAAGAGCTCTTTGTAATAAAGGGTTATATTTAATTGAAGGTAATATACACAAAACGGGGAGTATCGAGGAAGTAATTAGTGCTTACACTTTACATCATGCATCAAATAAAGGGATTGTAACTTTTGGACAGCAAAACACAGATTTTGTAGCACGTATTTTGTCCATAGGAGTAATATCTGCTGGATATACAAATTATGCTGATACATTACCATTCCAGGCACCGTTCACCGTAGAAGTTATTATCGAATCTAACAATGAACTGGAAGCTGTCGTAGGTATCGGGATAAGCAATAGTATTGGAGAGATAATTACAACACTGCATAGCGTTGAGATTGGAGAGGAACCAACAATTGAAAAGTTGAAGAACTTGAAGTTCAAGAAAGGAATAAACAAATTCTACTTGAACATTAATTCTAATATTTTACGACCAGGTACCTATATTATTGGATGTACAATTTTTAGTAGGTCGTTGTGGCAAGCCTTTGACGATAAGCCAAATTGTATTACTTTTGAAGTGACAAACCATAACGAAAATAGATATTTTGATGAGAGGCAGTCCGGTATGGTTTTCCTTAGCGATTCTCAATGGGAAAATAGATGACGTTATGAAGCTTTTACTCAAAAAAATCAGGGGATTTCTAAGACTACATAATCCTCTACCTCATGATGGTCCAAAGGTTATTTCCAGCTTTGCTTTTAAACAGCCACCGATTGGAAGGGTGTTGGTCAGTTATCTGGAATATGTACTGTTATTGGATGAGGAGGACAGCCAATTCGATGGGCATAGCAGAAACTGGGAGAGTAGAGAAATAATTAGGATATTCAATAGGCTGGGCTATGATGTCGATGCTGTCAACTGGACAAACCATGATTTTGTTCCGTCAGAACAGTACAGTGCAGTGTTCGATATCCACGTTAATCTGCAAAGATTAGCTCGGAAGTTGCCAACAGGCACTAAAAAGATATTGCATCTCACAGGTAGTTATCCACTATATCAAAACGATGCGGAACTGAGAAGAGTTGCAAACTTGGTGAAAAGAACTGGGATGCCATATTCACCCAAGAGGATAGTTCCATTGCCAGAGGATTCATTACGCTCGCTTGAAGTTGCTGATGCTTGCACTCTTATAGGTAATGAACATACGCTGCAAACCTATCCGCCATGCTATAGGGACAAAATCAATCTCGTTTCTGTTTCAGCCTCAAGATTGCCAACTACCAAGCGGACGAATGAGCTTCCCAAAACGAGGGAGTTCTTGTTTTTTTATGGGGGAGGAGCTGTCCATAAAGGACTGGATCTAGTGTTAGAAGTATTTGCAAAGAATAGTGAGTTGAAGTTACATGTTGTAGGCAATTACGATGTTGAGACCGACTTTATGAAAATTTACGGTAAAGAACTTACAGAATTGCCTAACATAAAATATCACGGTTTCGTATACCCGAATTCCCATGAATTTAACAAGATAGTAAAAAATGTCTTTTGCTTCGTAGCTCCAAGTTGTAGTGAGGCGAGTTCCTCTGCTGTCGTCACGTGTCTTCAAGTAGGACTTTACCCGATTATCAGCAGAGACAACGGGGTTACGCTACCGTTCGCGGCCGGTGCTTATTTGGAAGAATGCTCAGTCGAAGAGATAGAACATGCCGTTTGGCAAGCATATCGAATGGAAGAGTCCGAATTAAAAAAGCAAACATTACAGTGTCAGGATTATGCTCTTGAACAGTTTTCCCGAAAACGATTTTCTCAAAATATGACACGAGCTTTGACTGTTATAATGAATGGTGTATGACATATAAACATAGTGAGTTTGTGAAATAAGGTAGAATTCGAGATTATTTTGGTAAAATTGATAATATATGAAGCTGTGATGCAGAATATATTCTAGAAATTTTTTTACATGCATAATCTCATACCTGCCTACGTTATCAGGAAGGACTTATAATGTATAAGATTCCGATTTACCAACCATCTCTCACTGGAAACGAAAAGAACTATGTTAACGAATGTCTCGATTCCACTTGGATTTCGTCCAAAGGGCGCTTCATTACCGAGTTCGAAGATGAATTTGCCACCTACACCGGTACTCGCTATGCCTCTTCTGTCTGTAACGGCACGGTTGCCTTGCATTTGGCGCTCGTGGCTCTTGGAATTGGTCCTGGCGATGAGGTAATCGTTCCAACGCTTACCTACATCTCTTCAGTTAACGCTATCGCCTACACCGGCGCAACGCCTGTTTTTGTCGATTCGCTTGAAAGCACCTGGCAGATGGACCCTGATGACGTTAGTCGCAAGATCAGCCCAAACACACGCGCCATTATGGTTGTCCATCTTTATGGCCACCCATGCGATATGGATCCGCTTGTCAGCATAGCCAAAGAACATGGCTTGTTCATGATCGAAGACTGCGCCGAGGCTTTCGGTTCTTTTTACAAGGGGAGGCACGTGGGGAGTTTTGGCGATATAGCCACGTACAGCTTTTACGGCAACAAAACCATCACCACCGGCGAGGGTGGAATGGTGGTGACCAATGACGAGACCCTCTATGATCGGGTGGTCCACTTCAAGGGGCAGGGTCTGGCCAAGCACCGCCAATACTGGCATGATGTTATCGGTTATAATTACCGCATGAACAACATAAGTGCTGCAATAGGACTGGCACAGCTTGAACGGGCCGATGACTTGCTGGCAAAAAAACGGCAGGTTGCACAGTGGTATGCAGAGGGGTTGGCAGGCGTACCGGTCACATTTCATCGGGAAGTCGGCAATGTTCACCATTCATACTGGATGTGCTCGATCATGGTGGATGATCCGCTTATGCGGGACCCTCTTCGGGAAGCGCTGGAGCGGGAGGGGGTAGAGACACGTCCGGTCTTCTATCCGGTGCACACTATGCCTATGTATGCCCAGAAGTTTCAGCGACACCCAGTTGCAGAAAGCATCGGTTGGCGTGGTATCAATCTGCCGAGTTGGCCCGAATTACGGATTGGACAGATCCAGGAAATAAATTCAATGATAAAAACGTTTGTCACCAAGGGTTAGCTTCATGACAATAAATAGTCATCTACTAGTTTATGGTTGTGGGGGGCATGGCAGAAGTGTTGCTGATATTCTGATTGCCAATGAACCCGATATCTCACTTTGTTTCATAGACGACCATGCACGTGAAAATGAACATCTGTATGGCTTTCCTGTGCTTAATGTCTGGAATGGCTCAGAGATACAATACTTCCTGGCTATTGGCGATAATGTCAAGCGTGCCAATAAATTGGAACAGATGGACGTTGAGTTACTAGTTAGTGTGATTTCAAAAACAGCACATATCGGGCACATGGCAACAATTGCTAAAGGTGTATTTGTTGGTAATTTCGCGCACATTGGCCCTGAAGCGGTAATCGGTATCAATACGATTGTTAATAATGGGGCAATAATAGAGCATGAAGTGAAAGTTGGCGCACATTGCCATATCGGTCCAAGTGCAACAATATCTGGACGATGCACAATTGGAGACCTAGTCTTTGTCGGAGTAGGAACAACTATTAAGGATTATATATCCGTTTGTTCAAATGTTACCATTGGTGCCGGGGCCACAGTAGTGATGGATATTAAGGAACCCGGAGTCTATGCTGGATGTCCGGCAAGAAAGATCAGATGAAATCGGGACTCACCATTGCATTGCTGGGCAGATATTTCGGATGGGGCGGTGGCATAGAACTGCTGAGAGTCATTGGGCATGCCCTTGCTCTAAAGGCAAACAGCGAGCCACTAAAACTATATCTGCTTCTCCCTGTGGAAAACAGATTGGAATGCAGGGAAGATGTGTTGGAACTGGGGGCACGACTTGTCTCGAACCTTGCCAAGTTAAAATTGATAAGTCATAAAGAGCGACCGCTCTATGATCCGAACATGCTCGACTCCTTCACACACATCGATGGTCATATTACTATCGTTTTCCATAATGACACGAATGGAGGACTGATTAGATGCTTGCAGAAGATCGACGCGGACGTGGTTCTCCCTGTATTAGGATGTCTCGATGATTCTTTTCCCCTTCCTTGGCTCGGCTATATTTATGATTTTCAGCACAAGTATTATCCTCAATTTTTCGATGCAGATACCTGCCGGGGTAGAGATCTTTTATTCGGCAATACTCTGAAGTTGGCAAAGGCTGTCATCGTTAATTCCCAGTCGGTAAAGAATGACATCGCAACCTTCAGCCCCGATCATAGTTGTAGAGTATTCGCCATGCCATTTGCAGCGACACCTGCTCACAGTTGGTTTGACGCTCCTGAAGATGGCCTGCATGTCAAATATAACCTTCCGGATAACTACTTTGTTATCTCCAACCAGTTCTGGATTCATAAATCCCACGGGACTGCTTTCGAAGCTCTTGCCATGCTAAGACAAGCACCAGAGGTGCATATCGTGTGCACGGGGCTTATGGAGGACCACCGCTTTCCCCACTATTTCGCCGAGTTGCAAGCGAAGATCGAAGCATGGGGCGTTGCCGACCGCATTCATTTTCTTGGTCACATTCCCAAACTTGACCAGATACAGATTATGAAAATGGCCATTGGAGTCATCCAGCCCACCCTCTTCGAGGGGGGTCCGGGTGGTGGCTCGATCTATGATGCCGTGGCCCTCGGGGTTCCGGCAATCGTTTCCGACATCATGATAAATCGTGAGATTATGGAAGAATCGGTAAGGTTTTTCACAGTGGGGTCGGCAGAGGACTTAGCTACCAAGATGTGCGAACTGATTTTGAACAGGCCGGGGCGTCCTTCGACTGAAACGCTGATTGCGCGTGGTAGAGAGCGCGCTGAGCTACTTGGCGACACCCTGCTGAAAGCTATCGAGTATGTAATGCTGCAGTCTTCACGGAGGCGATAGTTTACATAATGGCCGATATGAAGAAACAACTTTCCGTTGTGCTGGGGTCATATAATCGCCTCCGATTCCTTAAGCTGACGATTGAGAGCATCCGCTGGGAGTTGGAGCAATGCCCCTTCTCCCACGAGATTGTCGTGGTGGACGGCGGTTCTACCGACGGCACATTGATGTGGCTTGCTAAGCAGAAGGACATCATCTCCATCGTTCAGCACAATCGTGGAGAGTGGCGTGGCAGTCCGATTGAGACGAGATCGTGGGGGTACTTCATGAACCTCGGGTTCAAGTGTGCCCAAGGCAAATATATCTGCATGCTGAGTGACGACTGTCTCGTGGTTCCAGGGGCCATAGTAAAGGGTGTTGCACGGTTTGAAGAACATCTCGCCACGGGCGATAGAGTGGGAGCATTGGCCTTTTACTGGCGTAACTGGCCGGAGCAGCAGAAGTACAGGGTGGGACGTACTCTGGGTGACAGGATGTTTGTGAATCATGGCCTTTACCTGAACAATGCCATGAAAGAAGTCGGTTATTGCGATGAGGAAACGTATCTCTTCTATCATGCAGACGGCGATCTCTGTCTCAAGATGTGGGAGAAGGGATACACATGTGTCGATGCACCTGATTCCTATATTGAGCATTACTCACATGCAAACTTGGCAGCCAGGAGTTCGAACACGGGAAAACAGCACAGGGACTGGGAGAATTACTTAAAAAGATGGCAAGGAATATTTTACAACCCTGAAAAGCACAATATTGGGGACTGGGTGGAGAAGAAATACGACGATAGCACGTTAACTGCTGCAAGATTTAAACACGCTGATGGCATTAACTGGTATAGAAAAATTATAGCAGTTAAGATAACTTCCTTATTTAAAGAGCGCCAAATTGAAGAAGGTTGAGCAATATGTCTTTAGCTGAGGTCGTAAACAGGTGGTACAAAACATGCTGCTCATACATCTATTCCTACAGGGCACATAAGACTTTCTCTGAAGAATTTATAAAATTCAAAGAAATGACCGGAGTGGAAGGGCGGTTTCGTATAGCATGGGAGGAAAGGCATCCATGCTTTAATGACAAGACTACTCAGACAGGTTTTGACCGACATTATGTCTATCATCCGGCATGGGCTGCCCGCGTACTCGCACAAACAAAGCCGAAATGCCATATTGACATTTCGTCGTCAGTGAATTTCTGCTCACAGGTATCAGCATTTATCCCCGTCATGTTTTACGATTACCGTCCTGCTGATCTCAATTTACCCGGTCTTACGTGCGAAGCTGCGGATTTGTTGGCTCTTCCCTTCGCTGACAGGAGTATTAGTTCCCTCTCCTGTATGCATGTAGTCGAGCATGTAGGCCTGGGCCGCTATGGTGATCCGCTCGATCCGGATGGAGATATGAAGGCCATTGTCGAGTTGAAACGGGTGCTGGCTATTAACGGTAACCTCCTATTTGTTGTGCCGGTTGGGGGGAACCCCAGAATTATGTTCAACGCCCACAGAATTTATACTTACGCTCAGATCGCTGAATATTTTTCAAATTTGGAATTAATGGAGTTTGCATTAGTTACTGATGATCCCAAGGATGGCGGGCTATTAAGGAATGCATCAAAAGAGATGGCTGATGCGCAAAAATACGGGTGTGGTTGTTTCTGGTTTAGAAAGGTGAGGACTTGACAGCAGTCGGCACGCATAACGAAAAGACCCGTGTTGCTTGGCTGGAGAAGACCCTGCAACGGATACCAGCGGGGTCTCGTATCTTGGATGCTGGTGCGGGAGAGCAGCAGTTCAGGCGTTTCTGTACGCACCTGAACTACGTAGCACAGGATTTTGGTCAATACGACGGCACAGGTGATGTCCGTGGCCTGCAAATGGGCAAATGGGACCAATCGAATCTTGATATTGTCAGTGACATCACCGCGATTCCCGAGCCAAATGCCTCTTTCGACGGGATCATGTGCATCGAGGTGCTAGAGCACCTGTCAGACCCTATTCTTGCCTTCAGAGAATTCAGTCGGCTGTTGAAACCAGATGGGCAACTTATTGTCACCGCACCCTTTTGCAGCCTTACCCACTTTGCGCCATATCATTTTTACACCGGTTTTAACCGGTATTTTTTCGAGAAACACCTGAATGCATGCGGCTTTCGAGTCGATGAACTGGTCGAGAATGGTAATTACTTCGAATATCTTGCCCAGGAAGTACGTCGGATTCCGAATGTTGCGGAACGATACGCAAATATACGTCCTACACGTTTGGAAACTTATGCCGTACGATTGGTATTGAGCATGCTTGGCCGCTTCAGCGCAAGAGATAAGGGGTCGTCAGAGTTGCTCCACTATGGCTGTCTGGTCCTGGCAACCAAGAAATGAGAATGCGGAAGAGATGATTGTCGTGTGCCTGAAAGGTGGTTTGGGCAACCAGATGTTTCAGTATGCTGCTGCGCGTAGGTTGGCGCACCAGCACAGTACTGAGTTGAAGATTGACCTCTCATTCTTGGAGAGCTGCCAGTCCGGATTCACGCACCGCTCCTATGAGCTTTGCCACTTTAGCATAAGCGCAGCAATCGCTTCACCTCGCGAGGTCGCGGAGATAACCGGGAGAGGAAATACCTGGCGGGAAACTATGTTGGTGCGCTTCCGCCATGCAACTGGTCTTGCTACGCTCTACCGGAACATATACAGAGAGCCTCATTTCCATTTTGACCCGACTGTTTTAGGTTTGCCCGACAACATATACCTGACGGGATACTGGCAGTCGGAGCGTTATTTCAAGGATATCGAGGAGACCATCCGCAATGAGTTCACAGTCAGGCATCCACTGACCGGAAAAAACCAGGAACTTGCAGCCATGATACAAAGCACGAACTCAGTCGCTCTCCATGTCAGACGTGGCGATTTCGTGAGCGACCCACTGACCATGGAAACGCACGGCTTCTGCGAGCCTCATTATTACCAAAGATGCGTCGGGGAAATCGTTGCGAGGGTAGCCGAACCGAATTTTATAGTATTCTCGGACGACCCTGTATGGACGAGGGCAAATATCCACATCCCTTTTCCATTGACGGTCATCGATCACAACTTGCCTGACAAGGGGGTCGAAGACTTGCGGCTTATGAGTCTATGCAAGCACAATATTATATCTAACAGTTCCTTCAGCTGGTGGGGGGCGTGGCTGAATGCAAACAAGGGAAAGATAGTCTTGTCCCCGGCAGAGTGGCTGAAGGACAAGCGTCACGATACAGCCGACATCATCCCCGATGGCTGGCTGAAAATTTGACAATTCAAAAGGATCATAACCGATGAATCCAGATTTCGTCGCTTTGTTGCGCTGTCCAAAAACGGGGAGTGAACTGGAATTGACGGCCGATGAGTTCTTTTCAAATGGCATGGTGAGGACAGGCAGGCTCACGGCCAGAGAAGGCGGAGCGGTTTATCCTGTGATTAATGGCGTCCCGAGGTTTGTAGGAAAGGAGCATTATTCCGACAGCTTTGGATATGAGTGGCGCAAATGGCCCAGGGTCCAATTTGAATCGGAAAACATCGGCAGTCCGATGGAGGGCCACACTACAAGGATGTTCAGGGGCATTACCGGTCTAAGTGGCGATGAAATAAAGGGCAAGATTGTAGTGGAGTTTGGCTGCGGACCGGGCCGCTTTCTGGATGTCGTCAGGTCATGGGGAGGGATCGCAGTTGGCATCGACATGAGCCTTGCAGTCGAATCGGCGCAGGAAAACTTCAAGGATGACGCAATGGTGCTCATTATTCAGGGGGATGTCATGAACCCTCCCTTTGCCAGGGATGCATTCGATATTGGGTACACCATAGGGGTATTACATCATACACCTTCCCCCGGCAAAGGGATCAAGGCTTTGACCGACAGTGTCAAATCCGGTGGCTTGATCTGCTGTTGTGTCTATTCAAAGAAAAGTTTTTACGATTATCCGTCGGTGCGAATGTTCAGAATGATTCACAATGGAGTGGCTGCCGGATTGGGGACCGGCTTCGCTACCCGCATGACCTTGTTCTATTCCTATTTCGCCGCCACCATCCTGTATTACATATTGCGTGCCGTCTCCATGGTTCCGGTTCTGGGCAGTAGAGTGGTGGACTACGTGGGGAAATACCTGCTGGTAAACCTTAACATACCCGACAAGCGATGGAGAATCCTCGATGTCTTCGATGCTATCACTCCCTTTTATGCCTCTACCCATACGCCAGAAGAGGTTGCAGGCTGGTTCTCCGCTGCAGGTTGCACCCATATTCAAAAGACCCACTGGGGGGACACCTCTTTTGCCGCAATCAAGCAATAAATTGTCATCTTCCCTGGGATCCCTGCCATGTGCGGCATAGCCGGCATAATAGCACCGCAGGCATCCCGGTATCGTGACGCCATCCAGAAGATGACAGATAGCCTTTCCCACCGCGGACCTGACGGATCTGGCATTCATTTCTTCGATGCTTGTGCACTGGGACACCGAAGACTCTCCGTAGTGGACTTGGAAACCGGGCGGCAACCGATGCTCTCACAAGTGTCGTCCGTCGGGATCACGTTCAACGGAGAAATATACGGATACAGGGAGATCAGAGCGACCTTGACTGATTACCCTTTCTGTACTTCTTCTGACACGGAGGTAATCCTCGCCCTTTACGAAAAATACCGTCATAACTGCATGGCACACGTTCCGGGAATGTTCGCCTTTGCCGTCTGGGATGAAGCGCGTCAGGAGCTTTTCTGTGCCCGCGACCGTTTCGGAGAAAAACCCTTCTACTATGCCTTTGGAAAAGGTGGCGAGTTTATCTTCGCATCGGAAATTAAAGCGATACTTGCGTCGGGCCTTGTCAAACCGGTTCTGAACCGTGAGGCGCTTGCCCACTACTTGCAATACTTGTATGTTCATCCCCTCCAGACTATCTATGGGAATATTCACGCACTCCCACCGGCCCACTCCCTGCGCTGGCGTGATGAACGAGTTTCGGTCGAACGTTACTGGACCCTGCCGAAAACCGTGGAGAAAATTGCCCCCGCGGAGGCTGTCGAACGTTTCAGGGAATTGTTTGACCGGGCGGTCGCCCGCCAGTTGGTAGCGGATGTGCCGGTCGGAGCGTTTCTCAGCGGAGGGCTGGATTCAAGCACGGTTGTGGCTGTAGCTAGCCGCCACCAGGCCCGAATAAAGACCTTTTCATTTGGTTTTGAGGACTCCGTCAGTGAGCTTCCCTATGCCCGCCAGGTTGCAGAAAAATACGGGACCGAACATTTTGAGCTGGCTGATAAGACGGCCGACATAGGCGAACTTTTGGTCGCAATGCAGGAAGTCTACGACGAGCCCTTTGCAGACTCTTCCAATATCCCTACGTACCTCATTTCCAAACTTGCTAGTGATCATGTGAAAGTAGTACTGACTGGCGATGGCGCCGACGAGCTACTGGCCGGATATTTGTGGTATCGTCCTCTTCTTGCCATGCAGAAGGGGGGATCCAGTCAGCTATTGCGGCTGGCTCTGGCACTATCACGGTTCCTGAGGCTTAAGGCACCTCCATCACTAATATACCGGGGACTGGGGGAGGTGTATGCCAAACGTTACGGTTCCATTGCCCAGGCCCATTCTACTCAGAAGCAGTATTTTACCGACAGCGAATTGGTAGTACTGGGACTAAAGTCGTCGGTTAACGTTCCGTTTCCGGACGGTGACCGCGTTTCTGGGTCTATTGATGACGCCTTGAAGCTCGACATCGAAGGATACATGCCTGGGGACATATTGGTTAAAATCGATCGTGCCTCCATGGCAAATGGACTGGAACTCAGGGCACCATTCCTGGATGTCGATTTTGCTTCGTTCTGCATTTCGCTTCCCTGGAGTATGAAGACCGACACCGAGCAAGACAAACGTATTCTTCGTCAGGGATATGCCGATACCTGGCCACCTGCGGTCAGGAGCCGCAATAAACAGGGATTCGGGGCGCCGGTCAATTACTGGTTGAAGCATGATTCAGTTCGTGCTTTAAAAGAGAAGTACTTGGGCAAGCCAGATCAAAGGGTCTATTCCATTATGCCTTACGGGAGCATGCGAGACTATATCGAGAGAGATGATTATCGAACTTGGATACTACTAGTCCTTTCTATGTGGCTGGAACGGCACAATGTTGAAACGACGTAAATGGTGAAAAGGGTTACTGTGCATAATTGCCAGACTCAGGCTCATGATCCACGCGTGACTGTAGTTATGCCGGTGTATAATTGCGAGAGGTTTGTGGCTGAAGCGATAGAGAGCATTTTATCCCAGACATTAGCCGATTTCGAATTTATCATCATTGATGATGGCTCGACAGACCACAGTGTGGAAATAATCGAGTCATATCGTGATTCTCGGATCAGCCTGATTCGCAACGGGGCAAATTTAGGGTTGTCAGAATCTCTCAATAAGGGTTTTGGCCTTGCGCGGGGTGAGTATGTGGCCCGTATGGACAGCGATGATGTAAGTCTACCGGAAAGACTGACCCGCCAAGTGGCCTTTATGGAGGCGCATGCGGAGATTGGAATATGCGGTACCTGGGTTGAAATTATTGGAGAACCGGCGGGGCATGTTTGGCGCTACCCAACCGCCCCGGACGTTATCAACTGCATGCATTTATTCGGACCGGCACTGGCTCATCCTTCTGTCATGATGCGTAGGGAGATGCTCGCAAAATTTGGGACATTGTACGACACCTCCTTTAAGCGTGCTCAGGATTTCGAATTGTGGGTACGGGCCTCAGAATACACATCTCTTGCAAATATTGGAGAGGTACAGCTGCACTATCGACGGCATGATCAACAGGTGGTCCATAAAGAAGAACAGCTTGTGTTTGCCGGGAAGGTACGTTTACTGCAACTTTACAAACTAGGGATCATACCTTCTCCTGAAGAGTTCAAGATCCATCAGTCCATCAGCCAGTGGCGTTTTGAGGTGGACAGGGGATTTCTCGAGAATACTGAAAAGTGGTTCAGCAAATTGATAGATACGAATAAGAGAGTAAAAGTCTTCTCAGAAACGACCTTTTCTGAAGTCCTTTGCGATCGATGGTTCGAGGTCTGTGATGCACTGACGGAGCTTGGACCGTGGACTCTCAAGAAGTTTTTTTTATCTCCACTCAGCTGCAAGGTCAAATTATCCTGGCGACGGCGTGTCGCGTTCTTCTTGAATTGCTTGCTTTTCAGAAGAAGGGGGTAATGGTGACACCGGTCATGGGTGCTGCTTAATGATCAGTAGGTGTTTGACGGGAGCGTAGATTGAACAAACCCAAGATTTCTATCGTAGTCTGCACATACAACCGTGCTGAACTTTTGGGGGCTTGTCTTCAGTCCCTTGTGGAGCAGTCACTGGACCCAAGCCTCTTTGAGGTGGTAGTTGTGGATAACCACTCCCTCGACAACACCCTGGAAATTGCTCACCACTACGCAAAGCAGTACTCTTTTTTTAGGATCGTCACTGAATTGAACCAAGGGCACAGCCATGCTCGCAATCGAGGCTGGCGCGAAGCGCGTGGAGAGTATGTTGCTTATATCGACGATGACGCAAAAGCGACGCCCGATTGGTGCAGTCGCATCCTGAGTGTTTTTACTACCGTTATGCCTACACCCGCTGCGGTGGGTGGACAAATTCATCCCATGTATGAAACCCCCCCGCCTACATGGTTTATTGATGATTTTGAGATCAGGACATGGGGTGAACGTGTCGGTTTTCTTGAACTACCGCGTGCCCGTTATGGATTTTCAGGTTCAAATATGGCTTTCCCACGAAGGGTGTTGGAAAGGTTTGACGGTTTTTCCTCCCAGTACGGTATAGTTGACGGCAAATTGCGTATGGGGGAAGATACAGAATTTTTTTATAGAATCTATGACGAAGAGCCGCATTTTTGGTACGATCCAGCCATCCTTGTTTACCACTGGACACCACGTCACAATTGTACTCTCTCATACAGATTCATAAGAAGTTACAGAATTGGCGAGGCGGCCATCCATATGCAACGGAGACGCTTGCTGTCAACAAAATATGCACGAGAGCTCATCTGTTTTTTCAAGTTGATATTGTCAGTTCCCTACCGGCTCCTTGTCGCGGAAGGGCTCGTGAGAACTGAGGCCGCTAGACTCTTTCAGGAATTGGGATTTAAGAGCGGCTTCCTGTTTGGCAGATGCTTAGGCAATAATGGCAATCAAGCATCTTCACACGAAATGCCATGGCATGGGGGAAAGCAATGACGAACCGTCCTCCCATCGCTCTCTTTGTCTATAACCGCCTCCTCCACACAATGTCTACGATGGAGGCACTTCAGAAGAATCACGGTGCTCGCGAAAGCATCCTCTATGTTTATTCTGACGGTCCGCGAAGTGATGCAGACGCGGAGGGAGTTGCGGCGGTCCGCAATTACGTGAAGAAGGTTACTGGATTTGCGGATGTAATAGTTGTGGAAAGGGAACGAAATCTGGGGCTTGCCCGTTCTTTGACGAGTGGTATTGATGCGGTCCTCGGTGCCCATGAGTCAATTGTCGTCCTTGAAGACGATCTGGTTACATCTCCCTATTTTTTGCAATTTATGGGAGATGCTCTCAGATGCTATGAACATGAGGAACAGGTGGCGGCGATTCATGGTTATACCTTCCCCCTGGGGATACCACTTCCGGATACTTTTTTTCTGCGTAACACCGGCTGCTGGGGATGGGGTACCTGGCGCAGGGCGTGGGCTCTTTTTGAACCTGACGGTCGAAAGCTTCTGGAACAGTTGCGAAATTCTCGGCTTTCAACGAATTTTGATATGCATGGCGCCTATCCCTACACGCGAATGCTTGAGAACCAAGTAAATGGTAGAATAGATTCATGGGCCGTTCGCTGGCATGCATCCACCTTTCTCAGTAACAAGTTTACTCTTTATCCTGGGGTATCGCTGGTGAAAAATATAGGCCATGACGGTAGCGGTATGCATTGTGGTACATCGAAATTTTATGACGTAAGCTTGGTGGAAAAAGAGGTGATGGTGGCCCTCCTCCCTGTCCGTGAGGACCCGCGCGTGACCGGCAGTCTGGAGGCATACTTGCGGAGGGGGCATTCGGGGACCGTCCGTTACTGGTTTTGGAAATTGTTCGGTAACAGGATGAGACCATGATCGATCTTTTCAGTCATATCTGGAATTCATCCCTCAAGAGCCTTGTGACGGAAACCCGGATGAAGTTGTCCGGAGTACGGGGTGATTCTGCCGAAGAAGAGCGGCTTAAAGGGGTATCACGTTTCGTTTCAGGAGAAACATCTCTTCTTGGCAGGTCGGTGAAATATGTGGATGCTCCGTCATATCTTTTTATGCGAAGAGAGATATTCGAGTCAGAGATTTACCGTTTCCAATGCAGCACACAAAATCCGTACATAATCGATTGTGGTGCCAACATAGGGCTTAGTGTCATTTATTTTAAAAAACTCTACCCTGATAGTACCATCCTGGCCTTTGAGCCAGATGTTAACATTTTTAGTGTCTTGAGTGAAAATATGGCTACTTTTGCTTTGCAGGGGGTAACGTTAAGTAACAAGGCATTATGGAGCGAGGAGGCGCGGGTGCCATTCATTCAGGAAGGTGCCGATGGGGGACGTATTGATGCCAGCATTTCCGGTAGCCCCTGTACTGTTACAGCCACAACGTTGAGCCAATACCTTGTGAAGCACGTTGACTTTCTCAAACTCGACATAGAAGGTGCCGAGGGGGATGTGCTGGAGGAGTGCAGGGAGGGGTTGGCACATGTCGAGCGTATGTTTCTGGAATACCATTCCGCCCATGGGGAGCCGCAGCAGCTTGGTCGAATACTTGAAATCCTGAGGGGTGCCGGTTTCAGATATTATATCGAGCATATCGGAATCACTTCCGGACACCCTTTCATACACCGTCATACCTGCAACAATTTTGACAACCAACTCAACATTTATGCCTACAGGCCATGACATGAACATGCTGAATATAGGTTGCGGCGCCACATTTCACCCGGACTGGGTAAATATTGATCTGGGTGGGGGCGATCATGCCATCAGCCACAACATAACGAATGGCATTCCGTTTCCCGATGAAATGTTTGACGTCGTCTATCATTCCCATCTTCTGGAGCACCTCCCGCTTGAAAATGCCTTGCCATTTATTAAAGAATGTTTCCGTGTCCTCAAGCCTGGTGGAATCGTAAGGATACTTGTCCCTGATTTGGAGCAGATCGCCAGGCTTTATCTGGAGAAGCTCTCTTCAGCAAGGGAATCTGAGGCAGATTATGACTGGATCATGCTGGAATTGTATGATCAATGTGTCAGGCAGGAGAGTGGCGGGCAGATGGAACGCTACTTGCGCAGCTCCCATGCGAGTCAATCACCCTTTGTTGTCGAGAGAATGGGGCACTCTGCCGTATACGCTGAGCAGGAAGTACGAAAGCCGGCTTTCAAACTTTCAACGCGGATCCTTGGTCATTTTCTGTGCAAGCTTCGTAGTGAGCTCGCAAAATGGGCAGCCTTTGCCATTGCAGGAGAAAGTGGCCGGAATGCCTTCAGGGAAGGGGTGTTTCGCAACTCTGGTGAAGTCCATCGCTGGATGTACGACAGATTCTCCCTCGGAAGGCTCATGACGAGTGGCGGTTTCGATGATGTCAGGGTCGTTTCGCCCCTGGAAAGCAGAATTCCGGATTTTGCTCGCTACGAACTGGATGTGTGCCGTGGCGTCGTGCGGAAACCGGATTCTCTTGTAATGGAAGGAGTCAAGCTGTGAAGCCGCTCCTCCTCAGCACCTTTGACACCCATGGCGGGGCAGCGCGTGCTGCATACCGTCTCCATCACGGGCTCAGGAAAGCCGGCGTCGATAGCCGTCTGTTTGTTCAGGAAAAACGCTCCGATGATTGGACCGTCAAGGGACCGGAGACCAAATGGGCCTACCTGCAAGGAAAGCTCCGGGCACATGGTGACGTTTTGCCCCTTATCCCCTATAAGAATAGACGAAAGGGGTTTTTCTCCACGGCCTTTCTTCCGGATGCAGTCGGGAACTACGTTCGATGCAGCGACCCGGATATCATCCATCTTCACTGGGTCTCCTATGGCTTTCTCAAGATCGAGACACTCTCTCGCCTTGAAAAGCCCATGGTATGGACACTTCATGATATGTGGCCGTTCACCGGCGGATGTCATTATTCGGGGGGGTGCCGGCGTTATGAGGATGGGTGCGGTAATTGTCCGCTTCTCTGTTCGGAGAAGCAATGGGACCTTTCACGCTGGAACTTCAGACGCAAAGAGCGGAGTTGGAAGGACCTCCCCTTGACCATTGTCTCCCCGAGCAACTGGCTTGCCGAGTGTGCTCGACGAAGCCCACTTTTTAAAGGCCTTCCCATCGAGGTTATCCCAAACGGCATTGATCTCGAGCGCTTTACCCCTCGAGACAAACGCATCTGTCGAGAAATCCTCTGCCTCCCGGATGATGTTCAACTTATCCTTGCGGGTGCGATGGACGCTTCAAGTGACGAACGGAAGGGCTTTCATCACTTGTTCAACGCCCTTAGGTCTCTGAAAAGTAAGGCTGAACTTGTTGTGATTGGTAGTGGAGAACCGCCAATTCCACCGGACTTCGGGGTGCCGGTGCATTACCTGGGAATGCTTGACGATGAGATATCCCTTTCCCTTGCGTACGGTGCGACTGATATCTTTGTTTCCCCGTCCCAGGAAGAGAATCTTTCCAATATGCTTGTCGAGGCTCTTTCCTGTGCTGTCCCGTGTGTCAGTTTTCGAATTGGCGGGATGCCCGACCTCATAGACGATGGGGTAACCGGTTTCCTTGCGACACCGGGAGACCCCGGGTCTCTCGCCGAGAAGATTGACCTGATTCTCAAAGATGACTATTTGCGGCAGAATATGAAACATGCTGCGCGCCAGAAAGCGGAGTGCGAATTTGGCCTTGCCCGCGTAGTTGGTCTCTATGGAAAAGTTTACGCGGAAGCGCTGCGTTGTTACGGGACACCACGATGATTGACGGCAGGCTACTAAGTGATTTCGGATTTTCTCGATGAAACGGATTTCCATCATAACCCCCTGCCTGAATGCGGAGCGTCACATCGGCGAGACCATCGAGTCTGTGATCGGTCAATCCGCCATTCTTTCCGGTCGAGCGGAACTGGAGTATATCATCTGTGATGGCAACTCCACTGACAAGACAAATGCCATCGTTACCTCCTATGCAGATAACAACGGTGCAATAAAGCTCTTTTCCGAGCAGGATACGGGCATGTATGCCGCGCTGTCCAAGGGCCTCAAACGAGCTTCCGGCGACATCGTTGCGTATCTCAATGCGGGTGATTTTTATAACCTTCATGCTTTTGACATAGTACTGGACCTGTTTGAGCAGAAACAGGTACGGTGGTTGACAGGTTACAATGTCCACTACAATGACAAGTCCTACTTTCTCAACGTCAAGCTTCCTTTCAAATACCGCCGGGATTTTTTTGCCACCGGTTTCTACGGTACAAAACTTATTTTTGTCCAGCAGGAATCGACCTTCTGGGATGTTTCACTGCATCAATTCCTCGACTACGACCGTCTTGCCGCCTTTAGATATGCGGGTGACTACTACCTTTGGTCCCGGTTTGCAAAGGAAACTGACCTGCACATTGTCGAGGCATACCTGGGCGGTTTCAGAATTGAAAAGGGACAACTATCGGAAAACAGGGGGGGGTACGTGCAGGAAATGATGTCCATGGCTGTCAGTCCCCGCGTGTATCACCACATATTGGCAGCCTTTGACAGGGTTATGTGGTACGCGCCGGTGGAATTCAAAAAATGGTTCAATAAAAACGGGTTGTTCAGGTATGACCATGAGCTGCAGAAATGGGTATGAACTGTTGACATGCAGACCATTTTCTTGAAAATCATGGATACATATCTGGGGCCGCTTGTCAGCGTCATGTCCAGACCGCAGCAACCCCGCCAAATCGTAAAACCGGCCACTGTTCTCTTGATCCGCCCCGGCGGCATCGGCGACGCCGTTCTGCTCATTCCGGCCATAGACGCCATAAAGCAGGCGTACCCTGAGTGCACAATCGATATCCTGGCGGAGAAGAGAAACGCTGCCGTATTTGATCTCGCCGCGGGTATTGGCACGGTGTACCGGTACGACACATGTTCCGGTCTCTCAAAAGTCCTGCGCAACCGCTACGATGCGGTCATCGATACGGAGCAGTGGTATCGGCTCTCTGTCATTGTGGCCCGACTGGTTCGTTCACCCGTGAAGATCGGGTTTGGGACCAACGAACGGAAGCGTCTGTTCACCCATCCGGTGACCTACTCCCTTGACGATTATGAGGCGGACAGCTTTCTGAAGCTGCTGCAGCCCCTCGGCATCACCGCATCTGCTGCTCTGCGGACGCCGTTTCTCCGCATACCGGAAGCGGCATCGCTTACTGCGTCTTCGTTGCTGGTGGAAGTTGGGGTAAAACGTTTTGTGGCGCTGTTTCCCGGGGCGAGCGTGCAGGAGAAGCGCTGGGAAACGGAGCGGTTTGTTTCCGTTGCTGCCAGGCTGACCGCACGGGGGACGACGGTGGTGGTTATTGGCGGCCGGGAGGAGGTCGCCATCGGGGAGGAGATTGTCAAGGGGGGAGGGGTGAATCTTGCCGGCAGGACCTCTCTCATGGAGACCGCCGCAATCATCGCCCGGGCAGATCTTCTGCTGAGCGGTGATTCGGGGGTGCTCCACCTCGCTGCGGGGCTCGACATCCCGACAGTGGCACTGTTTGGTCCGAGCAGTATTGCCAAGTGGGCTCCCCGTGGCGGCGGTGGCAGGGTCGTAAGCACGCGGACGACCTGCTCGCCCTGTTCCCGTTACGGCACCATTCCACCGTGCCGCCATGACGTCCGCTGCATGGCCGACATCACCGCGGACGAGGTGGCATTATCGGTCGAATCAGTATTGGCAGAACGGGACGGCCGGAAGAAAAAATGCGAGGGCCAATAAAAACCTTGACTTTCCCGGTGTGAATTGGTATTTAAACAGAGTTTTCACGGAGGCGCGTAGCTCAGGGGTAGAGCACTAGCTCGACACGCTAGGGGTCGGCGGTTCGAAACCGCCCGCGCCTACCAGAAAACCATGCCGCAGGTAGATTCGACAGGGGCATCGATGTTCGATGCCTCTTTCCGTTAAGGGGCCGATATGGCTGACATCAGCGTAACACTTCCCGATGGTTCCGTCCGGACTCTCCCCCCTGGATCGACGGTGCATGGCCTTGCCGCCGCTATCGGCGCCGGCCTGGCCAAGGCTGCCATCGCGGGCAGGATTGACGGTTCCCTCGTCGATCTGGATGCAAAGCTGGTCGACGGCTCCCGGGTGGAAATAATCACCGAAAAGAGCCCGGAAGCCCTGGAGATCATCCGTCACTCCACCTCCCATCTCATGGCCCAGGCGGTGAAGAGCCTCTTTCCCGAGGCGAAGGTCACCATCGGTCCGGCTATCGAGACCGGCTTCTATTACGATTTCGATGTTGACCATCCCTTTACGCCGGAAGATCTGGAAAAGATCGAAAAGAAGATGGAAGAGCTGGCGAAAGCCGGCCTGAAGATAGAGCGGCAGGAGTTGTCGAGCGCCGATGCCGTCAAGCTGTTCCGGGAGATGGGGGAGGATTACAAGGTAGAACTGATCGAAGACCTCGGTGTCGATCATGTTTCCCTCTATCGCCAGGGTGACTTTGCCGATCTGTGCCGCGGCCCCCACTTGCCATCCACCTCCTGGTGCAAGGCATTCAAGGTGACCTCCATTGCGGGGGCTTACTGGCGCGGCGACGAGAAGCGCAAAATGCTGCAGCGGGTGTACGGTACGGCGTTTCCCGACAAGAAGCAGCTGGATGAATACCTGGCCCGGATCGAAGAGGCGAAGCGGCGCGACCACCGCAAGCTCGGTCGTGAGCTTGACCTCTTCTCCTTCAGCGATGAAGTGGGAGCCGGTTTTGCCATCTGGCATCCGAAGGGTGCCATGCTCCGGACCGTCATCGAGGACTTCGAACGCCGGGAACACCTGAAGCGCGGCTACGATATCGTCGTCGGCCCCCAGGTCCTCAAGACCGAGTTGTGGCAGCGTTCCGGTCATTACGATAACTACCGCGAGAACATGTACTTCACCGAAGTGGATGAGCAGTCGTTCGGCATCAAGCCGATGAACTGCCTTTCCCACATGATGATCTACAAGTCGCACCTGCGCAGCTACCGCGATCTTCCCCTGAGGTTCTTCGAGCTGGGAACGGTTCACCGCCACGAGCGGGCCGGCGTATTGCACGGCCTTCTGCGGGTGCGCTGCTTCACCCAGGATGACGCCCACATCCTCTGCACTCCGGAGCAGCTGGATGCCGAGATCAAGGGGGTCATCTCCTTCGTGCAGGATGTCATGGGGGTGTTCGGTTTCGAGTTCGAGATGGAACTCTCCACCCGTCCCGAGAAGTCCATCGGCTCGGACGAGGACTGGGAGCGCGCCACCGGTGCCCTGCTCGGCGCGCTGAAGGATTCGGGCCGCCCCTATGAGATCAACGAGGGTGATGGCGCGTTTTATGGCCCCAAGATAGACATCAAGCTGCGCGACTCCCTTGACAGGAGATGGCAGTGTGCTACAATCCAGTGCGATTTTACGCTCCCCGAGCGTTTTGATCTCACCTACATCGACGCTGACGGTGAAAAGAAGCGTCCCGTCATGGTGCACCGCGTCATCCTCGGTTCCATCGAACGGTTCATCGGCGTACTCATCGAGCATTTCGCCGGAAATTTCCCGGTCTGGCTGTCGCCGGTACAGGCGGTTGTCCTGACGGTGACCGACAACCAGGCTACCTATGCCCAGCAGGTATTCGATACCCTGCGTGGCGCGGGGGTACGGGTGCAAAAGGATTTTCGCAACGAAAAGCTCGGGTTCAAGATCCGCGAGGCGCAGCTGCAGAAAATCCCCTACATGCTGGTCATCGGCGACAAAGAGGTTGAAAGCGGCACGGTAACTCCAAGGTTCCGCGACGGCAGCAACCTGTCGCCAATGGATCCGGCTGCATTTGCTGAATATCTTGCCCGCGAAGTGGCGAGTTTCCACTAGGAGGTGGCACCATAGCTAAACCGACCGTTAACATCAATCAGGCCATACGTGCCAGGGAAGTCCGGGTCATCGGGGCAGACAGCGAACAGCTCGGCATCCTGACCTTACAGGAGGCGCTGGCCCTTGCTGAAACCCAGCAGCTTGACCTAGTGGAGGTTTCACCGACTGCCGTGCCACCGGTCTGCCGGATCATGGACTTTGGAAAGTTCAAATACCAGCAGAGCAAGAAACTGCAGGAAGCCAAAAAGAAGCAGGTACATGTCCAGGTCAAGGAAGTGAAACTCCGCCCCAAGACCGACGACCACGACCTCGCATTCAAGATCAAGCATGTCCGCCGTTTCCTGGAAGAGGGGAACAAGGCCAAGATCACCGTGGTGTTCCGTGGCCGGGAAATCACCCACATGGAACTGGGGCAAAAGGCTCTGGAGCGGTTCATAACCGAACTGGAGGATATTGCGATCATTGAAGTCAGGGCGAAGATGGAAGGACGGAGCATGTTCATGATAGTCGCCCCCAAAGTGAAAGTGACCAAATAGGATAACGACCCGCAAGGAGAATAGCATGCCAAAGATCAAGACCCACAGGGGCGCTGCCAAGCGCTTCAAAAAAACCGGTACCGGCAAGATCAAGCGGAGCCACGCCTTCACCAGCCATATTCTGACCAGCAAGACCCGCAAGCGGAAGCGCAACCTGCGCAAGGGCGCGGTCATCGAAGCGGTGGACCACAAGAATATCGCCCGACTGATTCCGTACATGTAACAATCAGGCACGGGGCTCTGGGCTATTGGCAAGGGGGAGTTTTTATTGCCTCGCGCCCATAGCCTGTTGCCGCTTTTAAGTCCGTGAACCGCGAGGAAACGTCTCCCCTTGCGGATCCGGCAAATACCAACCAAAGGAGTAGAGTATGCCAAGGGTTAAACGAGGTTTTAAAGCGAGACAGAGAAGAAACAAGGTACTCAAGCTGGCCAAGGGGTACCGCGGCGCACGGAGCAAACTTTTCAGGAGTGCCACCGAAGCAGTGGACCGGGCACTCAATTACGCGTTTCGCGATCGCCGCGTCAAGAAGCGGGATTTCCGGGCTCTCTGGATCACCCGGATCAACGCGGCTTCCCGGATAAACGGGCTGTCCTACAGTAAGCTCATTTTCGGCCTTAAGCAGGCCAAGGTCGAAATCGACCGGAAGGTGCTGGCTGACCTGGCGGTGTCCGACCCCCGCGGCTTCGCGGAGATAGCCGGACTGGCCAAGGCCAATATCTAATAGAAAACATCGATGGATAAAAAAGGAAATGGGATAGCAGTATCTCATTTCTTTTTTTTATCAGAAGGTTGTTACCCATGAAGGATAAACTTGAAGCGTTGCTTCAACAGGCCACCGCCGATCTGGCCCAGGCCGCCAGCGAAGATGCCGTCCAGGAACTGCGGGTCAGGTATCTGGGGAAGAAGGGTGAGCTTACCGCGGTTATGAAAGGGATCGGCGCCCTCTCGCCGGAGGAGCGCCCCCTCATCGGCCAGGTTGTCAACACGGTTCGGGACCGGCTTGAAGAACTACTTGCCGCCACGCAGGCGGCAGTGCGCAGTCGGAGCAAATCCCTGCGTCTCCAGTCGGAGCGCCTCGACGTGACCATGCCCGGTCGTCGCCGCCCGATGGGAACACGGCACCCGGTCACCCTCGTTACTGAAGAGATAGCCGATATCTTTGCCGGCCTCGGTTTTCAGGTGGCGGAAGGACCGGAAATCGAGATCGATTACTACAACTTCGAGGCCCTCAACTTTCCCAAAGATCATCCTGCCCGGGACATGCAGGATACCTTCTTCGTTGACGACAATGTCCTTCTTCGGACCCATACCTCGCCGGTTCAGATCCGGACCATGCTCAAGCACGCACCTCCCGTGCGGATCATCGCTCCCGGTACCGTCTACCGCTGCGATTCGGATGCCACCCACTCTCCCATGTTCCACCAGGTAGAAGGGCTCATGGTGGACAAGGGGATAACCTTCGGCGACCTGAAGGGGATTCTCACTATCTTCGTTAAACAGCTGTTCGGTTCAGGCATCGGTGTCCGTCTCCGCCCAAGCTTCTTCCCTTTTACTGAACCGTCGGCCGAGGTGGACATCGCCTGCGTCATCTGCAAGGGGAAGGGGTGCCGTGTCTGCAAGAACACCGGCTGGCTGGAGATACTGGGGGCCGGCATGGTCGACCCGGAGGTGTTCCGGCATGTGCAGTACGACCCGGAGTCTGTCTCCGGCTTTGCCTTTGGCATGGGAATCGAGCGGATCGCCATGCTCAAGTACGGCATCAGCGACATGCGGCTCCTGTTCGAAAATGACCTCCGCTTTTTGCGGCAGTTCTAAAGCATTACTTTAATAAACCAAGATAAGAGCGTGAAGCTATGATAGTTACCTATAACTGGCTCAAGGAATTCGTTGACCTGGATCTCCCCCCCTCCCAGCTGGCGGACCTTCTGACGATGCTCGGTCTCGAAGTGGAAGCTGTGACCCCTTGCGGCGAGGGGATGGATGACGTGGTGGTCGCCGTGGTCGAAGAGCGTGCCCAGCATCCCAATGCTGACAAGCTTTCCCTCTGCCGTGTCAACAACGGCAGGGAGGTCCTGGGCATCGTCTGCGGCGCCCAGAACTTCAAGGCCGGCGACAAGGTTGCCCTGGCCCAGATCGGGGCCACCCTTCCCGGCGACTTCAAGATCAAGCGCTCCAAGATTCGGGGTGAAGAGTCCTGCGGCATGCTCTGCTCTGAAAAGGAACTGGGACTGGCCGACGAATCGGCAGGGATCATGATCCTCCCGCCCGACCTTCCCCTCGGCATTCCCGTCTTTACCGCCCTCGGGCTCAAGGATACCATCTTCGAGATCGGGCTGACCCCCAACCGGGCGGACTGCCTGAGCGTCATCGGCATAGCCCGGGAGATCGCCGCCAAGCTCGGCAAAAAGATCCGGCACCCCGCCTTCACCCTCGTGGACAACGGTGCTCCCATCGCCGACAGGGCCAGCGTGGTCATCGAGGACCCGCAGCTCTGCCCGCGGTACACGGCACGCTACATCGAAGGATGCCGGATCGCGCCCTCGCCCCGCTGGCTCGCCAATCGACTCAATGCCGTGGGGATGCGTTCCATCAACAACGTGGTGGACGTGACCAACTACGTGCTTCTCGAGTATGGCCACCCCCTTCACGCCTTCGATTTCGAATTGCTTGCGGGAGGCAGGATCATTGTGAGACGGGCAGGGGAGGGGGAGAAATTCACCACCCTTGACGGCCAGGAGCGGACGCTCACCTCCAGCGACCTCACCATCCGCGACGCCTCGCGGGGGGTCGCCCTCGCCGGCATAATGGGGGGGGAGAATTCCGAAATAAAGGACACTACCACTAATATCCTGCTGGAGAGTGCCTACTTCAACCCCACCGCCATCAGGCTGACCAGCAAGCGGCTCGGTCTCCATACCGAGTCGTCCCACCGGTTCGAACGTGGTGCGGATATCGCTATCCTAACCCGCGCCCTGGACCGGGCGGCGGCGCTCATTGCCGAGCTGGCCGGGGGGACAATTGCCCGTGGCCTCATCGATGTCCATCCCGAGCCTGTGCCCCAACGGACCATCGCGGTCCGGCTCGACCGGGTAAACCGGATGCTTGGCATTGCCCTTACGACGGATGACGTAGCCGCCATCTTCCGTAACTTGGAGTTCGATGTCGTGCTGAGCGGGCCCGATGTCATGGCGGTTACCGTCCCTTCATTCCGGGTCGACCTGGAGCGGGAAATTGATCTCGTCGAGGAGGTCGCCAGGCTCTACGGTTTCGAGAACATCCCGGTTACCATGCCCACAGCGAGGGTCTTCTCTGATCGACCTCCCCGTGCCCAGCGTCTCGAGAAGGAGGTGCGTTCACTCCTGGTGGCACAGGGGTTCAACGAGGTAATCAACTTCAGCTTCATAGCCCCCGATGTCTACGACAGGCTGCTCTTCCCCCCGGACGACCCGCGACGGGACGCGGTGAAACTCCGCAACCCCCTGGTGGCAGAGCAGTCGGTCATGCGTACCATCTTGCTGCCGAGTCTCCTGGAGACCACGGCCGCCAATATCAGTCACCGCGAACTCAACCTGCGCCTGTTCGAGATGCGCCGTGTCTATCATCCCCGTCCCGGCCAGGAGCTTCCCGCCGAACCCCTCCATGTTGCCGCCATCATGACCGGCAGGCGGGAACCCGAGGGATGGTGCCAGGGGAACGAACCGGTGGATTTCTTCGATGTGAAGGGGATTGCGGAAGCCCTCCTTGCTCCCCTGCGTATCCCGTCGGTGGAGTACGGGACGGAAACGCCGGAACCGTTCTATCATCCGGGAAAATGCTGCACGGTACTGGTAGCGGGAAGAGCTGTCGGCTCTCTTGGTGAGATCCACCCGGACGTGCAGGAAAACTTCGGTCTTTCCCAGCCGGTCTATTATCTGGAGCTTGATTTCAACCGGCTGATTGCCCATGACAGCCAGCAGGCGTCGATCCATGCCCCCTCCCGGTACCCGGATGTGGCCCGTGACATTGCCATGCTGCTGGACGACGGGATACCGGCAGCACGGGTGCTGGACTGTGTCCGGGGCCTGCGGCTCAAGGAGATCGAATCTGTTGCCATCTTCGATCTCTACAAGGGGGAGCATATCCCCGCCGGGCAGAAGAGTCTTGCCATCCGCGTCCGCTATCGATCGCCGGAGCGGACTCTCACCGATGACGAGGTGACCCGCATGCACCAGCGCGTCATAGACGCATTGGTCGGCAAATTAAATATTACGGTGCGGTAAAAATGAGTTGATTATCTTCACCCGCTATGGTATAAACCAACCTCGTTGTCTGCTGAGCCAGGGCGGTGATTATTCAATGTATTGAGGTAGTTATGACTAAAGCTGATATAGTTGAAAAGATCTACGAAAAAGTGGGTTTCTCCAAGAAGGAATCGGCCGAACTGGTGGAGCTCGTTTTCGACATTATCAAAGATACCTTGGAAAGCGGTGACAAGATAAAAATCGCCGGGTTCGGCAACTTCGTCGTCAAGGAGAAGGCCGACCGTCGCGGCAGAAACCCCCAGACCGGTGACGAAATCATTATCGCTGCCCGCAGGATACTCACCTTCAAGCCAAGCCAGGTCCTCAAGGCCTCCATCAACGACAAGTAGCGTTCGGCGGAGGGGGATGGATGCCAGCCGTCAGCCCCGATAAACTGTATTACCGGATTGGCGAAGTGGCGGCCATTACCTCCCTCAGGCCGTCGGTGCTCCGTTTCTGGGAATCCGAGTTCGGGATGTTGCAGCCGCGCAAGAGTCGGAGCGGACAGCGCCTCTACAGCCAGGAAAACCTGGCGCTCATTCAGGATATCAAGCGGCTGCTGTATGTCGAGAAACTGACCATAGAAGGGGCGCGGAAGAGGCTGGCACTCCCTGTCACGGCAGTGCAGGGGAAGGATCTGGCTGGTCCGGCCGACGACAGTTCACGGGAGCTGCTCAGGAAGATAAAAGCGGAACTCGAGCAATTAAGAAAAATTCTGTAAATTCTGAACAGATACATATTTCGGGGCGTAGCGCAGCCTGGTAGCGCACTAGACTGGGGGTCTAGTGGTCGCTGGTTCGAATCCAGTCGCCCCGACCATTTTACAAGGGTTTGCAGAGAGATTTGCAGGCCCTTTGTTTTTGCAGGCCTGACTCGCGGAGGACGCGGATGGCGTGTTCCTCTGTGTTTTCTTCGGCCTGCGTTTTCGGCTTACCTGCAACGAGGCTTCCATGGACATTCTGGTCACGAACGACGACGGCATCAATGCGCCGGGGATCGTCGCCCTGGCGGACGCACTGGCAGAGGTCGGGCGGGTAGGGGTGGTCGCGCCGGATCGGGAGCGGAGTGCGGTCGGTCACGCCTTGACGCTGCATCATCCCCTGCGGGCCACCGCTCTCGGCAATGACCGTTTTGCCATCGACGGCACCCCCACAGACTGCGTGAACCTCGGCATTCACTCTCTTCTCCCGTTCAAGCCAGACATCGTCGTTTCGGGCATCAACCGGGGCGCAAACCTGGGGGAGGACATCACCTACTCGGGGACGGTTTCCGCCGCCCTGGAAGCGACCCTCATGGGAATACCCGCATTCGCCGTCTCCCTCGCCACCGAGGGAGACGGCGTCAATTATGCCGCCGCGGGCGCCTTCGCCGCCCGGCTTGCCCGCCACATCCACCGGCACGGCTTGCCTGCTGATACTTTCCTCAACGTCAACGTCCCCGATCTCCCCCCGGACCAGCTGAACCCTCCCCTCGTGACCAGCCAGGGGAAGCGGCGCTACGAGGGGATGATCATCGACAAGGTCGACCCGCGGGGGCGCAATTACTACTGGATCGGCACCGTTGAGCTCAATTTTCTCGACATTCCGGGGAGCGATTACGCTGCCATCTCCCGCCGTCACATATCCGTCACTCCGCTGCACCTTGACCAGACCAACTACGCATCATTCGCCGCAATCGAGGCGTGGGATCTTGGGTGACGCGGTTTCGGCCTGACAGGAAACCCGTCAAAGCCGGTTCGGGGCCGGTGTTTCACCGGTAGCTTTTCACCATTCACCGTCCGGCTGGACTTTTTCCACTCCATTTGATATAGTCCCGCCGCGGGGGAGAACGACACGTTGATCAATTTCGACATAGCCAGAAAACGGATGGTAGAGAGCCAGATCATCGGACGAGGGATAACCGACCGGCGGGTCATCGAAGCGATGCTCAAGGTGCCACGTCATCTGTTCGTAGAAGAGGCGATGGCGGCCCAGGCCTACAGTGATTCTCCCCTTCCCATTGGCGAGAAGCAGACTATCTCCCAGCCCTTCATGGTAGCCTTGATGACCGAACTGCTGCACCTGAAGGGTACGGAGAAGGTGCTGGAGGTCGGTACCGGCTCCGGCTATCAGGCGGCGATCCTTGCCGAGACGGCAGGACGGGTCTACACCGTGGAGCGTATCCGCCCCCTTGCCCTCCGGGCCCGCAAGGTTCTCGACAGCCTCGGTTACCTCACCATCAACCTGAAGATAGACGACGGCAGCGGTGGCTGGGAAGGGGAGGCCCCCTTCGATGCCATCATGGTGACCGCCGGCGCGCCGGAAGTTCCCCAGTCCCTGGTGGAACAGTTGGCCCCCGGTGGCCGTCTCGTCATTCCGGTCGGCAGCCAGTTCGAGCAGGTGCTCGTTCGCATCACCCGCAATGCCGACGGGACGATCACCCACGAGGAGTCCGTCGGCTGCCGCTTCGTCAAGCTGGTTGGCAAATGCGGCTGGCTGAGCGAGGAATGACGTACCGCGACAATATCATGAAGTGATCAGTTTCTGTTTTCAATGGGGAACATACTGTCATCGTTGAAAGAACTGCCCGGAGCAGTGGCGCACTGTCCCCGGGTCTGGGAGCGCAATGAAAAAGAGCGATCTGCTGGAAGATGTGGAACAGGTAACGGATGGGCCGCTGGAACCTGAGGACGACATGCTGGAGGCTGAGCCGGACCCCCTTGAATTCGCCGAGGCCGAAGCGGAGGCTGAAGCCGAAGAGGAGGAGGCCGCAGAGGAAGAGGTGGTAAAGGTCGTCGAGGAGCACTTCGACGACGCCATCAAGCTCTACCTCCGGGAAATCCAGCGCACCCGGCTCCTCACCGCCGACGAGGAAAAGGAGCTTGCAGGACGCATCGCCAAGGGTGAGAAGGCTGCCCGGGACAAGATGATCGAATCCAACCTGCGGCTCGTGGTGAAGATCGCCAAGCGCTACATCAACCGCGGTCTCCCCTTTCTCGATCTCATCGAAGAGGGGAACATGGGACTGATCAAGGCGGTGGAGCGGTTCAAGCTCTCCAAGGAGTGCCGGTTCTCCACCTACGCCACCTGGTGGATCCGCCAGTCCATCGAGCGTGCGCTGGTCAATCAGTCCCGCACGATCCGCCTGCCGGTGCATGTCTCCGATGACATCAACAAGATGCTGCGCGTTACCAGGGAACTGGTGCAGAGCATGAACCGGGAGCCCTCCATCAAGGAGGTTTCCACTGCCATGAACGTGAACTCCGCCTATGTGCGCCGGCTCATGGTCCTCCTCAAGAAGACCTACTCCATCGAGCGCCCCATGGGGGAGAACAACGACTACTTCCTCATTGACACCATCGAAGACACCTCCACCGTGTCGCCGGCAGACCTCCTGGAGGACCTCAACAAGTACGAGATGCTCGGCGCCTGGTTCGAAACCCTTTCGGAGAGTGAAAAAAAGATCCTTACCCTCCGGTTCGGCCTGGACGACAAGGAGCCCCAGACCCTCGACACCATCGGCCGCAGTTTCGGCGTCACCCGTGAGCGGATCCGCCAGATCGAGGCAAAATCGCTGGAAAAGCTGCGCAAGATCGTCGAATCCCACGAACTGCCGCGGCGTACGGAATAATCTCTCACAAGGAGCAGGTTTACATGGACGAACTGAAGAACATCATCCGCGACGTACCCGACTTTCCCAAGAAGGGGATCATTTTCAAGGACATCACCACGCTGCTGTCCGATGCCAAATCATACCAGCGGATGATCGACTCCATAGCGAATCGTTACGTGGGGCAGCGGATCGACAAGGTGGTGGGGGTCGAAGCCAGGGGGTTCATCATCGGCGCCGCCCTTGCGTACAAGCTTAACGCGGGAATCGTCCTCGTCCGCAAACCGGGCAAGCTCCCCGCCGAGACGTTCAAGAAGACCTACGACCTGGAATACGGGACCGACACCCTTGAAATGCATACCGATGCCATCAAAAAAGGAGAGCGTATCCTCATAGCGGACGATCTCCTCGCCACCGGCGGCACAATGGGGGCGGTGGTGGACATGGTGAACAGCATGGGGGGGGAGATTGTCGAGTGCTGCTTCATGGCCGAACTGGAGTTTCTTGACGGCCGGAAAAAACTTCCCGCCGGCAAGGTCTTCTCGCTCCTGATATTCTGAAGGTGGTAACTATCCTGAATCCCTGCACCACGGCTTTTAAGCTTGAAAAGCGGGGGAGGGTGGGGTATAAACAGAGCACTCATGTCCCCGTAGCTCAGCAGGATAGAGCACTTCCCTCCTAAGGAAGGGGCCGGACGTTCGAATCGTCTCGGGGACGCCATAAAATCAAAGGGTTACGGCTTAGTGCTGTAGCCTTTTCTTTTTATGGTGTAGGAGATGGTGCAATATATATCGCCCTACACAAGAAACCGGCTCCCTTTTCGCCAGGGTAAGCCGCCCATTTCTGAGCGGCTTTTGTGGTGCAGAATCGCATTTCGCCGTTTCCCCTTCAAGGTAGTTCGTTACCTTAGTTACAGCGTCAGCTACAGATGATAATCACCGGCCGCTTCCGGCTGGTACAGGATTTTTTTGACCTTCAGCCGTTTCATCCCCCCCGGTACGGGCCAGGTGATGGTATCTCCCTCCCGGTAACCGATCATGGCGGTGCCGACGGGCGCCAGGACGGAAATCCTGCCGCTCTCCAGGTTGGCATCCTTGGGAAACACGAGCGTGTAGACCAGGTCCTCGCCGGTGTCCATGTCCTGAAGGCAGACCCTGGAGTTCATGGTGATGACGTCGGGGGGGATGCCGGCGGGATCGACCACATCGGCCAGCAGCAGTTCCTCTCCCAGTTCCTCCAGGTTCCTGCTGTCACGCGACTGCGTGGAGCCTGCGTTCTCGATCAGCACATCCAGACGGTGCAGATCGAACTCCGTGATGAATATCTGTCTTGTGTTCGTACGTTCCTGCATGATGCGTCCTCCTATAGTATGTAGTTGCAGAACTGTTATCTGCATTGCTGCCGAGAAAACTATCTCCATTGATTGAGCAGCAGGATAACCGGCACAATGGCGCGCGCACCCTCTACCACCGAGGCGCGAGGATTGCGGGCGATGGTAATGCCGATGCCGGTCCGCTGTTCCATGTAGTCCCGTACGCCGGGAATCAGCGCGCCACCCCCCGTCAGGCAGATGCCGCTCTCGATAATCTCACAGCCAACCTCATGGGGCATATCCCGCAAAAAGGCATCGATCGTCCCGGCAATTTCCTCAAGCACCGGCTGCAGGGCGACGGCAGTCATGACGCTCCCCGCATGCTCGACCGAACGGGTCAGTCCGCAGGTCCGCAGTAGCGTATCCGCCTGCAATTCGCTGACATCCGCACAGCGCGACTCTTGTGCGGCAGTGACGACAGCACGGCGCATCCGGTCGCAGCCGACCCTGATTGCGCAGGCAGCAGTGATTTTGCTGGAGCGAATAACGGCACAGTCAGTCACTCCTTCACCGATATCAACCACCATCTGCGCATAGCGGGAAGAAACATCGATCCCCGACCCGATGGCGGCGGCAAGTGGTTCGGGGATGACCGATGTAGCTGCCGCTCCAGCTCTCATGATGGAGTCGACCAGCAGCTGCCGCTCTTCCTTTCCGGCATCGCTGGGAGCGCAGGCCAATACGCACGGTTTGACGATGCCGAATATCCGCGTTCGGTCCAGGAGAGGCCTCAGTATCTCCGATGTCGTCTCGCCGTCGACAACGACCCCGTGGAGAAGCGCCTTTTTCGTCCCTATGCGAGACGGTTTCTCGATTGACGGGGACATCCCCGCGGCAATGCGTGTCGTTGCGGTGCCGATATCCAGGGCGACATGCTGTCGCCACTGTCCGGAGGGGAAGAGGGACATCATGCTCTCCTTTCACGGTATTTCTGTTCCCATAAAAAAACCCCACCGGCCTGTGCCGGTGGGGTTTTTGTCGAAGCTGTGATTAAGCCTAGAAAAACTCCTCCGACACATGCACCCCACGTGCACGGCTGCGAACCGGCTTGATTTCGATCAGAAAGGTCTGGATGGCAGAAAAAACAGGTGAGGACATGTGAAAAGAAGCTCCTAGCTTTGATGGGATGATAGTAGCCCAGAAGCAGAGAGGAGTCAACTGCTCCGTTCAGCGGCAGCGGTTGCACGGTTTTTTGGGTGCCGGGCTTGCCATGGCCCGGTGCTATGGTACAAAAGTATTAATACTTGTTAACGATATGCGTGAGAACGGGAAGGTGGACCATGGCGGATCACCGGCATCACGGCAGGGTGGATTACGAACATAATTGCCAGTTGCGCCTGGGGAACTGGTATTACCTGGCCAGGATCAAGAATATCTCCTTCGATGGCGCGCTGGTTCATTTCTACGTCCCCCCCGAGGATCTTCAGGTGGGTGATCATTGTGAAGTCAGCATGAGCATGGATGGAGATTATCTTGGAGAATATTCCTGTGAAGTTGTACGGATAGAGGATGAGGCTATTGCCCTCAAGTTCACGGGCATACACAAGCTCAAAGCTGTCCTGCACTGAGTGGATAGGCTGCGTATTGTTATACGGCTATACTTACCTGAATACCCGTGTACCTATGTGTTGCTGTGGTGTGACCCATGGTGAAGTTGTCGTTTAGGGCAGGGGAGGGAACATACCGATTTTTCGTGGGATACGCCGAGGTAGCGCAGGAGCGGATGGCGTCGTGGAGGAGAGCGAGGTTCGCGTCAGGCGTGGCTCTCGTCGTGGGGGATGCTGGAGACGTACTGGTCTATCTTGTGGCGGTCCTCGCGCGTCAGGCCGCTGAACTGCACGCCATATTTATAGCCACCATCCATCGTTCGTTCGTAGCGCATTACCTCACCCTCCGTTTCAATCGAGCCACTATCCGGGAGAGAAAAACTGCAGTTTATCCGCTCACTGACCTCGATCTTCTCTTCCGTTTCAAGCAGGATGCCGGTGAGACTGACATCATGGGAGATGCAGTAGAATCCGATCCCTCCCCGTATCGTTTTCACCTTTACCCGCAAGGGGACACGCTTGTCCCTGAGCATTCTGGCCGAAGCGAAGTCGCCGACAGCCTTGAGCAGCTGCACCGGTCGGACCGGCCGGGTGAGGCAGTAGTTTGCCGCGCTCCTGGCGGCTCGTTCGAGTTCGGCGGGGAGGTCATGACAGACCAGGATGATGGAGAGCTCCGCTGTGCCGGAGGACTGGCGAAGGAGTGTGCAGAGTTCATCTCCACCCATATCCCCCAGCTGCAGATCGCTGAGCACAATGTCTGCAGGACTGTCGCGGTGATGCTGCAGAGCTTCCTCGCCAGATGCAGCGGTGGTTATCTCGAAATCGGACCTGTAGAGGAGGTGGGAATTTCTTTCCCGAAAATTTTCGGAGGGGCTGACGATCAGTATCTTCTTCATTGCGCAAATCCTAGCGGAATTCCGGCCGATTGTAAAGCGGGCAATGGGAGAACACGCCAGGCATCCAGGCTCTCCTGCACACAGGTAAGCGCGGAATCATGAGAAAAATTGTCGCGATCGCGTGTATCCACAAGATCTGTGGAAAAAACCTCCATAACTGTGGATAAGTTTCAAAAAGGTCATGTTTCTACGGGCACTTTAGCTCTTTGCTCATTAGAAAGGCATGGGGGCTAACTGGCCGGAATTACGTGTCAATAGTTATTTTTACCTGCGGCGGATGTCATACGGATTCGTCTGAAGCTGAAAACCGTCACAAACGGTGCAGAAAAGTGGATAACTCAAGATAACCACATCATAATTAGTGCACAGGTAACGGCCGATTATTAGAAAGTCATCCCCGGCCCCGAGCCTCCAGGCCATTGAGAACGGCGGGTGAAGTGATACACTTCATGGGTATCATTGACCGGCTTTCATCCCCATTCTTCGCTCACTCCACCCAGTCCCTCGAGATACGCAGGTAGCGATGGTTATCACCGCCGAAGAACATAGGGAGGCGACACTCCTGTATGTGGAGGATAACGCTTCGACGCGGGAGGCGGCTGCCCTCCTCCTGCACCGGAAATTCCCCCGGCTTGCCATCCTCGTGGCGGAAAACGGCCGGGAGGGGCTTGAGCTGTTCACCACCCACAGGCCTGAAATAGTACTGACCGACATCCAGATGCCTGCTATGGACGGCATCTGTATGTCCCGGGAGATCAAGTCCCTGGACAACAATGCCCGCATCATTGTCCTGACGGCGACCGGTGATACCGACAGCATCATCGAGGCCATCGACATCGGAATTCGCCACTATGTGCTGAAGCCGGTCAAGACGGAAAAGCTTTTTTCCGCGATCGAGCAGTGCCTCGACAGCATACGGCGGGAACGACAGTTCCGTCAGCAGGAAGAGTACATCCGGCATATCGCCTACCATGACATGCTGACAGGCCTCCCCAACCGGGAGCTGTTCAACGAGCTCCTCAGCCTGGCCCTGGCCCAGGTCCAGCGCCACGGCCAGAACCGGCTTCTTGCGGTACTCTTCCTCGACCTGGACCGGTTCAAGGTCATCAACGACACCCTCGGCCATGGGGTCGGCGACCAGCTGCTCCAGGCAGTGGCCCAGCGCCTGAAGGAGAGCTGCCGACGTCACGGGGACATCGTCGCCCGCCGGGGAGGCGACGAATTCATCATACTCCTGCCGGAGCTCGATACCGTCCAGGACGCGGCCAAGGTCGCCCAGAAGATAATCGATGCTTTCTCCCAAGCCTTCGTTCTCTCTGAACATGAACTATTCGTCAGCACGTGCATCGGCATCAGCATCTTTCCCGATGACGGCACCGACGGCGACACCCTTATCAGCAATGCCGATATGGCCATGTATCGTGCCAAGGAGCATGGCAGGAACCAGTACCACCTTTATAACCTGTCCATGAATGCCCAGACCTCCAAGCGGCTTGCCATGGAAACGAACCTGCGCAAGGCAATGGAGCGGGAGGAGTTCTTCCTCAACTATCAGCCCAAGGTTAATGTCAAGACCGGCCGTGTTGTCAGTTTCGAGGCGCTGGTGCGCTGGCAGAACCCGGAATTGGGGCTGGTCGAACCGAAGCAGTTCATCCCCCTGGCGGAAGAGACCGGCATGATCATTCAGCTGGGTGAGTGGGTGCTGCGCACCGCGTGTGCCCAGAACCGGGCCTGGCAGGAAGCCGAGTACCCCCCCATGCGCGTGGCCGTCAACTTTTCTCCCCGGCAGTTCCAGATTCTCCGGTTGGCGGACATGGTGGAAAGGGTCCTGGCTGAGACGGATCTTGACCCTCGATGGCTGGAACTTGAAGTGACCGAGGGGATCATGCTCCAGAATGTGGAAAACACGGTAACGACACTTCGTCGACTGAGCGATCTGGGGGTGCATATTTCCATAGACGATTTCGGGACCGGTTACTCATCACTCTCCTATATCAAGAAACTCCCCATAAACACCCTCAAGATCGATCAGTCCTTCGTGAACGATATCACCACCAACCCGGATGACGCGGCGATTGCCACGGCGGTGATTACTCTCGCACAGAGCCTCAGGCTGAGCGTGATTGCCGAAGGAGTAGAGTCCGAGGGGCAGGCACGACTCCTCGATTCACTCGAATGCTCTGAAATGCAGGGGTATTTCTTCAGTCGACCACTCAACACTGCAGAGTTCCCCCCTCTTATGAACAAACTCCACTGGCGGCGTGACATGCCCAACAACACCTCAATCCATTAGATAACGCGGTCAGGCCATCGGATACTAAGAAACCGGCCCCCTTTGTCACAAGGCGAGCCGGTTTCTTTTTGTTGCCAAGAACTAAGTGTGAACAGTTGACATGGTCTTACAGGGCAAACCAGAAAGTCGCCCCCTTGTCCGGTTCACCTTCCGCCCAGATCCTGCCTCCATGGCGCCGGATGATCCGTTCCACCGTGGCGAGGCCGATGCCGTGCCCTTTGAATTCGCCGGCACCCGGGAGCCGCTGGAAGGGAAGGAAGAGCTTCTCCGCATCCGCCATATTGAAGCCGGTCCCGTTGTCACGGACAAAACAGGCTGCAGTTCCGTCGATGTCGATCACGCCGAGTTCGATTACTGCCTCCTCCCGGTTGGCAGTGTACTTCCAGGCGTTGCCGAAGAGGTTTTCCAGGACCACACGCAGCAGCTTCGCATCACCGTTGACCGAGATCCCGTCGGCTATTCGGAACGTGACCCTGCGGTCCGGGGCGGTCAACGTAAGTTCCGCGGCTACCGTATGTGCAATCGAGCTGAGATCGACCGTTTCCCGGTGCAACTCGCTGCGGGTAAGGCAGGAAAGCTTGAGCAGGGCGTCGATGAGTTCATTCATGCGGACAGCACCGCTCTGGACCTCCTGCAGATATCCGAGGCATTCTTCTTTCAGGTGGTCGCCGCACACCTCCCGGATGACCTGGCAGTAACCGCTGATGACCGTCAGGGGTTTGCGCAGGTCGTGGGAAACTGAATAGCTGAACGTCTCCATCTCCCGGTTGGCGTTCTCCAGTTCCATGGCCCGCGCCATCAGGTCGGTGTTCAGCTTTTCTATCTCTTCCTGCGCTCGCTTGCGGTCAGTCACGTCGGTCATGACGGCCAGCGAGCGGACGACCTCCCCTTCGTCGTTACGTTCGGCTATGGCGGAGAGGAGGACGTCCATGATCTCGCCGTTCTTTTTCACGAACCGGTACGCTATGTCTTTGCAGGAGCCGGTACGAAAAAATTCGGGCAGGACGACGTCTTCGGCGTACTGCCGGGATGCATCCGTCATGAATTCCGTGGTCTTCCGGCCGATCACTTCGCTTCTCTCGTAGCCGAGCGTGTCGAGCCAGTAATTGCTTACACTGACCAGCAGTCCGTCGTGATCAATGGAGTGGAGCATGACCGGCGTCTCATTGTAGAGGCTGCGATAACGCTCTTCGCTCCGGCGCAACTCCTCCTCCGCTTTTTTGCGGGCGGTAATGTCGTTCACCAGGCTCAAAAGGCATCGTTCTGCGCCGATTGAGATGATCTCCGCCGAATAGAGGCCGGTGATGATGGCGCCCGACTTGCTCCTGAAGCCGATCTCCTGGTTGCGCACCTTTTCTCCCTCCGCCAGCTTCCTGATAACCATTGCCCGCTCTTCCCTGTTTTCCCATATGTCCAGCCCCAGCGAACAACGGCCGATCACTTCGTCGCGCCGGTACTCCATCATGCGTTCGAAGGCTTCATTGACCTCCAGGTACTTCCCGTCTGCAAGGGTGGCGATGACGAGGGCGCTCGGCACGGCCTGGAAGGCCAGAGAAAATTTTTCTTTTTCTTCCCGCAGCGCCTCTTCGGCCCGCCGGTGCTGCATGAGACGCCACATCCCCTGCATGAGAAGCGTCAACTGGTGGACGTCGGTCTCATCATACTCCTCATCCTTGTTTCCGACCCCGGCGACGATCACGATCCGTTCACCGTCGAAAATCGGGGCGTTCATGTGGCGGCGGACCTCCACGTGCCCCGGTGGATACCCTTTCTTGCAGGGGTTGGGGGCTGTGTAGTCATTGGTGATGACCGGTCTGCGCTGCCGTACCGCTTCTCCCCAGAGTCCCGTGCCGGACAGCGGATATTCCCGTGGTTTGTCGGAAATGGCGCATTCCTGCATCGCCGCCCGCGACCAGGAGTACATGGTCAGAACTGATTCGTCGTCGTTGACGAATGCCAGGTAGCCTATCGTACTCCTGGTCAGCCGAACCGTTTCCTCCAGGGCCAGGTCCGCAATTTCCTTGAGTGACGAGGACGTCATCTCGTTCAGCCGCAGGAGGGTTTTGAGTCTGGATTCGTTGACGGTCTGCTGTGTCTCCAGTTCGCTGACCATCTGATTGAACGCCTGGGCCATAACGCCGATCTCGTCGCTGGAGTCGATTTCCAGAAGGTGGTGGTGACCGAAGTCCGCCGGCAGTGATTCCACGTGTCGGGTAAAGGTTGCGAGCGGCGCGGTGAGCCTTTTCATCAAGAGCCAGACGATTGCCAGAACGGCAATGGTGAGCACCAGTGTCGCCAGAAGGAAATAGTGCCGCGTGGTTTTCAGCGGGGCGTAGGCTTCGGCGGAGGGGTAGTTCGCCGCCAGTATCCACCCGGCGGTACGCAGGTGCCGGACCGACGAGATGACCCGTATTCCCTGGGAGCTTATGGTCTCTTCGCTTCCTTCGAATCCGGCAAGGGCCTTCTCGTAGAGGGGGGTTGCCCCCGGCGACATCCTGGTCAGGATTCTGTTCCTGTCGGGGTGGACAATGATGGTCCGGTCACGATCGGTCAGGTAGAAATAGCTGGCATCGCCGTACCGGGTGCGGGAAAGGTCCTGGAGGAAATTTCTCCCCCAGAGGTCGAAACTCCCGCCGAGGATCCCCGTCAGCCTCCCCTGGCGGTCGAAGACCGGTGCGGAGAGAAATATGGCGGGATGGCCGGGAGTGCGGGAGGAGGTGTAGGGTTTGGAAATGCAGGGTTTTCCGGTTGCTATCGTCTGCCGGAAATACTCCTGGGAGGTCAGGTCCAGCTCCCGCCTGCCGGGGAGAAAGGGGCTTTCCGCTATGAGCTTTCCGTCACGGGAGATGAGGAACAGACCGTTATCGAAGACGGAGAGGAGGAGGATGCGGGCATCGAGGAAGTGCTGAGCCCGGTCGCTGCTGCGAACTGTTTCCGGCGGCAGTTCTCGCGCCGCGGTTATGAGTGCATTGTGGGCCAGGGCCAGCTTGTCGTCGATGTTTGCCGCCAGGGAAGAAACCAGGGCATACTGCTGCCGGCTGATGGCCTTTCCCAGGGACTGTTCCTGGTAGTAAAGGGCTCCCCACGCCAGCAGGACGATCACCACCACGAACATGAGGGAAACCGCCAGAGCCATCTTGGTTTTCATGCTGAGGTCTTTCATGCCCCATCGACTCCGCGTGCGTCGGGATGTGTAAAGTATAATCCGGGTTGCGACAGTTGCACTAAAAATGAAACATCCGGGTCAAGGAGGAGCAGTTCATGCGGATGTCATTCTGGAGAACCGGCTAGTGAGGCGGTGTGCCCATCTGGCTTTTGAGCCATCTGAAGGGGAAATCAACGTTGAAATAGAGCTTTCTCTTTTCGCCGGTCTTTACCTTTTCTACCTCCAGTTCGTCGAATGTGAGTCCTTCTCTCTCCAGCCCCTTTTGAGCTACCGACCTGAAACCGTTCATTCTCAACAGGAAATACTCTTCACTGGTACTGATTACCACAAATGCCGATTCAGGTGCCTGTCCATCGCCCGATTCGTAAATCGAGTCCATGAGGCCTTTTAGCACGGTTGAATGAAAAACAGACTTTTCGGGATTCTTTAATTCCCGGTACCCGATCCGGCTGATGAAATGGGCATCCAGGTCCACATAGTTTTTTTCCAGCACCGCCTGGGCATGCTTGACGGCAGCGTCAAAATTTTCGCCGTTCAATGCCTCGAACATTGCGTCGCGCTCCCCATCGGGGGAGTAGGGGTTATACTCTTTTGTTTTCGTGAAGGAAAAACGCAAGCGTGCATAGTCAATCGAGGTGTCACCGCTCTTCAGCTGCTTGACGAGGGCATGATAATCCTTCACCGGTTCCGGCTTCTCGCCGCAAAACGCGGTCCCCTGGTGCAGCAGCATCATGAAACAGGAGAGCAGGAATGCTCTTCCCCAGGCAAGCGCACGCATCATCGGCAGTCCCATACGTCCTCCTCTGATTCTCTGGTTTGATTGAGCTACGAATTGAGCTTATGCGGCCGAAACGCTTCCCTCTGTGGATCTGTTACGGCAACTCGTGCCCGTTTGTTGCGATCGATGCTGTCGCGCGCTTTTTAATGGTGAACAGGGCGATCAGCAAGGCGAGTTCCGCCACACCGGCGACAACGAGTATGATCTTCATCGTTATGGGCGCCGCCCCGGGAAACGCCGGCATGATCATGGCAGCAACGAAGACGGCGATCGGGACGGCTAGAAGCAGCGTCACCAGCGTCGTACGCCGCCGGTCGCTTTTGTCTGGCGTCCTCCCCTTTGCAGGGGTAACCATCATTTTCTGAAAGCCTGCAATCACCCCCACGATGGGGATGGCGAGCACGACGACCATGCCCCAGAATGAGGCCATGGAATACGGCTGATACTGTTTCCCCTTGAGGAACAGGTAATAGCCGAGGGAGAGGAGCAGTGCTGAAAACAGGTAGAGGTACGGGAACCGGTCATAGACCATGAGGCCTGCCACATGCATGATCGAACCGGCGGCAAGGCAGAATGTGACGAGTGGCATGTGTCTGTTCGGCTCTGGCGCGGTCATATCAGCTCCTCCTTCACATCACTCAAAAGCAATTGTCGTTCCTCTTTGCCGGGTAATGGCGTGGAGAGCAAGATTCCAGTAACAAAAAACTGTTTTGAAACGGCCGCAGGCCTCATATGCAGAAGTTAACAAAGCCGGTACCATGGTATTCCCAAGCATATCGCTATCCGATGACTTAAGAAGAGCCTGACAGGCTGTTGGAGGTGTTAATTCCGTCAATTTTTTCGGGGCATTAAGTGAAATAACATGCTAGTTTGTCCTTTAGAAAGCCATATGGCGATTCATTAATTGTATGATAGTAATACTTTGTTACAATACCGCATCTGTCGTAAAAAACGTAATATTTTACTGAGTTATTGTGTCGGTATGAATAATGCTTCAGTTAATAAGTTTAGTTTAAGCAAGGGAGACACCCATGAAGTTGGCCAGTACCGTATGAAGGAAGTGCAGAAGAAAAAAGGGTGTGAAATGATGCTGGAGATGAAGGAAGGTCCGTAAGGGGAAAATAACCAGTTGCGAACCATGCGGTTAATCTGGCTTTTCGAAGGAGGCAGGTATGTTCAGGCGCTTGTGTTTAGTGACGCTACTGTTGTTGCTCTTTAGTTCGGTTACCGACGCACTTGCTTCGAGTGAAAGGCCAAGAATACCCGGCACGGGGCGACGGTCAAGTGAACAATCAACTGCGAAGATGTCCTGCACGGATATTTTGGGATCATGGAAAAATGACTCTTCAATGCGGGACTTTCTGGCAACACACGATTGCTCTTGCCCGAATGCCGAACGACCGCCAGTATGCCCGGAAAAAGGCAAAAGTGTAGCCGGTGAGAAAAGCTACAATTTTTACTGGAAAATCGATTTCACCACTACTTCGGGGAAACACTATATCACCGACGGCACTTATGTAGGCATTCACAGCACCTATGAAGAAGCAGTTAAAGCCTGCACTGACGATGCAAAAAGGGTCACGGAGATGGGGGACTCGATTCTGTCGCTTACCTGCACACCACAGTAGTAATGTGAGACGTGAATACCTTGTCGACATTGGAATCGCGGCACGCTGAGGTCAGGGAAAACGATTTAGCAGGAGATATTTTTTTCGATATGCGGGAACATTCCCCGATTCGACCCTGTCTAAGAAAGCAAATGACCGCAACCTGTTTGCGAATTCCCGATTGCCGGTGCACGGATGCTCCCCTGAACCGTTACCGCGCCATCACCAAGGAGACACCATGTACACGTTAAAGAGCCGATACGAAGGTGCCATGCGGAGCTTCATGTCCAGATGGTTTGCGGTATGCCTGCTGCTTGCGGCCTTTGTGCTTGCGGGGTGTACGGGGAGAGAGGCGGTAAAGGCCGAAGAGAAACCGTTCGTGCCCATAACGGAAATCCCCGCCCCAGCGCCCATCGCCTATGAAATGGATGCTTCCCGGCAGAAGTCAGCCACGATGGCAACGATGGTGCGGATGCCGATGACTCTGCCACAGCTGCAGCCTGCCAGCCCCGCCGATTACAACACCGAAGGGTATGACCGGGTCAACGAAAACGGGTTTCTTGAGGTACTCAAGAATCCGCTCTCCACTTTCTCCATCGATGTGGACACCGCCTCGTACACCAACGTGCGCCGCTTCATCAATGATGGCAGCCTTCCTCCGCCGGATGCCGTTCGCATCGAGGAGATGATCAACTATTTCACCTATGATTATCCCCAACCCTCGGGTGATGCTCCCTTCTCCTTTACCACCGAGGTGATGGCTGCCCCCTGGAAATCGGGCAACAGGCTCCTGCTCGTCGGGCTCCAGGGGGTAAGGATCCCCGTGAACAAGCTTCCCCCCGCCAACCTGGTCTTCCTCATCGACGTCTCCGGTTCCATGAGCGAGGAGAACAAGCTGCCGCTGCTGGTCAAGTCGTTCAAGCTGCTGGTCGGCCAGTTGCGCCAACAGGACCGGGTGGCCATTGTCGTGTACGCCGGTCAGGCCGGACTGGTCCTCCCCTCGACGAGTGGCAACGAGAAGCAGAAGATACTGGCGGCGCTCGACAGTTTGCGGGCCGGAGGGAGCACAGCCGGGGGACAGGGGATCCAGCTGGCCTACCAGGTTGCCAGGGAGAACTACCTGAAGGAGGGCAACAACCGGGTCATCCTGGCGACGGATGGCGACTTCAACGTGGGGGCTTCCAGCGATGCCGACATGGAGCGGTTGATCGAGGAACGGCGCAAGGACGGGGTGTTCCTCAGTGTACTCGGCTATGGCATGGGCAACTACAAGGACTCCAAGATGCAGAAGCTGGCCGATCGGGGGAACGGCAATTACGCCTATATCGACACCCTGCTGGAAGCAAAGAAAGTCCTGTTGTCCCAGTTCGGCGGGACAATGATGACCATCGCCAAGGATGTCAAGATGCAGGTGGAATTCAATCCGGCCAAGGTCAAATCCTACCGGTTGATCGGCTACGAGAAGCGGATGCTGAAGGCTGAGGATTTCGCCGACGACAAGAAGGACGCGGGGGAACTCGGTTCCGGCCACACGGTAACCGCCCTGTACGAAATCGTGCCCGCGGAAGGGGCAGCCGCGGACAAGCAGGAACTGACCTACCAGACAACCCAGGTGAAAGAGAGCGCCCTTGCGAGCGCTGAACTGGCAACCATCCGTTTCCGCTACAAAGAACCCCAGGAAGAGACCAGCCGTGAACTTGTGCGGAAAATCTCCGCCGTTTCGGAAAGCCTCAACAAGGCAAGCACGAATATCAGATTCGCGGCTGCCGTGGCGGAATGGGGTATGTTGCTGCGCAATTCGGAATACAAGGGGAGCGCAGGCTATGGCCAGATACTGGATCTTGCCCGCAAGGCGAAGGGCGCTGACGCCGAGGGGTATCGGGCCGAATTCATCAGGCTGGTGGAGATGGCGGAACTGATCGACGCCAGGACACAGACCCCTGGGGTAACGACCGACAAGGCAATCCCCACGATACGCTGATGTCGACGACAGATGCCATGACCCCAGAGATGACCACCCCATCGATTCTCCCGGATCGCCACTGTCTGCGCGAGCTTCTTCGCCCCTGGAAGCTCGCAACCTTTGGCGTCGGGATGTCCTGGCTCCTGTACGGGGCGGTGTGCTACGGCATATGTGACTGGGATGTCGGTGTCAGCTTGATCATGGGTGGAGTCACCTACGTTTTTGCTCCCTGGAGCGTGACGACGATTTATACCGCAATCCGCCTCAGACCACGTGGTTGGCCGTTGTACCTGGTGGTCGCATTCGTCCCGGCACTGTTTGCCGTAGACTGGGCATACTGGCTTTATCACAGTGTCATGGGAAACCGCATGCTGAGATGGGAGAACTTCAAGACATCCATGGCATTCTATTTTTTATGCGGGATACTCTGGTGCTTCCCGGGCTCTTTAAAGGAGCTGGTGTGCGAATTCAAAAAGTTTCAGTCGGATCATAAAGCGGGGCAAAATCGTAACGCGGAATTATGAGAGGACCACCGATGAGTTTCGAGTGGATGATACCGTATCTGTTGGTCGCGGTGATAGTATTCCTGGCCATGAAGATACCAGGCTGGATCGGCAAAAAACGTGGTGCCCAGCCTGCCTTTGTTCCCCATTACACGTATGTTATGGCGGGCGTTTTCTTGCTCTGCATTGTGATCTATGTGGTGGTGAAGTTCATATTCGTAGTGGTTCACCAATGATCTGAGTGGAAAACCGACACACAGCAGATGACTACCCCTATGATCATCGACAACCAGTGAGGGAGTGTTTTATGCGCAAGGGGAACTGTCCCAAGTGCAATTCGCAGAAAATTCTGCGCAACGTCCGGGTCATCGACCGCAATGGCGACTACCAGGACAAAAGCCTGTCCGTGCGCCTCGAGCGAAAACCAGGCGCATTGCTGTTCAAGGGTGCGGAAACCTTCGACCTCTCTGCCTGCATCTGCGGTGGTTGCGGATACACGGAGCTGTTTGTGGACAATCCGGCAGAACTGTGGCGGGCTGGGGAAAACTGCACATAATAAGAGGAGATGAACTATGGGCATGTTTGGAAGATGGCTGATCGTACTGTTGTTGGCGGGGTTGCTGATGGGCACGACATCCGTACGTGCCCTGGCTTCGCCGGATCCCCAATGTGCCTGCGCTTACTGCGACAGGCCGTGCGGCAGTGGCCATGCCCCGGGGTGCCAGTATTATTCCGGCGGAGGTGAGGGGGGCGGTGGAGGCGGCGGAGGCGGCGATATTACGAACGCCCCCATCGTTCTCGCCCCGGTCGGCTTCATCGGCGGCCTGTTCATGGGGGCGGGGTGGTACTTCGAGGAGATGGCGGGCAATTTTCCGAAAACCGGATTCCTGGACAGCTACGGCAACTACGTATCCATCAAACCCGCTGACGACAACAAAGCCTTCAACTTCGGCGCCAGGCTCGGTGGCCTTCCCTGGCTGGCTCTCTACCTGCCGTCCTGGCCCATCCGCGCCGGAATCGTCGCCATTGCCGATACCGCCAGCCGCCCCTCGCCACCCAAACCGGTCGATCCCAATATCGCCGTCTATGAGCTCATTGCAAAAAATTATGCGTTTCTGAACAAAACGACGGAACAGGAACTGAAAAAGGCCCAGGGCGACGTCGAGGCCGCCCTGATGCTTCGCACCAAATTTCTCGACAGGTTCATCAACGACAGTCCGGAGCTTCGCGACCTCCGGCAGAAAGAAGGGGTTGACGCTGCCCGTGCCAAGGCCCAAAAGCAGCTGGATGCCTGGAGTAAATCCCGGGACGAAAAGCAGAAGATATCCATGGCTGTTGTTAACCGCATGCAGGACAACTATGCTGTTATACGGGCCGCAAACGATGCGGTTGGGCCCATCGGTTCCTCGAGTGATCTGGGGCTGTACGGAACGGAAACACATATCAAGGAACTGCTGAAGGACAAGAGCCTTACGCAAGGCGTACAGGAGTCCCTGTTGCGGGGGGAGAAAATAACCGGCCTGCTGGGAAAGGCCAAGACAACATTCGACATCAGCAGCAATCTCAAAGGGATCTGGGACACCTATGCCAAAGCTGAGCGTGAGGGGAAAGATGCTGATCAGTGGTACAAAGAACGGGAAACCCGCGAACAGGTGTGGCGCCTGCGTATGAAACTGCTGACTATTCCCCTCTCCAGCACGGCAGGGGCGGCTGTTTCCGCTGCTGAAACCACGATGGATATCGCCCATGCGACGACTGCCGGTGTTCTCCTGGGCCGTCGGATCGATGCCGACCTGGCGCTTCTGGAAAAGCTCGAGACCGCCACGGTCTTCCAGGATGCCATGGCCGATGACTGGAAAAGAGTAACCATATCCGTCAAGGCTGCCGAGGAAATCGAAGGGGTCATACGTCAACGGAGCAATCAGTACAAAAAGATGCAAAAGGAGAATGAAACCCATGCAAGAAATCTTCGCAATCAATAAGCTGTTACGAAGAGGTATCTGCCTGTGTGTCATGGCTCTGTTCGTCGGCTGCGCAGGCACGTCACAGGTCGTGCAGGCTCCCGTCTTCTACGAGCAAGATTGTCAGTCCGCCATACGCTCCGGTACGCGGGCGTTGGCTGACTTCAGTCGCGAACAGGTGTCTGCGGCGAAAGACGTGCGGATCCCCGACTACGCAAAAGCCAGGGGTGATCTTGCCCGGGCATTGGTCTCGCTGCAACCGGAACGACAAAACCCCTCGAAACCGGTGTACGAACAGGCTGCCGTCTGTTTTGAAACGGCATTGGCCGCAATGGACCGTATTATCGTTGCCCAGGGCAAAGGGGATAAAAACGGTGCGGACATCGGCTGGGAAATGATGGATCAGTCTATCAAGTCTCTGTTGCTGGTACTGGACAGCCAGAAGGAATCCGCCGGCAAAGTAACGGTACGCCGGTGAGCAATCCAGCGTCCCGGCAATCCATAACGCCGGCTGCTCGGGAAGATGACTATGGGCCCCTATGAACTTCTGATCATCATCTGGCTGGTGCTCTGGCTGCTCGCCTTCGTCGATGTGGCGATAGCCAAATTCCCCCGTTGGTACTACCAGCTGATATGGTTGCTCGTCATTTTTCTCATTCCCGTCGGAAACATCATCTACCTGCTGTTCGGCTGTCGGCAGGTGACCCATGGCGGTTTGCGCCTCTTGCACCGCACTTGACAGGAGAGTCTCTATGAAGTGTCATTATGCCCCCATTCTTTCTCTGCTCATCTGTTCCCTTCTGCTCTCTTCCGTAATGTCGTATGGCGGGGAACTGCCGGAGAAATGCCGGCTGGTGCCGGTCAACGGCACCTGCAAGGCGATGATGGACAAATACTATTTCGACCAGAAGACCGGTCGGTGCACCGAGTACTTCTACGATGGCTGCGGGCAGGTCGTTCCCTTTGACACGATGGAGGAGTGCCGGGCCCTCTGCGAACCGCCCGCTCCTGCGGGGGAAGGGCCGAAAGCGCCCGTCGTCGAAAAGAGTTCCGGCCTGGCCCATGACCCGGTTGAGAACGACCCCCGCTACGCCGAGGTTTTTAAGAATATCGACGATGAGGTCAAAGCGCTGCTGGCCGACCATCCGCAACGGGGCGCCGAGGGATTCGTGAATATCTACTGGGGCACCAAGAAGAGGGTGCTCAAGGAGAAATACGGCATCGACTGGCGCTCGCCGGGAGAGCTGAACCCCCATGTGCTGTTCGACTGAAAGGGGAGGCTTTATGCGTACGAGGAAGATGACGTTCTTGATGCTGGGGGGATTGGCAATCGCTTTCCTGTGTGGGGAAGGGGTTGCCCTTGCGGCGGAACCGGTTTCCTCCGAGGCCACCAGATATTTCGTGCGCGGTAAGGCCGCGGCAGAAATGGCCCTCCACCGAGGATTACGCAGAGGCGGCCCGGGAACTGGAGAAAGCCAGGCAGCTTGCTCCCCAGTGGCCGGAGGTCTACTACAACCTCGGCCTGCTCCATGAGAAGGCCGGCAACTATGAAGGGGCGATCGAGAATTTCAGCGGCTATCTGCAGCTTGCCCCCGCTTCGCCCGAGGCGGCAAAAATTCAGGAGAATATTTACAGGCTGGAATACAAACGCGACAGGAGCGACCTCAAGGGGATATGGAAAACTGATGTAAATGAAACGACTGCTACCTGTAATCCGTCGTCATACCAGGTTATTAAAGGTGCGTGGCTAGGCAGTAGTGCTGTGATTGAAGATCTTGTTCTTGATTTCACAAAGAATCCGGATGGAGAAAGGGTGCGGGTCCTCAGCAGCAAGCATCGTTATGGACATTGGCTGCCCGATGGCCCGTTCGTGCCGGTGAAGAGGGAAGGGGAACGGGTGATGATCTATGGTGCCGTCATGCACGTCTGCTCCGACGTCGTTCAAAATGACCACTGCCCATGGAAAGGCACCTTTTCGCTCAATCATGTATCGGCGAATGTGCTTGAAGGAAAACTCGATGTGAAGGGAGCCGGCTGGCAACGGGTCAGTTGGACCAATCAAAAAGATGAGTATACCTCCTTCCAGTGTACGGGCAAGATCGTCCTCCGGCGTATGGACAAGTAGCAGGCACGTGGAAAAGACGGCTCCAGGCACCATGGGGGAAGCAACAAAACATGATACGGAAACTTTTCAGAATTCTTATGATTATTTCTGTCACGATTTTTCTCCTGATTGTCGTGATCAGTGGTGCAACCTGGTATCAAACCAAAAAGAGCCTGGCTCGCTACTGTCGCGAGACGACTGCCGGGACCTCGCTGGTGGATGCCCATGAAAAGGCGAGACAGTCCGGTTTCCATTTCCTGAACTATTCCTCCGCAGGCCACAAGGCCTATGTCACTGCTACTGGTGTCATGGGAAGATATATCTGTGAGATTGAACATGACGGGAAACGGGTCATCAAAACAAGGCTGAACTTCAACGATTAGAGGAAAGATGCCAGTCAAAGGTGACGATAAATATGAATAAATTACTCATAGTGCAGGTGACGGCAATATTTCTGGTGATATTCGGGGATACCTTGTCCTTTGGACAGCAAATCGTACCCGGGGAAGATGGATTCAAAAGCGTCTATGCTGTGATGACGTCGGGTGCTTATAGAAAAGAGAAGGTTAGCTGCAAACTCAGTGGCGATACATGGATACTTTCAGGACCGTTTTATGAATATAACACACTCAATGAATATCGAAATGTAAGGGGCAAACTGGAGGTCCGCAACATTGCATTCGAGTATGAACAAAGGGGTCTGTACCATCCTGAATTAAGGCCACCAATACTAAGGGAATGGGTGCCTGTCGAGGTTAACGGTAACGTCTATGGATACATGTATGTCTATTATGTGGACGTGTCGTCTGGCCATGTTGCCGAGATAGAAAATAAAATAAGAGGGGAGATCATATCGAGCAATCCACCCCGCGTAAAAGAAATCATAACGAGCTCAGCAAACCGGGCGATACGAATTCCTGGCGAGACAGGTCGCTTCACCGGTGGAGAAGGAAGGGCTGAATGTATCTTTGAATGGCGTTTGAAATGACTGCGGAGGCATTGGGAATGGGACTTTGCCGAGACAGCCTCTCTCTAAAGGAAAATCCAACCCTTGATATAAAGAGGATACGTGAATGAATAGAATTGTAATGGCATTGTCAATCGCAATTGTAATGCTGATGGTACTATCTCTGTCAGTTGGGAAGGCAAGCGCTGAAAATTGGATGTTATGGCAATATTCGGCAGGTTCGGACGACGGTGCCTATCTTGAGTACCCCAAAATATTAGGGGCATTCGATTCCTATGCAGCATGTAAAGACCATGAACAAGAATCTTTATGAGAAGTACTTCGTCCCTGAACGCGTCATTTCGATAGTGCAGGGTAAATCTTAAAACGTGCTTTTTTGATTGGGGAGCACTAAAAAAAGGAGGGAGCAGATGAAAACAGCCATCAGGACATTGTGCCTCATTGCCGTCGTTACCTTGCTAGGGGCCGCAGCCGTTATGGCCGAAGAGAACGGGCCCGCACCGGCCGAAAACTTACTATCCGTAGCTCCGGTATCCTGCGGCGATGCCAATGCCATCAGACCCTTCATCGTCGCAGCGGAAAGCAACCCCTGTCCCGGCAAGGTGTATTGCAATAATCCGAACAGCACGTGCGGCGAATACTGCTGCGAGTGGGGCTATTTCTATTCGACCAGTTGCGACTGCAAATGCTACAAGAGCAGCTCTGACGCAAGCGCTGCCTGCAGCAGCTACTTCAGGTGCAATTAGACTGGATTTGTCTGAAATTCCTGGAGGATTAGTATGCGGATAACGCTATGGATTCTTCTCGTATCGCTATGCTGTCTGACCTTAACGCCCCAACGTGTAAGCGCCCAGGTGGTGCCTGACGCGGCCCGCCGTCACATGGACCGCAGCCAGGCGGCCCTGGAGATGGCAAAGTCCCCTGCCGATCTAGAAGATGCGGTGAGGGAACTACAGAAAGCCGTGGAACTAGCCCCCGACTGGGCAGATCCGTACTATAGCCTGGGCATATTGCAGAACAGGCTTGAGCGGTTTGATGATGCGCTGAAAAACCTGGCGCGCTATCTTCAATTGGCTCCAAACGCCAGGAATGCCCAAGAGGTGAAGCAACTCATCAACAAGATCGAATACAGGAAGGAAAAAACAGAAAAGGACCGGAAGGACCCGAACAGTCTGGTCGGCACCTGGTGGGTCAATGGGGAGACCAACGAGGGGCCCGGACTTTTTTACCGGATCGAAATCAGGAATATCAATGGAAAAGTTATGGGTGGGTTGCGGGAGTTTTCGGTAACGGAGGAACAAAGGTTAAACTGTGGACCTCAGTTCGGTAATATTGAATGGGATGGCACATCTCTCGTTATCCCCGGTACATATTATTTCTACTGTGACAAATCCGTGCAACTGAACTGTTGCCCGGCGCCCGCACGCTTGTCTCTGACCATGGTCGCGAAAGACACACTCAAAGGAACACTTCGCATCGCGCCATACAAACATCGTGATGGTACTCGCAATCCTGAATGGACAGAAGAATTTGCGTGGAAACGTGTCAAGTGAGAATTCTATTCATATCTCACAACAGCAAAGGGGGGGAATAATGAACAGGTTCTGGGTAGTATCAGTCGTTGCTGCCAGTTTTTTCTGTATGCTGTCCATGGCGTGCCACGCTGAAACAGCGCAGGAATGCGCATCGAATTGTGTTGAACAATGTTCGGGCGGAGGAACCATCAAAGACGATGACATGTATAAGAATTGCCTGCACAATTGTCTGAATGGCTGCTATGGCAAACCGACAGGGGTTCCCGATGTCCCGCCACCAACCCCGGTTCCATCATCGTCAAAATCCGGCCTCGATAGTTCCATGCTCTGCGCTGAAATGGAAACAGAGAGCACCGGGAAAATTGTCGTAGCTTCGGCTTACGACGATTTCGATCTTCCCTGCTATGTGGGGGGAAAGTATGTGCGCAACTGTTCTCGGAACAAGCCGTACTACAATGCCTTTAACGGGGACTGCTACGCGACGTTGGACGATTGCAAGAAGGCGGATGGAGATATGTCCAGCGCCTCGGGTTCCGGTGGCTGTGTCCGGTGCGGGAAGTAAGCTATTGGCTGCAGAACCATGGAACCATCTGCCGGTTTCTTAAGTGCTAACATCAGTCACGACTAAAATTAGGAGGATTTTCAATGAACGCGATGAAGATCATTTTGGTTGCCTTGACCCTGGTGGCATCGCAGGCCTTCGCCGAGGAAAAAGTGGATACCGAGGCTGCAAAGGAATATTTCAAGCATGCGGGACAGGCCACGGATCCTTCATACCAGGACTATGTATCTACCAACCAGGAATCGGGCAAAAAGGAGAAAGCAACCGACACCTCCTACACCGATCAACAGAAACAGATCAAGGAACGTGTGAAGAATTCCCCGAAATACACGGTGCCGTTAACAAGCTCAAAGGGAGCATACGGGCAAGCCAAGTAGGTTTTAAAGTAGATTGTTTATGTGGCACCGACTGAGCGCAGTAAGCGTGTGTTCGCCAAATAATGCATAAGAGGGCAACAATGGGTAGCAAAACAATCAGTATGAATAAAGCGGGTGTCCTTGCCGGATGTACGATACTTTGCCTGTCACTTCTCACGACCAACGCACAGGCCCACGGCGACGACCATGATGACACCGTGACACACCGACCGCTCAGGGACCCCCGTAAAGAGATAGAGAACATCTCGGGCGACCCGCAGCGGATGCGCACGTATGTCGATTCCCGGAAGGATGTAAACGCTCGGTACCGTGGCGGGAAGACCCTGCTCCATTACGCCGCCCTGAAAAATTACCGTGACATTGCCGCATCGCTGCTGGCACGGGGCGCGGACATAAACGCCGCAGATGACGACAAGAGGACCCCCCTCCACGAAGCCATGAGCTATAGCGCCTATGAGGTCGTCGGCCTTCTCCTGGATAAGGGTGCGGACGTGAACCGGGAGAACAAGTACGACGAGACCCCCCTGCGCAGCATCGTTTTCTGGGACCAGAAGAAACGGGCGATCGAGGTCGCCAACCTCTTTATGGGAAAAGGGGTTGATCTCGCGAGACCGTCCCATGCAACCCTGCTCGATGAGGCGATACGGCGGGAACGGAGGGATCTCGCCCTGATTTTCCTGAAGAACGGCTTCGGTTACGACGAAAGTGCACTCATCGACGCAGCGCGAAAGGGATACGAGGATATCTTTGCCCTCCTTCTCGAAAAAGGGGTACAGCCACAGAAGGTCACCTTTCACGATGCCTGCGCATCGGGAAACATGAACATCGTGCGCACCCTGGCAGAAAAGGGTGTCAAGCCCACTGCCGACGACATCGATTTTTGCCTGTTCAACGGGCACAAAGAGGCGGCCGTCCATCTGAGCACACTGTTGAAAAACGGGACGCAGGCCGACATCAGGAGGAGATGTCATCTGGAACCGACTGACGGGACGTGCAAGGCGTTGCTGGAAGGGGCCTATTTCGACGTGAAGGCCAAGGTGTGCAGGGAGTTCACGGGTTGTGGCGGCGTGTTCCCCTTCGATACCCTGGAAGCCTGCAGGAAGGTATGCGAGGAATAGGGCGAGTGGGTTGTGACCCATGGCTGAAGGTATGAGGGGATGACAATGAACAAGTTTGGATTGGTGTCAGCAACATTGGCCCTGGTGGTGGGTTTGCTCATGTGCGGGTGTGCCAGTTCGCCGGAAATACGTACGTCGAGGATACATGACGTCAGGCTCATTTCCGGGTTCAATGTGGGAGAATGGATTCTGCTCAATGGGGGTAATGAAGCGCAGTGGGTTATTACCGGATGGCAATTGAGAGTTCAAAATATCGGTGCCATGCCTGTGGACCATATCAAATTCAGGTTAAAGATCTGGAAAAACGAAAATAAGCAGATGATGTATTCTCAGGTTCATACAATCGACATTCACCTTGACCCGCAGGATGTGTTGACCACACAAAAATTCCCGTTGAAGGACAAATTTTGGTATGGCGATAAGGATAGTATCATTGATAACAAAGTCGGGTGGGATGCAGAGATACTGCAAGTCTGGTAATGGCGAAGAGTTCACTACAAACAGTTAAAGGAGGAGAACATGAAACAGTTGATTTGGGCAATGTTTTTAGGGTTGGCGATGGCGGGTGTCGCGTTCGCTGATTGTGAATCCGATTGTGATGGTCCTTTCCAGACGTGCCTGAATCTGTGCCGGCAGACAACGAAGGAGGACTCTCCGGAAGCGGCCAGGTGCGTTGAGCACTGTCTGCATGGCGTCAGCGGTTGTGTCAAAAAATGTCAGCAAAAGAGCGAGAATACCGGAAACGTCCTGCTGGCGTACGTGCCGACACGTAGCGCTCTCCCCTTTACCACCGAACTGGCCAATAGCTGCATCGAGAAGGGGCTGACCTGTATCCTGAACGGCACGCCGTGCTGTGCGCCTTACGAGTGCAAGGGGAAATTCCCCAATACTTATTGTCAGGAATGACAAGTGAGACCATATCGCCCGAAGTTGAGGGCGCTCCCTGTCTCCGTAAGAAAAGGAGGGGAAGATGAATAAGAAGATGGCCCAACTTGGAGAAAAGACCAACCTCACGAAAATGGAGGTGGCGAAGTTAACAAAGATCGGCATTACCGGTTTTTTTGCCCTGATGCTTTCGCTGGTCACATTCGGATGGAGTGACTCCAGCGATGCCAAAACTCTCTATCCTCCCGGGAACGACGGGTCAAAACCGTTGCCGGCACGTTGCGGGCTCAAGCCGGAACGCGGTCCCTGCAAGGCGATGTTCGAAAGATACTATTTCGATGCCGGCGCAAACGAATGCAAACCTTTCTTCTATGGCGGCTGTGACGGGGTGGTGCCGTTCGAGACGCGAGAAGAGTGCACCAGTGTGTGTATCGACCGGAAAGCCGAGGAGCCGGAGAACCCTCCCTTCATGGGGCACAAATACGGTGGTGTAGGTATCAGGGATTTCGAGAATGCAGAATAACTACACCCTGGCAAATGTCGTGTGGGAATTTACCCTCGACTGCAATCTCAACTGCCTGCATTGCGGTTCGAGCGCCGGCGCGAAACGGTGCGACGAGCTGACGACTGCCGAAGCCGAAAGACTTTGCCACGACCTGAAAAAGACCGGCTGCCGCGGGATCACGTTAATGGGAGGCGAGCCTCTCCTGCGGAAAGACTTCTGGCGTATAGCCTCGCTGATCAGGGCTCTCGGCATGGAACTCACCGTGATAACCAACGGGACGGTTCACGACCGGGAGACCTTCTCAAAACTCAAGGCACTGGAGCCGAGAACGGTTGCGGTGAGTCTCGATGCCGCGGAACCCGAACTCCACGACCAGATACGGGACCGCAGGGGGGTGTACGAGAAAACATCCGAGTTCATAGGTACTGCGCTCGAGGAGGGATTGCCGGTAAGTGTCATCACCACCGTCCACAAGATGAACCTCAAGGAGCTGCCTGCACTCAGGACGCTCCTACTGGACAGGAATATCGCGTGGCAGATACAGGTTGCAGGGTCCGAAGGGCGGAGATTTCCGCCGGAACTCCTTCTCGATGAGGAGGAATTTTATGCCGTGGGGATGTTCATCGCGGCGACGAGAAAAGAATATTCCGTCAAGCGGATGCCGGTCATGGGTGCCCATGATCTCGGCTTCAATTCGATGCTGCTGCACAACATCTCCCTTTCCCCCGAGTGGACCGGGTGCCAGGCCGGCATATCCGTTCTGGGGATACAGAGCGACGGCGCCATCAAGGGCTGCCTCTCCATGAACGACTCGACCCTGGAAGGCAACGTCAGGGAGAGGGATATTGGCGAGGTATGGAACGACGAGTCGGCCTTTCCCTATTCCCGCAGGTTCACCGCAGACGATGCCGGTGAACATTGCGCGAGCTGCGACCATCTCCACAAGTGCAAGGGTGGCTGCAACGAGATGTCCCTCATGAAAACAGGCCGGCTGCATAACGACCCATACTGTTTTCATGCCATAGAAAAGAGGCTGTTCAGCGATGAACTGAGTTCCCCTCTGACCAGGATACGGCTGGGGATGAAGAGAAGGCTCGACGCGATCACCGCGCGCCGCCGGTCGAGATGATTTCCTGATCGTTCGTGACAGGGAGGAGATGTAATGAAGAACTACATGGTTGCATGTCTCATGATCGTTTCCTTTTGCACCACGGGAGTCCTCGCGGCAGACAACCCTGCTGCGACGACGAAGCTGCAGGGGTTGATCACGATGGACCTGTCGGCACAGCACCTGGACGAGATCAAGGCTCTCCTCGACCAGGGGGCGGACATCGATACGACGAACCCCAACAGGTCCACCCTGCTGTTCGCTGCGAGCCTGAAAGGCCACGTGGAAACCGTCAAGCTGCTGCTTGCCAGGGGGGCGCAGGTGGACAAGGAACAGAACAGCGGCGCTACGCCGTTGTACGTTGCCAGTCAGCAAGGCCACCTCGAAATCGTCAAACTGCTGCTCGACAAGGGGGCCCAGGTGGACAAGGCGGAAACGGATGGGGCCACACCCCTGTACATTGCCTGTTCCCACGGCCATGTCGATGTTGCCAGAATTCTCCTGAAAAAAGGCGCGCAGGTCGACAAGGGGATGAACGACGGCGGTACGCCGCTCATTGCCGCCAGTGGAGAAGGCCATCCAGAGATAGCCGGGCTGCTGCTCCAGAACGGCGCGCAGGTGGATGCCGCTATGAACGATGGTGTCACGCCGCTCATCATGGCCAGTGGTCAAGGTCGGACTGATGTTGTCAGACTTTTGCTTGAAAAGGGGGCCCAGGCTGACAAGGCAGCGAACAACAGTCTTACGCCCCTGTATCTTGCCAGCCAGGAGGGTCATCTGGAAATCGTCAGGCTGCTGCTCGACAAGGGTGCGCAGGTGGACAAGGCCGTGAAGAGTACCGTGCCTCAACCGGTCGAGACCGGAGACCGCGATCTCTTCGATGATGTTTTTGAACGTTTTTTTGGAAAAGAGGTACGGCCGGCCATGGAAGAACGTGGCGACAGTACGCCGCTGATCATTGCCAGTGAAAAGGGACATCGTGACGTCGTCAGGCTATTGCTCGACAAGATGCGCACGGCAGACAACGCGGCGGTATCCCGGGCACTCTTCGACTATCTTCACCGGGGTTACGGAAACCCGAAGGTGGTCAAGATGCTCTTCGAAGAGGGTGCCGACGTGAATTACCGGAACGAACAATCAAAAAATACATTTTTGCACCTTGCCTCCCATTATGGCCATGCACCTGTCGTCAACGCACTGCTCGAACAGGGTGCCGACATCAACGCCAGGAATGCAGAAGAGAATACCCCCCTGTATGCGGCCGCCCACGAGAACCACGCCGAAATTGCCGGTCTCCTCATCAAAAAGGGTGCGGACGTGAATGCGAAAAACAGCTATGGCTACGCCCCGCTCAGGGCCGTAAGCAGGTCGGGTGCCATTGAACTCGCCCGTCTGCTCCTGGCGGCAGGCGCGGATGTCAACACAAGGGACAACGAGGGGAGCACCCCTCTCCAGGCTGCCGTCCGCGGGGGGCACAAGGAAAGTGTGCTGCTGCTCATCGAAAACGGTGCGGACATCAACACCAGGGACACCATGGGCACCACGCCGTTGCAACGAGCCGTCCGTTTTAACTTTGCCGACATTGCCGAGCTGTTGAAGTCGCACGGCGCGAAATAGGAAAGAGGGCACGCATGCTCATCCCTGTTCTTTTCTCGGCACTGGCGCTCTTCGTCCTTGCCTACTACGTCGCCTTCGAGTACCGGCGCTACGTGACGGCCAAAACCATGGCGGCGGGACTTGGCGGTAATGCGGTGTTCAGGTTTGGGGGATCGTACATGAGCCGCATGCATGACGGCCGGGAAGAGAGGGCCTGGGTCGTGCCGGACGACAAGATGGCATGGGGGAGCCTCCTGTCAGCAGCGACTCCCTCCCTGGCCAGGCTTCATGTGTGGAGAAAAGGTGGGCCCGGCTTCCGTTTCCATATCGAACCGAGGACCGGCGTGCTCTTTCGGACGCTATCCCTCAATACTCTCAAGGAAGCCGCGTTCAACGTGCAACACCTGGATGACAACCTGCGGTTACTGGCCAGTGACCGGAGAGAGGCGGGTCGATACTTTCTGGCGCCTGAAACAGAGCTGGCCTTGACCGCCCTCTTCAGGGATGGATTTGCCCAGGTCAGAGGAGACGGGGACGGTATCGTTGCAATGATGCCGGGCATATCCAGCGGGGATTTGGAACCGGAAAGACTCGCCCTTTTCTTCGAACACCTGCGCAGGTGTTAAATGTTTTCTGCGGATGGGAACAATTCTGCGCCGCAGCCGGACGCTGAAATGGAAACGTATTGTGCGCGGGGAAGCGGCGAAATCTATCCCTGGCTGGCGGGTTACGGTGGTTTTGTCGGTGCACTGGATGAGTAGAAAATCTACGGAATGCCGGTGGCTCCGCCATTCAAGCCGTAACAGGGTTTATCGAAGTACCAATCTATCGGGGGAAGGATCATTGCCATGGGAATTATCGAGATAGGACTTCTTGTTCAGCTGATTGCCTGGATCGCGGCAGTTGTCGCCATCCTCAGGAACAGTTCCATGAAGGGAGGCACCAGGTTCATGTGGCTCCTGGCTGTTTTCCTCCTCCCTGTTGTCGGCGTCGTCGCCTACTTCCTGTTCGGTCGGCAGCGCACGTCTGACCGTCGGTCGGACGACATTTCGCCCATGGACATTCACCACACGCCTCCCGACCCAGGGAGCACCGATGATTTTTCCAGCATCAGCCATGATTGATGGGGGAGGGTGACCGCATGACACGTCATTTCGTCAGGAAGGCGCTGGTCGGCACCATCGGTCTCTTCGTCGCACTCCTCGGCCTAACCGTCGGCGATGCGTCCGCTGCCGGGGAGTATCGCCCCTATGTCATGGACGGAAGTCATTTCTCCTGCGAGATCCCGACCGACTGGGATCTGACGCGTGATGAGGAAAAGGACGAAGAGTACCGCATCTACGGGATACTGCTGACGAAGGAATCGGGCGCGTCCATCGATATCTCCTTTTACGCCGCGGACAACGAGGACTTCAACGGTCATAAGGATTTTCTGAAACGAAACTCCACAAACATCCTGGGAGAAACGAAAAACTCCCGGGAGCAATACGGTCCGGTGAAGAAGGTGCAACTCAAGGGTGGACAGGGGTTCGGGCTGGAGCGGGAGCGCCTGGTCTACCTGTCTCCCCAGAGCAAATCCGACGCTTCGGAGGCCCTGAAGGAGCTGCTCTATGTCCTTCCCGCGGCCACAGGCGGATTTTACGTCCTGCACTACTCGGCGCCCCGGGAGTTGTTCCAGGACTCCCTTCCCGTCTTCAGGAGGGTGGCGGACAGCTTCGTCCCCCGGAAACTGGCACGGCAAGTAAGCGAAGAATGAGTCAAGGGGGCTAATGCCGGTTAATCGGAGGTCAAGCATATGCAGCATATGCGCGCCGTATCCCGGCAGAATATCTGATGCCGGGCTGAAACGGCCTTTTCAACTTCTCTCTTGTTAAAAATATTCTGTACCCTGGGAACAAATCCATGCACGCGGGTGTCTAACCATTAAAATCGGTACCACTACCTTTTAATGGAGGAGAACAATGAAACGGGTAGTCTCTGTGGTGTCAGGAGTCCTGCTGACCATCGTTCTGGCGGCGCCTTTCCCCGTACCAACCGAAGCATCTGCCGCGGATACCAAAAGCGTTGTGACGGGAAACAACGCCTTCGCCGCGGGGTTGTATCACAAACTCGGCACCAGGGAGGGGAACCTGTTCTTTTCCCCCTACAGCATCTCGTCGGCCCTGGGGATGACCTATGCCGGGGCCCGGGGGAATACGGCACGTGAAATCAGGGAAGTCCTCCAGTTCCAGTTGGACCAGACCGACCTTAATGCTGCATTCAAGAAACAGAACAAAGAACTTGCTGCCACGGCCAGCGCATCCGGGCAGAAACTGAACATCGCCAGTGCCCTGGTTCTCACCGGTGGAAACGTGAGTGACGAGTACAAAGCCACCCTCAAAAACAGCTACGATGCCGAGAGCTTTGCCGGTGGCCTGGACAAGATCAACGGCTGGGTCAAGAAGAAAACCGAGGGGAAGATCGAGGAAATACTCACGGAGCTGTCAGCCAATTCCGTCTGCGTGCTTCTGAATGCGATTTACTTCAAGGGTTCCTGGGAGAGCCAGTTCCGGAAGGGTGCCACCCATGATGCACCATTCAGTGTATCGCCGGGCAAAAAGGTGACGGCCCCCCTCATGTACCAGAAGAGCGACTTTGCCATCCTGGAGGAAAAGGATTTCCAGGCGGTCGCGCTGCCGTACAAAGGAAAGTCCCTCTCCATGGTCATCCTGCTTCCCCGGAGCACGGACGGACTCCCCGCGCTGGAACGACAGCTCACACCCCAGGTCCTGAAGGGGTGGCTGGCGAAGCTTGATGCGCAGCAGCCACGGGAAATAGAGCTCTTTCTGCCGAAATTCAAGGTCGAAACCGGCTATGACCTGAAAGCTCCCTTCCAGAGCATGGGGATGACCGACGCCTTTTCCCCGTCCAACGCGGATTTCACCGGCATGGGGTGGCCGAAGGGAGAACTGTTCATCGGGCAGATCAAACACAAGGCCGTTGTCGAGGTCAACGAGGAAGGTACCGAGGCGGCTGCCGCCACTGCCGTGGAGATGATAACGAAGTCGATGCCGTATTTTCCGGTATTTCGGGCGGATCATCCCTTCCTCTATCTCATCCGGGACAACCGGAGCGGCGCCATCCTGTTCATGGGGCGGCTGGCCGATCCCGCTGCCAGGTAGGGTACTCAACAGATTGAAGGAGCGGAGCATGAAACAGTTCGTGAAAATGATCACACTGCTGGTGGTTATGGCAGCCGGCCTGGGTTATGGGTCTGTCAACGCTGAGGAAGGCACGTCGGTCGTCGGCGGCAAGAAGGTTGGCGGAGTGGGAAGCCTTGTGGAGACGGCTGCAAAGGAAACGCGCCTTAACGGCACCCTCGGTGAGAAAGGTGCTTCGCTTGCCCTGGACACCCCGATCTACTTTGCCCAGGGGAGCAGGTCGGAACGGGTCGTGACCAGCGTCAGGCTCACTGTGCCGGACGAGATGCGTGACAAGGTCATGCAGTTCGAGCACAAACATGTCGAGGTGGCAGGTCCCATGGACTGCACGATGGAGTACTCTCCCTGGACCGCAACTTGCCAGGTGACCGTCAGGCAGATAGAACCGGCCAGATGATGGGGGGAGAAAATCATGAGCAAGCAGACGTTGATGATGGTGGCGGCGGCCGTTTTATTTCTGGCGCTTGGCACGGGATGTCATGTCAATCCGCAGGTTGTCCTGCATGATCCGTTCGACCGGGAAGATCCCGTCGTCAAGCTGCCCGGGATGGCGTTGACGTATGTCCAGGGCCATGACCGGGGTGAGGCGCTCTTTTTCGATGGTGTGACCCATCTGCGGGAACCGGGCTTGAGATGGATTCCCGCCGGCAGCAACTGGGTGGAAGGGGCCGTGGAATTCTGGGTCAAACCGGCGGAATACCCGACCGCGCCCCAATCCTCCCCGCTCGTGCTGTTCAACTGGTTCGACTGGCCGCGACCGGACTCGGGGTACGTGGGGCATATAGCGCTCACGGCCGACGGGAAGATCGAGAACAACTGCGGGTGGGAGTGGGGTGGAGGCGTCTCGCCTACGGTTACCTCCGCTTCTTCCGTGCCACTGGACAGCTGGACGCACATCGCCGTTGCCTGGAGCAAGGCCGGGGGATACACCAGGATATACGTCAACGGCAAGCCGGACGCCGAATTGGCGACCTATTGCGCGCGGGGAAGCAACGGCGTCATCTACCCCTGGCTGGCGGGATACGGCGGTTTCGTCGGCGCCCTTGACGAGTTCAAAATCTACGCCGCGCCCGCCACCCCTCCCTTTTAATCCGTTATCATGTAGGGGAGACCGTGGCACATGCGAGCATCATAATCCGGGAGGTCCCATGGGGAACATGGTGAAACAGGCAAAATCCGAACTGAAACAACTTCCCGCCATGCTCGGCAAACTGCTGGGGGGGCTCATGGCTGTCGTCGGCTTCGCGGCGACGGTGTGGATCATTACCCGGGGCACCGACTGGGTGGTCGCTGATATCCGGGGATACCTGGGGCTGGGGGTCGCGGGGATCATCGTCTTCGTGCTGTCGTCCCGGCTCCTGGCCAGGCGTTGTGCCGAAACCCCGGCTGAAGTCACCCTCCCGCAAGAGAGCTCGCGCACCAGCATGCTGGCGTGGGGTATCCTGCTGCTGCTGGTGGTGCTGTTCCTGGTCTGCACCTATTTCCTGACCAGGTAGGTTGCAAGGTATCGAGCGAATGGGTGACCAGTCCTGTTGTACTATAAATTAACTATAGACTTATATAGGTTCTTTATGTATATTTTTTGCATCAATGGACTTATTTAGGGCTATAATATGACAATATCAAAAACAGCAGAAGAGTGGGAAGCTGAACTCGGGCAACAACTGCGCGACCTGCGCCTGCGCCAGAACATCAACCAGCAGCAGCTCGCCGAGCAGGCCGGTGTGGCCCTGAACGCGGTCAAGAATCTGGAGTCGGGCAAAGGTTCGACAGTTTCCACGATGGTGAAGGTGTTGCGTGCCCTGGGCCGGTCCGACTGGCTGGCCACACTGGCGCCGGCAGTGACCGTAAGCCCGCTGCAGATGTTGAAATCCAGGAAGGTACGTCAACGTGCATCCAGGCAACGACGACCTAAGACATGAATCCCGCCGGATCCGTGGTCACCACAGATCTGTCGTCTGACCCCCTTCGAAACATCTCCGCTGCGCCTGCAAGTATTTAATCCCCTTGGCCTGATCATTTTTCCACATGTCCGTCCCGTTGGCATCACCTTTGCGTAACAATATCGTTTCACACGGGTTGACGCCGTATTAGAAAACATTATTTTTTATAAATACTTGACATTACAGAGAAATTATGTTATAAAGAGCGACTAATTTTTCCAGGGATTTCATTATGATACGTTTATTTTACGTTATTTCACTGACGACAGCTCTCGTCACTCTGAACGGTTGCGCCACCTACACCGACCTCCCCGCGGGAACCAGCAAAGAGATTGATGGCAATGGAGCATCTCCCATTGTTACCAAAGAATCGGTTATGGTAAGGGGTGACGGGACCAATGACATCCCTACTACTGATTACCTGGTCGGGCCTGGTGACATCCTCTCGGTAACCATCTATGGTCGAAGTGATCTTGCCGGTTTGGGGGGGAAGGGGAGCCGAGTAGATGTCAATGGCACCATACAACTTCCTCTGCTGGGATCAATTCAGGTGGCAGGACTCTCTCTTCAGCAAATACGTGACCGGCTGCAGGATGCCTTCAAGCAGTATCTGCGAGATCCTTCAGTTGTGGTCGAAGTCGTTGAATACAAAAGTCATCCCCTCTATCTTCTCGGTCAGTTCAAGCAATCTGGGACGCACTATATGGATCGTTCCATTAACCTGCTCCAGGGGCTGGCACTTGGTAGCGGTCTCGATTCAACTGCCAACCTTCGCGGCGCCCGTCTGCTACGTGACAAGAAGATCATGCCGGTAGACATCTATAGCCTGCTCCATGATGGAGACCAGAGTCAGAATGTCTGGCTACAGCCCGGTGACACTATATACGTGCCGGACAACAGTCTCCAAAATGTCTTCGTCTTTGGAGCGGTGAAGACACCGGGCCCGATTCCCATGAAGAACGGACAGCTTACGCTTCATCAGGCGGTTGCTTCCGCCGGGGGACTAGGGAGCATTAGTTACGACAAAAATGTCCGCATTGTGAGGTCACTCACGCCGACCCGCGGAGAGTTGATCGTTGTCGACCTCGATAAAATCCTCGCCGGAGAAGCACGCCCCTTCATATTGATGGAAGGGGACATTGTGTACGTGCCGAAAAGTCTAGTCGGAACCTGGAATGAAGCCATCGGCGAAATGCTGCCGACTCTCCATCTTATAAGCGGTATCCTGAATCCTTTTGTCCAGATCAAATATCTTGCCGATAGATGGTAACTGTGCGTCTACACTTCACAAAAGTAGGATTGTCATGACTCCAAATTTTACCGGTCTTTCCCCTGTTCCAACCCAACCTTCCGAGGTCCACCTCAACGATTACCTCATGGTCATATTTCGGCGTAAGCGCATTTTTCTGCTCTCCTTCTGCGCAGTCTTCCTCGGAGTTTCGATTTACACCTTCTCCATGAAACCCATTTATGAGTCGTCTGCTACCCTGTACGTCATGAGCGAAAAGGGTAAAGGCCTGCTGACCGAGCTGGGTGTAAACCAGCAGAGTTCCATCCCCGCCGAGATAGAAATACTCAAATCGAGGACTAATGCGGCAGAGGTGGTAAGAAGGCTGCACCTTAACTGGCTGGTGACCAATAAAAGTAGCGATCTCACCTTCAAGCTGCTTGAGTTCACTGCCGACTCTAATCTTTACAAGATAGAGGTCACGGGAGCTGACAGTTACGACATTAAAGATGCAGACGGAAAAGTTTTGGGATCAGGGCAGAGCGGAGCTCTCTTTCAGTCGGACAAGCTGCGGATACTTTTGACTGAACTTCACGGATCGCCAGGTTCTGGTTTTGAACTGTCGCTTGCACCTTCCGACCCTCTTGTGGCTGGCATCCGGAGTAATTTGGCTGCTGCTGAAGTGGGTAAAGGGACTGGCATCATCCGGGTCTCCTACGCAAATACAGACAGATATGTTGCGAAGGATGTGGTCAATACATTGAGTCAGGTGTATCTGGAACAAAATATCGCCTTCAAGACTGAAGAGGCAAACCGGACCGTCAAGTTTGTTGATGAGCAACTGGGTGGTTTGATCGACAAGCTGGATACGGCAGAAAAGAATTTACAGACATTCAAGAGCGGATCTGGAGTCATGGTCCTCGATGCCGTAGCCCAGAATGCTATTCAAAAAGTTTCCGATGTGGAAAAGCAGAAAGCGGAGATTGTTCTGGAGAAAAAGCAGGTGGAATTTGCCATCGTGGCACTGAAGGATGCACTGAAAAATGGTAAGGTCTATACCCCCTCCGCGATGAAGGGTGATCCGGGCGTTGCCGCCATGGCTGGCAAACTAACAGAATTGGAGTTGCAGAAACGGGCTCTCCTGGCTGATGTCACGGACTCCCACCCCCAGGTGCGTGCGCTCCAGGTACAGATTGACGAGATCCAGAGAAAAATGGTTGCCGTGTATGACACGGCTCTGCACAACCTTGCGAAATTGGAGGCTTCCCTCACCCAGCTTGGGAGTCAGCATGAACAGGAGCTCAAACGGCTGCCGGCTGCAGAGCGGGAACTGGCCGGACTCTTGCGTCATACGAAGGTTAATGCCGATATTTATACGATGCTGCTGCAGAAGCGTGAGGAGGCGCGGATTGCCAGGGCTTCGACTATCAGTAGTATAAACGTTATCGACCCCGCCATTGTTCCACGAAATCCGATCAAGCCCGAGAAGCTGAAATATCTCCTTCTCGGGCTGGTTGCAGGATTCATGCTCGGGGTCGGCCTCGCCTTCTTGCAGGAGTACCTGGACGACACCGTCAAGGATGCGGAAGAGGCCAAGCGGCTTCTCGGCTTCCCCCACCTGGCCACCATCCCCCACATCGACCGGGGGAGCGACGAACGGCGCAGCGGCGCCGAGGCCATCGTCAGCCACACCGAACCCCGCTCTTCCGTGGCCGAGGCGTTCCGGTCCCTTCGGACCGGTCTCCACTTTTCCGCCATCAACCGGGACAAGCGGGTCCTCGTCTTCACCAGTTCCTTCCCCGGCGAGGGGAAATCCACTGTCTCCGCCAACCTGGCCATCACCATCGCCCAGACCGACGCCAGGGTCCTCCTCATCGACTGCGACATGCGCCGCTCCTCCCTCCACGACAAGCTGCGGGTGGACAAGCTCCCAGGGCTCTCCGAGGTCCTGGCGGGGGATATCGAGTTCGCCGCCGCCGTCCACACCACCGAGGTTCCCAACCTTCACCTCCTGGCCGCCGGCACTACCCCCCCCAACCCCTCCGAACTCCTCGGCTCCGTGGTGATGCGCGACCTCCTGGACCGGCTCCGGGAGGAGTACGACCAGATCATCATCGACGCCCCCCCCGTTCTCGCCGTCACCGATGCCCCGGTCCTCACCACCCTGGCGGACATCGTCCTCGTGGTCATGGAAACGGCCCGCGTCCCCGCCAAGGCCGCCACCCGCATGCGCGAACTCCTCGGCGCCGTCCAGGCCCCCGTCGCCGGCCTCGTCATCAACGACAAATCGGGGCGCGGCATGTCCTACGGCTACTACGGCTACAAGTACGGCTATGGGTACGGCTATGGGTATTATGGTGAGGAGGAAAAAGCGTCTGCCAAGGCGAAGCCTTGGTGGAGACGGTTTTTCTAGGCAATAGGCAATAGACTTAAACCGGTATCACGCAAAGACGCGGAGACGCAAAGAAAGGCTTAGAATCAAGCATTTTGATGTTATACCCCGAAAGCCTTTGTGATTTTCTCTGCGACTCTGCGTCTTGAGTGAGCGAAGCGAACGGGCGTGAGATAAAGATTTACCGATTCTGGTCTTGAGCATCACAGAGAACAAGTTTGATAACTCAGAATTCAAAATTCAAAATTCTTCAGGCCCGCAGTTTGGGTCAAAATTTGGCAACAGATTATCATTGTCATCTGTTGCCAGCGTTGGACGACGGCCCATCCACCATGGCCGAATCCATAGAAATGGCGCGGTTGCTGGCGGGGGCGGGATACGGGACGGTGTACTGCACGCCCCACCTGATCAAGGGGGTGTACGGGGCGGGGAATGACGCGGTGCGGAGCGGGGTAGGGGAACTGCAGGAACGGCTGAAGCGGGAGGGGATTCCCCTCACCGTCCTGCCCGGTCGGGAATACTACCTGGACGAATTCCTTGCCGATTGCCTGGACGACCCGCTCCCCTTGGGGGATACGGGACTGCTGCTCGTGGAGCTCCCCCGGCAGGTGCCGGAAGAGCTGGTGAAGAGCACCCTGTTCCGCATCCGCCAGAAGGGGTTCACCCCCCTCATCGCCCACCCCGAGCGGTGCAAACTGCTGGATCCGCCACCGAGCGAAACCAATCAAAAAGGTTTTCTGAATTCATTGATTAATTCAAAATTCAAAATTCAAAATTCTTCAGGCCCGCAGCTTGGGTCAAAATTGGCATCCAATTCCTTGCTTGCCTACCTGCAAGAAATTGGATGCGCATTCCAGGGCAACCTGGGGAGCTTCGCCGGCTATTACGGCCACCGGGCCCGGGCCAGCGCCGAGCGGATGCGGGAGATGGGGCTCTACAGCTGCTTCGGGAGTGATGGGCATAATGTGGAAGGGTTGAAGGAAATTTTGGTTCAAGGTACCCCCTCACCCGGTGCCTTGCACCACCCTCTCCTTTAGGCCCAGAGGGTCCCGAGGGAGAGGGTAAAGATTCTCTCCGCGTACTCGAGAGAGCGAAGCGAACGGGCGAGAGGCAAGGCAGTTTTGAATTATGAATGTTGACCCAGACTGCGGGCCTGAAGAATTTTGAATTGAAACCCCGATCCCCGATCCCCGATCCCTGGTCCCGGATTTTAAAAGGAACGAGCCAATGACTGACGATAGCAGATGGAAACAACGCTTTGGCAATTATCTTTGTGCCTTTGCAGCCATGCAGCGCGCGGTGGACCTGGCCCGGCAGCGCGACCTGTCGGAACTGGAGCAGCAGGGATTGATCCAGGCATTTGAATTCACCCATGAACTCGCCTGGAATGTGCTCAAGGACTATCTTGAAGAGATGGGCATCGCGGGAATTATCGGTTCCAAGGGAGCGACCCGGGAGGCATTCAAAAATGGATTGATCAGTGATGGCGACTCATGGATGGAAATGATCAGGTCGCGCAATCTCAGCACCCACACCTATAACAAGGGTACTGCCGATGAAGTTGTCACCAGTATCTTGTCGCGCTTTTACCCTGCTTTCGAGCAGATGACCACCACATTTTCCGTCCTGGCCGGTCAGACACGGGATGCCTGATGCAGTACGGACTCAGGGACGAGACAATTGAGCAAATCCGCGGCGTACTGGCACGACACCCGGCGGTAGAAAAGGCGATGCTCTACGGATCACGGGCAAAAGGGACGTTCAAACCCGGGTCGGACATTGATTTGAGTCTCCATGGTGCGGCACTTACCGTGAACGAGCTGGGGGATATCGACTCCGAACTGGATGATCTGCTGCTCCCCTACACCTTCGACCTGCTGATATTCGACACTCTCGGTCACCCAAAGCTGCGTGAGCATATTGAGCGGGTCGGGAAGGTTTTTTATCAGCGAACGGGCGAGAGATAAGGCAGTGTTGAATTTTGAATTTTAAATTTTGAATTGAAACACTGGTCCCTGGCCCCATAAATGTTGCTCGTTATTGACATTCTGCTTGTTATGTATATAATGTGAAACATTATGCCAGCTAAACCACCACTAACCACCGGGATTGCTGCCGACCAGTTGAGGGCTCTGGGGGAGCAGATTCGCGCCCATCGCAAGGCGCTCCGTATCAGCGCCACTACGTTGGCTGAAGCCGCAGGGATGTCGCGGATCACGTTGCACCGCATCGAAAAAGGGGAGCCGGCGGTGACCGTGGGGGCCTACGCGAGTGCCATGGCGGCGCTGGGTTTGAACTTCGGGCTGGTCATTCCTGCCCCTGAGGCTGGGTTGGCGCAGCAGGCGAGCAGGGAAGGGTGGATACCCGCCCGGGTCCGCCTGGCTGACTATCCTCAGCTCAAGCAACTCGCCTGGCAGGTGCATGGCGTAGAGACCTTGTCCCCCACAGAGGCTTGGAACATCTACGAGCGCAATTGGCGACACATGGATGAACAGGCACTGACGGTGCACGAGCGGCAGCTGGTCGATGCGCTGCGTCTGGCTTTCGGGGGTGGTGACCGCCGTGTTTGAGCGGCCCCTCCACCAGCGCATCGCTCAGGTACTTGGCGCTTTGAATGGGGCACTGCTGAAAGAGCATGGCTGCCTGTTCGGTGGCGGGACGGTAATTGCGCTCCGTTTCGGCGAGTAAAGAGGCCGCGGACCCACAAATCGGGCCTAAAGAGAGCACAGAGAAAAGCAAGTGCTTATAAGGTTTAAACCATATAGAAGTTAAGGTTCTCTCCGCGTGCTCGAGAGAGCAAAGCGAACGGGCGAGAGGCAAAGCCTTTAAATCTGGTATCTCGCGGAGGTCGCGGAGAACACAGAGAAAATCTAATTCTCTTGATGTTAATCCTTTAGAAGTAAAGATTCTCTCCGCGTGCTCTAGGGAGCGAAGCGAACGGGCGAGAGGCAAAGGTTTTTACGCATGGATTTAAACAAAATCTCTTCCGAGATAATCAATGCAGCTATAACCGTTCATAAGGAGCTTGGCCCGGGACTGCTTGAATCGGTCTATCAATCCTGCCTGATAGTCGAATTCGCAAAACGAAAACTGAAAACAGAAAGCGAAGTGCCAGTTCCGGTTATATACCAGGGAATCAAGGTCAACGATGAAGGGTTTAGGCTGGATTTGTTGGTGGAAGGATCGGTTGTCGTAGAGTTGAAGTCAGTGGATAAGGTCATGCCTGTTCATAAGAAGCAGCTCTTGACCTATCTTCGCTTAGCCAATAAGCCTTTAGGGCTGCTGGTCAATTTCAATGAAACGACATTGGTAAATGGCATAACGCGTATAGCAAATGGTTCTAAAAACCTTTAAAACCTGTCTCTCGCGGACCCAAACTACGGGCCTAAAGAGAACACAGAGAAAAGCACAAAGCTTTTGGGTTGAAACCATAGAGAAGGTAAGGTCTCTCCGCGTGCTCGAGAGAGCATAGCGAACGGGCGAGAGATAAGGCAGTGTTGAATTTTGAATTATGAATTTTGAATTGAAACCCGGATCCCGGCCTTACAAGTCCTTTAGGCCCGCTTCTTGGGTCCTGGTCCCTGGTGTCCCGGTTTCACACTGTAAATAAAGGTTTTAAGATTCTCTCCTCGATCTCTAGCGAACGAAGTGAGCGGGCGAGAGATAATGGTTTCAGGGGATGCTCTGGTGTGTAGGAGGACGGATCATGATACGCATTCTACAGGCACATTACGAGGGTGGCTACAGAGTACGTCTGCGGTTTGACACAGGTGAAGAAGGGGTTGCCGACCTTAGTGACGTCATTACGAAATATGATGCGGCCCGCCCGCTTCTCGATCAGGCCGAATTTGCAAAGTTCATTCTTGATGAATGGCCGACACTTGTCTGGCCGTGCGGTTTCGACCTTGCTCCTGAAATGCTGTATGAACGGATTACAGGAAAACGGCCGAATTGGCAGTCCGAAACTGTGCATGAAGCACGTGAAGAGTATGCGAAGCGAACGGGCGAGAGATAAGGCAGTGTTGAATTATGACCCAAACAACGGGCCTGAAGAATTAGGAATTTTGAATTGAAACCCGGATCCCGGCCTTACAAGTCCTTTAGGCCCGCTTCTTGGGTCCTGGTCCCGGGTCCCGGAAGTTAGGTGCGAGCGGGCGAAAGACAAAGGTTCATGGTTCAGGGTTCAGGGTTCAAGGTTTTACCGGTCCCGAGTCCCCGGTCCCGGATTCAAGAAAGGCATGGCATGACACTTAATTTCGACAATCTTGCCCGCTGTATCCAGACGTTGGAACATTCCCTGGAACACCTGGACCGATGCGAGCCGGGGAGCGATGATTATGAGGTCTTCCGGAACGCTGTCATCAAGGGGTTCGAGTTGACCCTTGAAACGGCGGGAAAACTGCTGCGCAAGGTTCTCCGCGACTATGTCGCCAACCCTAATACCGTCAACGACCTTGTCTTCAAGGATCTGTTCCGCCAGGCGGCTCACCACAACCTCATGACGCTGGCAGAGGTGGAGCGCTGGTTTGCCTATCGTGACAGCCGCAATGACACGGCCCATGATTACGGGGTAGCGTTCGCGGAGACGGTCCTCAAGCTGATCAGGGAATTTCTGCTTGATGCCCGTCATCTGCACCAGACGCTTGTTTCCCGGCAGGAAACAGCCCGGTGATCGATCTGTCACCCCGTCATCTCGAAGAGGTGCGCAGAATCCTGGTGGAACACCTGCCGAATGCGCAGGTCTGGGCGTTCGGCAGCAGGGTATCGGCAACCGCTGCCGAGGGGAGTGACCTGGACCTGGTTGTCCGTTCCCTTGACGGCAGCACGATTTCTCTCACGGGATTACGGGAAGCATTCCGTGAAAGCAGCCTCCCTTTCACCGTAGAGCTGCTTGACTGGGCAACCATCCCGGAGCAGTTCCGGAAGGAGATTTTGAAGAGCTACCAGGTGATACAGGAAGGATAAGGGGCAAGGGGACTGGCTCCGCAGGTGCCTGTCCCCCTCGGAGATACTTATGCCGCGTACTGCCAGAACCATAGAGGACGAGGGCATATATCACATACTCAATCGTGGTAATGGACAACAACGGGTCTTCCAGAAGGATGGCGATTACCAGGTATTTCTTCTGCTGCTCGGACAAATGAAGTCTGAGTTTGGTATAGACCTGTTTTCCTACTGTCTGATGCCTAACCATTTTCATCTGCTGGTAAAAGTACAAAACGGAGAGAGTCTCAGTCGTGGGATGCAGTGGTTCATGACGACGCATGTCAGGCGCTATCATCGCCATTATCGCACCAGTGGGCATCTTTGGCAGGGGCGCTACAAGAATTTTGCCATCCAGGACGATGATCATTTTCTGACGGTGGCCCGTTATGTCGAAGGGAATCCGGTGCGAGCCGGTTTGGTGGAGACGGCGGCGGATTGGGTCTGGTCGTCACATCGGGGGCGATGTGGGATTGACACTGATTCGCTGATTGCTCCGTTGCCGGTTCACTATGCTGGTAATTGGACGGAGTTCGTAGATACACCGATGACGGGAATAGAGTTGGCCAAGGTAAGGAAGAAGATCGAACGGCAAGGGGACAGGCTCCCTAATTAAAAGGTGCCTGTCCCCCTTCAGCCCTGCCTAAAGTAAGGAAGAAAAGGACAGACCCAAGGGGACTGGCTCCGCAGGTGCCTGTCCCCGTTTATAGGTTTATAGGGAAGAAGAACAGGGCGGGATGATACCTCATTAAAAGGTGCCAGTCCCCCTCAGACAGCGCGGGCCTAAAGAGCCCGCGGAGTCCCGAATCCCGGGTCCTGGTTTTAGTCAGAACATGAAGGGATGCTTGACGCGTTTCCTTGATAAAGGGTAAGTTGATCAGGGATGTCAGAAAGTTTTAAGGACCGTCCCGTCCCTCCCAGAGGTCTGGAAGGAGTAAGCCATGCAAAATTCACTTCTTAACGAAATTAAAAAGTTGAGTGTATCCGAACGAATCCTGCTTGTGGAAGAGATTTGGGATGGCATCGTGGATGCTGACAATGATGCCCTTTCCTTGTCCGAAGCACAATGCAACGAACTCGAACGACGGATTGAAACCTATCAGGATCAACCGGATGTCGGGCGGTGCTGGCATGAGATTCAGGAGGAATATCGTCGGGGTGGGCGCTGATGCTCATACGCTTTCTGCCTGAAGCCGAAGCAGAACTTCTCGAAGCAGCGCGGTGGTATCGTGAACAGTCGTTTGGGCTTGATCACGAATTCATGCGTTGTGTTGACGATGCACTGGCAACGGTCAGCAGAGTGCCCGGAATTTTTCCAGTGGTTCATCGGCAGTTGCGCAGGGCACTGGTGAGGCGGTTTCCCTATGCGATATTTTTCGAAGTAAAGGACGAAGATCTCCTCGTTTATGCAGTGTTCCATTTTAGCCGTAGTCCAAAGAAGTGGAAAAAGAGGCGTGGGAAATAAGAGCAGTGGCATTATAGAGGTCCTCTCCGCGACTCGAGAGAGCGAAGCGAACGGGCGAGAGATAAAGGTTCAGGGTTCAAGGTTCAAGGTTTTACCGGTCCCGGGTCCCGAGTCCCGGAAGTTAGGTGCGAACGGGCGAGAGACAAAGGTTCATGGTTTGAGGAGCAGGGCGGAAGATCACCTCATTAAAAGGTGCCTGTCCCCCTCAGAATCCCCCTCAGAATCCCAGTCGTGGGATGCAGTGGTTCATGACGACGCATGTCAGGCGCTATCATCGCCATTATCGCACCAGCGGCCACCTCTGGCAGGGGCGCTACAAGAATTTTGCCATCCAGGACGATGATCATTTTCTGACGGTGGCCCGTTATGTCGAAGGGAATCCGGTGCGAGCCGGTTTGGTGGAGACGGCGGCGGATTGGGTCTGGTCGTCACATCGGGGGCGATGTGGGATTGATACTGATTCGCTGATTGCTCCGTTGCCGGTTCACTTTGCTGGTAATTGGACGGAGTTCGTGGATACACCGATGACGGGAATAGAGTTGGCCAAGGTAAGGAAGAAGATCGAACGACAAGGGGACAGGCTCCCTAATTAAAAGGTGCCTGTCCCCCTCAGGCAGCGCAGCCCCGGATTCTAAAGAAAGGCAGACAATGAAAAAAGCACTCATTACCGGCATCACCGGCCAGGACGGCTCCTATCTGGCCGAGCTGCTGCTTGAAAAAGGATACGAAGTCCACGGCATGATCCGGCGGTCGTCGTCGTTCAACACGGGGCGCATCAACCACCTTTACCGTGACCCCCACGAAAAGGATGTGCGACTTTTCCTGCACTACGGCGACCTGAACGACGCCAGCTCCATCAACCGGCTGCTGCGGGATATCAAGCCGACCGAGATCTACAACCTGGGTGCCCAGAGCCACGTGCGGGTTTCCTTCGACGTGCCCGAATACACCGGTGAGGTTGATGCCCTCGGCACGGTTCGTATCCTGGAGGGTATCCGGGAGACCGAACTGAACACCAGGTTCTACCAGGCCTCGTCCTCGGAGCTGTACGGCAAGGTGGTGGAGACACCACAGAAGGAAACGACACCTTTTTATCCCCGCTCTCCTTATGCCTGCGCCAAGGCTTATTCGTTCTACATCACCATGAATTACCGGGAAAGCTACGGCATGCACGCCAGCAACGGCATCCTCTTCAACCACGAGTCGCCGCGCCGTGGCGAGACCTTCGTGACGCGGAAGATTACCCGTGCGGCTGCCCGCATCAAGCTGGGGTTGCAGGACTGTCTCTACCTGGGGAACCTGGATGCCAAGCGGGACTGGGGATTTGCCGGTGATTACGTCGAGGCCATGTGGCGCATGCTGCAGCAGGATAAGGCCGACGATTACGTGATCGCCACCGGTGAGACCTACATGGTGCGTACCTTTGCCGAGAAGGTCTTCGCCCGGCTTGGGATGCCGCTTGCCTGGGAGGGGAAGGGGACCGGAGAAGTTGGCGTTGACACCGCCACCGGGAAGATCGTCATCCGGATCGATCCCAAGTATTTCCGTCCCGCAGAAGTGGACCTTCTCCTGGGTGATCCGAGCAAGGCGAAGCGGGAGCTGGGGTGGGAGTTGAAGACCAGTTTTGAACAACTGGTCACTATGATGACGGATGCTGATCTGAAGCAGGCGGAGCGGGAGAAGCGGGCGGAGGGGTAAAATAGGGTTAAGTATGTTTTTTGGGGTGAGGGGCAGAGTGTAGAGGGTCGAAGCGGAAAGAGGATTAAGTCTCACTTAGGAGTCTACATATTGTCACATAACCGCACTATCTCTGTTATCGGTCTGGGTTACGTTGGACTTCCCGTTGCCGTGGCTTTCGGCAAGGTTCGCCGGACTGTTGGCTTCGACATCAACGCATCCCGCATCGTGGAATTGAAATCGGGACATGACCGGACCGGCGAGGTTTCTTCTGACGATCTGGCGGTTGCCGATATTCTCTTTACCGACCAAATAGAAGAGCTGGCGCAGGCTGATTTTCATATCGTTGCCGTACCGACCCCCGTAACCAAGGCCAACCAGCCCGACCTGACTCCCATGCTCCGGGCCTCCGAGACTGTCGGGAAGGCTTTGAAGAAAGGGGACATCGTCGTCTACGAATCGACGGTCTATCCGGGGGTGACGGAAGACGAATGCGTGCCGATCCTGGAGCGGGTATCGGGCCTCACGTGTGGTGCCGACTTTACCGTCGGCTACAGCCCGGAGCGGATCAACCCCGGCGACAAGGAGCATACCTTCACGAAGATCAAGAAGGTGGTGGCGGGGCAGGATGCCGCGACTCTGGAGATCGTGGCGGATGTTTACGCATCGGTGGTGACGGCTGGGGTGCATCGCGCTGCCAGCATCAAGGTGGCCGAAGCGGCCAAGGTTATCGAGAACACGCAACGGGACCTGAACATCGCTCTGATGAACGAGCTGGCGCTCATCTTCGACCGGTTGGGTATCGACACCAACGAGGTGCTGGCAGCCGCCGGCACCAAGTGGAACTTCCTCAGGTTCACGCCGGGGCTCGTCGGGGGGCACTGCATCGGGGTCGATCCCTACTATCTCACCCATAAGGCAGAGAAGATCGGCTACATTCCCCAGGTCATTCTCGCCGGCCGGCGAATCAACGACGGCATGGGAAGCTTTATCGCCCAGCGCACCGTCAAGGAGATGATCCTTGCCGGACACGCCATCCATGGCTCAATCGTCACCGTCCTGGGGCTCACCTTCAAGGAAGACTGCCCCGACCTGCGCAACTCCAAGGTCATCGACATCATCAACGAACTCCAGGGGTACGGGATCGATGTCCAGGTACACGATTCCCTGGCCGACTCCGCCGAGGCAGAGCACGAATACGGCGTCAAACTCACGAAACTTCAGGATTTGAAACCGGCCGCAGCACTGGTTGTGGCGGTTGCGCACCATGAATACCGGAATTTTTCCGTTGGACAGATCGGGGGGTTGATGGGGGAGAAGCCGGTGTTGACCGATGTGAAGGGAATTTACGATCAGCAGGCAATAAACGATGCGGGCATTCGCCTCTGGCGGTTATAGGCAAATTCAACGCAATTTTAACATGGATACAGGGGAGAACGGCTGAAAAACAGACAGAATCTTTTTGGTAAACAAAGTCTCAAGCCTTTAAGGTTTTCATCCCCTTCATCCTTGTTGAAAATGTTTTTAGACTTTTCCGAAGAACGGATTTAACAAATGTCGTCAGTATACGAACAACTTAAAGGTAACCTCCGCACCAACCCCAAAACCTGGCTTGTCACCGGTTGTGCCGGATTCATCGGGTCGAATCTGCTGGAGCAACTGCTTAAGCTGGACCAGGTTGTTGTCGGCCTGGATAATTTTGCCACCGGCAAACAGCGCAACCTGGACGAAGTACAGTCCCTCGTCAGCAACGAACAGTGGGCTCAGTTCCGTTTCATCGAAGGGGATATCCGCGATATTGCAACTTGCCAACAGGCCTGTGACCGTGTTGACTACGTTCTCCATCAGGCGGCGCTCGGTTCGGTGCCGCGCTCCATTGCCGATCCGGTTGCGAGTACCACGAGCAACGTCAAAGGCACTCTCAATATGCTGGTTGCCGCGAGGGATGCCAAGGTGAAGCGCTTTGTCTATGCTTCCAGTAGTTCGGTGTATGGAGATCATCCGGCACTCCCCAAGGTGGAGGAGAACATTGGCCGGCAGCTTTCACCCTATGCCGTGACAAAGTACGTATGTGAACTTTATGCCGATCAGTTCGCCCGGCATTATGGCCTGGAGACGATAGGGCTTCGCTATTTCAACGTCTTCGGACCCCGACAGGATCCGGAAGGGCCGTATGCGGCGGTGATTCCTAAATGGGTGGCGGCGATGATTGCCGGAGAACAGGTGTTCATCAACGGCACGGGAGAGACGAGCCGGGATTTCTGCTATGTGGCAAATGTGGTGCAGATGAACCTGCTGGCGGCCACCTGCGTCAATCCCGATGCGGTGAATCAGGTGTATAATGTGGCGCTCAATGATCGCACGAGTCTGAATGAGCTGTTCGAGCTGCTTCGTTCGCGGCTTGTGGGGGAGTTTTCATACCTGCGGGAATACAAGCCGGTGTATCGGGATTTTCGGGCGGGGGATGTGATGCATTCCCAGGCGGATGTGGGGAAAGCGGTGAGGATGATTGGGTATTGGCCGACACATTCAATCAAGGATGGGCTTGATGAGGCGTTGGAGTGGTACAAAGGAAATGCCAATGCGTAGACATCTGTTCTTCATTATCCTGTTAGTGCTTTGTCTGACAACCATATGGTCACCCATGGGTTTTGCAGCTATGGAGAGCGTGCCGCTGGTGCGGTTGGCTACAAATGGCAAGGCGCTATTGCCTGTAGTCATCTCTCGAGACGCTTCCGAAATAGTGCGGCGCGCAGCTGGACAGCTGGCTGAGTACTTGGGGAAGATAAGCGGGGCGAAGTTCGAGGTTATTGAAGGAGATGGGACGACAGGCATTGCCATGGGGTTCCCGACCCAGTTTCCCAAAGCAGCTATTCAACGTCTGAACGACAGGGACGATCCGACCAAACGGGAAGATTACCTGATCCGCTCACATGCAAAAGGGCTCTACGTTGCCGGGGCTAGTGACTTGGCCGTGACCGATGCCGTCTGGGACCTGCTCTACCGAATCGGCTATCGCCAGTTCTCCCCCGGGCCGACCTGGGAAGTAATCCCGAAAGAGCGTGAATTGTCTGTTGCTCTGAATGTACGCGAACATCCCGCCTATTATGCGCGCCGTATCTGGTATGGATACGGCGCCGGCCCGTGGGCAAAAGACGCCTATGCCGACTGGTGCGAACGTAACCGTGCAGTTAGCGGTATTATCCTCAACAACGGTCACGCTTATGAAGGGATCATAAAACGGAACAAGGCCCAGTTCGACCAGCACCCCGAATATTACGGCCTGGTTGCGGGAAAGCGGTCTTCGTCAAAATTCTGTATCTCCAATCCCGGTCTGCGGCAGCTGGTGATTGATGATGCCTTGGCCCAGTTCGCCAGGGACCCGGCCCTCCAGAGCATCTCGGTCGAACCGAGCGACGGGGGGGGGTGGTGCGAATGCGACGACTGTAAAAAACTCGGCAGCATCAGCGACCGTGCCGTCATGCTGGCCAACGAGGTTGCGACCGCGGTGGAGGCTAAGTACCCCGGTAGATTCGTCGGCATGTACGCCTATAATCAGCATTCTCCTCCACCCACGATTCGCGTCCACCCACGGGTGGTCATCTCGGTCGCGACAGCCTTCCTGAAGGGTGGGTATACGGTGGACCAACTCCTCGCCGGCTGGCAAAAGCAGGGGGCGACCATCGGCATGCGCGAGTACTACAGCGTTACCACCTGGGATCGCGATCTGCCCGGGCGCGCACGGGGGGCGAATCTTGCCTATCTTGCGACCACCATCCCTCAGTTTTACGAAAAGGGTGCGCGGTTCCTCACGGCCGAATCGAGTGACAACTGGGGATGCAATGGCCTTGGCTACTATCTCGCCGCCCGGATGCTCTGGGATGTCCGGGAAGCGGGACGGATTGAAGAGTTGAAGGCGGACTTCCTCGACAAGTCCTTCGGCCCGGCCCGTGTGCCCATGGCAGAGTTCTACGGGTTGATCGACGGCAGCAATAAGCCCCTGTTATCGGACGATCTGCTTGGGCGGATGTACCGTTTACTTGCACAGGCGCGACAGCTGACCAATGACCCGGCAATCCTTGCGCGGCTTGACGACTTGGTGCTCTATACCCGCTATGTGGAGCTCTGGTCCGATTACACAAATGCCCCTGGGGAGGGGAAGCAGCAGGCGTTCGAACGGCTGATCCGCCATGCATATCGAATCAGGAAGACCATGATGGTGCATACGGTTGGACTTGTACGTGATCTGCCCAATCGGGACAAAAACGTCGTCCTACCCAAAGAAGCCGGCTACACCGTCTCGGAAGAGAAGAACATCTGGCTTAGCAATGAACCGTTTACGCGTACGGAAATCGATAGCCTGGTGAAAAACGGCATGGCGACGCGGCAATTACTGGACTTTAAGCCGGTCTCCTACAGTACCGATCTGGTTCCCGTAACCCCCCTGAAGCTGCCGCCAGTGTCAACCGGCAACATGGGCAGTTTTAGTCGTGGGACGCGTGTCTATCATACTTGGATTGACAAGGCTCCGGTTTCTTTGGCCTTCAACGTGACCGCCGGCTATATTTATAACAATCTGGGGGATGCGAAACTCAGCCTTTACCCCTCAATGGAGACGGAAAGGGAAGCGGGGGAGAAGGCGAGCGTTGCCCCGGACAAGCATCCACACAAAATACTATTAAAGACTGCTTTCACGGGGTATCATCGACTGGAAGTCCAGGATGCTTCAGCCGGGACTAGGATTGAGTACCAGGATGACCTGCCGATGACTGTCCAGTCGAGCCTCGATAGTCCGGCAGGATTTACGGGACGCTGGAGTCTTTACTTTTACGTCCCCAAGGGAACCAAGGAGGTTGGTGGCTATTCGTCGGGGGTCGGTGTTGTTCTGAATGGGCACGGGCAGCAGGTTTATGCTTTTGACAAAAAGCCCGGTTACTTCAGGGTGCCGGTTGGTCAAGGAGAGGATGGGAGGTTGTGGAAGTTTGAGAAATGTTTAGGAACAAAGTTGCTTATGACGGTGCCGCCGTATCTGGCTCGGAATGTGAGTGAATTGCTGCTTCCATCCGAAGTAATTGAAAAAGATGCGGCCAAGTAAAGTTAACATGTATGTATCATGTTGGTCTGATTCTAGAGATTTTACAATTTACGAAAATTTGAGCTAGCTGGTCCTTATAATTATTTAAGTTGGATTGGAGAAACAATGCTGAAAGGTAAATCAATTCTTGTTACTGGCGGCACCGGTTCGTTTGGAAAAAAATTTGTCGAGACCATCTTGTTTAGATATCCAGAAATTGAAAGAGTTGTTGTTTTTTCCCGCGATGAACTGAAGCAGTTCGAGATGGCCCAGCAGTTCCCAACGGAGAAGTACAAGCAGATACGTTACTTTATAGGTGACGTTCGCGATAGGGAACGGCTGGTAAAGGCCATGGAAGGAATTGACATCGTCATTCACGCTGCTGCATTGAAACAGGTGCCTGCCTGTGAGTACAATCCGTTTGAAGCAATCAAGACAAACATCCATGGTGCACAGAATGTCATTGAGTCTGCAATTGACCGCGGCGTGAAGCAGGTAGTAGCCCTTAGTACGGACAAGGCGGCTGCTCCCATAAATCTCTATGGTGCCACGAAGCTCTGTTCCGACAAGCTTTTTGTGGCAGCCAACAATTTTAAAGGGAAACATGACATCAAATTTTCGGTAGTGCGTTATGGAAATGTAATGGGCAGTCGCGGAAGCGTTATACCCTTTTTTCTCGAAAAGAAGAACGATGGAGTATTGCCAATTACTGATGAAAGAATGACTCGGTTCAATATTACCCTTGAAGATGGGGTAAAGCTGGTTCTTTATGCACTTGAAAACATGTGGGGTGGCGAAATATTTGTCCCTAAGATTCCCAGCTACAGGATCAATGATGTTGCGGAAGCGATAGCCCCCAGCTCAATAAAGAAAATCGTAGGTATTCGCCCCGGAGAAAAACTCCATGAAGAGATGATTACCATAACGGATGCCCTGTGTACTGTGGAATTTGATAAATATTTTGTGATCCTACCATCTATACAGTTGTGGGATGTGGATAAATTTGTTTCTACTTTTAACGGCAAACTCTGTGAGGACGGTTTTTGTTATAACAGTGGAACAAACAGCGAATGGCTTTCTGTCGATCAGATACGTGAACTTATCAAGTCCCACGTGGAACCCGATTTCACCGTTTAAGGGAGTTGACTTATGACGAATCCGATTATTCCCTATGGACGACAATCTATATCTGAAGCAGACATTAATGCGGTTATCGACGTTCTCCGTTCCGACTGGCTGACCCAGGGTCCGGCAATCGAGCAGTTCGAGCAGGCGGTTGCGGCGTACAGCGGCGCCAGCTATGCGGTTGCCGTCAACAGCGCCACGTCGGCCCTTCATATAGCCTGCCTGGCCGCCGGTCTCGCTAAAGGGGACACCCTCTGGACATCTCCAAATACCTTTGTTGCTTCGGCAAACTGCGGCCTCTATTGCGGCGCGGATGTCGACTTTGTCGATATTGACCCCCGTACCTATAACCTGAGCGTTGCCGAACTGGAAAAGAAGCTGGTGCAGGCCAGGGAAAACGGCACCCTCCCCAAGGTCGTGGTTCCGGTCCATTTTGCCGGGCAGTCGTGCGAGATGGACAGGATTACCGCTCTCGCCAGGGAGTACGGTTTCAGCGTCATTGAGGATGCATCCCATGCCATCGGCGGGAAATATCAAGGGGCTGCCGTTGGCAATTGCCGCTTCTCCGATATGACGGTTTTCAGTTTCCACCCGGTAAAAATCATCACCACCGGCGAAGGGGGAATAGTGCTCACCAACAGGCGCGATCTGTACGAGCAATTGGTCCGCCTGCGCAGCCACGGCATAACCCGCGACCCGGCGCTGATGGAAGGGGACTCTCATGGCCCCTGGTATTACCAACAGATCGAACTCGGTTTCAACTATCGGATCACCGATATCCAGGCGGCGCTCGGGTTGAGCCAGATGCAACGGCTGGATGAATTCGTGTACCGCCGGCATGAACTTGTCGAGCGGTACAACGTCGAACTGGCATATCTGCCGCTTGTCCTCCCTTTCCAGCATCCCGATACCTGGTCCGCCTTCCATCTTTATGTAATCCGCCTACAGCTTGACCGGATAGCCAAGACGCACCGCCAAGTCTTCGAAGAGCTGCGGGAGGCAGGGATTCTGGTCAATCTGCACTACATACCGGTGCACACCCAGCCGTATTACAGGGCGCTCGGCTTCCGGGACGGCGATTTCCCTGCTGCGGAGAGCTATTATCAGGAAGCGATCAGCATCCCGCTGTATGCATCGCTCACCCGTGTTGACCAAGACCGCGTCATTGCCGCGCTCCGCGAGGCGCTCCGATGAATGTGGCGGTCATCCCTGCCCGTGGGGGGAGCAAGCGGATACCCCGCAAGAACATCAGGGAGTTCTGCGGGAGACCGATGATCGCCTGGTCCATCGAGGCGGCCGTGAAGAGCGGCTGTTTCAGCCGGATTATTGTCTCAACCGATGATGCGGAGATAGCCGATGTTGCACGGCAATGCGGTGCAAAGGCGCCGTTCATCCGCCCTGCGGAGCTGTCCGATGACCACACCGGCACCATTCCGGTCATTCGTCACGCCGTCGAATGGTTTATACGGCAGGGGGAGAGACCGGATCACGCCTGCTGTATCTATGCCACGGCCCCTTTTATCACTCCCTCAGATATCAGGCGCGGGCTTGATATCCTGACTGAAACCGGCAGCGAGTATGCCTTTTCTGTCACCAGCTACCCATTTCCGATCCAGCGGGCCATCCGGATCACGCCGCAGGGGCGTACCGAGATGTTTAACCCAGAACAGTTCAATACCCGTTCCCAGGATCTGGAAGAGGCCTTTCACGACGCCGGCCAGTTCTACTGGGGACAGGCGCGAGCCTGGCTTGCAGAGAAAATGATCTTTTCTCCGGAATCGGCACCGGTGCTCCTGCCGCGTCATCAGGTGCAGGATATCGACACCATGGAAGACTGGGAGCGGGCGGAATTGATGTTTGAGGCATGGAAGAAAACCATATGAACGTAATTTTTCGCACCGACGCCTCACTGCAGATAGGGAGCGGCCATGTCATGCGCTGTCTAACCCTGGCCGGTGAACTGAAGCAGCGAGGGGCGGATGTCATGTTCGTCTGCCGTGAACACCCCGGTAACCTGATCGGCCTGATCGAAGGGAAGGGGTATCGGGTAGAGCTCCTGCCGCAACCGCCTGCTGACTATATTGCCACAGCGGAAGATGTCGCCCATGCACCATTGCTCGGCGTCCACTGGAATCAGGACGCCGCGGAAACAGTCGCTGCGCTGGATGGGGGGCAACCGCACTGGCTGGTTGTTGATCACTACGCCCTAGACCGACGATGGGAACAGATTCTGCGCACCCGTGTCGGGAAGATCATGGTGATAGACGATCTGGCCGACAGGCACCATGATTGTGATCTCCTGCTGGACCAGAACCTCTATCAAAACATGGAGACACGCTATGATGCGCTGGTCCCTGAGAACTGTGTAAAACTGCTTGGCCCCCGCCATGCCCTGCTCAGGCCGGAGTTTACGGCTGCCCGCAGGAGCCTTCGCCAGCGTGACGGAGTGATACGGCGGGTGTTTGTTTTTTTCGGCGGTGTGGATCCGACCAACGAAACTTACAGGGCTTTGCAGGCACTAGCAGGCATTGCTGACCGAAGGTTTAGCGTCGACGTCGTGGTCGGCGGCGGTAACCCGCACAAGGAGCAGATCCGGGAGTTCTGCGCAGCTCATGATGGCTACATCTACCACTGCCAGGTTGACAACATGGCGGAGTTGATGTCTGTGGCTGACTTGGCCATAGGTGCCGGAGGTAGCACGACTTGGGAACGGTGCTCACTCGGATTGCCAGCTATCATTGTGGCCTTGGCGGAAAACCAGATCAATATCGCTGAGTCAGCGCATAGTGCTAACGCCCTAATATATATAGGTAAAGCAGCAGAAGTTAATGCTGAGGAGATAGCTAAACATATCACTGCCGTATTAAATGATGCTCCTCTAATAAAATTTCTTTCACAAAGAGCGCAGCAACTTGTCGAAGGAACTGGTGTAGTCCTGATTGTTAACTTTATGGGATTGACATGAATATTTCCATCTTGTGCTCCAATAAGGAGCATCCAGTATTTCCTACTCTTGAGCAATGGCAACAGGCCTGGCAGCACCTGCATGAAATAGAGTTGGTGCAAACCCGGCAGGATCTGTCGGGTGGAGACATTCTATTTCTTATCTCTTGTAGCGAACTGATAAAACAGGATGTGAGAAATCGCTACCGTGCAACACTGGTAATACACGCCAGCGACTTGCCACAAGGTCGGGGATGGTCACCGCACATTTGGCAGATTCTTGAAGGTAGGAAGTCAATAACTGTATCCTTACTCGAAGCGGAGGATAAAGTCGACAGTGGTGCGATCTGGGCTCAACGTGAATTGCTTTTGGAGGGCCATGAGCTATACAATGAAATCAACGAAAAGTTGTTTTCAATCGAAAAAGAGTTGATGGACTTCGCTTTGTTAAACCTTCAGACGATTGTTCCCACGCCTCAACGTGTTGAAGACCCAAGCTATTATCGAAAAAGAACACCTATAGATAGCCAAATCGACCCCCATCGTAGCATAGCAGAACAATTTGACTTACTTCGAGTGGCTGATACTGTTCGGTTTCCCGCTTTTTTTGAATATAGAGGTCACTACTACCGAATAATTATAGAGAAAATTTCTAATGTCGGAGAACTTGAATAATGTCAACAGTTCTTTCAATTGCAGGAAAAGCTATTGGTAGAGGTTGCACTCCGTTTATCATTGCAGAGATGTCCGGCAACCACAACCAGTCGCTGGAGCGGGCGTTGGAAATCGTCGATGCAGCGGCTGAATGCGGCGCCCATGCCCTGAAGCTGCAGACCTATACCGCGGATACCATGACGCTGGACATCGACGAGGGGGAGTTTTTCATTGCCGACCCCAACAGCCTCTGGAAGGGGACGTCACTCTACAAGCTGTACCAGGAGGCACATACCCCCTGGGAATGGCACAAGCCGATCTTCGACAGGTGCCGAGAGAAGGGGCTGATCTTTCTGAGCACCCCGTTTGACGATACCTCGGTTGATTTCCTGGAGTCATTGAATGTCCCCTGCTACAAGATCGCCTCGTTCGAAAATACCGATATCCCCCTGATCCGAAAGGTGGCAGCGACCGGCAAGCCGATGATCATCTCCACCGGCATGGCGACCGTGGCAGAACTGGACGAAACGGTGAGGGCGGCCCGGGAGGCCGGCTGTCGCGACCTGATCCTGCTCAAGTGCACCAGCACCTATCCGGCTACTCCGGAGAATACCAACATATTGACTATTCCCCATCTATCCGAGCTTTTCGGCTGCGAGGTCGGTCTCTCCGACCACACAATGGGTGTCGGGGTATCGGTGGCTGCTGTCGCCTTAGGCGCTACGGTGATCGAAAAGCATTTCACCCTGCGCCGGGCCGATGGCGGGGTCGATTCTACCTTTTCCCTAGAGCCGGAGGAGATGAGGCAACTCGTTGTTGAGACTAACAGGGCCTGGCAGGCGTTGGGCAAGGTTACTTACGGCCCAACCGAAAAAGAAAAGGCATCACTTCAGTTCCGTCGTTCGCTTTACATCGCGAAGGACATGAAAGAAGGCGACATCTTTACCTCTGAGAATCTGAGAGCGGTAAGGCCAGGATTCGGACTAGCACCAAAGTTTTATGAGATTTTCCTGGGAAAACAGGTTCGTCAAAATGTGAAAAAAGGCACACCAATATCATGGAATATGCTTTTATAATGACAAGAACAGGCTTTAACAACCCGTCTGTTTTGGGGAGAAGTTAATGCGTAGGTTTCATACCCGAACTCCGCAATTGTTACTGCAATGAGCAATGTGCGCGCCTTGCTGCAAAATGCAGCAGTATATTCCGTTTCGAATATCCTGAATGCCGTCATACCCTTTTTACTGCTGCCGATTTTGACACGTGTGTTGCCGCCGTCGGAGTATGGCGTGATAGCCATGTTTACCGCAACACTGGGGATTATGGGTGCCTTTACGGGGCTTAGCGTCCATGGAGCGGTAAATGTGCGTTATGTCGATCGGGATAAAATTGATTTCCCACGATATGTGGGCTCATGTCTTTGGGTTCTATTATCGAGCACCTTTATAACTTTGGCTGTGGTCACTGTTTTCCTGGCGCCGTTGAGCAAATTTGCCGCTGTCCCACCGTTCTGGCTTCTGATAGCGGTCCTGGTTTCTTGTTGCAATTTTTTGAACCAGATCCGTTTGGGTATCTGGATGATGGCAAGCAGGCCTGCGCTTTATGGGGCCTTTCAGGTAGCACAGAGTGCCGTCAATATGGGGCTCTCACTGGTGTTTGTATTGATTATGCATCAAGGGTATGCAGGACGATTGTGGGGACTGACCCTGGCTACGGTTCTGTTTGCGACCAGTGGAGTTGTTTCGCTCGCTAAGGCCGGTTGGGTGCGCTTTTGTCCACATCTGGAGTATATGAGGGAGACTTTGTCTTTCGGGTTGCCGCTTGTCCCCCATGTGCTTGGCATTTTCCTCATGGGGGTTGTTGATCGATTTGTCATAAATCAAAAGTTCGGGCTGGGTCAGGCTGGTATTTACATGGTTGCTGTACAACTCAGCTTAGGTATGAGTGTTGTAGCTGATGCATTTAATAAAGCCTTCGTCCCATGGTTATACAGCCTGTTAAACAATGATGACCTGGTGTCAAAACACCGCCTGGTCAGAGGCACATGGATCTATTTTCTTATTGCGTTGGGAATTGCTGGAACGGTAGCACTGCTTTCACATTGGATTATTTATATTGTTGCGGGAGCAAAGTACGTTGGTGCTGCTGGAGCGTTGTCTGGTCTGGCTTTCGGTCAGGCGTTCGGAGGAATGTATTTAATGGTGACGAATTACATTTTCTACGCTCGTAAAACCCGTCCCCTTGCAATGGTGACATTTGTTTCCGGTGTACTTGGTTTTGGGCTTCTTTGGGTTCTGATTCCATTACTTGGAATTGCAGGTGCCGGTTTGGCTAATGCCATTACAATGTTTGTGCGATTTCTCCTGACATGGGCACTGGCACAAAGAGTCTGTCCCATGCCATGGCTTTCATTTGGCAAAATTGAAGTTAAAACGCAGGCAATCTAATTATATGCACGATCAATCATTTAAAAAAATTGCTTTGGTATGGACAGAATTCCAAGCAAATATTTTAATGTCTATAATGAATTCATCAGGCATTAGCAGATTTGATATAGTTTTCCTACGCGACAAAATCGCCTCATCTACTCGATTAAGTGAGTTTGCCGACCGCGTAGTAATACTTAAAGATATTTCTTTGTCATATCGGAATATGCTTCTGATAAGATCTGAGGTAGCTACCAAAGTCATTCCTGCAATACCTGAAGTCCCCTTCGATTTATGGCTATGCAATTATACGTTTCCTTCTAGCCGTCGCCTGATGTTTGATAAGATGTGTAAATCTATTACCTTATTTGAAGAGGGTACCGGTTGTTATGTTAATACCGGTGTAATGAATTCTATTTATGGCAATAGAGCTTTTATTTCAGCATTTTTGCTCAAAATCTCATATCCTGACTATGGTGGCTCCATACGTTATTTACCAAAGGCAAAAACAAAGGGGAAATGGGGTTTGTTTTCTGGTTGTTTTCCTGAGCTTGATTTGCCAGAGCGTTGTATAGACCACCTAGACTTTGAAAGAACGCTTGACAGCATTATGTGTGGTAACAGAGAGGCGTTCACTGTTCCACCTGGATCAGCAGTTTATGTGCCATCGCCATTTGGTGATATTAATCTGCTAAGCCAGGAGATAGACTATCAAATCAACAGGGAATGCCTTCTGTCATTTATCAAAGAATACAGGGGAACCAAACTGATATTATGGAAGCCTCATCCTCGTTGCATAATGGCAAATGATATCGAAAAAGCTAAAAAATTGTCAGATTTAACAGGTATAGAAATTCGGATTGTTAAGGAGCGGAGTAATTTCGAAGAATTTCTATTTTCGATAAGATGTATTTCGTCTTTACCAGTATTTTCCACTACGTCCTCATCCCTGTTTATTGCGAAAGCTTTATCTCATAGGGGACTGGAGGCAGTAAGCATCAAGAGTATTACACAGCTTGACTGTATGAATAGCTCTCAACTAATTTATGATGTATTTAAGCGAGTTGGCGTTAAGCTAATTGATTCGTCACAAGGAAGATGAAGATGCGACAATTATTGAGAAGAATATACAGTCTATCACTGACGTTTGGGTTTAACCACCGCAAGACCATACAGGCTTTAAAGGGTTTGTTGCCATATTATCTTGATCTTCGAACACTAAAGCGACAGGAAACATTTGCAAAAATAAAGTTCGCTTTTGGAAAATCTTACTTATGTCTTGAAGATCGCTTACAACAAAGTGGCACGATCAAAGGTCACTACTTCCATCAGGATTTACTAGTAGCGAGGAGAATATATTTAGATAATCCAGGTACTCACGTTGACGTCGGCTCAAGAATCGATGGGTTTGTTGCGCACGTAGCTTCTTTTCGATTAATTGAGGTGCTCGATATTCGTCCTCTTTCAAACAGCATACCGAACATTAGGTTTATGCAAGCCGACCTAATGGCACCTGTAGATAAGAATCTAGAAGACTATGCTGACTCAGTGTCTTGCTTGCATGCATTGGAGCACTTTGGTTTGGGTAGATATGGTGACCCAGTAAATTATGATGGATATCTTCTCGGGTTAAATAATTTGTTACTCATTTTGAAAAAAGGAGGAAAACTTTACCTTTCGGTTCCTATTGGACCACAAAGAATTGAGTTCAACGCACAAAGGGTTTTCTCAGTCAGTTTTTTGCTGAAATATTTTTCTGGGAAATGTCATATCAAACAATTCTCGTTTGTGGATGATCAAGGAAATTTACACGAAAATGTACCGATCACTGTTAATGAAATAAATAGCAACTTTAACTGCATATTTGGATGCGGCATTTTTGAATTGGAAAAATTATGAACTAAATAATGACCGACAATGACGTCCACCCTTGAAAATAGTTCGTCCAAAAGTAGAGATTTCTGGCATATTGCACCACAAGAGGAAGAGCACTTTGCCATGAAGAAGTCGAAATTCACGGAGGAGCAGATTGTTTTTACATTGCGCTAATCATAGGCCAGAACCCAAGTCACAGAAGTATACCGCATAATGGGATTTCCGAATATACCAAGTTTTAATGGAAAGATATAACTGATCTGGATACTAATTTATGATTATTGTAAAACTGATAGGTGGCCTTGGAAATCAGATGTTTCAGTATGCTGTGGGGAGGAGTCTTGCCTTAAAGCACGCAACTGAGCTCAAACTTGACCGGACTTTCCTTGACAGCGAGCAAAATGGATACACACGACGTAAGTTTGAGCTGAATTGTTTCAACCTGAATGTACAATTTGCATCACCTTGTGAACTTTTAAAATTTGCTGTCAAAGACAGTTCAGTGCTGGTCAAGCCGCATTTATGGCTTCGCAGGCTCTGGAATAATGTTCTGTTGAAATCATGTGTTGTTAAAGAGAAGCACTTTCAATTTGATAGTACTGTAATGCAATGCCATGATAACAGCTATCTTGCGGGATACTGGCAAAGCGAAAAGTATTTCCAATCAGTTATAGATGTTATAAGGAACGATTTTACATTTTGTGATCCTCTGGAAGGAGTAAATTATAAACATGCCAATCTGATAACTACAACAGAATCTGTTTCACTGCATGTACGTAGAGGGGATTTCATTGCAAACAGTAAAGCAATTAATTTTCATGGGACCTGCGATCTGGCGTATTATCAACGTGCCATTTCTCATATTGCTCCAATAATTTCTTCGCCACATTTTTTTCTGTTTTCAGATGATCCTGAATGGGTCCGTGTAAATCTGCAACTGGATTTTCCTTCGACCATCATTGACAATAACACGGGCAGTGCTGGACATCATGACATGCATCTTATGAGCCTTTGTAAGCACAACATCATTGCAAACAGTTCTTTCAGTTGGTGGGGGGCCTGGCTTAACCGCAATCCCGATAAAATTGTGCTTGCTCCAAAGAGATGGTTTAATGACCCATCTATAAACACGGAAGATATTATCCCTGGATGGTTGCGAATCGAGAATTAACTATAGAGGTCATCAATAGTGTATCCTTTGTTTTCAGCGATAATAACTGTATATAATAAAGAAAAATGGGTTGCTCGATCTGTTACTTCGGTACTTAATCAGGCAGAAACAAATCTTGAACTGATTATCGTTGACGATGGCTCTACTGACGGAAGCATGAACATTGTCAGCAAATTTGATGACCCGCGGATCAAAATAGTCCGTAAATCAAATGGTGGCCTGCCTTCTGCCCGGAATGCTGGTATTGAGGTGGCAGAGGGAAGTTACATCGCTTTTCTCGATGCGGACGATGAGTGGCTTCCGTGGCATCTCACGACTACATTAAAGGCGTTTGAAAGCCACCCGGATGCGGTAATTGTGGGTAACAGGTATATAGAGATCCAGTCCGCAGATCCCGCTGGTCCGACTGACCACGGAATTGCATGTCCAGAATCATGGTATGTCGAAAAACTGGATAATTACATTAAAATGATTGCAAGTGACCGATTTTTATTCTGGGTTTGCTCTGGAGTCATAGCAAAATCGGCATTAGATCGCAGCGGTGAGTTGTTTGACACAGATTTGAGTATTGGCGAAGATCTCAATTTCTTCATTCGCATGTCTTTGTTTGGAGACATTTATCTTTCTGACGTTGTCTCGGTAATATACCATCGCTGTGACAACAACAGCATGATGAATTATTCCGGGCAGAAGCCAAAGGTTACCCCTGATTTTTTTAAAGGTGTCAGTATCGACAAGATGTCGAAGGAAAATCTGCGACATGCAAGGAAATTCATGTTTCGTGAGCACCTTAAAAGGGGGTATCAGAATAGAAGTTTGACCTTTAGTTTTCGAGAACTGAGCCAAAATAACTATGTCGTTGCCCCTGGAGCTACAGGTCAGTTGGCCTATGTCATTGTCAGATTTATGCCCGAATTTCTTCTTCGAGCCATTATTTCAGTTAAACATAAATTCAGTGTATGACCTGTCCAAGCGTCACAAAGGATAGCCTGAAAGTGCAAAAGATCGGTATTCTATCCCCAAGCTTCAACATATGGGGAGGCGGCCAGATATATATTGAACAGCTTTGTCTGCACATCTGTAAAAATGGTTTCCAGTGCAGTATTTACACCGCAGAACCGACAAAATTCCAGTGTGCGGTACACGCCATACCAACCATAAACACACCTCTCAAAAGATTGTCGAACGTTTTTTCCATAGCAAAGACCATGCGGGTTGATGGCGTATCACATGTAGTTCTTAACGATCTTTCTTCGGCGTGGCTGGCGCCTTTCTTTCGTCTTTCCGGTCTCAAGGTCATTTCACTTCTGCACATACCGCTCAAACTAACAAGGGGAACTCAGAAGGGGCACAAGTGGTTTTCTTATCATTCGATCAAGTGGGCGCTTCGCTTGGGCGCCCACAAAATATTGAGTGTGAATATGGACAATCTGCAGATTGCCCCTGGTAAAGCGGTTTTCGTAGGCAATTTCGTGCCTGCTTGGGCTTTTTCTTCTGAGGCTGCCGAGATAAAATATGATGTTTGTTTTGTCGGTCGGTTTTCCTGGGAAAAAAATGTTCCTTTACTATTGCGTATTGTCGCAAATGCACGTTTATATCATGGCCGTGACTTGAAGGTCCTTCTTGTGGGCGACGGGCCGGAAAAAGGAGAAATCGACAGGCTGGTCGTTGAGCTTGGTATAACAGACCTTGTAACCATGTCCGGTTGGCTTTCACGAAAAGAGTTACTATCTTCATTACGTTCTGCACGATGTTTTGCTGTCACGAGTCACCATGAGGGCTTTGCAACGACTCTTCTCGAAGCACATGCGTGTGGACGCCCAGCTTTTACAACGAATGTTGGCTACTGCGGAACCTTTGTCGAACATATCGGCAACAAAACTGGTTTTGTATTCAATGCTGAAGAAATAGATACAACTGAATTTTATACAAAATTATTTTGTATAATCGACAATTATTCAGATTTTGCCGATGATTGTATCGCCAAAGCGGTGCTGTTTTCCGAGGATAAAGTAATCGGTAAGATATTAGCAGCAATAATTTCCTGTTAATGCAGTCTGTAATGAGGAGTATTGTGATTAAATGCATACATCTCATACCGCGTGACGGTTTAGGTGGTGTTGAAGCTGCAGCACGTTCGTGTGTTGAAAATGCCTCTGATAACAAAGATATTGATTTCAAGCTAATGTTGTTGGAGCGTAACGCATATTTGTTACAACAATCTATACATAACCACAACAGAGTTATCGCTTCACGCTTCAAGTCCATCAATAACCCGCTCGCTTATATTTCAGCATTGTTCAAATTGATAGTCGAAAAGCCATCCGTGTTGGTATGTTCATTGTGGCGTACGATGCCCATAGGAATTATATATAAATTGTTGTTTCCAAATGTTAAGTTTGTCTGTTTTCTACATTCAGCGAAGTATGCTCATTTTGTCGATAAAATTCTAAGTCACCTTGGCATGTTTTTCGCTGATGGCATTTATACGGATTCAGGTAAAACACTCTCTTCGCGTGTCCCCGTCAAATTCCATCAATGTAAGAGATTGCGTATTGTTTCTTTTGTTTTGCAAAAAGTGGATGTTCGCAGTCTCCCTAACAATTCTCCAGTATTTGTTTCGTGGGGGCGTCTCAATCTCAGGAAAGGAATAGATCGCGCTTTACATGTGTTTGCACACATTTTGGGAAAACGTCCAGATGCCGTTTTTTATATTTATGGGCCAGACGGGGGCGAAGAAAGCAAATTGCGGAACCTGGCTGTTGAGCTGAATATATCTGCAAGTGTTATGTTTCTGGGGAAAACTCGCTTCGAGGAGATCAAAGAGATAGCGACCAAATTCTCATATTATTTGCAGTTGAGCAGGGATGAAGGAATGTCAATTTCCGTCGTCGAAGCTATGCAACTTGGGCTTGTCCCCATAGTCACGCCGGTGGGAGAGATTGGAAATTACTGTAAAGATGGTATCAATGCCATAGTAGTTAACGATTTTGACGGAATTGTTGAACGAGTCATTGCTGTTCTAGAAGATGACAGTAAGTATACAGCCATGCAGAAACATTGTGTTGCGCATTGGCAAAATGTGCCGTTGTATAATGATGACTTTAGAGCTGCAGTTGCAGAATTGGATTGCAATAGTTCTAAACAATAGATTAATGGAATATTCATAATGACATTATCCGGATATGTTTTTCTATTGCTTTGCATAAACATTACTATAGTAATTAGTTATAGTAATTTGATCAGAGCCAGAATGTTCCCATGGATAATCTTTATATACCATACTTTCTTTTCTCTTCTTTACTGGAGATATTCACTTAGCCATTCCGCAGACGCCGCCAGGTACTTTTCCGCAGTCAATAAAGTTACGCCATTCAAAATCGGAACCGGCTTCATTGAATGGCTCGTTAACCGGCTTTATGCTATTTTTTCCGGGAGTTATCTGGATTATTTCTTTTTGTTCACTCTGCCTGGCTTTATCGGCCTTTGTTTGCTGTATCGCATCATTATCGACACCATCCCTTTCGAACTTCCCCGGCGTGTTCAATTGGCAGCTATTTTGTTCGTTATGCTGCCTGGAATGAATTTCTGGACAAGTGCAATCGGCAAGGACAGCACTATTTTCCTGGGCATCATGCTGTTCATATGGGGGATGGTTATGCCATTCCGGCGTGTACCGGCATTAATGGCTGGGATGCTGGTTGTATTTCTTATAAGGCCTCACATGGCAGCCATTATGGGACTTTCACTCATTTCGGCGTTGTTATGGAGCAAACGGGTATCTTGGGCTTTAAGGATTATAGGCCTGTCGGCCATAACTCTTTTAATTGTAGTGATGTTGCCTACAATCACGAACTATATAGGCATTTCTTCAACCAACCCCTCTGACGTAGTGGACTATATCGAGTCACGCCAGGGGCAAAATATGGAAGGAGGCAGTTCAGTAAACATAAGTCAGTATCCGTTGTATCTACAGGTGTTCACCTATCTGTATCGTCCGTTGTTTATCGACGCAAATAGTGCACTGGCACTTGTGGTTTCCCTGGAGAATCTTTTGTGGCTGTACGGCTCGCTCCTGTTATTAACCGCCGCTTTCCGCAATGTCGTCAAGAACCACTACAATTCATTGTTCATTTATTTTAATATTTTCTATGTCATGTTTGGCACCATCGTGCTGGCAACCACAACTCCAAACCTTGGTATTGCTATTCGCCAAAAGACAATGCTTCTGCCCAGCCTTGGCCTGTTGATTTTGATGACTTACGCTGTCAGGTTGCGCGAGAAAATGTCAATACAAAGCAATAACACTTCAATTTAAGCAAACAGAGTTTTGACTATTGAAAAAGATTGTAATCATAGGCGGGTTGGCTGAGTCCCTCATAAATTTTCGTGGATCTCTTCTGGCTGAAATGGCATCGCAGGGTTTCGAGATCCATGCCTGTGCTCCGGCAGCGCCCCAGCAAGTCCAGGAGAAGCTTACCGCTCTAGGTGCTCATTACTACGATATACCTCTCTCCAGGACAGGCATCAACCCAATACACGACTTTTTGACAGTGCGGGCTATCTACCAGTTGCTGCGAAGCGTGCGGCCGGACTTTGTCCTCAGCTATACGATCAAGCCAGTAATTTATGGTTCTCTGGCGGCTCGTTTTGCTAGAGTTCCCGGTATCTTTTCCATTATAACCGGCGTTGGCTATCTCTTCTCGACGAAAGGTGCCAAACCATGGCTGGCAGGAAAGGTTGCAAGCTTCCTTTACCGTGCAGCACTTCGACATAATCGAAGAATATTCTTTCAAAACCCTGATGATCGCGATTTGTTCTTATCACTCAAGTTGATCAAATCGGAGCAGGTGGTGATTGTTAATGGATCGGGAGTTGACACTGACTATTTTCAAAGAGTGTCGCTGCCGGTATGCCCGGCATTTCTGCTGATCGCGCGTCTACTGAACGACAAGGGGATACATGAGTATGTGGAAGCCGCAAGGGTACTGAAAAGAACATTTCCCATGGCAACATTCGCACTTGCCGGGTGGCTGGATGAAAACCCGGCATGCATTAAACATGCAGAACTGCAATCCTGGATCGATGAAGGACTCATCAATTATCTTGGTCGGCTCGATGATGTCCGACCGGCACTGGCTGCGTCTTCAGTGTATGTCCTTCCATCTTACCGCGAGGGAACACCACGCACGGTTCTTGAAGCCATGGCCATGGGTAGACCGATTGTAACAACCGACGCGCCAGGCTGCCGCGAGACCGTCAAAGATGGAGATAACGGCTATCTTGTCCCGGTGAAGGATGCAACGGCCCTTGCAGCAGCGATGGAGAAGTTCATACTGCAACCGGAATTGATCGAACGGATGGGGAGACGCAGCAGAGAGATTGCTGAAGAAAAGTACGATGTGCATAAGGTGAATTCAGTGATTATGCATCACATGGGCCTATCGAATGAAACGTGCATTTGATGTCATGACAACCTTTACTGGTCTGCTTCTTTGCTGGCCACTGGTTTTGATTCTTGCACTGCTGGTACGAATCCGGCTCGGTTCCCCGGTTTTCTTCCAACAGAGCCGTCCTGGTCAGCATGGCAAGCCGTTTCTGATGTACAAATTCAGAACAATGACCGAGAACCGAGATGGGCAAGGCAATCTGCTGCCGGACAGTGAGCGTCTGACCGCCTTCGGCAGATTCCTCCGCAGCAGCAGCCTGGACGAACTGCCGGAACTTTTGAACGTGCTTAAGGGTGACATGAGCCTTGTCGGCCCCCGGCCGCTCCTGATGGAATACCTGCCCCTCTATACCCCCGAACAGGCCCGCCGCCACGAAGTGCGCCCCGGCATCACCGGCTGGGCCCAGGTGAACGGCCGCAATGCCATCAGCTGGGAAGAGAAGTTCAAGCTCGATGTGTGGTATGTGGACAATCAGTCCTTCTGGCTCGACCTGAAGATTCTCTGGATGACCTTTATCAAAGTGTTCAAACGGGAGGGGATCAGCCAGGAGGGGGAAGCTACTATGTCAAAATTTATGGGCAAATTTTGATATCAATTTTGAATTTTGAATTTGAATTGAAAAGCAATTTAAAGCAATTTTGGATTTTGGGTGAGAAATGAAAGAAGACAATATTATTCAGAAGAAAAGCTATGACTTTGCTCTTATGATCATTGCTCTTTATCGGCAACTCTGTAAGTCAGGCGAGTTTGTCTTGTCGAAACAATTACTCCGGTCTGGAACCAGCATTGGGGCTAATGTTGAGGAAGCGCAAGCTGGGCAGAGTAGAGCGGACTTTGTGTCGAAGATTTCAATTGCCTCAAAGGAAGCACGAGAAACCTGCTACTGGTTACGGCTGCTGCGAGATAGCAACATGATTCAATAAGATGAAGTGGTACCTCTTTTGTCCGAGGCAGAATCCATCGTCAATATTTTAACTTCAATTGTCAAATCAACGAATCAGAATAATTCAAAATCAAAAATTCAAAATTCAAAATCGGATTTTTTATGAAAGAAAAAATCTTCGTCTTCGGCGCAAGCGGTCATGCCAAGGTGGTAATCGATGTCATCGAACAGCAAGGGGTGTATGATATTGCCTTCCTTGCGGATGATGACCCTGCGCTGAAGGGAACGCACATTTATGGATACCCGGTGATCGGCGGGAAGGCTGATCTGCTTGCCAGCGGTATCAAGCGGGGCATTGTCGCCATAGGGAGCAACAAGGCCCGCAGCAGTGTTGCCGCATGGCTGTCGGGCAACGGCTGTGAACTGGTGAGCGCCATTCATCCGTCGGCGCAGCTGGCGCGCGGCGTAACCATAGGGAATGGCACGGTGGTCATGGCGGGGGCGGTGATCAATTCCGATACCTCCATCGGCTTTGACGTGATCGTGAACACGCGGGCCAGCATCGACCATGACTGCATCATCGGCAGCGGCGTGCACATCGCTCCCGGTGTGACCCTGTGCGGGACCGTGGCGGTAGGGGCGGGGAGTTTTGTCTGTGCCGGTTCGACCATCATCCCCAACCTGACCATCGGCAGCAACGTCACCGTCGGCGCCGGCTCGACGGTCATCAGGGATGTGCCGGATAAAGTGACGGTGGTGGGAAGCCCGGCTAAAGTTGTAAAGAAATTTTGACCCAGACTGCGGGCCTAAAGAGTTTTGGATTTTGAATTTTGAATTGAAGGCGTGACTATGAATTCGAAAAAACTTGCTATAGATGGCGGTACACCTGTCCGCTCTACCCCTTTCGCCCCCTGGCCCTTCTTCGATGCCGATGAAATAGCTGCTGCAACGGCCCCCTTGCAGTCCGGCAAGGTCAATTACTGGACTGGGACGGAAGGGCGGGAGTTCGAGAAAGAATTCGCCGCCTTTGCCGGCTGTCGCCACGCCATTGCCCTGGCCAACGGTACGGTGGCGCTGGAACTGGCCCTGTACGCTTTGGGGATCGGTCCCGGCGACGAGGTGATCACCACCAGCCGCACCTTCATCGCCTCGGCCAGTTGCATCGTCATGCGCGGCGCGACGCCGGTCATTGCCGACGTGGACCCGGTCAGCCAGAACGTGACTGCCGATACCATCCGCCCTTGCATCACCCCCCGCACGAAAGCTATCATCGCCGTTCACCTGGCCGGTTGGCCGTGCGACATGGATCCGATCCTGGAGTTGGCCCGGCAGCGCGGCCTCAAGGTCATCGAGGACTGTGCCCAGTGCCACGGCGCGACGTATAAGGGGCGGCCGGTCGGGTCGCTGGGTGACGTGGCGGCTTTTTCCTTCTGCCAGGACAAGATCATGACCACGGGAGGGGAGGGGGGTATGCTGACCACCAACGACCCTGCCCTATGGGAACGGGCCTGGGCATTCAAGGACCACGGCAAGAGTTTCGATGCGGTCTACAATCGCCAGCACCCACCCGGATTCCGCTGGCTCCACGAATCCTTTGGCACCAACTGGCGGATGACCGAGATGCAGTCGGCCATCGGCCGGGTGCAGCTGCGCAAGCTCCCCGAGTGGACCCGCATCCGCAATCGCCACGCCGCCATCCTCACCGAAGGATTCTCGCACATCCCGGCCCTGCGGCTCACCATCCCACCGCCAGAGATCGGCCACGCCTATTACAAATACTACGTCTTCCTCCGCCCGGGAACGTTCGAGAATTCAAAATTCAAAATTCAAAATTCAAAATTCCCATCTTTTCGGGATAGGGCCATGGCGGCAATTAACGCCGAAGGTATACCCTGCTTCAGCGGCAGTTGCAGCGAGATCTACCTGGAGAAGGCGTTCGACGGCCTGCGGCCCATGGAGCGGTTGCCCGTGGCAAAGGAACTGGGGGAGACGAGTTTGATGTTCCTGGTGCATCCGACTCTGGGCGACGAGGATATGCGGGACACGGTTCGGGCTGTGGAGAAGGTTATGAAGGCAGTTTTGAGTTCTTAGTTTTGAGTTTTGAGTTAAGGGCTTTTGACGCAGAGGCGCAAAGACGCAGGGAAAAACCGTGGCGAAAAACTTGTCTCAGAGCATAACCCCCCTCAATCCCCCCTTATCTAAGGGGGGAAGCGAGCGGAGCGGAGCAGGGGGGGTACTGATTCTCTCCGCGTGCTCTAGTGAACGGAGCGAACGGGCGAGAGAAAGACAGTTTTGAATTTTGAGTTTTGAGTTGAAACCCGGATCCCAGGTCCCGAGTCCCGGTCTGCGGATTGACAAACCGCTCTGTCAATAGTACTATTAACCGCACGGTGACAAGTCTTGTCGGAGGTGCGGTGTGAAGACGATTGCTGCGAACGAGTTGAAGACCAAAGGTGTCTCTTCCATCGAGAAGGCCCTTGAAGAGAATGGTGAGGCAATCATTTCGGTGCGTGGCCAGGACCGCTATGTGGTCATGGCCATGGAGGAGTACAACCGGTTGCGGGTCTGCGAACTGGAAGCCGCGCTTTACGAAACCCGCCAGCAACTGGCTGCCGGTGAGTTCGTGGAGGAGAGCGTGGAGGAGCATATCGCGCGGATCAGGCCTGCCGCGAAATGAGCTTCCGCATCGTCTATACCCATAGCTATCTGAAACGCGCCGCGAAGTTCATCAAGCGTCATCCCGAACTCCTCCCCCAGTACGAAAAGACCCTCAAACTGCTGGAACTCAATCCGATGCATCCGTCATTGCGGCTGCATCGCCTGGGCGGCCCCCTGCGGGACCTCCATTCCGTGTCGATCAACATCAGTTACCGCATCACCCTGGAATTTGTGCTGGAAGACGGGAAGATCGTCCCCGTGAATGTCGGCAGCCATGATGAGGTGTATTGAAAAGACAGTAAACCATAACCCCCCTCAATCCCCCCTTATCTAAGGGGGGAAGCGAGCAGAGCGGGTTACAGCTTCTCTCCGCGTGCTCGCTGCGTTCAAGGTGTTACCGGTCCTTTAGGCCCGTTTCTTGGTTCCGAGTACCGGCTGTTTTAAATTCCCTCACATATTTTTACATTTCAGGCACTATTTATATTGTACTGCACAAAATATTGATTTATTGTGCATAACGTCATGAAGAATATCGTAATGAGTCATAAAGTTGAGCGCGACGAGCTGCTGAAGGGTAGCTTCGTCCCGCGTGCAGGTCTTGCTGAAGCGGTGCAGAGCATGGCCGGCGGACTGATCAAGGTTGTTATCGGGCCGCGCCGCGCCGGTAAATCGGTCTTTGCCCTGCAGATGCTGACAGCTGCAACCGGTGCCGACTTCGCCTACGTTAATTTCGATGATGAGCGCCTGATGCAGCCGCTGGATCTGGATGAACTGCTGAAGGCCATGATTCAGGTATACGGCGACAACCGAACCATCTTTTTTGATGAGATCCAGAACGTGACGGGATGGGAGCTGTTTGTCAACCGGCTGCAGCGGCGCGGTTACAACATTGTCCTGACCGGTTCCAATGCCCACCTCCTGAGCCGTGAACTTTCCACACACCTGACCGGCCGCTATCGTGAATTTCGCCTTCTGCCGTTTTCTTTTGCCGAATTCCTGGCTGCCCGCTCCTTTGTGGTGGATGAAACCCTGGCTGCGACCGAACGGCAGGGACTGATACTGAAACAGCTGGACGATTTCCTGCGAATCGGCGGTTTCCCTGAGGTGGTGGTGCGGGGGACCGAGCCGGCCGGATATCTGACGGCTCTTTTCGACGGTATTCTCTTCAAGGATGTGGTCAAGCGTTACGGTGTACGTTACTCAGCCAAACTACACGATGTGGGGCGCTGGCTGATCGGCAATGTTGCGCGGGAATACACCTGCACCAGCCTGAAAAACGCCCTTGCGTTCCGCAGCGTCCATACGGTTGAAAACTATGTGTCATACCTGGTGGAGGCTTTTCTCTTCATGTCGGTGACGCGGTATTCACCCAAGGCAAAGGTGCGCATGTCGGCACCCCGTAAGATATACGCCTACGATACCGGGATGGTCAATGCGGTGCGCTTCCGCACCGGCAGCGATGCCGGACGGCTTCTGGAAAATCTGGTGGCGGTGGAATGGTACCGGCGGGGAGTCGAGTTTTTTTCTTATAGGACTGGCGGCGGCAAGGAGGTGGACTTTGCCGTGCGGACAATTTCCGGAGCATTCAGCCTGTTTCAGGTCTGTTACGACCTGTCGGATGCGAAAACCCGCAAAAGGGAGTTTGCGGCTTTAGCCAAGGCTGCTGATGAATTCGGCGTTGCGGGTGGTACGGTGCTGACCTGGGACGAAGAGGGCGAGGAACTGCTCGGCGACTGCCGGATATTGCTGATACCGGTCTGGAAATGGTTGTTAGGGCAGACTAAAGGCAATTATGAAGTATGAATTGACGGCTCGTTCCAGGTTTTGGAAGTTACCGGTCCCCGGTCCCGGAAGTTAGAGCGAACGGGCGTGAGGTAAAGGTTCAACTTGGGGTTTCTGTTTATATGTTGAAATCTCGTTGTTACCGGTCCCCGGTCCCGAGTCCCGAGTCCCGGTCTCCCGTCATTTCACGGCATGCAATTTCCCTGTTAGTGCTGACATACAGTTCCTGGAAATATTTCCGTTGTAAATCAGCCCCTTATAATTGTTGGGATTTTTCTCATTTTTGGTGTAAGTATTGCTTGTTTTACTCTGATTTAATTTTCATGTAATATTGGACACTAGCCCATGCCCCCTGCCTCTTCCAACCCCCACAAGTACGCCCTGATCGACCCGGAAACCCTCTGGGACCGCCTCCGGAGGCCGTCGGCCCTGAAGCGCTTCCTCTTCTTTTTCCTGGGGGATATCCTGCTGATCGCCCTGTCCCTCTACCTCGCCTTCGCCTTCCGCTTCGACTTCAGGATAGCCCCCCCTTTCCGCCATCTCCTTCTGGATGCCCTTCCCCTGTTCATCCTGGCAAAGCTCGTGCTGCTCGCCCTTGCCCGGGTCTACCGGATGACCTGGCGGTTCGTCGGCCTGAGCGACCTGTTCAACATCGGCATCGCCCTGTTCGCCGCCGAGGCGGCGCTCATGGCCTACATCTACATGCCCCTGTCGGTGGACACCCACAGCCACCTCCACCCGGACGGGTTCCCCCGGAGCGTGTTCTTCATCGATCTCGTCCTGTCGTTCATCCTCATCAGCGCCCTGCGCATCTCCCGCCGGATCTACCTGGAGGTGATCCGGAAGAAGACGAACTTCGTCCAGGGGAAGCGGACCCTGATCGTCGGGGCGGGGGTGACGGGGGAGCTGGTGCTGCGGGACATGGCCCAGCGGGACTTCGCCGAGTTCTACCCGGTCGGCTTCCTGGACGACAACCCCATGAAGGTGGGGTCCTATATCCACGGGGTGCGGGTGCTGGGGGTGACGGACCGGCTGGCGGAGGCGGTGAAGCGGCGCGACGTGGAGGTGGTGATCATCGCCATCCCGTCGACCCATTACAAGGCGCTGCGCAAGATCCACCACGCCGCCCGGGAGGCGGGGATCCAGCGGATCAAGATCGTCCCCCAGATGTACAAGCACCATGAACGGTTCGAGGTGCACCTGAAGGACCTGAGCGAAATCAGCATCGAGGACCTGATCGGCCGGCAGGCGGTGGAGGTGGAGTACGACCGGATCGAGCAGCTGTTGACCGGCAAGGCGATCATGGTGACCGGCGCCTGCGGCTCCATCGGCGCGGAGATCGTCCGCCAGGTCTGCGGCTTCAAGCCGGCCAGCCTGATCCTTTTCGAGATCGACGAGACGGAACTGCACAACCTGCGCCTGCAGCTGAACCGCAGTTTTCCCGACATGGCTGACCGGCTCCACTACGTGGTGGGGGATGTGCGGGATGCCGAGCGGGTAGGGGGGGTGATCGGGACCCACCGCCCCCAGATGGTGTTCCATGCCGCCGCCTACAAGCATGTGCCGATGATGGAGGACAACTCGTCGGAAGCGGTGAAGGTGAACGTCTTCGGCACCCGCAACCTGGCCCGGGCCTGCCTGCAGTACGGGGTGGAGCGGTTCGTCATGATCTCCACCGACAAGGCGGTGATGCCGACGAGCATCATGGGGGCGACCAAGCGGGTGGCGGAGTACATCTGCACCGCCTTCAGCCGGGAAGGGGGGACGGAGTTCACCTCGGTCCGGTTCGGCAACGTGCTCGGGAGCCGGGGGAGCGTGCTGCCGCTGTTCATGGAGCAGCTCAAACGGGGCGGCCCCCTGACGGTGACCGACCGGGAGATGCAGCGCTACTTCATGACCATCCCCGAGGCGGTCTCCCTGGTGCTCCAGGCGGCGGTCATCGGGAAGAACGGGGAGGTGCTGGTGCTGGACATGGGGGAGCCGGTGCGGGTGGTGGAGCTGGCGGAGGAGCTGATCCGCCTGCACGGGCTGAAGCCGTACGACGACATCCCCATCGAATTCGTGGGGTTGCGGCCGGGGGAGAAGCTGTTCGAGGAGATCCTGACCGCCGAGGAGGGGACGGAGGCGACCCGCCACCAGAAGGTGTTCGTGGCCCGGAACAGCGCCGCCCATACCCCCGACGAGATCGACCGGATGCTGGCGGAGTTCGCCGCCCTGCCCGACACGGCGCCGGGAATGGACGGCGGGCAGGTGGTGAAGGAGCTGCTGATGCGGCATGTGCAGCATTACAAGCGGTAAGGCCGGGACCGGGGACTCGGGACCAGGGACCAGGGACTAGGGACCAGGGACCAGGGACCAGGGACCAGGGACCAGGGACCAGGGACCAGGGACCAGGGACCAGGGACCAGGGACCCATAACGTCCAAAACCAGAATAGTCGTCAATTCAAAATTGCTTTTATGATTTTACTGGTCCCCAGTCCCCGGTCCCCAGTCCCCGGTCCCGGTTTTGCTGGTCCCTGATTTAATTAAATGTTGGATTTACCGTGTATTTTGTGGTAATGTGCGGCGTCCGGTTGTTAGGACTAGAGCCGGGCCCATGTTCGATTTTATGACGATGACGAGGAGGTGTTTTTATGACCCAGAGATTTTTTGTGCTGTCGGTGCTGCTGTTGAGCCTGGCCCTGGCCGGGCCGGCCGCTGCCGCCATCAAGGGTGGGGAAGGCTCCCTTACCCTGGGGGCGGGTGGATATGTCTTCGACGGTCAGGAGCACTTGCATGCCGGGCCGGAACTGCTGGTCCGCCTCGGTTACGACATCACGGAGTACGTGGGGATCGAAGGCTCCTTCGGCTACGTGAATACGGAAGCGACGCGACGGACGAAATTGAGCGGCTCGGACCTCCAGGCCCATACGTACCTTTACCGGGCCGATGCACTGTTTTACCTCATGCCCCGTTCGACCTTCGTTCCGTTCCTGGTAGCCGGGGGGGGCGTGAAGCAGGAGATCGGCTCTTCCATGTACGGGAATCGGACCAGTGCCCTCCTGAACGCGGGAATCGGCGCCAAGCTTTTCGTCAGCGACAACGTTGCCCTGCGGGGTGAGTATCGACAGATCGGAACCACCGATTACGCCCAGCACCTGAACTACGAGGCGGCCATGGGGATTACCTGGTACTTCGGCCGGGAGAGCCGTCCGTCTGCGGCACCCAGGGAATGGACGTTGACAGACCCCGCCGCGATGGCTGCCAAGAGGCCGGCACCGGTACCATCTCCCGAACCCGCACCCGCTGCCGCACCCACGGAGCCGGCAGTCGAGATCAAACCGTCAGAAACCGCACCGGTCGCAGAGCCAATGGTACAGCCCGCCGCCAAGCCTGTTGCAGAAGCTGTTCCTCCTGCCGTGCCGGTTGCGCTCGCCGACAAGCAGCCGGAAACGATTTATCCCTCGACGACGATCCCGGTCGTCAGGAAGGTCGTGGTGGTGGGGAACACCATCGCCATCCACACCAGTGCCCCGGTCTCATCTTACAAGACCATGACCCTGGAGAAACCGGCCCGTCTGGCGATTGACCTTTTCGGCGCCGTCAACGGCATGACGGAGAAGAAAGTCGCGGTGAACCAGATGGATATCAAGGGTGTGCGGATTGGCACGCATCCGGACAAGGTGCGGGTGGTCATCGACGCAGCCGGCAGCCGCCTGCCTCCCTACCGGCTGGAAAAGAGTGCGACCGGGCTGGATCTGGTCATTACGTATTAAGCTTAGTTTTGAGTTTGAATGTTCTAAAGCCAGGCCGGGATATCCCGCCTGGCTTTTTGCCTTTACAATCGGGACACGGGTGGGCTAAGAATAGAAAGGCAATTTGAGTTATGAATTTTGATCAAAACTGCGGGCCTGAAGAATGTTGAGTTAACGACGTTCCGGATTTAGAAGTTACCGGTCCCGGGTCCCTGGTTCCGGCCTCTAAGAAAGGATTTTGCTCCATGAGTACTGAACATGTTCTGGTCACCGGCGGGGCGGGCTACATCGGCAGCCACGTGGTGCGGCAGCTCTCGGAGGCTGGTTACCGTGTGATCGTGTACGACAACCTCTCTACGGGGAGCGCTGAGGCCCTTGTCCATGGCGAGACGCTGGTGGTGGGAGACCTGGAGGATACCGGCAAGCTCGATGGAGTGTTCCGGAGTTATGCTCCCGCGGCGGTGCTCCATTTCGCCGCCGCCATCGTGGCGCCGGAATCGGTAAGCGACCCCTTGAAGTACTACGCCAACAACACGGCCAATACCCTCCGCCTCCTCCAGGCGTGCGTCCGGCACGGGGTAGGGCGGTTCATCTTCTCCAGCACCGCGGCGGTGTACGGCTTTCCCGAGGGGGGGATTGCGGCGGAGTCGAGCCCGACCGTTCCCATCAACCCCTACGGCACCTCCAAGCTCATGAGCGAGTGGATGCTGCGGGACACCGCCCTGGCCCATGGCCTGCGCTATGTGGCGCTCCGCTACTTCAACGTGGCGGGAGCCGATCCCCAATCCCGCATGGGGCAGCGGACCCCGGAGGCGACCCATCTCATCAAGGTGAGCTGCCAGGCGGCCCTGGGGATGCGTCAGGGGGTAAGCATCTTCGGCACCGACTACCCGACAGCCGACGGGACCGGCATCCGCGACTACATCCATGTGGAGGACCTGGCCGCTGCCCACCTGGCCGCCCTCGCCTATTTGGAAAGGGAAGGGGAGTCGGATACCTTTAACGTGGGGTACGGCAGGGGGAGCAGTGTCCGGGAGGTGATCCGGGTGGTCAGGGAGGTGAGCGGCATCGACTTCCCCGTAACGGAAGCGGCCCGCCGGCCGGGGGACCCGGGCGAGCTCGTGGCCCGCGCCGACCGGATCCGGAACGTGCTCGGCTGGGAGCCGAAGTTCGACGACCTGCAGACCATCGTGGCCGACGCCTGGCGCTGGGAGCGGAAACTTGCGGGGGTTTAGTATTACGCTTGACGTAATACTTGTTGTTAGATAGGATAAGTCATACGATGATAAAAACCTTCCGTGACAAGGATACCGAAACGCTCTTTAATGATACAATGGTACGGCGTTTCACGTCGATTGAACGACCGGCGCGACGTAAATTGTACTACCTGCACAGGGCAAGGTCATTGCAGGACCTACTCGTTCCTCCAGGTAATCGGTTGGAAGGATTGAGTGGAAATAGGACCGGACAATACAGCATCAGGATAAATGACCAATGGCGTATTTGTTTCACATGGAGTGACGGAGATGCCTACGACGTTGAGATTGTGGATTATCACTGAAAGGCTTGCACTATGAAAACCTCACTATCTCCTATTCACCCAGGTGAAATATTACTCGAAGAGTTTCTCAAACCTATGGAGATCAGTATTAACAGACTGGCCCGGGAGATTGATGTTCCCCCGGGAAGAATAAGTACCATAATTAATGGCAAGCGATCTATAACCGCTGATACAGCACTCCGTCTGGGGCTTTATTTTGGAGTGTCTCCGGAATTATGGTTGAATCTGCAGACGGATTATGATTTGAGGATAGCACGGCAGAAGACCGACCTTCGCATTACACCGCTTAAACTGGCTTCCTGAAAGAAAATATTCATCATAGGACACCATCAATGTACAAACTGAAAATCCATACCTCCTTCGCCGCCGCCCACAACCTGGTCCACTACCAGGGGGATTGTGAAAATCTCCATGGCCACAACTGGAAGGTGGAGGTGACGGTCACCGCCCGGGAGCTGGACAAGTCGGGGCTCGGCATCGACTTCAAGATCCTCAAGTCGGAGACCAATACCCTGCTCAAGACCCTCGACCACAAATACCTGAACGAGCTTGCTCCCTTCACGGGGCTCTCCCCCTCGTCGGAGAACATCTCCCGCTACCTGTACGGGGAGCTTTCCAAGCGCCTCAACAGCGATAATATCGAGGTGGTGGAAGTGACGGTATGGGAGTCGGACGTGGCCTGTGCGTCGTACTATGAAGAGCGCTGAATAGAATAGAGTGCTGCAATCGTCTGCTTGACACGGCCTATCGATGGATGTATCGTTCTACCACTACATTATCGATATGGAGGCGCGATGGAAGCAGTAAAAATATCACCCAAATTCCAGGTCGTCATTCCTCGTGACGTACGGGAGAAGCTTCGTCTCGTCGCCGGCCAGACAATGCAGGTTGTGGCCTATGGCAATCGGATTGAGTTGATCCCCGAGAGGGAAATCACCGAGATGCGGGGTTTTCTCAAAGGGATAGACGTTACTGTCGAACGTGAGTCGGACCGTCTATGAATGTGGTCGATTCCTCAGGCTGGCTCGAATATTTCGCTGACGGACCGAATGCCGGCAAGTTTGCTCCTCCCCTTGAAGACAGAACCTCTCTCGTTGTCCCCTCCATTACCATTTACGAAGTGTTCAAGGTGGTTTGCCGCCAGAGAGGCGAGGATGCCGCGTTGCAAGCTGCGGCATTGATGCAGCAGGGGGCGGTAGTGGAATTGGCGCCGTCACTGGCGATGATCGCGGCAAAAACCAGTCTTGAGTTTTCACTCCCCATGGCGGACAGCATCATTCTCGCAACGGCTCGCCTCTATGGTGCACAACTTTGGACCCAGGATGAACATTTCAGCGGTCTGCCCGATGTACAGTATTTCCCTCGATAACTAAACGTTTACATTTTCCCGAGGTTTTCCATGAGCAATCGTACCGCCGACTGCATCGAACTCTTCTCCTCCATCCAGGGTGAGGGGATGCTGGTGGGGCTGCGGCAGGTGTTTCTCCGCTTCCACGGCTGCAATCTCTCCTGCGACTACTGCGACACCGTCAGCCCGGCTCCCCCCGCGGTCTGCCAGCTGGAGGGGACGCCGGGACGGCGCGATTTCCTTCCGGCCGCCAACCCCGTTGCGCTCAACCGGATCGTCGGCATCCTGGAAGGGTGGGAACGGGGGTGGCCGGGACTCCACCATTCCCTCAGCCTCACGGGTGGGGAACCGCTCCTCAATCACGAGACCCTGCAGGAATGGCTGCCGGTCCTTCGCCGCCAGCTCCCCATCTATCTGGAGACCAACGGCGTTCTCCACAGCGCGCTGGAAAGCGTCATCCAGCATATCGACCACGTCAGCATGGACATCAAGCTTCCCTCCACCTCCAACTGTGGCGACCTGTGGGACCGCCACCGCGAGTTCCTCCGGGTCGCCCGGGATAAGAAGCTCTTCGTCAAGACGGTGATCGGCTCCTGCACCGAGGAGTGGGAGATCTCCCGCACCTGTGAAACCATCGCCGCCATCGACCGGACCATCCCCCTCATCCTCCAGCCGGTTACGGACAGGGAAGGGGGGGTGAGCATCCCGCCGAAACTGGTACTGGAGCTGCAGGAGCTCGCCTGCCGGTATCTGGCGGAGGTGAGGGTTATACCCCAGACCCACCGGTTCATGGGACAACTTTAGAGGCCGGGACCCGTGGTCCGGGACTCGGGACCCGTAAAGGCTTGAAAGCAGGGATCCGGGACCGGGGACCAGGCAAATACAAAACTTACCAACATAAGGGTTTTACTGGTCCCGGATCCCGGGTCCCGGCTTACAGATCCCGAGTCCCGGATCCCGGTCTCCAGGAGGTTGAGATGATTATCGAAGAGATGACCATGGACGAGTTTGCGGCGGGGGTGGAGCGGACCCGGACGGTATTCATCCCCTTCGGCTCGGTGGAGGAACATGGCAGCCATCTCCCCCTTTCTACCGACACCATCCAGGCATACGAGGTGGGGAAAAAGGCGGCTCTCCAGATACCGCTCTTCGTCGCTCCCCCGATTCACTATGGCAACTGCCGCTCCACCGCCCGCCATCCCGGCACCATTTCCATCACCACCACTACCTTAAAGTATTTATTGAAAGATATCGTTATATATCTCCGAAATCACGGATTAAGGAGTTTCATCGTCCTCACCGGACATGCCGGCGGCGCCCACCGGATGGCGCTCCAAGACGCGGGGGAAGAGCTGATCACGGAGTTTGCCGATATCCGGATGGCGGTGGTGACCGAGTTTGAGCTGGCCAGCCGGGAAGGCGCGCCTATCGTGGAGACCGATGGGGACTCCCACGCCGGCGAGATCGAAACCTCCCGCATCCTCCATACCCATCCGCACCTGGTCAAAGGGAGCGGCGTCCGGGAGTTTCCCCATTTCCCTCCGGGGGGGATCCTGGTGCGGGACAAGCAGAAATACTGGCCGGGGGGCGTGTGGGGGGACCCGACCAAGGCCACGGCCGACAAGGGACGCCGCCTGGAGGAACTGGTGGTGGCCAAGGTCGTGGAACTCGCCCGGAAGCTTGAAGCGTTCGACTGGTAGCGAAGACAAAATTGATCGTGATATCCACATTGTGCATCGGCACGGGAAAGCTATACTTCAACAGTATATCCCCGACTGTCAGGGGTACATCGCGGCCAGGAGGAGATCATGAAGAGATCATGCGGGATCAGGGTATGCCTTGTCGTTAGTGTCATGTTTGCTGCCGGATGTGCGAGCAAGCCCCCGACCTTGGGTGAGAAAATGCTTGCCCATGGCGTAAGCGCCCAGGAGCTGGCGAAGATGTGGACTGAAGGAAACGAACTGTTTATCGAAGGTGAGCAGTTGAAGAAAGAAGGCCTGAAACTGATTGAAAAAGGACAGATCAAAGTCGAGGAAGCAGATGAGATGATGGCAGAGGGAAAACGCATGATGAATAAAAGCGAAAAGACCTTTGCCGAGAAATATCCTGACGATCACTCATTGAAATAGGTAAAACCAGACACAAGTATTTAAATCAGCATATTAATAAATAAAGGTAAAGCTCTACATTAACTATTACAGCTGCTCGTCGTGGGGGCGTATCCCCATCAACTCTCCGTTTCGGGTGGAGGTGTGCATGCGCTGGGAGGATGGACGACGGAGTGATAACGTGGAAGACCGCCGCGGCAGCAAGGTTACCCGCGGTGTGGTCGGCGGAGGGGTGGGCACGGTCATCCTGGTGCTGGTTGCCATGTATTTTGGCGTTGACCCGTCGTTTCTCCTGAATATGGCATCCACGGAATCCAGCCGTCCCGGGGTCACCGGATCTGCTGCCCGGCCTGCCGATGAAAACAGAATGGCGGAATTTGTTTCGGTTGTGCTCGCCGATACTGAAGATACCTGGCGCGAGCTGTTCAGGCAGGGTGGGAATACCTACCGGGAACCAAAGCTGGTGCTGTTCACCGGCGTCGTACAGTCCGCCTGTGGCACGGCCGATGCCGCCGTCGGGCCTTTTTACTGCCCCGGTGACCAGAAGGTGTACATCGATCTGGCGTTCTACCAGGAATTGAAGAACCGTTTCGCGGCACCCGGCGATTTTGCCCAGGCCTACGTGATTGCCCATGAGGTCGGCCACCACGTGCAGAATCTGCTGGGGGTCTCGGATAAGGTACATGCCGCTCAATCCCGGGCAAGCAGGAAGGACGCAAATCGTCTGTCGGTTCTCCAGGAACTGCAGGCTGACTGTCTTGCCGGTGTCTGGGCGAACCATGCTGACAAGGCTCGCCACATACTGGAATCGGGCGATGTGGAGGAAGCTCTCAATGCGGCGAGTGCCATCGGCGACGACCGTCTACAGAGACAGTCCCAAGGTACGGTTGTTCCCGATGCCTTTACCCATGGAACGTCCGAACAGCGGGTTCGCTGGTTCAACAATGGCTTGAAAACCGGCGACATCAACCAGTGCAACACCTTCAAGGCTGCCCAGCTCTAATCTCCCCACCTTAAAACCGCTCAGGCAATGCTTCTAGACAGGCGGCTTCCAAATTTGCGTTCTGAGCGGTTTTTTCCCGGCAACCAATACAGAGACATGTCCGCATACAGGTGAGATGGGATTGATTCGGCAGTTTACCGGATGTAAGGGCATGTTTTGCGTCCCATAAGATATATTATGTAAAGTACAGTCGACTGGAATGTACTGGCCTTGTCAGCGCCAGATTGATTCAGATATGCCACCTCTCCTGTATCCCGTTTCGTCGATTGAGCCGGAACACCTGCAACCGACGAAACGGGATTATGCACCGGGACATGATCGTGTTGGCATTGTCCATGTTCGTGAACGAGTCACTCCCTTTCCCATCATCATACTCAGGGTTATTTGGCGCCGCGGCAGTCGCTGTCTTGAGAAACCTTCACCTCCTGGGCCAGTCATGGCATTCATAGCATCCGACCATCTCGCCCTTGGCGTATATCTTCACGTCAGGACCGGTGGTCCGGAAGCTGCGTGCGGTAAACGTCATGGAGAGTCTGGTTCCCCGGTAGTCCTTGCCGTGGCAGACAGTGCATGCTTCCGGAGAGGTTTTGGCTGCGCGTACATGGGTATATACCCAGGTATCGCCGATGGTGTGGAGACCGTGTGGTCCGCCGGCATCACTCTGCGGCAATTCCCGCAGATGACAGACGGAACATTCAGCCAAGGTCCCTGCATACCCCTGGAGTTTGATGCTCTGCATGTTGTCGTTGTCTTCCGAGGAGGAATATTCGGCATGGGTTGAACCGTGACACGCTTCGCACTGCATGCCTCCATGGGTCGCTCCGACTTTGAAGAGTGCTGGACCTGTCGTGAAGATGCTTACCGTCTGCCGGAAGTTACCGGAAGCATCGAGGGCTGAGGTGTCACGCACGTACGTCCCGTCCACTGTCTGGTAATGACAGTAGTGGCACTTGGGGAGGTCGACCCAGCCGGCTCGTTCCGATCCGCCGACGACAAACATGGAGCCATGACAGCTCTGACATTCGAGTGTGGCAGAGCCGTCAGTGTTCCTGGCGTTTCCCATGACACCGCGCAGGCACTGGGTCGTGGAGCCGGGATGGCAGTAATAGCACCCTGTCCGGTCCATGGTATCACCGAGGCGCATCCCCGTGTTGTCATCCATGGCGTTGATCCCGTGCCACGAGTGCATTGAGCTCGTAAGCTGTTTCACTCCGACAACCCCTTTCGTCCCCAGGGCGTTGGACGGATGGCACGTGGCGCAGAGGATCGGGGTTCCCCCGTCGGAGGTGGCCAGGAGCCCGGCAGCTGCATACCCCTGCTGGGCCAAGGCGTCTGCATAGAGGGGGTTTGCTGCGTTCCTGGTATCATGAAGAAGAAGGATGTTTCTCCGCCAGTCTTTGACGGGACTGGAATCATAGACCCAGTCCGGCGACGGTTGGGCCATCGGATCACCAATCCCCGACGTGTGGCAACGGCTGCACGCCAGTTCATCGCTGACCGGCAGCACCGTGACGGTCGTCGCAATGACTTTTCCCCGGTCATCCCTGGCCTCGACCTTTATCATCGGGTAATAGTTGGTGGCACCGGCATCGTCGTAGGGGACGATCGGGATGCCTTCAGCCTTCCAGAAACCGGCTGACGGGTCATAGGCCATGGGCGCAGGTATGGTCCCCGGCGTTCGATTCCCCGCCAGACCGGTATCCGTCGGCAGGGTAGTTCCGAAAAGGGCAGCCACCCACTGCCAGAAGTTGGTTTTTCCCTGGCTGGTGGAATTCGTGGAGCCGTGCGTGTCGGTGGTCGCTGTGTAGGTTACGGTAACGCCCGTTGTTACCTGCTTCCCGGTAAGACGGTCAATCAGTTGGGCATGAAGGTTGTTGTAGGGGGGAAGAATCGCAAAGACCGAATAGTCGTTGTCTATGCAGTGCATCCCCAGGTCGTTCCAGGCGATCAGCGAATACTTGCCGGCGGCGGCACCCCCTACCTTCGTATCTGAAACAGGCGAGGCACCGACGTCTCCGCTACATCCACTCATGCTGAACACAAGCGAAAGGATAGCTGCCGTGAAAAATAGATTTTTCATACCTCCTCCTTCAGATGAGCTTGGGCTTACCATGGCTGTTTTCGGAGTTCGAGCACTACCCAGAACCCCGCTGTCTCTCACTGCAATTCGACAATTCACTCACGAAAAAACTTTGTGTAAAAATATTCTAACAAATCTATTTTGAGCAGGAATGAGGGCAATGTCTGATTTTCTCATAAGACATTCGGACAGAGAGATAGGGTGTTTGAAGAGGGGATGTGCTGCTTCTTGGTCCTACAAGGATAGGGTGAGCGTGAGACGTTGGGATACGTCCTCAACTCGCGGCACTCTTGGTCTTTTCAAGGTTGCGCAGGAATATAGGGATCAAGTACCACGGGTGTTTTAGAGCAATTTGTTTTCTATGACGAACCTCGTCAGTTCAGCATTGTTCTTCATGTTCAGCTTGCGCAGGATGTGGGCACGGTAGGTGCTGACGGTCTTGACGCTCAGGGCGAGCTCGGTGGCGATCTTGCCGACCGGCTTGCCGGAAGCTATCAGGCTCATAACCTGGTATTCACGGTTGGAGAGACTGTGGAGCATATCCTGCTGATTCGTTTCGCTGAGACCGTTGACGAGTGATTCCGCCAAGGCGGAGCTGACATATTTTTTCCCCAGCGAAATTTTCTGCAACGCTTCGAGGAGTTCGTGGGACGGGCTTCCCTTGGTTAGATAGCCGGAAGCTCCCGATTTGTAGGCTCGGAGCGCATACTGCTCCTCGGGGTGCATGCTCATGACGAGCACCGGCAGTTTCGGCCTGATGCTTTTCAACTCCACCAGGACATCGAGCCCGTTCCTGCCGGGCATGGAAATATCGAGAATCACCAGGTCGAAATTGTTGTTCTGTACCTTGTTCAGAAGCTCCTGGCCGTTGACCGCTTCGTCCACAACGGTCATGTCGACAGTCGAACCGATAACCTGCTTGAGCCCTTCCCGAAAAATGGCGTGATCATCGGCTACGAGTATCCTGGTGGGCATTCGTCTCCCCCTCCCTGTTCAATGGAATTCGTGCAACAACTGCGGTTCCCCGTTGCGGAGAGCTGCATATCCTCAGCTTCCCTCCGAAGGCCCCGGCCCGCTCCCGCATCCCTGCGATACCAAGGGACCGGAGTTCCTTCTTCTCTGTTTCGGCAATCCCCCGTCCGTTGTCGAGCACCGTCAAGGTCAGCCAGCCTTTCCTTTCCACCAGGTTCACCTGGACATTGGTGGCACCTGAGTGGCGAATGACATTGCTCAACGCTTCCTGGAAAATCCGGTAAATCGCTGTCGACACGTTGCGGTCCAGCTTCTTTTCGGCGAGCAGTACGATGGTCTTGCAGGGAATCCCGCTCCTTTTCTGAAATTCCTTGGCCTGCCATTCAATGGCGTCGGCAACCCCCAGTATGTCAAGCATTACCGGACGCAGTTCCGAAGATATCCGTTGCACGGTCATGATGGACGTGGTTATCAGTTGTTCCATCGTGTTTACCCTGGCGACAAGCAGGGGGTGGTCGCGATATTCCTGGGCCACGAGCGACACGTTCAGCTGGAGAGCTGCCAGCATCTGGCCCAGCTCGTCGTGGATTTCATGGGCGACCGCCGTTCTTTCTTCTTCCCGTGCGGACATGATATGTGTCGCGAGTTTCCGCTGCATCCTCAGGGAATCGTTCAGCGAATCCTCCCATTGTTTACGGCGGAAGACCTCCTGTAAATTCTCTCCGGACTGTTCCTGCGCACGCTTGTGTGGATCTCGTTTCGCAGGAGTCCGTCCTGAGTCTCTCCGGTCGGTGATATCGATCATCGCGATACGGCACTCGTCACCCGACGCAGCGCAAACCCCCTCGCAGCGGATAAGGGACCGCTTCCCCGCAATGGTGTATTCCATGTCGCAGGTGGCTTTCTGTTCTCCACCGAGCATGTTGTCGAAAAATTCCGCATAAACCGCTCGTGCGGAATCGGGGAGAAGGCGTTCTAAACGCTGCCCTATCAGGTCGGCACGTTCCCTCCCCAGAAGGGTTGCCCCCACATGATTGACCGTCCGGATGACACCGTTTCGCCCCAGGATGACACCGGCGACCGGGGCATGGTCGAATATGTCGTTATACTTTTGCAGTACCTTTTCAGACTCGTTCATTGCCTGGAGAAGTTCAGCGTTCTGCATTTCCAGCTCGTTTCTCTGCGCTTCGAGCTCATGCAGCAGCATCTGCACCTCGTCCTCCGTCTGGCAGGAAGATATTGCCGGCAGAGGGGGAACCGGACGATCCTTCGAAGTGCGGCTCAGTTCGGTGGATATGGCTGGCACGTTCCCGTCATTATCCGTTTCCAATGGTTGACCTCGCATGCCCGCTGTGCATCTGCCTGCACAACGGATAGTATACCCGATGGTTGGCGGTTTGTCTCCAAGGCTATACTGGCCTCACGGGAATAATAACAGGCTGTTTGCTGCCAGGGTATGGGCAACTGTCCGTATTTGCGCTAAGATTTAGTGATTGAAGCAGATAGGCCGGATTGCCGAGGGATATACGATTTTGTCTTAGATAATCTCCCATTTTTCAGTTCCGCGACCTGTCGTAACGCCACATCGACCCGTGCTTCTCTGTACACGGATGCCCACCGTTGCGCGTTCCTGTGCAGTTGATACAATTCAAACTAGCATGACATCGTGAACTCAAGGCGTAACATCAAGGTGGTGGAATGAATATCCGCGGGCCTCTTCATTATGTCTCAGTCGTGTGCTGTGCGATCATGCTGATTTTATCCGGGATGAAGGATCCTGCCGTGGCGGGAACCGTCGCTCCCCCCCTCCGGACAGCACTCGCGACTCTCGGCCCGGACGACGACGTTCCGGTAATCATCAAACTGACCGGCACGGTCAATCTTGAAACGATCAACGACAGGGAGAAAAGCGTCAGGAGATCGAAGATCGTTACCTCCCTCCGTGAATCGGCGGCTGTTTCCCAGAAGCAGCTGGCAACCTTTCTCCGGAACAACAGGACCAAAAAAATCCGGCAGCTCTGGATCATTAACGGGCTGGCGGTAACGGTACCGGCATCGCTGGTTGATGAGATCGCACAGTTTCCCGGGGTGGCGGCTGTCATGCCGGACGGGGTCACCCACGCTCCGGTAACCTCCTATGGCGCTGCTGCGGAACCGGAATGGAATATAGCGGCGATTCATGCCCGGAATATCTGGAACCTGGGGTATACCGGGCAGGGGGTCGTGGTGGCGAACATGGACAGCGGAGTCAACCTTGACCATCCGGACCTGCAGGGGAGATGGCGCGGCGGAACGAACAGCTGGTTCGATCCGAACGGCGAACATGCTGTTCCCGCGGATGTGGATGGCCATGGAACGCAGACCATGGGGATCATGGTCGGGGGTGATGCGGGGGGGAGTTTCATCGGTGTAGCCCCTGGCGCCCGATGGATCGCGGTAAAGATATTCAACGATGCAGGCGACGCATCAGACAGCGTTATTCACGAAGGGTTCCAGTGGCTGCTCGACCCCGACGGGGACCCCGCCACCAACGACGCCCCCGATGTCGTCAATATTTCCTGGGGATTTAAGGACCCGACCCATGGCTGCATCACGGAATTTCAACCCGACGTGCAGGCCCTGAAAGCTGCTCAAATCGCCCTCTCCTTCTCGGCGGGCAACGACGGGCCAAATCCGGCGACGAGCCTGAGCCCCGCCAATTACGCCGAGTCCTTTGCGGTCGGAGCGGTGGATGCTGCCCATACGATTGCCGGTTTCAGCAGTCGCGGCCCGTCGGCCTGCGGCGGCATTTATCCGAACGTCGTTGCGCCGGGCGTGAACGTCTTGTCGTCTGGTTTGAATACGGGCATTCCCGGTGCGGAATATGCAGTTGTCAGCGGCACCTCGTTCGCTGCGCCACATGTGGCGGGTGCAATGGCACTGCTGCTGAGCGCGGTTCCGTCACTCGATGTATCAATGCTGGAAGCGGCGTTGATGAACTCTGCCACTGACCTGGGTAGCGGCGGACCGGACAATGCTTACGGAAACGGGCTGATAGAGCTATCGGGAGCGTATCGTTTCTTGAAAAAGGACAGGGTTGCCGTGTACCGTAACGGCTTGTGGTATGCAGACCGCAGTGGTAATGTTCAATGGGACGGTGAAGTCATAGATAGCTTATATCGGTTTGGCTTTGCGGACGCCCTCCCCGTCTCCGGTGACTGGACGGGCGACGGGGTCGGCAAACTCGGCCTGTACCATAATGGCGCCTGGACTCTGGATACGACCGGCAGTGGCACCCTGAATGCCGGCAACACGACCTGCAGCTTCGGTGTCGGCCTGAAAGGGGCTGCACCGGTGACCGGCGACTGGAAAGGCACGGGAACCACGAAGATCGGCGTGTATGCCGACGGAACCTGGTATCTCGACCTGAACGGCAACGGAGCATGGGATGGCACGCCGACGGACGGCAGGTATTCTTTTGGCGTCGGTCTCGCCGGGGCCATTCCGGCGACCGGCGACTGGACAGGCACGGGATCCACGAAGATCGGCGTGTATGCCGACGGTACCTGGTACCTCGACCTGAACGGCAACGGAGCATGGGATGGCACGCCGACGGACGGCAGGTATTCTTTCGGCGCCGGTCTCGCCGGGGCCATTCCGGTGACCGGCGACTGGACAGGCACGGGATCCACGAAGATCGGCGTGTATACCGACGGAACCTGGTATCTCGACCTGAACGGCAACGGAGCATGGGACGCTACCCCGACCGACGGTGCCCATACCTTCGGTTCTGGCCTGTCCGGAGCGGTACCGGTCGTTGGCAGGTGGTAACATTGGTTGACGGCAAGTGCGTATAGGACAAACGCCTAGGCAGACGCGCCCTAACCTCCTATATTAAAAACAGATGGCCACTGAATGTATTATGTTGCGCGTTCGGGTATAGTTGCTACAATTACAAAATAAGAACAACGCCTGTGTCCCCGCTTTTTCTGCTCCAAACCCTTTTTGCAGACCATAAAAAAGCGCGTTCCTTCAGGTTTCGAGAGGAGTCCCGTTAATGAAATTCGTCATTCCCGTTCTCTTCTCGTTTCTGCTCACCGCTATCATAACACCGTTTGTCATTCGTTGCGCGTCAGCGTGCAGATGCCTTGATATCCCAGGCGAGCGGCGACTGCACGACAAGGCAACTCCCCTGTGGGGCGGCGTGGCTATTTTTGCCGGCGTGCTCCCCTTTCTGTTCATGGAGAACGGGAACCGTCTGCTGACGTCGTTCATAGCCGCCTCGTTCCTGCTGGTCGCTACGGGAATGCTTGACGATCTCATTTCTCTTGACTGGAAGGTCAAGTTTCCCGTCATGGCGGCGGCCGCCACGCTCGTCATATTCGGCGGGGATGTCACCATTCATCACATAGGGGTCTACGGCTCACTGGGGCGGGCGGAACTCGGGATGTTCAGTATCCCCTTCACCTACCTCGGCATCATCGGCATCACCAACGCCATCAATCTCCTCGACGGTCTCGACGGTCTCGCCGGCGGCGTATCGCTTCTGGGATTCCTCTTCATGGGGATAGCCGCTCTCATGGCAGGCAATGTCATGGTCGCAGTCATCTGCTTCGCCCACGTGGGAGCCCTGGGCGGGTTCCTCCTGTACAATTTCCCCCGCGCCAGAATCTTCATGGGAGACACGGGAAGCCTCTTCCTCGGCTTTTCCCTTTCCGTCACGGCCGTCCTGCTGACGCAGGATGCGACATCGACGGTGGATTCCATGTTCCCGGTGCTGGTGCTCCTCGTCCCCATATTCGATACGCTCCGTGTGATGCTGGTGAGACTTCTGAACGGAAACAATCCGTTCAAGGCGGACAACCTCCACCTGCATTACCTTATGACACGCAAGAACATCTCGGCGGTGAGCGTGACGCTCCTGTTCTGGTCTGCAACGGCGGTATTCGGCGTCGTCGCCCTCTCCCTGGCCGACCGGACGTCGGCGTCCTATCTCATCTTCGCGCTGTATGCCGTATGGTTGCTGAACCTGTTTGCCCGACGCCTGACGCAGTCCCCCCGGATGCCGCTCCCCTCCGGCAGTGGTGCGGAAGAGGTTGAATTTGCCCGCTTCGACTCTGCCAGGCCTGATTTTGCCCGCAAAGGAGGCACGATGACGTTGAAATGGATGGTAGTTCTGGGAATTGTACTTCTTCCGACGCAGATGTTCGCCGAGGAACCGACGGTTCTCAAGACACAACGGGACAAGGTCAATTACGCCATCGGCGTCAACATGATCGGCAACTTCAGGCAGCAGGGTATCGAGATTGACCTGGACCTCGTGATAAAAGGGATGAAAGATGCCCTCGCAGGCGAGAAACTCCTTATGCCCAATGAGGAAGTGCGCAAAGTCATAGGGGTGTATATCGACGCGGCACGGCAGAACCAGGCAAAGGCCAGGAGTGTCGCCGCGGAAGAGAACCGGAAAGCGGGCGAGGCGTTCTTGGCAGAAAACGGCAAAAAAGAAGGGGTGGTAACCCTGCCGAGCGGACTCCAGTACAGGATCCTCAAGGCAGGCGACGGCAGGAAGCCGACGGATGACGCTACGGTGGAGTGTTCCTACCGGGGGACCCTCATCAACGGTACCGAGTTCGACCGGTCCGATTCTGGCAAGCCAGCTACCTTCAAGGTTTCCGGGGTCATCGCCGGATGGTCCGAAGCCCTGAAACTGATGCCGGCAGGCTCCACGTGGCAACTTTTCATTCCTTCCCGGCTCGCTTATGGAGAGCGGGGTCAGGGACGCAACATCGGGCCGAACGAGACGCTCATCTTCGAGATAGAACTTCTCGCCGTCAAGTGAGATGTCGGGCGGCACGGGGAGGTATACCATGGACTTCATACGGATAATCATAGTTGCCGGAATGGCGGCGTTCCCTGCCCTGGCCATGGCGAGCGACTGCCATGTAGTTGAATATCCCGATCATTACGAGGCGGTGTGCATTGGGCATGAATCACCGGTAGCGGCCCAGGGAAAAGCAGGTGCGACGACCACGCGGAATGAGGCTCCCCAGGCTCCCGTGGCAGCTCCGGCACCTGCAGCCCGGGGCAGCCAGTCGATACCTGGCGGAGCGGCCGCCCCTCGGTCGGATGCGGTAAAATCGCTCAGCGACTACTGGCAGCGGGAGTCGAGAATAGCAACCAGGGATGCCGCAAAGGCATCGAGAATGAGACTTATAAAGGAAGGGCTGGCGAATCAGGCCGGCAGCGCACCCGTTCAGAGCACGACAGGGTTGAAACCTTGAGAGGGGTTTACGCTAAGCAGCAGTGAATCGGATGTACCGTCTTTCAACGACAAAGGAGGAAACATGAGCAGACGCAAAATCTTCGCATGGTCGAGTCTGGCACTGGCGATAATCGCCCTTGCCGGGGGAATCGACGAGGGGCACGCGCGCCCCGTGACAGTGCCGGGCGGAATCCCGGATTACTTCGAGACCCCGAACTGGGCGAACAGCCCTCCCCTCCGCAAGTTCGTCGATACGCTCCCCCCCTTGGGGTGCACCACGACGAACAATCTCGGGCAATGCATTCCCGTTGCCGTGCCTGATCAGACAACGTATCAGGGTTCCGATTACTACGAAATCGAGCTGGTCGAGTACCGCGAGCAGATGCATTCGGACCTTCCTCCGGTCGTCGGCAACAAGATGACGGCAACGAGCGGCGGCACCAAGCTGCGCGGTTATCGGCAGGTCAATACGACGGATCCGAACCTGTTGACACCCCACTACCTGGGGCCGCTGATCGTTGCCCAGAAGGACCGGCCGGTGCGGATCAAGTTCATCAACAAGCTCCCCACGGGAACCAGCGGCAATCTCTTCATTCCGGTAGACACCACCGTCATGGGTTCTGGGGAGTACAGGATCAATTACGACCCCGCCACCATGGCACCCGTTCCCGAGGTTAGCGGCACGTTTTCCCAGAACCGGGCGACGCTCCACCTCCACGGCGGCCGCACACCGTGGATCAGCGACGGAACTCCTCACCAGTGGATCACGCCGGCCGGCGAGAGCACAGGCTACCCGAAAGGGGTAAGCGTGCAGAACGTCCCCGACATGCCCGATCCGGGTCCTGGCGCACAGACGTTCTACTACACCAACCAGCAGAGCGCCAGGCTGATGTTCTACCACGACCATGCCTGGGGGATTACCCGCCTTAACGTCTATGTCGGTGAAGCTGCCGGCTATCTGATTGAGGACCCGGTCGAAAAGGCGATGATCAACGGCGGCACCATCGGCGGCAAGACCTTCACCGCGGGCACCATCCCCGCTGATCAGATTCCCCTGATCATTCAGGACAAGACTTTTGTTAGAGCAACAAATCCTGCCACAGACCCAATGTCAATTCGCAACACCGACCCGACCTGGAACTGGGGATCCACCCCTGGAACGCCGGTTAACGGCGACCTCTGGTGGCCCCATGTCTACATGCCGGCCCAGAACCCCTTCAACCCTGACCTGAGCGGTATCAATCCAATGGGACGCTGGCACTACGGCCCCTGGTTCTTCCCGTCCACTCCGACGTGCGGTTCCTCCCCGGACGCGGTAAAACCGTTCTGCGTCGACCACGGACCGGTCGCCAACATCTATTACGACTGCGGCCCTGGCGGCGCCTGCACCAACCCGGGTCAGCCCCCCGAGATGCCCGGCACCCCCAATGTGTCATGGGGTGCGGAAGCGTTCCTGGACACCATGGTGGTGAACGGAACCGCCTACCCGTCCCTCACGGTTGATCCGAAGGCCTACCGCTTCAGGATTCTGAACGCCGCCCACGACCGGTTCCTGAACCTGCAACTGTACCAGGCCGATCCGACCTACACCCCCTTCGACCCCGTAACCGGCCTGGCTAACCCCGGTTACCAGAAGGAAGTGAAGATGGTTCCCGCATCACCGCACCCGGACTGCAGCGCAACCGTCACGACGAACTGTACCTGCGTCACGGGATTCACACCAGCCGGATGCTTCCCGGCAACCTGGCCGACGGACGGCAGGGAAGGCGGCGTACCCGATCCTGCCCTGAGAGGCCCGGCCTGGATCCAGATCGGTACCGAAGGCGGTTTCCTGCCGGCGCCGGTAGTCCTGAACAACACACCGGTCAAATGGAATGTGGACCCGACCATGTTCAACGTCGGCAACGTGCTCCAGCAGGCCGACGGTGGCGGTACCCTCTTCCTGGGTCCGGCTGAACGGGGTGATGTCATCGTCGACTTCTCCCAGTATGCCGGCAAAACCCTGATTCTCTACAATGACGCTCCCACGGCCTTCCCGGCGCTCGACCCGCACTACGACTACTACACGGGTGCCCCGGATCGTACCGACATCGGTGGCTACACCGCCATACCGGCAGGCTACGGCCCCAACATCCGGACCGTCATGCAGATCAAGGTGAATGCGGGAGCCAACAGCACGGCGACTCCGGATTACTACAACCCGGCAACCTTGACCGCGCTGCAGGATGCCTTCAAGACCACGGCAACGGCACCGGGAGCCTTCTCGCTCGGGCAGGATCCCATCGTCGTCGGCCAGACCGCCTACAATTCCACCTACAACACCACCTTCCCCGCCACATGGCCGAACTGGGGCGTATCGAGGATCTCGGACGGTGCCATCAGCTTCCAGAAAGTCGACGGGACCATTGTCAGCAATTTCCCCATGAAACCGAAGGCCATCCATGACGAGATGGGCGCTACCTTCGACGACTACGGGCGGATGAGCGCCAAACTGGGGCTGGAACTCCCCTTCACCAACGCCGCGATTGCCAACTTCATCCTCCAGAACTATGTCGACCCGGCCACCGAAGTCGTGAAACCTGGCCAGGTGCAGATATGGAGAATCACCCACAACGGCGTGGACACGCACCCCATCCATTTCCACCTGTTTGATGTACAGGTGCTCAACCGGGTCGGTTGGGACGGGTTCATCAGACTCCCCGACACCAATGAGCTGGGATGGAAGGACACCGTCAGAATGTCACCGCTGGAGGACACGATCGTCGCATTGAGGCCGGTCATGCCCACCGTTCCCTTCCCCCTTCCCGAGAGCGTTCGGCCTCTGAATCCCATGACCCCCCTGGGGGACATGATGGGATTCTCGCAAATCGACACGACGGATGGAGGAAATCTGGCTCCCCCCATGACGAACAGGCTGGCCAATTTCGGGTTTGAGTACGTCTGGCACTGCCATATCCTCAGCCATGAAGAGAACGACATGATGCGGCCGGTGGTCCTGCGGGTAAAAGACAGTCTCGGCGTATTCAACAACGGTGACTGGTACCAGGACTACAACAGCAATGGCGCCTGGAATACCGCCATCGACAAGATCCTTACGTTCGGCACGGCCGGGGACATTCCCGTTTCCGGCGACTGGAACGGTTCCGGGACGAGCAAGCTCGGCCTGTTCAACAACGGCACCTGGACACTGGATACGACCGGCAGTGGCGTTCAGGGTGCCGGCAACACGACCTACACCTTCGGCATCGGCATCCCCGGGGCTGTCCCGGTCACCGGAGACTGGACCGGAAACGGCAAGGGAACCACGAAGATCGGCGTATTCACCAACGGCACCTGGTATCTTGACCTGAACGGCAACGGTGCCTGGGACGGCACGCCTACCGATGCCATCTACAACTTCGGCACCGGCCTCGCCGGCGCCATACCGGTTACCGGAGACTGGACCGGAAACGGAACCACGAAGATCGGCGTATTCGTCAACGGCACCTGGTATCTCGACCTGAACGGCAACGGCGCCTGGGACGGCACGCCAACCGACGCCATGTATGTTTTCGGTGCAGGAGTTGCTGGTGCACTGCCGGCTACCGGCGACTGGACGGGAACAGGGAGCACAAGGGTCGGCATATATGCCAACGGCACCTGGTATCTTGACCTGAACGGCAACGGCGCCTGGGACGGCACGCCTACCGATGCAACCCATATCTTCGGCGCAGGCATGACCGGAGCAGTACCGGTCATCGGCAAGTGGTAACATCTGGTTTCATGCAGTAAAGACAAGGGTGCGTCTCCTTCGCGGGACGCACCCTTTTTTCTGACAGATAGGACAAAATCTGAGTGTGTCCTAAAGAAAGCACCGATACTGAATTCGGATATACCCCGAATATACACAGCGATCCGGCCGTGTACACTTGATGTACTGAAAACTGGCTCTCCGGCCCGCAGCCCGCGTCAGGCCACACACATACCATGTATCAGGAGGAGATCCATGCAATCAAGCCGTTTCACGCTCCAGGGACGTCGTGCGATGCACGCCTTTGACTGGCCCGCCATGAATTTTCTTGGCCCTTTCTCCAGCTGTTCCCATCCTTCTGCAAGCACTGCAACCCGTACTTCGGCCATTGAACAGTTCATCCGCCGAAGCAGCACTCTTGCCTGTTTCAACCCAATCGAAAAATTTCGCGCCTTGAAATGCGCTTTTCTCGGATTTACCTGCCTGATTCTATTGCCCGGCATCAGCATGGCAGCCGGGAGCATGGAACTCAAAACCGAAGCAGAAAAAATCAACTACAGCGTAGGTTACCAGATAGGTGGCGACTTTAAGGCACAGGGGGTGGAACTCACTCCTGATCTGCTGGTGCAGGGGATTCGGGATGCCCTCGCAAAAACTGCGCCGCTCATGACCCCGCAGCAGATGACGACGACCCTCGTCAACCTGAAGAAGAAGATTGTTGCCGATCAGCAACGCCAGGAAAAAAATGCGGCTGAGGAAAATCGCAAGGCGAGTGCCGCCTTCCTGAAAGAACATGCCAAGCAGAAAGGGGTAACGGCCCTGCCGAGCGGGGTTCAGTACAAGGTCATCAAGGCAGGGTCCGGCAGGAAACCGACCCTCCAGGACAGCGTAAGCATCAATTACCGGGTGACGCGCATCGACGGCACGGAAATCGCCCGTACCGAAGCTGGCGCACCCAGATCGTATCCCGTTGCCAAGGCGATCCCCGGTCTGCAGGAGGTCCTGCCGTTGATGGAAGAAGGTGCCAAATGGGAGATAGTCCTCCCCACCGCAAAAGCTGCGGGTGGCCACGAACCCCTCGATGACATGGGTGTTATCATCTACGAACTGGAACTTGTCTCCATCCTTCCAGCCAAGTAGTGGATGGGAAGCATGTGCAATGAATCGGGAAGTACTTATTTCGCTCGTGAGAAAGGGGGAAACATGGGTACCATCACCTCAATGACCGGATTGCGCACCATTATCCAACGATATCCCAGGACATCACAGCTGCCACACTGGATTGGCGCCGACAAGCGCACTATCCCGGATTCAGAAGGAGGAGCTTCATGAAAAATAATCATCTGCGATGGCATGTGACTGTTTTACCCATTGCCGCCCTCGCCTTATTGAGCCTGGCGGCGATTCCGCCCGCCCTTGCCGTCCCTCTCCCCGGCGGAACGCTTGACCCGCTGACCATTCCAAAGTATGTGACTCCGCTCGTCATTCCACCCGAAATGCCCAAGAGCGGTGCTGCGTCACCGGCTCCCGCAGCCGATTACGACATTGCAGTCCGGCAGTTCAAGCAGCAGATCCTCCCCGGTGGTGTATGGGGGACTTCTTTCCCCAACCCGCTGGGTACGGTACCCGCAACAGTAGGCCCCTTCCCCGCGTCAACCGTCTGGAGCTACGGTCGTGCGTCCGACCCCCCCCCCGATTCAACTGCCAAAGGTGGTGGTGCGGGGATTGCTCCTGCTCCTAACTCCAGTTTCAACTATCCGGCCTTCACGGTCGAAGCCGCCACGGCTACGCCGACCAACGTGCGCTGGATCAATGACCTGGTCACGGATCCGGTTGCCTGCGGGGCATCAGCCGACAAGACCATTGCGGCCTGCAATTTCCTCCCCCACCTGTTCAGTGTCGACCAGACCCTGCACTGGGCCAACCCCCCCAAGGCAAACTGCATGATGATGCCCGCCAACCGGACCGACTGCCACACCGAGGTCGCGGCTCCCTACACCGGCCCGGTGCCGATCGTGACCCACGTCCATGGCGCCCACGTGCAGCCCCACAGCGACGGTTATCCGGAAGCCTGGTGGCTGCCCGGAGTCCCCGGCACCAAAGGCATCCCCGCCAGTTATGGTGATCGCGGGTCGATCTTTACCCAGTCCAACAACGCCAACACCGTTTCCGGCTCCGCATACTACAGCTATGAGAACACCCAGCCGGCAACCACCCTCTGGTACCACGACCACGCGCTTGGCCTGACCCGGCTGAACGTCTATGCCGGGCCCGCCGGCTTCTGGCTCCTCCGGGGAGGCAGCCACGACACGGCGGCCGGGGTCCTGCCGGGACCGGCCCCGAGCGGTGCCGGCGACCCGAACTTCAATGCATCGTATCGCAACGCCATACGCGAAATTCCGGTGGTTATCCAGGACCGCTCCTTCAACACCGACGGTTCACTCTTCTTCCCGGCTACCCGCACCTTCTTCGACGGTTATACCGGCCCCTTTATCGGCGGCACCGGCACTCCGGCCGGCCCTTCGGACATCTCCGGCATCTGGAACCCGGAAGCTTTCTTCAACACCATGGTGGTCAACGGCACTACCTGGCCGACGATGAATGTTGCCCCGGTCCGTTACCGCCTGCGCCTGCTCAACGGCTGCAATGCCCGGACCCTCAACCTGTCGATGTTTGTCATGAACAATCTGGGCGCCGATAACAAGCCGGGAACTGCCGATGACACCATCGGACCAGACCTCCTGCCCGCGACTGCCGATGATCCCCTCGGTGCAGAAATTCCCTTCTATCAGATCGGCGGCGACCAGGGATTCCTCCCCAAGGTCGTTAAAATCACAACCGGCTTTACCACTACTCTTCCTGGCGGCGGCGGTGCGGGAACTCCGGTCGCAGCTCCCGACGCACGCCAGGCCCTTCTCATGGGCCCCGCGGAACGAACAGACGTGATTGTCGATTTCTCCGGCCTGGCTCCCGGCACCCGGGTCCGCATGATCAATACCGCACCCGATGCCCCCTTCGGTGGTTTTCCGCCGCAGCCATTTCTCCCCGGCGATGTTGCCGATCCTCTTACCACCGGCCAGGTCATGGATTTCGTCGTCAATTTGACAGGTACCGATACAACTACCCCACCGCAAAACCTGACCCTCCCCGCAGAGGGAGCGCTCGGCGCCACAACGAACACACGTCAGGTCTCGCTCAACGAGTTGTCATCCGATCAGGTCTGTGTTGAGCAAAACATCATCGACGGAGCGATCATCGGTACGCTTTTCAGCACCTTTGCCGGCGACCCGAATTTCCTGGCCAATTGCGCTGCAGCTGCTGTTGCTCCCGGCAATTTCGCGACACCCATGGGGCCCCGCATGGCACAGTTGGGCGTGCTGACAACCGATGCCATGGGCAACGTTATGGCCGTGCCGAAAAAGTGGGGTGACGCTATAACCGAGACCCCTGCCCTGAACAGCACGGAAGTATGGGAAATTTACAACACCACCATGGACGCCCACCCGATCCACCTCCACCTGGTGCGCTTCTCGGTAGTCGAACGGCAGAACCTTGATATGGTGACCATGCTGCCCGTCGCCGGGACAGTGACCCCGGCACTCCCCAACGAACTCGGGTACAAGGACACCGTGATCGCCTATCCCGGCCAGATTACCCGGATCAAGGCGAAGTTCGACATCGCCGGCCTTTACGTCTGGCATTGCCACATCATCGATCACGAAGACAATGAGATGATGCGGTCGTACATGGTAATAGCCCCTGACAAAATCGGCGTGTACAACGGCGGAACCCTGTACCTGGATATCAACGGGAACAATGCATGGGACGGCACGCCTACCGACCGTCTCTTCTCCTTCAACTGGGGATTCCCCAATCCGGTGGCCGTAAACGGCGACTGGACAGGCACGGGCATCAAAAGGATAGGTTTCTATTCCAATGGAACCTGGTATCTCGATCTGAACGACAACGGGTTGTTTGACAGCACCCCGACGGACGCCATGTATACCTTTGGTGTCGGTCTCACCGGAGCCATACCGGTGACCGGCCACTGGGCGGGAATGGGAACGACTTCCCAGCTCGGCGTGTACGACAACGGTACCTGGTATCTGGACCTGAACGGTAACGGCGCCTGGGATGGCACACCGACGGACGCCATGTACACCTTCGGTGCCGGCCTTACGGGAGCTGTTCCCGTGACCGGCGACTGGACGGGAACCGGGACTACCAGAATCGGCGTATACCATAACGGCGTCTGGTATCTGGACCTGAACGGCAACGGCGCCTGGGATGGCACGCCGACGGACGCCATGTACACCTTCGGTGCCGGCCTTGCCGGGGCACTCCCCGTGACCGGCGACTGGACGGGAACCATATCCTCGAAAGTCGGCGTGTACGACAACGGCATGTGGTACGTTGACCTGAACGGCAACGGCGCCTGGGACGGCACTCCGACGGATGGCCTGTATACCTTCGGTGCCGGCCTTGCCGGGGCGTTGCCTGTTGCAGGCAAATGGTAATGACTCGATAGAAGTCAGTGACGTTCAATGGAGATACAGGGTGCGTCCGCATTCACGGACGCACCCTTTTTTCATGAAACTCTGGAATATTTTCGCAAATGCTCTATAATTACGCCATTGCATAAAATCCCTCTCTTGAAATGAACCTATGCCCCTATGAAAAGACCACGTGAGTTCGTCGTTATTGTCTGCACCCTCGCAGCATTTCTTCTCTTCGCACCCTTAGCCCTTGCCGTGGAGGCCTCGTCCGGGCCGACTCTTCCCAGTGCCTCCCCTCCCCCCGCTGACCAGGAAAAATCCGCCCACCAATTGACCACGTCGGGGTATCAGGCGTATGACAAACCGTCTGATGTGCGACCTTCCACGGTCCAACCTGCACCAGGTGAAAAATCCGAGTTTGAAAAATACGTTTCCGGCAAGGGCCCATCGGCGACATCGCTCGACATCAGCCAGTTCGGGTACGACCTCTTCGCGAAGCCGCCGTCCACCTTTGCGCCGACACTGTACGTGCCGGTCGGCCCCGATTATGTGGTTGGCCCCGGCGACACGATCAAGGTCGACGTATGGGGCAAGTTCGAGGGGAGCTGGAATGTGGTCGTCAACAACGACGGCAACATCAGCCTACCCAAGGCCGGCGTGTTCGGCGTCACCGGGCTTTCCTTCAAAGAACTGAAAGAGCTTCTGCACAAAAATTACTCGAAATACTACACCGGCTTTGAAATGAACGTCAGCATGGGCCCCCTCAGGACCATCCAGGTCTATGTCGTAGGGAATGCACAGCGGCCGGGAGCGTACACCATATCCTCTCTCTCGACCATCATCAACGCCCTGTTCGAGGGGGGTGGCCCCTCAAAGACCGGCTCGATGCGCAACATCCAGGTGAAAAGAAACGGCAAGACCGTGGTGACGTTCGATCTCTATGACTTCCTGTTGCAGGGGGACAAGACGAAGGACGTCCGCCTCATGCCGGAAGACGTTATCTTCATCCCGCCGGTCGGGCCGCTCGTGGGAATAGCGGGAAACGTCAAAACCCCCGCGATCTACGAACTGAAAGGCGAAACCCGCCTGCTTGACCTTGTCGAAATGGCAGGCGGCATCACCGGCATCGCCTTCAAAGGTCGGGTACAGGTGCAGCGGGTCGAGAACCACCATGCCCGGACCATGTTCGAGGGTGACCTGATCGATGTCGAGAATACCCCCGCCAAGAACTTCATTCTTCAGGATGGCGATCTGGCAAAGATATTCGCGGTCGCCGACACGGCGAAGACGGTCACCATCGCCGGCGCAGTCGCCCATCCCGGCCAGTACGGCGTCAATCCCGGCGTGACAAAGGTCAGCGACATCATCTCCCTGGCAGGCGGGGTGCTCTACTATACCTCCAACCAGGCGGAGGTGACACGGGTAACGGTGACCCAGTCAGGACCGAAGACCGACATCTTCGTCGTCGACCTTGCCAGGGCGATGCAAGGCGACCCTCAGCACGATGTGCCGTTGCAGATGAATGATTACCTGCTGGTACGGACCGTCCCCGAATGGAATCTCTACCGGACCGTCACGCTCAACGGCGAAGTCAGGTTCCCCGGAACCTATACCTTCAAACAGGGTGAAACACTGTCGTCGGTCATCGAGCGGGCCGGCGGTTTCACCGGCCGCGCGTACCTGCGCGGCGCCATGTTTACCCGTGAACGGGTGCGGGAGCAGCAGCAACGGCAGATTCAGGAGATGGTGGAACGCCTTGAACGGGAACTGAGCGGTTCCGGGGCTGCCCAGATTGCCACCGCGTCGTCACCGGACGATGCCCGCATGGTCCAGCTGGAACTGGAACAGAAGAAACATTTTATTGCACAGCTCAAGACCGTCAGGGCCAAGGGGCGGATCGCCCTGAACATCACGGAAATGGCCACGTTCCGGGGATCCGCGTACGATATCGAACTCGAACAGGGGGATACCATCACCGTTCCTTCCGACCCGAAAACGGTCCAGGTAATCGGCTCGGTCTACAACCAGAGCGCCTTTGTCTATGAGCAGAATAAGGAGTATGACTACTATGTGAATCTCGCCGGCGGCTATACCTCGAATGCGGACAAGGGGAACACTTTTGTCCTGCAGGCGAACGGAACCGCCATCAAGGCGGGGGGGAGCTTCCTCGGCTTCGGCGAACACCTGGGCTCCGGAGACACCGTCGTCGTACCCGAACAGATCGAGCGGGTCGCCTGGATGCGCCACATCAAAGACATAACGCAGATCATGTACCAGATCGCCGTGACCGCCGGCGTCCTGATCGTCGTGTTTTAACAAGGAGAGCAGATGCTGGAAGGACAAGAAGCAGGGCAGCGACCGAATGTCACATTCCTGGACTATCTCATCGTCCTGCTCAAATGGAAAAGGCTTATCGTGTGGATTACCGCGGGCGCTGTCGTGCTGTCGGCGATCGTGAGTCTGCTGATACCCAAAATTTTCAAGGCCGAAGCACGGATATTGCCGCCTCAGCAGGCTTCCTCCGGAGCGGCGGCACAACTGCTCACCCAGCTTGGTGGACTCGGTGTATCGCCCGGTCTGGTCGGGATGAAAACCACGAACGATCTCTATATCGGGCTGATAAAGAGCAGGACCGTTCTCGACCGGATGGTGGACAGATTCAAGCTGCTTGACGTGTACGACGTGAAATATCGCGAAGATGCGCGCCGTGAACTCTTGAGGGCCTTGAAAATCCAGGACGACAAGAAAAGCGGTATCATCGCCCTTGGTGTTGAAGACAGAGACCCGAAACGGTCCGCGGAGATGACCAACGCCTTCATCGAGGAGTTGAAGCGTTTGACCCAGTCTATCGCCATAACCGAGGCGTCCCAGAGAAGACTGTTCTTCGAGGAACAGCTCAAGAGCGCAAAAGATGCACTCATACAATCTGAAGAGTCGTTGAAGGGGTATCAGGAAAAAACAGGCGCAATTGAACTGAAAGAACAGGCAAAGGCGATCATAGAGTCCGTTGCGCACTTGAGGGCACAGATAGCCGCCAAGGAAGTTGAGCTGAAGGTGCTCAGAACCTATGCCACGTCGCAGAATCCCGATATGCAGAAGATAGAAGAACAGCTGCGGGGGATGAGGGAGCAGCTCTCGAAGCTCGAAGCCAAGGGGGGAAGCAGCCCCGACCCGATCATGTCGGCGGGAAGAATGCCTGAGGCCGGTACCGGCTATGTGCGGAAAATTCGCGACCTCAAGTATTATGAAACGCTGTATGAGCTCCTGGCAAAGCAATATGAGATTGCCAAAATGGACGAGGCGCGGAATGCGGCAGTAATACAGGTGCTGGATCAGGCCATGCCGCCGGAGAAAAAGGTTAAGCCGAACAGGACGATGATGGTTGCCATAGCAGCGTTTACGAGCTTGTTTTTGTCTGTGCTGATGGCCTTTTTCCTGGAGTATCGGGAAAAGCTCCTCAGCAATCCTGATAATCGTAACAGCGTCGAACAGTTGAGAAAGTATGTGCGCACGGACGCGACGGAAATAAGCTTCCTGGGAAAATGGAGGCAGAAATAAACAGTCCCACGCAAACTCCCTTGCCCGCGGGACGCCTTCTTGCCCGTAATGCGACGATCAACCTTATCGGCCAGGGAATACCGCTGCTCGTGGCATTTTTTTCCATCCCCCCGCTCATGCGAGGGCTCGGCATCGATCGTTTTGGTGTGCTTACGCTGACCTGGATGGTCATCGGTTATTTTTCCCTGTTCGATCTCGGATTGTCACGGGCAACGACCAAGTTCGTTGCCGAAATGCTGGGGAAGGGAGAAACCGAAGCGCTCCCTCCCCTCGTCTGGACCTCGTTCGTCGTCCATCTAGTGCTCGGCCTTGGTGCTTGCCTCGTTTTGTCCCTGCTGACGCCCTTCCTGGTCGAAACCGCACTCAAGATTCCTGCCACGATGAGATATGAAGCAAAAGGCATTTTCTTCATTCTCTCAGGTGCTCTGCCGGTTGTTCTCGCATCCACGGTCCTCAGGGGAGTTGTCGAAGCGGGCCAGCGTTTCGACCTGATCAATATGGTGCAGATCCCCGCGGGGGCCGCGATGTTTTTGCTTCCCCTGGCAGGCATGTACCTGGGCTTTGGCCTTGCGGGGATCGTGTCCCTGCTGATAGCCGCCAGGCTCGGAACGGCGATAGCTTTCGCGCTTTTGTGCCGCAATATTTTCCCGTCGCTTCGCAACGGATTTTCGTTCGATGCACGGCTCATTCGGCCTCTTTTTTCTTTCGGCAGTTGGTTGACCATATCCAATGTCGTTGGCCCACTGCTTCTCTATCTCGACCGCTTCATGATCGGCTCCATCATATCGGTAGCCGCAGTCACCTACTACACGGCACCTTACGAAATAATCATACGGCTGATGGTCTTTCCAACGAGCCTCGTCATGGTTCTGTTTCCCGCGTTCAGTTCTCTTGGCACTACGTCCCGGGATACGGTCATCCGTCTCTACACCCGATCGATGAAATATCTCGTTCTGCTGATGGGGCCCCTGGTATTGACCATGATCCTGTTTGCAGAAACACTGTTGCGTCTCTGGCTGGGAGTCGAATTTGCCCAGAAGAGCACACTTGTACTGCAGATCCTTGCGTTCGGCATGCTTCTGACGCCGGCACAGATTTCCGTCAGCCTTATACACGGCCTCGGACGGCCGGATATCACCGCAAAGTTCTATCTGGTCGAACTCGTGCTGTACGTACCGATTGTATGGTTCTTGGCGGCACGTATGGGTATAGCGGGTGCTGCCCTGGCGTGGACCATGAGAGCTGCTCTGGACACTGTTCTTGTCATCTACGCTTCGGGCAGGATTTGCTCGATACGTTTCCGGGATTTCGCTGATCAAGGAGTTTTCCGTGGCATTCTGGTTCTGGCGGCACTGGCGTGCGTGTTTTGGGCGACCTGGATTAGTGCACTGGCTGTCGTTACCCAGGCGATCGTTGCCACCATCGGCATACTGGCATTCTGCTTCGTTTCCTGGAACTACATTCTGGACACCAGGGACCGGGAGATTCTCAGTTTCGGGAGAATAAAGTAGGCATCTGAGCGACAAGGAGCAACGGTTACCATGTGCAACATACATTGTCTCCGGTTTGGAGAACACAATCTGACGCGGGAAGAAATAGCCGGGAAACGCATTATCGAGATAGGCTCCTACGATGTAAATGGCAGCCTTCGAACCTATGTCGAATCGCTTCACCCTGCCGAATATGTCGGGGTAGACATCGAGAAGGGATACGGTGTCGATGTCGTCTGTACCGGCGAAGAGATACGGGAAAGATTCAAGGATGAGAGTTTCGACGTGGTCATATCAACCGAACTCATGGAGCATGTGCGGGATTGGCGAAAAGTGATTTCGAACATGAAACATGTCTGCAAGCCGAACGGGGTGATTCTCATTACCACCAGGTCGCACGGATACCCGTATCATGGCTGGCCCTACGATTTCTGGCGTTTTGAACAAGCGGACATGGCGGAGATCTTTGCCGATTTTCAGGTTCAGGCCCTGGAGAACGATACGGAAGAACCGGGGGTTTTCATCAAGGCCAGGAAACCGGCAACATTTGCGGAACGTGATTTAGCCGGAATAGCCCTGTATTCGGTCGTTACAAACAGCAGGGTCAGGGAAATCGATGAGGACGTCCTGCGGGAATATCTGACCATGCATGCGGATGAGTATCGGCTGCTTGAACGGCAGACCCTGCGGGGCAAGGCACGAAAATTCCTGCGTGACACCTACTGGCGCGTGAAAAGATCGTAAAGGTTCTGTTATGGCTTTCATCTGCAGGATCTGCAACTCTGACAAGAACAGCATGTACACCGTCCGCGAAATGTACTTCGGTACGCGGGAAGAATTTGACTATTTCCAATGTTTACAATGCGGTTGCCTGCAGATAGCCGCCCTCCCCCATGACATGAGCGGCTTTTATCCGGACGGATACTACTCTTTCACAGCCATTGACGAGGCTTCGCCAGGTAAAAAACTGAGGCGCTTTATCAGCAGAAAGAGAAATGAATACGCCCTGTTTCGCAGAGGACTGGTGGGCAGGTTGTTATACGCCCTGCGACGGCCGGTCATGCCCTTTGAATCGTTGCACGAGGTCCAGGGGTTAAAGGATAAAACGGTTCTGGACGTGGGTTGCGGCAGTGGAGAGTTTGCGCACTACCTGACGGAATTGGGCATACACATCATCGGCATAGACCCGTTTGTCAGGCAGGATATACTCTACAACAACGGGCTGAAAATTCTGAAAAAGTCCCTTGTTGATTTCAGTAAAGAAACCGAGCGATTATTTGACCTGATTATGTTCAATCATTCGTTCGAGCATATGCCTGACCCTCAGGAGACGCTGCATGCTGCAAGCATCTTATTGCAGCACACCGGCACGATCATAATCAGGATACCGACAGTGAGTTCCTATGCATGGGAGCATTACCGGACGAACTGGGTGCAACTGGATGCGCCCCGGCATCTTTTTCTGCACTCGGTGGAGTCGATGCGAATCCTCGCAGCACATGCAGGACTCGTGGTAAGCGGTATCAGGTATGATTCCGATGAGCTTCAGTTCTGCGGCAGCGAGCAGTACCTGAAAGACATCCCGCTGACGTCGCCACACTCATACAGAATATGTAAAGAGTCCGCCCTGTTCAGCAAGAAAGATATGGAGCGCTATAAAAAGCAAGCTGCCGAGCTGAATAAACAGAATCGCGGTGACATGGCTGCGTTTTACCTTACGAAAAGACCTTGACCGAACCAGGATTCGACATGTTGCCCAGAGTGGTAATTATTATCCTTAACTGGAATGGCAAGGACGATACGTCCGAATGCCTTGAATCGCTTAATGCCCTGACCTACTCTAACTATGAAATTATCGTGGTCGACAATGGTTCGACTGATGGCTCTCAACGCTATATTAAAGAAAAGTACCCGCAGGTTTTGCTCATGGAAACCGGTCAAAATCTCGGTTTCACCGGTGGCAATAACAGGGGAATTACCGCTGCACTTCAGAAAAACGCAGATTACGTGCTTTTGTTGAATAACGATACGGTTGTGGATGGACAATTTCTTGATGAATTGGTGTTTGCCGGTGAGTCGAGAAAAGATGTGGGGATTCTGAACCCCAAAATATATTATTACGATGAGCCTCGCCTGCTCTGGTATGCGGGGGGAAACATATCGCTGTTGCAAGGTCTATCCAGGCATTTCGGTTTTCAGGAGATTGACCATGGCCAGTACGATACTACGAGAGAAGTTAACTTCATCACCGGATGTGCATTTCTGATCAAGCGGGAAGTCATCGAGAAGATTGGACCGTTGGATGATAATTTTTTTTGCTACTCGGAGGATGCCGATTGGAGCTTACGCGCGATAAAAGCCGGATACAAAGGTCTTTATGTACCGTCGTCCAGGATATGGCACAAAATCGGAATCTCTGCCAACGTCAAAGGTACGGAATTCAGCATGCACATGGGAACCAGAAATGCCTTGTACCTTGAGTACAAGCACGCTTCCAGGATGCAATTTGCCAGCTTCCTGTTGGTGTTCTCGGTAAACTGGCTGTTGCGTAATGCGGTCAAAAGCTTGTTGAATCACGATTATCCCGCAATGCGAGGTATGTATACGGGGGTCACAGCTTTTTGGTCGATGCCAAACAAACAAAGATATAGAGTAACCAGATCAGAAGGATGATGCACGCAATGCGCCCTAACATTGACAGGGAAGAGACCCAATTCTTTCGCAAAGCAGGCTATGTCATACTCTTTGTGAGCATTGTCATAGGATATTCCCTGTCGCATATAGAGCCTCGTGTTCTTGTCAGCGAAATGCTGATAATGGTATTGTTCATTTTATGTATCGCGCCACTATTGTACAACCTGAAGAATAATTCTTTCGATATTTTCAGCACGATCGTATTCATCCCTTTGATCTATTTTATTTATTTTGGGCTAGGCCCTTCTTTTTATATGCTGAGAAGCAAACTCTCGTTGCTGGCAAATGTGGTGCCTGATGAAATGATCAACCCTGTCATTCTTCTGTCCGTTGCAGGTATCATATTTTTTTACAGTGGCTATTTTTTGGGAAGCATATTTTTTGGAAAAAAGGTTAGCTCACCCCCTGCCCTGCGTGGAAGATGGAACCAAGCGAGCCTTTTCTACGGAGCATTGTTTACGCTTGGCTTTTTTTTATGCATGAATATGCTCTTCTGGAAAAGTGGCGGCGGGATTCCAATCCTGATAGGCGATTATTACAAAGAGACAAAAACTGAACTGATGGCAGGTAAAGGATATTATGAATTTATTGCCCTGTCCATTGTTCCCCTGACGCTCCTCATCGTTAACTGTTATTTGAGCACTAAGGGGAAAATACAGACACGACTCAAACTGATCGTGTTCATATTGTATGTAACAACAGCATGTCTCATAATTCTCAACATGTATCGTGGGTTGTTTCTTACTTTTGTTGTTTTGTCCCTCATAAGCTACCACTATATGCGTACAAGGATAGGAATCAAGAAATTGATTGTCATATTTATGATGCTGGTGCTGCTTGCATCGGTTGCCGGTTATCTCAGGAGCCAGCAGTGGAGTGAGGCAGAATGGAGTGTGGTCAACGTTTTGCTGCTGGAAGCTGCCGTAGAATTCGATAACTATGCCAAAACAATAGAAATCGTCCCCCAGCAACTCGAATTGCAGATGGGCAGGACCATTTTGCCCATACTGACCACTCCTATTCCTCGTGCATTGTTTCCCCAGAAAGACACGATAAAACCGGCTCAAGTCATCATAAAAGAATTTCTCGGCCACGATTTTCTCCGGATAGGTGAAAGGCTTACCTTGCTTGGAGAGTTGTTCATGAATTTCCATCTATTCGGTGTGGCAATCGGAATGATGCTCTACGGTTTGCTTGCCGCATTGGTTCAGCATTGCTTTTATCCAGTTGACAAGGACCCGGTTAAGGTAACTATGTATGTCATTACGCTGGTCGCAGGTCTCGCGTATCAAATACCAGGAGACATAGCGAGTGTTACCATTGGGTACCTTCAATTTATTCTACCGATAGCTGTCGTAGCTCTTGTGTGGTCGGTTCGCAGTGTTATTTTTAAAAACGGGTACGAGTTGTAATGGTGAATGCCAAAAATCTACTAAGAAATGCCGTCATAACACTTGGCAATCGCTTTTTTCGTTATTCCCGGCCACCTGCCGTGCCCGATGGTTACTGCAACATTCTCGTTTTCTGCAGGATGGCAATCGGTGATATTGTAATGGCAATACCCTCATTCAGGGCCTTGCGTCACTCGTTTCCCAACGCTCGTATAGTTTTTGTCACCATGGAGTGGAACCGGGAAGTAGTCCGGTCTCTCGATTATTTCGATGAGGTGGTTTACTTAACCAACGCCATAGTTATGCATAGGGATATAGGGGGATTACTTAGATTCATCGTATGGTTGAGAACGTGTAAATTTGATATGGCTGTACTGCTAGACACATTTTTATTTCCTTTTTATTGCTATATGGCCGGAATTCCTGTGCGTGTTGGGTATGAGTTCGAGAATGAAGGATTTGCATTGACCCACAAAGCTAAAGTCACAGAAAATGAATATAGACTGCATAATTTCCTTAAAGTTGTCGGGTTGTCAGGAGCCCAAATAGATGACACGAGCATGGATTTTCCAGTAAAGCTGGATGAGAATGATTCCCAGATACTCGAAAAGCTACTACCTCAGCAATTGCTGCAGAGCACTTCTCCTGTAGTTGGCATCGTAGCGGGTGGCGGCCGTAATCCGGGCCAAACAGTGCTGGCAAAGAACTGGACGACAGAGGGGTTTGCACAGGTCGCACTAGAGTTGATCAAGAAAGACGATGCCATAATTCTGCTTTTTGGCAAAGGCGAAGACGATGAGATTGCGACCCGCCTACTTGCGCACGTGCGCAGAGAACATCCTGATTCAGCAGAGCGAATTATCAACGTAGTCAACAAAACGAGTTTGATGCAGGCAGCCGCTCTCTTGCAAAAATGCGATATCGTCGTTACGAACGACACGGCGCTGATGCACCTGGCTGCCGCAGTCGGAACGCCAACAGTATCTATTTTTGGCCCAACCAGTCCGGCAAATCTTGCGCCGCGCGGTAATGACCATCGTGTCGTTCAATCAGCAACAGCTTGTTCACCCTGTTACGAAAGTCAGGGATATCTACTCTGCCGGAGTGAGTGCATGAAGGAAATAGCATGGTACACGGTCTATAAAGAGGCCGCCGCACTCCTCCAGGACAGGCAGGTGTGAACCATATGCGCATCGTGGTGAACGGCAGGTTCAGCGGAAGAAAGACAGGCGTGGGGAGGGTGATCGAAAACCTGTTCAAGTCGCTGCAGGATATTGACCTTGAAAACGAGTACTTCATCTATGTGAACGAGGAGTTCAAGGACTTCATACACTTTACCAATCCACGCTTTCACCTGATTTCCAACGGCATTCCGGCCGGCAACAGTCTATTGAACCACCTGTGGACCCAGACGGGGTTCGTGTACAGTATCTTCGCGCAGAAGGCCGATCTGGTGATCCTTCCCCAGATCAATCTCTATATGTTCAAGCTGGCGCCGACCATTCTGTTTCAGCACGACCTTATCGAGCATCACATTCCTAACCAGAAATGGTACAAGCTACTGTTCCGGAGGCTGGCATTCCCCCTGGCCATGCGACTCTCTGACGTAATAGTCAGCGTTTCGGAAAACACCCGGAACGACGTCAAGCACATTTACCATGTGCCAGACCGTAAGCTCGCCGTAATACGTAACGGTGTCGACCTCTCCCTGTTCCGGCCTGTCGACCGTGATGTGGCAAAACAGCACGTTCGGTCGAAGTTCGGCATAGATGACGATTACATCCTGTACACCGGCACGCTCACGTTACCCCAGAAGAACCTGCTGCGCCTGGTCGATGCCTATCATGCCCTGACGTTGAAGGGAGTGCGGCACCAGCTTGTCATGACCGGTGGCAAGGGTAAGGATGCCCACCTGATCCATCAGAAGGTCGCTGAACTCGGCCTTGGCCAGAGAGTACTATTTACCGGTTACACCCAGGACGAGGACCTGCCGTATCTGTACAGCGCCGCTACCGTTTTTTGCTTTCCCTCGTTGTACGAAGGTTTCGGACTGCCCGTGCTGGAGTCCATGGCATGCGGGTGTCCGGTGGTTACGTCCAACTCGTCTTCCCTTTGCGAGGTCGGCGGTGACGCTGCCCTTCTCGTCGACCCTTTAGACAGTGGTGCCATAGCAGAAGCTGTGTGTACCCTGATCACCCACGATGAACTGAGGACTGAGTACTCGGCAAAAGGACTGGAGCGTGCACGCCAGTTCTCCTGGGATCGGGCTGGAAGGCAACTGCTGGACACGATCAACGTCGTTGGACGACAGGCGGCTTCACGAGCATCCTGATTACCCATGGTGGACGAGAGTCACACCATGCACGAAGGGACGGCAATGCAAAACCAATGGACATCCCTTTTGAAGGACAGTGTTATCTGGAAGGGCTACGATGACCAGCATTCGATCGAAGTCGCCCGCCTCAAGATACAGAACTTTATCGTGCCGCAGTTGCAGCGCTTGAATGCAACCCGCATTCTTGAGGTCGGGTGCGGAAGCGGGGTCGGCCCGGTTGTCCTGAGGGAATCGGGATTCGAGGCCTACGGCATCGACCCCCATTTCAAAGACGACGTAACCGACACGTACAGCTTTCTGATCAGCGGAGAGGGGAAAAGGATTCCGTTCCCTGACCGGCATTTCGATCTCGTTTATTCTCTCGAAACGATCGAACATGTCGGAACGCGCGACGGCATGCTGGAACTGGCAGAAGATTACCAAATCGAGCGACGCCTCTTCATAAGGGAGCTGTGCAGGGTTTCCTCTCGCCACGTCATCATAACGACGCCGAACAAGTATTTTCCCGTGGACGAGCACCACGTCGATATGCACGGGAATCCCGGTTTTCGAGTTCATTCTCCCTTCGAGAACAAGACCCTTTCCGCGAGGGAGTTGAGAAATGGTTTTCGCGAATTCGGTTTTGAGCTGGATGCATTCCTGAACCCCCGGGGGTACTATCAGTTGGAGCGCGTCAAAAAGAAATTCGGCCGTATTGGGAGCCTCGTTTCGGATGGATTGTTACGGCTTTCCTCGAATCGCCTTATCGGCGGTTCCTTTTTGAATCCCCATCTTTTCCTGCTTTTCAGGAGACTGGATAGAGCATGAGGATCGCCTTCATCACACTGAAAGGTCTTCCCTATTGCGGTGGTATCGAGAAATACACCGAGGAGGTCGGATCCAGGCTCGCCGCGAAAGGGTACGAGGTGACGGTCTACACGATGCGGCACTACAGCGGGAGCAGTGGTGTGTACCGGGGGATGAAGATCGTTGCACTCCCTTCGCTCCGCGGCAGAAGCCTTGAGAAACTTGGCACCGCCTTCACCGCGACCCTGACAGAGTCAATCAGCGGAAATGCGGATGTTGTTCATTTCCATGCCTTCGGCCCGGCGGCATTCTGCTTCATTCCCCGTCTGCTTGGGAGGAAAGTCGTGGTACAGGGGCACGGCATAGAATGGCAACGCGCCAAATGGGGAAGTATCGGGAAACTGGTCCTCAAACTCCTGGAAAGTCCGTCGGTGAGGTTCCCCCACATCCTTACGACCGTATCAAAGGTGCAGAAATCCTATCTGGCGGAACGGTATCAGCGGGAATGCGTGTATATTCCAACGGGGGTGAATCCGCCGCAGTATGAAAAGCCGAATCTGATCCGACAGTTCGGCCTCGGGGAAAACGATTACATCCTTTTTGCCGCAAGGCTCGTGGAGGAAAAGGGCGCCCACTATCTCCTGAAGGCGTATCAACAATTGAATACCAGCCTGAAACTCGTCATTGCCGGAGATGCCGAGCATGAAACCGGCTACAAGGACGAACTCCTGAAGATCGCAGCGGCAAACAGGAACATCATCTTCACAGGCTTTGCGACTGGCGACCTGCTGTGCGAACTGTTGACCAACTGTTACCTGTTCGTTCATCCGTCGGAAATCGAAGGGCTGTCAACGGTCCTCCTCGAAGCGATGAGCTATGGGAATTGCTGCCTTGTCAGCGACATCCCTGAAAATCTCGAGGCGTTGCACGGGCTCGGCTATTCCTTCAGGAACAAAGATGTTTCTGACCTGGCAAAGAAACTGGACTATCTGATCAATGACAAGCATGCCGTGGATGCTTTCAAGGAACAGGCGAAAACGCATGTGCTTGCCAACCACTCCTAGGATAGAATCGCGGATCAGTTCGAAGCGTTGTACAACACTATGTGCGGATAGAAAGAAAAGTTCGGTGCCAAGACCATGAGTACTATCAAATTCGCGAGCATCATCGTTACGTACCGGTGCAATGCCCGATGCCACATGTGCAACACCTGGCAATATCCCACTGACGCAGATCAGGAGATCGGCGTAGCGGACTATGAAAAGCTGCCTTTTATGAACACGGTGAATGTGACCGGAGGCGAAGCGTTTCTGCGGGAAGACCTTGACGCTATCGTCTCCGTCTTGAAAAAAAAGTCGCGGCGAGTGGTCATCAGTTCCAATGGGTTCTATACTGAAAAAATAGTGCAACTGTTCAGCAAGCACCGTGATATCGGCATCAGGATAAGCATTGAAGGACTGCCGGCGGCAAATGATGAATTGAGGGGCCTTAAAGACGGCTTCGACCATGGCATCAGAAGTTTGCTCGAACTGCATCGGATGGGCATCAAAGATATAGGTTTCGGCATAACCGTATCGGACCGAAACGCGAAAGATCTGCTGGAACTGTATGAATTGTCAAGAATGATGGGCCTGGAATTCGCCACGGCAGCTATTCACAATGCCTTCTATTTCCACAAATCAGACAACATGTTTGAACAGCCCGAGGAAGCAGTTGCAGAATTCAAAAAACTGATACGCGAACAGTTAAAGTCAAGGAAGGTGAAGGAATGGTTCAGGGCATATTTCAATTACGGCCTGATAAATTTCATCGAGGGGAAGCCACGCCTCCTGCCGTGTAACATGGGGCATGATTCGTTTTTTCTCGACCCGTACGGTGAGGTATATCCCTGCAATGTCATGCAGGAAAGCATGGGGAATATCCGCGATCAAGCTTTTTCAGAGATATGGAATTCTCCAGACGCGGAAGATATACGGAGAAAGGTCAAACATTGTACGAACAACTGCTGGATGATCGGTTCCGTCAGCCAGCAGATGAAAAAGAATCTCTGGCTTCCCGCTCGCTGGATTCTGCAGAACAAATTTATGAAAGACGGGGAATAGGAGACTCGTTCACCGCTGGATTGAGCGTGCGCCTCCTCAAATGACGCCATGATAAAAGAATATGTCAGATACCAGATAGCCAGGATCCTTCCCCGGCCCACGAAAGAACCGAGAATAATTCCGCGAGACGTCACGCTGAACGATGTATCCTTGACGCTCTACGACTATGATACCTCGTTCGCGCTGCTGGCGGTCCATCGTGAACTGAAAAAAGACTGCTACGGCATAAATCACATACCGTTCAAAGAAAACGATATCGTCATCGACATCGGCGGTCATGTGGGGTACTTTTCCCTGTACCTCGCCAAGCGCTTTCCCTTCATCACCATCTATACCTTCGAACCGACACCGCACAATTACCGCAATCTGGTTGAAAATATCAGGGTAAACGGGGTGAAGAACGTCACGGCATTCAACAAGGCCGTAACCAGGGACGGAAGACCGCTGGATATGCTGGTGCATCCGTCGAATACAGGCGGGGCTTCGGGACAACAGAAGGACCTGCATTTGCCGGAGCACGAGTTCTTTTCTGCAGAATCTGTGACGCTGGATGGAATATTCCGCGAGCAGTCAATCGAAACATGCAAGCTGTTAAAGATAGACTGTGAAGGGTCGGAGCATGAAATCCTGCTCAACACCGACGTATTGGGCAGGATCGAATACCTTGCGGGAGAGTTTCACATCAACGATTTTCTTGAGAGCGAAGGGTACTCGCTCGAAAGACTGCGGGTACATTGTGAACATTTTATCGACTCCAGGCATATGAACATAACCGAATGTCGCATGGCCGAGTGAAAGGTCAAAGACAATGCGTATAGTATTCCTCGGGTTGCTCCTCTTGATCAGCCAGTTCGCGGTTCCTGCTCTGGTGCACAGCGCGCCGTTGCCGCCCGCCCCCCCTATTCCCGCAGCTGCCTCTGTCAATGCCCGCACTTACGGCTCAATCTCCGCCGCCATATCTGCTGCTCACGGTAAAACCCTGGTGATTTCAGATCTCCAGAAACTTTCCGGGGATCTCGTAATTCCTTCAGACGTTTCCCTGTCCATTGCAAAAGGTGGGGCGATCGTAAACCCGGCCAAGTATACGGTTACCATTGCCGGGCCTTTTACCGCGGGGCTCTATAAGGTGTTTGAGGGATTCAGACAGGGAGACATCCATTTTATCGATGGTTCGGTGAAAGAAGTTTCTCCCCAATGGTGGGGTGAAAACAGTGCGGCCAGCATCAACAAGGCGATCAATGCGTTTCCCAAAGTCTTCTGTCCTCCCGGGCTTTACCTGATCGAATCGGAAGTACTGCTGAACTCCAATACGCATTTGCGCGGTGTGCGGGGAAAGACTGTTTTCCAGCGTCCCCGAGGAGTGAGATATACGGGGAAAAACATCGCCGGGGTCACCTATGCCGACCCGTTCATGATAGGCTTTTATACGTATGGCTCCGGCAACTATTCCGCAAGAACGAATGTGACCGTAGAAGGGATAACTGTTGACGGCAATTCGTACAATTCTACCGACAGTGGACGGATGGCGGGGATATACCTGCATAGTGGATCACATCTCAGCGTGATCGATTGTGAGGTTAAGAACCTGGGGAGAACGGCGGATTTCGTACTGAGTATCGGCATAGCATTCAGTTGGGTAAAAGACGGGGTCATAAAAAAGTGCCAGAGCCATGACAACTCTGGCGATGGGATCAATGTCTTTGCCTTCAACCAGGATGTCGTCGTGACTGAAAATGAAACATACCGCAACGGAGTGGCCGGAATAGAGGTGGAAGGACGGCTGGGGACAAGTTACAACTTGCCGAGAAACAAGCGCATCGTCGTAGCCAGGAACTACACCCATGACAATGCCGGGGTTCCGTGGGGGGCCGGTGGCAGCTATGGCCACGGAATCCTCGTTACGTGGAGCGATGATGTTGTGGTAAGCGATAATGTCGTGTCTGCCAACACAATCTGGATCGGGGCCATTACCGTCATGGGGTCGACGAATATCGTCATCAGGAATAATTCGATCACCGGCAATTTGTCAGCCAGTCCGGTGGACCCGACCGGTTATGGTATCGGGATTTTCGCCCAGTACGACGTTTATGGAGACAATGGCGTAAACAGGAACATTAACATCGCCAATAATTCGATACTTAATAACCGCAATGGCATTTTCGTAAGGGATGCCCAGGATGTATCCATCGTAGGAAACACCATAGAAGGTATGGCTACGAAAAGTGACGGGATAATTTACGAAAAGGGAGCCGTGGGTAAGAAGCTGGAGGTTAAAGGCAACGTCGTGAAGGTTCGACCGGGCTCTTCCACGATAGGTATCAAGGGTACGCGTGAGGATGTAACCATCACAAACAATACATTTCCCGACTGAACCATACCACTGAAAAGCAATGAGGATGGAATGACATGGTCAAAATTCGTCAAGCACTGGCTATCATACCGATTGCTGCCATTTTGGCTGCCTGCGTCGTCACGGATTGCGAGGCCCTCTCCTCTGCCAATATTTCACTGGACAGCCCCATCTACCCGTATCTGGAAAAACTGGCCGGCATGGGGCTGATTCACTCGGACGTCAGGGGGATAAAGCCCTATTCGAAGGCCGAGGCTGCCCGACTCCTTCTGGAAGCCGAGGGAAATGTCAAGGACCGTGGCGATGCACCGGTTTTTGCCGTTGACCTGATCGAGAGGGGACGGGAACTACTCCGGCGCGAGGTGACCCTGAAGCAGGAACCTGCGAAGGAATCCCCGCGGTTTGATTTCAACCCTGCGTCATCGGTCCTCATCCGCTATGTTCATCTCGATGGCAAACCCCGCAGTTATGAACGCCAGGTCCATGACCCCGGAAACGACGGTGTATTCGGCATCGGCCAGGGGCTGCGGCCAGCGAACCCCTACCCTACCCCGGTCCAGCTCCATGGCACGGAAGGCACGCCACTCTTCGAAAACAACGACGGCATCGTCTACCGGAGGGGGAACAACGGTGAAGTGCGCTGGGCTGCCGAGGGGTATGTCCTGGACAAAATGGCGGCGCTTCTGGAACCGTCGCTGCTGGTTACCGGCTCCGATACCACCCTGCGGCTCAACAGGGGATACCTCAAGGTGGGAGGGAAAAGCCTCGAGCTGGAAGTGGGAAGGGACGAAAACTGGCTGGGGCTGGGGTACCGTGGGGCGATAACCCTGACCAACAATGCCCGCAACCTCGACTTCGTCAAGCTGTCGAGCCCCGAGCCATTTCGTGTCGACTGGCTGTCGTGGCTCGGCGACATGAAGTATGCCTTCATTTTTTCACGGCTGGACAGAACGTATGTCGATGGACAGGAACGTCAACCGTGGTTCTACGCCCTGAAGCTCAGCATGAAACCGACCGCCAATCTCGAGATCGGGTTGAACCTGGGGCGGATGCAGGGGGGGCCGGGCACGGACAACAGCCTGGATGCCTGGGTAAAGGGGCTCGTGGGTGGGACGACTTCCGATAATTCGAAGGCCAATGCCGGTTTCGAGGCCCGTTACCGTCTGCCGTGGCTGCGCAACACCGAACTGTACGGAGAACTTTCCGGTTGCGACGTGGCGACGTTCTGGCCCATAGTGGAGAGCTACCTCGCCGGCATCCATATCCCGATGTTGACGGCGGACGGAAGAAACGAGTTCCGTTTCGAATACTTCAGGGGGAACAACATCCTCTACTGGAGCGACAAGTTCCCGGAAGGATTCCTCTATCACAACATGACCTTCGGCCATTCCCAGGGGGGGGCCGTGGATGATTATTTCTTCCGCTATGCCCACTGGTTCGACGGGAGAAACAACCTGGCGCTGGAGTATTTCTTCACGGAACGTGGCTCGTTCGGTCTTTTGCCCGGTCAGGCCGTGGAGAGGAAGAACGCGGGGCGGGTGTTCTGGACGGTGCCGGTGTACGGCGATGTCGATGCCCAGATGATGTATGGGGTGGAACATATCACCAACGTGGACCTTGTGGGTGGTCAGAACCGTACCAATCAGCTGGCGAAGTTCGAACTCCGCTACCGGTACTGAACACAGCCTGCCCTCAAGGGTTTTGGCGAAGACACAAAAACAGGGTGTGCTGCGAATGCAACACACCCTGTTTTCGTTGAGCAGTTTTCACCTGTTCAGCTAAAGCTTACCATTTACCCGCTACCGGAATCCCGGTACCGAAATTGTAAGTGGTGTCAGTCGGCGTACCATTCCAGGCACCGTTACCATTCAGGTCCAGATACCACACCCCGCTGTTGAAGGTACCGATCTCTGTTTTGCCGTCTGCGTTCCAGTCTCCTGTCACCGGCAGCGCTCCGTTAAACCCGAAGAAGTACTGGCGGTCGAGAGATGCACCATCCCATACCTTGTTGTCGTTAAAATCAAGGTACCAGGTTCCGTCCACATATACGCCGATCTTGGTCGTGCCGGTCCCGGTCCAGTCGCCGGTTACGGGAACAGCGCCCGTGAGTCTGTCCCCGAAGGTATAGAGGCCGTCAACCGTTTCACCGTCCCAGACGCCATTGCCGTTAAGATCGAGGTACCATTTGCCGGCGACATACACGCCGACCTTGGTGGTGCCGGTCCCGGTCCAGTCGCCGGTTACGGGAACAGCCCCGGCGAGCCCGCCGCCGAAAATGATGTTTTTGTCAGACGGCGCGCCGTCCCAGATACCGTTGCCATTCACGTCGAGATACCATGTGCCCTTGTCAAACACACCGATTTTGGATACCCCGCTCCCGTTCCAGTCACCCATTACCGGAATCGCACCGGGGAAACCGAAGACCAGTTGCCGATCTGTGGTCGAGCCGTTCCATGCCCCATTGCCGTTGCCGTCAAGGAACCACGTTCCGTTGCTGAAGACCCCGATTTTTACGGAAGGGACTGCGGTAACGACGGTAAAGGAGTTCGTGCTGACGATCTCTTCTCCATGGTCAGGATTGTTTGCGTCGGGGGTCCAGCGAGCGCCGAAGGTTGCGGAACCCGTATCATTCATGTTGCCGTACCAGGAGACGTTCCAGGTGTAGGTGCCCGGCGCCGTCGGTGCGGGAGCGGTCAGGGTGATGGGGAAGCTTGCACCACCCCCCTCTCCGGTAGGTCCGGTGCTTATGGCCTTTTGGACCATGTTCTGATCATAGAGAATCGCACGCACCCATCCGGAACGGTATCCGCCGCCGATGGTGACGCTTACGGTTTCTCCGGGTGCGTAGCTGGTCTTGTTTGTCGTCCCGGTCAGGTTGATGCCGGTTTTTGCACTGCTTGAGTGGACGCCGTGTGCATGACATCCCGCACAGGTGGTGGGTGTCGTACCGTGGCACCCTGCGCAGTTATTTGCATAAAGGGTGGAAGTCGCACTCGCTTTCGGAACACCGGAAAACAGGGCAAGCAAGGCAACCACGGCAAACGAGAGGGATAGATACGATGTTACTCTTTTCATCTTTTCTCCTTTTTTTGTCGATGGCGGGCACAAAAAAGCCGGGCCCTAACATCTGGTTGAGATATTTCGGCGACCCGGCTGTCTCGGTGAGACCCTGTAGGCTTTCCGTCCCATCCTCGCGGATGGTTTAGTATTATCGATTATCAACTACGGTCTGCGTTTTTTGTGTCTGACAGAAGTAACGCTACCAAAATTGAATATCATCCGTCAAGAAAAATGTTACCGCCCTGTTACCTTGTCGTTAGAACACGCCACGGGAACGTCAGAGGCTAAGCATATCGAGCCTGTGCGGGGAAGCGTCCGGACAACGTAGAGTATTAACGCCATGATAGCAAGAGGGGCCCCGAATGTTCGGAGCCCCTCTTATTCATTACCGGTTCAAAAGACCTCAGCGTACACTATAGTGCCCGATAGTACCTACCACGCTCTGCTGCCGTGGCAGCCAGGTGTCGCGCAGGTGCTTGTTGTCGGATTGAACCCGATGGTGCTGACAACGTTTACGACACCGTTCAGGTGCAACGTCGTGTTTACGGTCGTACTGCTGTAGCCGGTGCCGTGGCAGATGGCGCAGCTGTACCCTAACGTAGTGACATGGAAAGCATGCTGGCCAGTCGCCGGAGGAATGGCATGGCAGGTGCCGCACACCAACGGAGCGGCAGAAGTGGTTGCCGAGACCTGGGCTGACGGTGCACTCGTCAGGCTGCCAACAGTGGCTGTCACTACGTAATAGTAGGTAGTCGATGGAGTCAGCCCCATGTGAACGAAGGGAGAGGTCACGCTGGCGATCAAGGTGCCCGTGGCCGGCGTCACCCCTGTGGTCGTCGACCAGTAGATGTTGTAAGTTGCACCGGTAACGGTAGCCCAGGAAACGGTCACCTGGTTGGTACCGCCGACGGCGGTCACACCGGTCGGTGCGGCTGGCGGCAACGGAGTTGCAGAGGTGGTTGCAGAGGCCTGGGCCGACGGGACACTCTCACCCGCTGCGTTAACTGCCGTGACGACATAGTAATAGGTAGTTGAAGCCGTCCGCCCTGTGTGACTATAGGGAGAGGTCGCGTTGGCGATCAAAGTCCCTGTGGCCGGCGTCACGCCTGCGGTGGTGGACCAGTAGATGTTGTACGATACCGCACCGGTGACGGCACTCCAGGCGACGTTCACCTGGGTCGGGCTTACAGCGGTTGCGGTGACTCCTGTCGGGGCTGTTGGCGGCAGAGGCGCCGATGGAGCGGTAGTTGCCGAAACCTGTGCTGATGGGGCACTTTCACCGGTGGCATTAACCGCGGTTACCACATAGTAATAGGTGGTGCCGGCGGTCAGGCCGGTCTGCACGTAGGGTGACGTGGCATTTGCAATCGGAGTCCCCGTTGCCGGGGTTACTCCCGTTGCCGTCGACCAGTAGATAGTGTACGATGTGGCACCGGCGACCGCTGCCCAGGAGATGGTCACCTGGTTGGCGCCTCCGACTGCCGACACTCCAAGGGGAGCAGCGGGAACGGCTGGAGTACTGGTCGGCGTCGCCGATACCTGGGCCGACGGGGCACTCTCGCCCGCTGAGTTGACAGCGGTGACGACATAGTAGTACGTGGTGCCGGCAGTGCGTCCCGTATGCACGTAGGGAGAAGTGACGCCGGTTATTCTGGTCCCCGTGGCCGGCGTCACGCCTGCGGTGGTCGACCAGTAGATGTTGTATGATGTTGCGCCGCTGACACCGTTCCAGGAGACGGTCACCTGGTTTACGCCACCAACGGCGCTGGCGACGGGAGCGGCGGGAACGGTCGTCGGCGGAGGAACCGCTGCCCCGTCCTCTATCTCTATTTCACGGGCAATCAGGATGCCATTGAGGAACGTCCCTTTGACTTCCACCTTGACGCCATTCGCTATTCCCGCAAGGGAGAGTGTTCCCGCGTTGACAAGCGTATCTCCCACCATGAACCTGTTGCCGTTCAGGTTTCTGACATAGCCCTCCACTTCAATACGGTCACCATCCTTTTCATCGATTTCGATGCCGTTACGGCGCGCTGAAACGCTTGTAGCCTTGAGGGTTGTGCTGTTAAATGCCGCGAGTTTTCCCTCTACCTTTACAAATGATCCGACCCCTGTGCCGGTCGGCATGGTTACACCAGTGGCATCAACCGTCAAGTCGCCGATGGCTAAGGTTGAGCCATTCATGGCACCGATGGTCCCCTTCAGCTCGACGGTCGTGCTCGGTGTCCAGTCAGGCATATGGCGCTCGATGAGAGTCGCCCGAATCGTCCCGTCCGGATTGGTGAATCCACTTACCTGGACCATCTGACCCGGGACGACACTGCTCGTCCCCATGGTCGGAAAATCGTCGAATTGGGTGGTTGAGTCAAACCTGACCGTCTGCCCCATCACCCTCATGATTCCCGCTCCACCGTCAAAGGAAGAAATCGGACCTTTAAGGTTATCGGAGAATGAAATACTGGTTGCCTTGCCATTGGTACTGTCGCTGAAAGTGCCTGCGACGGTGACTACCATACCGACTTTAAGTTTCGAATCGCCGGGGTCCTCCATGGTGATAGTGGCACTGCTCGTGTCAAATTTGACACCATTGACATATATACTCCCCAGCTGGGTGATGACCCCTTTGCTCACCCCCTGGGTACTGGCGGCTGGTGCCGTACCCCCTCCCCCACCTCCTCCGCTGCAGCCTGCCATGGCCATAACCGCTGCCATGACTGAGACGACGAACAGATGGTACAACGCGCGATATCTCATCTTGTCCTCCTTGCCCGATGGTTGTGAAACTGACGTCCGCTGATAGGTCAGACCGACTCAGTGGGGCAAACCCTTTGCAATGATAGCAACCTGTTGGGGGGGAGGAGATGGGCGTCTGTCTGTTTTTACCGTCGGATGTTCAGGAAGAATCTGAGGAGTGTCACCGGAAGAGGGGGTACTATATGGTCCTACAAGGATGGGGAAGGTGGTGCAAACGCAGACCTGGCCTGGATCAGACAGGTTACTCGCGCGGAATCGGCAGAGGTGATATCCGTTAAAAGACAGGATCAGTAATTATCATGAACCATTTGTTCACAACCTGCGTTTGTCGATTACCCGGTCCGCTTTTCCTTCGTGGCGCGGGATGCTGTTGGGTTCCACCAGCTTGACCGTGGCACCAACCCCCAGGGTCGATTCGATCCGTTTTTCTACCATCTCCAGAAACGCCTTCTGTTTTTTCATCTCGTCGAAGAAGATGTTCTCCGTTACCTCGATGCGCACTTCGAGGACGTCCAGCGCCCCTTTCCGGTCCACCACCAGCTGATAGTGAGGTTCGCATCCTTCGATGGCGAAGAGCACTTCTTCGATCTGGGACGGAAAGACGTTGACCCCTTTGATAATGAGCATGTCGTCGGAGCGTCCCATGGTTTTCTTCATCCTCACCATGGTTCTGCCGCAGCTGCACGGAGTATAGTCGAGGGACGTAATGTCCCGGGTGCGGTAGCGGATCATGGGGAACGCTTCTTTGTTGATGGTGGTGAGGACCAGTTCGCCGACGCTCCCCGGCGGAAGGAGCTGGCAGGTATCCGGGTCGATGATTTCGGGGATGAAGGCATCCTCGAAGATGTGCATGCCGCACTTCCCCTGGCACTCGCCGGCGACTCCCGGGCCGATAACTTCCGACAGCCCGTAATTGTCCGTTGCGCTGATATGGAGACGTTCCTCGATCTCGCGCCGCATGGCATCTGACCAGGGCTCGCCGCCGAACAGACCGATCCTGAGGGAAAGCGTTTTCGGGTCGATCCCCATTTTTTCCATCCGGTCCGCGAGGGTAATGGCGTAACTGGGGGTGCAGACGAGAGCGGTCGACCGGTAGTCCTGCATGATCATGATCTGTTTTTCGGTGTTGCCGGAACTCATGGGGATGACCGAGGCGCCAATGGTCTCGGCAGCGTAATGAAGCCCGAAGGCGCCGGTAAACAGGCCGTAACCAAAGGCGATCTGCACGACGTCATCGTGGGTCACCCCGGCTGCGGTCATGAACCGGGCGACCAGGTTGGACCAGGTCTTGATGTCATGGCGCGTATAGCCGACCACCGTCGGCTTCCCCGTGGTGCCGGAGGATGAATGGATGCGCACCACTTCCCGCAGGGGGACGGCAAACATGCCGTAGGGGTAGTTGAGACGCAGGTCTTCCTTGGTAGTGAAGGGAAGTTTACGAAGATCGTCGAGGGACTGCACGTCCTCGGGGACGATTCCCAGCTCGTTGAACTTGTTCCGGTAGCAGGTGACGTTCTTGTAGGCACGGTTGAGGGTTGCCTGCAAACGCTCCAGCTGGAGCTGCGCCAGGTCTTCCCGCGGCATGCATTCGTATTCGGCTTCCCAGATTAGCTGCTGCATATGCGTCCCCTCGCAAAATTTGTTAGTCGTGCCTCGCGCCCGCTTCCTGCCGTATCATCGTTCCCACACTTCTTTCTTGTCCCGCCCGAGGTAGGCCCGCTGTACTTCCTTGTTTTCCAGTAACTCGGAAGCACTTCCCTCAAGTATCACTTTACCGGTTTCCAGGACATATCCACGGTCTGCCATCTTCAGGGCCGCTTTTGCGTTCTGCTCCACCAGGAGCACCGTAGTCCCCTTTTCCCGGCGCAGGTTGTCAATGACACCGAATATCTCCTGGACAACCAGCGGTGCAAGCCCCATGGACGGTTCGTCGAGAAGAAGCAGTTTTGGTCTTGCCATGAGTGCCCTGCCGATGGCGAGCATTTGCTGTTCACCGCCGGACAGAGTCCCGGCCATCTGCCGCCGACGCTCTTTCAGACGCGGAAAGAGCGTGTATATCTCCTCAAGGTCGTGGCGGATGGCTCCCCTCCCCTCCCGGGCACGGAAGCGGAGGTAGGCACCGAGTTCAAGATTGTCTTCCACCGACAACGGTTTGAATACCTGCCGCCCTTCCGGCACCTGGGAGATGCCGAGGCTGACAATCCTGTCGGGTGCCAATCCCTGGATGGGATTTCCGGAAAAATGTATCTCGCCGCCTTTCACCGGTGTCACGGCCGAAATGGAGTTGAGGATGGTGGTTTTTCCCGCACCATTTGCACCGATGAGGGTAACGATCTCCCCCGCGATGAGATGGAGGGAGATGTTCTTAAGGGCGTGAACCTGGCCGTAGTAGGTGTTGATGTTCGTTATCTTGAGCATAATGTTCCACTAAGAAATATGGAAACGTGGATTTTTCGATAAGCGCAAGGCGCTCAAGGGAGTACGCGGAGGCGTAGCAGCGCTACGCCGCACAAGTATTCCCGCAGAGTAACGCCGCGATTGCGAAAAAGCCGCGTTTCTCTTTAACCCTCTCCCAGGTATGCCGCGATGACAGCCTGATTCTCCTGGATTTCCCTCGGTGTTCCCTCGGCAAGTTTTTCGCCGAGATTGAGGACCAGGATGCGGTCGCACACATCCATGACCAGTTCCATGTCATGTTCAACCAGCACGACAGTTATTCCCGCCTCCCGGATTTTCCGGATAAGGGTTGCCAGGTCCTGGGTCTCCCGGCTGTTGAGCCCGGCAGCCGGTTCGTCCATGAACATTATCTGCGGTTCCATGGCAAGTGCCCGGGCGATTTCCAGGAGACGCCCCTTGCCAAAAGGAAGACTGTCGGCACGCTGTTCGGCAAGGTCGCTTATTCCACAGAAATCGAGCCAGTTGCGGGCGGATTCCGTTATGCGCCGCTCTTCCGCAAGGTGCCAAGGCAGCTTGAACGAACAGGAAAAAATGCCGCAGCCGCTTTTCGTATGGAGTCCCACCTTGACATTTTCCAGAACGCTCATCTGTCCGAAAAGTTCGATATTCTGGAATGTTCGTACGATGCCGAGCCGTGCGAGCCGTTCCGGCGGAAAGCCCGAAATATTCTTGTCCTTCAGGAAAATCTGTCCGGATGTCTGCCGGTAGATGCCACTGATGATGTTGAACAGGGTGGTCTTTCCCGCACCGTTAGGGCCGATGACGCCGGTTATTTCACCCTGCCGGAGGGAAAAGGAAACGTCAAGCAGGGCGGTCAGGCCGCCGAAAACCTGGGTTATTGACCGTATCTCCAGCATCTTGCCCTACCCTTCCTGCTTTCCGGCAGACCGGAATCTGGCCAGAACGGCCGGAATGCCCCGTACGAGCCCACCGGGAAGATACATGGTCATGAGGATCAGAATGAGGCCGTAGATGATGATATCGTAATCCTGGAAGGTACGCAGCGCTTCCGGAAGGATGGTCAGAATGAACGCACCGACGAGGGAGCCGTAGATGCTCCCCAGTCCCCCGATGATCACCATGGTGACCAGTTCGACGGAAAAATTGAATCCGAAGGAAGTGGGAGAGATGAAGCCCATGGTGTGGGCGTAAAGGCTGCCGGCGATGGTGGAGATGCAGGCGGAAAGGGCAAAAATCTGGACCTTCAGAAGCCGGGCATTGACCCCCATGACCCGGGCGGCGACCTCCGAGTCGTGAATTGCCCGCAGCGCCCGTCCGATGCGGGAATTTGCCAGGTTTACCGACAGGAGGACCGTTCCGAGGGTAAACAGCCAGATGAGGGCGTAATTCTTCAGGTCGTTATCGAAGGTCAGACTCCCGGCCTTCAGGCTCGGTATGCCGGAAAGCCCCGATGGACCGCCCGTCAGGTTCACCGCTTCGTTGAACACGATGAAGAATATGATGCCGAGGCCGAGGGTAGCCATGGCCAGGTAGTGACCCTTCAGTTTAAGGATGGGAAATCCGATAGCGAAGGCCAGCAAGGTGACGACAGCAGCAGCGGCCGTCATGGCTATCCAGGGATTGATGCCATAGGTTGACGTCAGGATTCCCGATGCATAGGCCCCCAGACCGAAAAAACCTGCGTGGCCGAGGGATATCTGGCCGGCAAAACCGAGCAGAAGGTTCAGGGCAACCGCCAGCATGGTGTGGATGCCGACGAAAATGAGAACGTTCAACAGGTAGCTGCCGGAAAGGAGCATGGGGAGAATTGCAACCAGCAGGGCAAGAATCAGAAATTTCAACAGTTCGCGCTTCACGATACCTCTGAAAATCGGCTATGAATCCAGGTAAAAGACGGGAAACTACACCCGTTCTGTTTCAGCCTTCTTGAAGAGTCCCTGGGGGCGGATGAAAAGGATCAGGAGCAGTATGACGAAGGCAATGGCATCCTTGTACCCCGAGGAGATCAGACCGGCACCCAGCGATTCCAGTATTCCCAGGAGCAGACCGCCAAGGACGGTTCCAAACCCGCTGCTCATACCACCGATAATGGCGGCGCAGAAACCCTTGAGGCCGAGCATTATGCCGACGTCGTAGGCTGTCATGGTCAGGGGAGCAATGATTATGCCCGCCAGGGACCCCATGGCAGAACTGATGATAAAGGAAAAAAGAACCATCCGCCGCACGTCGATGCCGATGAGGCTGGCTGCACGACTGTTGTAGGAGCATGCCCGCATTGCCTTGCCGCTGACGGTGTAGTTGAAGAAAAGCTTGCTGCAGCCAATGACGAAGATAGTGACGACAAATATCCAGAGATGCTGCGGCATGAGCGATGCGCCAAACATCTCGATCGGTTCGTCTCCGCTAAAGCCCGGCAGCGAGTGGGTGTCCTTGTCCCAGCCGAGCATGGCGATACCGCGGATCAGGATGCTGCCGCCGATGGTAATGATGACCAGGCTCAGGGGGGTTGCCGATTTGAGGGGTCTGATGGCCAGACGCTCGAATACCATGCCGACAACGGTGGTGAGAATGATGGCGACGGGAACTGCCCCCCCCAGGGGGAGACCCGCCCCCCCCAGGAGCGACAGGGTAAACATCCCTCCCAGCATGACAAATTCCCCCTGGGCGAAATTTATGATGCCGGTGGCATTGTAGATGATAGCGAAACCCAGTCCGATCAGGGCATAGATCGCACCGGTGGCCAGGCCGGAAAAAAGATACTGGGTCAGTTGATCAAAAATCGGCATCGCTACTCGATTCCGGCTTGTCTGACGAGCGACCAGTCTCTCTTCTTGACCTCGACGAGGACGAAGGCATCCTTGGTCAACCCGGCGTGATCGGTGCGTGAAAAATTGAAGACACCGCCGATACCCGGGAAATTAGTCGTCTTTTCAAGGGCATCACGAATGGCAGCGGGAGTATCGCCCCCACGCTCGATCGCCCCTTTCAACAGCATGATCGCATCCCAGGCATGACCACCGAAATGGTCACCTTCGACCTTGTAATGTTTCTGGTAATCCTTGACAAAAGCCATGAGAGACTTCTTCTGTTTATCCTGGTGGGGCAGCACATCGGAAACGATCACCCTGCCGGACGGAAGGATGATGCCTTCGGCGGCGTCGCCGGCAAGTTCGATGAACTTCTTGGAAGAGACACCATGACTCATGAAAACAGGGAGCTTTATCCCCAGCTGCTTGACGTTGCGGGCGACAACCGCAGGGCCGGGGTTGGTTCCCCAGCAGATGATGGCCTGAGCCTGGCTGGAACGGATCTTGGTCAGCTGGGGAGTCATATCCGTATCCTTGGGATTGTACGTGTCATCGACGACGATCTGGATGCCGAATTTCGCCGCATTGGCCTTGAGCTGTTCCCGCCCCGAAGAGCCGAAACCGTCGGAAACGGTCAGGATGGCAACCTTTGCTATCTTCTTCCGGTTCAGATAGTCAAAGATCTTTGCCACCGCAAGGCCGTCGTTCTGGGCCGTCTTGAATACCCACTTTTTTACCGGCTCGGTGATCTTGCTGCCGGCGGCGCAGGAGATGAGGGGTATTTCTGCCCGCTCAACATCCCCTATGACTGCCATGGTGTCGCCGGTGGTGCTGGGGCCGATGATGGCCACGACCTTGTCATTCTTGATCAGCTTGTTTACCAGCTGCTTGGCCTTGGTGCTGTCTCCCTGGGTATCGTAGGCGATCAGCTGGAGTTTGCGCCCCTTGACCCCGCCGGCGGCGTTGATCTCGTCGACTACCATCTGGGCAGTATTGCGTTCCGGTTCACCCAGAAAGGAAGCGGGACCGGTAATGGCGAACAGTCCGCCGATCTTGATCGGTTCAGCAGCAAAGGCTTCCGCCCCCCCCGCAAGGATTGTTACGAGGACGGCTGCGAGCATCCCCAGAATTGATCTTACACGCATGACTTCCTCCCCTAGAAATGGTGAAATCGATTAGCGGGCCAGTTCCCAGTCACCTTTGGTTATGCGGACCATCTCGAAGGCGGAGAGGTCGAGACCGTTGTGATCGGCGGGAGACATGGTGAACACTCCGGAGACACCCACCAGTTTTTTGCTCTGCTCGATGTTGCTCCTGATCTGCTCGGGAGTGGTCGCTCCCTTCTTTATCGCATCCGTGATCATCAGGAAGGCGTCGTAGGCATACCCGCCGAAGGTGGATGCCTCAACATTGTAGTTCTTGCGATAGGACTGGTCGTACTCTCTGAGCACCTTCTGCTGCGGATCGGAAGGCTTGAGCTTGTCGTAGATGGCCAGTTTTCCGGCGGGGAGCAGCACCCCTTCGGCATTGTCGGCGCCAGCCAGCTCTATGTATTTCTTGGAGGCGACACCGTGGCTCTGGTAGAGGGGGATTTTGAGCCCGAGTTGTTTCACGTTGCGGGTCACCACCGCAGGGCCGGGGTTGGTCCCCCAGCAGATGATGGCATCGGGTTTAGCCCCTTTGATCTTGGTGAGCTGGGGGGTCATGTCCGTATCCTTCGGCCCGTACACCTCATCAGCTACAATCGTGAACCCCTTCTGCTTCGCCAGGGTCTTCAACTGTTCGCGGCCGGAAGAACCGAAGGCGTCGGATACCGTCAGCAGGGCGATGGATTTCTGTTTCTTTGTCGCCATGTAGTTGAATATCTTCTCTGCCGCGACATGGTCGTTGGCGGGGGTCTTGAAGACCCACTTCTTGACCGGCTCGGTGATCTTGATGCCGGCGGCACAGGAGACAAGGGGGATACCGGCCTTTTCCACGTCCTCGATGATTGCCATGGTATCACCGGTGGTGCTGGGGCCGACAATGGCCACGACCTTGTCGTTCTTGATCAGCTTGTTCACCAGCTGCTTGGCCTTGGTGCTGTCCCCCTGGGTGTCATACACCACCAGTTCGAGCTTCGTCCCCTTCACTCCCCCCTTGCTGTTGATATCTTTAACGAGCATCTCCAGGGTATTTTTCTCGGGTTCGCCGAGGAACGATGCGGGTCCCGTCACCGAGAACAGGGCGCCGATTCTGACCGTCCCGGCAGCCAGCGCCAGACCGGCATGCAATACCATCGTACCGCCAAGCAGTATCGCCAACAGTTTTTTCATGATTTCCCCCTTGGAAAACAAAGTTCAAGGTTCAGGGATCCGGGTTTTTTCCCCGGTTCCCGCTCCTGATGTTCACATACCGTAGAGTCGCTCCCCTTCCAGTACATTAAATCCCTTGTCCAGAAGACTTTTTATAGCCCGGTCGGTTTCGTCGAAACGGAAAATGATCACCGCGTTCTCGCCGCAGCGCTCCACAAAGGCGTACATGTACTCGACGTTGATGTTCTCTCCATCCAGGGTCTGGAGTATCAGTGAGAGCCCGCCTGGCCGGTCGGGCACCTCCACCGCAACCACGTCGGTCTTGCTGACGGTGAAACCCTTCTCCTTGAGAACTGCCTTGGCTTTCTCCCGGTCATTGACGATGAGCCTCAGGATGCCGAAATCGGAGGTGTCGGCCAGGGACAGAGCCCGGATATTCACCCCTGCATCCCCGAGAATACGAGTCACTTCCGCCAGACGCCCCGATTTGTTTTCGATAAAGATGGATATCTGTTCTACGTGCATGGTGCTCTCCTTCATAGGAACGATCATGACGATCGCGTTAGATGGGCAAATTCGGGGTTCGCCCTACACCAGTTTCCGTTTGTCGATGACGCGCGTTGCTTTCCCCTCGCTCCGCTGGATGGTTTTTGGCTCCACAAGCTTGACCCGGGAGGTGACCCCCAGCATATCCTTGATCTCTTTCTCGATACTGCGGGAAAGGGCCTGGAGAACCTTGATCTCGTCGGAGAAGAGACGTTCGTCGACCTCCACATGTACTTCCAGGGTATCCAGGTTGTCCTGGCGGTCGACGATGAGCAGGTAGTGGGGCTCCACCCCTTCGATACCGACAAGGATGGATTCTATCTGCGACGGGAAGACGTTGACGCCGCGGATGATGATCATGTCGTCGCTGCGCCCGCTCAGCCGGGCAAGACGGGCATGGGTACGTCCACAGGCACACGGTTCGTAGGTAATACTCGTGATATCCCGCGTCCGGTAGCGCACCAAGGGAATTCCCTGCTTGGTGATGGTCGTGATGACCAGCTCTCCCTTTGTCCCTTCAGGCACCACCTGGCATGTCTCGGGATCGATGATCTCCGGGATGAAATGGTCTTCCCAGATATGGAGCCCCGATTTTGCCACGTAACATTCCTGGGCTACGCCGGGGCCCATGATCTCGGAAAGGCCATAGATATCGAGGGCCGTAAGGTTGAGCTTTTCCTCGATCTCCACACGCATCGCCTCGGACCAGGGCTCTGCACCGAAAATGCCGACCCGGAGCTTGAGGTTCCTGAAATCCACACCTTCGATCTTTGCCTCTTCGGCCATAAAAAGGGCGTAGGAGGGTGTACAGGTGAGGACCGTTGAACCGAAGTCCTGCATGATCATGATCTGGCGCTTGGTGTTGCCGCCGGAGATGGGAATGACGGAAGCTCCCAGCCGCTCGGCGCCGTAATGGGCACCAAGCCCGCCGGTGAAGAGGCCGTAACCGTAGGCGTTGTGGATGATGTCTCCCTTATGCGCGCCGGCAGTCACAAAGGTACGGGCCATGAGTTCGGTCCAGGTTTCGATGTCCTTCTGGGTATATCCCACCACCGTCGGCTTGCCAGTCGTACCCGAGGAGGCGTGAATGCGGACGATCTCCTCCATGGGTGCGGCAAACAGGCCGTAGGGATAACTGTCCCGCATGTTCTGCTTGGTGGTGAAAGGAAGGCGCTGCAGGTCCTGGAGAGACCGTACATCGTCGGGACGGATACCCGCCCTGTCGAACGCGGTCCGGTAAAAAGGGACATTGGCATAAACGCGCTCCAGCATGGACTGGAGCCGCTTCAACTGAAGCGCCTCCAACGCCTGACGCGGCAGCGTTTCAAACTCTTCGTTGAACATCATTGCCCTCATTCCTTACTCCTCACCGATTAATTACAGGTCTCTGCCGAGCATGAATGCCTTCCGGTTTACCTCCAGCGCCTTCTTGGGCACCAGTTTCTCCAGGGCACTGAGCCAGTAGGTTTCTGCGATGTCGATACGTTTGGAAACGGCTCCCAGCAGAACCGTATTGGCGACACGGGGGTTGCCCGCTTCCATGGCCAGGTGCTGGCCATCCACCAGCAGCAGGTCGGGGAATTGACTTCTGATCCGGTCCGCCAGTCCGTCGGGATAAGTTTCCTGCCCCATCAGCACCGACGGTGGCGGGATGCGCAGGTCATTGGCAACCACTTTTCCACCCTTTTTCAGGAGAGGAAGTGCGCGGCAGGTTTCCATGAGTTCGAAACCGAAGAGTATGTCCCCCTCCCCTTCGGGGACGATGGGGGAAAAAACCTCCCGTCCGTAGCGGACGTGGGAAACGACGCTTCCCCCCCGTTGGGACATGCCGTGGATTTCACTCTTTTTCACATCGAATCCCGCCAGCATGAAGGTTTCGGACAGAATCTCCGAGGCAAGCAGGATCCCCTGCCCCCCCACGCCGACGAGGAGGATATTGGTAATCTGGTCGCTCACTTTGACCTCCCGATGGCGTCGAATTTGCACAACTGGCGGCAGACATCACAGCCGGTGCAGAGAAGCGGGTCGATGAACGCCTTCCCCTTCTTCCCTTCACCAGGCTGCCATTCGATGGCGGGACAGCCGATCTTGAGGCAGGCGCGGCAGCCGGTGCACTGCTCCGCATTCACCTGGTATACCGGCCCCTTGGTGAAGACCCCTTCCCGCTTGATAAGGACGCACGGCTTGTCGGTTATGATCACCGATGGCTCGGGGCGCTCCATTTCCTCCTGGAGTACCCGCCTGGTCTCCTCAAGGTCGAGGGGGTTGACGACCCTGATATGCTTCACCCCGAGCGCCTTGCAGAGGAGGGGGAAGTCAATACGCTGGGCGGGCTCGTCCATGAGGGTAAAACCCGAGGCGGGATTTTCCTGGCGACCCGTCATGGCGGTGATCCGGTTGTCGAGAATGACCACCGTCGCCGGGGCATTATTGTATACCATGTCCATGAGGCCGTTGATGCCGGTATGGAGGAACGTCGAATCTCCGATAACGGCCACCACCTTTTTCCGCTCCTCTTCTCCCACGACCTTCACCACGCCGGTGGCGTTGCCGATGGAGGCTCCCATGCAGATGCAGGTGTCCATGGCCGACAGGGGGGGGAGGAAACCGAGGGTGTAGCAGCCGATGTCGCCAGTGACGTAAGCCTTGAGCTGGTTGAGGGCGAAGAACACGCCGCGGTGAGGACAGCCGGGACACATGTTGGGGGGGCGTCCGGGCAGTTTCTCCATGGCGGAGGTTTCAGCGCTCGGCAGACCAAAGGCCTTCCGGATGCGCCCCGGGGTGAGTTCTCCACAGATGGGAAGGATTTCCTTGCCGGTTACGGCAATCCCCATGGCCTTGATCTGTTCTTCTATGAAAGGGTCGAGTTCCTCCACCACGTAGAGCCGGTCGACCTTGGCGGCGAATTCCCTGATGAGATCGTGGGGGAGCGGGTGAACCATTCCCAGCTTGAGCGTCGAGGCGCCGGGGAGAACCTCGCGAACATACTGGTAACAGACGCCGGAGGTTATTACCCCCATACGTGTATCGCGCAGTTCCAGCCGGTTGAACGGGAGAGCCGCACCGTCCCGGGACAGCTTCGCCATCCGCTCCTCCACGAGGGGGTGGCGGACCTTGGCATTGCCGGGGAGCATGACCAGCTTGGCGGCATTTCTCACCAGCTTCGGCGCGGGGAGGCCTGTCACCGGCTCTTTGAGCTCGACTATGGACTTGCCGTGGGAGATGCGGGTGGTGCTTCGAAGCATGACGGGCGTGTCGTAGCGTTCGGAAAGCTCGAAGGCGAGGCGGGTGAATTCCTTGCATTCCCGGGAATCGGCCGGCTCCAGCATGGGGACTTTGGCGAACTTCGCATAATTGCGGCTGTCCTGCTCATTCTGGGAGGAGTGCATTTCCGGGTCGTCAGCCACCACCAGCAGAAGACCGCCGTTGACCCCGGTGTAGGAAAGGGTGAAGAGCGGGTCGGCAGCCACGTTGACCCCCACGTGCTTCATGGCGACCAGCGCTCTGCCGCCGCCGAAAGATGCGCCGATTCCCACTTCGAGTGCGACCTTTTCGTTGGGCGCCCATGAAGCGTCGATTTCCTTGTACTGGATGATGTTTTCGAGAATTTCAGTTGATGGGGTGCCGGGGTAGGCGCTGGCAACCCTGACGCCCGCCTCGTGGGCACCGCGGGCTATGGCCTCGTTGCCGGAAAAAATTTCTTGCATGGGATACGGTCCTTGGATTCGTAGATTAACTGTGTGATAACGGCAGACAGGCGGAGCGGGGGTTGTCGGAAGCGCCAGCGGGTCTACTGCACGTAAAATACAGGGACTGGTCCCCGTAACGGTGCCGAAACTATACAAAATACGGGCTGTTATGTCAACAGCTTTATAGAACGGGTTTCTAAATCAGGATAGTTGCATTAGGTTGACAGGCGGGGGTTTTCGGATACTCTTCATCGTAAACGTCGCATGAGGGAGGAACCCATGAAAAAGCGATTCTGGCTGGCTGTATTTCTGATGTCCGTTGCCGTTGCCTCACAGGCGGCAGACGGCCCCACACAGGAACGGGGGCGGGAGTTGTTCGAGAGCACGAAACTCGGGACCAACGGCAAAAGCTGCGCAAGTTGCCACCCCGGCGGACGGAAACTGGAGTGGGCGGCAACCTTCGACGACGGGAAGCTGGCCGGCATCACCAACAAATGCATTGACAAGGCGCTCAAGGGAAAACCCCTCGACCCCGCCGGCACCGACATGCAGTCCCTCATCATGTACATGAAGACCTTTGCCGGTCCAGGGAAATAGGTTCGAGGAAACATCGGGGGGGGCTGCGGCCTCTTCGTTAGCCTTGCACCGACAGCAGAACCCCTTCAAGCAATCCGAAATCACTTACCTTCATCCGGTCGAAGCCGAACAGGTCCATGGTCCGCAGGGTGAGAAGGCAACCCGCAATGATCAAGTCTTCCCGCCCTTTTTCCATGCCGGGTACCATGAGCCGCTCCGCCGGCGACAAGGGGAGCAGCTGCTGGAAAATGGAGCTGATTTCCTCCCTTGTCAGGATGTGGTTGTTCACCCGGCGGTAGTCATAGTCGACCATTCCCATGCTGATTGCGGCCAGGGTCGTGGCCGTGCCGGCTGTCCCGACGAGCAGGGCGCTGTCCAGATGCTCCAGCAGGCGCTGCTCTTCCATTTCCCGCCGCAATGCCAGCAGTTCCCGGTGTATCTTGTCAGACATGGCACTGCTCTCCCCCTTCCCTTCGGTGAGCCTTACCACGCCGAGGGGAAGGCTCCGGGAGAACAGCATCGTCTCCCCGCGGGACAGGGTATATTCGGTGCTCCCCCCCCCCACGTCGAAAACGAAGAGTGATGCGGGACGCTCGTCGATTCCCGCCAGGACACCCCGCAGGGTAAGGCGCCCCTCTTCATCGCCGTCGATAACGTCAAGCACGATACCGGTAGAATCGAGAACCTCACGGCAGAAGTCAGGACCATTGACAGCATCCCGCACAGCACTGGTTGCCACAGCGCGCACTCTTTGCACTTCGTGGAATTTCATGGCCGCAGCAAATTCGTGAAGCGCTGCAAGGGTCCGCCCCCGCGCTTCGGGCGAAATGCCGGATTCACGGGTAAAGCCTCCACCCAGCCTGGTTATCCGCCGGCTGATGAAAACCGGTTGCACCGTGCCATCGGTGAGACACCTGCCGATAAGAAGCCGGGCGGTATTCGTTCCCAGGTCAATGGCTGCCAGAAGCTGCGGCATCGGAAAACTCCCGTTCACTTTTCAGTATCTGTATGCAGGCGTCGGCAATTTTCGAGAAACCCCCGACGATATCGCTGTAGATCAGGCCTGCCATGACCGTGCAATCGCCATCGGTGAGGCGCTTGATGTGATTGTCGAGCATGGTGCCCTGGAGGTGGGTCACCCTGTCGCGAAGATCGACCCCCGCCGGCAGGCCATCGGCTGCCGGTTCCGGCACAGAGGCGATGGCGCTGCTCACCAGGTCGCCGACGACCGCGGCAAGGTTTCGCAGTTCCGTCATGGCAGCGGCTGAAAAGATGATCTTGTCCTCTTTCTTGCGGCGAAGATAATCGAGCACCGCCTCGCTCTGGTCCCCGATATGCTCAAGGCTGCTGATTATCTGGAGCATGAGTGGAATGTCGAGAAAAGATTCGCGTCCCGCAGACTGCTTGGACAGGGACACGAGAAAGTTGGATATGTCCCGTTGCAACACGTCGAGGGTCTCTTCTTTCTGCTTGATCCGCATCGTCCGCCGGGCATCGTACTTGTAAAACTGCTTGACCACATCCTCAAACATGGACTCTGCAATTGCAGCCATCCTTCTGGTTTCGTTCTTTGCCTGCAAGAGAGCTATGGACGGTGTGTTGAGAATACGGGCATCGATGAACTTGGGCCGTGGTTCGTAATCGAGCCCCCCTTCGACACCGGGGAGTATACGGGCGGCGGACCTGGTAAAGAAACCCAGAAACGGCAGAAAAACCAGAACGCTCAGTACACTGAAGAGCGTATGGGCATTGGCAAGGTGACGAGCAATGTTGGGACGGCTGAGAACAGAGTGGGGATCGACGCTGCCGATGGTGGTTACCGTGAATTCCGCATCACCGGGTGAGAGGAACTGGACTGCCTTGAGAAAAAGAGGGAACCCGATGAGGACAAGGGTAATGGCAACAACATTGATAATGCCGTAGATGATAGCGCTGCGTCGGGCAGCCATCGTTCCGCCGATGGTTGCAACCAGTGTTATGAGTGAGGTTCCCAGTACCTCGCCGACGACCATGGCGACACCGCTCTCGAATCCAATGAGCCCGCTGCCGGCAAGCGCTATGACGATGCCGATGACGGCACTGCCGGACTGGATGAGAAAGGTCAGGAGCGCGCCAAGAAGAACGGAACTGATATGCCAGCTGAAAAGTGGATGCTGTATTGCCTGGAACAGGGCACTCTGCTTGACGGGAGCGAAGCCGGACTCCATGAGCTGGAGGCCGAAGAATATGAGCCCCGCACCGAGCAGCAGTTCTCCGGCGTAGACGACCCGTCTCCGCTTGCAGAAATATTTCAGAAACACGCCAAGGGCAATCGCCGGCAGGGCGATCTGGGAAACCTTGAAGGCAATGAACTGGATGGCGAGGGTTGTACCGATGCCGGTTCCCATCAGGACGCCGAGGGCCTGATATACGGAGAGCAGACCGGCATTGAGGAGGCCGACGATGATAATCGCGGCGGCGCTGCTGGACTGAAGCAGGGAGGCGAGACTGCTTCCCATGAGGGCTGCGGTAAGGCGGTTGCCGGTAACCTTTTCCAGGGTCTGGCGCAGCCGTTCCCCTGCGATCCTCTGCAACCCCTCGGACATGGACTTCATCCCGAGGATGAACAGGCCGAGCCCCCCCAGTGCTTCCCAGAGAAACATCAGAGGCATCGGATTATATCCCCGGGATTACTTCTCAATTTTGAACGGAAAGGTGAAATCCGGCGCGGACGAACGGGAACTCCCCTTCTTGAATACGTGGAGTTTTACCCCTTGAACCGTGGAAAGATCGATCTTGAAATAGACGAGTCCTGCCACCTTGGCCTTCGGAATGATGGATTCGCCAGCCAACGCCTTAGTGTAGATGTCCTGGGGATAGAGATCATAGAAATAGGGGGCGTTGGAACTGAACTCATTGTAGGACGATGACTTCGCGTAGTCTTCCAGGTAGTAAAATCCCACGTAGGGATAGGGAATCAGGTAGTAGGAATCGCGGGAGAGTATCTCTTTGACTTTTTCGGGGGTAAGGGGAAGATACTGACGGTTTTCGTTGTCCAGGAGTACGAAAGAGTCATTCCCGAAACTCACTTCGTGGTCGGTCCGGTTGTCAATGATGACCGAAAATGCCGACACCGCCCCCTCCAGGTTATAGTCGCGCAGATCGATGTCGGATGATTTCACGGTGATCGAAAGCCCATCTCTGGTAATTGTCTGGGAGCTCTCAGCGGCGTTGATGACACCCGTCCCTGTCTGTTCGGGGACAACCTTCAGAGAACACCCGCCTAGCATAAACGCTGCTATCATTCCCATCAAAAATGCGGAAATCTTCATTACTGTGACCTCCTGGGGAGTAGCACTCACCTGTCAGGGACTGATGGATGGAAATCGCGTTTGTTGTCGGTGATGTTTCGCGGCAGATCGAGAATCTCCACGTCGAACTGCTTCGGACAGGCGTATATGCGGACAGTTCGCCCGGTGCCCGGGGCGGTGGCTGTGGCAAGGTAGACATCGAGGTCGAGGGCGTGTCGGGAGGCAAGATACAACTGCACGTTCTTGGCAAGCATGAGCGACCTGGTGAGCGATTCTTCCGGGGTCCTGCCGGTACCGTCATCCCCTTCAATGCGGAGCAGCCTGTCCGTGCCGACTGCTCTGAGCTGTTGCGACATGGCATCCAGGGCGTTTTTTGCCTTTGAATCAAGCCCCTTGGATGTTGCAACGCGTACTGCACCCACCTGCCGGCACTCTGTCAGGACACCACTGTCTTCAGCCTGGGCAACGGAGAAACAGGCCATGATACCGACTATGACAAGTGGGGTAAGCACCCGTTGCATCATTTACCCTTGGGAACCAGGAACATTATTTCAAACCGGCGGTTGATCCGGCGTCCTTCCGTGGTCACGTTATCGGAGAGAAGCCTTGTTTTCCCCATTCCCTTGACAAAGAGCGTCTTCGGGTCAATACCTTCCCGTGTAATCAAATGATTTGCGACGGCAATGGCACGTTTCAGGGAAAGGTCCATATTGTATTTGTCGGAGCCGATGCTGTCGGTATGACCGTCTATCCTGATGAAAGCGGTCTTTTTGTCGGCGCGAATCTGCTCCGCAACTTCCGAGAGCGAACGTTTTACTTCTTCGGACAGGTCCATCTGGCCGAACTCGAACATGACATCGGGGAACCGGAATTTGCGATAGACTTTCACGGTCTCCGGAAGCTTCTGCGTGCCGCCGGGGAGGACTTCGACCTTCTCCCCCTTGACTTCGACGGCTAGAAGCGGCGTTTGACCTTCCACTTGCTCATCACCCGTCGCAACAACTTCCTGGGGAGCGACGCGCACTTCCTCCTTGCGTGGAGGAAGGGGTACCTGCTGGGTAAGCACCGGCATGGTCTGCAGAACGGGCATGACGGGTAGAGTTGTCTGTGCCCGCTGGGGCTGTGGCGGAATCACTACCTGGCCGAACGGCTTGATGACGATCTCTTCACGGTCCGGATCAACCGGGAGTTCGATCTTGCTTGCCGGCGTCACGGCCGTAGACTTGAGAAGCAGTGAGGAAATGGGGGCTATTTTGGCCGCCTTGACCGCTTCCTGCGGCTTTGCTTCAGGCTCCATTACCAGCCGCGGGACCGGCTTTATGTAAGTTCCGACACCCTGGCAGGTTGTGAAACCAATTATTGCGCGCCAGTCCTGACCTACTGAATTGACCCGCGCTCCCGCACCGGCATTGATGGTAAGATGGGGCGAAACGTAGTACTGGAAACCGACCAGGCTCTCGATGGGAGCGTCTTTCGAAGAGGTTCCCGATTTACTGTTCTGACTGCCTGTCAGTTCCAGGGTGAGCTTGGTCCTGGAGGTGGGAGAAAACTCGACCCCTCCCCCATAGAGGATCTGATCCTCCATTGCCGTACCCGGCCGGTTGCCCGGCGAGAGATAACCGCCGTAGGCGTGTACGGCAAACCAGGGGGCGAAGAATGATGCGATCAGCCTTCCCCCCACATCTGTAACACCGTTGATATCAGGATTGTCTGAAACGTGACGCATGGCGAAGATGTCGGTCGCCAGCTTGAAGTTCGCGTTCCGCTTGCCGAAAATACGAAGCTTGGTCCCCAGGTTGGCAGTCCCTCTGTTTGCCAGTTCCTGCTGGTCGTTGAACAGCAGATTGGGGTATGAACCGTATATCTCCCAGAACGAGCCGATGCCGAGAGTCAAGGCGGCCGGCATGACTACGGCATGCTTGCCCGTCTCCTTGTTCTTGCTCAGGTCTCCCCATATTCCGACACACAGGTTACCGGAATCGAGGGTATCGGCCGACGGAACGGCCAGCAAACCGGTCACACCGCTCTGCGAGGGATTGGCAAATGCACACGGTGCGGACAGAACAAGCGCACCCATGGTAATAAAAAGAATTTTTTTCATGGAGAGTATCATAATTGCCAAGAATTTTTTTCGACAAGTGTTAGCAGATTGCGGAAGAGAGTTCAAGGAGTTTTAGCGCGCATGCTTTAATTAACAATTGCCACTAAAAACTAATGTTGCGAAAAAACGAAACAATCGAAGGAAGCTCCCTCAATTTATTCGGCAACCCTTTCTTTCAGTTCTTTGCCAACCTTGAAAAAGGGGAGTTTTTTGGGGCTTACCGCAATGGCCTCGCCGGTTTTAGGATTTCGGCCGGTATACGCCTTGTACTCTTTGACAACAAAACTGCCAAAGCCGCGGATTTCGATCCGTTCATCCGCCAGCATGGCAGTCGCCATGGAATCGAATATGGTATTGATTATTTCTTCGGCTTTCTTGAAAGAAATGTTCTTTTTAACCGCCAGCGCCTCGATGAGTTCCGATTTATTCATACGCCCCTCCTGATAGTATCTCCGCCGGCACCAGGAAGCCCTGCGTGACCGGTCCGTTAATGTATGCGGGACCGTATCACGCGATCGGTCTCGTTTTCAGCAGCATCCTTTCAGATGCTTCTTGTACAGGTACTCAGCTTCGGCGCTGCGCCCCTGACTTTCAAGAAGCGGCACCAGTCTTTCAGCGGCAGTTCGTGCCGTACCTGGCGATGCCAGGAGCTCGGTGTAGCAGGCAATGGATTTATCCGTCTCCCCCACCGCCTGATAAATATCCCCTTGCAGGGTTCTCGCCTGGTCGGACAGGAAGCCGTTCAGGATCATATGCTCGAGTACCTGCAGGGAGTCCTGTAATTGTCCGGCATCAGCCTGAAGTTGAGCCAGTGCCAGCCAGCAGAGTGAATTCGCTCCGTTCAACTCCAGGGCACGGCGCAGATGCCATTCGCACCGCGACAGATCACCCCTGCCATAATGGATGAGGGAAATCTCATAGTGATAAATATCGCATTCACCCGCCTCGTTGAGTTCCCCAAGCAGGCGCAATGCTGCCTCCTGGTCCCCTTCGTGCGCGGTCAGGTACGCATATGCAAATTTCTCTCCCAAACTCGCATATCGCTGGGGCAACCCTTCGGGGAGCGTCTGCACCGCCAGGAAAAATCTGTCTGCCGGGGAAAGGTGTTCGTCGCTAATCTCCCTGTTTTCAACCGTTTTGTGGCTAACACCGTTACAACTGGCACACCCCGATGAAGGTACAGGAGCAACCACTGATGCATCGTCCCTGGTTATATGTTGTAGTAATATTTCAGCCTTTTCCCTAGTGGTTACGTCTTCTGCCAGTTGCATGACCAGTTGCACATGTTCACGTGCCTTGGCCGTATTACCGCTCTGGATGGCGTGTTCCGCTTCTTTTAGATTAGCCAGGCCCAATCTGTTGCCCGAAAAGGCGATCTTGTCCTTGACGACTGCCTTCAACTCGTCGTCGGCGGCAGTGTCACCGTCCATTTTTTCCAAAGCCTCGCTGAAAGCGGTGCGGGCGTCGGCATACTGCTCTGCCACGAGGTATTTCTCCCCCTCGTTCATATAGTAGCGGTAATCCTTTTTGAAAAATCTGCCAAACATTTCACTCCACCTTTCTGTCACTGCATCATCACCAGCGCTATTATCTGCACGGCTCAAACAGTGTAACACTTTCAATATGATACGTCTGGGGGAACATGTCGATGGGCCGGCTCTTCGTGACGGCATAGCCGTGCCCCCGCAGGATGCCCATGTCTCTGGCGAGGGTCGCCGGGTCACAGGAGACGTAGACTATGGCCCGGGGGGACAGCGCGGGCAGCTGGGCGATTATGTCCGCCGCACCCGACCGTGGGGGGTCAAGCAGTACGAGGTCGTAGGTGTTACCGGCGGCGACCAAAGCCTTGATGCCCTGGCCTGCGTCCAGGCATTGAAACAGGGCATTATGGATCCCGTTGGCCAAGGCATTCCGGCGCGCGTCGTCGATGGAAGGGGCATATTCTTCGATGCCGACAACGCTGGCCACGTAATGGGCAAGGGGAAGGGAAAAATTGCCGTTGCCGCAGTAAATATCCAGCAGTCGTTCCGTCCTGAGCGGTGCGAGCCATTCCGCCACGGTGGACAGGAGTGTCAGGTTCTGCTGGTAATTTACCTGGGAGAAACCTCCCCGGCTGAATGACAGGACCGTTTCCGGCACATCCGGCAGAAATCCGGACGGAATCCTGTAGGAGAGCTGTTCCACCCCCGCAACCAGGGTAAGGGTCGTTTTTCTGCCTGACTGGAGGAAGATACCGCTTGCCGACGGGAGCTGGGGGAGGTGTTGAAGAAGAAAATCCTGGAGTTCGGACGGCCGTTCACCTATGAAGTGGAAAATAAGGATTGCAGCGCCGTCATCCCCCACCGTGATGTCGATCTGGGGAAGTCTGTCTACTGACGGAAATTCAGCCAGAAGCGTGCGCAACTCACCTATGATGCGATTGATGACGGGGTCGGCAATGGCGCATTCCCCGGGGATGGCAACGACGAAGTGGGTGCCGCTCCGGTAAAAGCCCATGTGTAACATGCCTGCCGCCAATCGCAGTTTCAGTTGTACGCGGGAGCGATACCCGTAGGGATTCGGTGCTCCGAGCGCCGGCATGACAACCTCGCGCTCCACCCTCCCCCCCCGCCAGAGAAGTTCTGCAAAAATCTCCTCCTTTGATGAAACCTGGGCAGGGTACTCCAGGTGCTGCCAGTTGCAACCGCCGCACGAACCGAACACCGGGCAGGGAGGTGGTGTCCTGAGCGGGGACGGCCGAAGCAGCTCAAGCACCTCGCCTTCAAGGTACGAGCGTTTCGCCTTTGTAATCCTGACACGCACCTCGTCGCCAGGCGCCGTGAACGGCACGAAACAGGCCTGGCCGTCCAGCCTTCCGAGACCGGAGCCACCGAACGTCAGCTTCTCGATGAACAGGGACGCCTCACGCATCGGTATTTGGGGGGGTAACGAACCGCGTTCCCTTTCGCTGGAGTTTTCGCATCTCTCCAAGCACCAGTTTTCGGGGAAAATCGGGAATGGCAACATAGGGCAATGAATGGTCGATGAAATTGCTGATAAGTTTTTCCCTGACCTGCTCTATCCCAGAGGCGGGAACCCCCATCTGCTCGGCTTCGCGACGATACGACACTGCGTCTCCCAGCAGGCGGCGTGCTTCGTCATATGCCGGTCGATCAGAAAAGTACGTTTCCAGAAGTGGTGCGGTACAGGAAAACTCCAGCCGGACCAGGTAAAAATCGCCATAATAGTGACGGGTGTGATCGATGACACGTAGGGTGAGACCGTTGGGGAGAGGGATGCTCCGAAGGAGATCGGCCATGGAAAACACGTCCTTTGTACGGATTTTACTGAAAATAATACGGTTCACCTCTGCTTGTAAAGGGTTTTTACCCTTGAACGACACGCGTAAGAAGATAATAATGTTGCGAGCAAAAAAGGCGGGTATGCGAAGAGGGGAACGGGAAAACAGGGCATTTACAAAGTAATTCCGGCTTGCAATTTTAGCCGAATGCTTGTAGAGTGGCGAAGTTTGAGAGGACTTTACGGACAGGATACCATGCAAGGAGCAAGAAAATGAGCAAAGAAGAAGCCATCGAAGTTGAAGGAACCGTCATAGAACCACTTCCCAATGCCATGTTCCGGGTCAAACTTGAAAATGATCACGTCGTGCTGGCCCATATATCCGGCAAGATGCGAAAATACTTCATCAAGATTCTTCCCGGCGACAAGGTTACGGTTGAACTTTCCCCCTATGATCTGTCAAGAGGGCGCATCACCTATCGCGTAAAATAACCTGCCCGCCGGCAACCAATGCCGGCGTATGCCCCTGACACCAGTCGAACGCCGTCGGACTCAGTCCCTCATGTCTCCCTTAGACCATTTCAAGCAATGTCTTCGCAACCTTGTGCAACGGCACTGACGCCGCGGTTTTGACCGTTTCGAGGACCGCCTTCGGCATGCCGAACACGATGGCCGACTCCTCGGACTCCACCACGACACGTCCCCCAGCCCTGTCCAGTGCGGCAGCGCCCACCGCTCCGTCTTTTCCCATTCCCGTCAGCACCACGGCAAGACATTTCCCGCCACAGGCTGTCGCAGCCGTCTCAAGTAACGTGTCGACCGACGGCCTGTGCAGGGCGGTTGCCGGCTCAAGATCGAGCTTGGCCCGCAACACGCCCCCCTCCCGGCTCACCTTGAGATGGTGGCCAGCCGGTGCAATGTAGGCGGTACCTGCCAGAAGAGTTTCCCCATCCTCCGCTTCCTTCACCGTGAGGGCACACATGCGGTCGAGTCTTTCAGCAAGCGAGGCAGTAAAACCGACCGGCATATGCTGGACTATAAGGATGGGACAGGGAAACCCGGCAGGGAGAGCGGTGAGAACCTGCTGCAGCGCAGGCGGGCCGCCTGTTGACGTTCCTATGAGGACGAGTTCCGTCCCCGACGACGCGATTCGCGGACGGCTCGCATGTTCCGTTCGGGTTTCCTGCGGGGAGGTTTGCAACTTGCGCATCTCGACCCTGGCGGCAACCAGTATTTTGGCGACAAGTTCGCTGGCTATCCCTGTTATCTCCATGGGGCCGCCAGCAGCAGACTTGTCGATGAAATCCACCGCCCCCAGTTCCAGGGCTTTCAGGGTGTTCTCTCCCCCCTTTTCGGTCAGCGAACTGAGCATGATGACCGGTGTAGGGACTTCCGTCATTATCCGCTTCAGTGCCGACAAACCGTCCAGTACCGGCATTCTTACATCAAGAGTCACCACGTCCGGGTGGAGCTTTTTCACCAGGTTGACGGCCATTTCTCCATCAGAGGCAACATCGATAACCTGGATGAGAGGGTGGTTGTCGAGCATCCTTATGAGCGCCCGCCTGACAAACGCTGAATCGTCGACAACCAGTACCCGGACCTTTCGTTGCTCAGGGGAAGAGTTCATCAGATCCTCTTTTTGTAGATCACGGCGCCGGGAAACCGGAGCGGTTCGTAGATTTTTGTTATTCTGGCCAGAGATTCGGAGTGACCAAGGAAAAGATATCCGTCGGGTCGGAGTGCCCGGGCAAAACCCTCTACCGTTTTGTGCACGGTACTGTCATTGAAATAGATGACAACATTGCGGCAGAAGACAATGTCGAGGGAAGCTTCCGCAAAATGATCCGCGAATTCAAGGAGATTCCCCTGCTGGAAGCGGGTTATGCGCTGCAGCACTTCCTTGACACGATAGCAGTCCCCCTCTTTCCGGAAATATCGCTCCAGCAGGTGAGGAGGAGTGACGGAGAGGGTCCGCCCCCCATAGAGTCCCGCCTCGGCCTTGGCAATGACAGCGGGGTCGATGTCTATGCCGACAACCTCTATGTCCCAGTCCCAGACAAACTGTCCCGATTCAAGGAGCAGCATGGCCAGGGTGTACGCTTCTTCCCCGCTGGAACAGCCCGCCGAAACGATCCGCAGGCGCCGGTCATGGGCACGCATCCTGTTCTCTTTCAGAACGGAAAGGATGAAGTCGGAGAAAACCTTGAGTTGTGCCTCCTCCCTGAAAAAATAGGTCTCGTTGTTCGTCAGCAGAGAGATGAAGTTGAGGTGTTCCGCCCTGTTCTGGGGAGAAAATTTCAGGTGGTAATAATAATCGGTTATGGAGCCAAGACGTAAATCATCGAGACGGGGAACGAGTTTGGCCGCCAGCGAACCCGCCTTGTTTTCGTCCAGTACCAGGCCGAAACGTTCGTTGACGAACTCCTGGATCAGGCGGAATTCCTCCACATTCATGTCAGGTCTGGCGGAAAGTGCCATTACCGCTCCGTTTCCCCGTCGAGTCCCGCTTTGATGACCATCGCAGCATGACGCACATCCGGGTCCGGATCGTTGTCGTGCATTCGGGAAAGGATGGAAAGAACCGAAGAATCGTGGCAGTTCCAGAATGCGTGGATAACGGCAAGCCGTATGACGGGGTGGGAGTCGTTCGCAAGTTCGCGCAAAACGGGCAAGCTTGTTTTCGCCCCCTGCCTCCCCACAAGGTCGATGACCCGTTCTCGCACCTCCAGCGACCCGCTTTTCGCCTGGGTGTGGAGCTCGGGCAATGCCGTTTCTCCGAACGCCAGGAGGGCGTCGAACGCCCCGCGACCGATTTCCTTGTCGCACAGCAAGTTCACCAGAGGGACAACGGCTTTCATGCTCCCCAGCTTTCCCAGTCCCGCAACAGCGTTTTTACGGACGAGAACGTCGGTATCGTCAAGTGCCATCAGCAGAGCGCCCACTGCCTCATCGCCACCAATCCCCGCCAGCAGCTTCAGTGCTTCAATCCTTACACTCCAGTGGGGGTCGTCCACCCCGCGGAAAATTGCCGGAAGCGCGGCGGGTGTGTCGAGGCAGGCCACCGCGTGCAGGGTGAGGCGGCGCATGTCGGGATCAGGGTGATCCGTACATTGCATGAGACCGTTTACGGCAACGTGCCCACAGGGAGATGCCGTCGCAAGAGCATGAACAATGGCGAATTCCACGTGCCGCGGAAGATCACCCCTTTCCAGCAAAGCCAGAAGAGCTTCGACAACGGAACAGGTTCCTTTCCGCCCCAATGTCGCGATAATTGCCTGTTCCAGGCTTGCGTCCGAGGTGCGGGCATTCTGCAACACCTCTTCAAGAGGCACACCCGATTCAAAAGCTGCAAGGGCTGCCTGGACTTGTTCGTTGTCCGGCAAACCTGTGCCTGCAGCTGGTTCATCATCGGCAAGCGAGCCAGCGGTCGAGCTGGCCGCCGGCGGCCCTTCGCTCAATTCCAGCAGCGCACGGGCTGCCTCTGCAGTCGCTCCGTCACCGGCATCGGCAAGCTGGCGCAGTTTTTCAACTACATTCACGGATGCCAGTAACGGGTGTGACGAACATCCCGACATTTCTCTGCCCGCGTCTCCGCAACAGATGCCACGAAGTGCCCTGGCAGCCGCGGCGGATCGTGCAGGCGATGCTCCTGTAAGGACAGCGACAAGCGAGGGAACTGCCCGGCGGTCTCCTATGGTTGCCAACGCCTCAATGGCTGGCTCACCCAGCATCTCGTCGTTCACCAGCGGCAGCAGGTAGGGGACCGCCCGATTGTCGCGCATTTCGCGGATGGCGGCCAAGGCGGGATACTGTTGCCAGAAATCCTCCTGGAGCAGTTTGAGCAGCGGCAGCAGGGCCGAACGGTCGCCGATTCTTCCGAGGGCTTCGGCGGCGCCGTGCCGAACATTGGCATCGGGATCATTCAGTGCGTCGATAAGTGGAGTTACTGCGTCCCGGCTTGCAATATCGCCCAGCATGACCGTACTGAAATTGCGGACCTCTTCATCTTTGTCATGCAGCAATTCAATAAGTCGGGGGACGGACTGCCGCCCGAAATGTACCAGCACCTCCATTGCGCCGTTGCGCAGATCGGCAAGGGCGTTGTTTCGCACGCTACGTTCCAGGACGGGATAGATGGTATCGAAATCGCGAGTCAGAAGCATATCCAGAACTTCCTGCTTGCACCCTTTCGCCTCGTCTCCGACCAGCAGGAGGAGTTCAATTACCGGCAGTCCCTCCAGGCGTTCAGCGATGGAACTGAACCGTTCAGACAACTTGTCCATTGGTATCGGACCCCGTTTTTCGATAGATTAGACAGCCCGCCTCACGAACCGGCGCAAAGTCGTGGCTGAACAGGTGGAGCGGCTCGGCGTCACCGGTGAACAGGTAACCGCCGGGGGCAGTGATACGATACAGAGCATCCACCAGAAGCTGCTGGCTGGCGGATGAAAAATATATCATGACATTTCGGCAGAGGACAATATCAAAGCCGCCCAGAGGGGAGATGTCGCTCCCCTCCCCCCCCTGCATGACATCGTTGAGATTGAGACGAGTGAATCTGACAAGCCGCCTGACATCCTCCCTGAAGGTAGCCCCCTCGTCAGTACCGTCCATATACTTCTTTTGCAGTGCTTTCGGTATGCCCATCAGGCGGGCTGTGTCATAGAAGCCGCGTCGAGCGACCTCGAGGCAGCTTTCGCTCAGATCGCCAGCCACGATCTCAATGTTCCACGCCCGCGGATAGCGCAGACCTTCCAAGACCATCATGGCGATGGTATAGGGCTCTTCCCCCGTGGAGCACCCAGCACTGAGGATCCGGAGGCGCATGTCGTTCAGACGTCCCGGATGCTCACCCATGGCAAGTCGCCGGAAGCTGACATTTCCCCGCTCCTCTTCAAGAGACGGCAGGATATGATCGCGCAGATAGTCGAACTGGCGCGGGTTACGGAAGAAGCAGGTTTCATTCGTCGTGATAAGGTCCAGGAGCGCTATTTCCTCGGAGCGGGAGTTGAGCAGATAATCCCGGTACGCTGCCATGTCCGGCAAGGCAAGCACATCTGCGCGTTGCTGCAGTTTGCTTTTCAGCAGACCCCGCTTGTGCCCGGTGAAGTAGAGCCCGGTCCTGTCCTGCACATGCTGTCTGATTTCATCAAATACTGCATCTGCCATGGGCTGCCTTTGTACTTATATGGGCTTAGTCACGCCACCTTGAACTGGGCGACCATACCGGCCAGGTCGACCGCCTGCTGGGAAAGATTCTGGGCCGAACGGGAGAGCTGTTCCACCGAGGCCAGGTTTTCCCG
>NZ_JAHCVK010000030.1 GCF_018476905.1 Geomobilimonas luticola
GCCGGCCAGCGCTTCCTGGAGCCGGCCCTGTTCATGAAGGCACCGCTTGATCAGATCTCCCTCGGTATGGCCCTGGTGCTCGGCACCGCCGGCATGCCCCACATCCTGATGCGCTTCTTCACCGTGCCGACCGCCCAGGCGGCCCGCAAGTCCGTCATCATCGCCATGTGGATCATCGGCGGCTTCTACGTCCTGACCACCCTGCTCGGCTTCGGCGCCGCCATCCATGTCACGCCGCAGGGGATCTCGGCAGTTGATGCCGGCGGCAACATGGCCACCCTGCTCCTGGCCCAGCAGTTGGGCGCGGACATCGCCCCGATCGTCGGCGACATCTTCCTCGCCTTCCTCTGCTCCGTTGCCTTCGCGACGATCCTGGCGGTCGTCTCCGGCCT
>NZ_JAHCVK010000031.1 GCF_018476905.1 Geomobilimonas luticola
TCCTCCGCCTTCAACTCCGCGCCGTTTCTGCGTTCCCTCAACGAGCGGGACGAGATGTGCCTCGACTGCCATCGGCAGCGGAACAGCACCAGCCACCTAAGCGGCTCCCACCCGGTCACCGTCAGCTACTCCGGGGCGGCCAGTGCCCGGCCGGCAGCCTTTTACAGCGAACCGGTCAACAGCAATCCGGGCAATCCGACCTCCGCCCTGAAACTGGTGGGTGGTGAAGTGCTCTGCTCCACCTGCCACCGGGTGCACTTCGCCGACTCCGCCAGCGCCACCTACGACAGCGCCACCAGCGCGCGGCAGGGGCACCTCACCCCCTCCGGGGGGAAACTCCTGCGGACCGACCTGCGGGGGGCGAGCGC
>NZ_JAHCVK010000032.1 GCF_018476905.1 Geomobilimonas luticola
GCGGCGCCCAACATCTGCAGCGACTGCCACGCCGGCAAGGGTTCCCACAACAACAAGGGGCAGAACGTGCAGTGCGCCGACTGCCATAGCGGGCACGTGGCGTACGATGCCAACGCGGTGAACGACGAGGAAAAGCGCCCCAACGTCTACCTGATCCGGCGGTACATGAACATCTCCAGCAACGCCGGGGCGGTGCGCAACGGGCGGGTGTTCTTCCAGTACACGGGGAGCAGCCGCAACTACGTCGACTACCGTGGTACCGGCGTCTGCCAGGGATGCCATGCCGTGCCGCAGGGGGCGGGGTATCCCCCCGAGCATGCAAGCAGCGAAGCCAACGTCTG
>NZ_JAHCVK010000033.1 GCF_018476905.1 Geomobilimonas luticola
TCGGGGTGCTGGACAGCGGTGCCGAGGCGCCGTAGTGACCACCCATCACCGGGTTCTTTTTCTTGAAGGGATAGCGCTGCTCGGCGCCGGAGGTGCTGTAATCCTGGTACTTCGGTGCATCCCAGTAGCCGAGGATCGCCTGGGTCGCCCCGTAGGTGGAGCCATACCCCCACGGGGTGCTGATGGCCGTCTGGTTGAGGTGGCAGTCGAGGCAGATGCTGGCGCCGGGACTGCGCACGTTCTTGTCCGCCGCGCTTCCCCCCGCCTGGGGCTTGTAGCTGGTGGCGTAGCCCCCCTGACCGGTGACGGTCTCTTTCAGCAGCCCGCCCCGCTTCTT
>NZ_JAHCVK010000034.1 GCF_018476905.1 Geomobilimonas luticola
TGCTGCAGCTCCTGGGTGTTCCCCGCCACCTGGTCGACGGAGACCGTCATCTGCTCGATGGTGGAGGAGGTCTCGGAGACCGACGACGCCAGTTCCTCGGCACTCTGGGCCACCCGGTCGATGGAGACCGTCATCTGCTCGATGGTGGCCGAGGTCTCGGCCACCGACGACGCCATCACCTCGGCGCTCTTGGAGACCTGCTCGCTGGAGGCACCCAGTTCCTGCACCGACGAGGAAACCTCTTCCACGTTGGAGGCCAGCGCATCCGCATTCCCCGCCACCGTCTGGATGGAAGC
>NZ_JAHCVK010000035.1 GCF_018476905.1 Geomobilimonas luticola
TTTCCCTGGGCGCCCTTGCTTACGCGGCTGAGCCGGCCAAGGCTCCGGCAGCCCCTGGCGCCCCCGCAGCAGTGACCGCTCCCGCCGCTTCTCCCACGGCACCGGCAGTCGCAGCCCCCAGCGCAACCCCCGCCGCCCCGGCAGCGGCGCCGGCAGCTCCGGCGGAAAAGAAGACCATCAAGGCCAACAAAACCATTACCATCGGCATGTTCGCGATCATCATCGCCATCACCATGTCGGTGGTCGTCTGGGC
>NZ_JAHCVK010000036.1 GCF_018476905.1 Geomobilimonas luticola
GGCCGCGCCGAGGTGGCGTTGCCGAACGGGTTGGCGGCGTCCCCTGGAACGAAGGATTTGTTCCCCCCCTTGCCGTCGGCCGGATTGTGGCAGGTGAGGCAGAGGTTGGTGTACCCCTGGGTCCCCAGGGTGCTGTGGCTCTGGTGACAGCCGCTGCAGCTATAGCCGTTGGCCGTGTTATGGGGATAGTCCACCGCCAGCGCAGGGGACGACAGCAGGACTAA
>NZ_JAHCVK010000037.1 GCF_018476905.1 Geomobilimonas luticola
TGCCGGTCGTGGTCATGTCGCTGTTCTGGCGCAAGTTCAACACCGCCGGTGTCATCTCCGGCCTGCTGGTCGGCACCATCGCCTCCATCGCCCTGGTCATGGTTTCCCCCAACATGACCTATCCCAAGGTCATTGCTGCCGGTGCCCAGAAAGTGATCACCGCCATGGAGGCCAAACAGGCCGCCCTGCCTCCGGGAGCCACCCTTGACGAGAAGGATATGAA
>NZ_JAHCVK010000038.1 GCF_018476905.1 Geomobilimonas luticola
TTCGACCAGATCGACAACGCCCCGGAAGAGCGTGAGCGCGGCATCACCATCGCCACCGCGCACGTCGAGTACGAGACCGACAAGCGTCACTATGCGCACGTGGACTGCCCGGGCCATGCCGACTACGTCAAGAACATGATCACCGGAGCGGCGCAGATGGACGGCGCCATCCTGGTCGTATCCGCCGCAGACGGCCCCATGCCCCAGACCCGCGAGCACAT
>NZ_JAHCVK010000039.1 GCF_018476905.1 Geomobilimonas luticola
GGTGGATTTTTTCCACCGTGTATTATTTCCTCCTCCCCATCGGGGCAGCGTATGCCCCCGGCCTGTTCAAGGTCAAAATTATCGGTGTCATCAACTTCGGGTATATATTTGCCCTCTCCCAGTTCATCGTTTCCTGGGCGCTGGCACACTATTATGCCCATGTGGCCAACAAGGATTTCGACCGTCTCACCCGTGAGCTGGTGGACGAACTCAAGT
>NZ_JAHCVK010000003.1 GCF_018476905.1 Geomobilimonas luticola
CCATTCACCATTCACCATTCACCATTCACCATTCACCATTCACCATTCACCATTCACCATTCACCATTCACCATTCAAACCATCTACCTGACCCCCAGCCTGCTCAGCAGCAGGCCAAGATACCTGTTGAGCGGATGGCTCCGCGGCAGGTTCCTGAAAATAGGGGGCTTCCGCTCCCCCAGTTCCTCAAGCTCCCGGACGATCGATGAGTCTGCCCCATGCTGCAGCCCCAGCCGGAACATTAACAGGGCTTCACGGCGCTGATCGGCCAGCAGGTAGATCTGCCCGAGATTGAGATAGTAGACCGGGTTGTCCGGGTCTTTGGCAGTGGCATCGCGGGCGAGGGCTATGGCCTCGGGAAAGCCGCCGGTGGACTTTGCCAGGGCAAGTCCGAAGTACGAGCTGGTTCGAGGCGACTGTTCCAGTTCGTATGCCCGTCCGAAGCAGGTGCGGGCCAGGTAGTAATGACCGTTCTCCAGCGCTTCCAGTCCTTTTGCATATAGTTCGGTTGCTTCAACCTCAGGCATGACGCTCCTCGATACCGGTTGTATTACAGCAAATTTATCTATCTGAAATATTCAATAACCGCGCCATCCTGCAGGGGAAAACCGCCGCCGCAGGCAGAATGGACGTTTAGCGTCAAGTCCACGGATTTTACGGGAGGAAAGCCGGGTATCTGTACCGCCAAATAACCGAAAAAACCCGAAAAAGATTTCGAGTTTTGGTGGGAGCACGCAAAGGATTCTGCCGCAACAACAGGATAGGTCAGTGCCGCCATGGTAAATGACCGGGCAGAACGAGCCATTTTCTTGATAATGATTATAAAGTATAGTAGATTGAACGGCAAATCGTCCACGAGGTACCGTCTATGCGACTTTCGACCAAAAGCAGGTACGGGCTGCGTGCCCTCTTCGACATCGCCTACAATTCCGGCAATCTGCCGACCCAGATCCAGGACATCTCCCGTCGCCAGGAGATATCCCCCCGCTACCTGGAACAGATATTCCAGAGCCTCAAGAAAAACGGCATCCTGAAAAGCAAGCGGGGCCCACGGGGTGGCTACTACCTGTCCCGCACTCCGGAACTGATCACTGTCAGAGAGATCATCGAGGCGACGGAAGGGGACGTGGTGCTGGTGGAATGCGCCGCAAACAAGCGGAAAAGGAAAGAGAACTGCACCTTCAGCGGCCACTGTGTCACCCAGACGGTATGGAGCGAAGCGGGTGCTCTGCTCAACGACTACCTGGGGAAACTGACCCTGAAAGACCTGTGCGAACGGGGGCAGTCCCTGGGCGTGAAGAAGGAACAGGACCACCGGTTCGTCTATTACATATGACGACAGGAGATTGCATGCCCCTTTTTACCGGCGCCACCACCCTGGATCAGATTGGCAACACCCCGCTGCTTCGCCTGGCGCAGCTTGAAGAGCCCGGTTCAGCGGCTATTTACGCCAAAGCGGAATTTTTCAACCCCGGCGGCAGCGTCAAGGATCGCATCAGCCTCGCCATGATCGAGGCGGCGGAAAAGGCAGGCCATCTCAAGCCCGGCGCCACGGTGGTCGAGCCGACCAGCGGCAACACCGGCATCGGCCTCTCCATGGTCTGCGCCATCAAGGGGTATAAGCTGGTCCTCACCATGCCCGACACCATGACCATCGAACGGCGCAGGCTGCTGGCGGCCTACGGTGCAGAACTGGTCCTCACCCCCGGCGCCCAGGGGATGCGCGGCGCCGTGCAGAAGGCGGAGGAACTGGTGACCGCCCACGGTTACGTGATGATGCAGCAGTTCAGGAATCCCGCAAATCCCGACGTACATCGCCGGACCACCGGCCCGGAGATCGTTTGCGCCCTTGACGGCCAGACCATTGACGGGTTCGTCGCCGGGGTCGGCACCGGCGGCACCATCACCGGCGTGGGAACCGCGTTGAAGGAGCATAACCCGGCAGTCGTCATCGCCGCCGTCGAACCTGCCGCCTCGCCGGTCCTTTCCGGTGGCGAGCCCGGCCCCCACAAGATCCAGGGTATCGGCGCCGGCTTCGTGCCCGACGTGCTGGACCGCAAGGTCTACCGAGAAGTCATCAGGGTAGGCAACGAGGACGCCTATGCCACCACCAGCCGGCTCGCCCGCGAGGAAGGGCTCCTGGTGGGCATTTCCTCCGGCGCCAACGTCTTCGCCGCACTTCAGCTGGCAAAACGGCTCGGGCCGGGGAAGAACGTGGTGACGATCCTCTGTGATACGGGGGAAAGATACCTCTCAACGGGAGTATTCGATTAATCAGGAATCTTAACGACGCAAAGGCGCAAAGACGCGAAAAGACTTTTGCAGTTTTGTTTTTTCGTCTTTCTTTGCGCCTTGGCGTCTTCGCGTCGAGGTTTTATTAGATGAATGATTTGCACGTAAGGTATGAGCGGCTGAAGGAAATCATTATGGAGATGGGATCGGTGCTGGTCGCCTTTTCCGGGGGGGTGGATTCCACCTTTCTCCTGCGGGTGGCCCATGACCTCTTGGGGGAGCGGGCCGGGGCCATCACCGCCACCTCTCCCACCTACCCGGAATCGGAATTCCGGGCAGCCACGGACCTTGCCCGGCGGATCGGCGCCCGGCAGATCGTGGTGGAATCCAACGAACTGGAGATTCCCGGCTTCGCCGGCAATCCCAAGGACCGCTGCTACCACTGCAAGAAGGAACTGTTCCAGATATGCGTGGCCCGGGCGGAGGAGCTTGGCTTCGCCGTCATCGTGGATGGGAGCAACACCGACGACCTGGGAGACTACCGGCCGGGGCGGCGGGCGCTGGGGGAACTCAACGTCCGGAGTCCGCTGCTGGAGGCGGGGCTCTCCAAGGCCGATATCCGCCAACTCTCCCGGGAACTGGGGCTCCCCACCTGGGACAAGCAGCCCTACGCCTGCCTCGCCAGCCGCTTCCCCTACGGGGTGGAGATCACGCCGGAACGGCTCCGGATGGTGGAAGCCTGCGAGGAATTCCTCAAGGGGAAAGGTTTCCGGACCTACCGGGTCAGGTTCCACGGGGAAACTGCCCGGATCGAACTGGGGGAGGAAGAGATCGACCGACTGCTCGACCCGGCCCTGCGCCGGGAGGTGGTGGCGGCCGTCAAGGGAGCCGGCTTCACCTATGTGGCGGTGGATCTACAAGGATACCGCACCGGCAGCATGAACGAGTAGGGTTCTGCCAGAACCGCCCCCAACCCCCTCCTTATCAAGGAGGGGGCTTTTGAGTTCCCCTCCTGGTTCAGGAGGGGTGCCCGAAGGGCGGGGTGGTCAATTCCCCTTCTTCCGCGCTTCAGCTTCCCGCTCTATTTCACCTCGACCTTGATCTGCTTCGGCTTCGTCTCCTCCCGCTTCGGCAGCGTCACGGTCAGTATCCCCTTCTCACAGGTGGCCTGGACGTTCCCCTGGTCGATGGTGTGGGGGAGGGAGAAACTGCGCTGGAACGAGCCGTAGTAGCGTTCCACCCGGTGATAGTTCTCCTTCTGGATGGTCGTGTCGTGCTTCCGCTCGCCCCGCAGGGTGAGGGTATTGTCCTCGATCCGCACCTCGATGTCGTTCTGATCGATCCCCGGCACTTCGGCCTTGATGACCACCGACGTCTCATCTTCATAGATATCCACTGCCGGTTGCCAGAGACCTTCCCGCAGTTCCTCGCCGCTCTCCCGGCTCCAGGCCTGGTCGAGCAGACGGTTCATCTGCTCCTGCATGGTCCTCAGATCGCGAAACGGGTTATACTTGACGATTGCCATGATACGTACCTCCTGCATGCATGATGTTCAACTTCGGTAACAAGATAAGTACCTCCGACAAAAAATCAAGGGGGGAGAAACCGCAATTTCTCCCCCCTTTCGTATATCCTTCTCCGTCCCTGGAGATTCGGCGACGATGCGCCTAGACCCGCTTCCCCTTGGGGATGCTGTGTTTCAGTTTTTTCGAGCCGTCGTACAGGGCCGATTTCGTTACCGCCCGTTTCTCCTTCATATCCTTCTTCTCGTAGTCGGTTTCCAGCACCAGTTCCATCTCGTTGGCCAGGCGTTCGATCACTTCCGTTTCTTTCTTCGTCATACGGACACCCCTTTGGTTAAGGTTGAGACATGGCACTTCCGGCCGGTTGCAAGGTTCGTTTTTGGACCTCCTTTCTTTTGCACCAAGTCTAGCAGATTCTCCCCCCCACGCAACCGTTAACCTATTAAAATGGTTCAATTTTTACACAAGGGCTCCAGACGGCGCGCCACCCGTTATTCCCCTTGAAGAGCGGCAGGAGATGGGCTAATATGCCGGGTAAATCCAGCCAAGGGGTGTGCCGTGCTGAAATACAAGGTCGTGGAAATCAATTCCGTCACCGAGGATACAATCGAGACCGCTCTCAACGAACTGACCCGCGATGGATGGCGCTTCGACGGTCTCCATTTCGCCATGCGCGAGTCGAGTAAACGCCCCTCCATGGCCTTCGTCATCTTCACCCGGGAAGAGGGGGAAACCAGCCGGCCATGAAACTCTGGTGTAGCTCTCTGCGGCCAGACTAATGAGGAGATTGCACTGGTGGAGGGGAAAGCATGAAAGACCTACCACCCCCCGGCCCCCTCCTGAACCAGGAGGGGGAGCAAGTCACCGCTGCCAAAAGCCCCCTCCTTGATAAGGAGGGGGTTGGGGGTGGTCCCACCATGAGCGGAGACAAGGGTGGTTTCGAAGGCAGCCACATCCATAACAAATCCGCCATAAAAGACCGCCGCAAGGCTCTCAGAAATAATGCGACCCCGGCAGAAAAGAAGCTGTGGAGCATTTTGCAGCACAGCAATCTCAAGGGATACAAGTTCCGTCGTCAGCACAGTGTCGGTTATTACATCCTTGATTTTTACTGTCCGTCGGAACGTCTGGCTATCGAGCTTGACGGTGACTCCCATTTCACCGATGATGCCATTACCTACGATAAAGAGCGTACTGCCTTTCTTAACGCACTGAACATCCGGGTTATCAGGTTCCTGAACTCCGACGTATTCGACAATCTAGAAGAAGTTTGCAATCAGATTCTTACGGAGTTAAATACGTATCACCCTAAAAGGACCACCCCGCCCTCCGGGCACCCCTCCTGAACCAAGAGGGGAACTCAAAAGCAAAAGCCCCCTCCTTGATAAGGAGGGGGTTGGGGGTGGTAAGGTGGCTGGGGGTAGTTCTCACGTGAGCAGAGACAAAGATGGTCTCTTCGAAGCCAGCCACATCCACAACAAACCAGACCTGAAATCTCGGCGAAAAGATCTCAGGAACGGCGCTACCCCTGCAGAAAAGAAACTCTGGAGCGCTTTGCAACAGAACCAACTCGGATACAAATTCCGCCGTCAGCACAGCGCCGGCTATTATATCCTCGATTTTTATTGCCCGTCGGCACGCCTGGCCATCGAACTTGATGGCGACTCCCATTTTACCGAGGAAGCAATTGCTTATGACAAGGAACGTACTGCCTTTCTTAACGCACTGAACATACGGGTGATCAGGTTCCTGAATTCCGACGTATTTGACAATCTTGAAGAAGTTTGCAATCAGATTCTTACTGAGTTAAATACTTACCACCCCCAGCCCCTCCTAAAATAGGAGGGGAGAAACGACCACCCCTAAAAGGAATTACCACCCCGCCCTCCGGGCACCCCTCCTGAACCAAGAGGGAACTTAAAAGCCCCCCTCCTTGATAAGGAGGGGGTTGGGGGTGGTAGGGTTTTAGATGAGGGGATTGGTCCTGCTTGACACCCAACACGATCGGACAATTACCATGACTGACTCAACCCTCTACCTCATCGACGGTTCTTCCTACATCTACCGGGCCTACTACGCCATCCGTCACCTCTCCTCCCCCTCGGGCTTTCCCACCAACGCCCTCTACGGCTTCACCCAGATGCTGCTGAAGGTGCTCAAGGACCGGAAGCCGGAGCATGTGGCGGTGGTGTTCGACGTGGGGCGGGTCACCTTCCGGACCGAGATCTACCCGGAGTACAAGGCGAACCGGTCCGCCATGCCAGACGACCTGGTTCCCCAGATCGCCCCCATCAAGGAGATGGTGCGCGCCTTCAACATCCCGGTGCTGGAACTCCCCGGCTTCGAGGCGGACGACATCATCGGCACCATCGCCCGGCACTGCGAGCGGGAAGGGCTCGCCACCGTGGTGGTGACGGGGGACAAGGACCTGATGCAGATCGTCAGCGACCGGGTCACCCTTCTGGACACCATGAAGGAGAAGGCATCGGGGATCAGGGATGTGGAGGAACGCTTCGGCGTCGGTCCGGACCGGGTGATCGACATCCTGGGACTGGCGGGGGACACCTCGGACAACATCCCCGGTGTCCCCGGCATCGGGGAGAAGACCGCCATCAAGCTGATCCAGGAGTTCGGCACCCTGGACGAGCTGCTGGCACGGGCGGGGGAGGTGAAGGGGAAGATGGGGGAGAAGCTGCGGGAGTTCGCCGAGCAGGCCCGCCTGTCGCGGCGGCTCGCCACCATCGACTGCCAGGTTCCCATCCAGTACCGCCTGGACGACTTCGCCCTTTCTCCGCCGGACAACAGGCGGCTGGCGGAACTGTTCAAGGAGTACGGCTTCACCACCCTCATGAAGGAGCTGACCAGCACCGCCACCCTCTCCACCGAGCAGTACCGGGCCGTTCTCGACAAGCCTGCATTCGAACGGCTTATGGCGGAGTTGCAGACAGCCCCCACCTTCGCCGTCGATCTGGAAACCACGAGCCTCAACCCCCTCGAAGCGGAGATCGTCGGCATCTCCGTCAGCTGCCGGGAGCACGAGGCGGCCTACATCCCGGTTGGGCACAGATACCCCGGTGCACCGGACCAGCTTGACAAGCAGGAGGTTTTGACAGCACTGGCACCCCTCCTCACCGACCCGGCCCTCCCCAAGATCGGCCAGAACCTCAAGTACGATTATCAGGTGTTCCGGGTGAACGGCCTGGAGATGGAGGGGATCTGGTTCGATACCATGCTCGCCTCTTACCTCCTCAACCCTGCCCGCTCCAGCCACGGTCTGGATTCCCTGTCGGTGGAGCATCTGGACCACAAGATGATCGCCTATGCGGAAGTGACCGGGAAGGGAAAGGAGCAGATCAACTTCGCCCAGGTGCCGGTGGAGAAGGCAACTACCTACTCCTGCGAGGACTCGGACGCCGCCTTCCTCCTGCATCGGCTCTTTCTGCCACGGCTGAAGGAGGCGGGATTGGAGCAACTCTTCTTCGAGTTGGAGATGCCGCTGGTGAAAATTCTCGCCGAGATGGAGCTGGCGGGGGTGAAACTGGACCTGCCGCTCCTCGACCGGCTTTCCACCGGTTTCGGGGCGCAGATGGCGGATCTGGAGAAACGCATCCATACCCTGGCACCCGGCCCCTTCAACATCAACTCCCCGAAGCAGCTGGGGGAGGTGCTGTTCGAGCAGCTGAAGCTCCCCACCGGGAAGAAAACCAAGACCAAGACCGGCTGGTCCACCAACGTCGAGGAACTGGAGCGGTTGGCGGAGGAGCACGAGATCGCCCGACTGATCCTCACCTGGCGCAGCCTCTCCAAGCTGAAATCCACCTACACCGACGCCCTCCCCAAACTGGTGGACCCCGCCACCGGCCGGGTCCACACCTCCTACAACCAGGCGGTCACCAACACCGGCCGGCTCTCCTCCTCCGACCCGAACCTGCAGAACATCCCGGTCCGGAGCGAGGAGGGGCGCCAGATCCGGCACGCCTTCATCGCCGAGGAAGGACACATCCTTCTCTCCGCCGACTATTCCCAGATCGAGCTCCGGGTCCTGGCCCACCTGTCGGAGGACCGGGTCTTCTGCGACGCCTTCGCCCGGGACGAGGACATCCACACCCGCACCGCCAGCGAGGTGTTCGGCCTCTTTCCCGAGATGGTGACCCCGGAGATGCGGCGCCAGGCCAAGACCATCAACTTCGGCGTCATCTACGGCCAGGGAGCGTTCAGCCTCGCCAAGCAGCTCGGCGTGGCGCGCAAGGTGGCCGACGAGTTCATCGCCCATTACAAGGAGCGGCACGCGGGGGCCATGGCCTACCTGGACAGCTGCGTGCGACAGGCCGAGGAGAAGGGATACGTCACCACCATTCTCGGCCGGCGCCTCCCCATTCCCGACATCGCCAGCTCCAACGGCAACATCCGCGCCTTCGCCCAGCGAAACGCCATCAACTACCCGATCCAGGGATCGGCGGCCGACATCATCAAGCAGGCGATGGTGAAGTCATTCAACAGGATGAGGAAAGAGGGACTTGCCAGCCGGCTCATCATGCAGGTCCACGACGAACTGGTGTTCGAGGTGCCGGAAGCGGAAAAGGTGGTGATGGAGCAGTTGGTACGCCACGAGATGGAGCACGCCGTTCCCCTCCGGGTCCCCCTCAAGGTGGACATCAACTACGGCAGGAACTGGAGCGAGGCCCACTGATTTTACGGGACACGCTGCCATCCACGAGGGGGGAGTGTCCCGTAGAGCGAATGTGCCCGAGTGCCAGCAGGCTGTAGGCGAAATGGAGCAAAGCCGGCCAGTCGGCCGGCGCGAATGAGCCGTACAGCGGCGGCACGAGGGTACTCTGAGCGGAACGAGACGCTCCCCCCTCGTTGACAACCGCAAGCCGGCAGTCCAGCAACCATCAACAAGAGATCCCCATGCGCGCCTTCATCAGCCTGATGCTGCTGACACTTCTACTTCTGGCTTTCCACTCCCCCGCCTCGGGAGCGGCCTACCCCCGCCAGGCGCTCATCGGCCTCCCTTCCCGTCATGCAGTGGAGCCGAACGAATCACTCATGGAGATCGCCCGCCGGTACGACGTGGGGTACAACGAGATCATCGCCGCCAACCCCGGCCTCGATCCCTTTATCCCCCCGACCGGCACGAGCGTGACGCTCCCCACCTCCTGGCTCCTCCCTGCCGCGGCCAACGGGGAGGGGATAGTGATCAACCTCTCCGAACTGCGGCTTTACCTCCTGTTCACCACCGCCGGCACGGGCCTCGTGGCTACCTTTCCCATCGGCATCGGCAGCGAGGGGCACGAAACCCCCACCGGCACCTTCAACATCAGGGAGAAGATCGTCAATCCCCCCTGGCACGTTCCCCCCTCCATCCGCAAGGAGCGCCCCGAACTCCCTCCTGTCATCCCTTCCGGCCCCGACAACCCCCTCGGCAGCCATGCCCTGAGGCTCTCCGCCGACGGCATACTGATCCACGGCACCAACCGCCCGTGGGGGACGGGGCGTGAGGTGAGTCACGGCTGCATCCGCCTCTACCCCGAAGACATCCCCCGCCTCTTCCGGCTCGTCCGGGTTGGCACGCCGGTCACCATCGTCCGGGAACCGGTCAAGATAGGCGAGCGGGAGGGGAGGGTCTACCTGGAAGTGCACGACGAGGGGGGGGAAGTGATCGACTATCTGGAGAAAGCGACCGGAATCCTGGGAAGGCTGAATCTTGTGGGCAGGGTGAACATAAACCTTCTCGGCGAGGCGCTTCGCATGCGGACCGGTATCCCCGTTGACATAACCCGCTGAATTACCATGTTTGGTTCCTATTTTTGTAACCCCACCTGTCCTCCCCTTAATCTAAGGGGAGGGACATGGCAACTGACGGAGAACCCCCTCTTAACTTAAGAGGGGGGGCAGGGGGAGTTATGTTCTCCTGTAATCTGGAAACTGAATTGAAAAAAGGCCGCGGCATTCTGTCCCCGCGGCCCTTCTGCTCATATCTATCCGTCGCTACTTTTTCTGCTGCATCTCGAACGCCTTTGCCGCCTTCTGTGCTGAGGCATCGGCCCGGGCGGCGGCATCTTCAGCCTTTGCTGCCGCTGCTTCGGCACGGTTGGCCGCCGCGACGGAATTCCCCTCCGCCGTTTGTGCCGCCTGTGCCGCCTTCTGGGCATCGGCCCGGGCAGCGGCGATCTCGCCCTTCGCCGCATCCAGGTCGGCCATGGGTTGTCCCACCTTCTTCTCCAGGTCATTGAGCTTCGTTTCAATCCCCATCAGCCGCGAATCGAGCTTGTCGATCCTGCTGCTGATGGGATCCGTCTGCTCCTTGACGAAACTTTCCGTGGCACACCCCGCCGTAAAGAGCATCGCCACGCACACCATCACACCCAATCCCTTCATGGTCCACCTCCCTGTGGTATTAGCCATAACTAACACAAATCATACAATTTTCCTGGCAGTTATCAAGGAGATGGGACGACAAACAGGGCGACTGTCTGTGTGGGCATCTATACTGCGGCAACCACTTCCCGGCTTGATGCATGATAATGACGACGACAATCCGCCAGAATCAAAACTCGCCCCTCCAACATACCCGCAAACTTCATTTCCATGCTGCCCTCTGTCATGTTATCCAGCGACATCCCTTAGCACAGCGATGATTTTCTTATTCAAGCCTTGACTTTCGCGCCGCTTAGAGTAAATTTATAATCCAATTCTAATAATTACAGGGTTTCCCATAGCTCACGCTGGCTTGTAACGCGAAACATCTGCCTTTACAAAGAACACAATCCCGAGATCGAAACATCAACTGAACGTCACCATAAGGAGGAGTTATGCGCTGCCTGAAATTGTTCATGCCGGTCCTGGTTTCCCTCATGTTGCTATCGATCGGTGGTTGTGGAAGTGATTCGAGTGGTACGACCTCAACCGGCAGCCCGTTCTCCTCGGGGTCGGGCAGTAACGGCAATTCCACCTCGCCCACACCCACACCCACAGGAAGCGGAACGGTACTTTCCTACAATCTGGCTCTGAGCATAACCGCAGCATCGGGGACAGGAACCACCGTGGGCCCCAATAGTACCGTCATTGCCACCGCCAACCTGATCGACTCCGGCGGCAATCCCGTAGCAAATCAGCCGATCAAGTTCGAGGCAGTCGAAGGACCGGTGACCATCAATCCCATAATCGTTTCCACCGACTCCAACGGCATGGCCATTAACTTCCTGAGGGCAGGGGCGACGACCACTTCGGCAGCCGATGTGATCATCAAGGCATCCACCTCGGTGAACAACCAGCTCGTCACCGCAATCGGCATATTCAAGATCATGCGCAGCGAAAGCAATATCATCAAATTCATGACCACCAAAGGCACTACCGACCCCGACGGTACGCTGAATACGTTAAAGATAACACTCGAAAACGTTCCATTACCTTCTCCACCGAGAACAATTCTGCAGTTGGTCCCGTTCCAGGTACTTGATAACAACGGCATTCCCCGCAGCCGTGTCCCAGTTACGGTAAGTATTTACAGTGAGATCGGCAACTGCCCCGTCTTTATCGATTCTCCGGAAACGGCTGTCCGTACCGTCACCACTGATGACACAGGTTTGGGCATATTCAATGCGGGAGTAACCGTGGAAGTGCCGGAACCTGGAAGTGAAAATGCATGCTCCATTATTTACAAGGCCGAGTCCGCCGACCCGAACAACGTTACGGGCACCATTTACTCATATGGCGGTTTTATCGCTGCCCTAGTTAATACAAAAAAGTAATCTTATTTCATCAAGGAGGACTTTAATGCGCATCATTATTTTCTCTTGCATCCTGAGTCTGCTGGTCCTGCTCACCTCTACCGCCATGGCTGAAAGCATCAACGGCAGACTGGGGTTGACCGGCAAAGCCGGGTTTACCGTACCTCTCAAAGACCTGGAAATCGGGGGGGTCGAAATAGGAGAACACAACACGGGCTTTGCGGGAGGAGGCGGGCTGATCTACGGTCTGGGTGACAATTTCGCCCTCGAACTGGACGTTACCCATGCCCCTGCCACGGACATAAAGATCAACAAGAGCAAGGTCGGGGAACAGCAGACCACCGACATCTCGCTCGGGCTCCAGTATCGCATTATGCCCCAAAATCGGCTGGTCCCCTATGTGGGGGCAGGCGCCGATTTTATCAAGGGAGATATAACGGATTCCGATATAGATTGGACATACGGGGGACACGCAAATATCGGGCTAGACTATTTTATAAACAAAAGCATCGTCGCGACTGCCGATTTCAAGTTTGTCGCCGGCGCCAAGAGCGACATCCAGTTGAACGGCTCGACCATAGGGAGATACGATCCGATGAATTTTAACGCAACCTTCGGGGTGCGTCTGTTCCTGCCGGAAAAGTGGTGAGCACGGAGAAATAGGGTCGCAGACAAAAGGGGACCGGAAACGGCCCCCTTTTTTACGTTATCCATTCTATAAGCTTTGCCGCAACAACCGGGACCGGTTCTCAGGTCGAAGAATACTCACAGCCACCGTTTCCGCTTGAAATAGACGAGCATCCCCCCCGCGATGGCCGCCATGAAGACAACGACACCGTAGAAGGCCCAAGGGGATTGCAGCCCCGGAATGTACTTAAAGTTCATCCCGTACAGGCCGACGATGAAGGTGAGGGGGATGAAGATGGTGCCGATGATGGTGAGGAACTTCATGATCTCGTTCATCCGGTTGGAGAGACTCGACAGGTAGACGTCCAGTATGCCGGAAATCATGTCCCGATACGTGTCGATGGAATCCATCGCCTGGATGGTATGATCGTAGACGTCGCGCAGGTAGACCTGCGTCGCATCCTGGACCAGCTCCGATTCCCCCCGCTGCAGGGCGGCAAGCACCTCCCGCAGAGGCCAGACCACCCGGCGCAGGAAGATCATCCGCCGCTTCATGCCATGGATGCGACGGACGGTATGAGGAGTCGGCCGGGAGACCACTTCGTCTTCCAGGGCCTCGATCTCCTCCCCCAGGTGCTCCAGCACCACGAAATAGTTGTCGACGACGGCATCGATGAGGGAATAGAGCAGGTAATCGGCGCCGGCCGACCTTATCCGCCCCTTTCCCGCACGGAGACGCTGCCGGAGGGGGTCGAAAACGTCACCAGCAATCCCCTCCTGGAACGACAGCACATGGCTGGGACCAAGGATGAAACTGATCTGTTCCACGCGGACTTCGGAACGGTCGTTATGGTGGAGCATCTTCATGACAATGAAGAGGTAGTCGCCGTACACTTCGAGCTTCGGCCGCTGGGAAGTATTGAGAATGTCCTCCATCACCAGGGGGTGGAGTCCGAAACACTCTCCCATCTGCTGGATGATGTCGGCCTGCTGGACGCTGTCCACGTTGATCCAGGTCACAGACTCCTTGTCCCGGTAGGGGATGCACTGGGAAACGGACTGCAGCTCGGTCTCCCTACACCCTTCCCCGTCGTAGTCCATTACATGGATGGTTACCGGCCGGCCGGTCGTCTCACCGATGTGGACCAGGGTTCCCGGCGGCAGGCCGCTCTTGGCCCCTCGCCCCTTGACGAATTGGGTCATGTTCTTCCCTTGAAACCGTCAGATGATAGCGACACAGATTCTACACCAGCCTCGCGCCGCCGTCCACACCAATAAGCCGATTACTGCAGGCTTGCTTTTCGGGTATGAAAAGTTTGCAAAAACCTCACATGCAAAAATGCATCTTTACTTCATCCGCCAAACCGGATATATTCCACCCCATGGAAACAATCGCCACAATTTTTCAATCCCTCGAAGACGAAACCCGTCTCCGCGTCCTGGCCCTGCTTCTGGAGGAAGAAGAGCTCTGCGTCTGCGACCTGATGGCAGTGCTGCAACTCCCCCAGTCCACCGTGTCACGCCATCTCTCACACCTGAAAAACGCAGGGTGGCTGCGCGACCGCCGGGAAGGAGTCTGGATCTACTACTCCATTCTCAAGCAGCTTGGCCCGCTCCAGCAGTCGCTCCTCCCTATCCTGCGCCATTTCCTTCGGGATGAAGCGGTGGCGAAGTCCGATATCGAGCGGCTCCGCGGCTTGAGCCACGGGAATGTCTGCGCCTGACGAGTGAAATTCACGGAGCGCCCAAACCTGGGAGTGGGGGCGGGGTCTCGGGAGTGAAGGGAAGAGCCCGAGCGGCAGCGGACACCCGCCGAAGCATGTTCCGGGATTACATGCGCAAAGCTCCGTCTCAGCCGGCTATTGGGGGGAACGGTCAGGGTCCGCAGCGGAGGGACCGACCGCGACGGACGAGGCTCCGCCATCGCCTACACCCCTATTAATCCGCAAATCCGGATTAAGAAAACAATCCAACGATTTTTGGAAACAGGGTAATCATCACCATTCAAGAAGGAAGTGCCGCATGACAGAAAAGCAGATGAGTTTCTTCGACAAATACCTGACCGTCTGGGTCGCCATCTGCATGGTGGTTGGCGTGGCGCTGGGCAAGGCGGCCCCCCAGGCGGTGGCATCGCTGCGCGGGCTCGAATTCGGGCAGGGCTCCCAGATCAACATCCCCATCGCCGTCCTGATCTGGCTCATGGTCTACCCCATGATGCTCAAGGTGGATTTCGGCTCGGTGGTCAACGTGGGGAAGAATCCGAAGGGGCTCTTCGTCACCCTGTTCGTCAACTGGATCGTCAAGCCCTTCAGCATGGCTTTTTTCGCCTGGCTCTTCTTCCGGCTGCTCTTCAGCCCCTGGATAGCCCCTTCCGAAGCCGACCAGTACATCGCCGGCAGCATCATCCTCGCCGCCGCCCCCTGCACCGCCATGGTCTTTGTCTGGAGCTACCTGACCGACGGCGATCCCGGCTACACCTTGGTGCAGGTCTCGGTGAACGACCTGCTGATGCTGGTATTTTTCGCCCCCATCGTCAAATTCCTCGTATCCGGTGCATCGAACCTGATTGTCCCCTTTGGCGTGCTGTTCACGTCGGTAGCAGTATTCATCGTCGTCCCCCTGGCTGCCGGGGTCATCACCCGCAACGTGCTGATGAAATCCCACGGCCCGGACTGGTTCGACAACACCTTCCTCCCCAAACTCCATCCGGTGGCAATCGGAGCGCTTCTGGCCACGCTGGTCCTGATCTTCGCCTTCCAGGCCGACAACATCACCAGCCGGCTCTTCCACGTGCTGCTGATCGCCGTGCCGATCACCATCCAGGTCTATTTCAACTCTTCCCTCGCCTATGGACTGATGAAGTGGCTCAAACTCCCCCATAACGTCGCCGCTCCGGGAGCCCTGATCGGTGCCAGCAACTTCTTCGAGCTGGCCGTCGCCGTCGCCATCACCATCTTCGGCCCCGAGTCGGGTGCCGCCCTGGCCTGCGTGGTAGGCGTCCTGGTGGAGGTGCCGGTCATGCTGTCGGTCTGCTCCATCTGCAACCGTACCCGGCACTGGTTCCCGCGCCTGGCTTCTAACTGAATCATTCCCGGATGCAGACAACCAGGAGGATGATATGCCTCAAAACTTTCTTAACAATCCGCCCAAAAATCTCTTCTTCACTGGCAAAGGTGGCGTAGGCAAAACAACCACTTCGGCAGCAACTGCCCTCACGTTGGCCGATACTGGCAAAAATGTATTGCTGGTCAGTACCGACCCGGCATCCAATCTGGATGAAGTTTTGGGGCTTTCCTTATCAGCCGAACCGGCACCGGTGCCTGGCATTGCAGGTCTTTTTGCTGCCAATGTCGATCCGGTGGAAGCTACTGCGGCCTACAGGGAAAAAATGGTCGGCCCCTATCGGGGAATTCTTCCCGAAGCCGCCGTGAGAAGCATGGAGGAGCAACTCTCGGGCGCCTGTACGGTGGAGATTGCAGCATTTAACGAGTTTGCCAGGTTGATGGGGAATCCGGACGCGGCTGCCGGCTTTGACCATATCATCTTCGACACCGCCCCCACCGGCCACACATTGCGGCTGCTTTCGCTCCCGGCCGCCTGGAGCGACTTCATCGACACCAACTCCGGTGGCACCTCCTGCCTTGGCCCTCTGGCTGGTTTGAAAGCGCAGCATCTACTCTACGAAACCACCCGCAAGGCATTGGCCGACCCTGCACAGACTATGGTCGTCGTTGTCAGCCGGCCCGATGAAGCCCCACTCAATGAAGCAGCCCGAGCCTCTGCCGAACTGCGGGAGCTTGGGGTAACCAACCAGCATCTGATCATAAACGGCGTGATAGAGCTGACGCACCCCGATGACCCCATAGCCGTTGCCCTGCGTGAGCGCAGCATGAAAGCACTCTCAAACCTGCCTCAGGGACTTAAAGAGTTACCAAAAACTGAGCTGCCCCTGCGGGGCACTGAGTTGGTGGGCATACCGGCACTGCAAGTATTCTTTGCCCCTGAAAGCAACATGACTTCACTGCCACGCTCCGAAAACGCAGTTTCGCTACCCGCACCACTTGCGAACCTTCTTGATATGCTGGCTACCACCCCCGGTGGAGTGATCATGACGATGGGTAAAGGTGGTGTGGGAAAAACCACCTTGGCGGTGAATCTTGCAACTGCCCTGGCTGCGCAGGGCAAAAAGGTCCACCTGACAACCACCGATCCGGCGGCCCACGTATCCCAAACTCTTGGCGAGATTCCCAACGGTTTGACAGTGAGCCGAATCGATCCGGAAGTCGAAACCGAAGCGTATCGCCAGGAAGTGCTGGCTACCGCAGGCGCGAATCTGGATGAAGAGGCACGGGCGCTCATGGAAGAGGATCTTCGCTCACCGTGCACGGAAGAGATTGCCGTGTTCCGGGCCTTTGCGCGGATCGTAGCCGAAGGTGCGGACAGCTTCGTGGTCATCGACACCGCCCCGACCGGACATACGCTGCTGCTACTGGACGCATCGGAGTCGTATCATCGGGAGGTCTCCCGCAACATGAGCGATATACCGGAGACGGTGCGACAACTGCTCCCCCGCCTGCGTGATCCCGCCTTCACCAAGGTATTTCTGGTGACCTTGCCGGAGGCGACGCCGGTCCACGAGGCGATGGCTCTCCAGCAGGATTTGCGACGAGCCGGCATAGAACCGGCAGGCTGGATCGTCAATCAGAGTTTAGCACCTTTGCCTGTCACCGACCCCATACTTCATCAACGACGCATACGCGAATTCCGGTATATCGATGAGGTAGTTCGTCAGGGGTTGCCAACCTTCCTCACCCCCTGGCAGGCAGAGCCGACAAAAGGCTGATTAAACGCCATTTATGCAAACAAACTTCGACCCACAAAAAGGAGAAACCCGATGAAGATTGAGATTTTTGACCCAGCCATGTGCTGCTCGACCGGAGTCTGCGGACCGAGCGTCGATCCCGAGTTGATACGCATCCCGGAAGCACTGCGCCAGATCCAGAAGCAGGCGCCAGATGTCCAGGTATCGCGCTACGGCCTCTCTTCCGACCCACAGGCTTTTGTTGCCAATAGCGCCGTGGCGGAGTTGCTGAAAAGCGATGGTCCGGAGTGTCTGCCACTAGCATTTGTCGATGGCGATCTGGTCAGCAAAGGACGCTATCCGGGCAATGACCAGCTCCAGGCTATTCTGAAGCGCGACGGGGCTGACGTGACCCTTGGCGAGAAAAGGAAATCTGCCTGTTGCTGTGGCCCCGGCTGCTGCTAAGCTAATTTTACTTAGCAGCAGGAACAAGGGAGGAAGAGCAATGGAACAATGCCGAATCAAATCGGAAAAGGGGAATACCATGCCACTGGACAAAAAGACACTGGAACTGATTGCCATCGGCGCCTCGGTAGGCTCCGGCTGCGACGATTGACTGGAGTACCACTTGAAAACCGCCCGTGAGGCAGGCGCTAACCCCGGTGAAATCTGCACCGCAATCAGAATGGCCGAAAAGGTCCGGCAGGTGCAGGTGCAAAAAACGGAGAAATTTTCCGGTAAAATCTGTGAACTGCTTGCTGAACTTAAAGAATGACCTTTCTATATATTCTCCCTCCCTGATTCGGGAGAGAATATTATTGCTAGAAACATGAGTGAATAGCGATATACTCATTTTGACGCATAAGAATTGTTTATCAAAGGAGTTCGCCATGGGAAAGAAAGGTTTCATCCTTTGTGTCTGCCAGGGAACTTGTCCCAGCTTTACCAAGATGGACATCTTCGGGGTTCTTTCTGACGTGCGGCGGGAGAAAATATTCGATTACGTCTGTCTCCATCCGCAGCTCTGCGTCGGTGACGGCGAGGAGTTCCTGAAGGTGCTGCTCTCAGGCGGTGAAACGGAAAAGCTCTACATCGCCGCCTGCGACCCGCAGATGCAGTGCAAGATGTTCCGGGACGCCTTCGAGGCGGTGGGGTTTGACAAGGCGAACCATATTGCCCTGGACATCCGCAACAGGACAACAGACGAGGCAGTGGCGGCCATCAAGGAAATGGCGGCGAAGAACCCGTGAGCTCGAAAGGAATCATGCAAACGATCCGTGCACGAGTCTTCTTCCACCTGGCAGCTTTTGCGGCATTTCTACTCTGTCTCCCGATCACTGCCAGTTCGGCACGAGCGGCCCCCGCCGCGGAGGGGGGAGTAGTGGTCTACTATTTTCACGGAACCCTGCGCTGCGAAACGTGCCTCCTCATCGAAACGCTGGCGGAGGGGACTCTTCAAGCGGATTTTCCCGAAGAGCTTGCCAATGGCCGGCTCGTGTGGCGCCCCCTCAGTGTGGATCTTCCCGAGAACGCCCACTTCGTTAAGGATTTTGGCCTTGGCGCCAACGAGCTCGTGGTGATCAGGCAGCATAAGGACGGGGGCGCAACATGGGGAAAAGTTCCCGATATCTGGAATCTTGCGGCTAACCCCGGCCGTTTCAGCCAACGACTCAGGGAAGAGGTCGTCAGGTTTCTTGAAATGAGAATCTGAGCGGCGGGAGAGGCAACTATGAAAGAGTGGCGTGGCATTCTGAGAGAGGAAATACAGTGGTATCCTTCCATCGACGCTGAAAAGTGCATCGGCTGCAAAGCCTGCGTGGAGTTCTGCAAGAACGACGTGTTAGAGTTCGATGAAGATACAGCGAAAACCCGGGTAAAGAACCCTTACAACTGCGTGGTTGAATGCCGTACCTGCGCCCGACTCTGCCCGACGGGGGCCATCACCTTCCCCGACGAGGAGGCTTTTATCGCCTACATCAGGGAGAAGCTGACAAAGATAAACAAAACTTCTGCTTGACAGTAACCGCAAACAACACTATATGATTAAACAATCATATATAAGGTTTACACCATGAGCAACATTTCTAACTTTAGGGCAGACATTCTGAAGGCCCTGGCCCAACCGACCCGTCTGAAGATCATCGATTTTCTCCGCGACGGCGAGCGCTGCGTCTGCGAGATATTTCCCGCCATCGGTGAAGAGCAGTCCAATACCTCCCGCCATTTGAACATGATGCTGACTGCCGGCGTTCTTACCCGCCGCAAGGAGGGGCTGAAAATCTTCTACGCTATCAAGCATCTGGAGATCCTGGAAGTTGTTGACACCGTTACTCTTATCGTGAAACTGGAAGCCGCCGGGCGGCACGAATTGCTGAAGGCAGTGTAACTCCAGCCTTGGCAGGAGCCCCCATGAAAGAACTAGCAATCGAATGGCGTCATTATGATAAAGAAGGGGCAACCTGTGACCGCTGTGCCGCCACCGGTACGACTGTCAGCGAAGTCGTTGCCGGACTGGGGGAAGAGCTTGCTGGCAAAGGAATTACCGTCACCCTCACTGAAACAAAACTCCCCGAAGAGCTCATGGCCCACTCGAACATGATCCTGTTTAACGGGGTACCGCTGGAAGAGGTGCTGGAAAATGCTGCTGCAGATGAAAACCACTGCTCGTCGTGCTCCTGCCTGACCGGTACTGAAACAAGCTGCCGGACGGTCGAATACGAAGGGAAAAGCTACGAGGAGATTCCCGCCGAACTCATCCGCAAAGCTGCCTATAAAGCAATCGGGCTTAACGAAGAATAAATTTTTTTGTCCCATTAAGTGAGTGTTCAATCAAACGCTCATGGAGTATTCCATGCTAAAAAGCTTTGCCGACTACATCGTCTTCACCCTCATCGGGATGGCACCCGGGACACATCTGGGCGAGGCCCTCAACTTCTTCATCTATGACACTCTGAAGATCTTTCTGCTCCTTTCCACCATCATTTTTGTGGTCGCCATCATCCGCACCTCATTCCCGCCGGAGCGGACCAAGCGGATTCTCTCCCACGAGCGTGAGTACGTGGGTAATGTCATGGCGGCGCTTCTCGGTATCGTTACCCCGTTCTGCTCCTGCTCGGCGGTGCCGCTTTTTATCGGGTTCGTGGAGTCGGGAGTGCCGCTGGGGGTAACCTTTTCGTTCCTGATCTCCTCCCCCATGGTCAACGAGGTGGCGCTGATCATGCTCTGGGGGCTGTTCGGCTGGAAGATAGCCCTGATCTACATCGGGACAGGACTACTGGTGGCCATTGTCGCCGGCATAGTCATCGGCAGGCTGAAGATGGAGAAGTACGTCCAGGACTATGTGTGGGAGATGCAGGTGGGGAGCAGCGAGATCACGGTAATGACATTCCGGGAAAAGATTGACTATGCCCGCGACTACACACGGGAGCTCCTGAAGAAGATCTGGCCCTACGTTGTGGTCGGGGTCGGTATCGGTGCCTTTATCCACGGCTATGTGCCGCAGGATTTCCTTGCCCGCTGGGCTGGCCGCGACAACCCGTTTGCCGTACCGGTGGCGGTGGCACTTGGCGTCCCGCTCTACTCCAACGCTGCCGGCGTCATTCCCATCGTCCAGGCCCTCACCGCCAAAGGGATGGCCATCGGCACCGTGCTGGCGTTCATGATGGCGGTGACGGCCCTCTCCCTGCCGGAAGCGGTCATCCTCAGCAACGTACTGAAGAAGCCGCTCCTAGCAACCTTCTTCGGCATAGTCGCTGGCGCCATCGTGGTCGTCGGCTATCTGTTCAACGCGATTCTTTAATCCGACATGAAAAGGAGGCTCACATGAAGATCGAGGTGCTGGGAACGGGTTGCGCCAAGTGCAAGACCCTCTACGAAAACGTGAAGAAGGCCCTTGAGGAAAGCGGCAAGAGCGCCGAGGTGGTGAAGGTGGAGGACATCCCTTCCATCATGAAATATGGGGTCATGAGCACGCCGGCGCTGGTGATCGACGGTCAGGTCAAGTTTTCCGGCAAGCTGGCCTCGGTGGCAGAGATCATCGGCATGCTGTAGAGCCTTGCCCCTGGCAGTTCACCATCAACCTCCGCGAAAGGAACTTCCATGAAACAGTTCATAATTGCTCTTGCCATCCCCCTGTTACTGGCCGGTGCTGCCCATGCCGAACTCCCCTCGGCCACGGCCACAACCATCGACCAGGCACTTTCTTCCGGTCAGCCGACGGTCATCGACCTTGGCGCCCGGACCTGCATCCCCTGCAAGAAGATGGCGCCCATCCTGGAATCCCTGTCCGGCGAGTATCGCGGCAAGGCCGGCGTGCTGTTCATCGACGTTCACGAGGACAAGGCCGCTGTCCGGAGGTTCCGCGTCCAGATGATCCCGACCCAGATTTTCTTCGATACCAGAGGGAAAGAGGTCAAGCGTCATGTCGGCTTCATGGACAAGGCGGCTATCGTCAAGGAACTGAAAGCTGCGGGGCTCAAGTGACCTTCCTCGACAACATCGAGCAGATTGTCGCTGCGTATCCGCTGCTTGCCTTCGGCGCCGTATTCCTGGCCGGGGTTCTCTCTTCGGCATCCCCCTGCGTACTGGCCACCATTCCGCTGGTGGTCGGCTTTGTCGGCGGCTATGCCGAGGGTGACCGCTGGAAGGCATTCCGCTATTCACTGGCCTTTATCCTGGGGCTCTCCCTCACCTTCACCGCTTTCGGCGCCGCCGCCGGCCTGCTGGGGACGATGTTCGGCACTCTCGGCGGGTGGTGGTACGTTGCCGCTGGCATCATAGCCCTGGTGATGGGAGGGCAGATGATGGGGTTCTACGAGATCCGCCTCCCCATCAGGCGAGACTTCAAGCCGAAGCAGGGAGGCGTGGTCGGTTCGTTCATCCTCGGGCTGTTTTTCGGCATCGTCTCCTCACCCTGCGCAACGCCGGTGCTGGTAGTGATCCTTACCTGCGTGGCCACCAAGGGGGAGGTGCTCTACGGCACGGCGCTGCTCTTCACTTACGCCATCGGCCACTGCCTGCTGATGCTGGCAGCCGGCACCTTTACCGGCTTTGTGGAAGCATTTGCCAAAACTCTCGGTACGGCAAATCTCTCGAACTGGAGCAGGAAGATTGGGGGTGGCATAATCTCTCTGGCTGGGATCTATTTTCTCGTGCAGGCCTTCTAGCCGACAGTGCCCCCTGCCGAACAAAGAAAAGGCCTGCTGTTGCAGGCCTTTGGTAGTCGTGCGGACTGAAGCGCCCGCCAGGGCCGGACTTCAGCCGGTCAGTATTCACGGAGGTTGCTGAACTCACCCCATGCCAGATAAGTCTGGGGTGCTTCCACGAATTCGTAGATATTCTCCATAACCTCCAGATGGTGCTTCTCTTCCTCCGCGATCCGTTTCAGTATTCCGGCGGCAGCCCTGTTCAGCTCCTTGTCCGCCAGTTCTTCGTAGAGCCGGATGCTCTCCTCTTCCGCCTTTATGGCGTGGATGTAACCGTCACGGTCCTCAGCCAGCACTGTGTCCGGAGCAGCCTCACCGACGATTTTCCCCAACTGGTCTTTGGCCCGGCCAAGAACCACTGAATCGGCCATCCTGGGATCGGTCCCCGCCTTCAGGGCCGCCAGGTGCTTATAGTGCTCCCCCTCGGACTCTGCCAGCAGGGTGAAAACTGTTTTCAACTCGTTCGTCCTTGCCGCGGTCGCCAGCTTTTCGTAAAATTTCCGGCTTTCCTCTTCCTTTTCCATGGCGAAATCGAACACGTTCATCCTTGCCACCACCTTTCACCACCGGCCGCATACAGCTTCACCGGTGCCTCTCTGTCCTGTCCGTTTCCTGGTTATAGTATATCACCAATCCCCCCTTCCTGGAGCCCGGTTTTTGCCGACATGGCGCTTTACCTCCAATTCAGTCGACCGTCGTAACTCCTTTGCACCCCCCTCCAGCCGAATGCAAAGAATTACCGTCTTACGGTTGACGTTCTCCGCTCCATCGGATACATTAACACACACTAACCACGCTAATTCATTCTGAGGAGGTACCGATGAACCGCTTTCACCCCCTGTGCACCCTGGCCTGTGCGGCCCTGTTCCTGGCCCTGCTGACCGGGTCGTCTCTGGCCGCATCCAAGGTCTTCGACGTGGACCTGGAGTTCTACCCCTACTACCCTTCCCTCATCAAATGGAACAAGTCGTCCGTCCCCTTCAGCGAGCCAAGAAAATGCGGCGGCTGTCACTCCAAACAGTACAAGGAATGGAACGGTTCAGTCCATAGCCTCGCTTTCAAGGACCCGGTCTACCAGGGAGAGCTCAACAAGGGGGTGAAGGCGGTGGGGCACGATATCGCCCGCCAGTGCGAGGGGTGCCACTCCCCGGCCGGTGTGGTCACCGGGGAAATCAAGGGTCCGGGTAACGCGGGGCTCTCCGACATGGCCCTGGCAGGAGTGTCCTGCGACATCTGCCACTCCGTCAGCGGCACTACCCACTGGCAGACCCCTTCCCACGAACCGGAAAACGGCTCCTTCATCCTGACCCCCGGGGTGGAAACGACAAGCGGACAGACCCTGATCAAGCGGGGCCCCTTCAAGCCCTCCGACAACTGCGGTGCCGGCTTCCACAAGTGCGAGGAGTCGTCCCTCCACCTCCAGGCCGACCTCTGCGCCGGCTGCCACCAGGTCTATCACTACGACTCCCACTTCCCCATCGAGGCCACGTATCTGGAGTGGAAACACGGTCCCTACGCCCAGAAGGAGGTCCTCTGCCAGGACTGCCACATGGTGGAGACGGAAACCTTCAAGAAATCCGCGGACGAATTCAGAAAGCCGGAGCGGGGGGAATACCGCCACTACTTCAACGGTGCCAACTTCCTCCTCTCCTACCTGGCTGCCGGAGCGGCTAAGAAGGGGGGGGACGAGAAGCTGGCCAAGAGCCTCATGCAGCAGTACGACATGGCGGTGGAGCGGCTGAAGTCGGCCGCCGACCTGGAACTGTCTCCCGTCTATCGCGATGGCAGACTTGCGGAGCTGAAGGTCCGCGTGAAGAACGTCCGTGCCGGGCACAACCTCCCCACCTCTCTCACCAATGTCCGGGAGATGTGGCTCGAAGTCATCGCCAAGGATGAAAGCGGCAAGGTCATCTTGACGAGCGGCTCCCTCAATCCCGACGGCACGCTCCCCGGGGATGCCCGCAATTTCCACTCCGACGGCATGGGGAACGATTTCCACTTCGCCATCGACCCGTGGAAAGTCACCGCCTTCTCCCGGCACGAGACTATCCCTCCCAAGGGGTACAAGGACGTGTACTACGGCATGACCGCTCCGGCCGAGGCAAAGGCGGTCACGATAGAGGCGAAACTCCGGTTCCGTCAGGCCGACCAGAAGGTGGCCGAGGCACTCCTGGGTGCCGTGCCGAAGGACATCGACCTGAAGGCCACCTACGGGCTGGAGAAGGTGCCGGCGCTGCCTGTGGTGGACATGGTGGTAAGGCAGGCGAATTTCGCCACCACCAAGTGATGCACGTGCGATAAAGGCGGTACACGAAAGCCCCGGTTCTCTGCCGGGGTTTTTTTTCGCATGCGATGATCCCGTCGTCATCACCGGACAAGGCGTCTGCCCCTTTCCGTTTGACATTATCCCCTGTTTTCTTCTATAACGGCGGAAAGTCCATACCGACTCCCGACAGCCGCGGTCAGCGACATGCCGGCATAATCGGAGCTTCCATGAAACGTTACCGTACACCCCTTATAATTGCTGCCGCACTGGTTCTTCTCGCCATCACCAATCCGTCCTTCGACCGGCACAAGGGAAAAATCGCCGAACGGACCCGGGAAGAAAGCGGTATACTCTCCGCCGCCGTTGGCGCCCTGAGAAACGAGCTCGGCTATCTCCGTTACCGGAACTATCTCCTCTGTTCCGCAACCGTTGCCAAAGTCGGTCGTCCCCGCCTGGTCTCCGTCGGCCTGCTCGGGCTGGTCGTGGTCGTATCGACGGAGTGACCAGCCGCAACGGTGCGGCATTGCTGCAGGGTAAAAGGAGAGACGACATTATGTCCTGCTTCCCGACCATCCTGACCGGTACGCTGCTGTTCATCGCGGTTCTTTTCGCACCTTCGGCCGACGCCAACGACTCCGCCGTGGAAGTGACCCCCACCGGTCTGCAGTTCAAGGAGGTGAGGGACATCGTCATGGAACGGGAGGACCTCCGGATCGGCAAGCAACGGGTCGATGTCACCTATGTCTTCAGAAACACCGGCACGAAGGAGCTTACCACCGAGGTCGCTTTCCCCATCCCTCCCTACGAATTCAGGGTCGATCCCCCCGGTGGCTTCCCCTCCTTCGACGATTTCTCGGTGGAGGTGAACGGCACGCCAGTCCTCTACCGGAAGGATATCCGCGCCCTGGTCCGCGGTCAGGATGTCACCGGCCTCCTGACTGCGCGTAAAATCTCCATCAAGGATTTCGACGGTCTCCCCGACACGGAGGAGCTGTTCACCGCCAAAATCGGCGCCGACATGGAAAAATTCAGGGAGACGGGAATCGTGGGGGGTGACGGCTGGCCCGACTGGCAGGTGGCCATCACCTGCCACTGGACCCAGACCTTCCCCGCCGGCGCATCTGTCACCATTCACCACCGCTACACCCCCTACGTGGGATTCCGGGCCTTCCGTAACGAAGAGGAGGATGACATCCCCGTGCTGGCCTGCCTCGACCGGGAAGCCGAGGCGTGGCTGGACAGGACCTTTCCGCCGGGGCAAGACGTTTTCGGCAGCGCCGTCTGGCTCGGCTACATCCTCACTACCGCCAATAACTGGCAACGCCCCATCGGGGAATTCAACCTGACCATCGACAAGGCACCGGATGAACTGGTGAGCGCCTGCTTCGACAGACCACTGAAAATCACCAGCCCCGGCCGGGCCGAGATCCATCTCCGCAACTACCAGCCGACCCAGGATCTGCAGGTCTTTTTCCTCGGCAAGATGTGACCCGCGACCCGTCTACGGCTGAATCGGGAAGTGCACAATTTTTTCGCCCCACCCTTGACTAACCGCCCAAACCACGGCCTACTTAGTAGTAAGAGTTCGTCACTGCCGGCAACTGGCGGCAATTCCGCATCGACGACAAAGGAGGCTGACAATGTCTGAAAAACTACTGGTTCCATCCATCGAAAAGCGCCTGGCAAGTCTGCTGGAAGTCAGCCGCAGAAATCTGAAGGGGCCATGGAAGGACAAAATACGGCCGACTATCACCATCTCCCGTGAATTCGGCTGTGAAGGGTTCCCCGTCACGGAGAAACTGCAGGAGCTTCTGGAAAAGCAGACCGGCGACAGCTGGACCGTCATGGACAAGGCGCTGCTGGAAGAGGTGGCGAAACACCACAACCTTTCGGAAGATCTCCTCCACAACCTGGGAGAGAAAAACCGCTTTATCGACGACATGCTCTCCACCATCTCGTCCCGCTGGAAGAGCGACAAGGATTACTACCGGCTTCTCTGCAAGCAGATCGTCGCCCTCAGCGAGAAGGGGAACGTCATCATCATCGGCCGCGGCGCCTCGATCCTCACCCAGGACAAACCCCACTGCTACCACTTCCGCATGATCGCGCCCCAGGAATTCAAGCTGAAGTCCATCACCAAGCGGCTCGGCATCGACGAGGATGAAGCGGAAAAACTCATACGGAAGAAACAACGGCAGCGGGAGGAGTTCATCAAGGATTTCCTCAACCGGGACGTGGCAGACCAGACCCTCTACCACCTCGTCTTCAACAACGCCAAGAACCCGGCAGATGTCATAGCGGAGACCATCGCCCACTACGTGTCGACGCGGCTCAAGCGCTAAGACGCCATGGGGGTCGATCAGACGGCATTTTCCGCGGCGGCTCAGCAGGCCATCGGCGAAAAGCTTGCGAAAGCGGTCGATGCTGCAGGCCTGCGCGTCATGCTCGAAACGGCTGCCCATGCCACCGAACAGGCTCTCGACGAAGGACGTAACCGTGAGCAGGCGGCCCTCATCGCCTGCCACGCGGGCTGCTCCGCCTGCTGCAACCTCAACGTTGCGGCTCTCCTCCCCGAAGCGATCTCCATTGCCGCCTGGCTCCGGGAGAGGGAGAACCACCCCGACTTCACCCCCCTGGCGGCAAAGGTAGAGAAGTTCGCCCGCTATCTCCGCTGGGTGGACGACGAGGAGCGCATCCGCCTCCGGTTGCCCTGCGCTTTCCTCGACCACCGGGGCTGGTGCCTCATCCATCCGCTCCGTCCCCTCATGTGCCGCAGCATCGCCGCCACCGACCCGGAACAGTGCCGGAAATCCCTGGACATCACCTGGCTTGACGACGAAGAACCGGTCATGCTCAACCTGGAACAGAAGTTCCTCTACGACGAGGCATTCATGCACGTAGCGACGGCACTCGACCGACACGGCCTCGACTCCCGCAGCATGGAACTCCACACTGCTGTCCAGGCGTTCATGGAATGCCCGGAACGGGTTGATGAGTTCTTCAACGGGGCGCGCATACGACTCTGACGTCACCCTGCCCCATCCCAAGTATTCTGGAGAAATGCCCCCTGAGGCTGATTCCCCAAAGAGAGGCAATCATGGGAAATACAAGCACGCTTAAACTGCTGGTCTTCATTGGCCTCAGCATGGCCATCTCCGCCTGTGCAACGGCGCCGACCCCTGTCCCGCCGGCCAGACCGGCAAAAGTTGCGGTGGTGCTGGGAGCCGGTGCGGCAAAGGGTTTTGCCCACGTAGGAGTCCTGAAGGTTCTCGAAGCACAGAAGGTCCCGATCCACATGGTCGTCGGCACCAGCGCGGGGAGCTTTGTGGGAAGCCTGTACGCCTACGGCTACGACGCCTACGCGTTACAGAGGATCGCCCTGTCGCTGGAGAAGAGCGATGTGGCCGAACTGATCATACCGGACAACGGCTTCCTCAAGGGGGACCGGTTGCGAAACTTCATCAACGCCAAGGTGAACGGCGCACCGCTGGAAAAACTGAAGATACCCTTTCACGCCGTCGCCACCAACATCAAGACCGGTGGGCAGATCGTGTTCAACAGCGGCAATACGGGAATGGCTGTACAGGCCAGCTGTTCCGTTCCCGGCATCTTCCAGCCGGCCAGGTTCTCCGGGACAAGCTACGTCGATGGCGGCGTCGTCAACCCCCTGGCCGTGGACGTGGCGAGGCAGTACGGCGCCGACGTGGTGATCGCCGTGGATATTACCTCCGACATCGACTCCACCATCCCGACCGGCATCATGGAGACCATCATGAAATCCGTCGAAATCATGTACAACAAAATCTCCCGCATCCCCATCACCCAGGCCGACGTGGTCGTCAAACCCAGCGTGGGGTTCGTCGGTTCAGCGGATTTCAGCCGTCGCAACGAGGCGATCATGGAGGGGGAAAGGGCGGCAATGGCGGCAATGCCGGCCATCAACGGCATACTGGCAAAACTGAGACAGGAAGGAAGGTTGCCGTGACATCAGAAGCTGTGAGGCGGAATATTTTCAGCTGAAGTGAAAGACGAGCCCCACGACCGCCGCCCCGAGGATGACGAACATGGGGCTGATCCTGGTGAACTGGAGGATGAGGAGACCGGCAATGAGGAGAGTGAAATCCCGGCCAGAGGAGAGTGAGGTCTTTCCCAGGTTCCAGGCCGCAGCGGCCACCAGCCCGACCACCGCAGGCAACAGACCGTCCAGGGTATTGCGGATCAGCTCCATGTTGCGCATCTTCTCGTAACGGCTTGAGATGGCGAGCATGAGCACCGTGCAGGGGAGGAAGATGAAGACCGTCCCGACGAGGGCGCCGGGGAATCCCGCCGCCTTGAAGCCGGTAAAGGTTGCGAGCATGGCGAGGGGACCGGGGGTGAGCTGGGAGAGAGCGACGCCGTCGAGAAACTCCTTGAGGGTGAGCCACTGCAGCTGATCCACCATGATCCGGTGGAGGAGTGGTATCAATACATAGCCGCCACCGAAGAAGATCACGCCGATCTTCAGAAACAGCCACGCCAGCTTGGCAAGCCCCCCCATCAGCGGTGCTCCCGCCGGTACCAGCTCCGTCCCAGCGACCAGAAGGTCGCCGCGACCAGGATGGTGAGCGCGCTGGCACTGAAGAGGGCCGCTGCGGCAAAGGCGGCCAGGGCCATGAGCCAGTCTTCCTTTCCCTTCACCTTGGACCGCCCCATCCCCACCGCCGCCACGATGATGAGGGCGATGATGACGGGATTGGTGCCGTTCAGGGCCGACTGGAGCTGGGGAAGTTCGTGGAACGTGAAATAGAGCCAGGAAAGCAGGCATACCAGAATGAACGAGGGAGCGATGAAGGCGGATGCCGCAAGGACACCGCCGACGGGTCCGCGAAGGTAGTAGCCGACGAAGGTGCAGGTGTTGAGGGAAAAGGGACCGAGTATCTGGCCGAAGGCGAGCCCGTGCATGAATTCGTCCGTGCCGACCCACTTCTTTTCATGGACACAGACCCGCTCGGTGAGGGAGACGATGGCCATGCCGCCCCCGAAGCCGGTGGCCCCGATGAAGAAAAATACCTTGAAAATTTCGAGGAGAGATACCCGCTGCGCCCGTTCCATGGCAGATGTATAGCAGCATCGTCACCGGCCGGCAAGAAAAAACCTGCTCGCGGCGGATCAGTCCTGAACTGTTGCAGCCTGCAGCGAGGTATGATAACATCCTCGCCGATTTTGCATACTGTATACGATTATGCATTTCTCATTGACTGACCCCAAAAAACATGACAGAATCTCCCGCAGTGCGTACCGGCTCTAAATGGACCATCCGGGATATATCGCTTCAGGAAAAGCATTTTTTCGTGTTGCAGTGAAATTCGATGTGCAGCATTAACCACAAGGAGGAAACGATGAAAACACCGAAACTCGTCAGGCTCGCTATCGGTCTGACCATGGCAACCGCGCTCATGGTCGGCACCGCGTTCCAGGCAATGGCCGCTGAACCGGCCAAGGCTGCCGCACCAGCCAAAGCTGCCGCGCCCGCCAAGGCAGCTGCACCGGCTGCCGCACCGGCCAAGGCTGCCGCGCCGGCAAAAGCGAAAGTAGCACTGACCAACGACGACTGCGTCAAATGCCACGCAACCCCTCCCGCCGACATCGAGGCGGCTGGCGGCTGGCACAAGAAGGTCGGCTGTAACAACTGCCATGAAGGCCACCGTCCCAGTTCGAAGAACAACATCCCGAACTGCAACCAGTGCCACGAAGGCAAGCCCCACTATACCCTCAAGAATCAGTGCGGGAACTGCCACAAGAACCCCCACCGGCCGAAGGACATCTCCTTCGCCAGCAACGTGACCGACCCCTGCGTGACCTGCCATACCCAGCAGATCACCCAGTTGAAGGAATTCAAGAGCAAGCACTCGGCGCTCTACTGCTCCACCTGCCACAATGTCCACGGCAGGATTCCCCAGTGCGTCCAGTGTCACAAGCCCCACGCCCCGACGATGGTCCAGGCCGACTGCGCCAAGTGCCACAAGGCCCACCAGCCGAAGAACGTCAAGTACGCTTCAACGGTGCCGTCCAAGGACTGCGCCGCTTGCCACAAGAAGGCATTCGACCTGCTGACCGCCAGCACCTCCAAGCACAAGTCCCTGGCCTGCGTATACTGCCACCAGGAAAAACACAAGATGGTGCCCAAGTGTCAGGATTGCCACGGCGTACCGCACCCGGCCGGCATGCTGGCCAAGTTCCCGAAATGCGGCGACTGCCACAGCATCGCCCACGACCTGAACCACTGGTCGACCCAGGCACCGGCTGCAAAACCGGCCGCTCCGGCCAAGCCGGCGAAGAAGAAGTAATACGCTCATCATGAGCATGAAGGGCCTGCAGATTTCTGCAGGCCCTTTTTTTGTTACCGTGCGATCAGATAAACTACCTGCTCATAGTTCACCCGCCAGACCGTCCACGTACGCCACAGCCGCACCCCGGAATTCTTCGAAATCTTCTTCCAATCCGGCATAATTGCGACGCAATTCCCCGGCACCCGATGCCAGCGGGTTCGGTCGCCGCAGGCGGAGAGAAAGCCGCTCCAGGACCCGGCTCACCACCGCTTCGTCCCGGTAGGAGGTGAGCCAGTCGTGGGCAATCATCCGGGTTGCCATCTGCTGCATTGCGGCGGGGAGAATCGGGAGGCAGGATTCGAGGGCGGCATAAACGCGCCGGGCAAACAGCGGAAGGGGAACGGGGTGGTGGCACTCCCAGGTCCGGGCAAGGAAATGATCGTAAAAGACATCCACCAGCACCCCCCGGTAATGACCGTAGGAATCCTCCATCCGCAGCCTGCTCCGGCGCACCGCAGGATGGTCGTGGGCGAAGCTGTCCACCCGGCGATGGAGAACAATCCCCCGGGTGACGTCCGGCGCATAGGTGGTATCGAGCCGCCCCTTGACGAAATCACCGAGGATGCTCCCGACCAGTTCCTCCGGGATATCGGGGGAGAGATAGAGATGGAAGAGGTAGTTCATGCCGGCTCCTTGTCTGCGGCGTCCCGGGGAAATAGTACCCGAAAATGATTCCCTCCGGCGACACGTTTTCCATATGCGACCGGCAGGAAAGATTCCCTGCATTTTTGTTCCGCTGTGCTATCCTATACCCAATTCAACACAAGGAGACGCCCATGTCCGGCACCATCGTCCGTTCGGTCTGTCCCTACGACTGCCCCGACACCTGTGGCCTGCTGGTGGAGGTGAAGGATGGCAGGGCCGTAAAAGTGACCGGCGACCCGGAGCACCCCTTCACCCGCGGCACCCTCTGCCCCAAGATGCTTCACTACGAACGGACGGTCCACTCACCGCTTCGCCTCACCATGCCGCTGCTGCGCAGCGGCCCCAAGGGGAGCGGCCAGTTCCGCACCATCGGCTGGGACGAAGCTATCGAGCGAATCACGGCCCGTTGGGACGAGGTCATAGCCGGCCACGGCCCGGAGGCGATCCTCCCCTATTCCTACGCCGGCACCATGGGGCTCGTCCAGAGAAACAGCGGACACCCCTTCTTCCACCGCCTCGGCGCCTCCCGGCTGGCCCGCACTATCTGCTCGCCGGCCAAGGACGCCGGCTGGCAGGCGGTCATGGGGGAAACCCCGGCACCCCATCCTGACACGGTTGCAAAAAGCGACCTGGTCATCCTCTGGGGGATCAATGCCACCGCCACGAGCATCCACTTTCTCCACGGTGTCCGGGAGGCGAAAAAAGTGGGCGCCAGGGTCTGGCTCATCGACACCTACGAAACTCCCACCACCGCTGCAGCCGATCGGACCATCCTGGTCCGGCCAGGCAGCGACGGGGCCCTGGCCCTCGGCATGATGCATCTGCTCGCCCGCGACGGCCAGCTCGACCGGGAGTTCATCGCCGCCCACGTCCAGGGGTTCGAGGAGTTTGCCTCCCACATTCTCCCCCTCTACCCCCCGGAACGGGTAAGCTTGCTTACCGGCCTTACCGTACCCGTCATCGAAGATCTGGCAGCTGCCTACGGCAGGGCAAAGGCTCCCTTCATCCGTCTGGGGAGCGGGCTCTCCCGCTATGGCAACGGTGCCATGACCGTCCGAACCATCGCCACCCTTCCCGCACTGGTCGGCGCCTACGGAAAGGAGGGTGCCGGCTGCTTTTGCGGCGTTAGCACCGGCGGCGCCTTCGCCCTGGCCGAGGTCACCCGGGAGGACTTCATGGAGAGACCGACCCGGATCGTCAACATGAACCGTCTCGGCCATGCCCTCACCGAGCTGTCCGACCCACCGGTCATGGGTCTCTACGTCTATCACTCCAACCCGGCCGCCGTCACCCCGGACCAGAACGCGGTTCTCAGGGGGCTTGCCCGGGACGACCTCTTCACCGTGGTCCACGAGCGGTTCATGACCGATACCGCCCGCTACGCGGACATCGTCCTCCCCGCCACCTCGTCTCTGGAGCAGAGCGACATCTACCGCTCCTACGGCACCTACTGCATCCAGCGCGCCCGGCCGGCCATCCCGGCGGTGGGAGAGAGCAGGTCCAACTGGGAAGTGTTTTCCCTCCTTGCCAATGCAATGGGGTTCCATGAGCCGTTCTTCCGGCAGAGCGCCGACGGCCTCATCGACCGTCTCCTCGCCATCCCCCGTCCGTTCCGGGAAGGAATCGACGCTGTTGGCCTGGCGGAGGGGAAAGGGGTGGAACTGAGGCTGCCGGCAGTCGCCCCCCCCTTCGCCACCCCCTCGGGGAAGGTGGAGATCCTCAATCACCGTGAGCCGGAGCCCTTTCCCCGCTATATCCCGACCCACGAAGAGGAGGGGGAATTCCCCCTGCGCCTCATGACCGCCCCTACCCTCTTCGCCCTCAACGCCTCCTTCTACGAGCAGGAGGAACTGCGTGACAAACAGGGAAGAATGGAGCTTCAGATGAACCCGGTCGATGCAGCGGCGCGTGGTCTAACAAACGGCGAAGAGGTCACCGCCTTCAACCGGCTCGGCGAGGTCGTTTTCATCCTGGCGGTGACACCGAAAGTCCCGGCTGGGGTAGTGGTTGCTGAAGGAGTCTGGTGGCTCGCCCACACCCCCGGCTCCCGGTCGGTCAATGCGCTCGTTTCCCAGCGCCTCACCGACCGGGGAGAGGGAAGCACCTTCTACGACAACCGGGTGGAGGTGCGGGAGAGCCTTTGACGGCATTCTCCCGTGCCCTGTCAATGTCACCCATGACCCGGCTCCTGCACCACACAGAACTCTCTGTCATCGTCCCGGTGCGCAACGAAGCGGCCGGCCTGGCCGGACTGTTTCGCAACCTGGCCGACCAGCAGGAGGTGGAGCTCGAACTGGTCCTCTGCGACGGCGGCTCCACCGACGGGACGGCGGAGCAGGCACGTCAGCTTGCCCAGTCTGCCCCCTTTCCCGTCACCATAGTTGAAACCGAGCCGGGACGGGGAAACCAGCTCAACACAGGCGCCGCGACGGCGACCGCTACCTGGCTCCTCTTTCTCCACGCCGACTCACATTTCCCCGATCCCCTCTCCTTCCGTCGGAGCCTTGACTATCTGGCCGCCGCCCGGGACGCCGCTCCCAACGCGCTCCTCGCCGGCCGCTTCGCGCTTCGTTTCCGGCGGCAAGAGACGGCACCGTCATTCGCCTATCATTATTATGAATGCAAGGCCCGCCTCGACCGGCCGGAATGCAGCCACGGCGACCAGGGACTCCTCATGGAGCGGAAAACCTTCGCCGCCATCGGACCTTTCCTCACCACCTTACCCATGCTGGCCGAGACCCGCCTCGCCGACACCATCCGGCAACGGGGAAAGCTGCTCCTCCTCCCCGCCGAAATCGCTACCTCAGCCCGTCGTTTCGAGACGGAGGGTCTGGCGGCGCGCCAGGCGCTGAACGCCATCATCATGAACTTCGCCGCCCAGGGGTGGGAGCCGTTCTTTCGCGAACTGCCCTCCCTGTACCGGCACCAGGACGAGGCAGGGAAACTGCAGCTCCGCCCCATCCTGAAGAGACTCGGGGAATCGATACGCGATCTCACTCCCCGAGAGCGGCAGGCACTGTGGCAGGGGACCGGCCGCTACATCCGGGACAACGCCTGGCAGCTCGCCTTCGCCCTGGACGCGCTCCGCAGTTTCCACGGCAACCTCCCTCCCGGCGCGGGGACGACCACCTGCCTCGACGTCTACGACCGCCACCTGGACCGGATCACCGACAACGCCGCCGGTCGCTGGCTGGCAGCCCTGCTGGCACGGATATGGCTCCGGAGGGGAACTGACTGACAGAAAAGTTCAACGACCCCGGAGACAGCCCCCTTCTTCCCTAAAAACGGGGCGCTGCGCCTTGGCATCACGGTGCCTACCGGAACGTGGCCAGGATATAATCGGCTATCTTTCGGGCATCGGCATCGCCGATGGTCTGCCGGTCAAAACGGGTCATCCCCTGGCCGGGGTTGCGCATCGTGGCCACGATGTCCTCGGCCGTATGTATGCCGTTGGCCGCCAGGGTGAAGCGGTCGAGGCTCTTCTGGGGGTATTTGCTGTTCCCCCCCTCCGGGTGGCAGCCGCTGCAGTGGCGAAGGAAGAGCTCTCCCCCCGACAGGCCGCTTCCGCCACGGTCCGCCCCGCCGCTGCATGCCGCCACTCCCCACGCAAGCGTCACGATGACCACTCCCCGCACCATTTCCCCTCCTTTTCGACCTTTCAGGCCGCTGAAGCTTCACCGTATACGCATCATAGAGTATACACAGTTGCCCGGCAGGCCGCCACTGTCCTATAGTTGCACAAACAGATCATTTTATCGGGAGCATTGCATCATGTGCAGAAAACTCTTCGTGGCCGCAACCGGACAGAACTGCGGCAAAACCACCATCAGCGTTTCCCTCATACATCTCGCCCGCCGGAAGTACGGACGGGTCGGCTTCATGAAAGCCATCGGCCCCAAGTGCGTTACCTTCAATGGTGTGCCGATGGACAAGGATGCGGTACTCATGGCGCAGATCTACGGGCTGGAGGAGGACCGCCGCCTCATGTCGCCGGTGGTCCTGACGAAAGGGTCCACCAAGCGTTTCATAGACGGCGAACTGGCCTCGGCAACGGCCATCGAAAAGCTTCAGAGGACATGCAGCGAACTGGAGGCGAAGAACGACTTTCTCATTATCGAGGGGGCGGGGCACGGCGGGGTCGGTTCGGTGATCGGGCTGAACAACGCCCAGGTAGCGAAACTGCTGGATGCGCCCGTGGTGATGGTTGCAGGGGGAGGGATCGGCAACGTGATCGATTCGGTCCGGCTGAACATGGGGCTCTATGAAAGGGAAGGTGCGGCACTGCGGATGCTGCTCGTCAACAAGCTCATCACGGAGAAACGGGCCTCGTCACTGGGATACCTGCAGAAGGCCTTCGCCGGGAGCGGCATCCAGGTCGCCGGAGCTTTCGACTATTCGCCGGTCCTGGCCAACCCGACCCTCCAGAACCTGGCACGGCGCCTCGGCAAACCGCTCAAAGGGGACCCGACACAACAGCACCGGATCGCCCATAACATCCAGCTGGGGGCGGCCTCCTCCCAGGTGGTGATTGACGGCCTGCAGCATTCGACCCTTCTCATCACCACCAGTTCCCGGGACGAACTGCTCGTCACCACCGCATCCCTCTACCACATCCCCGCCTACCGCGAGAAAATCGCCGGGCTGGTGATTCCGGGACATACCGCCATCTCACCCGTCACCCAGAAGATACTGGACGAAAGCGGCGTCCCCTACATCCGCATCGAGGAAACCACCGCCCAGGTCTTTACCAAACTCCTGGACCACGTCTCAAAAATAACGGCGGACGACCACGAAAAGTTGGAACTTCTCCAGTCGACCGCCGAAACCTACCTGGACTTCGCCGCAATAGACGCCCTGCTGTAGCCGATAGGGCGACCGGCAGGCTGTCCTTACTCCTCCTGCTCGCTGCTGTCTATCATCTCCTGGATCGCCTGGCGCGCATCGTCGCTGATACTGGTATACTCCACCCCGAAACCGACCGGCATGTCCCACTTCTTGCGGGATTTGCCGCTGTTGAGCCAGGCAACCCGCCCCTTGATGTCGATCAGACCGACCTCGCTGTTGGGGAGGAAAAACGCCAGTTCCATTGCATCGTTCTGTGTAACCGGATAATCCGTCGTCAGGTAGATACCGCCGCTGCTGATGTCAGCAACGGCGGCCGCGCAGACCCCTTTCCCATCCCTGAAGAGGGCGGGTGTCTGGAGCTGGACTCGCGGTTCACGCCGCTCGATATTTGGCAGATAGGCACGGGCCTTTTCCAGAAAGGCCTTGCGTTCCACCGGCTTGGTAAGATAATCGTCGCACCCCGCCTTGTTGCACAGCTCGATCTCTTCCTCGTGCCCCGCGGTGGTCACCATGATGACGGGAATGAAGAGAAGGTCGGGATCCGACTTTATGGCCGTGCAGCACGCCACGCCGTTCAGCTTCGGCATGTGGATATCGAGGAACACGAGATCCGGCCGCTCCCGCCGGACGATCTCCAGTGCCTCCTCCCCGTCCTCGGCGGTAAGAACGGAAACGTCCGAGTGGGTAAGAAAACTTTTTTCCAGTTCGATGAACAGCTTGACGTCGTCTACCAGCAGAATCTTCGGCGCGGCCATGCGGCCCCTCCCCATCTTCCATCCTGAGAAATCACGGCAACCATCTGGCCGCATCGAAATCGAAACGCCCATTTTTAATGAATGCAAAAACCATACTCACCGTTCTTTTTTCTCATCCTTTTCCGGCGATGCCGTGAATTTCTTCATACTCTCTAGCATTTCCCGCAGTCGTCTATCCACCAGGAAATTGATGCTCCCCTCCGGATAACCGCCATCTGGCTGCCATTCCCCGGCCGGAACACCGGTCAGGATCTCAATCCCCTGGTCGATGGTGGCCACGCTCCAGATGTGGAACCTCCCCTCCCTTACCGCCTCCAGCACCTCGTCCTTGAGCATGAGATGGCGCAGGTTGCTGGCCGGAATCATCACCCCCTGCTCGCCGGTAAGCCCTTTGGCCTTGCAGACCGCGTAGAACCCCTCGATCTTGTAGTTCACCCCGCCGATGGGTTGCACCTTTCCCAGTTGGTTGACGCTGCCGGTCACGGCGATCCCCTGGCGGATCGGCACACCGGAAAGGGCCGACAGGAGGGCATAGAGCTCGGTGGACGAGGCGCTGTCCCCCTCTACCCCTTCGTAGGACTGCTCGAAGCAGATGGACGCGGAAAAGGAGAGGGGCTTGTCGTGGGCAAACTTCCCCCCCAGATAACCGGTGAGGATGAGCACCCCCTTGTCGTGAATCGGCCCGGAGAGCTTCACCTCCCGCTCGATGTTGACCATCCCTCCCCGGCCGATATAGGTGCGGGCAGTGACCCGGGACGGCCGACCGAACATGTAATCCCCGATGGTGAGAACCGACAGGCCGTTGATCTGCCCCACTTCGCTTCCGTCGGTGTCGCACAGGATGGTTCCGTCATCGAACAGCTCCTGCATCCGCTCTTCTATCCGGTTGCTCCGGTAGACCTTCTCATCGATCGCCTTCCGCACGTGCTCACGGGTCACGACGGTGCTCTGGTACTGCCCGGCCCAATAGCTCGCCTCCCGGATCAGGTCGGCGATCTCCATGAACTGGGAAGAGAGCCGTTCCTGGTCCTCCACCAGCCGTGCCGAGTATTCCAGAAGGCCCGCGACCCCGCTCCGGTCAAAATGGAGAAGACTTTCGTTCTTGCAGTGGGTGGCAACGAACAGGGCATAATCCCGCATGATCTCCGGTGTCCGGGCGATGCGACTGTCGAAGTCCGCCTTCACCTTGAAAAACTTCCGGTAATCCGGCTCCATGTAGAACAGGAGATAGTAGATCCAGGGGGAGCCGATCATGATGATCTTGGTCTGGAGCGGGATCGGCTCCGGCTTCAGGGAGGCGATGGACATGAAGCGGTATTGCTCCAGGACATCCTCGATCCTGATCTCGCCGCTGCGGATACAGCGTTTCAGGGCATCCCAGGCAAAGGGGTTGATCAGCACCTCACGGGCATCGACGATGAGGTATCCCCCATTGGCCCGGTGGAGCGCCCCCGGTTTCACCAGGGTGAAGTTGGTGGTAGCCATCCCCCCCATCTGCATGACGTGCTCGATCCGGCCGAACAGGTTATTGTAGGTGGGGTTCGCCTCGAAGACCACCGGCGCCCCCTCCATCCCCTTGTTGTCGACGAAGACATTCACCTGGTAGCGCTCGAAGGACGGCTCCTGGCGGGGCAGCTTGAGGCCGGGGATGGGAGACTGCTGCGGCTGCTGCTCCTTGAAGTCCTCAAGGTTGAGGAGCACGTCCTCCTGCACCGACTCAAGGTAGGAGACAACCTTCCCGTAGGGTGCATACTTCTCCTTGAGCGGATCGATATGGTGGCCGACGGCGGCCAGCCCCAGGTCACGGTCGAGCTGGGCCAGGGTTTCCTTGGTCGCCTTCTCGTTCTCCCGTACCTGCCGGAGCACGTCGTTGAGTTTCTCGGTCAGTTCCTTTCCCGCCTCGTCGATCTTGTCCCGTTCCCCCTTTTCCAGTGCTTCGTACTCCTCCTGGGTATAGTTGCGCCCCTCTTTCTGGGGGACCATCACCAGCCCGGAGACGGTCCGTTGCAGGGCAAATCCCCTGGACTCCGCCTCCTGTTCCAGCCGGCCGAACAGTTCGCCGTTCTTTTCCTGGTACTCCTCGACAATGGTCGACTTGTTGCTCTCGTACTCCTTGCTGTCGAGGGCTTTGGGAATGACGTTCCGGATGCTCTCCAGGAGTTCCTTCATGTCCGCGGCCAGTTCGCTCCCCATACCTGCAGGGAGCGCCAAAGACTGGGGAAGGTCGGGGTTCCTGAAGTTATAGACGTAGCACCAGTCCTGGGGGGGCTGCTCGGTCCTTGCCCGTTTCTTCAGGAGGTTCTTGATGGTGGAACTGCGGCCGGTCCCCGCCTCACCCGCCAGGAACAGGTTGAACCCGCCATCCCGCATGTCGAGGCCGAAGTCGATGGACTTGAGGGCCCGCTCCTGGCCGATTGACCCTTCCAGTTCGTTCAGGTCGGCGGTAGTTTCAAATGCAAACTGGGCCGGATCGCATTCCCACCTCAGTTGTGCAACCGGTACCTTGCAATCGTCTCGTGCCACAGTAACCTCCTTCATCGGTTGGGAAATGGAATACATCGAATCGCGCAGACTCCCTTGCTTCGGGCCGCCGCAACAGGCCTCTCCCTGCCCGAAAGATCAGACCCGCGCCGAACTCCTGGCGGTTCTTCCTTCCGGCATCCATTCTGTCAGAAGCGGTGCGAACCTGTCCGAAATCACCTTCCGTACCGCTGCCAGGTGGACCTCAGTGCCGCATTCCCGCGACAGGGACGTCACGGGACAGGCGGCGATGCCGCAGGGGTTGATCAGATCGAACGCTGTCAGATCGGGAGCCACGTTGAGGGCAAAACCGTGCATGGTTACCCAGCGGCGGACGCCGACACCGATGGAGGCGATCTTTCCGCCAGTTGTCCAGACACCGGTCCGTCCCGGCACCCGCCGGGCGGCAACGCCGAAGTCCGCCGTGATCCGGACAAGGAGTTCCTCCAGGAAGCGGAGGTAGCGGTGCAGGTCCCGCCCGCGCCGGTCAAGATCGATGAGGGGGTACCCCACCAGTTGCCCGGGCCCGTGCCAGGTGACATCCCCCCCCCGGTTGATGCGCAGTACCTCCAGGGAAGTGTCGAGGATGTTTGACTCACTCCCACCGCTGCCCATGGTATAGACTGCCGGGTGCTCAAGAAGAAGAAGGGACTCCGGCTCGGTGCCGGTGGCTATCCCTGCGACCAGCCGTTCCTGAAGGGCATAGGCGGTATCGAACTCTATCAGACCCAGGTCAGTTATAACCATAACACCTTCACAAATCTCACCACAGAGACACTGAGTCACGGAGAAAACCTTAAGCATGGACAGGATTAAAGTCTTTTTGGTTATAACCTGAATATTTTGGTTTTTTCCCCGAATATCCTGGATATCCCCGTTAATTCAGTTTTGTTTCCTCAGTGTCTCTGTGCCTCTGTGGTAAGAATTGCTTCACATCAGCATTGTCACCGGATTTTCCAGTGTATGCTTCAACTCCGCCAGAAACTTTGCCGCGTACGCCCCATCCAGAAGCCGGTGGTCGGCGGAGAGGGTCACCCGCATCCTCCGCCCGGCCGTCACCTGGCCGTCGCGCACCACCGCCTCGTCCAGGATCGCCCCGACTGCCAGGATCGCCCCCTGGGGAGGGTGGATCACCGCCATGAACTCCTCCACTCCGTACATACCCAGGTTGGATATGGTGAAGGTCCCGCCGGACAGCTCACGCTCGCTGATCCTGCCACTCCGTGCCCGCTCCGCCAGTTCTCGGCTCCGCAACGCGATTTCCTTGACCGTGAGCGACTGGCAGCCGCCGATTACCGGCACCAGCAACCCGTCGGCAAGGCTGACGGCGATGCCGATGTTGATCCCGTCGTGGAAGATGATGCCGTCGGCCGTCCAGGAGGCGTTTGCCAGGGGGAACTTTGCCAGGGCGAGGGCACTGGCCTTGACGATCAGGTCATTGATCGAGACGGCGCTCCCCGCCTCCTTCAGCTCCCGGCGCACCTCCTCCGCCTCCCCCATGTCCACGGCGACGGTCACCGTGAAGTGGGGAATGGTCCGCCACGCCTCGGCCACCGTCCGGGCGATGGCAGCCCGCATCCGGGAGAGGGGCTGTTTTCCTCCTCCCGCAGGCGACGACGACATTTCAGGTGTCAGAGTCTTTCTCTCAACCTCTACCTTTTCCTCAACCTGTTTCCCGAGGAACCCCTCCAGATCTTCCTGGAGGATGCGTCCCTCCGGCCCGCTCCCCTTCACCTCCCGCAGATCGACCCCCTTTTCCCTTGCCAGACGGCGCACCAGGGGGGATGCCTTCTCCCCATCGCCGACGGGGGGAGGAAGATGCTCCGGGGCAGAACCGGCATCGGGAGGGACCTCCAGCAGCCGTTCCGGCACATCTCCTGCTGCCATAGGTTCGGACGGCGGCGATTCGGGTGGTGGCTGCCAGTTATCCGGAACGGGTGCAGCCTCGGACGGCGACGCGGCCGCTGCGACAGGCGGTTCTCCCCCTTCCCCCACCAAACCGATCACCGTCCCAACCGGCACCATTTCCCCCGGCTTCACCCGTATCTCCGTCAGCACACCGGCGGCGAACGCCTCCAGTTCCATGGTCGCCTTGTCGGTCTCCACCTCGGCGATGATGTCGCCACGCTCCACCCGGTCCCCTATCGACTTCTTCCAGGCCACGAGCCGCCCTTCGGTCATGGTATCGGAAAGCTTCGGCATGGTGATTTCGGTTGCCATGTTTACCTCAGATATACCGATTCGATTTTGACAACACACTCCTACCTCCCCCCTCACGGGCACCCCCTCCTGAGTCAGGAGGGGGATAGGGGGTGGTCACTCAGTATTTCGCCGCCACCGTTTCCTTCACCGCCGCGACGATGTCCTCTACCCGGGGGATGCAGAGTTTTTCCAGCTGCCGCGAGTAGGGCATGGGGACATCCAGTCCCGACACCCGCCGGACCGGCGCCCGGAGGGAATCGAAACAGCCGTCGTAGATGCGGGTAGCGATCTCAGCCCCCAGGCCGCAGGTTTTCCAGCACTCCTCCACCACCACCGCCCGGCCGGTCTTTTTCACCGACGCCACGAAGGTATCCGCATCCAGCGGCGACAGGGTTCGGAGGTCCACCACCTCGCAGGCAATCCCCTCCTTCGCCAGCTCCTCCGCCGCCTGGAGAGCAAGCACCGTCATCCGCGCGTAGGCGACGACGGTGATGTCCGTCCCTTCCCGCTTCACGTCGCATTTTCCGAAGGGGACCAGGAACTCCGGATCGTCGGGAACATCCCCCTTGCTATTGTAGAGGAGTTCGTGCTCAAGGAACATGACCGGGTTGTTGTCGCGGATGGCGCTCTTCAAGAGCCCCTTGGCATCGGCGGGGGTGGCGGGATAGGCCACGTGCATCCCCGGTGCATGCATGAAGAAGGTCTCCAGGGACTGGGAGTGCTGGGCCGCCAGCTGGCTCCCGCCGCCACCGGGGGCACGGATCACCATGGGGAGGTTCACCTGGCCGCCGAACATGTAACGGATCTTGGTCATGTGATCGATGATCTGGTCCATGGCGAGCAGGGCGAAGTTCACCGTCATCAGTTCCGCTATGGGGCGCAGCCCCCCCATGGCGGCGCCGACCGCCACGCCGACGATGGTGTTCTCCGAGATGGGGGTATCCAGAACCCGCTCCTCGCCGAACTCTGCCAGCAGCCCCCGGGTCACCTTGAACGATCCCTCGTACAGCGCCACGTCCTCCCCCCAGACGACAATGGACGGATCACGGCGCATCTCCTCCTTCAGGGCAAGGTTAAGAGCATCACGGTAGGTCATTTCAGACATAGATATCCTCCCAGACCGCCCCATCCTCCGGCCACGGCGACTCCTCGGCAAAGGTAACCGCCTCCTGCACGATGGCGATTGCTTCCTGTTTGATGGCACCCAGTTCGGCCTGGGTGACGATCCCTTCTTCGATGAGGCGAATGGCAAAGGCGGGGAGAGGGTCCCGGGCCTTCCAGAGCTCCACCTCGGCGGCTGAGCGGTACTTCCCGGGATCGGCCATGGAGTGGCCGCGGAACCGGTAGGTGAGCGCCTCGATGAGGTAGGGGCGGTTCTGCTGCCGGACCCACTCGGCACCCCATTTCACCGCATCATGGATCGCCATGACGTCCATGCCATCCACCCGGACCGACGGGATGTCGTAGCCGCAGGTCCGCTTGTGGATGTCCGCCAGGGCCGACGCCCGCTCCACGGAGGTACCGATGCCGTAGGCGTTGTTCTCGCAGACAAAGAGCACCGGCAACTCCCAGAGCCTGGCCCAGTTGAGGGACTCGTGGAAGGTCCCCTGGTTCACCGCCCCGTCGCCGAAGAAACAGGCGGCGACCCGCCCTTCCTTTCGGAACTTGGAGGCGAAGGCAAGCCCGACGGCTATGGGGAACTGGCCGCCGACGATGGCGTACCCCCCCATGAAGGCGAGGTCGGGGTCGAAGAGGTGCATGGAGCCCCCTTTCCCCTTGCAGATGCCGGTGGCTTTGCCGAACAGCTCGGCCATGACCCGCCGCGGTTCGGCCCCCCGGACGATGGCCTGGGCGTGCTCCCGGTAGGCGGAGAGGATGTAGTCGTCCTTGCGGAGGGCATGGGTTGAGCCTACCGCCACCGCCTCCTGGCCGCTGTAGAGATGGAGGAAACCGGTGATGTGCCCTTTGGTGTACTGCTCGGCGCACGATTCCTCGAACTCCCGGCAAAGCACCATCTGCTCGTACATCCTGACCAGCTCATGGTCGGGCAAAATCGCCCGGAGACTCATCTCTTTCATTGGTTGCACCCCTGCGCTCGATTCCCTTCGCGGTGACGTCTTCGTAGTCGCCGGTCAGTTCCAGGCCGAACTTTTCATGACAGATGGCGTTCTTGCCGCTCGCCTTGACCCGGTACATGAGGCTGTCGCTCAATCGAAGCATCTGGTCGACGGAGGCGGGGGGGTCGAGAAAACTCACCAAACCGATGCTGAACGTAACCCCGTAACGATGGGCCCCCATGACGGCGTCCAGTTGCGACTTGACCTTGGCGATTGCTACGCTCGCCTGGGTGTAATTGTTCTCAGCCAGAAGAATGACAAATTCGTCACCCCCGACCCGGGTAACAATGTCCGTCTTCCTGACGGCAGCCTGCATGGTACGGGCAATGAGTACCAGCAGCTGGTCTCCTTCGTGGTGGCCATAGGTGTCATTGATCGTCTTCAGGTTGTCGGTGTCGATATAGGCGAGACTGAAGGGACGGTTGTACCGCTGGAACCGGTAGATCTCCCGTTCGGCCAGCTCGCAGAAATAGCGCTTGTTGTACGCCTTGGTCAGGAAGTCGAGCCGCGCCAGATCTCGAATCCGGTCCCTGTTGCTCCTGAACATGGAAATAAGCACGCTCGTCAGAACGAAAAGAACCAGCTTCTCCATGACGCTCCAGACAAGGAACAGATTCCCCCTGCCGGAGATTTCGGGATGGTTGGCGCCCACCCAGAGCAGGACACAGAGACATGCCACCGCAATGCCGGCCCGCCTCCCGTAATACCAGCTTTCCCAGACCACCGGTACCAGATAGAACATCACGAAGGGGAGATCCGCCACTTCCCTGTCCAGGTACACGAGTACCGCCAGGAGCAGGGCGCCGATCAGGTGCTGGCCCATTGCCGGCCATATGCGGTCTTGGTCAGTCATGATTCCTCACAAGGTTGAGCGTTCCCCCGGCAAGAATCTCCTGCCGTTCACGCTCGGATACATCCAGAATGGTCAGAATCTCCCTCCCGTTTACCTGTACCGGTATCTCCGTTGCCCCGTCGGCGACCAGGCCCCGCAGGTTCCTGAAGGTGAGCCTGTCCCCCTGGGCAAGGGTGTCGTAATCCGCCGGGTTCTTGAATGCGAGGGGGAGGATGCCGAAATTGATCAGATTCGCCTTGTGGATGCGGGCGAAACTCTTGGCCAGTTTGGCGCGGATGCCGAGATACCGGGGAGCCAGTGCGGCATGTTCGCGGGACGACCCCTGGCCGTAATTCTCGCCGCCGACCACCACGCCGTTCCCCTTCTCTTTCGCCCGACCGGGGAATTCCGGGTCGAGCTGCTCGAAGACGAACTGGCTGATGGCGGGGATATTGCTCCGGAAGGGGAGAACCTTGTTCCCCGCCGGCATGATGGTATCGGTGGAGATATTGTCCCCCACCTTGATGATAACCTCCGCCGTCAGTTCGGCGGGAAGTGCCTCAAAGTCGGGGAACGGGACGATGTTCGGCCCGGTGACGATCTCGACCCCACTCGGGTCGGCCAGGGGGTAGATGATGCTGGAGTCATCCACCACGTAGGTATCCGGATTCTGGACAGCCGGCCATTCCATAAGTTCCCCCAGCTTGCGCGGGTCGGTGATGACCCCGTAGATGCCGGCGGCAGCGGCGGTTTCCGGTGAGCAGAGGTAGACCTTGTCGTTCTTGGTGCCGCTTCTCCCCGGGAAATTGCGGGGGAAGGTACGCAGAGACACCTGATTGGTCCCCGGCGCCTGCCCCATGCCGATGCAGCCGAGACACCCCGGCTGATGGACCTGGGCCCCCGACAGGAGAAGGGACATGAAGCCACCCTGGGCCGCCACGTTCTCCAGCACCTGGCGGCTGCCGGGATTGATGTTGAAGGAGACATGGGGCGCCACCCGCCGGCCGTCCAGGATGCGGCAGACGGTCATGAGGTCCCGGAAGGAGGAGTTGACCGAGCTTCCGACGATTACCTGGTCGACTCTGACCCCTTCCACGTCTTTCACCCGCACCACGTTGTCCGGCGACGACGGGCAGGCGATGAGAGGCTCCACCTGGGACAGGTCGATCTCGTCGTACTCGTCGTAGCTGCAGCCGGGATCGGCAGCCATTTCCACCCACGCGTCACCCCGCCCCTGGGATTCCAGGAACTCCCGGGTCCGATGGTCCGACGGGAAAACCGACGTGGTCGCCCCCAGCTCAGCCCCCATGTTGCCGATGGTCCCCCGGTCCGTCACCGAGAGGGTCGCCACACCGGGACCGTAGTATTCGATGATCTTCCCCACCCCCCCCTTCACCGTATGGCGGCGGAGCATCTCCAGGATCACGTCCTTGCCGGAGACCCAGGGAGGTAGCTGGCCGGTCAGCTTCACCCCCATGATGCGCGGACAGGGAAGGTTGAACGGATGCCCCGCCATGGCCAGCGCCACGTCCAGACCGCCGGCACCGATGGCGAGCATGGAAAGACCTGCAGCGGTGGGGGTATGGGAATCGGCACCGAGCATCACCCGGCCCGGCACGCCGAAGCGCTCAAGGTGAACCTGGTGGGAGACGCCGTTCCCCGGTTTGGAGAGGTGGATGCCGAACTTCTGGGCGGCGGTCATGAGGAAGACGTGGTCGTCCGCATTCTTGCTGTCGGTCTGCAGCAGGTTGTGGTCGATGTACTGGGCCGCCAGTTCCACCTTCACCCGCGGCACCCCCATGGCGATGAACTCCAGCATCGCCATGGTCCCCGTGGCATCCTGCAGCAGGGTGTGGTCAACCCTGATGGCTATTTCCGTGCCCGGGACCAGTTTCCCCTTCACCAGGTGGGCTTCCAGTATCTTCGTTGCGAGGTTTTTGGGACTCATTGTTTTTCCCTCCGGAACGACTGATTTAAAAGCGGCCGTTCCTACGCATGTATCGCAGCCTTGTCAACATCCAGCGCCGCCTCCTTCATCGCCTCCGACAGGGTCGGATGGGCATGGAAGGTCATGGCCACATCCTGGGCGCTCCCGCCGTAGGTCATGACCGTTACCGCCTCCGCGATCATGTCCGAAGCCCGGGGGCCGATGACGTGCACCCCGAGCACCCGCCCGGTGGACTGGTGGGCAAGTATCTTGACGAATCCCTCCGTTTCGTCCATGCAGCGGGCACGGCCATTGGCCGAGAAGGGGAAGCGTCCCGTCGCGTAGGGGACGGCGTCCCGGTTGAGCTCCTCCTCGGTCTTCCCCACCGATGCCACTTCCGGCCAAGTGTAAATGATACCGGGGATGAATTCGTAGTCAACCTGGGAGGCCTGCCCCGCCTGGCGCTCGGCGAACACAACCCCTTCTTCCATCGCCTTGTGCGCCAGCATCGGCCCGTGTATGAGGTCGCCGATGGCGAAAATACCCGGCACGGAGGTTTCGTAGTCACCGTTCACCCCGATTCTCCCCGACTCCAGGGTCACCCCCGCCTCCTCCACGCCCAGACCGGCAGTGAGGGGATGCCGTCCCGCCGCCACCAGCAACCGGTCGCATTCAAGCTGCTCGGCGACCTCGCCGCTCTTCAGGGTCACAACCCCTTTGCCGCCGCGGCGCTCCACCTCAATCACCCGGGTCTCCAGGCGGAAAGAGATTCCCTGCTTCTTCAGGGAACGGACCAGGGTGTCGGCCACCTGCCGGTCCATGGTGGGCAGGACCTTGGGAAGCACCTCCACCACCGTTACCTTGGCCCCCAGGCGGCGCCAGACCGAACCAAGCTCCAGGCCGATGTATCCTCCCCCCACGACCAAAAGGTGTTCCGGCACCCGGTCGAAGGCAAGTGCCTCCCGGGAACTGACCACCAGCCCGCCGTCGAAGGGAAGCCCGGGGAGCTCGGCCGGGGCACTCCCCGTGGCAAGCAGGACCCTTTTGCCGATAAGTATCTGCTTTTCCTGGTCCCGGGATTCGGGTCCCGGGTCACGCCGGGGATCTACTTCAACCCGGTGCCCATCGCCACCCGTCCCTGCCAGCCTGGCGGTGCCGGTAAAGAGGGCAATCTTGTTCTTCTTGAACAGGAAGGCGATCCCGTCCGTCAGCTTGGCCACCACCTCGTCCTTGCGGGCAAGCATCCTGGGGAGGTCGAGTGTCGGCGGGGAGATACCGATGCCATGGCCGGCAAACCTGTCCCGCGCCAGGGCAAACAGCTCCGACGAATCCAGGAGCGCCTTGCTCGGGATGCACCCCTCGTTGAGGCAGACCCCTCCCAGCCGCTCCCGCCGCTCCACCACCACCACTCCCATCCCCAGCTGGGCGGCACGGATGGCGGCCACATACCCCCCCGGCCCACCACCGATAACGATCAGGTCGTATACTTGTTCGGACATTGCGTCAGAACCTCCTTGAATGTAGTGCTCGTTGAATCATGTACCCAAGGTCGGGATCGGGCTCGTCATTTCCCCGTCGGGAAGATGATTTCGAACTTACCCCCCTGGAGCCGGGACTTCAGATCGAGGGGAGCGCCGGGGGCGGGAGGGGGGGCATAGGCATCGGTAAGATCGGGAAGGGAAAACTTGAGACTGTAATCCCCCTGGTCCAGCACGACCCCTTTCCCCTGAAGGTACGGACCGCCGATGGCCGTGTCATACGCCCCGTTCCCGCCGCGAGGCACACTCAGGTCCAACGCGGGCACTCCCACCGGCGCGGTCCGCAGGGCCACAAGTTCACGAAGCACCGCCTGGGCTCCCGTGTTCCCCTGCTTGGCAGCCTTCACGAGCCAGTCCACCGCTCCGGTCTTGTCGACCGGAACCCCGTCACCGGCGAGAAGCATCATGCCATAGGCGTACTGGGCTTCACCATACCCCTTCCCCGCCGCCTTTCCGATCCAGAAAGCCGCCTGCGCCTTGTCCTGGGGGATTCCGGTACCGTGGTAATAGAAGGTTCCAAGGAAGAACTCGGACCGAGCCCCGCCCCGCTCCGCAGCAATCCGCATGAGGCGCGCCGCCTCTCCCAGGTTCCGCGGCACGCCGTCACCGTGGAAATACATGAGGGAAAGCATGAAACTTGCGCGCGAGTCCCCCCCTGCCGCCGCAGCCCGGTACCAGCGAATCTCCTGGCCTGCATCCTTCGGCACTCCATCACCGATGAGATACATGAACCCGAAGGTATTCCTGGCAGCGGCATTTCCCCGACTGGCCGCCTTGCGCACGGCCTCCACGACCCCTTTCATATCCTGCTTTTCGCCGCGGCTCCCCCGGCCAAGGATTTCCAGCAGGGCAATCGCCCGGTAGTCACGCTGTGCCGCCGCCGCAGCAAGCAGTTTTTTTGCCCGCACCCGGTCGGCAGGCATTCCCGCCCCATAGAGATAACGGGTTCCCAGCAGGTACTGGGCGGCAAAATAGTTCTGTTCGGCGGACTCGCGGAGGAGTTCCATCCCCCGGGAAAGGTCCGGTCGTCCCCCTTCGCCACGGAGTTCCATGAGCGCCAGGAAAAACAGGGAAACCGACGTCGCGTCTTTCCCGAATTCCGTCCGGGCCAGCTCGTAGTTCCCCTGCCGGTACGCCGACCGGCCGGCAAAATCGTCCGCCGAAACCGGCGACACCATCGCCAGCATCGTCGCCGCACCAACTGCGACCAGCAGTAACCGGTACCATTTCCCCATGAACTCTCCTACCCCTCCAGCAGCATCTCTTCCGGCTCTTCCACGTACTCCTTCACCTTCTTCAGGAATCCCACCGCCTCCCGGCCGTCGATGATCCGGTGATCGTAAGAGAGGGCAAGGTACATCATGGGGCGGATCACCACCGTGCCGTTCCGCGCCACCGGCCGGTCCTGGACCGCATGCATCCCGAGCACGCCGCTCTGGGGAGGATTGATGATGGGGGTGGAAAGGAGGGAGCCATAGATTCCGCCGTTGCTGATGGTGAAGGTCCCCCCCTCCAGGTCGGCCAGTTCCAGCCGGTTGGTCCGGACCTTCTCGGCATAGGCGGCGATCCCCTTTTCGATATCGGCGAAATGGAGCCGGTCGGCATCCCGCAGCACCGGCACCACGAGCCCCTTTTCGCCGCTCACCGCGATACCGATGTCATGAAAATGAGGGGTGACGATGTCACTGCCGTCGATGCGGGAGTTGACCATCGGAAACTCCTTGAGCGCCTCCAGGCACGCTTTGACGAAGAACGACATGTAGCCGAGCTTCACGCCGAATTTTTTCTGGAAATGCTCGTTGTGCTTCTTCCGCAGTTCGATGATAGCCCCCATGTCCGCCTCGTTGAAGGTGGTGAGCATGGCGGTCTGCTGCCGGGCCGCCAGGAGCCGTTCGGCAATGCGCCGCCTGATGGGGGTCATGGGGGTGCGGGTAACCCGGTCTTCTGAAATCGGAGACCGGGAACCGGGGACCGGGGATGGGGGAGCTTCGGTAGAGGCCGGGGACCGGGGCCCAGACTGCGGGCCTGAAGGACCGGGGCGTGAAAACCCCGGCAGGATCGGCTGAGTGACAGGCGAAACCGGTTTTTCACCGGACCCTGGTTCCTGGTCCCTGAGCCCTGGCCCCTGGTTCCCGGTCCCCGTATTCAGCAGGTCGTCCACCGTTACCCTCCCCCCTCGGCCGGTCCCGTGCAGTTCATCCGGCCTGAGCCCCTTTTCCTGCACCATCTTGCGTACGGCAGGAGAGAAGGGAGGAATCGAACCAGCGGGAGAAGGGGAAGGCGTTTCCCGGCGCAGCGGCGTGGGTGCCTCCTTCGGCACCGTCCCCTCCTTTATGACGCCGATGACCGTCCCTACGGCGACCGTCGTCCCTTCCGGAACGGTAATGAACAGTGCACCGGCCGCCTCGGCGTTGATCTCCATGGTGATCTTGTCGGTCTCGATCTCGCAGAGCGGTTCGTCCTTCTCCACCCGCTCTCCGTCCTTCTTGTGCCATTTGGCAATCAACGCCTCGGTAACCGATTCCCCCACAGCGGGGACTTTTATTTCCATGGGAAACTCCTGAGCCTTTTGTAAAAATCTCTGATCAATCCAGCTGCTCATAACCCCCCTCAGTCCCCCCTTGTCTAAGGGGGGAAGCGAGCGGAGCGAAGCAGGGGGGTTACAGATTTTGCCGTTATCCTGATTATCCTGAAAATCCCTGTCAGATCAGATTTTCACACCTGAAATGCCGCCGAGATGAGCCTCTCCTGCTCCTCCATATGCTGCCGGTGGGAGCCGACCGCCGGTGCTGCAGCTTCGGGCCGGCCGATATACATCGGCTCCGTGCCGGTAATGTCCGCGAGGGAAGAGCGGATGAATTGCCATGCACCCATGTTGCGGGGCTCTTCCTGGACCCAGCGAAACCCTGCGGCCCCATGGAAGGAGGCAAGGCTCTCCCGGAGAAGATCGGTGCGAAGGGGATAGAGCTGCTCGATGCGAACCAGTGCAACATCCTCCCGACCATCGCTTTTTTTCCGCTCCAGCAGTTCGTAGTATATCTTGCCGGCACAGAAAAGCACCGTTGTGACACGGTCGGGGGGGGCGGGTCCGGGAATGACCTCCCGGAACCATCCCTCCGTGAACTCCTCCAGACGGGAGACGCAGAGGGGATGGCGGAGGAGACTCTTGGGGGTGAAGACGACAAGCGGTTTGCGGAACGGCTGCAGGAGCTGCCTGCGCAGCAGGTGAAAATACTGGGCGGGAGTTGAAGGATAGGCAACCTGCAGGTTGGCACCGCCGCAGAGCTGGAGAAAGCGCTCGATGCGGGCACTGGAATGCTCCGCCCCCTGCCCCTCGTAACCATGGGGAAGAAGCATGACGAGGCCGCTCACCCGGTCCCACTTGGTCTCGCCGCTGGCGATGAACTGGTCGATGATCACCTGGGCGCCGTTGGCGAAGTCCCCGTACTGGGCCTCCCAGATGGTAAGGCCGGCGGGGGTTTCCAGGGAATAGCCGTACTCGAAGCCGAGCACCGCGTTCTCCGACAGCATGCTGTCGAAGGCCATGAACTTCGCCCCCTGGGTGGCCGCGGCCGAAAGGGGAATCCAAGTGTCTTCGCTCCCCATGTCGATGAGGACGCTGTGACGGCTGCTGAAGGTACCGCGCCGGACATCCTGGCCGGAAAGCCTTATTGAATGCCCCTCCCGGAGAAGGCTCGCGAAGGCCAGGCTCTCGCCGGTCCCCCAGTCGATCCCTTCCCCGTTCGTCACCGTATCCCGCCGCCGCTTGAGCAGCGCAGCCACCTTGGCGTGGGGGGTGAAACCGGCGGGAATGGCGGACATAACCTCGGCCACTTCCACCAGGGCCTCCCGTGCCACGCCGGTCGCCACCTTGGCAGGGGAGTATGCCCGCTGAACCCCGCGCCACTCCCCCTGAAAACCGGGAGATTCACCATCGGCACGCTCTTCAAGCGCCTGTTCCAGGCGGGCGGTATAGGCGGCGGCCGGCACCGTTATCCGCTCCTCCGTCACCCCCGCCTCCCGCAGGGAATCGGCATAGAGGAAATGCACCGAAGGACGGTCCTTGATCTTCCCGTACATGAGAGGCTGGGTGAAATAGGGCTCGTCCCCCTCGTTGTGACCATACCGCCGGTAGCAGATGATCTCCACCACCACGTCCCGGCCGAAGGCCTGCCGGTAGTCGAGGGCAAGCCTGACGGCATGGACCGCCGCTTCCGGGTCCTCGCCATGGACATGGAGAATGGGGGCCATGATCATCTTGGCGGCGTCTGTGGAGTAAAAGCTGGACCGTGCCGCTTCCGGGGGGGTGGTGAAGCCGATCTGGTTGTTGAGGACGATATGCAGGGTACCGCCGGTACGGTACCCCGGCAACTGGGACAGGTTGAGGGTCTCGGTCACCATTCCCTGGCCGGCGAAGGCGGCATCGCCATGAATGAGGAGCGGAAGGACCTTCTCCCCCCGGCCATCATCGTAACGGTCCTGGCGCGCCCGGCATTTCCCTTCCACCACCGGGTCGATCGCCTCCAGGTGGCTGGGATTGGCCGCCAGGGCAAGATGAATCATCTTCCCCTCCGGGGTCTGAACATCAATAGAGAACCCCTTGTGGTACTTCACATCCCCCTCACCCACCTGGTTGTGCTCCAGGTTGTCGGCAAACTCGGCAAAGATGGCGGCAAGGGGCTTGCGGAAAATGGTGGCAAGCACGCTGAGTCGCCCGCGGTGGGGCATGCCGACGATCAGGTCGGTCACCCCCAGCCGGGCGGCATGGGCGACCACAGCGTCGAGCACAGGAATGAGGGTCTCCCCCCCCTCCAGGGAAAAGCGGGTCTGCCCCATGAACTTCCGGTTGAGGAATCCCTCGAACAGGGCCGCCTCCTGGAGCTTGCCGAGGATTGCCAGCCGCTCGTCCAAGGTGAGGTTCGGCCGGTTGCGCACCGGCTCCATCCGGTCCATGAACCACTGGCGTTCGGCCGGGTCCTGGATGTGCATGAACTCGGCACCGATGGAGCGGCAGTAGGTCTCCCGCATGACCGACAGGATCTCACGCAGGGTGGCGGCATAGGGATCAGCCGTTTCATCGGAGCCGGCAGCGCGAACCGGCTTGAACCTCCTGACGTAGAAGGTGGTGTCCAGGTCCGATTCGTCCAGATCGAAAGCGGAGAGGGAAAGGAGGGGGTGGTCGATCCTGCACGGAGAGAGGGGGTCCGTGCAGGCGAGGAGGTGGCCGATGTCCCGGTAGCGGTAGATGAGGGACTGGACACCGGACTGCTTGCGCGCCATGGCGGGATCGAGACATTCCCCGCCGGCAGCCACGGGGAGTGCAGCAGCTCCCAGGTCGAAGCCGCCGAAAAAGGCCCGCCACTCGGCACTTACGTCGTCGGGGTTCTCCTGCCAGCGCAGGTACTGGGCCTCAAGCCATTCGGGGCTGATGTTGTCGATGAAGCTCATGCCGCCACGCTCCTGTTTGCACTGTCCTGAGCCGCGAAGGAGGTCGAATGAAAACGGACAGAGGAGATTATACCAGAGCGGGTGGATGTTACAAGGCGAGATTGGCAGGGGCTTTTCAATGTCGCAAGGCCGGCAAAAGCCTGTCAGAAGCGGCGGGCAACCTCGGTGAGCCTGCGGGTGATTGCAACATGGCGTAAAAGCAAGGTGCTGGTGAGTATCCGGGTCGAGGTGCCTGGTGGTCGCCCCGTTGTTATTGACTCAAGGCTCCCCAGCACCGGCCGACTCTATGGTATACTCTTCCCTCACCAACCATCGGGAGAGTGAATCCATGGAGCTGAAAAGAGCCCGCACCGTCATCCTGAACGCAGGGGAGCCGGACCAGAAGCGCGCTGAAATCCTGGACCATCGACCGGCTCTACGCACCGCGCACATTCCTCTCCACCATCCACGAGCGGATGAATCCCGGCGGCCTGCTGGTGATCACTTCTCCCTACACCTGGTCGGAGGAGTTTACCAAGAAGGAGGAGTGGCTGGGTGGCTACCGGGATGCCGGCGAGCCGGTCTGGACCCTGGACGGGCTGAAGGAAGCGCTGGCCCCCCACTTCCGGATGGTCGGGGAACCCCGGGACGTCCCCTTCGTGATTCGGGAGACCCGACGGAAGTTCCAGCATACCGTAGCCGAACTGACGGCGTGGGCGCTGATGGGACGAGGTGATTATTTCTGGTTGCCGGTAAACTTCATGCGGTCTTCGTGTTTGCAGACAAACCCGTTGCCGAATGACAAGGAATATTCACAGTAGTGCGGTCGTGGTTTTTTTACCCTGCACTCAAACAGACCTTCGCTGATCATGCGCGTGCTGCAATGTTTGGGGGTGTTGAAGAGATCATTCAGTTTATTGCCGATTGTTTTAATGGTCAGATTCATGGTCGCATCCTTTTGAGGAGTATTCCCCATCGTTATCGATGCCGATTCATCTCGCATCGTGCCAACAAAAAAGCCGGGCCAGAAATATCGGGGATATTTCGGTAACCCGGCTGTCTCAAGGAGATCCGTTAGGCTTTCCGCCCCACCCTCGCGGATGGTTTAGTATTATCGTCTATCGCTGCAACAGTATGTAATGACTCGGCATTATCGCCAAAAACCGGAAAATGTCAACCCCTGCGTTCATAGCCTCGCAAAATCAATCACTTCCCTGTGACAATCATCACCGCACCTACTTTTCATGCTGGTGGGTATAGCGGATGACCGTCGCCTTTTCCAGGGTAATCATCCCCCCCTGCATCATGGCATCGATCCGGGGCATGATGTCGTCGAACCGCTCCTGCCGGTCAACCACCTCGATGACCACCGGCAGGTCGGTGGAGAGGCGAAGCAGTTTGTCCGTGTGGTAGACGCTGTGGGCGCCGAATCCGGCCACCCCCCGCAGCACCGTTGCGCCGGCAAACCCTTCCTTGCGAAACAGTTCCACCAGGGCCTCGTAGAGGGGAAGCCGGCCGCACTTGTCGCTTTCGCCGATGAAGATCCGCATCAGTACCATCTCTCCGCTGATTTTGGTCATGGAATCCCTCCGGATGTCACAGCGCCCGGGCGGTCGTTATCCCGAGCCAGGTGAACACAAGACAGAGCAGGACGCTCGCCAGCACGTTGGCGGCGGCGATGACGAATTCGCCGTCCTCCAGGAGCCGGAACGTCTCGTAGCTGAAGGTGGAAAAGGTGGTGAGGCCGCCGAGAAACCCGACGGTGAGGCCGATGCGAAGTGGTGGTGAAATGAGGGTGCTGCGGAGGCTGAACTCCATGATGAGGCCGATGCAGAACGCCCCGACGATATTGACCGCCAGGGTCCCGGCGGGAAAGGACGGGCCGCAGAGGCGGTAGACCCACCCCGACAGGAAATAGCGGGTCGCGCACCCCAGAGCGCCGAACAGGGCTATGTAGCAGACCATCTCCATCGCATCTCCCGCTGTCGCCGATCAGCTTGCGACTGCCAGACGTTTATGCAGGGAGGGGTGATCTCCTCCCGATGCCGTTCATGCTTCTCCCCACCTGCTACTCCCCGGCAGGTTCTTCTTTCTTCTTGCGGGGTGCCCGTTTTGCTTTCGGCTTGGCAGCCGGTTCACCCGCCTGCTCGACAACTGCCACGGGAGCGTCTTCAGCGGCGACCGCCTTTTTTGCGCGGCTGCGCGGTTTAGGAATGGCGACAGGCTTTTCCGCTGCCGGAGTCTCGACTACTTCCGCCGGGGAAACGGCAGGTTCCTTCTTCTTCCGGGGAGCGCGAGGCCTGGCCGGTTTCTTCTCGACGGTCTCCGCCGGCGATGCCGACGGAACGGGAGCCTCCGGTTCGCTACCGACAGCTGACGAAGGAAGGTCGCTACCGGACACGGCCAGCTCTTCCGTCTTCTTGCCGCCACGCCGCCGACGCCGGCGCCGTTTCTTCTTCTGCTCGTCGCCGTGCTCTTCCTCGACGTCACCAGTAACCGGCTCCTCAGCGACAGCCGCAGGAAGGGTTTCAGCCGATTCCCCGACAGCTGCCGTTTCTTCTGCACCAGCTTCAGCGCCATGTCCCTTACCGCGCCGGCGCCGGCGACGCCGTTTCTTTTTGGCCTCATCGCCGTGCCCCTCTTCGGCAGACGCGGCTTCGTCTGGAGCCTCAGCGACAGTCGGCGCCTCACTGGTAACCGGCGGCTCCTCGGAGGTAATTTCCTTCGGCGGCAGTTCTCCTGCCGGCGCTTCCGCCCCTTCGCCCCGCCCCTTCTTCCGGCGGCGGCGCTTTTTCTTCCCCTTGCCATCCTCCGTCACAGCACCTTCGCCCGCCGCGATTTCCACACCAGCAGCAGCCTTGACGGGGGTCCTGGCGGCGACCGGTTCTGACTGTCCCTCCGCCACCGCCGGCTTTTCCCGCTTGATGACTTCAAGCTCCAGCTGATTCATGAGGAACGTGGGTTTCCCCTTGATGGTCACCTCGATGTCGTAATCGGTCTCGACCTGGGCAAGCTCCCGCTTCTTCCGGTTGAGGAGATAGTAGGCCACCTCAAGGGGAAGGCCGCCCCGGACTTCGGCGCCGGTCCCCTTGGCTGCTGCGGCGTGAACCTTGCGCAGGAAGGAAAGGGCCATGTTCTCCACCGACTTGACTTTGCCGCGGCCGCCGCAATGGGGGCATTCCAGGTAGCTCGCCTGCTCAAGGGTCTGCTTGATCCGCTGGCGGGACATTTCGAGCATGCCGAACTGGGATATCCTCCCCACGGTAACCCGGGCCTTGTCCGCCTTCAGGGCGTTCTTGAGGGTCTTCTCCACCTCCGACATGTGCTTCTTGTCACGCATGTCGATGAAATCGATGACGATCAACCCCCCCAGGTCACGAAGCCTAAGCTGGCGGGCCACCTCTTCCGCAGCCTCCAGGTTGGTCTTGAAGGCGGTGTCTTCCACCCCCTTTTCCCCCGTGGACTTCCCTGAGTTGACGTCGATGGAGACGAGCGCCTCAGTCGGCTCGATGACGAGGGAGCCCCCCGATTTGAGCGGCACCTTCTTCTCGTAGATCTGGTCGATCTGCTCTTCCAGCTGGTAGCGTGAGAAGATGGGGCGTTTCTCCTGGTGGAGCTTGACGAGATTCTCAAACTTCGGCATGGTCGCCTTGAAGAACTCCCGCGCCTGGGTATAGACCTCGGCGTTGTCCACCAGCACCTCGTCGATTTCGGCGGTGAAATAGTCGCGGATGGTCCGGATCACCAGGTTCGACTCCTGGTAGATCAGGGCCGGCGCCTTGGCCTTTTTCGCCTTGGCGAGGATATCCTTGTGGAGCTTGAGAAGCGACTGGATGTCTTTCTTGAGGTCCGTCTTCGTTTTGCCCAGCGCTTCGGTCCGCATGATGTAACCGACCCCGTCGGGGATGGTGAGCTCCGCAGCCATCTCCTTCAGTTTTTTCCGGTCGGACTCGCTCTCCACCTTGCGGGAGACGCCGGCAGAGTCGCTACCCGGCATGAGCACCATGTAGCGCCCGGGAAAGGAGAGATAGGTGGTCAGGGCCGCCCCCTTCATGTCCCGCTCCCCCTTCTCCACCTGGACGATGAGCTCCTGGCCGCGCCGCAGCACCTCCTGGATGCGGGGCCGGCGGTTGCGGTTCTCCGCCGGGACGTCGTCGCGCCATTGCCAGAAATCGGGATGGAGCTCCCCCATCTGGAGAAAGCCGAGCTTCTTCAGACCGATATCCACGAAGGCGGCCTGGAGGCCGGGCTCCACCCGGACCACCACCCCCTTGTAAACGTTGCCCCGGGTCTGCTCGCTCCCCTCGATCTCGATATCCAGCTCGACCAGGTGGCCGTCCTGGACGATGGCCACCCGTGCTTCCTCCGGGTGCATCGCGTTGATCAGCATTTTTTTCGACATGTACATCCTTTCGTGGCGGCGCCAGGGCTTTTGCCCGGCGACCGCAATGGTTGTCGGCCGGCAGCGGGAAGCTTCCCGCGCGGCGGAATTCTCGTCAGCGCGCCATGCTACGGCCTCAACCCGGACGGGGAAACCTGCGGCACTTTAAACTTTGAGAGTATAGCAGAGTTTATTCACCGCACTAAGAAAAAACTCACTTCTGGCACCCCTCAACCCCAGCAACCGTTTGACAAACATGTCTCCCACCCCCTACAATGGGCTCCGCCGACTAAAACTGAATGGAACACGGTGCAACCGGAAATAGACGGATCACGGCGGATTTGCAGGTCGTTGGACTTTAATCCGAAGAGGACGCAGACCAATACGATAACAGCGGACAAGACCCGACACGTAATGGTACACCTGACCGGCGGATACGATAAAGCCTATTGACGTTATTTGTTAATCAGCCGTTATCGACATTTTCTGCCCTTTCCGCGTTCCATTCGGCTTTCGCTTGAAGAAGGAACCCCATGCTTCACCTCCACCACCTCTCCAAGGATTTCGCGGGCAAACCGCTCTTTACCGATATCGGCTGGCACCTGAAGAAGGGGGAGCGGGTCGGCCTCGTCGGCGAAAACGGCGCCGGCAAATCCACCCTCATGCGGATCATCGCCGGCCAGGTGGAACCGACCGACGGCTCCATCCAGCTTGCACGGGGAGGAACCGTCGGCTACCTCCCCCAGGACGGCATCGTCACCCGGGGGCGGACCCTCTTCGCCGAAACCATGTCGGCCCTCGCTGAGTTGCAGAAAATGGCACGGGAAATGGAGGACCTTACCGCCCGGCTCGGAGTGGTCCCCCATGACGACCCGTCCCACCCGGGGATGCTGGAACGGCTCGGCCACCTCCAGGAGGAGTTCCGCCTCAAGGGGGGGTACACCATGGAGGCGGAGGTGGGGAACGTCCTGACCGGTCTCGGCTTTCTCCCCACCGACTGGGAACGGGACTGCGGCGAGTTTTCCGGCGGCTGGCAGATGCGGATCGCCCTCGCCCGCCTGCTCCTGATGAAGCCGAACGTGCTCCTCCTGGACGAACCGACCAACCACCTGGACATCGAGGCCCGCAACTGGCTGGAGGGGTACCTGCAGGCCTACCCCTATTCGGTAATCCTCGTCTCCCACGACCGCTTCTTCCTTGACCAGGTCTGCAGCCGGATCACCGAGGTCTGGAACCACACCCTCACCGACTACCACTGCAACTACTCCTCCTATCTCGTCCAGCGGGACGAACGGGTGACCGCCCTGCGGGAGGCGAAGCGGCGCCAGGACGAAGAGATCGGCAAGCTGGAGGATTTCATCAGCCGCTTTCGCTACAAGGCGGACAAGGCGGCCCTCGTCCAGTCCCGGATCAAGCAACTGGAGAAGATCGAGCGGATCACCCTCCCCCCCGAACGGAAACGGATCCGCTTCCGCTTCCCGGAGCCCCCCAAGAGCGGCCGGATCGTCATGGAACTGAAAGGGTTGCGCAAGGCCTACGGGGAACGGGTGGTGCTGGACGGCATCGACCTTACCGTGGAGAAGGGGGAACGGATTGCCCTGGTCGGCCACAACGGCGCCGGCAAGTCTACCCTGATGCGGGTGCTGGCAGGGGGGGATTTCCAGGGGGGAGAACGAATCGTCGGTCACAACGTCGTCCTCGATTACTTCGCCCAGGACCAGGCGGCCGAACTGGACCCGACCCGCTCCGCCTACGAGGAGCTCCTGGCCGGCGCCCCCTACGATGTGGTGCCGCAGCTGCGCGACCTTCTGGGTGCCTTCCTCTTTTCAGGCGACGACATCCACAAGAAGGTGGCGGTCCTTTCCGGCGGCGAACGGAACCGGCTCGCCCTGGCCAGGATGCTCCTCAGGCCCGCCAACCTCCTCCTCATGGACGAGCCCACCAACCACCTGGACCTGTTCAGCAAGGAGGTGCTGCTGGACGCCCTCCGCAGCTTCGCCGGCACGGTGGTGTTCGTCTCCCACGACCGCCATTTCATCGACGGCCTCGCAACGCGGGTGGTGGAAGTGGCTGACGGCGGCCTCACCTCCTATCACGGCGACTACGAATACTACCTGGCGAAGAAAGCCGAAATGTCAGGTACTGGCGAGGCTCCGTCTACGCCACTCATTCATGCATCGCTCTCCAGCACCGGTCCCGGTTCCCGGGTCCCGGCTTCCAAGGAAGAACGCCAGCAGCTTCGGGAAACGGAGAAACAACGTCAGCGCGAAACCCAGCGTCGTGTCAAACGGCTGGCCGAACTGGAAGCCGTCATAGAGCAGGAAGAAACGCAGTTGGCCGAACTGGAAACCCGGATGGCGGACCCCGCCTTCTTTGCCGACCCGGAACAGGCCCGACGCGGTGGTGACGACCATGCCGCCCTGACCGCCCGGATTGCCGCCCTCTACGGGGAATGGGAAGAGCTCTCCGCCTTGACAGAAGAGCCCTGACTGGTTACTCTTGAAGAACGCGCCAGCTACCTGTACCGGTTGAGCACCACCTACCAAGGAACCGAACCATGACGGATCACTCCACAATCGTCGTGCCGGAGGTCATACCCCTCTACCCCCTGCGGGAGATGGTGGCATTCCCCTACATGATCTTTCCCCTCTTCCTCAAGCAGGAGGAGATCGCCATCTTCGAGGAAGCCACCTGGCATGACAACATGGTAGCCCTGGCCATGCTCCGCACGGAACTTACAGGCGACATGCTGTCGTCACTGCACGCCGTCGGCACCGCCTGCAGGGTCACCCAGATCCAGCGACTCCCCGACGGAGGGGCAAAGGTAACGCTGGAGGGGTTGTCGCGCATCCGCCTGACCGGAACCATCGAGGACAAGCCGGTGACCCTGGGGCGGGTGGAACAGATCCGGGAGTTCTCCGAAAAGACCATGGTCTCCGAGGCCCTCGTCTCCAGCCTCAACGCCCTTCTGAAGATCGCCCTCTCCTACGGCCGCCCCCTCCCCGACGACGTCATGAAGATGATCGACTACATCGACAACCCGGCCCGACTGTCGGACCTGGTGGCCCTCTACATCAACCTCCCCCTGGAAGAGCAACAGACGCTGCTGGAGACCGTCGATCCCCTGGAGCGGCTGAAGAAGGTCTACATGCACCTGACCGCCGAGGTCCAGCGTTTGCAGGTCAAGGGAGAGGTGCAGGCGGAGGTGACCAAGCGGGTCGGCAAGACCCAGAAGGAATTCATCCTCCGGGAGCAGATGAAGCAGATCCAGGAGGAACTGGGAGAGGAAGACGCCCGTTCCGCCGAGCTCACCGACCTGCGCCGCAAGCTGGATGCGGCCCGGATGCCGGACGAGGTGAAGAAGATTGCCGACAAGGAACTCAGGCGGCTGGAACGGATCAACCCCGCATCCCCCGAGTACACCGTCTCCCGCACCTACCTGGACTACCTGACCGGCATGCCCTGGCAAACGGGTACCACCGACAACCGGGACATCAACCAGGCCGAAGAGGTCCTCAACGAGGACCACTACAACCTGAAAAAGGTAAAGGAGCGCATCCTCGAATACCTGGCGGTCCGCTCCCTCCGTGAAAAAATGAAGGGACCGATCCTCTGCTTCGTCGGCCCTCCGGGGGTGGGGAAGACCAGTCTCGGCAAATCCATCGCCCGGGCACTGGGGCGCAAGTTCATCCGCATCTCCCTCGGCGGGATGCGGGATGAGGCGGAGATCCGCGGTCACCGCCGCACCTACATCGGCGCCCTTCCCGGCCGGATCATCCAGGAAATCTACCGGGCCGGGAGCAACAACCCGGTCTTCATGCTGGACGAGGTGGACAAGGTCGGTCTCGATTTCCGGGGCGATCCGGCCAGCGCCCTTCTGGAGGTCCTCGACCCGGAGCAGAATTTCTCCTTCACCGACCACTACCTGGATGTCCCCTTCGACCTCACCAACGTCATGTTCATCACCACGGCGAACCAGCTCGATCCGATTCCGCCCCCCCTCAGGGACCGGATGGAGGTGCTCCCCCTCGCCGGTTACACCACCGAAGAGAAGGCGATGATCGCCGACCGCTTCCTCATCCCGAAGGAGATCGAGGAAAACGGCCTCGGGACCACACCTCCTGTCTTCGAACCGGCGGCGGTCGCCCGAATTATCGGCGACTATACCCGGGAGGCGGGGGTCCGCAACCTGCAGCGGAGCATCGGCTCCATCTGCCGCAAGGTGGCCAAGGAGGTTACCCAAGGGAAGGAAGCGCGGCAGACCATAACTCCGGCGGTTGTGGAGGAGTTTCTCGGCCCGCGCCGCTTCTTCAACGAGGTGGCGGCGGAAAAGGACCGTACGGGGGTTGTGACGGGGCTGGCCTGGACCGAGACCGGCGGCGACATCATTTTCGTCGAGGCGACTCGGATGAAGGGGAAGGGGGACCTGATCCTGACCGGCTCCCTGGGGGACGTCATGAAGGAATCGGCCCGTGCCGCCCTTTCCTTCGTGCAGGCAAACGGCAGCGAGTGGGATGTCGCCGACACATCCTTCGACAGCGCCAACATCCACATCCACGTTCCGGCCGGAAGCATCCCCAAGGACGGCCCGTCTGCCGGCATCACCATGGTCACCGCCATCGTCTCCCTCATAACCGGCCGCCCCGCCCGCCGGGACGTGGCCATGACCGGCGAGATCAGCCTGACCGGCCGGGTGCTCGCCATCGGCGGCGTCAAGGAGAAGGTGCTGGCCGCCCGCCGGGCCGGCGTGAAGAAGGTGGTCCTGCCCACCCGCAACCGCCAGGACATGGAAGATGTCCCCGACGACGTGAGGAACGAACTGGAGTTCGTCTTCGTGGACGACGTGCGGGAAGCCATCGCCCAGGCACTACAATAAAAAGAACCAGGCAATGGGCAATGGACTATGGGCAACAGGAAACCCATGTTGCCTATTGCCTATTGCCTATTGCCCAAAGCCGGAACCTATGCCCCTGAAGCTTGCCGAAAATACGCTGAAACTGTTTTTTTTCGAAATCCAGGCGCTCTTCGCCCTTACCTGGCGCGCACTCCGCAACATCTTCCGACGCCCCTTCTATTACCGGGAATTCGCCACCCAGATGGACAAGATCGGCGTCGAATCCCTCTTTATCATCTCCCTGACCGGCCTTTTCACCGGCATGGTCATGGCGCTCCAGGCCCTCATCCAGCTCAAGCCCTTTGCCGCCACGAGCTACGTGGGGGGGATGGTTGCAGTGACCATGGTCAAGGAACTGGGTCCGGTCCTCTCCGCCCTGATGGTGTCCGGCCGGGTCGGTTCCGCCATCTCGGCCGAACTCGGCACCATGGTAGTCACCGAACAGGTGGACGCCATGCGGGTAGAGGGGACCGACATCGTCAAGCGCCTCGTCACTACCCGGCTCAAGGCGCTGGTCATCGCCATGCCGCTTCTGGCGATGGTAACTGACGGCATATCGCTGATCGGCGGTTACATCATGTCTTTCAGCTACGGCATCAACCCGGTCATGTACTGGAAATCCATCCCCCAGTTCATGGTGTTCCAGGACCTGATCGAGGGGGTGTTCAAACCCGCCTTTTTCGGCGGGATCATTGCCATGATCAGCTGCTACGTCGGGCTCAATACCAGCGGCGGCGCGGCGGGGGTGGGGAATTCGGCCAAGCGGGCAGTGGTGCTCGCGTCGGTGCTCATCCTGGTTTCGGACTTCTTCCTGACCAAGATTTTCATCGTGTTCAGGTGATAAGCCTGAAAAACCATGGGGACGCGGAAAAGTCGAAAAAAACCATGATAACTGCGGATTAGACAACACCTTAGCCAATCGTTAGGGTGAATCTTGAATCCCGAGTTATCCGCCTTTATCCGATGTTCTCTGCTTTTTCCGCGTTCAATTGATTTTGCGTTGATTTTCGAAGATGAAGGAGCTGGTTCGTTGGCACCAGAGAGCGGCATACGAATGGAAAAGGTCTGTTTCGACTTCGGGGGACGGAAGATCCTTGAGGATTTCAACCTTTTCCTGGAGCGGGGGGTGAACCGGACCATCCTGGGTGTCTCCGGGGCCGGCAAGACCACCATCCTCAAGCTTCTCCTGGGACTGCTCACCCCTGACAGCGGCACCATAAGCATCGACGGCACTCCCCTTGCGGGGCTCAGGGAAAACGAACTGGTGCGGGTGCGCAAGCACATCGCCATCGTCTTCCAGGGGGGGGCGCTGTTCGACTCCATGACCGTCGGTGAGAATGTAGGCTACCGGCTCTTCGAGGAGGGAAAACTCACGGAGCCGGAAATCGAGCGGATCGCCCGGGAAAAACTCAGCTTCGTCGGTCTGGAACAGGCCATCGACCTCTACCCGGCCGAACTGTCCGGGGGAATGAAAAAGCGGGTCGCCATCGCCCGGGCCCTGGCTTCCGACCCGGACTACATCTTCTTCGACGAGCCGACTACCGGGCTCGACCCCATCGGGGTCTACAACATCCGTCACCTCATGAACCGCCTGCAACAGGAGGGGAAGACCACCCTCATGGTCACCCACGACATGGAGACCGCTTTCGCCGTCTCCCAGCGCTTCTCCTTCCTCCACGAGGCACGGCTGGCATTCGAGGGGACACGGGAGGAGATGCTCACCTGCTCTGTCCCGGCGATTACCGAGTTCTTCGCCCCGACGGAGCAGTCGCTGTTCAGGTACAACCATCTGCCGGAACACTAACATCTCTCAAGAACGTGATCATCACGTGCTAACGGAACGGAACCATGAAACGAAGCGACAACATCACCTGGTCCCAGATCAAGGTCGGCATCTTCATCGTTGCAGCCCTGCTCTTCTTCAGCGGCGGCATACTGGTCATGGGGGACAAGACCAAGTTCTTCGTCCCCAAGGGGAAGCTGTCGGTCATCATGACCGACGTGGCAGGGCTCAAGGTCGGCGCACCGGTCTGGCTGGCGGGAGTCGATGTGGGACTGGTAACGGATATCCGCTTCGAGCATCCCGACCGGACCAATGAGGTGGAAGTGGTCATGGAGGTGGAGCGGGGGGCGCTGAAAAAGATCGGGAGGGACTCCGTGATCACCGTCAAGACCCGCGGACTGCTGGGGGAAAAGTACGTGGACGTCATCCCGAGCCAGTTCGTGTCCGAAAACCCGGAAACCCGACTCTACGGCACGTCGGTGGCGAAACTGGACGACGTCATGCAGAAGGCGGGGTCGGCGTTCGACCGGGTCAACCGGATGATGGATACCATGGACCGGGGGGAAGGGACCCTGGGGCGGTTCGCCAAGGACCCCCGCCTCTATGACAACCTGGTGCATCTTTCCACGGAACTCAACACCTTTGCCAACCACGTCAACCGCGGCGAGGGGACCCTGGGACAGCTTACCCGCAAGAGCGAGCCCTACGACCGGCTGGTGGGGATTCTCAACCGCGCCGACCAGACCCTGAAGGATATCCAGTCGGCGGAAGGCTCCCTGTACAAGCTTGTCCACGACCGCCAGCTCTACGACAAGCTGGTGGCGGTTGCGGACAAGAGCGCCCAGGCGGCCGACGACGTGCGGGAACTGAATCGCAAGCTCACCTCCAAGGAGAGCACCGTCGGCAAGCTCCTGGGGGACCGGGAGTTCTACGACAAGGGGATGGAGCTCATGAACCGCGCCGATCGGTCCGTCCTGGCCCTGGAGGAGATCACCACCCGGGTGAACCGGGGAGAAGGGACCGCCGGCAAGCTTTTGAACGACAAGGAGCTTTACGACCGGCTGAACCGAATGGTGGACGACACCAACGCCCTGGTGAAGGACATCAAGGAAAACCCCAAGCGGTACGTGAAATTTTCGCTGTTCTAAACCCCGTATTAGACGCAATGTACATAAAACTGTGAGGTACCACGATGACTAAGCTGTACCGGTTACTGGCATGTAACCTGCTGTGCATCATGCTCGCCGCCACCGCCAACGCCGCCGGACTGGAGGAGAAGGTCCGGGAGCACACCATGAAGAACGGGATGAAGCTTCTCCTGGTGGAGCGGCACAGTTCCCCCACCATCGCCGCCTGGATACGTTTCCGGGTGGGGAGCGTGGATGAGCGAAGCGACGAGCGGGGGCTTGCCCACCTTTTGGAGCACATGCTCTTCAAGGGGACGACAACCCTCGGCACGAAGGATTATGCCGCCGAGAAGCCACTCCTTGACAAAATAGAGGCGACCGCCGTACAGCTCATGGACGAGAAGGCCAAACGGGAAAAGGGGGACCCGGCCCGCATCGCCTCCCTGAAGAAGGAGCTGGGCCAGTTGGAGGCGGAGGCAGCGAAATTCGTCGTCAAGGAGGAGTTTGCCGAGATCTACGCGAAGAACGGCGGCAGCGGCTACAACGCCTTCACGAGCAAGGACGGCACCACCTACCTCATCAATGTGCCGGCCAACAAGCTGGAGCTCTGGGCAGCCATCGAGAGCGACAGGATGCAGAACGCGGTACTCCGGGAGTTCTACTCGGAGCGGGACGTGGTGATGGAGGAACGACGCCGATCCTACGACACGGAACCGGAGGGGCAGCTGTGGGAGAATTTCATCGCGGCGTCCTACCACGCCCACCCCTACGGCCAGCCGATCATCGGCTGGATGTCGGACATCGAGAACCTCTCCCGGACCAAGGCGGAGGCATTCCTCCACAAATACTACGCGCCCAACAATGCCATCATCGCCATCGTCGGCGACATCGACACCGACAGGACCATCGCGCTGGTGGAACGTTACTTCGGCGCCATCCCGCAGGGCACGCCGGTTGCTCCGGTGGCGGTGACAGAGCCTGCCCAGGACGGTGAACGGCGGATCGAGATCCTGGCCGACGCGGAACCCAACCTCATTATCGGCTTCCACAAGCCGACCCTGCCGGACCCGGACGACTACGTGTTCGACGTCATCGACATGCTCCTGGCGGATGGCCGTACCTCGCGCCTCTACAAGAAACTGATCGTGGAACGGCAGATGGCCACCGATGTCGGCTCGTTCTCCGCCCCCGGCAGCCGCTATCCGAACCTGTTCGTCATCTCCGCCACCCCCCGGGCCCCCCACACCACCGCGGAAGTTGAAACCGCAATCTACGAGGAACTGGGGAAACTGCAACGGGAACCGGTGACGGAGCATGATCTCCGGCAGATACTCAACCGGCTGGAATACGAAGAAGTCCGCCAGATGGGCTCCAACGGCGGACTGGCCCGCAACCTCACCGAGTACGAAGCGATTGCCGGCACCTGGCGCTACCTGATCGAACACCGGCAGAAGGTGGCCAGGGTCACTCCAGAGGACGTCATGAGAGTGGCCAAAAAGTACCTCACCCGTGAGAACAGGACGGTCGGCTTCATCACCAAGAAGGGGGCAGAGAAATGAGAAAACTTCCGGCAATCTGGCTCCCCATCATACTTCTTTGCACTCTGGCAGCCGGTTGTGCGACGGCACCGAAGATGACCGACCCGCGCACCCTGACCTACGCCCCCCTCACCTTCACCATACCGAAGAGCGAGCGGGTCCAGCTGTCGAACGGCATGGTGGTCTACCTGCTGGAGGACCACGAACTCCCCCTCGTGAACATGACCGCCTACGTCCGAACCGGCAGCATCTACGAACCGGCCGACAAGGTCGGCCTGGCCGGTCTGACCGGTGCCGTCATGCGGAGCGGCGGCACGGCATCTCTCCCCCCGGAGAAGCTCGACGGCGAACTGGAATTCATGGCCTCATCCATAGAATCGAGCATCGGAGCCGACGCTGGTAACGTCTCCCTCGCCACCCTCGCCAGGAACCTGGACCGGACCCTGGAACTGTTTGCCCAGGTCCTCAGAAAGCCGGCCTTCCGCGAGGACCGGGTCACCCTGGCCAGGAAACGGGCCATCGAAGGCCTGCGTCGACAGAACGACGACCCTAAAGGAGTGGCAGACCGGGAACTGCGCAAGAAGCTCTATGAAGGGCACCCGCTCGGGCGCTATCCGACCATCGCCACGGTAGAAAAAATCACCCGCGACGACTTGGTCGCCTTTCACCGTCGGTTCTACCACCCCAACAACACGATCCTGGCGGTGGCTGGTGATTTCAAGCGGGAAGAGATGCTGGCCAGGCTCAATGCCGCCTTTGCCGGATGGGAACAGCAGACTGTCGATCTGCCACCCGTCCCTCAGCCTCGCCCTGACGTGAAACCTGCGGTACTACTCGCCCCCAAGGATATCAGCCAGTCAGTGATCCGGATGGGACACCTGGGCATCGACAAGGACAACCCGGACCTCTACGCCATCCGGGTGATGGACTATATCCTCGGCGGTGGCTTCACCTCCCGGCTCACGACCGAGATCCGTTCCAATCAGGGACTGGCGTACAACGTGGACAGCTACTTCGATATAGGACGCCGTTTTACCGGCATCTTTCTCGCCGAAACCGAAACCAAGGCGGAGTCCACCGCAAAGGCTATCAACCTCATGCGCAACATCATCACCGGCATGACCAGGGCGCCGGTTACCGACCAGGAGCTGGCGCTTGCAAAGGATTCCATCGTCAACTCCTTTCTCTTCGGTTTTACCAAGCCGGACGTGATCGTCAACCAGCAGGCACGGCTCGAATACTACGCCTATCCACCGGGATACCTGGAAAACTACCGGGACCGCATCGCAAAAGTTACCAGGGAGGACGTGCTGCGGGTAGCCCGCCAGTACCTCCACCCCGACGCCATGGTTCTGATGGTGGTCGGCGACCCGAAGAAGCTCGACCAGCCGCTGACAACCTTCGGGCCGCTGCAGGAACTTAACCTGGAGAACGGCAGGTAACCGGTTTCCAGGCAGATACCGCAGGGGGCGTCACCCGTCACGGGAACCCTTTAGCTCCTCGCTCCCCGGAGAAACTTTAATACATTTTAAGCTTGACTATAGGAATACACTAAAGTAAAATCCGGTTCTACTTTTCATCTGTGTATACAGCATACAATGAACCAAGAGGCCCGAACCACCTGGGCAACGGCATTGACGAGGTATCGAAAGCAGAGATCATTCCGGATCTAAGCTTGCACCCATCACACAACAGGAGGTAGAAGATGTCTGAATTCGGCACACTGGAAAGTCGCGTTCGTCGCAAGTCCCTGCTCAGCAAGGTATGCAAGGCTGAAGACTGCATCAAGTACTTTAGCCCCGGCCAGGATCTCATGTGGTCAGGCTTCACCCCGGCAGGCTACCCGAAGATGGTGCCCATCGCCCTGGCCAACCATGTCGAGGCCAACAACCTTCAGGGCCAGTGGAAGTTCAACCTGTTCATCGGCGCCTCCGTAGGGGCCGAAACCGAGGACCGCTGGGCAGCTCTCGACATGATCGACCGCCGCTGGCCGTACCAGACCGGCAAGAACATCGCTGCCGGCATCAACGCCGGCCGCATCCGGATGGGTGACAAGCATCTCGGGCACTTCGCCCAGGATGCCGGCTATGGCTTCTACACCGGGAACGGCCGCTACGACATCGGCATCATCGAAGTCTCCGCCATCACCGAGGACTGCGGCCTGGCCCTGACCACCTCCTGCGGTATCGTCGCCGAAGCGCTGCACCTGTGCGACAAGATCATCATCGAGGTCAACACCGGTCAGCCCTCCTTCGAGGGGATGCATGACATCCACATGCAGCAGAAGCCGCCCCACCGTGCTCCGTTCCTGATCACCGCGGCCGACAGCCGGATCGGCACCCCCTACGTCCCCTGCGATCCCGACAGGATCGTAGCTATCGTGGAAAGCAAGCTCCGCGACAAGGGACGTGCCTTTGCCGAGCAGGACGACACCTCCGAAGCTATTGCCGGCCACATCATGGACTTCTTTTCCCACGAGATCAAGATGGGTCGTCTCCCCGAGAACCTGCTGCCGCTACAGTCCGGCGTCGGCTCCATCGCCAACGCCGTTATCGGCGGCCTGGCCAAGGGACCGTTCCGCAACCTGTCGGTCTACACCGAGGTTCTCCAGGACACCATGCTTGACTTCTTCGACGGCGGCAACCTGCTCTGCGCCTCTTCCTGCTCGCTCTCCCTCTCCGAGACCCCGGGCTTCCCGCGGTTCTTCGAGAACTGGGAGCGGTATTTCGACAAGATCACGCTCCGTCCGCTCTCCATATCCAACGCCCCGGAGCCGATCCGTCGTCTCGGGTGCATCGCCATGAACACCCCGGTCGAGATCGACATGTACGCCCACGCCAACTCCACCCTGGTCGGCGGCACCCGGATGATCAACGGCCTCGGCGGTTCCGGCGACTTCCTCCGGAACGGCTACCTGAAGATCATGCACACTCCGTCGAGCCGTCCGTCCAAGACCGACCCGAACGGCATTTCCTGCGTGGTTCCGCACTGCTCACATATCGACCACACCGAGCATGACCTGGATTGCGTCGTTACCGAACAGGGTCTGGCCGACCTTCGCGGCCTCTGCCCGCGCGACCGCGCCCTGAAGATCATAGAGAAGTGCGCCCATCCGGACTACAAGCCGATCCTCACCGATTACTACCAGATGGCACTGAAGGACACCCTGGCCAAGGGGATCGGCCACGAGCCCCAGCTGTGGGACCGCGCCTTCAAGATGCACCTCAACCTGGCGCAGAACGGCACCATGAAGGTCAAGAACTGGGACGTCAAGCTCGACCTCTGCGAATAACAGTCTGCGTTTCATCTGTAGCACAAGAAAGCCCCGCGGAAAACCGCGGGGCTTTTTTAATGCAGCGGGCTTTGTGCCCACCTCGTGAATCTGCAATACAGCCCTATTTCTGGCTTTTCAATACCGCTGCCATCAGACTGAGACTATCCGCTTCCGTAAAATTTCACAAAAATATATTTTTAGACGCCATTTCGCGAAATTACATCTTGCGTATTCTCGATTACCTGCCACCTACGACTCTGCATTCGACCCCGGAACGCAATCGCTAACTTTCTGAAATTTTATGTAATTCCCTCTTGATTTCCCCACTGCACCGATGCTATATAAGAACAACTTTATTACACTTCAGGACATTAAGGATAATATTGGTCGTCTTATTGCGGATTTTCACCATATTTCCAAGGCAAAATTAACCCCAGAAATATATCTCTGGCACAAATACTGCTATGTAATAAGTAACACGATAACGCAGAATTACGCACCCGCGCATTGAAAGCGGGCCGTACCACCGAAGAGAGCAGATTTTTCCTACCTAAATCGACGGGATACCTGCGTCCGATTTCGGCACTTTTGCTTTTTGTGATGGAGGGAATGACAATGAGCCGCTTTATTCCGGGCACTCTGCATCACAGCCAACGTCATAGTACGTGCCATTGCCTCCCGGCATCGGTGCTTGCTGAAAACACCGCAACGCTCCATCCTCCTGGATCGCCAGGAATCGTCATTTTTCCTTCTCCTGCACGACAACACCGTCGCAGAAATTCGCCACTATGCCGTCAAATAACGTCCAACACGTTAATCAAGACCGGTGTAAACACAACCGCTGCGCTGAAGTCAGTCCTGCCTGCACCATTGAGCAGAAGCGCTCATTGTCATTTCTCACCCGGCACCATCAAAAGGAGGTTCGTATGAAACAGCAGGTCATTAAAGCAGCTCTCACGTTAACCGTCATCCTGACAGCCTCGGTGGCACTGGCAAAACCCCAGGTGACCATCGCCATCCAGACGGAAAAAGAGGTCACAACGCTTCAGAACGGCCAGAAGGCCACCAAGAGGGTTGCCGCCACCAATGCAGCACCGGGTGAAATCCTCTTCTACACCCTGACCTATGCCAATGCCGGCAACGAAAGCGCAACCAGCGCCGTGGTAGACAATCCGATTCCAACCGGGACAGTTTATCTTCCCGGCAGTGCCACGGGCCAGGGGGCGGACATCAGTTTCTCCATCGACGGTGGAAAAACCTTCAAGAAACCAAGCCTCCTCACGTATGAAGTAAAACTTCCGTCGGGCAAGCTGGATCAGCGGGTCGCCTCGCCGGAGGAATATACCCACGTCCGCTGGACCATCACGACCATCCCTGCCGGAGGGACAGGCAAACTCGGCTTCCAGGTAAAAGTAAAATAACCCCTCAGCCTCGCCCACAGAATTAACCACAGCCCAGGAGGAACCGTATGAACAGATCAAACAGCGACCAAATTTCCCTCACCAGCTTTCCAAACCACGCAAAACCGCCACCCGGTAACCGACGGCACCCCCGTGCCGGGCCGGAGATCAGACCTTCCCCTTCGCATGACAATGTTTTGCAGCGAATCGCGGTACGTACTCCATCAGGAGCAACAGCAAAGGAGATCATCATGAAACCAAGGATTTCACCCCGCCTCACCGTATCCGGCCGCCTGTTCCTCGGCATGCTGGCCCTGACGGTGGCGGTCACCCTCGGCTCACCCCCGTCAGCCGAGGCAACCACCGCCGCCACCGCCATCATCCGCAACACGGCCACCGTCAAGTACAGCAACGCCGCCGGGGTTCCCCAGACCGACGTCACGGCAACCTCGGACGTCAAGGTCACGCTGGTACCGGCCACCCCGACCCTGAGCTCACCGATCGACCAGAATACCGTCGTCGGAACCAACGCGGTCTATACCTATTACCTCACCTCCAACGCCAACGGTCTGGACACCTACACGCTGACATCAGCCGTCGCTTCCCAGACCGGTATCTCCGGCTCAACCGCATCAACGCCGGCATCCATCTCCTTGGGAGCATCAACCGTCGCCATCGCCATCCCGGCCGGCGGCATAGCTGCTGGCGGGACCTCCGTGATCACCGTCCCGAGCGACGACACGCCGGGAAGCGGCGCCATCAACGGCATCGCCATCGGCGACACCATCGTGATCCTCGGGCAGGTCTATACCGTTGCCAACATTGCAGACAACGGCGGCGCGACCACATCCACCATCACCGTCAACGGCAACGGCACGGCCAGCGGTGCAATTCCTGCCGGGACCCAGATCGGCGAGCGGGGCTCCTTCTCCCTCACCGTCACCCCCGGCACCCTGGGCGGAGCCGCCGACGGCTTCATCGACGTGAATGTCAGTGCCCGGGATGCCGGCAGCGTGCAACCCTCCACCCCTGCCGACTTGACCACGACTACCGTTCAGGCTCCGCGCCTCACCGTCACCAAGGAGGTCTCCATCGACGGCGGCGCCACCTTCCCCGGCGGCGTTCCCCAAGCCGCACCCGGCGCCACGCTGACCTACCGGATTACCGTCAACAACGGCGGCAGCAGTAACGCCACCAGCGTGGTCATCACCGACCCGATGACCATGTTCACCACCTACCAGGCCGGCACCGCCAAGCGGGCAACGGGAGGAGCAACCACCTATGCCGCTGCCCCCACTGCGCTGACTGACACCAACGGCGATGGCGACGGCTTCGACTATAACCTCACCACCACCGGCACCGCGACCTACATCGTGGGAACCGTGGCGCCGGGCGCGGCAAATGCCGTGCAGTTGTTCTTCCAGGTCAAAATCAACTGACCTGGCTGACCCCGGGTGGACGGGATTCGTCCCGTCCACCCTCCTTTCCAAAACCATTGCCCCGGCAATGGCGGCTATCGAGGCACCGTTGGCTTGAAACAGATCTGGTCGGACATACGGCGTAATCGCCGGGCCGAGGAAGTCGGCAGCCGACCCGCGGAAAGGCACTCCGCAGGTAAAGGGACCGGTGCGGCCATACAGCCGGCACACTCCTTCCTGCGTCCGAAAGTACCCCGCAACGCACGTATCCCATGGGAAAACACGCTCTCTTCCTTGATCCTGATGGCCCTTCTGATCCTTTCGCTTGCATCACCCGCCCGGGCACTCACCCCGGTTCAGGGGGACAAAATCGTCAGCACGGTAAGGGTATCGAGCTTTGAATTACCCCCTCTTTATGCATCCGCGACAGTAACGGTGGTGATCCGCACCACCTCCACCATGGAATTTCTCAGTTATGCGCCGGCATTGTCCGGTGCACCTCTGGTTGATGTAGCGACAACGGCATACCGCACCGGCAGCGACCCCGGGGCGCCGTTCGTCAATCTGCCGGCACCGGTTCCCGTCGGATCCGGCACCCCCGTCGACCTGAACAAACCGGTGCCGCTGGTGGCAGCAACGGTATTTCACGGCGGAGAACCTGTCTTCATACGCCTGACCGACCTTGACCAGAACCTCGACCGGACCGCAAGGGAGACAGTTCTCGTCACCCTGAGCGATCCTACGACCGGCGACACGGAAACACTCCGCCTGACCGAAACGGGACCCGATACCGGCATGTTCGTCGGATACATTCCATCGGCACCCGCGGCTTCCGCCCCCTATTCCGGGACACTCGGCGTACAGCAGGGAAGCCAGATAAAAGGGAACTACACCGATAAGGACGACGGTTCCGATGCATCCAGCGCGGGAATCCTCGTGGACCCCCTTGGTATCGTATTCAACAGCCAGACCGGCGAACCGGTCAACGGGGCGACGGTCACCATCATCAATGTGGCAACCGGTGAGCCCGCCACGGTGTATGGCGATGACGGGACGAGCAGCTTCCCGGCAACGGTGACAACCGGGGCCACGACCACCGACAGTTCGGGAAGGAGCTACGCTTTCGCTCCCGGCAGTTACCGTTTCCCCTTTGTCGGCCCCGGCACCTACACGTTACAGGTAGCTCCCCCCGCCGGCTATATCGCACCTTCGACGGTTGCCGACACAACACTCCAGCAGTTGCCGGGAGCTCCCTATGCCCTCGGAACGGCATCGCGGGGAGAGACCTTCGTCGTCAACCCCGGCCCGGCCCTCCGCATCGACGTGCCGGTCGATCCCTTCGCGACGGACCTCTGGGTACAGAAGGCCGCCGGCAAATCCACCGTTGCCATTGGCGATTTCATCCCCTATGAGGTGAGCGTCCAGAACACCAGCGCCGTGGCGGGAGCCCCCGGCGTTTCCGTTACTGACCGGCTTCCCCTCGGTTTCCGTTACCAGCAGGGTTCCGCAAAGATAAACGATATGGCGACCTCCGAGCCGGCGATTTCCGCCGACGGGCGCACGCTCACCTTCCCGGTCGGCAACCTCCCCGCGGCAACAACGGTGAGGGTCCGGTATGTGGCAGCGGTTTCCGCCGGTGCGGTCCCCGGGAATGCCGTCAACCATGCCGCCGCAATCAGCAGCGCCGGTTCCACATCCAATACGGCTACGGCTACCGTCCAGGTAACCAGCGACTTCATGTCCAGCAGGAACCTGCTCATGGGTCGGGTTTTTGCCGGAAGCTGCGGCGATGCCCGCGCGACGACCGGCGACAAGGGGCTTGCCGGGGTGCGGATCTACCTTGAGGACGGGACCTTCGTGGATACCGATAGCCGGGGAATGTTCCACTTCGAGGGGGTCAAGCCGGGAACCCACGTGGTCCAGCTCGACATCGACTCCCTCCCCGACGGCTACCAGGTTGTTCCCTGCGAACAGAACAGCCGCTTTGCCGGCAGGGCATTTTCCCAGTTCGTCGACCTCCAGGGGGGAACCATGTGGCGCGTCGATTTCCCCGTGGCAGTCAAGGCTTCTCCCGTGGCGGAGGCACCTCTTGAGATGGTGCAGCAGAAGGGGGACGTCACTCTTGAGCTGACGAGCACCCTCCAGGGAGCGACGGTCGGGTACCGCGCACTGCTGCGGGGGGGCCCTGTGGCAGTCGGCAACCTCAGGCTGAACGTCCAGCTCCCGGAAGGAGCCGTCTACCAAGGAGGAAGCAGCAGGATGGATGGCACAGCGATTGGTGATCCCGCAGTAAACGGTACCACCCTCACCTATTCTCTGGGGAATCAGAGTGGCGACTGGAAGCGGGAGATCGGCTTCACGGCTGCACTCCCCTCTCCGGCAAAACTGGGGGACCTCCCCACCAGGGCGACCCTCACCTTCGATTCACCGACGGCTGCCGGTCTGGCGACCCCTCCGGCGGAAACCATTCTTCGCCAGGTGACCGATGAAAGACGGATACCACTCTCCAATTTCGTCCTTCAGCCCCACTTCCCCGTTTTGAGCGCCAAACTGACCGACGACGACAAAACGCAGCTCGACGAACTGGCCCGGCTGATGCTCGTGCTGCGCGTTACCGACATAGCCGTGACAGGCCATACGGACAATGTCCGGATTGCCCCGCGCAACCGCCATATCTACCGGGATAACACCGCCCTCTCCTTTGCCCGGGCAAAAAGTGTCGGCCGCTATCTCATGGAAGCCCTCCACCTCCCCCCCTCCAGTCTCACCATTGAAGGAAAGGGGGAATCCATTCCCGTTGCCGACAACGGCACCGAAGAAGGGCGGGCACTCAACCGGCGGGTGGAAATCCGGGTACAGGCACAGCGGATCATCGACATGAGCCGCACGGAGGTTGCCAAAGGGGAGAGCGGAGCCAGATCGACCCCCGTTGCGGGTATTCCCGCCCCCGCCCCCCAGCCGGTGGAGAACAGACCGCCGGTCGCCAGGGAACCGAAGGAGATGCAGAGCGACACAGCGGCCACAGACAGGGAGGGAATCCTTTCCCCCGACAAGGGGACCGTCCTTATCAACCCCATAAACGGCGTCCGCGCCAGCCTCATGTCCCAGCTCACCCCGCGTCTCCTCGTCGACGGGAAAGAGGTCCCGGCTGACCGCATCGGCTACACCATGAAGGACAAGAAGTCCGGCAAGACGTTCTACAGTTACGTGGGGGTCGATTTCGGCAAGCGGGGAGAGCACACCCTCCAGTTCCAGGGGATGGACCCCTTCGGCAACGCCCGCTTCAACCAGACCATCACCGTCATCCGGAGCGGCCAGGTCGCCTCCCTCCGTCTCAAGTCGGCCGAAGGGAACGTCGCCGACGGCAAGACACCGGTCAGGCTCCAGGTCGAACTGGTGGACGCCGACGGCACACCCATCCCGGCAGCCGCCGACCTGGAGATCCGGAGCGGCACCCTCAAACCGGTCAGCCGGGAGGGTGAGCTGCCCGAGCCCAAGGTCGGGCAGTTCGAGCAGGTCCATGTCGACGAAAAGGGGACTATCCTGTTCCAGCCGGTCAACGCCAGCGGCCTCTACCGCGTAACCCTCGGCTACAACAACGTGAAACTGGAAACGGAGACCTACGTAAAACCGCTGCTGCGCGACTGGATCCTGGTCGGCCTGGCGGAAGGGACGGCCGGGTACAACACGGTTGCCGGCCACATGGAAAACTTCACCTCGACAGGTGACGAGGAGAACTTCTACGACGACGGCCGGCTCGCCTTCTACGCCAAGGGGAAAATCAAGGGGGAATGGCTCCTCACGGCCGCATACGACACCAGGAAGAACACCTCCACCACGGGGAGCAACGGCCTGTTCCAGACCATCGACCCCAACGCCTACTACCCCCTCTACGGGGATGCCAGCCAGCAACGGTACGATGCGGCAAGTTCCCGCAAACTCTACCTGAAGCTGGAGCGGGACCAGTTCTACGCCCTGTTCGGCGATTTCGACACCGACCTCACCGTTACCGAGCTCTCCCGGTACAGTCGGCGCATGACCGGAGTGAAGACCGAATTCCAGGGAAGGAATATCGAGCTGAACGCCTTCGGCAGCAAGACCGACCAGTCCTATGTGAAGGATGAGCTCCGGGGTGATGGCACCTCCGGCATGTACCACCTTACCCGTACCGGCATCGTGGAAAATTCGGACAAGATACGGATCGAGGTCCGCGACCGGTTCCATGGAGAAATTATCCTGAAATCCCGTGACATGGGCCGCTTCACCGATTACAGTATCGATTACGACACCGGCACCATCTTCTTCAAGGAGCCGATTGCCAATCGGGACGAGAACTTCAACCCCGTGTTCATCGTGGTCGAGTACGAAACGAGGAGCACCGGCTCGGAATCGTACACCTACGGCGGCCGCGCAGGGGTCAAGCTCCTGGACCAGAAGCTCAAGGCGGGTTTCACCTATATCCATGAAGGGGAAGTGAGCGGCAGGGGAAACAGCTACGGCCTGGACACCGCCATTAAAATCGGTGCAAGCACGACGCTGAAGGGAGAAATGGCCCGGACCGAAACGAGCTATGGCGGACTGTCCCGCGACGGCAGCGCCTATCTCGCGGAACTTGCCCACCGTTCGCCGCTGTTCGACGCACGAATCTATTTCAGGGAACTGGAAACCGGTTTCGGCCTCGGCCAGCAGCAGGCAAGCGAATCGGGGACCCGCAAGATGGGCGCCGAAGCGGCATACAAGCTCGCCGACCGGATTACCCTCGGTGGGCAGGCGTACCGCCAGGAAAATCTGGCTTCGAGCCTGAAGCGTGACGTCGTCGAAGGGAAAACGGCCTACAGCGATGGCCAGTATTCCGCCAGTCTCGGCCTGCGCCACGCCTCCGACCAGTTGGCGGACGGCACCACCAACTCCTCGAACCAGCTGACCATAGGGGGGAGCTGGCTGACCCTCAACAAGCGGCTGACCCTGCGCGCCGAACATGACCAGTCCATCGGCAGCAACAGCAATACCGATTTCCCGACCCGGACTACGTTCGGTGCCGACTTCAAGCTGATTGAAGCCGCCACCCTCTTTGCCCAGCAGGAGTTCACAAGCGGGGCCACGTCGAAAACCAACACCACGAGAGTCGGGGTCAAAGCCACGCCATGGGAAGGGAGTACGCTGAACAGCACCGTCGAACAGGACCTGGGGGAAAGCAGTGACCGCCTCTTCGCCCTCTTCGGTCTCAGGCAGACGGTGAAACTCACCGACAAGTGGAGCGTGGACGGCGGAGTGGAGCGGAGCCAGACCATAAAGAACACCTACACGTTCAAACCGGACACCCCCGCGGTTTCTGCTGGTGGTGAGGATTTTACCGCCGTTTCCGTCGGAACGAACTACCGTGAAAAGAACTGGAACTGGGATGGCAGGGTCGAGGTCCGCTCCGCCAAAACCGAAGACCGGTGGGGAATGACCACGTCCTATGTGGGGGAGGCGAAGGAAGGACTTGCCCTCTCTTCCCGACTGCAGCTCTACAACTCCAACGCCACGACGCTCACCAAGACCAGCGGCGACCTCCGCTTCGGTCTCGCCTACCGGCCGCAGCTGACCCGCTGGATCGTCCTCGACCGCCTGGACATCCTCTACGACCGGCAACGGGGAGGAACCTTCACCATGGACAACCGGCGCATCGTCAACAACCTGAACGCCAATTTCAAGCCGGACGGCAGAACCCAGATCTCCCTCCAGTACGGTGGCAAGTATGTCCGGGAGACCATTGACGGCAGGGATTACAGTGGCTACACGGACCTCGTGGGAGTGGAAGGGAGATACGACCTGACCAAGGACTGGGACATCGGGCTGCGGGGGAGCCTCCTGCATACCTGGAGCAATGGCCAGTTCGCCTACGGCACCGGGGCCTCCGTCGGCTACAATATCGTGCAGAATGCCTGGGTCAGTCTCGGCTACAATTTTGCGGGGTTCACCGACAAGGATTTCTCCGCCGCCGACTACACGGCCCAGGGGCCGTTCGTCCGCTTCCGCTTCAAGTTCGACCAGAACTCGGTCAAGGACGCTATCTCGTGGCTGAACAGATGACAAACGGGAATCAACGTGAGCAAAAAACCATGGGTATGACGCACACTACAACCATACGAACGATACTCTTCGCCCTTGTCATGGCGTTCCTTGTCGCGGCAACGCCGGTCCATGCCGCCATAACGGTCACGAGGACCTCCGGGACAACGTTCTATACGGATACAGGCACTGCGTCTCCCGATGTCCCTAAATGCAGCTATGTCTCCCTCAATGTTGCCGAATCTGTGACAGTTACCGATGCGTGGGTGACCATCGGCAACTTCACCGGGGGGTACCTTTCCCTCGGCGGAGGGGATGACGGCGCCTACCATGTCGGACCTTTGACGGCAGGGCAGACCAAGCCGGCCTTCTTTTACCTCTGTTCCTCCTATACCGCCACCACCCCCTCGCCAGCGCAGGTCTACGACATCAGGCTCTACAACGGCAATCCTGCGGCGGGAGGCTCCCTGGTCGATACAACCACTATCCCGTCGACGACAATTAATAACAACGTCATTCAGGCCAGTTCCAACTCGGTCAACGTTATTGTGTCCGGACCCAATCCTGCCACGATCGGAGGGGTCATCGCCATGACCATCGATGGCGACACAGGGAAAATTGGATGTGTTAACCCGCCATCCGCCTGCACCGGTTCCGCCGGCGGTCCGTTATCCTTGACTCCGGCCGCGTTTGCCAGTTGGCGTGCAGATGCCTATGAATTGATCGGCAGCAATATTACTCTTTCCGGAGGAAACTCCGGTTCCTATGACAACATGCTCTATATCGACACCGTTCCGTCATCCTCCGACACCCATTACGTCGGAACCTTCTATTTCCGCGCGGTCGGTACGACCGGAGCAACGACGTCGCTCTCTCCTGTTTCCTATCTTGCAAGTGGTGCCAATATCAAGCACACCAGCCTGAGCAGCGGCGCGTACTCGACCGCCGGGGGTCTGCAGCCGGTGGTATCGGCCCAGGCATCTGTGGTGCTGGCAAAATCAGTAAGCAACGTCACCCTCCCCGCTCAAGGAGGGAGGGTGACGTACACCCTGACCGCCACCAACTCGGGGCTGGAAGACGTGAGCCTGGACAGTTTCATCGACGTCCTCCCCGCAGGTGCAACGTATGTAGCCGGCTCGTCATCGTTCAACGGCGCCGGAATCGCTAACCCCGGCATTTCGGGTACAACCCTGACCTGGTCGTCCCTCTTCACCATCCCGGCCGGCACATCCCGGAGCCTGATCTTCCAGGCGAACATTCCCGCCACGCCGGGCACCTACACCAATGCCGCCACTGCCCGGATCGGCTCGACCATCATTGACAGCACGTTGCAGGTAACGGACAACGTGCCCGCCACCGCCACGACGGTGGTGCTCCGCGCCCCGGCCATCACCAAGGCATTTTCCCCCACCGCCGTCGCTGTCAACGGGACATCGGTCATGACCCTGACGATAACCAACCCTAACACCGCAAATTCCCTGAACGGTATCGCCGTCTCCGACACCCTCCCCGCCGCGCCGGCCGGTCTCGGCTTCGCCGTCCCCTCTGGCGCGGCGACCACCTGTTCCGGCGCCGTCCTGACCGTGTCGGGAACGACCATCGGCATCACGGGAGGGACGCTGGCAGCGGGGCAGACCTGCACCGTCACTGCCAACGTGACGTCGGCGAGCGCCAACACCACCTACACGAACACCACGGGGACCGTCTCGTCCACTAACGGGGGGACGGGAAGCAGCGCATCGGCGACCATCACCTTCAGTACAAAACCGACCATATCCAAATCCTTCTCCGTTCCGACCATCCCCCGGAACGGAACGGCGGCAATGACCTTCACCATCACCAACAACGGCAACGGGGCACTCACCGGCCTGACCTTCGACGACCTGTTCCCCGCGGGGATGGTGACGGCCAGCCCGCCGGCAGTCACTCCGGCAGCACCCTGCGGCGGTGTTCTCAGTGCGTGGAACGGGGCCACCGCCTCGGCCCTCATGCCGACTGGCGGCGATGCCGGTATCCGCCTTACCGGCGGCGGTATCCCCACTGCCGGCGGAACCTGTTCCTTCACCGTCAATGTAACCGCAGCGACAGCCGGCATATACAACAACACCTCGGGAGGGGTCACCGCCAACGAAACCAGCCCTGCCGGGCCGGGGAGCAATACCGCCACCATCTCGGTACTTTCCCCTCCAACCGTTGCCAAGGCATTTTCACCCGCCACCATCGGCAAGGGACAGACATCCACCCTGACCATAACCCTTGCCAATGCCAATGCCACGGCCATAACCGGCGCCGCCTTCACCGACACCTACCCGGCCAGCGTGACCACCGCCGCAACCGCCAATACCTCGACAACCTGCTCTGGCGGCACGGTCAGCTTTACCGGCGGCTCGGTCTCCTTCGCCGGAGGAGCCATCCCCCCCAACGGCAGCTGCACCGTCAGCATCGACGTCACGTCCAGCGTGGTAAACAGTTACACCAACACCATCGGTGCGGGAGCCGTGACAACGACTAATGCCGGCAGCAACAGCACCGCCGCCTCGGCAACCCTGACCGTCAACGCCACACCGACCATCACCAAGAGCTTTTCGTTCAATGCGGCAACAGGCGCGGCGACCATGAGCATCACCATCGTGAACAATCACACGGAGGGCATCTCCGGCCTCTCCTTCACCGATCTTTTCCCTTCCGGCATGACCACCGCCAATCCCCCTGCCCTCTCGCCGGCCGCGCCATGCGGCGCCGGCAGCTCTCTCCAGTCGTGGAACGGGGCAACGGCAGGAGCGTTGTCCGGAACAGGGGGAGATGGGGGGGTCAGGCTTACTGCCGGCCAGATCCCGGCGGCCGGCGGAAGCTGCACCTTCACCATAAACCTTGCCGTCAACTCCCTCGGCGTCTATGCCAACCAGACCTCCGGCGTAACCCTGACCGCCCCCTTTGCCGGCACCGGCAGCGTCAGCAACACGGCAACCTGGATTGCCCCCGCCGTCAGCAAGACCTTTACCCCCAACACCGCCGGACCGGGAGACATAGTACGGATGGAAATCCGGATCACCAACCCGAGCCTGACTACGGCACTGACGGGGGTGACGTTGAATGACACCTATCCGACCACCGCGACCTTGCCGAACGGCAGCACCCTCAATGGGGCGGCCATAACAAACGCTGCCACACCAAACACCACCTCTACCTGCGGGGGAACCGTCACGGCCGCCGCCAACGGCACCGGTATCTCACTTGCCGGCGGCTCTCTTCTCCCTGGGGGCGTTTGCACTATTGCTGCAGACGTCCGTGCGACCAACACCACGCCGGCAACCTACTACAACACCACGGGAAGGGGTGCTTCCGACCAGGGTATCGGCATCACCGGCTCCGACGCCCTCTATATCGTCACCAAACCGACCATCACGAAGTCGTTCCTCACCTCGCCGGTTACCATCGCCAGCGGCACGGCAACCAGCGTGATGCGCATCACCATCGAAAACAACGCCGGTGCAGACATCTCCGGCGTTTCATTCACGGACACATTCCCGACCCTCCCCTCTCAGATGAAATGGGTGAACACGATTGCCAACAGTTGCGGCGGTAGCCTGACCGATGTGGCCGGTGCAGCACTGGTCGCCAACAGCTCGACCGGCATCAAACTGACGGGAGGCACCATCACGGCCGCTGCCGTAACCTGTACTATCGACGTCACCGTGTCGGTCTCCGCAACCGGCAGCTACAACAACACCACCTCCGGTGTCACCTCGTTGTCAAACACATCCCCCGGACCAAACAGCAACACGGCAACCCTGGTAGCGTACCTGTCGGCGCCCACCGTCACCAAGTCATTTACCAATAGCGGCTTCCAGGTTGACGGCAGCAACCGGCTCACCATAACCCTCACCAATCCGAATGCGGCGGATATCACCGGCGTGACCCTTACCGACACCTTCCCCGCCAGTCTCTTCATTGCAGCAATCCCTAATCTGGCCTCCACCTGCAGCGGCACGGCCACGGCAGCGGCAGGCACCGCTACCCTCAGCCTCGCCGGGGGGACGATCCCCGCTTCGGGGTCGTGTTCCCTGGCCGTCGATGTGACAGCTACGGCAGTGGGCACCTATACCAACACCTTGGGAGTCAACGCCATCACCTCCACCAACGCGAACCCCGCCCCGGCAGCTCCCGTCTCATCGAGCACCTCCGCCTATCTTCCGCCGACCGTCACCAAGGGCTTCGCCCCGGCCACCATAGGGGCAGGGGGAAGCTCCTCCCTGGTCATCACGGTGACCAATCCCGCGGCAAACCCGGTCAGCCTCACCGGCGTCAGCATCAACGATCTCTACACGGGAACACTGGCCAACAACGCAGCGGGAGCAGTGGCCTGTTCCGGCGGAGGGAGCGCAACCCTCACCGGGGGGAGCAATGGGGGGACCAGTGTGGGATTCAGCGGGGGGACCATCGTGCCGGGGGGGAGCTGCACCATTACCCAGAGCGTAACCGCGACCGGCACCGTCGCCAACACAACCGGCGCTCCCGTGGCAACCGGACCGGTTAATCCGCTGACGGGGACAGCCGCTTCTGCCACGTTGACCATCTTCCAGCTGCCGAGCCTGATCTTCGTGAAACAGGCCAGCACCGCCACCGCCGCTCCGGGACAGGCCATCACCTACACCCTGCTCACCACCAACTCGGGTTCCGGCATCGCCACCTCCGTAATACTGAGTGATGCGCTCAGCCCCTACGTTTTCTGGGGGGTGAATTCCTTCGGGGCAAATGTGCCGTTCCAGATGGGCGACGGACCGCCCATTTCAGGGCTCACCCTCGGAACGCCGGTCTACTCCAGCGATAACGGCGCCACCTGGACCTACGTCCCCGTTTCCGGCGCCGGCGGAGCTCCGGCCGGTTACGACGGCTATGTCACCAACTGGCGGATCCCCATGACCGGCACCATGAACGGCAATGGTGCCAATTTTACGTTGCAGTACAAGGTCATGGTCAGATGACCTGACGGTACTGGACGATGACGCAAAGAAAGCCCTGGAATAAATCCAGGGCTTTCTTTGTTCTTCGGGAATTTATGGAGGGGCTGAGGTGAAGTGTCGTACCTTATCGATGAGACGGCGCTTCCGCAGCGCCGGGTGCGGCAATCGATGCCCCGCAGGGAGCGACGCGCCCGCGGGTCGCTTCGTACTCCTCCAGATAGGCCGCAGGCTTCATCATCGCCTGGGTACGCCAGAGGATCCGGGCAATGTAGGGTATCTGGGACGGGCGCACCTGGCGCATCCAGTCAAGCATGCTCTTCTCGCCGGAGGTATTGAGGATGGAACGGCGCCAGGTCTCGGTATAGAGCTCGAAAAAGCGCCGCACACCGAGGCGTGGCTCCCAGAGGAGATGGTGCATATCGAAGTTGGACCAGGGCTGGGGGGCGATGCGCTGCTCCACCTGACGGTAGTATTCCGTTCCCGGCAGGGGGGTGCGGATGGTAAATCCGGCCCGCTGCAGGCCATGCCGGGCGATGAACTCCCACAGTTCCCGGAATTCGGTCTCCGTCCAGTCGGGATCGATGAGGAAGTTGCCGTTGATGCCGTAGCCATGTTCACGGGCGATCCTCACTCCCTCGATGGTCTCCGTCACCCCTGCGTCCTTGGTCAGGTCCGCAAGGCCATGGTCGCTGGCCGCCTCCAGGCCGAGGAAGATGTCGAAATCCTTTGCCAGGGGGCGCCAGGCCGCCAGCAGTTCGCTGCTCCGGCAGAGGAGGTCGGTCCGGGTCTGGACGAGAATCCACCGCTTGAAGACGCCGCGCTGTTTGAGAACCGCGGCAAGCTCCAGGCTGCGGGTTGGGTTGTGCCAGAAGAGGTCGTCGGCGACGAAGATGGCGTCCCCCGCCGTGGCGAAGTCCTCCACCACCGCGCCGATGCTCCGTTCACGGCAGGAGCGGTCGTAGAGCTGCCAGACCGAGCAGAAGGAGCAGCGGTGGGGACATCCCCGGGCCGTTTCGATGAGCCAGACCGGCTTGAACAGGAGACAGTGATACCCGGAGCGGTGCCGGGCAACCAGTTCCCGTGCCGGCAGCGGAACGAGGTCGAGCGAGGTCCGTTCGGTCAGGGGGGAAGTGGTCACCCAGCCGTCACCCGTGCGGAGACGGAGCGCCGGCACCTCCACAAGGGGCCGCCCTTTTTCGAGCGCCTCCGCCAGTTGGACGACAACCTCCTCCCCGTCGTCGAGACAGATGGCATCTATGTCGCCACATTCCAGCGGCCCCGGAAATGCCGCCGCCGCGTGTCCGCCGACATGAATGAAGGCATCGGGGCACACCCGGCGCACCTCGCGGGCAGTCTCCAGGATCCGCTCGTATTCCAGGGCATGGGGGCAGGAGATGCCGACCAGCTGCGGCCGGCTGCGCCTGACCCACGCGGCGGGACCGGGACGGAAGCGGAGATCGGCCACCGTCACCCGGTGCCCTTTTTCCAGCAGAGCCGCCCCGATGTATTCCAGGCCGAGTGGTTCTACACGAAAAAACGGCCCGAGTCCGAACTTGTCGCTCCCCGGATGGGGACGGAGAAGAAGAATGTTCACGAAGCACTGCCTTGGAAGTAGTTACTGCAGCAAGCCACAGCGTTATAGCCAGCGATGTGTCATATTAGCAAGTTTAGCGTCCCTTTGACCAGATTTTTCATGTTGCCGGCCGTGGCAACATGGGGAAAACCGTGTAGACCATTCGCCATATTCCCATCTCCTGCTATAGTTGGTAACAGACGACAACTACTCCACCGGAGGTCGGACGATGGGAAAAATAATCACCATTTCAGCATGCGTGCTGGTGCTCGCCGCAACCTCATTTGCCGCAGGCGGCAAAACCGTCTGGAATTTCGACAAGGACCGCCTCGGCACGGCCCCTCCCGGTTTTGTCCGGAGCTCAGGGGGGTGGAAGGTGGCGGCCGACCCAACCGCACCCACCCTCCCCAACGTTCTCGCCCAGCGGGCAAAAAGCACGGACCGGACCCTGAATCTCGTCCAGGTTGCCGGCACCAGCTACCGCAACCTGGACCTCAGCGTGAAGCTTCGCCCCATCGAAGGAAAGAACTGGCAGGGGGGAGGACTTACCTGGCGGGGAGTGGACGGGGAAAACTACTACGCTCTCCTCGTCAACCCGCTTGACAACAGCATCAGACTGTACAAGGTAGTCAGCAACTGGCCCACGGAACTGGGAACCGCCCAATTGACCCAGGTGGGGGGATGGCATACGTTGCGGGTCGTCATGACCGATGACAGGATGGAGTGCTACTACGACGGGAGGAAGTATCTGGACCGGCGGAACAGCACCTACGGCAAGGCCGGCACCATCGGCCTCTGGACCAGGGGGGACGCGGAGACCTACTTCGACGACCTGACGGTCCAGACATTCTGACGATGTCCCCATTCAGCATGGCAAAAGCCTGCTTCGGCAGGCTTTTGCGTTCCTGCCAGAAAAGATGGGTGCTGGCGGTGCGTCGGGAGTGGAGGGAAAAACCCGCGCGGCAGCGGACACCCGCCGAAAGGTCCCTCGAAGTATCTCAGCCGGAAAACTACGGCTTGATCTGTCAGAAGGGCTACCGGTCAAGGTCCGCAGCGGGGGATCGACCGTAACGGACGAGGTACCGCCAGCACTCCCTCCCGAAACATGGCACATCATGTGCCACACCAGACACAAGATGTGCCACGCGCGGCCCAATTTTACCGCTTTTCCCCACCCGACCAACCAGTACAACAGCCACAGTTAGGGGTTGACGAGATACTATCGGGCACAACGTATACGGGAACCGGATTTGCAGCCTGGAAACAGTCCCCGGCACACCGGGGCGCAACCGCTCCGGGAGGAACCACCATGCTGCAAGCCACCCCCCTCACTCGCCAGATACTGAAGTGCATCCACCTCACCGCCGTCTGCACCTGGATCGGCAGCGGCCTGGCCGTGCTGGTCCTGCTTGGCAACGACCGCACGACCAGCAACGGCGACGAGCTGTTCGCCTTCAACCATGCCATCCGCTCCATCGACAATTGGCTTATCAAGCCCGCCGCCATGGTCTCGTCCATCAGCGGCCTTTTTCTCTGCGGCCTCACCAGCTGGGGGTTTGCCCGGCACCGCTGGATCGTCATCAAGGGGCTTCTCACCCTGGGAGCCATCCTGTTCGGCGCCCTCTGTCTCGGTCCGTGGCTGGCGGAACTTTCCGACATGACCGCTGCCAACCGCATCGCCATTTTCGACGACGGTGAGTACGCCCGCACCTACCTGATCGGGACCATATCCTCCATCATCCAGACCCTGCTCCTCGTAAGCCTGGTGCTCATCTCCATCGTTAAACCGTCATTCGTTCAGAAGCGGAGCTTTTCGCGGCGGAAGACGTGGGATTCCTGCTTCGCCTTCATCTCCCGGGCAAAGTCGTAAAACAGGTTCCAGTAGACCTCGTCAAGGGTAAGGTTCGCCCAGAAATCCTTGCTCTCCAGACACTTGACGGTGTAGTAGCCGAACATGTAGTGGGCCAGTTCCGGCCGGATCAGACCCGAGTTCACCTGCAGCGCCGCCTCCTCCAGGAGCCCAACGAAGTCCCGCTTGTCCTGGGGGCTGAACGTGGCCAGCCGCGGGTCATCGTCGAACATCAGGGCGCATATCTCCTTGAACACCGGGTTTTCCTTCAGCCGCCGGCGGAGCATGGTAAAATGCTCCACCCGCTTCTGCGCCCCCTGGCGCCGGTATTCCAGCAGACCGTTGACAAAGGCGAAAATCGTCACCAGCCCCCCCACGATTATGGCGAAATCCTTCAATGCGGTTATACTCATGACACCTCCGTTACGTTGCAGTCCCACCATCTCTTGTAACCTCAAACAGTCCCCATGGCAACATAATGCTTTTGTCCGAACCAGCAGGAGAACTTCACGTGTCCGTGCCCCCCTGGTTCGTTTGTTGGCAAAATTTATGTTGTCAATCGGGGGGTTGGCGTGCTATCAGGTTCAGTCCTCACTTATAAAGAACGCCATGTTTCAACGCCTGGAGCAGAGTCAATGATCCACCTTTCGAACATCGCCAAGCAGCACGGTTCCCAGATCCTCTTCCGCGACGCCAGCTTCCAGATCCTCCCCGGCAGCCGAACGGGACTGGTGGGACCCAACGGCGCCGGCAAGACCACCATCTTCCGGATCATCACCGGCGAGGAGGAGGTGGACGCCGGCGAAATCACCTGCGCGAAAAAAACCACCATCGGCTACTTCTCCCAGGACGTGGGGGATATGGCGGGACGCTCGGCCCTTGAGGAGGTGATGGCCGGCTCGGCGGAAACCGTCCGCCTGGCCGGAGAGCTGAAAGAGATGGAAGCGGCCATGTGCGAACCCCAGTCGGACGACGACATGGCTGCCCTGCTGGAGCGTTACGGCGCCGCCCAGGAAGAGTTCGAGCATCGGGGGGGATACGATCTGGACACCCGCGCCCAGACGGTGCTGACCGGCCTCGGCATCGGCCCCGACCGGTTCAACCATCCCGTGGAGTCCTTCAGCGGCGGCTGGAAGATGCGCATCGCCCTGGCCCGCATCCTCACCCTGAAGCCGGACGTGCTCCTCCTGGACGAGCCGACCAACCACCTGGACGTGGAGTCGATCATCTGGCTGGAAGAATGGCTGGCGGGGGAATTCGACGGGGCACTTCTCATGACGAGCCACGACCGGGACTTCATGAACCGCATCGTCACCCGGATCGTCGAGGTGGCCAACAGGACGGTCACCACTTACGGGGGCAACTACGATTTCTACGAGAGGGAGCGGGACATCCGTCGGGAACAGCTTCTCGCCAGCCACAAGCGCCAGCAGGAGATGCTCGCCAAGGAGGAGGAGTTCATTGCCCGTTTCGCCGCCCGGGCTTCCCACGCCGCCCAGGTCCAGTCCCGGGTGAAGAAGCTGGACAAGATCGACCGGATCGAGATCCCCCCCGAGGAGCGCGCTGTCCGGTTCGAGTTCGGCGAACCGCCGAGGAGCGGCGACGACGTGGTGGTGATGGATAATCTGGGCAAGGTCTGGATCACCCCCGACGGAGTGGAAAAACCGGTATTCAGCGGTGTTTCCGGCATCATCCGCCGCCAGGAGAAGGTCGCGGTGGTCGGGGTGAACGGCGCGGGGAAATCCACCTTCCTCAAGGTGCTCGCCGGCCAGACCGAGCCGACCGCCGGGAGATCGGTCCTCGGAGCCAACGTACAGCTGGGATACTTCAGCCAGCACGCCATGGAAATACTGGATCCGCGCAAGACGGTGTTCGAGACGGTGCAGGATGTCATGCCCCTTGCCTCCATCGGCGTTATCCGCAATCTCCTGGGCGCGTTCCTCTTCAGCGGGGATGCGGTTGACAAGCGGATCGAGAACCTCTCCGGCGGAGAAAAGAGCAGAGTGCTGCTGGCCACGCTCCTGGGGCGACCGGTCAACTTTCTCGTGCTGGACGAGCCGACCAACCACCTGGACATCCGCTCCCGTGAAATCCTCCTGGATGCCCTGCAAAACTTCGCCGGCACCGTGGTGCTGGTGAGCCACGACCGTCACTTCCTCCGCTCCCTCGTGAACCGGGTGTTCGAGATAGATCATGGCGAAATGCGGGTCTACGAGGGTAATTACGGGTATTACCTGCACAAGGCCCACGGCGAAGCCCATTAGGGATTGTCCCTCCCCCTGCATCGCGCTCACCCTCCCCTTGTCGGCCTGTCATCATCCCTCCGCGCGGTGAAAAACATTGACAATCACCCACAGTTGCCGTACAAATGCGGACTGTTTGCCGTACAACTCTCGAAACGGAGCAGGAATCATGAAAATACTGGCTGTCATACTCCTGGTGGTCCTCGGGTATGCCTACTACAACAAGCCGCTCCTGCCGGCCCACCAGGAAAAGATATATCTCACCGCCACGGGAACCGAAACGGTCACGGACCAGGAGGTCTTTTCCCAGCCCCAGTGGGACGGGCTCGAATTTCGCGACTGGTTCATTGTGACGGCGACCCAGGACAAGCAGAAGCAGTCGCTGGTGTCCTGGGGCTTCGTCGGTTACCTCAAAGTCGTGGACACCGAATGGGCGCCCAAGGCTTTCGAACTGGAATCTGAGGCAAGCAAGTAGGCCGTAAAACGGTAGAGGATGCCACGGGGATAGGGAGGGCGTCCGGACAGGGGAGACGACATGCTCAACGATGTGGGTGCGGAAGTTTATGAGACATGGAGTTACGAGCAGCGCCACGAGGAGATCGGCAAGCTGGTGGAGGGATACCGGAACGGCCTCCCCCTGGAGATTCTCTGCATGATGACAACCTCCATCGCCGGCAGCGAAAAGCTTGCCAGGGAACACCTCATCGCGCTTGTCCCCCCCGACGAGCGGCAGGCCATCATAGCGGCGGCGAAGGGGAACAAGAAGGCCCGTTCCCGGGTCGCGTCGTTTTTCGCATGACTCGTAGCCCTCTGCGGCACACCCATGTACAACCATCACTACACGAAAGCCCGCGCAAGCGGGCTTTTTCCGTTATGATCCTGACGGCTGGAGCCGCAGGATAGTGCCATCGCGTCAGTACTTGAGAATCTTCGCCAGGAACTTCCTCAAGGATTCACTCCGTGGGTTGCCGAACAGTTCCGCCGCCGGCCCCGTTTCCGTAGCCTTGCCATCACAGACGAACAGGCACTGGTCGGCCACGGAACGGGCGAACCCCATGTGGTGAGTGGCCATGATCAGGTCCCGCCCCTCCCCCCGCAGTTCATGGATGATGTCGAGTACCTCGGCGGTCATTTCCGGGTCCAGCGCCGAGGTCGGCTCGTCGAGTAGGATGAAGCGGGGTTTGATGGCAAGGGCACGGGCAAGGGCGATCCGCTGCTGCTGCCCCCCCGAGAGCTGAGCTGGCTTCTTCAGGGCATGGGGAGTGAGCTGGAAGCGCTCCAGGAGGGAGTGGGCCGTCTCCCGCGCCTCCGCCGGGGAATTGCCGTGGACCTTTTCCAGGGGGAGGGTGATGTTGTCCAGGGCGGAAAGGTGGGGAAACAGGTTGAAGGACTGGAAAACCGTACCGATGCTCCGCCGGTGCCGAAGCAGGCTCGCATCGGAAAAATCTACCGTTTCGCCGTCGATCGCCAGTTCCCCCGCGTCGGGGACCGCCAGCCCCCCCATCACCCGAAGCAGGGTGGTCTTACCCCCGCCGGAAGGACCGATGATGACGAGGGCATGGAACTCCGGCAACTCCAGGGTGACGTCATCCAGGGCTGTCTGGGGGCCGAACCGCTTGGTTATCCCTTTCAGTTCAAGACGCATACCGAAACCTCTTCTCCAGCCACCGGGAAAGGAGCGAAATGGGGAAGGTCAGGATAAGGTATCCCACCGCCAGGGGAAGGTAGCTCTCCAGCGTGCTGTAGGTGAAGGCGTTCACCTCCTGGGCGTTGAGGGTAAACTCGCTCACGGCGATGATGGAGAGGAGGGACGAATCCTTGACGAGGGAGGCGAACTGGCCCGCCAGGGGGGGAAGTGTGCGGCGAAACGCCTGGGGAAAGACGACGTAACGGTACATCTGCAACCGGGTAAGGCCGATGGCCCGGGCTGACTCCAGCTGGGACTCCCCGACGCTCTCGATCCCCGCCCGGATGATTTCGCAGATATAGGCGCCGGCAAACAGGGAAAGAGTAAGGACCCCAACGGCGTAACGATTGCCGACCCCGAATGCGTCTGCCACCACGTAGAAGAAAACGAGTATCTGCACGAGGAGGGGGGTCCCGCGGATCGCCTCGATGTAGATTTTGCTGAAGTAGCGGAGGGGAAGGAAGCTGCTTTTCTGGGCCAGAGCAAAGAAGAGGCCGATCAGGAGACTGAGAATGAGGGATGCCGCCGAGATGGCGACGGTCACGAGCCAGCCGTTGAGAAATTTCTGCCGGTAGCCGTAGACGGTCTCCCATCCCCACTGGTACTGGAGCTGGTGAAAGGCGTAGGAAAAAACGAGCGCCACCAGGAGGAAGGCGCTCAGGAAGCCGGCCAGCCCGGCAACACGGGAGACCGATTCCCCCGCACCGGAGCGGGTGGCGAAAAAGAGATGGACAAATCGTTTATGCACGGACAAAGGCTCGCACGGAAGTCTGTTATACGACGTCAGATTTGAGATGATGCCAAGGCGGCAAGGAGGAGGCGACGAGGCGTACAGATGGTACGTCGAGGAAGCTGACGACGCGCCAACGCAGGCAGCGCTCAAATATGGCGTCGTGTCATAGGAAGAAGGGGTACCCCAACTTCTTGAACGCCTCTTTCTCTTCCTTCAGGTAGGTGTCCCCCAGTTTCTCGAATCCGCCCCGTGCGCGGAAATCCTTGAGGAATCCGTTAACCTGCTCCTTCAACTGGCCATTCCCCTTGCGAATCCCCACTGCCCACGACTCCTTCTGGAACGGCACAAGCAGCGCGCGCGTCATGTCCTGATTCTTCCGCCAGTTCTGGTAGGTGGACATCTGGTCATAGATGAAGGCATCGGCCTTCCCCTGAACCACCTCCAGGACCGCTGCCGCTTCCTTGTCCAGCACGAGCACCTTTGCCCTGGCAATGTGCTTCTCAGCATAGACGTGGCCGGTCGTCCCCTTCTTCACCGCCACGACCCGCCCCGGCTGGTCCAGGTCCTTGATGGAGGTAACGGGAGACGATTTTTTCACCAGGAGGCAGAGGCCGGTTTCCAGGTAAGGATCGGAAAAATCGATGGATTTGGCCCGCTCGGCGGTGGCGGTCATGGATGAGATAATGAGATCGATCTTGCCGGTCTTGAGTGAGGGGATCAGGCCGTCGAAGGCGGTGTTGCGGATGACGACCTTCCTGCCGAGCGCCTTCCCCAGCTCATGGGCCAGGTCCACGCTCACGCCGGTCGGCTTGCCGGCCTTGTCGGTCATCTCGAAGGGGGGATAGGCCAGTTCCATGCCGACGACCAGCGTATCGTTACGTTCGGCCGCCTGAACTGCCGCCGGTGCGGGGAGCGCAAAAAGGATCGCAAGCAGCGGGACAATCGGCCACCACCCCACCAATGTTTTCCCGGAGCGATGTTTCATCATGGTTTTCTCCTTTGTAGTGACGGCTGGGATTCGGACATGCAGAAGAACATTCTAACCCCCTTCCGGGTATTGTCAACGCCAGGAACAGGCTCCCGGCGCGGATACGAGGCAGCATCACCTGCCACGTACCGGACATACCTGTCAGGCGAGCACCCTGACGAAATTTTCCACCACGACTATGCGCAACGGTCCGCGACCGACATAATCGCCATCCACCTGGACCGCCTTGGCTGTGGAAATTTCCAGGAGACGTGCGGGAAACGTAGTGATCCCCGGGCCCGACGGCACCCGCCCCCGGAACAGATCCAGGGCAAGCCTTGCATAGGTCCGTCTCGTGCCCCCCCTGATGCAGACCACCTGAAACCCCGGCGTAAAGATATCCGCCGTGGGGGCCAGCACGAAATCACCCCCGTACCTGGCGCCGTTGCAGATTACAGCGCTGTGGCATTCCACCTCCCTTCCGTCCGCCCGTATCCGCAAGGGCTCCCGGTCCCACGCCGCCAACCGTCTCATGGCAGCAAGGAGGTACGCCCCTTTGCCCACGACCCTCTTTTCTCCGAGGCGCACGTCTTCCACCACGGCACCGTCAACACCGATGCCGGCCATGAGGGAAAAATACCTTTTCTCCCCCTGCGCCTCCAGCAGGCCGACCGCCATGGTGCGCGCCTCGCCGCCCGTGATCCTTCGGATCGCCTCCTCCAGCGACCGGATTCCCAGCTCCTTGGCCAGCACATTTGCCGTGCCGAGGGGAAGGATCGCCAGGGTAGCTTTCCCCGGTGCGAGCCCGTTCAGAACGCCGTTGATCGTCCCGTCGCCACCACCGACAACGATGAACGGCGCCGCCTCCTCCGTGCAGATGCGCCGGGCGAAGAGACCGGCATCCGCGGCGCAGCGGGTGAGGAGAAGCTCGGGAGCCTTCCCTCCCCGTTCAAGGGAGTTCACCACCTCGGCAATCTTCTGCCGCGAATAGCCTCCCGACGTCGGATTTACAATGAGAAAACAGCGCTCGGCCACCTGAATGCCCCTCCCCGAAGAAACTCACCGCGAACGGCCTTTCATACTCCCTTTATAGTGCGTTTAGCAGCCGCTTTCAAATCTTTTCGGCGACACTTCATCGCCAGCCCTCGCCCACGGAGACACACAATTACCCGCCGCTCATAACCAGCCGTTAACGCGAATAATCTGTACTTTCTGCATGTTAATACGGTATCCTGCTTAAAGTTTCAGCACATAAATCCGGACCTAGACGGGAACCATCCATGTCAGTAGCCAAGCGATACCATTCGCTGTACGTACTCTTCGCCATCATCGTCATATTTTCGACAATCACCAGGACGATCCTTCTGATCAAGGCCCTCCCCAATCTGGACCTTTCCCCTTTCCTGCTCCTGAAAATATACGGCGTCGGATTCTTTTTCGACTGCGTTACTTACTCCTACTTCGCCATCCCCTTTGCGCTCGTTGCGGTCCTCCTCCCGGACAAGGTGTTCAACGGCAGATGGTTCCGGCCGGTCGTCTGGGTGGTCGGTTTCGTATTAACCTATCTCATGCTGTTCAACACGGTTGCCGAATACACCTTCTTCGACGAATTCGGCACCAGGTACAATTTCATCGCCATAGATTATCTCATCTATACCACCGAGGTGATACGGAACATCCGCGAATCCTATCCGGTCAACGGGATTCTTGCCGCTCTTTTCCTCCTGAACATCGGGGTCTTCACCCTGGTGAAAAAACGGCTGAATCGCTCCTTTGCCTCAACCTCAACACTGGGCAAACGGCTCAGGGCCGGCCTTCTCTTCGCGATACTGCCGGTTATGTCGTATCTCTGCGTCGACCTTTCCCTCACCAACATCTCGCCGAACAATTACGCCGATGAATTGGCGGGGAACGGCATCTACAACCTTGTGGCTGCCTTCCGAAACAACGAACTGGACTACAACCGGTTTTACGTCAGCAGAGACGACAAGCTGATCCTGGCGCGGCTCAGAGGACTCCTCACCGAAAAGAACAATCATCTGGCAAGCAGCGATACCCGTGACATAACACGCATCATCCAGCATCCCGGTCAGGAACGGCACCTTAACATCATCGTTATTGTCGAAGAGAGCCTGAGTGCCGAATACCTCGGTGCATTCGGCAACACGAAAGGGCTCACGCCCAACCTCGACAAACTTGCCGACGAATCGCTCTTCTTCACCCACCTGTACGCCACCGGGACAAGGACCGTCCGCGGCCTCGAAGCCATAACCCTCTCCATCCCCCCCCTCCCCGGCACCTCCATCGTGAAACGCCCCGGCAATGAAAACTTTTTCTCCTGGGGATCGGTAATGAAAGCCAAAGGATATGACAACAAGTTTATCTATGCCGGTCACGGCTATTTCGACAACATGAATTACTTCTTTGCCAACAACGGCTTTTCGACCATCGACCGCTTGAATTTCGCCAAGGACGAAGTAACTTTTTCCAATGCCTGGGGGGTCTGCGACGAAGACCTCTTCGGCAAGGTAATCAGCGAAGCGGATAAGTCCCACAAGGAGCGCCGGCCCTTTTTCAGCATGGTGATGACCACGTCCAACCATCGCCCCTTCACCTACCCGGACGGCAAGATCGACATCCCCTCCAAAACCGGCCGCGACGGCGGAGTCAAGTATGCGGATTATGCCATCGGCAGGTTGTTGACGGAAGCCAGGAAGCATCCTTGGTTCAACGACACCGTCTTCGTCATAGTCGCTGACCACTGCGCCGGAAGCGCACGTAAAATTGCGCTCCCGGTAAAGAACTACGAGATTCCTTTATTCATCTACGCACCGGGTCGTATAAAGCCGCAAAAGATTGACAGGATGCTCAGCCAGATCGATATAGCGCCGACGGTCCTTGGGCTTCTGAACTTCAGCTACACCACCAGGTTTGCCGGCAAAAACATCATGAACATGGCTGACGGAGAGGAGCGGGCCTTTATCTCCACCTACCAGAAACTCGGTTTCATAAAGGGGGACAAACTCCTCGTCCTCGGCCCTCAAAAAGAAACCGGTTTTTACAGCTTTTCCCGGCAGGACGGCGCGACAACCCAGATACCCCCACAGGAAGGGCTCTTGCTGGATGGGCTCGGCTATTATCAGGGGATGAACTACGTCTACAAAAACCGGTTGAACCGCCTGAACAACTGACCGGGCAGATACCTCAACCAATCCTTTCTCCTGTTCACGACAAAAAAAAAGCCCCGGATTTCTCCGGGGCTTTTTTCAGCTGTCGAGTGTTATCGTTACACTCTGGTTACGTTAGCCGCCTGCAGGCCCTTCGGACCCTTGACCACGTCGAACGTTACCCGATCGCCCTCGGTCAGGGATTTGAAGCCGTCACCCGTAATGGCGGAGAAATGTACAAATACGTCTTCACCATTTTCCTGCTCAAGAAAGCCAAACCCTTTGCCGTCGTTAAACCACTTCACTGTTCCGTTTGCCATGTACCTTTTCCTCTACTTCTTGGTTATTTCATCCGGGATAACCGCGGATGTTTTCACACCGTATCAGGTATGGTCGCGCGATGTCAAGGAATAAAATGTGGCGCCCCCCACCCCAGAAAGAGGAAGAGGGGTGCCGCAACTACGGCAGTAAGGGACTCATGATGGGTGAGGCCTTCATCTTGAAAAGTAAGAGGCGACGTCGTCAAATAACAGCAACGTGACAAAATTTGCGCGCCCACCCTGCCAAATTACGGCCCGGAAACCGCAACTTATTTCTATGAGTTAGCATGTATCACTGGATTAACACCGTCGTCAGCAATTTATTGACAATACTGGTCAACTTCCACACCGGCACCCCCCTTTATGTAATAATTCCAATCATATTTGGCACATACATTGCTTTTCATATCACACGCTCCACTCCCGATTATCAAGGAGAGATTTTTTAATGCCAAAGAGATGGGTTAGCCTATTATTTATAGCTCTGTGCCTGTTCGGCTACGCCGCCAGTTCCCAGGGGGCCGCCACCACCTCGAACCTGACGGTCAACACCACCGTCGCCGCCCGGGCCTCGCTGGTCTTGGCATCCGCCACCATAAACTTCCCCGACTCCGATCCGACGACCGTCCCCTCCATCGGGGCGACGGAAAATGCAGTCAACGTCACCGCCCGCGTCCGGACCGGCAGCGCCAGCACGGCAACCCTCCAGGTCCTGGCGGGGGGGGACCTGACCAGCGGGAGCAACGCCATCACCATAGACAATGTCACCTGGACCGCCACCGGCGCCGGCTTCACCGGGGGGACCATGAACAAGACAACCCCCCAGGCGGCGGGCTCCTGGACCGGACCGGGAGTCTATGCCGGCACCTTCAGCTATTTTCTGGCCAACAGCTGGAACTACGCCACCGGCAACTACTCGGCGACCATAACCTACACCCTTACAGCCCCCTGATTGACATCTAGCGACACGGAGGTGATCCATCACCGCGGCAAAGCCTTTTGGAATCGGAACCGGAAACCATCATCAATAACGGCAGCAATCAACAACGGAGGATACTATGAAAAGAATGCAGATCTTACTGGCAGCAGCATGTGCAGCAACCCTCGTCTTCGCCGGCAGCGCTTTGGCGGCAGGTGACACTGGCACGGTAACCTTGTCGGCTAGCGTAGCTGCCAAGGCAGCCCTTACTTTAAGCGGCAACACGGCCCCGAATTTTGATCTAAGTACTGTTGACAATGGGACTGCAGTTACCGCAACAGGGGCCACCACAGTTGCTGCAAAGGTGCGAACCGGCGCAACTCAAAATCCGACCTTGACGGTTCAGGCAGGTGGCGATTTTGTCAATTCAACATATGCCGGCAATGACATACCTGCTTCAGATGTGACTTGGGCTGCCACAGGGAACCTTATAGCTGGCATCTTGTCGAAAGCAGCTCCCGTAACCGTCAACGGGGCATGGACAGGGTCCAATACATACACTGGTGACATGACATGGACCCTCGCAAATAACTCCAACTACTCGACCGGCACTTACAGTAACATACTTGTGACGTATACCCTGACAGCTCCTTAATCCAAGTTGCTTGTGGACAAGCATCGGCCGCGGCGCTTTCGAGCGCCGCGGCCAACCTTTGAAAGGCGCGCCCATGAACGTTGTTGCCCGGCTTCTTACCATAACGGTTCTTGCAGGCGTACTTGCGTCCGCAACAGTTGCCCCGGGCCTTGCCGCCAGCGCCTCCGCCGGGCTGAACATCTCCCTCGTCATCGCCTCGTCGGCCAACCTGATGCTCAGCACGACCTCCCTCACCTTCCTCGCCGACGACCCGGCCATCCAACCCTCTGTCCCCGCCTCCGAAAACCCGGTTTCCGTGCTGGCGAAGGTTCGGACGAAGGGAGCACCCTCCCTGTACGTCCTCTCCAGCGACGACCTGCGAAGCGGCGCCGATGTCATCCCCATAACCAACCTCACCTGGACCGCCGACGGCACGCCCTTTACGGGCGGCACCATGAACAAGACCACCCCGCAACTGGCGGCAACCCTGCCGACCGGTTCCGGCAGCTACCAGTCTGCATACCGCTATTTTCTCTCCAACAGCGCACTCTACCTCCCCGGCACCTACTCCACCACCATCAACTACACCCTCACCGCCCCCTGAGTCATGACTACCCCGACCCACAGGCTTTATGCCTTGACACCCCGTCGTTTCTATAGTATCTGCAAGCATGTTCGTGTCGCTCCACTCTATTCACCCCGAGGTTCCATGACCCGGCGCGCATCCGCACACATCCTGCTCCTGTTCGCCCTTGCCCTCGGGCCGACCATGACGACAGGCGACGCCAAAGCCGCCACCACTGCACCTCTGAACATAAATTACACCCTTGTCGCCCGGGCCACCCTGAACCTTACTCCGGCAACGATCAACTTCCCCGATGGAGACCCGACTTCACTCCCCTCCGTCGCCGCAACGGAAAACCCGGTGGTGGTGACCGCGAAGATCCGGAAGGACCCTTCCGCCGCCCTCCTTGCAACCCTCGTCTGTCAAGGTGGGCCACTCGTGTCCGGAGGGGACCAGATCCCCTCCTCCGGCATCACCTGGACAGCGACGGGAACCGGCTTTACCGGCGGGACATTGAGTAGCGCCACCCCGCAGCAGGTCGGCAACTGGACCACTTCGGGGACTTACATCGGCAACCTTAATTTCCGTCTTGCCAATCTCTGGACCTACGCCATCGGCAGCTATACCGGCAGCATCACCTATACCCTTACGGCCCCGTGACCATGCGCAAACCGACACTCCTGACAATTCTGCTGCTCATCCTGGCGGCGCTCCCGCTCCTGTCCGAAAGGAATGCCGAGGCAGCACCTCCTGTAAACCTGCAGATAACGCTCAGCACCACTGCCGTCACCTTTCCCGACCAGGACCCCGACCTCTTCCCCGTTTCCCAGCAGAGCGGCGCGCCGGTTCAGGTCATTCTCAGCACCAAGAACCTGACCGCCACTGCCCCCTATTCCTGCAGCGTTATCGCCCGTGGGGACCTGATGTCCGGTACGTCGACCATTCCCATTGCCAACGTCACCTGGACCGCGGTGACCGTGGCGGCAGACCCGGGTGAATCCTTTTTCAACGGGACCTTGTCCAGCGCAGCTCCCGTCAAGGTCGCCCAAGGATACGGAAACGACTCGCGGAAAACCCCCCTGCAGGGGAACCTGACGTTCTTCATCCAGAACCTCTGGAGCTACGAAACCGGAACCTATTCACAAACCGTCGATTTCACCATATCGGCACCATGAATGAACCTGGAGGATAAAACCCCATGATTGTGCACCGTCGTCTCTCCGCCGTCCCGCTCTTTCTTGCGTTCCTTGTGCTCGTCGCTTTTCCCCTTCCCGCACTGGCCGAGATATCGTTCAGCGTCTCCCCCATCCGGGTCGAACTGTCGGGAGAATCGGGGGGGACCCACACCGATGCCTTGGAAGTCCGCAACGAGGGGAACGAAAAAGTCCGGATCAAGGTGAGCATGCAGGACTGGTATCTCTCCGAAGAAGGAACCCCCATCTTCCAGAAAGGGGGGACCCAGCCCCGGTCCTGCGTCGGCTGGATGAAGATCAACCCCGTCGATTTCCTTCTCCAGGCGGGGGAAAAGAAGGTGGTCCGCTATTCCGTCGCCATTCCCCCGGGAATCAAGGAAGGTGGCTACTGGGGGGCCTTCATCTTCGAGACCGTCCCGCAGGTTGAACCGGGGCAGAAAACCAAGGCAGTGGCGATCAAGGGGAACATCGGCTCCATTGTCTACGTCGTCGTGGGTAAACCGGTGCCGGTCGGGGACATCATCGACATGAGCTACGATGCCGGCGGCAAGGGGAGGAAAATCCTCACGAAGATCAAGAACAACGGCACGGTCCATTTCCGGGTCAAGGGGTCCATCAAGGTCAACGATCCGGCAGGGAAGACCGTCCAGACCGTCGAACTCCCCGACGTCCCCGTGCTGGCGGATTACTCGCGGACCATACCCGCCACTCTGGACGACAAGCTTCCTGCGGGGAGCTATACGGCCGTGGCCACCATCGACATCGGCGACAAGTCGGTCCTGGCGGGGGAACTCCCCTTCGTCGTGAAATAAGGCACGTATGGGGAGAAGATGACGCCCAGAGGTCCCGGCATATCCCTGTTCCGGCTTTGCGTCATCCTTCCCCTTACGCTTGCCACGACGCTGCTTAACACCTCGGTCGGCTCCTGCCTCCCCCCGGGGGGTGGAAGCATTTCCCTCGTCAACCGCTACACCGACCAGGGGGGGACCGCTGCGAGCGGCTCCCTCAACGAGTCGCTCCTGCGCCTCGACCTCTACCAGACGGTCCCCGGCTACGGCAGGCTCTTCCTGTCATCCGACCTCTCCCGCAACGACTCATCCGTAATCGGCGACACCACGTCACTCTCCCGCTACCAGATCGGGCTGGAAGGCTGCCGGCTGGGGCCGTGGACCACCTCCTTCCTTGCCGGCGATACGAGCATCCGCTTCACCAACCTGCTGGAAGGGTTCCCCGGGCCGTTTTTCTCGCTCTTTGCCGTCAAGCCATACATGGAACCGGTCTTCACGACCGACGATGGCCGTTTCCTCAATGCCACCTACCCCGACGTCAATTTTCGCGGAGGGGTGATCAACAGCGCCACCGACAGGAACGCACTTCTCCTGTTCGGCGGCAAGCTCTCCAACGTCAGAGGGTTCCAGAGCAACGAGATCCAGGTCACCGACGAATCCCTCGTCGGCGCCAAATGGAAGCACAAATGGTCGGACGCAACCTACGGGGGGGCCGGTTTCATCCAGACAACGGACCAGCCGTGGCAAGCGGGCAACCCCTTCGGGGCGAAGGTGAACAACAGCATCTTCCTCCTGGATGGCTCCTACCGCCTTGCAGAGTCCGTACGACTCATGGGTGAGTACCGGCAGAATTTCTATACCCTGAACGGCAAAAGCGTGAATGACTGGGCCATGAAAGCCGGCCCCGTGGTGACCCTCCCCCATGGGACCTTCGAGTTGAACTACCGCCGGGTCGGCCCGGACTTCCTCTTCGTCGCGGAAAACCTGCAACCCGAACGGGACGTGGAAGGGGTATTCGCTTCCCTCGATTACAGGCCCCACCAGAACCTCAGCGTCTATACATCGTTCGACTGGAACCGGAACAACCTGGAGAACAACACCGCCCTCCCGGCGATCGACACCATATCCGCTCTCATCGGGGGCTATTTTTTCCACCCGACACTCCCCTCCCTCAACCTCCGGTTCTCCCTGATGGACAAAAACTCCCGTGCGGCGATACCGACTCCGACGGACAGTCGGGGCTATAACCTCTATCTAGAGACGATGAAGGCGTACAGAGTGGTGACCCCCTATCTCCGTCTGCAGGGGGAAATCCTCGATGACGCGGCCTCCCCCCTGAACTCCGCCAAAACCGGGACAGTAACTGCCGGATTGCGGGTAACCCCCCTGAATAACCTGAACTTCTATGTCGAGGGGGAAGAGCAGGTGCGAAACGCCGACAGTGGACCGACCACCACGACCGTAAGAACAAGGGGGGGGATCACCTTTATCCCACTCCCCAATCTCTCCGGTTACGCCGACGGTGAATTCTCCACCGTCAAGGACAACACAACCTCAGGGGCATCCCAGAAAAACTACAGTATCAACGGGGGGGTCATGATAACCCTCCCCCACCAGTTCTACCTGAATGGCGACATCCGGTACAATTCCTCTCAGATCGAAAACTTCACGTCCACCAACGCGTCCATTCTCCAGTTCACCCTGGGTTTGACCAGGCGTTTCGGCTGGGGAGAGGGGGCCGGCGGCCCAGTTTCGGGTCAGGGGACGGGTGTGGCTTTGGCGGAGGTAGGAGACATCGAAGGCTACGTGTACCAGGACCTGAACCACAACGGGAAACGTGATCCAGGCGAACCGGGGCTCCCCCACGTCACGGTGTTCCTTGAGGACAATTCGAAGGCCGTCACCGACAAGGAGGGAAGATACCGATTCAGCAACGCCGCAGCCGGCATCCATATCGTCAAGCTCAACGAGCGCGAATTGGACGCAAGCATCAATCTCCTCGCCGATGCAAGCCGGCGTGTCGAAGTCAAACTTCGGGAGACGACCCATGTGGACTATCCCGTCAGTTATTCGGGGAGTCTGAAAGGCAAGGTGCTGATCGACGCCAATGACAACAGCGTCGCCGATGGGGCCGACACCCCTCTGCCCGACATCCTTGTCTACCTTGCCGATAGCCGGACCAACACCTTCAGCGATGCCGACGGCAACTTCGCACTGGAAAACCTCCTCCCCGGGAGGTACGAGGTGCGGATCGACACTACGGGGCTCCCGGAAGGGACGAAGCTGATCTCCGTCGACAGGTACACCGTCGAGGTTAGATCGGGAGAGGAACTGAAGGACATCACCTTCCTGGTGGCCACGGAAAAGAAAGAGATACGGAAAAAGGTCTTCGGTGCGGGAGCGCCCAAGGCACCCGCCACGGCACCGGCAGCGAAGCAACAGGAGCCCGCCCACCCCGGGAAAGCGGGTACAACAAAGAGCACTGGTGCAGCAGGGGGTAAGGGGAAGAAAGGAGTTCTCCCTTCGACCGACGCATCTCCAAAGAGCGCGAAGCCGGCGGCACCGGTTCCGGAACGCGCCGGCCAGCAACCATCTTTAGGAAAGGGGACCGAGACAGCCGCTAAGGAGCGTCCTCTCCCATCCCCTGCAATCAAGACACAAGCTTCCGTCGAGGCAGCAGAAGTAAGCGTCGTCGAGGTCCATTTCCGTCCCGGTTCCTCCACCCTGACATCAAACGACGAGATGGCAACCCTCGCCACCATCGCCAGGCTGGCAAACAGCCAACCGGATATTCATGTGGCACTCGAAGGGAGGACGGACCAGACCGGCAGCGTCGGTTTCAACCGGGAGCTTGGGCTCAAACGGGCACAGGCCGTTGCCGATATCCTCACCAGCTTTGGCCTCTCTCGGGAAAAGATCGGCAGGGTCCGGAGTTTCGGACCATACGGGCTGATTTGCGAGAAGTTCACCGAGGACTGTTTCGCCAGAAACCGGCGGGTCGTCATTCGTCTCTTCTACTGACCCGTCATCCCAAAAATCCGTCCCCTATTTCCGCGCCTTGGGATGGGCCTTGTCGTAGACATCCATGAGCCGGTCGATGCTCACATGGGTGTATTTCTGGGTGGTGGAGAGGGACGAGTGTCCGAGCAGTTCCTGGATGGCACGCAGGTCCGCTCCCCCCTCCAGCAGGTGGGTGGCGAAGGTATGGCGCAGGGTATGGGGGGAGACCTTCTTCATGGTGGCGATGCGGAGGATGTGTTTGTCAACGATGCGGGCAACGCTTCGCCGGGTGAGCCTTCCCCCCCGGGCGTTGATGAAGAGTGGTTCCGTAACTGCAGGACGATTGCGGGCCGCCAGGTACTCCGCCAGGGCGGTCCGTGCCTTGCTCCCCAAGGGGACGATCCGCTCCTTCCCCCCCTTCCCCAGGACCCTGGCAAGCCCTTCCTCCAGGTCGATGCCACCGATATCGAGACCGGTCAACTCCGAAACGCGGATGCCGCAGGAGTAGAGGGTTTCCAGGATCGCCCGGTCCCGCAGGGAAAGGAGGTCACCCTCCCGCGGCGCCTCGACCAGAGCGGTCACCTCGTCGATGGAGAGGTGGAACGGCACCTTTTTCTCACGCTTCGGCGTCGCCACCAGTTCGGCAGGATTGCGCCGCACCACCCCTTCCCGCACCAGATAGGTGAAGAAGGCACGCAGGGCCGCCAGCTTGCGCCCGATGGAACTCTTGCGGCACTCCTTGTGGAGAAGCGCAAGGTAGCGGCGGATCAGGATATGGTCGATCGCAGCCACCGACGCGCTATCCCCCTGCTCCCCCCGGACAAAGGCGTGGAACTGCCCGATATCCCGCCGGTAGGCCTCCAGGGTGTGGGGAGAGACGTTGCGTTCGGTGCCGAGATACCGGATAAACTGGGCGATTTGATCGTTCATAGCCCCACCAGATTACCAGAAACCCGGCCGGTTTGCCATGGGAAACCCCCTTGACTCGAAAACGGCAGTTGAACGGGGTCCGCAGAGAACGACTTTCCCTGAAGCATTGTGGCTCTTGGCGAAACGAAGCGAACAGCAGCCGCACTGTCTGAACCCGCAGGGTGAGTTTGCGGCTGCGGCGCAGTGAGCCTTAGAGCCACCGTTGAAGGGAAGCGGAGTGAACGCGGGACTCTTTCAACTGTCTAATTTGAAACACTTTGACAAGCCGGCCGGAAACACCCTATAGTCGCACCATGCACATCGTCACCATCGAACGGGCGGCAAGCTACGACCGCCCCCTCGTCAAAGACGCCCTCACCAACCTCCTGGAACCTCTGGGGGGGATGGAGGCCTTCGTCCGTCCCGGCGAACGGGTTCTCCTCAAGGCGAATCTCCTCACCGGCAAGCCGCCGGAAAAAGCGGTCACCACCCACCCCGAAGTGGTGAGAGGGGTCATAGAACTGGTGCAGAGAGCCGGAGGGATAGCGCTCGTGGGGGATTCCCCCGGCATCGGAGGCTTGAACTGGGTGGCGGAAAAATCCGGCATCCTCGCGGTTATCCGGGCAACCGGCGCCCAGCTGGTGGAGTTCGCCAACCCGCAGGAAGTGCCGGGTTCCGGCATGTTCAAGCGGTTCGCCCTGGCGGAGGCATACCTGGCAGCCGACAAGGTCATCAACCTCCCCAAGCTCAAGACCCATGAGATGATGACCATGACCTGCGCCGTGAAGAACCTGTTCGGGACGGTGGTCGGGACCGCAAAGGCGGGGTGGCACCTGAAGGCGGGGGCCGACCGGGAGATGTTCGCCCGCATGCTCCTGGAAATCTACCTGCTGCGACCACCCGAGCTGACCATTGTGGATGCGGTCACCGCCATGGAGGGGGACGGTCCCTCGTCCGGCGAGCCACGCCAGGTCGGGCTGCTGCTGGCAGGGACCAATCCGGTGGCGGTAGACGTGATCGCCGCCGAAATCGCCGGCATCCCCAACAAACTCCTCTATGTGGAACGGGCGGCCCGCAAGCTCGGCCTGGACGGCGCCGACCGCGCCACCATCGCCACCCGCGGCCTTCCCCTTCCGGAGGCACGGGTCACGGCGTTCCGCCTCCCCCACATTTCCGATGTCCAGTTCGGCCTCCCCTCCTTCCTCAAGAACCGGCTCCGGCACTATCTTACCTCCCGCCCCTGTGCAATCCCCGAAAAATGCCGGCACTGCGGCATCTGCGCCGACGCCTGCCCCCCCCGCGCCATCTCCGTCAAGGATGGCAGACTGGTCTTCGACTACCACGCCTGCATCCGCTGCTTCTGCTGCCGCGAACTCTGCCCCGACGGAGCGCTCGACGTGCAGGAAGGGGCCCTGCTGCCTTTAATAAAGAAATTTCTATAACCATATTTAATCGGCGGCCCCGTTGACAAGCTGAGGGGTGAGGATTATCATAAGGACATCCTCCGGGAATTATCAGCGAGGGAAGGAACACCACAGCGAAAGGAGACCTACTGAGTTATGTGGACTACAATCTATATGCTTCGCCCGGTAACCCGCTGCAAAGAAGGTTGCCCTAGTTAGCCCGCCGGCAGTTGACGGCGGGCGTAAGAAACCGGCCCCCTGCGCATCACATGCAGGGGGCTTTTTTGTTTCGGCCGGAGTGAGGACGGTGTATAGTAACGCTTGACAAAATATCCCAGAAACTGAACAATTGTTCAGCTGAACGTTTGTTCAGCATCCGCATAACGCCAGCCGTACTTCACATAAGCTCGAACCGAGGTCGTCAATGAAGAAATTCCTCATCCCTGCCGCTGTCATCCTCGTGGTGGCGGCCGGCATCGCATTTTTCACCCTGAAAAAGAAACCGGAGGTTACCTACAAGACCGCAACGGTCGAGCGGGGTGACATCGTGGCCGCCGTGTCCGCCACCGGCAACCTGGCGGCAGTGGTCACGGTACAGGTGGGGACCCAGGTCTCCGGCACCATTCAGAAACTCTTCGTCGACTTCAACTCCCCCGTAAAGAAGGGGCAGGTCATTGCCCAGATCGACCCGTCCCTCTTCGCAGCGCAGGTGGAGCAGACCCGGGGGAACTTTCTTGCCGCCCAGGCCAACCTGCTGAAGGCAAAGGCTGACTTGAACGATGCCCGACGGAGCCTGGAGAGAAACCGCCAACTCCTCAAGGACGGCATCATCGCCCAGAGCGACTTCGATACGGCTGAAACGCGCCACGACCAGTCAACCGCCACCGTCAAGGCGGCCGAAGGGACCGTCGCCCAGACCCGCGGCGCCTTCGGCCAGGCCGAGACCAATCTCCGCTATGCCACCATCCGCTCGCCGGTGGACGGCATCGTGGTCTCCCGCAACGTGGATGTGGGTCAGACCGTCGCCGCCTCGTTCCAGACCCCGACCCTCTTCACCATCGCCCAGGACCTGACCCGGATGGAGATCGACACCAGCGTGGACGAGGCGGACATCAGCCGGATAAAGGTCGGTCAGCAGGTCACCTTCACCGTTGACGCCTACCCGGAAAACCAGTTCAAGGGGAGCGTGCGGCAGGTGAGAAATGCCCCGATCGTCACCCAGAACGTGGTTACCTATGTGGTGGTGATCGACGTGGACAACAAGGAGCTGAAACTGAAGCCGGGGATGACCGCCAACGTCAGCATCGAAACGGCCCGCAAGGAGAACGTTCTAAAGCTCCCCGCCGCCGCCCTCCGCTTCAGGCCCAAAGCGGGCAAGGACGCAAAAGGGAAGCCCGGTACAGCTGCGGCGCCCCGCAAGATGAAAAAGGAAGCCGGCCAGCAGGTCTATATCCTGGGCCAGGAGAACAAGCCGGTGCCGGTACCGGTCAAGACCGGCATCAGCAATGACGGCCAGGTGGAAATGCTGGAAGGGAACCTCAAGGAAAACGATGAAGTCATCGTGGAGCAGGCAGCATCGTCCCCGAAGAAACCGGATGGGATGGGGAGCAGGCCGATGGGGCCGAGGTTCTGAATGGATGACGTAGTAAAGGTCACGGACGTCACCAAGGTCTATACCATGGGGGACCAGCGGGTGGAGGCCCTGAAGGGGATATCCTTCAGCGTCCGGCGGGGAGAGTTTGTCGCCATCATGGGGGCGTCGGGAAGCGGCAAATCAACCTGCATGAACATGCTCGGCTGTCTCGATGTTCCGACCGGCGGCGAATACCTGCTGGAAGAGGTCAATGTCGGGAAGCTGTCCGGTAACGAACTGGCGGAGATCAGGAACCGGAAGCTCGGCTTCGTCTTCCAGGGGTTCAATCTCCTGGCACGGACCACCGCCCGGGAAAACGTGGAACTCCCCCTGGTCTACGCCCGCATACCGGCAGCGGAGCGGCGGGAAAAGGCCCTGGCAGCACTGGCACAGGTGGGGCTCGCCGGGAGGGAGGACCATTATTCGAACCAGCTTTCCGGCGGCCAGCAGCAGCGAGTGGCCATCGCCCGGGCACTGGTCAACGACCCGTCCATCATCATGGCCGACGAACCGACCGGCAACCTGGATTCGAGAACCTCCATCGAGATCATGTCCATCTTCCAGCAGTTGAACCGGCGCGGCATCACCATCCTCATGGTCACCCACGAACCGGACATTGCGGCCTATACCGGGCGGCACCTCATTTTCCGTGACGGCCTCATCATATCCGATACGCCGAATGCCAACCCCCATACGGCAGAAGTTCCCCGGGGGGAGACACCATGACGACCCTCTGGCAAAGCCTTCTGATCGCCATGCGGGCGCTCCGCGTCAACAAGATGCGGGCGCTGCTCACCATGCTCGGCATCATCATCGGTATCGCGGCGGTCATCGCCATGGTCGCCATCGGCGCCGGTGCGAGCAAGATGATCTCCGACCAGATTTCCAGCATGGGGAGCAACCTGCTCCTCGTCCTCCCCGGTTCCACCACGAGCGGTGGGCTTCGCAGCGGTTCCGGTGGAGCACCGACCCTCACCTACGACGACGCCAGGGCGATAAAGGCCGAATGCCCCTCCGTGGCCGAGGTTGCCCCCACGGTACGGGGCTCCGCCCAGGTCGTCTACGGCAACCAGAACTGGTCCACCATCGTCCTGGGAACAACACCGGATATGCTCACCGTCAGGGACTGGCCGGTCTTTGCCGGGAGAAATCTCTCCCCGTCCGACGTGGATGGAGCGCTCAAGAACTGCATTATCGGCCAGACCGTGGCCGACAACCTCTTCGGCGATGCAGACCCCATCGGCAAGATCATCCGCATAAAAAAAATCCCCTTCACCGTCGTCGGGCTCCTTGACAGGAAGGGGCAGTCCCCCCAGGGGACCGACCAGGACGACGTGGTCTTCGTGCCGCTCCGCACCGCCCAGCGCAAGCTGTTCGGCAGCCAGTTCCCCAACACCGTCGGCGCGATGATGGTCCAGGCGAAGGACGCCGCCGTGCTGGACCAGGCACAGGAGGAAGTGACCGCGCTCCTTGACCAGCGTCACCGGATCGGTCCCGCCAGGGAACGGGACTTCACCGTCAGGAACCTGTCGGAAATCATGGCCGTTGCCGAGCAGTCGTCCAGGGTGATGTCGATCCTCCTCGGTTCAGTCGCCTCCATCTCCCTCCTCGTCGGCGGCATCGGCATCATGAACATCATGCTCGTGTCGGTGACGGAACGGACCCGGGAAATCGGGATCCGGATGGCCATTGGCGCCAAGCAGCGGGACATCCTCCTCCAGTTCCTCACCGAGGCGGTGCTCCTCACCACCGTCGGCGGGATCATCGGCATGGGGCTCGGCGTGGTCGGGGCGATGGTGGTATCAAAGCTGATGGACTGGCCGACCCTCATCTCGTCAACGGCAATCATCATCGCCTTCCTCTTCTCGGCCGGCGTCGGCGTCTTCTTCGGCTTCTACCCCGCCCGGAAAGCAGCTTCCCTCAACCCCATCGACGCCCTCAGGTACGAATAGAAACCGTAAGGGGGGTACTGTCATGAGAGAGCGACTGATCACTGCTTCGTCGTGGCTCTTGGCTCAATGGAGCAAAAAGCAGCCGATCCTGTCTGAGCCCATTCAACCGGTTCAAAGAAACCAGCTGACCGGGGAGCAGAGCCTCTCCATGAACTGCACCAGCCACCCCCGCCGCTGGTGTTCCTCCAGCCCCACCCGCCGGGAAAAGGCCAGGTCGTGCTGGAACATGGCCGCCACCCTCGTACCGAAATCATGGCTGTCAACGATGACGTTCACCTCGTAGTTGCGGTGGAAACTCCGCTGGTCCAGATTGGCGGAGCCGATGACCGACCAGCAGTCGTCGATGAGCATCACCTTGGCATGCAGCACCTTTCCCTGCCGTTCGTAGATCTCGACCCCACCCTTGAGCAGCTGGGCGTAGTAGCTCCGGCTCACCAGCCGTACGAGCGGCACATCGCTTACCGCAGGGAGGATGAGCTGCACCCGCGCCCCCCTGCCTGCGGCCCGCAGCAGTGAGCGGACGATGCGCGGACCCGGAATGAAATACGGGTTCATCACCTTCACGCTGCCGGCTGCCCCGGCAATGGCCATCCGGAAGGCGTTGCGGATGAGGGAGCGGTTGTGGTGGGGCCCCCCGTTCACGATCATCACCTGGGCATCCCCCGCCTCGGCGTCCCAGCAGCTGAAGGCGGCAAGTTCATCGCCGCCGCTCCCCCGCTCCGACTGCCAGTTATCCCGGAACAGGCTGAACAGCTCGCAGACTGCAGGCCCTTCGAGACCGAGTCCCACGTCCCGCCAGCGACCGGCAGTCTCCCCGTTCCCGCCGTATTCGTCGCCGATGTTGAGCCCCGCAACGAAGGCGACCCGGCCATCGACGATGGCCAGCTTGCGGTGGTCACGCCGGTCGAACCACCCCAGCCCCCTCCGGAACGGGGGTGGATTGAAGGGCCTGCAACGCACCCCTCCCTTTTCCAGTCGCCGGAAATACGCCCCCGGCGTATCGAAACAGCCGATATAGTCATAGAGGAGGAAGACCTTCACCCCGCGGGCCGCGGCGGCCAGCAGAATGTCGGCAAAGACCCCGCCGGTCGCATCGTCATGGATGATGTAGAACTCCAGGAAGATGGTCTGCTCGGCCCGGCGCAGGGCCTGGAAGAACGGGGGGAAAAACTCGCCGCCGTCCTGGTAGAACTCCAGCCGGTTGCCATGGGAAAAAACGGCGTCAGTGTTGCGCCGGAACCAGCGGAAAAACCGCGGGGTCCGCACCAGGTGGTACGCTCTTTTGCGCCTCAGCAACGACATCTTTCCCGTCCGCTCCGGGGCTGCGGGTGCAGTTCCCGCCCCTTTGTCATCATGGTTAGAGTATAGCAAAAATAAAGGCGCGGTGGTATCCCGCGCCTTCGTAATGTGCTATCAAACAGGGCACGACGGAGATGCTGTCTTCTCCGCTCCCCGTCGCAGTGGTTTCACCGCTCACGGCTACTCTTCGTAAGCGATGACCCGCACCAGTCCGATCGTCTCCCCCTTGTCGTCGGTGGTGGGGGAGTCGGAAACGGAGATCAGCTTCCTGATGCCGTTCCCGGCGATGAACTCGTTGACCACCGCGTCCAGTTGCTGCAGCTCCTGCATGGTTTTCAGCGGCCGAATCTCCATTCCGAACGACTTCACCTTGAGAGCCATAGCGCCACCTCCTTTGCCGCCCGCCGGCGGCCATCCAGAGCCTGGTTACACCGACACCACTTCCTTGACCCCCGGCACCTTCTCCTTGAGAGTCCTCTCGATTCCCATCTTCAGGGTCATGGTGGACATGGGGCAGTGACCGCAGGCCCCTACCAGTTTCACCCTGACAATACCGTCATCGGTCACTTCCACCAGCTCCACGTCCCCACCGTCCGCCTGCAGGGCGGGCCGGACCAACTCAAGCACCTTCTTCACCTCTTCGATCATTGCCTCTCTCCTTTTCTCTATTATAGACAACCAGTTGATTGCCGGACACACGCTTGCGCCCTTACCATTCACCATTCACCATTCACCATTCACCATTCACCATTCACCATTCACCATTCACCATTCACTGGTCACCGCTTTTCCCCGGCACCCCCGGGCTCGTCAGGGGATAGGGCTCCATGATGGCCGCCAGCCGCTCCGGCTCCAGGAGCCGACGGGCCAGCACGATATCCCTGATACTCTCGCCGGTCCGGGCCGACTCCTTGGCCACGTCGGCCGCCGCCGCGTAGCCTATGTAGGGGGCCAGCACCGTCACCAGGCCGAGGGAATCGTCCAGGTAGCGCCGGCACCGCTCGACATTGGCGGTGATCCCGTCGATACACCCTTCCGCCAGCCTGACCACCGTATTCCGGAGGATCCCCATGGCAAAGAGGAGGTTGTGGGCGATCACCGGCATCATGACGTTGAGCTCCAGCTGACCTGCCTGGGCCGCCAGGGTGATGACCGTATCGGCACCGATGACCTGGAACCCCACCATGTCGGTCACCTCCGGCAGCACCGGGTTCACCTTCCCCGGCATGATGGAGGAGCCGGGCTGCAGCGCCGGCAGGGCGATCTCGTTAAGGCCGGTGCGGGGGCCGGAGGCGAGCAGGCGCAGGTCGTTGGCGATCCGGACCAGGTTGATTGCCGTCCCCTTGAGGGCCGCGCTGCAGGCCACGAAAGGGTCCATGTTCTGGGTCGTCTCCACCAGGTTTGCCGTCCCCCGCAAGGGAAATCCCGTCTCCCGGGCCAGTTCCGCCACCACCAGCTCGATGTAGCGGGGTTCGGCGTTGAGGCCGGTGCCGATGGCGGTGCCGCCGAGCCCCAGCTCGCACAGGCCGGGGAGCGTCCGCTCCAGTCCCGTCAGGTTCTTCTCCAGTGCCACCGCGTAGGCCTCGAATTCCTGACCGAGGCGAAGGGGCACCGCGTCCTGGAGATGGGTACGACCCGACTTCAGGACCTGATCGAACTCTTTCCCCTTCCTGAGCAGGGAGGCAACCAGTCCCGCCAGGGCCGGTCCGAGGGAGGCATGGAGGCGCAGGGCGGCCAGCCGCATGGCGGTGGGGATGACATCGTTGGTGGACTGGGCCATATTGACATGGTCATTGGGGTTCACCCGGCCGTAGACGCCGCGTTCTCCCCCGAGAAGCTCTTCGGCCCGGTTGGCGAGCACCTCGTTGACGTTCATGTTATGGGAGGTACCGGCCCCCGCCTGGAAGGGGTCCACCACGAAATCGGCATCGAACCGGCCAGCCAGGGCCTCGTCGGCGGCCCGGACGATGGCATCGCCGATCTCTACGGGCAACCGCCCCGTGGCCATATTGGCCCTGGCGGCGCATTTCTTGATGACCAGGGTCCCCCAAACCAGCGCGGGGTGGGGACGAAGCCCGGAAATGGGAAAATTGGCCACCGCCCGTGCCGTCTGCGCCCCGTAGTAGGCGTCCGCCGGGACCTCGACAAGCCCGAGGGTATCCTTTTCCGTCCGTGTAGTCATGGGTATGTTTCCAAGCTTGCTCCCTGAAAACTTCCTACATCACCAGAAATGAGCAATTTTTCGTCCTATCAAGGCTGTCGAGGGATTGCGCGGAGGCGTAGCACTGCTACGCCGCACAAGTGATCCCGAAGACTTACGCAGATAGGGCGGAAAAGGGCCATTTCCTACTTTAGTCCGTTCAGTTTCTCCGTGATCACCCGCAGATGCTCCCGCTCCTCGTCCAGCAAGGTCTGCAGCATTCCCTTGCCGTCCGGGTCGGTGGTCTTCCCGATGAGGTCGCCGTAGTAGGCAATCCCCTTCTTCTCGATCTCCTGGGCGATCTCCAGCGCCTCCCGGTCCCCCGTATCGAAACCGACGTGCTTCTCTGCCGGCCCGTCCGGCTCAAGTTCGATGGTGGAACCGCCATAGAATACCCAGCGGCCCCCTTCGTGCAGGGAGGTATAGAGCTCGTTGAGCTTCAGGTAATGCGCCTCCTCGGTCCGCGCCAGCCAGTGGAACACCTTCTTTCCCCCCGGATTGAAGGTCTTCTGCTCGGCCTTCGTGTAGTAGTCGAAGGTTTCCTTCTCGATCTCCATGGCCCGCATGATCGCGTCCAGCACCGCTTTCCTCTCCTCGCTCATCAGCTCTCCTCGCTCGTGAATTTTATCAGGTTCAGCAGCTCCTCCACGTTCTTCGCCAGGAATACCGCGCTCCCGAGGGACGCGGGAAGGCGCAGGTCGATGTCGTAGCGGTCTCCGACGAAGAGACACTCCACCGGCTTTCGCCCCATGGCCTGGAGTATACCGTCCAGAGTTGGCTGGTCCGGTTTGGGGCGCCAGGTGTCCTCAATGGTGAAAACGTGGTTGAACATCCCGCCGACCCCGAGGGACTTCATGATCCGGTTCGTCAGGGCGCGGTTATTGTTGGTGTAAATGGCGAGTTCGAAACTCTCACCCAGGACCCGGAGGAGTTCCCCCACCCGCTCGTCCCGCTTCAGGTAGCGCTCCGGCTCAATCTCCGTCGAAAACCGCCGGTGCAGTTCGCGGACATCCCCTCCCAGCTCTATGATGGCCATGGTGAGGGGTGTATCGACGCCGCTCGCCGCCGACAGCATCTTCTTGGTGGCCCGGATGAGCGCCGCAGCCCCCACCAGGTCGATCCGCTTCAGTTCGGCGATGTAGCGGCTGGCAGCCAGGTTGATCTCCCGGCCGAGGTCATTGCTGACATAGAGGGTACCATCGAGGTCGAAGACAATTGCTCGCAGATCGTTCAGCACGTCGAAGCGTCCTTTCGCTCCCCGCGGGGGGGGATCGGCCGGGTTTCGCGGAGAACCGGCCTGCATGAGGGAACTATCCGCGACGGGCGTCGCGGACAGTCTTTAAGTCTAACAGCTGGCGGGTAACTGTCAAAAGCTTTTGCCCCAGTCCCGCATGCAGAGGAGCCGGGGATTCTCCACCCCCCTGGACTGGATGAGGACCCTGAAGGTGTCCCCCATGCCGCCGTCGGGGAGAAGCAGCTTCTTCAAAGCCAACCGGTGCCTGATCCGCTCCGGCTCGGTGGTGGCCTTTGCCTCCAGGGCCAGGAGCTCCTCCATCATCCCCGCCCCCATGAGAAAGCGGTACTGCTCGCCGAACCAGACATCCTGAAGTCCCAGTTCGGCGCCACGCAGGCTCAGGCTGGTGAAGTCCACATGGCTCGTGATGTCCTGCTCGCCGGGGCGGATGTAGGGGTTTTCCTCGATGGTATGGCGGTGGTAGCAGAGGAGGGTGCCGTTGAGGCGATGGGAAGAGTAGAGTTCAGCGGCAGGGTAGCCGTAGTCGATGGTCATGACGAAGCCGCGGACCAGGGAACGGGCGACCCCGGCCAGCCAGTTGCCGGCCGCCAGGTTGATCTCGGCCCGCTGCCCCTCCACCAGCCGGATGCCGATCCGGTCCAGGTAGGCCTGGAGATCCGGCGTGGATGGCGCTTCCAGCACTTCCGCCAGCTCGCCGTCCCGGGCGGTCACGTACACCTCCCGCAATCCGTCGGCGGTCATTTCCACCATATGGGTCGGCAGGGCGTCGATCAGTTCGTTGGAAAGGATGCAGCCGGTGATGGCAAGATCGCCGGCGGCCAGGTCGGCGGGGGAGCTCCAGGCACCCCTGGCGGCATGCTCTCCCAGCATGAGGCGCTGGGCATCGGCCAGGGACGGCTCTGCCTCGATGAAGCGATAGGTGAGGCCTGCATAAAGAGACGGAGCGAGCTCGGCAATGGCGCCGACGATATCACTGGCCAGGCGGCCGTTCCCCGCCCCGACTTCGACGATCTGGAAACCGGCGGGTTGCCCCATGATCTCCCACATGCGGCATATCTCCCGGCCGATGAGCCGGCCGAACACCTCGTGGACGTTGCTGCTCGTGTAGAAATCCCCCTCCGCCCCCACCTTGCGCCCCGGCGACGTGTAGTAGCCGAGACCCGGCTCGTAGAGGCAGGCGGCCATGTACTCGGCAAAGGTGAGCGGTCCCCGGGCCCCGATACGGTCGACGATAATCTTCAGCAAAGGTGTAGTCAGGTTCTCTTCCACGGCATACCCCCGAAAGTCTTATTGTATAGAGCATTGCGGGTGGTTTGTCAACGTGCGGGGACGGGAGCTGTTCTTCCTCTCCAACATCCTCGGCGACCAGCCGGAGCTGTTCCCCGCGAGCTTTGGATGCTGGTGTGTCATGATCAGTCGTTGCATCGGTTTATCAGATTGACGATCACCTTAACGATCGTTTCCTTCTCTTCTGGTTTGCTTTCGGCTATCAGCAGGGTCAATGCCACCAAGGCATTGTCGGCCAGCCTTTTGGAGCCATCGGGGCGGTAGAGAATGGCGTTCATGCCAAGAAAGTAGATAAACAGGGCGGCGGCGATCCGCTTGTTGCCGTCGCTGAAAGCGTGGTTCTTGACGACGAAGTAGAGGAGGTTCGCCCCCTTCTCCTCAACGCTGGGGTAGAGCTCCTTGCCGTCGAAGGTCTGGTAGATGGTGCCGAGAGCACTCTTGAACCCTTGGTCCTTTTCCAGACCGAACAGGCCGTCGAACTCGCCTTTCATGGCATTGACGATGCCGATCCCCTCGGCGTAGTCGATGGAGTGCAACACCTGGCGGGTTGTTCCCTCGATGGCCAGGGTGCCGTGGTCGTAGCGGTCCAGAGTCGCCAGAGCATAGGCATAATCGTTGATGACCCGCAGGACATCTTTACCCGTGTCGCTCACTAGTTTCTGCGTCGTCAGGGTGCGCTCCAGCAACTCCATGGTCCGCCGCATCTCCTGCAGCTTGGCCGACTCCTCCCGCAACCGCTGCTCGTTGACCGTGTACCCCTTGACGATATGGTCGCGCAGCACCTGGGTCGCCCACTGTCGGAAGCGGGTCCCCTGCTGGGACTTGACCCGGTAGCCGACGGAGATGATGACGTCGAGGTTGTACATAGTCACCGGCTTGTCGGAAAAAGCAAAGTGCATATTTTGCACATTGCTTTTTTCATCCAGCTCCCCCTCAGCAAAAACATTACGCAGATGCTTGGTTATAACGCTTCGCTCACGCTGGAACAGCTCTGCAATTTGCTTCTGGGTCAACCAGACAGTATCGTGATCAAGATGAACCTGGAGAGCTGTTGCGCCGGTCTCAGCCTGATAAATAACAATATCGCCCTTCTCGGAATTCATATCACTACTTTCCTTTGACTGTTTAGTCGCCGCTGAACTACCGAGTATTTCTCGGTCGTTCCAGTTTGTGCAAAAAATGCATCAAGTGAAAAGAGGTGGCAGCTATTTCCAAAATGGAAACTGTTGCCATTTCTGTTAGTATCCGAGCAACGGCCTTCTAAGCCGTGGGTTACAACACACCAGACTTAGGATCTGATGCGTAAGCCCGTCAGGCGCATAACCCGAAGACCAAGTCATGGGCACGCAAGATTCAGGTTCTTGTGCTCGTAAGGGACTTAAAATCCCTCGGTTCTACTCGGTGAACATGGTATGATTTGTTCATGAAAAAGTCACTTCTTGAAACCAATCCTTATCTGAGAGATCCGGAAATGCGAAAGAAGATGATGCGCAGGTCAATCATCTCTTCCAGTGCCATTGAAGGTATTTATATCACCGAAGAAGATTTGGATCGTTTCGATAGAGAAAAGGCCGAGAAAGAATCTTCTGATACTTCCCGCTAAGACTCTCCCCCACAATCCCCCTTATTTCAGACGCCTATTCGCCCACAAATGCTCGTTGCTGGATCGTCTGAAGCAGTATTTCATCCAAGCACCACCACTAACTCCGCAACCACCCGCAACTCCTCCGCCTGATCCTTACTCAGGACAATCGGTTCATATCCTGGCAGATAACTGTCCGGTCGCAAAATGATTGATAAGTGCCGCCACGAACCATCAGCAAGGTTCTCCTTCGTACTCTCGTAAATTTTGACGGTGTAATGGCCGCTGGTATCAGTATCGGCAATCTCCCGATGCGAAGCCAGGACGACCTTGCCGTTACGTGAACCTGCTGAAGCGATTCGAAATAAGCACCACGCCCCATTTGGAATTCTCCTATTCATAGATTCACCCACTACTTGGGCAACAAAAAGACCCTTTTGTGAACGAAAAGCTTCCGGTAATTCTACCCATTCACAGTCGTCAAGCTGCTGCTCGTCACTGAACCCGCCGGCGGCGATCTTGAGGTCGTAGAGCGGCACACAGTTCTCGTACGGCCGTACTTCACCCGGCCCTAAACGGCGAAACGGCAGAACCGTTGCAGGTTCTTCATGTGCCGGCATCACCGGCTTCTCGGTGACCGCCTCCACTGCCGGGACGGCCTGCATCCGGCCGGCGAAGAACCGGCGCGTTTCATCATCGACGAAGTAAACGTAGCACCCCTTCTGACCGCGGGTCATGAGGGTCCGGTAGGTGTTCTTGATGATGGCGTCGAGCCGTACTGCCCCCCCTTCGGGATCGTCCTTGAGCAACTTTTTCCACCCCTGAATGGACTTGTCCATTCTCGACCGCTCGGCCGGCCGGGTCAGCACGCGGCCGTCGCGGACGACGAGGTCCGGCCCGACGATGACGCCAATATAGTCTACCTCTAACCCCTGGCAGGTATGGATGCACCCCACCTCACTGGCTGAGTCGGGTTTGATGATCCATGCCTGGCCGTCAGTCTCCAGGTTCCAGGTTGCTCGGTAGTCGCCGATGACTATGTCCTTCAGCATGGGATTCTTCTTACTGATCCAGTCCCAGCAGTAGCCGGCCACCATCCGCGCCTTGTTGCTTAGCTTGTTCTTCTCCCGGATCAGGTCGTGCAACTCCGCCGGGAAGTCGACGATGCGGAAGTCGTATTCACGGGTATCCAAAGTTTCATTTGCCGTCTCACAAATCTGCAGGCTGTTGTCGAGCCACGCCAGGTAGCCATTGGAACCATTGCACCGGAACTGGGATTCCAGGCTCACCTCAACGACCTCCGCACCGAGTTTCTTCGCCCAGGTGCGGATTGCCTCCTTGTCACCGATATCCTTCAGGGTCACCTTTTGGTCTTCGTCGATGAAGAAAATACTCAGCTTACTGGCGCTGATGATCTCCTTGATCTGGTTCTCCCCCAGGTGGCTGAACATGCCGGACTTCTCGTTCAGCCGATGCGCCTCATCAACAATGAGACAATCGAACGTATTGGGTGGAACCGCATGGAACGAACCCGAACCGGAAAACATATTGGAGATGCGTGTCTTCCTGAAGTGGCCGGTAAGTCGTGCCTCATAGACGAGCCGGGGGGCCGAGTTGCGGGTGACATACTGAACGACGTGATCCTTGCCGGTAAGCGACACTAGGGAATTGATCGCCACGACCGACTTGCCGGTACCCGGTCCCCCCTCGACGATCAGGACCTTCTTGTCACGCTCCGAAGCCTGCTCTGCCAGCCATTTCGCCTTCTCGAACACCATCTTCTGGTCGTCGATCAGGACGAATTCCCGGTTGCCGTGGAGCATTGACGCCAACTCGTCGGCTAGGTTCTTGGACGGCTTGATCTTGCCGTGCTCGATCCGGTACATGATCCGGGTCGTGTCGCCGTACCTGACGTGGGACTTGATGAACTGCTGCAGCTTCAGGGCATCGGGCTTGAGGAAAACCGGTGCTTTTTTGAGGTAATCCCCGTAGAACGGATTGGTGATCACCCCGTCGTCTTCGTAGTTATGCAGGTAGGCGCACGGGTACAGCCCTATATGCTCTTCCTGTACGGTCTGGTTGAAGTCTTCCAGCAGTTGCTTGTAGGACCATGCCTGGTAGGACGGGTGGAGGGTTTCGGCGGGACCGCGCTTGAACCGCGTGATGACGATGGCATCGCTCCGAGTCAACTCTGCTTTCTCCCACTGCTTCAGTTCGACGAGAATGGCCGACTCGCGCCGGTCCCTGTCCTGGCCGGTAAGGATGAAGTCGATGCGTTTGGAGGTCTGCGGGAGGTGGTACTCGATGGCAACGCCGGCATCAAAGGGAATCTCGTTGTCTCTCAGAACTCGCTCCATGTACTCCAAGGAGCTCTTCCAAGAATGGATTTCAGACTTGCCGGTAGTCCTTCCCGTGGCTGACTCGAAGGCGCTATGAATGATGCCGTCGATATCGTTCGTCATCACATCATCGTGAAACCTGGCTTTAGTGGCGGAATAGACGATCAATGCTTGCCTCTGTGAATTCTGATATTGGCTTAAAGCTTGGTGTATTTGGTATTTTTCCCTTTTGCCTTCTCTACGGGATATTTCCGTTCACTTTTCTCGATCTTCCGCAGCAAAGCCTTGGTTAGATCGATATCGAACCGCTGGGAGAAGCGAAGCAAAAAAAAGAGGACATCGGAAAGTTCGTCCTCAATCTCCTCTTTCTGCTGTGGATTGCTTAAAAGTTCCAGCGCCTGTTCTTCCGAAAGAAAGCGGAAATGTTCGAGCAACTCTGAAGCCTCCGTTATGACACCAATGGCCAAATCTTTTGGCCCATGAAACTGGTCCCAGTCACGTTCTTCGCAGAACTTCTGAACGTTAAGGGTAATCTCTTCGATAGTTTTCTTGCTCATGAATCAGCAGATCCTTTCCGCTTGTCCAGTCTCATCACCGTTCAATTCCATTCCCAACTTCGAAGGGGAGAGATAAGTTCCTAAGAACGTACGTCGGTGGTCCAACAAGGTCCATTCTTGAACAAAAAAGCCGCTCCATCAGCTCTCATGCTGACACAGCGACCCTGTTAACCTGCGCTTCCGCCTTCCATCCACCCCTCCCGGGCACGACATGACAAAACCCTAACCTTCATACACCCCGAGAGACAGAACTGTCAAGGGATTAAGGGCTGCAAGCATCGGGAATCTTTCCCCTTGAACATCTCACCAGCTTTGACTAGAGTGATATGAGCGACAGAAATTCGATGGTTGCCAGAAGTGAAACCGTCGCAGGAGTAGACCGGTGGAATTTTTCTCCCTCTCCCAGTGTGTGGGATATGTAGCCTTCGTTCTCGGCGTCATCGCCTTCTTCCAGAAGAAGGACCGCCCTCTCAAGTTCTACGTCGGCCTGGAAAGCCTCGCCTACACCGTCCATTTCTTCCTGCTGGGGAACACCCCCGCCGCGGCGAGCGCGCTGATCACCAGCGGCCGCTCGTTCCTGGCGATGAAGACCCGCTCCCTTAGCTTGACCGTCATCGTAATCGCCGCCAACGTCTCCGTCGGCCTTGCCCTTGCCGGAAACGGCACCGGCTGGCTGCCGGTGATCGGCTCGTGCATCTCTACCTATGCCATGTTCACCATGCGGGGCATTCCCCTGCGGCTGGCGATTCTCGTCAGCACCTTCTGCTGGCTGGCGAACAACATCATCAGCGGCTCCATCGGCGGCACCCTGCTCGAAGCCGTCATCGCCACCGTCAATACCTATACCATTGCCCAGATGTTCAGGTTATCCGCAAAAACCCGCGCCGAAGAACCAGCCGGGGAGCCCCTGCCTTTTACTAAGGGGTAAGCTACCCCTTGCCGTACACCCCCGCCAGCTCCGCCGCGATACTCCCCATCTCCTCCCGCAGTTCCGCCGGTTCCAGCAGTTCGGCGTGGCGGCCGTAGGAGAGGACCCAGGCGACGATCTCCATCCGCCCCCCCGCCTGGAAAGAGAGGACCACACTCCCCCCCTCTTCCTCCACCAGCCGCTGGGTCGGGTGCCAGAGCCGGTCCCGCACCATGTGGGCCACGGTGGCGTCGAACCGGACCCGGACCGGCAGCGCCGCCTCATCCACTATGCCGAAGGCCGATTTCAGCTGTTCCTCCGGCCGGAAATCCTCGGGCATCTCGAAGCGCTCCCGCGTCACCTCCACCCTGGTCAGCCGCTCCACGGCAAAGGTCCGGAGCGCCTTGCGGTTATGGGCGTAACCGAGAAGGTAGAGCCCCCCCTTGTAGAAGAGGAGAGTATAGGGGTCAACCTGGTAGGAGGCCGCCCGCCCTTCCCCTCCTGCCCGGTAGCCGATGGTGACCCGGTACTGGTAGAGGAGGGCATCGCGCAGGAGTTTCAGCTCTTCCGCCACCCGCCCGTAGTCCCGCGCCCCCTGGAGCAGCGGCAGGGACACCCGGGCGATCCGCTCCATGTGGGCCGCGTAGCGGGGGGGGAGGACAGAATTGACCTTACGGAACACCGCTTCCATGTCGTCCCGGAAGGGGGTCCCCTTGAGGAAGTCCAGCTGGGAGCGGAGAAAGGAGAGAGTGAGCAGCTCCTGGAGGGTGAAGTTGATGGGGGGGACGTCCTTGAAGCGGGTAAGGAAGCGGTAGACCTTGCGCCCCTCCTCCCATTCGGAGACGAGGGGGTACCCCGCCTCCTGGATGGCATTCAGGTCCCGGTGGATGGTGCGCCGGTTCACTCCCCCCTCTTCCGCCAGCTCCTCGATGGTGATGCCGTGGCGCGCCTCGATGAGGCGGATGATGTCGTGCACCCGTCCCGCCTGGGAATACTTTTTCGCCGGCTTTCCCTTCTTCATTCGACCTCCCCGTCAACGCTGAATTCCGTTTGCGACAGAATACTACCCTGTTTCACTCCCTGGCGGAAGCAAAAAGGCCGGCGGTCCGCCGGCCTCTCCCCTTGATGCGATGCATGTGGATTCCATCTCTTCATGGTGTATACTATGTGTTGCACTGTCGGGGGTTACTAAGGAACATGCTGACTTCTCGGCATCGTTTCTTCCCCCACCCAACCCTCCCCCGCTGGGGGAGGGCAAAGTGTTCTCCCCCCGGAGGGGGGAGGCAGGAGGGGGGAATACGAGTAGTCAGGTCCCTTCTGATTAACGCCAGACAGGTTTCCTCGGGTGGTTAACAACACGGAGCGTCTCCGTCTCAGGGAGGAGCACATGACATATCGGCTCATGATGGTAGCAGTAACCGCTTTGCTGCTGGCTTCCTGCCACGGGTATGCGCAACCCCGCTTCGACCCGGCCCACTACCCCCGCACCTATAAGCAGTTCGACCTGACCCTCTCCTGGCGGGTGGATCGGTCAGCCACGGCATATACCGTCGAGGGATTTGCCCGGAACACCCGCTATGTCTCCGTGCACGATCTGGAAATTACCGGCACGCTCCTGGACGGGAGAGGGAAAAAGCTCTCCGAGGCGACCTTTTTCTTCTTCCCCCGCCAGTTGTCCATGGACGAGGACACCCCCTTCACCCTCAACCTCCCCCTCGCCCCGGGAGAAACACCGGAAAAACTCAGGCTCTTCTACCGCTACCGGGCCTCGGAAGGGGGAGATGGGGACAAGATCCACCACTTCCAGTCATTCGAGGTGGAGCCCCGCTGACGCCATGTGCCTGATTCTCTTTGCCCACGACTGCCACCCGTTCTACCGGCTGGTCCTGGCCGCCAACCGGGACGAATTCTACGACCGCCCCACAGCACCGGCCGCCTTCTGGGACGACGATCCATCCATCCTGGCGGGACGGGATCTGAAGGTGGGGGGGACCTGGTTCGGCATCACCACCACCGGCCGGCTCGCCGCCATCACCAACTACCGGGACCTGGCCTCGCACCGGCCGAATGCCCCCTCCCGCGGCCTGCTCGTGAGCGACTTCCTGCAAAGCTCCCTTCCGGCCGAGACGTTCCTGGCCGAGCTTGCGGCGAGCAACCCGGGCTACAACAGCTTCAACCTCGTCTGCGGCACCCCGGAAAGCCTCTGGCACTATTCCGACCGGGGAGGCCCGCCTGCCCCCGTTTCCCACGACACCCACGGCCTGAGCAACCGGCTGCTGGACACCCCCTGGCCCAAGGTGAGCCGGGGGAAGGCAGCCCTGGCCGATATCGTGCAGCGCCACGACCGGATCGAACCGGCGGAACTGTTCGCCATCCTCGCTGACCGCACCGTGGCAGCTGACCAGCTTCTCCCCGATACCGGCGTCGGCCTGGAACGGGAACGGCTCCTCTCCCCCCTCCATATCGCCAGCGCCGACTACGGCACCCGCTCCGCCACCGTCCTGCTCGTTGGAAGGGACGGATTGGTGGAGTTCATCGAGCAGACCTTCAACGGCGCCATGGAACCGGTCGGCTCCACCCACCAGACGTTCCGCCTCGCCGGCTGACCTGCCGGTCGACATCCGCGAATACCACCTTATCAAGAGGGCGCCGTTGTGCTATAGTGCCGGTCGCCGTCCCCACTTTCCCTTCGCCCACCCGGAACTCCCATGACCATCTCCTACTGGCTCCTGCCGCTTCTCTTCGCCACCGGCCTCGTCGCCGGGCTGGTGGATGCAATCGCCGGCGGCGGCGGGCTGATCACCCTTCCGGTGCTCCTCTGGACCGGCATCCCCCCCCAGTATGCCCTCGGCACCAACAAGCTCCAGTCCACCTTCGGGTCGGGAAGCGCCATGGCCCACTTCGCCGGAGCCGGCACCATCACCCTCAAGGAGAGCCTGGAAGGGATCGCCTTCACCGCCATCGGAGCCGCCGCCGGAGCGCTGACGGTGCAGCGCCTCGACCCCGGCTTTCTCAGGGGCATCATCCCCTTCCTCCTCCTCGCCATCGCCATCTACACCCTGCTGACCCCGCGCCTCGGGCTGGAGGACATCCATCCCCGCCTGGCCAAGTTCCCCTTCTACCTCTGCGGCGGGCTCGCCATCGGTTTCTACGACGGGTTCTTCGGCCCCGGTACCGGCTCCTTCTGGGTGATCGCGCTCATGCTCGGCCTCGGCTACAACATGACCACCGCCACCGGCTACACCAAGGTGATGAACTTCACGAGCAACATCGTTTCCCTCGCCATGTTCATCCTCGGAGGGCACGTCTATTACACCGCCGGGCTGGTGATGGGGGTGGGGCAGCTCATCGGCGCCCAGGTCGGCGCAGGCCTCGTCCTCTCCCGAGGGGCACGGTTCGTCCGACCGATCTTCATCACCATGTCCCTCGCCATCACCGCCAAGCTCCTCTTCGATTACTACCGATAACGCCTCGTTATCCCCTTCCACTACTCAAGCTGTACATTCAAGTCTCGCAGCTCCCCTGCAGATGGTACGAACCGCAGTATACTTGTATGATTGATAGAAACTGACGCATGATTCGCACGCACCAGGTTTGCTGGTGTGTACCTGCTTTCAGGCTGATTTTTCTTTGTCTCTGCGTCTAGCGTCTGCTTCTCTTTGCAGGTTGAATACGCCTGTTTCACTCTGCTCCGGACGGGATAGTTCGCCATGAAACGGTTGGCACTGACAGTCGCGGCGATGGTTCTGGTTCTGCTGGGGGGCTTTTCTGCTGCCGGCTCCGCGGAACGTGGAGCTGTGGGAAAGGATGGGGGGAAGGTCGTTCTCTCATTTTTCTGGGGGGAAGGGTGCCCCCACTGCGCCCGGGCCAAACCGTTCCTGGAGGAACTTCAGCGCCGCTACCCGGCTCTCGTGGTCCGGGATTATGAGGTGATGGCACACCGGGAAAACCTGCCGCTCCTGGAAGATACGGCGAAACGTTACGGGGTGGAGGCGACCGGCGTCCCGATGATCTTCGTCGGCACCACAGTCATCGCCGGATTTTCGACGGAAAAGGGTGTGGAGATTGAGAACGCCGTGCAGAAAGAGTTGGTCGGTCTGAAGGGAGGAAAGAGCACGACAGGAACCGATACCGCTATCTACCTGCCGTTCATCGGGCGGCTTGAAGGGAGCGCCGTCTCCCTCCCCCTTTTCACCGTCATCATCGCCGCCGCCGACAGCTTCAACCCCTGCGCCTTCTTCGTCCTCTTCTTCCTCTTAAGCCTTTTGGTCCACGCCCGCTCCCGGAGCAGGATGCTCATCATCGGCGGGACCTTCGTCCTCTGCTCGGGGGTGGTCTATTTCCTCTTCATGGCGGCCTGGCTCAACCTCTTTCTCCTTGTCGGCCAGCTGCCCGCGGTGACCGTTGCGGCCGGGGTGATCGCCGTCGTCATCGCCCTCATCAACATCAAGGATTTTTTCCTGTTCCACAAGGGAGTATCCCTCACCATCCCCGAAGAGGCGAAACCGAAGCTCTTCGCCCGGATGCGCGCCCTCCTGCGGGCAAGCGCCCTCCCTGCCATGCTCGCCGGCACGGTGGTGCTGGCCCTTGCCGCCAACAGCTACGAACTTCTCTGCACCGCCGGCTTCCCCATGGTCTACACCCGGGTCCTCACCCTCAACCACCTTACGCCGCTCCAGCACTACCTCTATCTGGCCCTCTACAACGGAGTTTACATGGTCCCCCTGGCGATCATAGTCGCACTGTTCGTCGTGACCCTGGGGGGGAGAAAGCTCACCGCGTGGGAAGGGCGGGTCCTCAAACTCATCTCCGGGACCATGATGCTCGCTCTCGGCACCGTGCTCCTGGTCGCCCCGAACCTCCTCAATAACGCCCTCGTCTCCATCGCGCTCCTTGTCGTCTCAGTTGCCGTAGCCGGAGTGGTCATCCTGGTGACGAAACGGGTGCGACCCGACCTGGCAAGAAACTGACCCCCTGCATCTTTCGATCTATTTCTTCTCCTTGAGTTTCGCCAGGTTGTCGCAACCGTCCTTGTCCCCCAGGTCGCAGGCCTTCTTGAAGTCTGCCCGGGCCTTTTCCTTGTCCCCCTTGCCGATGAAAGCAACCCCACGGCTGTTGTACGCCTCCCCATACGCAGGCTTCAGGGCGACGGCCTTGCCGAGATCGGCAATGGCCTGGTCGTACTGGCTGTTCTGACGGTAGGCACGGCCACGGACAAAATAGAGCTCGGCAGAGTCTTTCTTGAGGGCAATCGCCCTGGTGTACTGCTCAATGGCCTGGGCATACTCCCCCTTTTTGTTGAATTCCACCCCCCGCCGGTACGGCTCCTTGAAATCGCCACCCGCAGCGGCGGCCAGGCCGGTCATACAGCAGAAGCTCCCCATCACCGCCACCATCCTGAAATGCACCATGGTATTCCCTCCTCGACATGCATTGGATTTAACCACATAGGTTGATTGCTTACGCTTGGTCGACAAACGCCAGCCGGTATTCCCGTTCGAGCCGCTCCCGGCTCCCCCTGGCAATGAAATCCCAGGGAAGGATCTCGTTCGGGGGGATGGTCCGGTACACCCAGCTGTCCGTATCGAACTGGAGCGCCTTGGCCGCCCGTTTCCAGCTTCCCGTCTCGTCCGCCTTGAGCAACAGCGCCGCCATTCGTCGGTCCCCCCGGGAAAGAAGCGCCTGGAGGTAAGCCTCCCGCGGGCTTTCCATCTGGAGGCGGACGTTGGAAAGCCGTCCCACTGACTTCTTGAGAAATTGCCCTTTCTTTTCCAGCGACTTCATGTCTTCCATGCCGCACCACTGGAAGGGGGTGAACGGCTTAGGGACGAAGGGGTTGACGGAGAGGACCACTTCGCCGAGGCGCCGGTTTGCCTTGGCCGCGGCAATGACCCGGGCGCGGATTTTCTCCACCAGGACAACCAGCTCCTCCAGGTCGGCCGTGGTTTCGGTCGGGAGGCCGATGATGAAATAGAGCTTCAGGTTGAGGATGTCGTTCCCGATGAGAAGGTCGCAGGCGGCCAGTATCTGATCCTCCGTGATATCCTTCTTCACCAGGTTGCGCAGCCGCTGGGACCCCCCTTCCGGCGCCAGGGCCACGGTCTTGTGGCCGCTCGCCTTCAGGACCGCGATCATCTCCCCGTCAAGCTGGTCGAGACGCAGGGACGACACCGACACCTTCCCCCCCTCCTGGAGGATGAAACGGCAGAGCTCGCCGATCCCTTTGAAATCGGAAACCGCCGCTCCCACGAGACCCAGCTTTTGCCGCTCTTTCAGCCCGCGTCGCACCTGAACCTTGATCTCCTCCAGGGAACGCTGCCGGTAGGGGAGGTAGATGAAGCCCGCCGCGCAGAAGCGGCAGCCACGTGGACAGCCGCGGGAGAGTTCGATGAGGTACATGTCGGCAAACTCGGTCCGGGGAGTGAGGAGTTCGGAGGTGGTGGCGTGCCGGTCCAGTTCCCCCAGCCACTGCCGCTCCACCAGCTCCGGCGCACCGGCCAGGGGGCGTCGTGTCACAATCCGCAGCCCGTCATATTCCAGCTCATGGAGGGAGGGAACGTAGATGCCGGGAAGCCGGGCGGCCCGGGCCAGCAATTCTTGCCGCCCCTCGCCCGCACCGCTCCGGAGCAGATCGAGAAGGGTCGGCAGAAGCGGCTCCGCCTCACCGATGCAGACCAGGTCGAGAAAATCGGCCACCGGCTCCGGGTTGAGGAACAGCGCCGCTCCACCCGCCATCACGAGGGGATGGGAACCGTCCCGCTCCTGCGCCAGCGGCGGTATCCCCGCCAGGCGGAAGATGGCCGGCATGTTGAGGTAGTCGCTCTCGAAGGAAACGGAAAAGGCGATGACGTGGAAGTCGGTGAGGGGGCGCTGGGACTCCAGGGAGAGGAGGGGGGTGCGGGACTTTTCGTACTCGGCAAGGTCATCGGGATCGGGAAGGAAGGCCCGCTCGCAGACCACGTCCGGATGGGCGTTCAGCTGGGAATGCACCGCCTGGAGGCCGAGATTGCTCATGGCTGTGTAATAGCGGTTGGGGTAGACGAGGCAGACCGTCAGCTTCCCCCCCCAGCCACGGGGCGATGCGCCCTCTTCCTCGGCCAGGAGCCGGCGGTATTTTTCGACTATTTTCCAGGACATGGGAAAAACGTACCACGAAACAGAAGGGGAACAAAGGGGAAAAAGACCCGGCCCCCCATGGAGGGGGAAAAACGGAGGGCCGGGCAGGGAAAGCCTCGCCGGCGGCAGGGGGACCACCGCCGGTCAGAACGCGTTACACGAACCTACTGCCAATAAATTACAAAATTCATCACCAGTGCATATTTCACAGCACCAGCGGAACGCGATTTTTTCGTTAGGGCAAGGCTGTCGAGGGAGCGCGCGGAGGCGTAGCCCAGCTACGCCGCACAAGAAAACCCGAAGACTTACGCAGCCCTGGCGGAAAAGGCGCGTTCCTCAACCGCTAGTCGACGGACTTGCGGAGAAATGTCGGAATATCGTACTGCTCCTCCTCATCCATGAAAAAGCTGTTCTGCCGCGCGATCCCCTGCCGCTGGTGCTTCTCGCGGATGAACGTCGGGATCTCCCGGTTGATTTCACTGACCCGGGGGGTCATGGTCGCCACATTCTCCTTCAGCTCCTGGCGGCTCTTCTGCACGTCGAACCGGTCACCGAAGCCGGTGGCTATGGCGGTCACCTTGATGGTGTCGGTCAGTGACTCGTCGATGACCACGCCGATGATGATGTTGGCGTCCTCGTGGACCTTCTCGTGGATGATCCGGTTGACGGCGTCGAAGTCGTCCATGGTCATGGAGGAAGAACCGGAGATGTTCACGAGCACCCCTTTGGCGCCTGAGATATCGATATCTTCCAGAAGCGGGCTGGATATCGCCTTGGTGGCCGCTTCCGCAGCCCGGTTGTCGCCGGTGGCGACACCGATACCCATCATGGCCATGCCGCGCTCGCTCATGATCGCCTTGACGTCGGCAAAGTCCACGTTGATGAAGCCGGAGGCGGTGATGAGGTCGGAAATACCCTGAACCGCCTGGCGCAGCACGTCATCGGACGGCTTGAACGCATCGAGAATGGTCATGGACTTCCCGGCGAGACCCAGAAGCCGGTCATTGGGGATGACGATGAGGGAGTCAACGTGCTTCTTCAGCTCCCGGATACCCTCTTCCGCCTTGGCCAGACGCTGCTTGCCTTCGCGGGAGAACGGCTTGGTCACCACACCGACGGTCAGCGCGCCCACTTCCCTCGCCACTTCGGCGATGACCGGCGCCGCACCGGTACCGGTACCGCCACCCATTCCGGCGGCGATGAAGATCATGTCTGCGCCCTTAAGCGCTTCCACCATCCGCTCCCGGTCTTCCATGGCCGCATCGCGCCCCACGTTCGGATTCGCACCGGCGCCGAGCCCCTTGGTCAGCTGGCCGCCGAGCTGGATCTTGGATGGCGCCTTGGCGTTTCTGAGCGACTGGGCATCGGTGTTGGCGACAATGAAGTCCACCCCGTTCATGCTGCAGCTGATCATGGTGTTGACCGCGTTCCCCCCGCCGCCCCCAACCCCGATCACCTTGATTTTCGCGCTCTGGTCAATGCTCTCATCGAATTCAAACATGTTACTTCCCCCTTTCTTGTGGTGCTCCCCATTGAATTGATTAATGCCAACTGATCACGAAACGTCGATACCGCGACGTTTCCCCCTAGAAAAATTCACCGAACCACTCTTTCATCCTCCTGCTCACCCTCCGGAACAGGTTCTCGTCGGTCTGGGACGTGGGGAACTCGCGGATCCCCACGTTCTTGCTGCCGTAAACCACGAGCCCCACGCCGGTAGCGTAGACCGGCGAGTTGACCACATCCACCAGACCGCCGATCTGCTGGGGGACGCCGCGGCGTACCGGCAGATTGAAGACCTGCTCCGCCAGTTCGGGCATCCCCTGGAGAATGGTGCTCCCGCCGGTGATGACCACGCCGGAGGCGATGAGGTCCTCGAAACCGCTCTTTACGATCTCACGGTTGACCAGGGTGAATATCTCCTCCACCCGCGGCTCCAGGATCTCGGCCAGAAGCTGCCGCGACAGGATACGCGGTTTGCGCCCTCCCACGCTCGGCACCTCGATGGTCTCGTCCTTCCCCACCAGCGAGGCGAGGCAGCAACCGTACTTCTGCTTGATCTTCTCCGCTTCCGCCATGGGGGTTCTGAGCCCCACCGCGATGTCGTTGGTGAGGTGGTTCCCCCCCAGGGAGAGGACCGACGTATGCTTGATGGCACCGTCCACGAAGATGGCGATGTCGGTGGTGCCGCCGCCGATGTCCACTAGGGCCACCCCCAGCTCCTTCTCGTCGGCGGAGAGAACCGCCTCGGAGGAAGCCAGCTGCTCAAGGACGATATCGGCCACGTCAAGACCGGCCCGGTTGCATGACTTGATGATGTTCTGGGCGCTCGCCACCGCGCCGGTAACGATGTGGACCTTTGCCTCCAGCCGGACCCCGCTCATGCCGAGGGGCTCGCGGATGCCGTCCTGATCGTCGATGATGAACTCCTGGGGGAGAATGTGGATCACTTCCCGGTCCATGGGGATGGCGATCGCCTTGGCGGCGTCGATGACCCTCTTCACGTCCTCCGGCGACACCTCGCGGTTCTTGATGGCGATGATCCCCTGGGAGTTGAACCCCTTGATGTGCCCTCCGGCGATACCGGCGTACACCGACTTGATCTCGCAGCCGGCCATGAGTTCCGCCTCTTCCACCGCCTTCTTGATGGAGGCGACGGTACTCTCGATGTTGATGACCACACCCTTGCGCAGTCCCCGCGACGGACTGGTGCCGATACCGATGATATCGAGCCCGTCCTCCGACAGATTGCCGACGATGGCGCAGATTTTCGTGGTCCCGATGTCGAGACCCACGATGATGTTGTCCCGTCTCCCTGAAGTCATGTTATCCCCCCCTTATCCCTTTTTAACGATGATCTTGTCGTTGTAGTCCAGGTCTATGTACTGCAGGCTGGGCAGCTGGGCCCGCAGGTCGCCGTAAATCCTCGCCAGCCGCGCCAGCTTGTCAGCGTGGGATCCGTTCCCCAGCCGGACCGGCACCCCCCCCTGGGCCGTGAAGAGGGTATACCCGAATCCCTTGTCGAAATGGATCTCCGACACATCCTCCAGGCGGAACACCGCCCCCTTGCCGAGCATTCCCATCAGCTCGATGGCTCCCTGGAGTGCGGCCTTGCTCCCGGCAGGGTCCCTGCTCAGGTCGTCCTCCGTGACGCCGGTAACGACGGGATAATCGAGGCGGTCACCGACGGTGAGTGGCTTGAAGACATCGCCCCGTTTGTCCAGGTAGTAGAGAAACCCCATGTTGATGACCGCCACCGGCTCCCGTTCGGCTATTTCAATGGCCAGGGTATGGGGGAAATAGCGCCGGACCTTGACACTTTCGACCCAGGGGTTTTTTGCCAGCATTTCGCCGATGCGCCGCAACCGCAATCCGAGCATCTCGTCGCCCGGTTTAACCCCGGCCTGGTCGATGACCTCGTCCCTCGTCAACCGGCTGAGGGGGGAAACCTCTATCCGCTCCAGGCGGAGAAACGTGGCCCGGGACACCACGCCGTGGATCTGATAGACGATTACCACGACCAGCGCCCCCGCCAGGACGATGCCCCCTGCCCGGGCTACCTTCTTGAAGATGGCCCGGAAGTTTATGGGGGGCCGGGGCGGCTTTTTCAGCCGGTTCTTCGGCGCCACCTTCGGTTTTTTTTTGTGCAGGTCACGCATAGTCAGTCACGAAAGGCAAACCCTCTACCCGTTTATTTTCTGGGCGGCGCCGCAGGCTATCCGCTCGACCAGCTCTCCGAATCCGATTCCCGCCTCTTTCTGGGCAATTTCCGGGAGGAGGGAAAGGGCCGTCATCCCCGGCAGGGTGTTCACCTCCAGGAGATAGCATTCCCCCGCTTCCGTCACCAGGAAATCGACCCGGCTGTATCCTGAACACCCCAGGGCACGGTGGGCAGCCTCCCCCTGGGCAAGCAGGCGAAGGTACAGTTCGGGAGGGAGGACGGGGGGGCAGATATGTTCCGCCATCCCCTCCGTGTACTTGGCCTCGAAATCGTAAAACTCGTTCTTCGGCACGATCTCGATGGCACCCATGGCATGGTCGTCCAGGATGCCGACCTGGATCTCCCGCCCCTTGATGAACTGCTCTACGAGGATTTCCTCGTCGTAGCGAAATGCCTCGGCAAAGGCTGCCGGCAGGCTCTCCACCTGCTTGACGATGCTTACCCCGACCGATGACCCCTCCTGGGAGGGCTTCACCACGAGGGGGAACCCGAAGTCGAGTCCCGCGAGCTCCAACTCCTCCCCTCGCCGCAGTACCCGGTACGATGCCACGGTCAGGCCGCTTGCGGCAAAGACCTGCTTGGCGAATATCTTGTTCATGGCCAGGGCGCTCGCCAGGACACCGGAACCGGTATAGGGAATCCCCATCAGCTCCAGCAGCCCCTGCACCGCCCCGTCCTCGCCGTAGCGGCCATGGAGGCAGATAAACGCCACCTCAATCCGCTCCCGCTCCAGGGCTTTCGCCAGATCGCGCCCCACGTCGATGGTGACGGCATTGTAGCCCTGGTCCTGAAGGGCGCCATGGACCGCTGCGCCGCTTTTCAGGGACACCTCCCGTTCGGCGGAAAGCCCGCCATACAGGACACCGATCTTCTTATTTTTCAAGTCATCTTTCGTCATAGGTTGTACCAGTCCCCAGTCACTACTCCCCATCTTCCCCGACGATCCGCACTTCCTCTTCCAGCTCGACCCCGCACTGTTCCTTGACCCGCTCCTTGATGACCCGCGCCAGTTCGAGAAAATCGGCGGCGGTCGCCCCGCCGGCGTTGACGAGGAAATTGGTGTGGACTTCGGAGACCTGCGCTCCCCCCACCCGGTATCCCCGCAGGCCTGCCCGGTCGATAAGGCGCCACGCCTGCTCGCCGGTGGGATTCTTGAAGAACGACCCCGCGTTGGGATGGCCGACGTTCTGATGCTGGCGGCGATGGGCCAGGTAGCTGTCGATCCGCTCTGCAAGTGCCGCCGGGTCGCCGGTGGCCAGTTGCAGCCGCGCTCCGAGGATGATCTCGCCGGACGCCAGTTCCAGGTGGCGGTATCCGTAACGGAGTTCGCTCCGTTCCGTCGTGACGACCGTCCCCTCCCTGAGGGTGGTGAGGCTCACCACCAGCTCCAGGATCGCCCCACCATGGGCACCGGCGTTCATGGCAAGGGCGCCGCCCATGCTCCCCGGGATGCCGGCGAGAAACTCCGCCCCGGACAGTCCCCGTTCCCGGCAGAAGTTTACCAGCTGCCGGTTGGTCACCCCCGCCTCCACGTCGGCCCGATTGCCGGGGAGCTGTTCCAGGGCCATCAGCCGGGCCAGGGAGATGACCGCACCGCGGAAGCCGCCGTCCCGCACCAGCAGGTTGTAGCCGCCGCCGATGACCAGGTAGGGGGTCGTCTGCCCGGCAAGGAGCGTCATCAGCACCTGCAGGTCGTCCCGGTCATCCGGAACGGCAAAGATGTCGGCCGCCCCCCCCACTTTCAGGGAGGTATGCCGGGACAGTGGCTCCCTTTCGAGTACCTGGCCGCGCAGCCTCTCCCGCAGGAGGGTCGCCAGCCCGCTTGTCAAAGATCTTCCTGCAGCCGCGTGAGGAGCTTTTCCCCCACCTGCCAGAGATTGCCGGCGCCAAGGGTGAGGCAGAGGTCTCCCGGCTTCAGGATCTGCAGCAGGTGGTCGCACAGCTCTTCCCGGTCGGCGATATAGGTGACGTCCTTCTGGCCATGCTTCCTGATGCTGGCGACCAGCTCCGCCGAGGTGGCCCCCGGGATCGGCTGCTCGCCGGCCGGGTAGATATCGGTCAGCACCAGCACGTCCGCATCGTAAAACGCCTTGACGAAGTCGTCGAACAGCTCCTTGGTCCGGGTGTAGCGGTGGGGCTGGAAGGCAACCACGAGGCGCCGGTCCCCCCACCCCCCCTTGGCCGCGGCGAGCGTGGCACGGATCTCGGTGGGATGATGGCCGTAATCGTCCACCACCATGATCCCCTTGCCCTCCCCCTTGATCTGGAAGCGGCGCCCCACCCCCCCGAAATCCCGGAAACCTTCCCGGATGGTCTCGAAGGGGACGTTGAGCTCCATGGCCACGGCGATGCAGGCCAGGGCGTTGAGCACGTTGTGGGCGCCGGGCATCTTGAAGGAAATCTCCCCCAGCCGTTCCCCCCGGTAGTGGGCGACGAAGGAGGTGCTGTTTCCCGCCAGCTGGATGTCGCTGGCCCGGAAATCGGCCTGGCTGGAAAGTCCGTAGGTGGTGAAGCGCTTCTTCACCCGGGGGATGATATCCGCCACGTTGGGACTGTCGAGACAGAGCACCGCCAGGCCGTAGAAGGGAACCTTGTTGATGAACTCGACGAAGGTATCCTTGATCTCCCCGATGCCGCTGTAGAAGTCCAGATGATCGGCATCGATGTTGGTCACCACGGCGATGGTGGGAGAGAGCTTCAGGAACGAGCCGTCCGACTCGTCCGCCTCGGCCACCAGGAACTTCCCCTGCCCCAGCTTGGCGTTGCTCCCGATGGAATCGAGCCGGCCGCCGATGACGATGGTCGGGTCGATGCCGGCGAAACCGAGGACGGTAGAGACCATGGAGGTGGTGGTGGTCTTGCCGTGGGTGCCGGCGATGGCGATGCCGTACTTCATCCGCATCAGCTCCGCAAGCATCTCCGCCCGGGGTATGACCGGTATGAGCCGCTCCCGCGCCTCGATCACCTCGGGATTGTCGTCATGAACCGCGCTGGAGATGACCACCACGTCCACGCTGGCCACGTTCTCCCGGGCATGGCCGGTGAATATCTCTCCCCCGAGGGAGGCAAGCCGGTCGGTAATCTCCGACTTCCGCAGATCCGAACCGGACACCTTGTACCCCAGGTTGAGAAGCACCTCGGCGATGCCGCTCATGCCGATGCCGCCGATACCGACGAAGTGGATTTTCTCTATTTTGCCGTACATGGAACCCCTCTGGGCTATGGGCTATGGGCACGAGGCACTGGGTTTGAGTTTTCCCTGGCGCCTGTCGCCCGGAGCCTAGTCCCTGTATTTCAGCATCTCATCCACGATGACCTTTGCCGCATCGAGCCTGGCCAGATTGCGGGCGTTTCTGCCCGTTTCAGCCAGTTTCTCCCGGTTCCCGACCAGCCCGATGATCTCCTGGGCCAGCCGTTCCCCGGTGAGCTCATGCTCCAGCAGCATGAAACAGGCCCCTTCCTTGAGCAGCGCCTCGGCATTCCTGCGCTGGTGGTCGTCCGTGGCATGGGGAAACGGTATGAAGAGGCATGCCTTGCCGCAGGCTGTCACCTCGGCGATGGTGGTAGCCCCGGCCCGGCAGACGACCAGGTCCGCCCGGTGATAGGCATCCGACATGTTGTCGATGAACGGAACCACCTCGGCGGGAAACCCCGCCTTTTCATACCCTTCCCGCACCTCTGCCAGGTCGCTCTCACCGGTCTGGTGGGTTATGGCCAACCGCTCACGGAGTGCATCCAGGTGGGGGAGGGCCGCGACGAGCGCCCGGTTGATGCTGCGGGCCCCCTGGCTCCCCCCGAACACCAGCAGGCTGAACCGTCCATCCGCTGCTGCTGGCCGCTCTGCCACCACCTCATCCAGGATCTGGCGGCGCAAGGGGTTGCCGGTCAGGAGCGTCTTCCCCTCGGGAAAGAATTTTCGCGCCTCTTCCAGGGAGATGAAGGTCTTTTCCGCAACCCGGGACAGGATTTTGTTGGTCATCCCCGGGATGGCGTTCTGCTCATGGATGAACCGGCGAACCTGCATCCCCCGCGCCGCCAGAACCATGGGGGCTGAAGCGTAACCGCCGACACCGAGCACCAGGTCGGGACGATAGCTCTTGAGCAGTTGCCGCGACTGGGAATATCCGTGCATGAACTTGGCAAGGCCGACCATCTGGGCAATGCCGCTCTTCCCCCTGACCCCTGCAGCGGAGATCAGTTCGAGCCGGTAGCCGAGCCGGGGGAGCACCCGCGCCTCGATTCCCCGCTCGGTGCCGACGAACAGGACCTCGTTCGAAGCGTCCCGCGCCAGGAATTCCTCCGCCACCGCTATGCCGGGGAACAGGTGCCCGCCGGTTCCGCCGCCGGCAATGACCAGTTTCATGGCGTCCCCCGCATCCGCGATGACACGTTGAGGAGTATCCCCACCGCAAACAGGGTTACCACCAGCGAGCTGCCTCCGTAACTCAGGAACGGCAGCGCCAGCCCCTTGGTCGGAAGAAGGCCGGTAACCACCCCCATGTTGACGAATGCCTCGATTCCCAGCAGGGTTACGATGCCGAATGCCAGGTAGCGGCCGAAATTGTTGTCGGTCTGGAGAGCGACCCGCATCCCCCGACTGACGAGGAGCAGGAACATGGCGGCGATGATGAGCACACCGATGAGCCCCAGCTCCTCCCCCACAACCGACAGGATGAAGTCGGTATGGGCCTCGGGGAGATAGAAAAGCTTCTGCTTACCCTCGCCGAGCCCCTGCCCCAGTATGCCGCCGTTGCCGAAGGCGAGCCACGACTGGATGATCTGGAATCCGCTGTCGGTCGGATCCTCCCAGGGGTTGAGGTAGGCCAGTATCCGGCGGCGCCGGTAGTCTACGTTCATGACGAGGAAGTAGAGGAACGGCAGCGCCAGCACCACCATGCCGAGTATGTAGCGGGGACGTGTCCCTGCGGCGAAAAGCATGACGACCGCCACCATGCCGAGGGTCAGCGCCGCCCCCAGGTCATGCTGCTTGAGGAGCAGAAGCAGCAGGCCGGCCAGGAGGACCATGTAGGGGAGGAAACCGGCGGCAAAGAACTTGACCTTCTCCTGCCGCTTGTCCAGTGAATAGGCCATGTAGACGATGAGGGCGATCTTGGCCAGTTCCGATGGCTGGAAGTTGAAGCCGGGGAGCCGGATCCAGCGCGACGCTCCCTTGGCGGTCCCGCCGATCCCCGGCACGAAGACAAGCACCAGCAGCACCAGGCATCCCAGCAGTCCCGGCACCGCCCAGCGACGCCATTTTTCGTAATCCATGGTCATGGCAAAGGCCATCAGGCCGAATCCGAGTACGGCATAGGCTCCCTGCCGCTTGAGGAAAAAGAAACCATCGTGATATTTCTTTGCCGCCATGACCGACGAAGCGGAATAGACCATGACCACGCCGAAGCAGGTGAGGGCCACCGCCATCAGCAGGATCACCAGGTCGTAGCGCTCCATCTGCTTCAACACGGTTTCTCCTCCAGGGCACGCACCAGCGACTTGTAGCGCTCGGCCCTCTCTTCGTAATCGCGGAACATGTCGAAGCTGGAGCAGGCGGGTGAAAAGAGGACGATGCCTCCCCGTTCCGTGAGAGCAGCCGCTGTCTGCACCGCCTCTTCGAGAGAGGCCGCCATGTGCGTGTCGGTGAGGTGCCCCAGTTCCCGGGCAATCCGCTCCCTGGCCTCGCCGATCAGCACCATGTGCCGGACCCGGGATTCGACGAGTTCCGCCAGCGGCGCGTAGGAGCCCCCCTTGTCCTTCCCTCCGGCAATCAGGGTGATGTTATCGAAACTGGCCAGCGCTTTCTCCACGCTCCCCACGTTGGTCGCCTTGCTGTCCTCGTACCAGGGGACGCCGTTCACCGTCCGGACCAGCTCCATCCGGTGAGGAAGACCGCGGAAGGCGGAGACGGCCGCCTGGCAGGTTGCGGCATCGCATCCCATGAGGAGCGCCGTCGCCAGTGCAGCCATGATGTTCTCGATGTTGTGGACCCCCTGCAGATGATAGCCGGCAGTGGTAAAGTGCTCTTCCCGCCCTTCCCAGCGGAAGGTGATGACGCCGTTCCGGAGGAAGAGCCCTTCGGAAAGTTCCTGCCGCTGGCTGGTCGGCACCACCCGCGCCGCCAGGCGGTCGGCAGATGCGGCCACCAGCGGGTCGTCCACATTGAGCACCGCGAAGTCCTCGGCGGTCTGGTTCATGAATATCCGGAGCTTGGCGTCGATGTACTCCTGGAACGTCGCGTAGCGGTCCAGGTGGTCCTCGGTGATATTGAGGAGCACCGCCACCCGGGGACGGAACCGCTCGATTCCCTCCAACTGGAAAGAGGAAAGTTCCACCACCACCCGTTCGTACGCAACCGCCTTCGTCTCAGGGGAGGCAGGTTCCACCGCCTCGATGAGCGGATTGCCGATGTTGCCGCCGACAAAGGTTGCAAATCCGGCCGCCTTGAAAATCTCCCCCGTCAGGGTCGTGGTGGTGGTCTTGCCGTTGGTGCCGGTAATGGCCGCGACGGGAGCGGTTATGAACCGGCTCGCCAGTTCCACCTCGCTCACGATCATCCGCCCCGCTGCGCGGGCCGCAAGGAGCGGCTTGATATCCAGGGGGACCCCCGGGCTCACCACGATCAGGTCGGCGGTGCGGAAACGCTCCTCGTCATGGCCACCCAGTTCCAGCGTCACCGGCAGGCCCGCAAGCTTGTCAAGCCAGGAAGCAAGATCTGCCTCACCCTTCATGTCAGTGATGGTCACCTGCGCCCCCTGTTTCACAAGGAAGCGGGCTACCGCTACGCCGGTGCGGGCCAGTCCGACAACGAGAATTTTTTTATTTTTCAGTTCCATAGCCATGTTCGTTTTCTCTGGATTACCGCATCTTGAGCGTGGATATGGCAACCAGGGCCAATATGATGGTAATGATCCAGAACCGGACGATGATCTTCGGCTCCGCCACACCTTTCAGTTCGAAGTGGTGGTGGATCGGTGCCATCCTGAAAATGCGCTTGCCGCGGTATTTGTACGAGCCGACCTGGAAGATGACCGACAGTGCCTCGATCACGAACACGCCGCCGACGATGACCAGGAGTATCTCCTGCTTGGTAATCACCGCCAGAGCCCCCAGGGCGCCACCCAGCGGCAGGGACCCCACATCCCCCATGAAGACCTCGGCGGGATAGGAGTTGTACCAGAGGAACCCGAGCCCGGCCCCGACCATCGCTCCGCACAGCACCGCCAGTTCCCCGCTTCCCGCGACATACGGTATCTGTAGGTAGCTGGAAAGCCGGGCGTTGCCGGCGATGTAGCAGAAGAGCATGTAGGTGCCGGCATTGAGCGCTACCGGTCCGATGGCCAGGCCGTCCAGTCCGTCGGTCAGGTTGACCGCATTGCTCGCCCCGACGATGACGAGAGTGGCGAACGCAATGTACGCTATCCCCAGGTCGGGATGGAGCCGTTTGAAGAACGGGAAATATACCTCGCTGGAGAATCCGGGAAGGGTGTAGAGGATTATTCCCACGGCGCCGGCGATCAGTACCTGCCAGAACATCTTCTGGCGCGGGGACAGCCCCTTCGGGTCCTTTTCCACCACCTTCTTGTAGTCGTCCACGAAACCGATCAGGCCGTACCCGACGATGACCAGCAGGGTCAGCCAGACGAAAACGTTGCGCAGGTCGGCCCAGAGCAGGGTGGGGACGATGATTGCCGTCAGGATGAGCACCCCTCCCATGGTGGGGGTCCCCGCCTTCTTGAGGTGGGACTCGGGACCGTCGGTCCGGATTACCTGGCGTGCCTGCAGCGATTCAAGCTTCCGGATGATCCAGGGCCCGATGATGAAGCAGACGATGAGGGCGGTGATCATGGCATAGATGGTCCGGAAGGTGAGGTATTTGAACACGTTGAACAGCTTGACACTGGAGGCCAGTGGATAGAGCAGATGGTACAGCATCAGGTCGTCCCCTTCCTGCCGGCGGTGTCGAAGCCGCTCCGGATGGCGTCGGCTACCCGTTCCATGCGCATGCCGCGCGAACCTTTGACCAGTATGACATCACCGGCAAGCGTTCCCCGTGCGAGATCGGCAATGAGCTTGTCCTGGGTGGGAACCACGATAATCTGCTCCTCCGCCAGGCCTGCCGCCACGGCTCCCGATGCCACAACCTCAGCCATCCCTCCCACCAGGTAGAGCCGGTCGACGCAGCCGGCCGCCAGACGCCCAACATCCTGATGAGACTGGCCGGTATCCGTCCCGAGCTCCAGCATATCGCCGAGCACCGCCACGGCGCGTCCCTCTTCCTTCAGCTCCCGCAGGGTCACGAGAGCCGCGGCCATGGACGCAGGATTGGCATTGTAACTGTCATCGATGAGAACGACGCCGTCCACCTCTTCCACTTTGAAACGTTTGTCGTACGGGGTGAAGGTCTCGAGCCCCTTACGGATCACTTCAGGGCCGATACCCAGGGCAACGGCCGCAGCCGCCGCAGCAAGGGCGTTGTAGATGTTGTGTCGCCCGTAAGCGTGCAGTGTGACCGTCACGGAAGCGGCGGGAAGCTGGAGGACGAAGTGCTGCCCGCGCCGTCCACGCCCCTCGATCTGGACGGCACTTACATCTGCCCCGTGCAGCCCGAAGGACAGCCGCTTTACCCCGGCGGGCACCGGCAGCGCCGCTATACGGGTATCATCTGCGTTGTAGACGGCAACTGCCCCTTCGGTAAGGCCCATGAACAGCTCACCCTTGGCGCGAGCCACCGCATCGACGCTCCCCATGCTTTCCAGATGTGCAGGAAAGGCATTGGTGATCACCCCCACTTGGGGCGCCGTGATCTCCGTCAACCGCGCGATCTCTCCCGGCTCGCTCATCCCCATCTCCAGCACCCCCCAGCGGTGAGCGGGAGTCAGTTGCAGGAGCATCTGGGGAAGGCCGATCAGGTTGTTCAGGTTTCCGCTCGTCTTGAGCCCTTCGCCGGCAAGAGAGAGGATGGCTGCCAGCATCTCTTTGGTGGTGGTCTTGCCGTTGCTGCCGGTTACGCCGAACAGCGGCAGTGTGAACCGTCGCCGGTGGAAAGCGGCCAGATCTCCGAGGGCACGCAGAGTGTCATCTACGGCGATGCAACAGACACCTGCCGGCGGCTGGTTTTCGGCCAGCCAGCTCTTTTCAGCAAGCAGTACCCTGCACCCCCGCTCGGCCGCCGCACCTATATAGTCGTGGCCGTCAAACCGCTCTCCGCGCAGGGGTATGAACAGCTCACCGGCCGTCACCGTCCGTGAATCGGTGGAAATACCCTTGACCCCGTCCACGGTCTGGCCGCTGATGGTGCCGACCGTCGCCCGGGCTATTTCCTCGACCGTGAACATCCCCTAGCTCTCCATCTCGGCAAAGGCGCGCGCCGCCTCTTCCCGGTCGTCGAAGTGGTGTTTTTCCGTGCCGATGATCTGGTAATCCTCGTGCCCCTTGCCCGCCAGAAGGACGATATCGCGGGGGCGTGCAAGCCGGACCGCAAGCCTGATGGCGTCGCGGCGGTTCTCGATGGTACAGAAGCCCTTATCCTTGATTCCCTCCGCCAGTTCAGACGGTGCGTATTCCCGCAGGCCGAGAGGAAGGATACCCTGGCGGACCTGGGCAAGAATGCTGGCCGGGTCTTCGGTACGTGGATTATCTGAGGTGACGATGGCAAGGTCGCTGTACCGCCCGGCGATCTCCCCCATAACCGGCCGTTTCCCCCGGTCCCGGTCGCCGCCGCAACCGAAAACCGTTATGATCCGACCCTCAGCCAATTCTGTCACTGTCCGGAGTACGTTTTCCAAGGCGTCACCCGTATGGGCGTAATCCACGAGCAGGGCGACGCCCCGGCCGTTGGCAACCCGCTCCAGTCTCCCCGGAACGCTGGCATGCCGTTCGATGCCTTCCCGGATGGCCGCAAGGGGGATATCGAGCGCCACCCCGGCACCAGCTGCCGCCAGGATATTGTAGAGATTGAAACGACCGAGCAGGGCGGAACGGAACGGCAGTTCCCCTGCCGGGGTTACGAGCATGCCGCTGATGCCGTCAACGGAAAAGCTGATTTCCCTGGCCGTCACCTGGGCTGCGGGACCAAGCCCGTAGCCGATGACGGGACAAGCCGTCACTGCAGCCACCTGGCTGCCGTAAGTATCATCGAGATTGATAACCGCCCGCCGTCTCGGTTTCACTTGGTCGGGAACGAGCAGCTCGGCAAAGAGCCGCTGTTTGCTCGCCAGGTATGATTCCATGTCATGGTGGTAATCGAGATGATCCCGGGTAAGGTTGGTGAAAACCCCCACGTCGAACCGGCAGCCATCAACTCTGTGCTGCTCAAGGGCATGGGACGAGACCTCCATCACCATGCTCCCTGCCCCCATATCCGCCACTTCCCGGAGAATCCGCTGCAGGTCCACCGATTCGGGTGTCGTGTGGGAGGAAGGGATAATCCTCTCCCGGAACCGGTAGCTGATGGTGCCGAGCACGGCGGCGGGAAGGCCTGCCTCGGCGAGGATCGCCTCCACCAGGTAGGTGGTGGTGGTTTTGCCATTGGTCCCGGTGATGCCGACAAGGGGAACGGTATCGGTCGGATTGCCGTAAAAGATGGCAGCCATTCTGGTCATGGCGAGCCGGGCATCGGCCACTTTGATCCAAGCTGCCGTAGCCGGTGCAAACGCCTCGTCTTCCAGCACCACGGCTACCGCACCCGCCTGCAGGGCGGTATCGATAAAGCGATGGCCGTCAGAGGCTACCCCCCTTAACGCGAAAAAGAGACCCCCGGGCTTTACCTGACGGGAATCATAGTACAGCCCCTGGATCTCCAGGGCCACGGTGCCGCCCGTTGCGAGCGGTGTGGTCGATGTGAGCAGTTCACTCAGCAGCATGTGGCCTCTTTCGGTAACCGTTGGTATGGTTTTTCAGCATCTGCAACTCCTCAGGCCGCCGGGGCGAATTTTATCCAGACCGGTTCACTCGGTCCGACCCGGCGCCCGGCAGGGGGGTTCTGTTCGGCGGCCCTGCCGCTCCCTATAAGCTTCACGTTCAAGCCGCGCTTTTCCATGGTCTGCATTACCTGACGCATGCTCATCCCGTGAAAATTGGGCATGACAACACCTTCTCCCGCCTCTTCTATGGTCCCTTCGGCCGCCACCTGCTGTTCCCCTACGTCCGGCTTCTTCACTTCGATCTGTTCCGGCCGATTCTTCAGCGCCCTCTCCGGCGGAACCCGCAGATAGCAGAGGGATTGTTGCGCGATGGCCTGGAATGCCGGAGCCGCCACCACTCCGCCGTAGGGACTGGTTTTGGGCTCGTCGATAACGACCAGGATGGTAAGTCGTGGATTGTCGACCGGGACAAAACCGGCAAATGAGGCGGTCCGTTTGTCGATGGAATAGCCACGGGTAACCGGGTCGACTTTCTGGGCGGTCCCGGTCTTGCCCGCAACGCCGTATCCGTCCACCGCCGCGTTTGTCCCGGTCCCCCCGGTCATGGTGACGCCTTCCATCATTTTGGCGACCGTACGGGCCACTTCCGGCGACACGACCCGTTGGCGTACCTGGGGTGTCATTTCCTGCAGCACCGTGCCGCTATCGTCGGTGATCTTTTCCACGACATACGGCTTCATAAGGACACCGCCATTGGCGATTGCCGAAATGGCCGCTGCAATCTGCACGGCGTTGGCCGAAACCCCCTGGCCGAAGGATATGGTTGCAAGGTCCACCCCGAACCACTGGGTGCGCCCCCGCAGATACCCGCTCGCCTCGCCGGGCAGGTCAAGCCCGCTCCGCTCACCGAAGCCGAAACTCCTCAGGTAGTTGTAGAGTCGCTCAGGGCCGAGCCGTGTCCCGATTTTGGCCGCGCCGATGTTACTCGAGTATTTGAGCACGTCGGCAACACTGAGCCATCCGTAGCGATGGGTATCGTGGATGGTTCGCCCGCCGATGTTGTAACTTCCGTTTTCACAGTTGAATCCGTCACGGGCGGATATGACTTTCTCTTGCAGAGCCGCTGCAACGAGGAAAACCTTGAACGTCGATCCCGGCTCGAAGCTGTCGGCAACGGACCGGTTCCGCAGCTGCTGCGGCCCGAATTTAGCGTAAGAGTTCGGATTGAAATTGGGGTAGTTGGCCATTGCCAGTATCTTGCCGGTCTGCGGCTCCATCACCAGGGCGATCCCCGCCTTGGCACGGCTTTCCAAAACCGCTTTGGTCAACTCCTTTTCCGCAAGATACTGGATGTTCTTGTCAAGGGTCAGGGTAACGTTCTGCCCCTTGGATGCCTTTTTCACGACCATCCCCTTGAGCGCCACATCACGCCCCAGGGCATCCCGCTCGGTCACGAGATACCCCGTATTGCCAAGGATGGTGGAATTGTATCTCAGCTCGACCCCCTCGAGCCCGGCGGGATCAAGACCGGTGAAACCGATGACGTGGGCGGCAATCTCCGCGTTGGGATAAAAACGCTTGCTCTCCTTGACGAAACCGATCCCCTCGATCTCCAGGTCGCGGACCTTCTGGGCGGTTTCCGGCGTAACCTGACGCTGCAGCCAGGTAAAATTCTTGCTTCCCCGCATCTTCCTGACCAGTTCGTCGCGGCTGACCCCGAGAATGGGAGCCAATTGGGCTGCGGCGGCAGGGATATCCTCGATGTTGCGCGGTTCGGCAAAGCAGGAATCCATCTCCACCGAAACCGCCAGGGGGGCATTATTGCGGTCATAGATATCGCCCCTGCCGGGAGTGAGCTGGACAATTTTCTGGTGCTGCCTCTCCGCAAGCTTCAGGAGCTGGTCTTTCCTGACCACCTGCAGATAGACCGCCCGCGCCGAGACGATGGCAAAGGCACCGACAAACAGGCTCCCGATGAGCCTGATCCGGACCTTTGTCCATTTCTCCCGGCGATCCATCATTTGACGACCACCACCTGCTGTTCCGTTGGCAGTGCCATACCCAGTTCACCCTTGGCCAGCACCTCGACCCGCGCTGGGTTTTTCAGGGAAGCGACTTCCAGCGTGAGCCGGTTCTGCTCCTGCTGCTGGTCCTTCAGGGTGCGGCTTGACTCGGCAAGCTGCAGGTTGAGGTCGATCACCTTCACCCGTGACCAGACATGAAAGATGGCAACCAGGGTAAGGAGCACCATCACCACCATGAGGTAGGGGAAAAGGTCCCAGCGATGGGCGTACACCGCCTCCAGTTTACGGGGAGCCGCTACCTTGCTGTACGCTGCTCGTGCATTCGACATGAGACTCTCCTGGATGCCTGTTACCGTTTTTCCGCTGCCCGGAGTCTTGCGCTGCGGGCTCGGGGATTATGTGCGACTTCCACCTCGCCGGCCATCACCGGCTTGGTGGTCAGGATACGCAGCTGCGGAACATGGCCGCAGGCACAGAGGGGAAGGTTTTTCGGGCAGATACACCCTTGGGCCAGACGGCGAAAACCCTGCTTGACGATCCGGTCTTCCAGGGAATGGAACGAAATCACCACACAACGCCCTCCAGGGTTCAGCAGCTGCAGGCCGGCGGCAAGCCCCTGTTCGAGACTGGCCAGTTCTTCGTTAACGGCAATCCTGAGGGCCTGAAACGTCCGGGTGGCAGGATGAAGACGCTCCTCCCACTTGGCCCTAGGAATCGCCCCCTTGATGATGTCAACCAGTTGCAGGGTCGTTTCGATGGGAGCGGCGGCGCGGGCAGCGACGATAAATTTGGCGATCCGCCGTGCCCACCGTTCCTCCCCGTACTCCCTGATGATCCGTTCCAGCTCCCGCTCCGGCAGACCGTTCACCAGGTCGGCGGCAGTCTCGCCCCCTGTTACATCCATCCGCATGTCCAAGGGAGCGTCCTGCTGGAAGCTGAACCCCCGCTCCGCCGTATCGAGCTGATGGGAGGAAACCCCCAGGTCGAGGAGCAGTCCGTCGATGCCAGTTATCCCGCGCTCGGCGAGGGCAGTTGCCATGTCGGAGAAGTTGCGGTTGACCAGATGGAGCCGGTCGCCAAATTTTGCCAGACGCTCGGCAGCGACCTTGAGTGCCGCCTGATCCCGATCAAACCCTAGCAGGATACCGTCCGGAGAGGAAGCTTCCAGGATTTGCCCGGCATGGCCCGCCCCCCCCAGGGTACCATCCACATAAATTCCGCCGGGACGGGGGTTCAGGTAGCTAAGTGCCTCTGCAGGCATGACCGAAATATGTTCGAAGCCATCCACCTAGAGTCCCAGCTCGGCCACGGTCTCGGAATCGGAAGGGAAATTCTTCATATCCTGAATGCGGACTTTCTCCCGCTCCGCCTGGCTCCAGACCTCGATCTTGTCCATGACACCGACGAAGAGGATTTCCCGCTCAAGGGCGGCGCTTTTTCGCAAATGGGAGGGAACCAGCAACCGGCCGAGCTTGTCGGCTACACACTCCTCGGCGGGAGAGATGATGGTCCGCATGATGCTGTTGCGCTGCGCGGAAGTGAGCCCTTTGGTATTCCGGAAATTATCCTCGAACTCGAGCCACTTCTTGTGGGGGAAGATGAGCAGGCCGTTGCTGAATGCGCCGCCACCAAGATCCACGGGAGATGAGTTGGTGATGACAAACCTCTCGTCACCGTAGACATCGACCAGTACCTCCCGGAACTTTGCCGGCAGACTCGTCCGCCCCTTGGCATCGATGGTCGCCTCGAACATCCCCTTAAACATGGCTCTCCCGGCACTTCTTGCCACAATTTACCACAATTTACCACCACGTGGCCAAACTATACAAAGCAACAAGGGAGATGTCAAGGTAAAATTCGTCTAAAGAAAAAGATTTTTTCGACGTCTTTTTAAGGAGTTACCTGAGCGGAGGGAGGTCATGGAAACGCCGGAAAATGGGGTGGGAAAACGCAGCAAAATTAGACGGCTTTATTCAACATAAGGGGTACGTTTAAGGGGGCGCAATGCAATCATCCAGCACCGGGTCACATGAATTGTCGCATCAACAACACAAACTGCCTCAATCTTTCTTCTTCCGCTCCACCAGTGACACCACCTTGGCACCGCCATCCTTTTTCGGCGCCCTGTCCACAACAGCAGGGCCCGGAGGAGCCGGCGACGCATCCTTTCCCGGCGCCACAGGCACCACCACTTTTTCGAGGCGGACCGGCGTCCCCCCCATGGTGTAAGGAGCTCCGTTCACCTGGCTTTCGTCCAGTATCCAGGTAAAAACCTGCAACGGCATGGTGAGCACCAGCAGACGAACCTGCCACCATCCAGGCTTCACGTCCGGAACGATATCCTCGATGCGGGCGTAGAAGCCCGGCTTGTTGTCGATATGAACCAGGACCAGATCGTTGACAGTCGCCATCAGTTCTCCTTTGTTCCGCTGCTTCCCATGCCGAGAAGCGTGGCCCCCTGCCGTACCAGATCCCGCTCGCAGGTGATGAGCAGCCCGGCCATGAACCGCTTGCCGAACAGTTTCTCGAATTCGCCGTACACCGCGCGGAGCCGGTGTTCGGCCTTGTAGAACCGGTCCTTCTCCGCCGGAGCCATGAGACCTTCCACCCGGTCACAGTTGAAGATGATACAGGTAAAGGGGCGGTAAGAAGGGGCCATCTGGCAGCCATTCTCCCCCAGATAGGGACAGAGGTCATGGTCAAAGCGGGGAGAGACCAGTTCTCTCCCTTCCACCTGGTAGACCAGGAGGTCGATGACGGTGACGTGGTTCTTCCCCCGGGCGCAGCACTCTCCACCGCAGTCGGCGCAGATGCCGCAGGCGTTGACGGTGGCCACGCAGTCGTGGATCGCCTGTTTGGCCTCCCTGACCTGCGCCGCCAAGTCCACGACCCGCTCCCGCAGCGTGGGAGACAGCGCCCCATATTCCCTCGCCAGCGCAGCAATTCCGGTACGCCAGAGTTCCTCGTCGATCACATACGCTCCAAATAGCGCGGGGCGCCCGGAAGCGCCCCGTCGTTACCGCAGAATCAATTGGCCGAAGCAGCCCATAAGCCGGGTTCTGTTCCCGGTGCCGGTTACCCGGCACCGGGCGATGACCATTCCTCTAGGGCCGCCGTTGCCGACGGCCTCAAGCAGCCAACCCGGAAGCACGGACGGGCCGCCCTTGACGCTTCCCTATTAGGCCTTGCTCCTGGTGGGGTTTACCTGGCATCCGACGTCACCGCCGGACCCGGTGAGCTCTTACCTCACCCTTTCACCCTTACCCGTCGAAACGGGCGGACTTCTCTCTGTGGCACTTTCCCTGGGGTCACCCCCGCTGGACGTTATCCAGCACCATGCCCTTTGGAGCCCGGACTTTCCTCTCCCTGTACAGGCAGCGGCCATCTGGTCTACTTCGGCCAAACCATTTGGCTTCGTCAAAAGTCCATCTGCGGCGTTGCACAAATCCTTCGTCACTGCGACGTACCTATCGGTACGCCTCATTCCTCAGGCTTCGCGCGCCTTGCATCTGGAGCTTTTTACTGTGCCAAAGTCAGACGTGAAACTACCCGTTGGCGATTTCCGGAGACAACACCAGCATACGCTGGCAGTGGGGACAGGTAATGAGCTCGTCGCCACGGAACAGCGTGTTATAAAGCTGGGGAGGAAGGTTCATGTTGCAGCCGAGGCAGGAGCCGTCTTTTGCCTCCACTACCGCCACCCCCCGCCGCTGCTCGCGCAGCATGGTGTAGCGGCGGATGACCGTTGCAGGAAGTCCCTTCACGATCTCCTCACGGGTGGCCACATCCTTCACTATCCCCGACTCCAGCCCGGCAATCCGCTCCTCAACCTCACCCTTCTGGGCAGCAATGTTCTGCTCGAGCGCCTGGAGGTTCTCCTGCTGGGCTGAAATTTCCTTTTGCAGCTCCTCGGCCTGGGCACCCTTCTGCAGAATCTGCTCTTCCAGTTCGGTCGTGAGCTTTTTGGCAGTGCTGATCTCCTTGGATACGGCCTGATACTCCTTCTGGGTCTTGATCTCCTTCAGCCGTGCCTCGGAACGGGTGATGTTCTCGGTTTCCGTTGCAAGGTTCTCATCCAGCGCGACCCGCTCTGCCTCCAGTGCGGCGAGCTCCTCGTTCCTGGCGGCAATCGCTCCCTGCGCCCCGGAGACCTTCTCCTCCAGTGCAGCTATCTCGGCCAGCATCGCCTGTTTTTCCCCCTGCAGACCGTCAAGCTTCAGATCGATCCTCTGCAGTTCACCAAGCTGTTGTAAATTCTTTCGCAAAATCCGTCTCCCCTTTCCCTTGTTATAATATGAACGTACCAAAAAGGGAGAGGTCCTTTCAGACAAAGCTGAACGGTTCCCTCTCCCCTTCGTAAGCCGTTAACGTGGCTGCAAACCCTTTTTTCTCCAGTTCCGTCTCCAGCAACTCCCTTACCCCCCCAACCATGAGACGCTCGGTGGCAAAATGGCCGGCATCCAGAAGGGCTATACCCAGGTCTTCCGCCTCCCTCGCCTCATGATACTTCACATCACCGGTAACGAGGAGATCAGCCCCACGAAAATGGGCCTCCCGCAGCAGAAACGCGCCACTGCCGCCACAGACCGCAACTTTCTTCACCGCACGATCAGCTGCCCCGACCATCCGGATGCCGTCCGCCGCCAGTCGCTCCTTGACGGTCAGAGCAAACTCCCGAAGCGAAAGGGGCGACGGGAGCTCGCCAATCCGCCCGAGGCCCCGGGATTCACCCTTGTTGAGGAGCGGATAAAGGTCGTATGCGGGTTCTTCATAAGGATGCGCTTTCATGAGCGCATTGAGGGCAGCCGCCAGGTCCCCCCTGCGCAAAAGCACCTCCAGCCTGACCTCTTCCACCCGTTCCCTCCTCCCTATCTCGCCGATGAATGGCCTGGCCCCTTCCAGTGGGCGGAAAGTACCGGTTCCCGGCGCCTGGAACGAGCAGTCCCGGTAATTGCCGATGACACCGCTGAACCGGGACAGGGCATCCAGCACCCTTTCCTCGTGCCCCTGGGGAACGAAAACCGCAAGCTTCACCAGCTCTTCCACACCGGTAACCTTGAGCGGCTGGCAGTTGCCAAGTCCCAGGCGCTGTGCCAGCAGGTCGTTGACCCCACCGGCGGCAATGTCCAGGTTGGTGTGGAGGGAAACCACCGCCAGGTCGTTCTTGATCGTGTGGGAAATGAGGCTACCGAGGGGATCGTTGAGGGCGATGCGCTTGAGGGGTTTGAAGATGAAGGGGTGATGGGTGAGAAGCAGCTGGCACTGCTGCCGGATCGCGGCGTCTATCGCCTCCCGGCACGGATCGAGGGATACCATGATCCGCTCCGCCGGGGCAGCGGGGTCACCCACCTGGAGGCCGACATTGTCCCACTCTTCCGCAGTCGCAAAAGGGGCAATTTTATTAATGATTCCAACAACATCCGAAACTTTTGGAATATTCATCGCGATCCAAAGAAAAAGAGTGCAACCTTACGGTGTGCACTCTCTTTTCTTTCCCTTGCGGGTATTTTTTCTTCTGCGTAGGCGCTTTATGGGCATCCCCACATCATCCTGAATTTAGGTGGTGGGCCCACCAGGACTCGAACCTGGGACCGACCGGTTATGAGCCGGTAGCTCTAGCCAACTGAGCTATAGGCCCGCAAAGCGAAAGTTAACAATATGGCATTGGGTCGTGCGTGTCAAGTTTTTTTTAAGCCATTCCCATCAGTACAGATCATACTTGAGGAGGCGGCATTCCAGGGGGCCGTTGAACAGAACGATCCGCCGTGTGGCCTTGAGTCCCACGCACTTGGCAAGTTCCGAGCTCCCGGTGAAAACATAGGCGGTGTACCCTTTGCAGCGCTGTTTCATGACGTCGCCGAGCTGCCGGTAAAGTGGTTTGAGCGCTTCCTCCTCCCCCAGACGCTGCCCGTAGGGAGGATTGACGATGAGGATGCCCGGTCCCGGCGGCGGGGTGAAGTCCGCCAGTTCCCGCTGAGCCAGCTGGATCAGGCAGTCAACCCCGGCCCGCTCGCAGTTCTCCCGGGCTGTGGCTACGGCACGGGCCGACATGTCGGACCCGATGATCGGTGCCGGCAGCGTGGCAAGGGCCTCTTCCCGGGCCTCATCCAGCAGCCGCTGCCAGAGAGTCCGGTCAAAGGCCGGCCAGCGCTGGAAACCGAACTGCCGCAGAAGACCCGGCGCCCGCCGGCCCGCCTTGAGTGCTGCCTCGATGGGAATGGTGCCGGAGCCACACATGGGGTCCACGAGGGGAACCGTGCCGTCCCACCCGGTCAGCTCCAGCAGGGCTGCCGCCAGGGTTTCACGGAGTGGTGCTTCGGTCCGCGCCAGGCGGTAACCGCGCCGGTCGAGCGGCGAACCCGACGTGTCGAGGCTCAGGGTACAGCGGTTCTTCACCAGGTGGACATTGACCCGCAGGTCCGGATCCTTCGTGTCCACGCTGGGACGGCGACCGAAATGGTCGCGAAGCCGGTCGACGATGGCATCCTTGGTCTTGAGGGCCACGAAGCCGGAGTGGGTCATGGCCGAATCCCGCAGGTTGCAGTCCACCGCCAGGGTAAGTTCCGGCGTCAGCCACCGCTCCCAGACGATGGTCCGCACCCCGTCGTAGAGCTCCTGCGGGTTCTGACAGGCAAACTCGACCAAAGGGAGCAGAACGCGATTGGCGGTCCGGAGCCAGAGATTGGCCCGGTAGCAGGCGGCCATATCCCCCTGGAAACGAACGCCTCCGGTTTCCTGGCTGACGTTTCCCATGCCGAGCATCACCAGCTCGCGCGCCAGCACCTCCTCCACCCCCTTGCCGGTGGTGGCAAAAAACTGCAGCTCTTCCGCCGGTGGCATTTCCACCCTCTCCCTGCGCCGGATGATGACCGTCATGACGTCAGCACCGATTCGATACCCTGCAGCCCTTCAAGGGCGCCGCAGGAAAGGGAGATGAACGGGGGCGAAATCTGGGCCTCCCGGGGATTGATCCGGATGACCTCCCCCCCGTACTGGGAACCAAGCCGCTCGCTGAGGCTGCGGATGGTGGGGATGGCAGTGCCTGCCCCCAGTTCGACGACCGCCAGCGGTACCTCCCGGTTGTCGGTGATGAACTCGTCGAAGTGCCGCTCCTGCTGCCGGGTCCGTTCGGAAAGCCAGCTCCAGTCACCGAACATAAGGATATTGGGGCGGGCGACGCCACCGCAGTGAATGCAGGCGGGGATCCGGCCGGCACGCATGGTAGAGAAATCCACGGAAATGCTCTCCTTGTTGTCCCAGATCGCCTCGGAACAGGGGCGACAGCACTGGAGATGATGAATGGAGCCGTGTACCTCCAGTACCCGGTCCTCGGCAAACCCCGCCTTCTGGAACTGGCCGTCCACATTGGAGGTGACGACGAAGTAGTCGAGGCCGAACCGGTCGACCCACCCCCGCAGGATATGGAAGCCGGCATGGGGGGCGGTTTCCCGGTAGAGATTGGTACGGTGGCCGTAAAAGCCCCAGCCGAAAGCCGGATCGCGCTCGAAATGCTCCGGGTTCGCCGCATCCACAAAGCTCAGTCCCAGCCGTTCGTACATGGGGTAGGCGTTCCAGAATCCCCGGTCGCCGCGGAAATCGGGGAGCCCCGAATCCACACCCATGCCGGCCCCCGCGGTTATGACCAGGGCACGGGCTTTCCTGATCGCGGCTGCGGCCGTTTCGAACCTCTCATCCCTTGTCACCGGAATCCTCCTCTAAATAGCAACCCGTACCAGGACAGGCTTCAAGAGCCTTACGAGCTCCCGGGGGTCTATACCGACCAGATACCCACGCTTGCCTCCGTTCAGGTATATTGCGGAAAGATCGAGGATCGTCTCCTCTAGATACACGGGCATTGAGCGCCGGGTCCCGAAGGGGGAGGCCCCCCCACCAGGTAACCGGTATGCTTCTGGGCAGTTTCCGGCGTGCAGGGGGTAACGCTCCTGGCACCCATCTGCCGGGCCAGTTCACGGGTGGAAACCTGACGGTCGCCATGCATCAGCACAACGAACGGCTGCCGGGTATCGTCTTCCATGATGAGGGTCTTGATCACGCAATGCTCGTTAACCCCCAGTTCCCGGGCAGAAACGGCAGTCCCTCCCTTTTCCTCATAGGTGTAGAGGTGATCGGTGAAGGTAATCCCGGAGGCACGCAGAACGCGGATTGCCGGCGTAACAGGTGATTTATCCTTCGCCATTCCGCCTATCCTCCCTCAATGGGACGAAGGCCCGAACATGAGCCTGTCGTACAGGAATTCGTACTCTTTTAGCATGGCATTCAGCCGCTGGAGTTCCTTCTCCGTGTAGACGTTCGTCCCCTTGGCAATTTCCGCCTTGAGCCTCCGGATCCTTTCCTGGAAAGTATCCTGCCGCGGCCCGCAGTTTTCCTGGGAAAGGAGACAGAGATCCTTCTCCCTGGAGGTATCCTTTGTTTCCCCCTTGGCCGCAAGGGGAAGGGACAACGCAAGCGCCGCCAGCACCAGTGCGAAAGATGTTCTCATGGGTATCCTCCTTGGGACGTCAAGAACGTGGTGCACAGTTCGCACGGACAAGAAGAAAAAGGCCGCACCGGTTGCCCGGGGCGGCCTTGTACTATTCCATGCGGAGTTATTCCACGAAACTCTTGAGCTTTTTGCTCCTGCTCGGATGCCGGAGCTTGCGGAGCGCCTTCGCCTCGATCTGGCGAATCCTCTCGCGGGTGACCTCGAAATCCTGTCCAACCTCTTCCAGAGTATGATCGCTCTTTTCGCCGATGCCGAAACGCATCCGCAGGACCTTCTCTTCGCGGGGGGTGAGGGTGGCAAGCACCCGGGAGGTCTGCTCGGAGAGGTTGGCCTTGATGACCGCCTCCAGGGGCGACACCACCCCCTTGTCCTCGATGAAGTCGCCGAGGTGGGAATCCTCTTCCTCGCCGATGGGAGTCTCCAGGGAGATCGGTTCCTTGGCGATCTTCAGAACCTTGCGTACCTTGTCCAGCGGCAGGCTCATACGTTCGGCGATCTCCTCCGGCGAAGGCTCCCGGCCGATCTCCTGGACCAGCTGCCGGCTGGTGCGGATCAGCTTGTTGATGGTCTCGATCATGTGGACCGGAATCCGGATGGTGCGGGCCTGGTCGGCAATGGCGCGGGTAATGGCCTGGCGGATCCACCAGGTGGCATAGGTAGAGAATTTGTAGCCGCGCTGGTACTCGAACTTGTCCACCGCCTTCATCAGGCCGATGTTCCCCTCCTGGATCAGGTCGAGGAACTGGAGCCCCCTGTTGGTGTATTTCTTGGCGATGGAGACCACGAGCCGCAGGTTCGCCTCCACCAGTTCGGACTTGGCCAGCTTTGCCTTTTCCTCACCCCGCTCGATCGCCTTGAGCGCCGTGGAAAGATCCGTCGCCCGGAAACCGGACTCCTGTTCCACCTTCTTCAGCTTCTTCTCGGCAGCATGCAAACGCTTCTCCAGCTTGTTGGCCTCATCCAGGGATACGCCGCCGAGCTTTTTGAGGGCACGCTTTTCCTCGGTGGCGTTCTTGTGCAGTTTCTCGAAAACCGTCACCAACTCGGCGTGGGGAAGCTGAAGCTCCTGTTCGAGTTCGGCGATTTCCGCCAGAACCTTGTCAACCTTGCAGGACAACTCCTTGAGCCGCTGGGCAATCTTCTCTATATGGCGGTCCTTCAGGCGGAGAGATTTAAGCAATTCGGCAAGTTTCGCCTTCATCTCCTGCTGTTCGGCCGTCTGCCGGTCCCGCTCCTTGGCAGTCAGGGAGCCGCTTTCGAGGGAGTTCTGGAACTGGTCCACCTGGGCATCAAGCTCGGCAATCTCGTCGATTACCGCAAGCAGGCGGATTTTCTGATGATCCTCTTCATCCTCCTCCAACTCCTCCTCTTCGACTTCCTTGCTGATCTCAGCGGCACTGATCTGGAACTTTTTCAGTTTATCACCGAGGGAGATCACCTCCTTGACGGTGATCGGGGTATTGAGGATGACGCTCGCCATGTCCCGCTCCCCGTCCTCGATCCGCTTGGCGATCTCCACTTCCCCTTCGCGGGTAAGGAGCGACACCGATCCCATCTCCCGCAGATACATGCGGACCGGGTCGCTGGTCCGGCCGAGGGCACCCGGCTCGAACTCCATGTCCTCCTGCTCCCCTTCCATCTCCTCTTCTTCCTCAAGGTCGAGCTTGACCTTGGGAATCTTGACCTTCTGGGCGGAATCGACGATTTCTATGTCCATTTCGCCAAACATGCTCATGACGTCGTCGATCTGCTCGGACGAGACAATATCGGGAGGGAGCAGATCGTTCACCTCATCGTAGGTGAGAAACCCCTTCTCCTTGCCCAGGTCGATCAGCTGTTTGACTTCATCCATATTTTTTTTGGCCATTCACTTCACCCCTGAAAAATCCGTATATCTATAATAATTGCGATTTTCTATTTCGCAAGCTTTCCATCTGCTCCAGCAACTCGCGGTAACGCGTTGAATCGGGATCAAGCTGTGACAGCTCCCGGGCGAGGGATTTGAGTCCCCGCAGGGAGTCCCGCTCCCGTGCCTGCAGACACTGGTCGAATGCCTTATGGGGATCGATATCATCGAGATGGGCATCGGCGACAAAAAGGGCCGCCAACCTGTTCCGTTCCTCAGGCGACCCGATCTGCTCCAGTATCCGCCCCCAGTCAACCATATTGCCCGTTTCCTGCTGGGCAAGGATGGTCTCGGCAATCGGCAAATGCTCCGGGGAAAAAAGTCCCGCCGGCCCGTATTCGCGCACCCGTCCGGCAACCTCCGGGAATTTTCCCATCAGCGCCAGGAGCATCTCCTCGCTTCCGAGGCTGCCCCGCTGTTGCCCCCGAACCGGCACCATGTCGGCTGCGGTGACCGGTCCCTTCCCAAGCTTGCGCAGGAGCGCCCGCTCTTCGACCCCCAGCACCCGGGCAATTTCCCGTACGTAGAGATCGCGCTCCACCGGGTTGGAAATCTTCGCCAGAAAGGGGGTCAACTGGTCGATTACCGCCACCTTGCCGGCCACGGAACCGGTATCGCTACGTTGCACCAGATCGCGGAAAAAATAGTCGAAGATCGGCCGCGCCCCCTTGAGTCGACCGGCAAAGGCATCCGCTCCTTCTTTTCTCAGGTAGCTGTCCGGATCTTCGCCTGCCGTCAGCTCGATCACGCTGGCGGGGACGTTCTCGCCGAGAAAGAGTTCCATTGCCCGGAAGGTCGCCTTCTTGCCGGCGCTGTCCGAATCGAAAAGCGTATAGAACCGCCCGGCATAACGCTGTAACAGCTTGAGGTGCCCCGGCGTCAGTGCCGTCCCGCAGGTGGCGACCACGTTCTTCACCCCCGACTGGAAGAGGGCGAGATGGTCGAAATATCCCTCGACGATGATCGCCGCCCCCTCGCCACGCATAGCCTGGCGGGCCAGGTCAACACCGAACAGCACCTCGCTCTTGTGGTAAATGGGCGATTCCGGCGAATTGATATACTTCGGCAGGGAATCATCCAGCACACGGCCGCCGAACCCTATGGGGCGTCCCTGGGGATCGGCTATGGTGAAGATGAGGCGATTGCGAAAGATGTCGTAATAGCCTCCACCCTCACGTTGCCGGACAATGCCGAGCTTTTCCGCCAGGGGGAGAGGCACCCGCTGCTGTTGCAGGAAATGGGCCAGCCCGTCCCACCTGTCGGGAGCGAAACCGAGCCGGTATGCCTCGGAAGTGGCTGCATCGACGCCGCGCCGTTCCAGATAGCGCCGTCCCGCCTCGCCAGCGCCATCCTCGAGCAACACACGACGATAGAAGCGCGCCGCCAACTCGTTGACCCGGTAGAACTGTTCCCGTTCGTCCTGCCGTCTCTGCTCCGTCGCCGTCAGGGGGCGATCCTCGATCACCACGCCTACCCGCTTGGCCACGAATTTGACCGCTTCGGGGAAGGCGAGCCCCTCGATCTTCATAATGAACGTGAAGACATTTCCGCCGACACCGCACCCGAAACAGTGAAAAATTTCCCGGGCCGGGTTGACGTTGAATGACGGGGTTTTTTCGCCATGGAACGGGCAAATACCTTGATAATTGGCGCCCGATTTCCGCAGATTCACGTAGTCCGAGATCACGTCGAGGATGGCGGCCCGTTCGCGTACCTCCCTCACCTTATCGTCTGGGATCATCGACATTGTGAATCTTATCTCCCTGCACCGTACCGCCTGCCAACAAGCAGGCCGTCAGAACGTAAACGCAACAGCAGTCCGCACCTACACACTATTTGGCCCCGCCAGGGGGAGCGACCTTTCTCGCACTGTCCCAGCCGGCTACTATCTCACGCCCCGACGCAATGAACGGCTGGGCGGTGCGGGAATGCTGAAGATACCCCTTGACACGGTCCGGCACCGGCTTGCTCGTCGCCAGGTAGAGCAGCATGCAGAGGAGAAAGGCCCCTTCCAGCAGGCCTAACAGCACCCCGCCAACCCGGTTTATCCCCCCAAGCAGCATGATCTTGAAAACAACCGTGAGGAGGTGGCCAAGCAGGTAGAAGAGCAGCCCCAGGACCAGGAAGATGAGGAGAAAGGAGAGCGCCAGCGCAATGTGCTGGGGGACACGGATAAACGACCGCAAGGATTCGGCAAGGTACGGATAGTAGTTAAAGGCGGCCCAGCCACCGAGCACCAGGCCAAGGAGGGAACAGACTTCGCGCACCAGGCCTTTCATGAACCCTTTTATCACAAACACCAGTAATACAATCCAGATAAGGATGTCGATGAGGTTCATTTCCTGCACCCGATTGCAACCGTAAAGTAAAAGTAGGGGCATTCCCGTGAAATGCCCCTACTTCGCACTGCAAAAATAACCGTCAAACGAGATACAAGGCTATACCTGGGCCAGTTTCTCCCGGACAACTTCGCTGACCATCTTCCCGTCAGCCCTTCCGGCAACCTGGGATTGCAGGGCTTTCATCACCTGCCCCATATCCTTCGGCCCCTGTGCACCGCTCGCGGCGATGGCCTTGACGACCAGCTCACCGACTTCTTCGCGGTCGAGCTGCCGGGGGAGGAACGCCAGGAGGACCTGCAACTCCTGCTCCTCCTTGGCCACCAGATCGGCCCTGCCTGCCTCGCCAAACATCCGGATAGATTCCCGGCGTTGCTTGACCAGCGAGGCGATAACCTCGCTGATCCCCTGGTCGTCCAATTCCCGCTTCTGGTCGATTTCACGGTTTTTCACCGCAGAGCGGACCAGGCGGATGACCGAGAGCCTGAGTTCGTCCCTGGCCTTCATGGCCAGCTTCATCTCCTCGGTCAATTGATCCTTGAGCGACATGCCAACCTCGATTAATCCATCATTTTACGCTGCTTCTTGAGCGCACGTTTCCGCGCGGCGATCGCCTTCTTCTTCCGCTTGATACTCGGCTTCTCGAAATGCTCACGCTTGCGGACTTCGGAAAGGATTCCCGCTTTTTCGCACTGCTTCTTGAATTTCTTCAGTGCAAGCTCAAAAGATTCAGTTTCTTTTACCTTTACTCCCGGCATTCATATTCCCCTCCCCCCTCTAGCAAATTTACACGTGTATCAAAAGGTCAGGCCGGTATGTAATTTTTTGGAATACGCATAGTACCATCGCCACCCGTAAAGTCAAGAAAAATTTGCCCTTTTTTCAGGCAACCATCATCCGGAGACTCCCCATGAGCAGCTATTTCAATGGAACGCGGGATGCCTTTTCCGCAATGCCGGAGATGCCGAAGCGCCGGCGCAACTCGGCATAGATTTCGTCGGGAGAGATATCATAATGAGCGAGGAGCACCAGGGTGTGGAAGAACAGATCGGCAGTCTCGTAGACGATTTCGTCCCTGGCACCCCCCTTGCCGGCGATGACCAGTTCGGTCGCCTCTTCTCCCAGCTTCTTGAGAATCGTATCGATCCCCTTGGCCATGAGTGACGCGGTGTACGAATTCTCCGCAGGGACGGCCTTCCGCTCCTGGACAACCTGGTATACGGCCTGCAGGATGTCGTCGTGTGACTCGTTCATGGTAAGTTCCTGTCGTTTGTCGTTGACCACCGGAAAGCAAAAAAACACGCAGGGTTCTACAGCCTGACCGGCACGCCCCTTTCCTTGAGATATTCCTTCGCCTCCCGGATGGTGTACTCACGGTAGTGAAAGATGGAGGCCGCCAGGCAAGCGCTCGCCCCCCCTTGGGTAAAGCCGTCGTAAAGATGATCCAGGTTGCCGACACCCCCGGAGGCGATGACCGGAATGCTGACCGCATCCGCCACCGCGCGGGTCAGGGGAAGGTCGTAGCCGTCCTTGGTCCCGTCCCGGTCCATGCTCGTAAGGAGTATTTCGCCGGAACCGTATTCTTCCATGCGCCTGGCCCATTCCACGGCATCGATTCCAGTGGCATTGCGACCCCCGTGGGTATAGACCTCCCAGCGCTCCTCTCCCGGTACCCGGCGCGCATCGATAGCCACCACCGTACACTGGGAGCCGAACCGCTCAGCCGCCTCCCTCACGAAGTCCGGCCGATGTATCGCCGCCGTGTTGATGGAGACCTTGTCCGCCCCGGCATTGAGAAGGTTACGGATGTCATCCACCGACCGCACCCCGCCACCCACGGTGAGGGGCATGAAGACGCGCTCGGCGGTGCGGCGCACCACGTCGATGATGATGTTCCGGGCATCGGAGGAGGCGGTGATATCGAGGAAGGTCAGTTCGTCCGCCCCCTGCCGGTCGTACATCTCGGCGATCTCCACCGGGTCGCCGGCGTCCCGGAGTTCCAGAAACTGGACCCCCTTGACGACCCGGCCACCTTTTACGTCAAGACAGGGGATAATGCGCTTGGTCAGCATGTGAATTCTCCGAATTCACAGGTAGAGGTAGAGGTAAAGATAGAGAAAAAGCTCCAGTTCCGTGGCCTTATCTTTACCTTCACCTCTACCTTTACCTGCCTTTCTTGGTCAGCGCCACCGCTTCGGCCAGCCTGATGGCGCCGGTGTAGATGGCCTTGCCGGTGATCACTCCCGTCACGCCGGACGGTTCAATGGCCATGAGGTTCTCGATATCCTTGAGGGAGGAAACACCGCCGGACGCGATAACCGGAATGGTGATCGCCTCGGCCAGGGCGCGGGTAGCTTCCAGGTTCGGCCCCTGCATCATCCCGTCCCGGCTGATGTCGGTATAGATGATGGCGGCCACGCCGTACCCCTCGAAACGTTTCGCCAGGTCCACTGCCGTGACACCGGTCACTTCGGCCCACCCCTGCACCGCGACCATCCCGTTCTTTGCATCGATGCCGACCACAATCCGACCGGGGAAAAGCCTGCACGCCTCCTCCACGAGGAGAGGATTGCGCTGGGCGGCCGTGCCGAGGATCACCCGGGAGAGACCGAGGTCGAGGTACGCCCCGATGGTCTCGATGTCACGTATCCCGCCGCCGAGTTGGGTCGGGATGGAAACCGCCGAGATGATCGAAGCGATGGCGGCCCTGTTTTTCGGCACGCCGGCAAATGCCCCGTCCAGGTCGACGATATGGAGCAGTTCTCCCCCCTGCCGCTCCCACTCCAAGGCCTGCTCGGCCGGATTGTCGCAGAAGACGGTGTCCTTCTCCATGAGTCCCTGCTCCAGGCGGACGCACTTTCCTTCCTTCAAGTCAATGGCCGGAATAACTATCATCAATAAAACCTTTCAAAGCTACTATCAGTTTTTCATTTCTCCAAAATTTTTCAGCATGCGCAGCCCTATTTCCTGGGACTTCTCCGGATGGAACTGGGTGGCGACGATGTTGTCTTTCCAGATGGAGGCGCAGAACTCGATTCCGTACGCGGAGGTTGCCGCCACCACCGAGTCGTCGTCCGGCTTTTCGTAGTAGGAGTGGACGAAGTAGACATTGGTCCCCTCCTCTATGCCGGTAAAGATGGGGGACCGGCGACGGATGGCGAGCTGGTTCCACCCCATATGGGGGACCTTTAACTCCTCGCCGTTCTCCTCCATCCCTTCCGGGAAACGGAGCACATGCCCGGGGATGACGTTCAGCCCCTGGTAGAGACCGAACTCAACGCTGTCGGTCATGAGAAGCTGCATGCCGACACAGATACCCAGGAAGGGCCGCCCTTCCTGGATCACCTTGAGAATCGGCTCCACGAACCCCCCCTGCTCCAGGTTCCGCATGCAGTCGCGAAACGCCCCGACGCCAGGGAGGACAATCTTCTCCGCTTCCAGCACCACCTTGGGGTCGGCGGTAACGATTGCCTCGAAGCCGACCTTCTCGAACCCCTTTTGCACGGAACGGAGATTCCCCATGCCGTAGTCAACGATTGCAATCATCTCAAGACCTCGGGGCCCGGGGACCGGGGACCGGGAACGGGCAAAGCGCATGAGCTTTTGCTGGTCCCTGATCCCCGGTTCCTAGTCCCGCCGTTATAATTTCCCTTTGGTCGACATGACCCCGGCGATCCGCGGGTCCACCTGGGTCGCCTGGTCCAATGCCCTTGCCAGGGCCTTGAAGCAGGCCTCCAGGATGTGGTGGACGTTGTCGCCGTACATGACGTTGATGTGGATATTGGCTGCCAGGTGGTTGGTGAATGCCTGGAAGAATTCCTTCGCCAGTTCCACGTCGAACTCGCCGATCTTCACCTTGGGGAGCCGCACGTTGTAGACCAGATAGGGACGCCCCGACAGGTCGACAGCCACGCTCGCCAGGGTCTCGTCCATGGGGACCGTGGCCTGGCCGTAGCGGCGGATTCCCGCCTTGTCGCCGAGGGCCTCTTTCAGCGCCTCGCCGAGGACGATGCCGATGTCCTCCACCGTGTGGTGGAAGTCGATGTCGATATCCCCCTTCGCCTCCACGGTCAGGTCGAACAGGCCGTGGCGGGCGAACAGGTTGAGCATGTGGTCGAGAAACGGTACCGACGTGCAGACCTTCGCCTCCCCCGTCCCGTCAAGGTCGAGGGTAAGCTTTATCTGGGTCTCCCTGGTGATGCGCTCGATGATGGCTTTGCGGGACATGGACACCTCCTCACTATTAAAATTGCTATCTTGCAACAGCACTACATTCAGAACCGTGGATTTTTTCTCAGGTCAAGGCAGTCAAGGGATGACGCGGAGGCGTACAGTTTGTACGCCGCACAAGGAATCCCGAAGGCCAACGCCGACATGGGGAAAAAGCTGCGGTTCACCAAAGGCGGATGCTGACCGATTTGCCGTGGGCTTCCAATCCTTCCAGCTCGGCGATCCTTACGATGTCTTTTCCCAGCCGGTTGAGCCCCCCCTGGCTGAAATAGACGATGGAAGACTTCTTCACGAAATCATCCACTGACAGGGGAGAGAAGAAGCGGGCGGTGCCGCCGGTTGGCAGGGTGTGGTTGGGGCCGGCCAGATAGTCACCCGCCGCCTCGGGGGTGAAGTGACCGAGGAAGATGGCGCCCGCATTCCTGATTTTCGGAAGGATGGCAAAGGGGTCGGCCACCGCCAGTTCCAGGTGCTCCGGCGCGATCCGGTTGGAAAAGACGATTGCCTCGTCCAGGGTGCCGGCGACGATGACCGCGCCATAGCATTCCCAGGACTTCCGGGCGATGCTCTCCCGTGACAGCTCCTTCAGCTGCCGCTCCACTTCCGCCGCCACCCGCTCGCCGAAATCACGGTCGGTGGTGATGAGGATGGAGGAGGCAAGCTCGTCGTGTTCCGCCTGGGAGAGGAGGTCGGCGGCGATGTGGGCCGGCGTGCCGCTCCCGTCGTTGATGACGAGGATCTCGGAGGGGCCGGCAATCATGTCGATTCCCACCTGGCCGAACACCAGCTTCTTGGCGGTCGCCACGTAGATGTTGCCGGGGCCGGTGACCTTGTCCACCCGCGGGACCGTCGCCGTACCGTAGGCAAGGGCCGCCACCGCCTGGGCGCCGCCGAGGCGGAAGACCCGGTCGACGCCGGAAAGCCGTGCCGCCACCAGCACGTGGGGATTGATCTCACCCCCCGGCGTCGGGGCGACCATGATCACTTCGCCGACACCGGCCACCTTGGCCGGCACCGCATTCATGATGACGCTGGAAGGATAGCTCGCCTTCCCGCCGGGAACGTAGATACCGACCCGCTCCAGAGGCGTCACCATCTGTCCGAGGAGAATGTCGGTCTCATCCGTGGAAAGCCAGGTCTCCTGCTTCTGCTTCTCGTGGAAGCGGGCAACCCGCTCCACCGCCAGCTTGAGGGCAGCCATGTCCGCTTCTTCCACCCGGGCGAAGGCTTCGTTGAACTCATCCTCCGTCACCTCCAGGGCAGCAACGGAACCGGCTTCCAGCCGGTCGAAACGCCGGGTGTAGTCGAGAAGCGCCACGTCACCCTGCGCCCGTACCGCCGCAATGATGTCGAGGACGACCTGCTCCACCTCCCGCCCGGTTTCTTCACCCCGGGCCAGAATGGCAGCAAATTCCGCGTCGAAGTTGGCATCGTGAATATGGAGAAATTTCATGCCTTATCCTTTGCTGGGTTAAGAATCTCGGAACCCCAGGTTGCTCAAAAGTGGCCGGATCGTCGCACCCGCAGAAATCCCGAAGGAGGCGTAGCAGCGCTACGCCGCACGACGCGGCGTTCGAGGACGGCGGCGAGATGGCTGCTTTTCAGCAACCTGTCTCATACGTGCTTCTCCAGACCTTGGATGATCTCGGTAATCCGCTGGTATTTCGTCTTCATGCTCGCCCGGTTGACGATGAGGCGGGTGGTGATCTCGGCAATGGTCTCCACCTCTACCAGGCCGTTCTGTTTCAGGGTCTCACCGGTGGAAACCAAGTCAACGATCCGCTCGGAGAGCCCCACCAGCGGCGCCAGTTCGATGGAGCCATAGAGCTTGATGATCTCCACCTGCACCCCCTTGCGGGTGAAATACTTCTCCGTGAAGTTGGGGTACTTGGTGGCGATCCGGATGTTGGTCCAGCCGGCCGGGTCGTCGTCGCGGGAGAGTTCCGCCGGTTCCGCCACCATCATCCGGCAGTAGCCGAACTTGAGATCCAGGGGCTCGTAGAGGTCCTTGTCCTGCTCCAGGAGCGTATCCTTGCCGACGATCCCCAGATCGGCGCAGCCGTACTCCACGTAAGTAGGAACATCGGTGGCCCGGACGATCATGTAGCGCATCTTCTGCACCGGATTCTCGAAGATAAGCTTGCGGGTATCGGAGAGGAGTTCCTCGCAGTCGATCCCGATCTTCTTGAAGAGGGCCACGGACTCCTGGAGGATACGCCCCTTGGGAATGGCGATTGTTATGAAGTCTTTCATGGTGTAACCTTCCGGATGTCGATTTTTCGCAAGGTCAAGGCGGCGAAGGAATCCCGCGGAGGCGTAGCCGCGCTACGCCGCACAAGGAGATTCTGAACGCCAACGCAGAGATTGCGGAAAAGCGGCATCCGTCACTCCTTTACTCTTTGGATGTCCGCGCCGAGCCCCGCCAGCTTTTTCTCTATGGACTCATACCCCCGGTCCAGGTGGTAGATGCGGGAAACCTCGGTGGTGTTGTCCGCTGCCAGTCCCGCCAGGATGAGGCAGGCAGAGGCGCGTAGGTCGGTGGCCATGACCGGGGCGCCGGAAAGCTTCTTTATCCCTTTTACCGTTGCGGTGTTCCCCTCGACGGTGATGTCGGCACCAAAGCGCATCAGCTCGGAGACGTGCATGAACCGGTTCTCGAAGATGTTCTCGCTGATGACGCTGGCCCCGTCGGCCAGGCACATGAGCGCCATGAACTGGGCCTGCATGTCCGTGGGGAAACCGGGATAGGGACGGGTCTTGATGTTGATCCCCCTGATCTTCCGCGGCCCCTTGACCCGCACTATGTTATCCTTGTTGATGATCTCCACGCCGACATCCTGCAGCTTGAAGACAAGGGCATCCAGGTGCTCCAGCTGCATGTTGCGGATCCTGATGTCGCCGCCGGTGATGGCCGCCGCGATCATGAACGTCCCCGCCTCGATCCGGTCCGGCATCACCCGGTGGCTGACCGGTCCCAGCTCGTTCACGCCGGTTATCCGGATGGTGTCAGTACCGGCACCTTCTATTTTCGCCCCCATGTTGTTGAGGACAATGGCCAGGTCGACGATCTCCGGCTCGCGGGCCGCGTTCTCCAGGATCGTCTCCCCCTTGGCGGTGGCGGCCGCCATCATGAGATGTTCGGTACCGCCGACGGTGGAGATGTCGAAATTGATCCGTGCCCCCCTGAGGCGTTTCGCCTTGGCCTCCACGTAGCCATGGGTGAGATTGATGTCCGCACCCAGAGCAGCCAGCCCCTTCAGGTGGAGGTTGATGGGACGTGCGCCGATGGCGCAGCCGCCGGGGAGCGACACCCGCGCCTTGCCAAGCCTTGCGAGGAGAGGGCCGAGAACCAGCACCGAAGCACGCATAGTCTTGACCAGCTCGTAGGTGGCCTCGTGGTTGTTCACGTTGGTGGTGTCGATACCGACCACATTGCCGTTCCCCTCGACCACCGCCCCCAGGGTTTCCAACACCTTGATGGTGGTGTTGATGTCCCGTAGGAACGGCACGTTGCTGATTTCGTTGCGGCCGGGGGCCAGGATGGTTGAAACGAAAATGGGGAGCGAGGCGTTCTTCGAACCGCTCACGGTGACCTCACCGGAGAGTTTCTTGCCACCTTTGATGATTAACTTATCCACTGCAGTACCTCTATCAGTAATGTAGGGGCGGCGCTTGCTCCGCCCATCTTGGTCCGGTAATCAGGGGCGCAGCAAGCAGCGCCCCTACGCCAGCCGTCCACCCACCACCCGCTCGATGCCGCTCGGGTCTCTGGCGGTAAAGATGTCGGTGAATACGCAGGTCCTCTCCAACAGCCCCTTGACAGCCGCTGCCTGGCCGATCCCCACCTCGAACAGGAGCCAGCCGCCGGGATTGAGGTGACTCGGTGCAGCCGGGGTTATGAGGCGATAGAAATCCAGCCCGTCGGCACCGCCGTCCAAGGCCTGGCGGGGCTCGAAATCCCGCACCTCAGGCTGGAGGCTCTCCAGGTCGACGGTGGGGATGTAGGGGGGATTGGAGACGATCAGGTCGAACCGCTCCGTTGGAAACGGCTCGAACAGCGAGCCCTCGAAGAGAGTAACCCGGACGGCATTGGCCTCGATGTTCTTCTCGGCCAGGGCCAGCGCCTCCGGCGACGCCTCTACTCCCATGACTTCCGCGCGGGGGAGAACCTTGGCCAGGGCAATGGCGATACAGCCGCTCCCGACGCCAATATCGAGGATCCGGCTTCCGTCCGCGGCCCGTTGCACTGCCTCCGCAACCAGCACCTCGGTGTCGTGGCGGGGGATCAGCACAGCCGGCGTCACCGCGAACTCAAGACCCATGAACTCCTGGCTGCCGAGAATGTATTGGAGCGGTTCGCGTCGAGCCCGCCGGGCCACCATTCCCCGTAACCGGGCCAATTCTGCCTCGGTCAGCGGCTTGTCGAAATTGAGATAGAGTCCGACCCGGTCGAGATCGAGCACCCCGCAAAGAAGCCACTCCGACTCCAGCCGGGCGTTCTCCACCCCCTTCTGGGCCAGGTACCCCTTGGTCCAGGTGAGAACCTTCAGAACCGTCCAGATTTCCTGTTTTTCTGACATAACTATTGCATTCTCAGGAACGCGATTTTTTCGCAAGGTCAAGGCGCCCGAGGCGCGACGCGGAGGCGTAGCAGCGCTACGCCGCACAAGGAGCAACGAAAGGCAACGCCGAGATTGCGGAAAAGGCGCGTTCCTCAAGCTGCTTCGGATTGTGCCTTCAGCGCTTCCATCTGATAGTACGCCCTGAGCCCGTCCACAATCTCGCCGATATCCCCCGCCATGATGGCATCGAGCCGGTAGAGGGTCAGGCCGATGCGATGATCGGTCATCCTCCCCTGGGGAAAGTTGTAGGTGCGGATCCGCTCGCTCCGGTCACCGGACCCGACCTGCTGCTTCCGGTCGGCGGCCAGCTTGGCATTCTGTTCCTGGAGGATGGTGTCCAGGATGCGGGTTTTCAGGACCTTCATGGCCTTGGCCCGGTTCTTTATCTGGCTCCGCTCTTCCTGGCAGGCCACCACCGTCCCCGTGGGGATATGAGTGATGCGGACCGCCGAGTCGGTAGTGTTGACGTGCTGGCCGCCGGCGCCGGATGAGCGGTAGACGTCGATCTTCAGGTCGGCGGGGTTAATGTCGATGTCAACGTCCTCCGCCTCGGCCATGATGGCGACCGTGCAGGCACTGGTATGAATGCGTCCCTGGGCCTCGGTCTCAGGAACCCGCTGGACCCGATGGGTCCCCGATTCGTACTTGAGTTTCGAGTAAACGCCATCCCCTTCCACCGAGGCGATGACCTCCTTGAAACCTCCCTTCTCCGACTCGGAGGCGGAGATGACCTCGACCCGCCAGCGGTTTGTCTCGGCAAAACGGCAGTACATGCGGAACAGGTCTCCCGCGAAGAGGGCCGCCTCGTCGCCGCCTGTCCCGGCGCGGATCTCCAGGATGACCCCCTTGCTGTCGTTAGGGTCCTTGGGAAGGAGCAGCAACCTGATCTCATCTTCGAGCCGTTCCCGCTCTTCCTGGAGAGATGCCATTTCTTCCTCGGCCATCCCTTTCATGTCCGGGTCGGACAGCAGTTCACGGTTCTCGTTCAGCTCGGCCAGCACCTTCCGATAGCGACGGTAGGCCGCAACCAGGTCGGTGAGGTCGGCATGCTCCCGGGAGAGCTTGCGAAACTCCGGCTGGTTGGCGATGACCGCCGGGTCGGACAGAAGCGCTTCCAGTTCCTGGTAGCGCCGTTCCAGTTCTTCGATTTTGTCGAACATCATGAAATCCTTAGCATAAACTGAGACCTACGGGACATAGTGGACTTATAGGTCTCATACGTCTCATACGTCCTATTGATTCTCAGATCACCAATCTGTCATCCTTGTACCCGCTATTCACCTCCAGTGCCTCTTCCATGGAGCGGATCGCCACTTCCAGCTGGCTGTCGTCCGGCTCCCGGGTGGTGAGTCGCTGCAGTCCCAGCCCCGGCGCGATAAGGAGCCTGACAATGGGAGACTGGTCGTTCTTGGCGCTCCACTTCAACAGCTCATAGGAGAGCCCCGCGATGAGGGGAAGGAGCACGATCCGGGAACCGGCCTTCAGGTAGAAAGGCCAGAGCTTGGGGATCAGGGAAAAGACCACGATGCTCACCAGCATGACGATGAGGAGAAAGCTCGTCCCACAGCGGGGGTGGAGACAGCTGTACTTGCGCACATTCTCCACCGTCAGTGCATCCCCCGCCTCGAAGGCGAAGATCGATTTGTGTTCCGCCCCGTGGTACTGGAAGACCCGCTGGATGTCGTTCATCCGGGAAATCGCAAAGATGTAGAGGATAAAAACCACCACCCGGATGACCCCGTCCACCAGATTGAAGACGATGTTGGAAGTACCGATGATAGGGGTGAGAAGCTTGGTCAGATAGAGGGGGAGGATGAAGAAGAGGAGGATGCCGAAACCGAACGCCACCGCCATGGTCCCTGCCATGGCCCAGGACGAAAGCTCCTGCTTCTCTTCCCCCTCCTTCTCCTCTTCGACCATCGCCTCGTTGGCGGAGAAGTTGAGTGCCTTGATCCCGGTGATGAGTGACGAAAAGAGGGCCACCGCCCCTCGCACGACGGGGAGTTTCACGATGGGAAAACGCTCCGACAGGGGGATTACTTCTTCCTTCCTGACGACAATGTCGCCGGTGGGGCGACGGACGGCGATGGCCAGGGAGCGGGGGGCGCGCATCATGACCCCTTCGATGACAGCCTGACCGCCGATGTTTATCTTTGACATTTGTTCCTCATGAGGAACGCGCTTTTCGCGTTCCTGGTGCATCCTACATGGTTCTGAACTTCTCCCGGACTTCCCTGATCCTGCCACAGGTCATGGTCCCTTCCGGGCAGGGGGCGGTGAGGCAGCCAGGGCCGGCATCCCGGAAGATGGTCGGCGCCACGCCCTTCACCAGCTTCAGCATTTCCACCGCCATGGCCCGGATCTCCCACTGGGCGCGCTCGCAGCAGCGAAGTTCGAAAAAATGGAGCAGTTCCCGCCCGTTCATGGTGACCAGTATCTTGGTTTCCGTGGCGTTGGGGAGCAGGTAACGGGCGTCCTCGGCGGGAATCCCCGCCTCCACCATCTCGCCATAGACCTGGTGCAGCGCCTGCAACTGGGCTTCGAACCGGGCCAGCAGTTCCGAACGCTCGGCGACGGTGGGGGGAACGACCGCACGGAACCGCTCCTTGTGGGAGACATACCGTTGGGACTGCTGGGAGTAGGAAGCGACCCGGTGGCGCACCAGCTGATGCGAGGTCACCCGGGATATCCCCTCGATGCCGAAGGTGAAGGAGGCATGCTCCAGCACCGACTGGTGCCCCAGGGACATGATCTTGTCGAGAAACGCCTCGATGTCGGCAGTGCCCAGTTTCTGCTTCAGTTCGTCGATGTCCACGGGGGAATAGCAGAGCCGGGCCGCCAGGGCCACCGTCAGTTCCGGCTCGGGGGTATGCTGAAGAAGGGCAACTTTCACGCCGACTCCTCGGAAGGATTAATGAAGCATTATCGCATATCTTGCAGCGCCAAGACAACCGCCAAAATGGCACCCCCCGTCGAAGCAGGGAGCAGAAAAACAATAAGGGGATTTCGCCAGCGACAAAATCCCCTTACCAAACCTGTCACCCCACGGGGTGCTTACATTCCGTAGCGCTTCTTGAATCTCTCGACACGGCCGGCTGTGTCGATCAGCTTCTGCTTGCCGGTGAAGAACGGATGGCATGCGGAGCAGATCTCGGTGCTGATCTCCGACTTGGTGGAACGGGTCTGGAAGGTGTTGCCGCACAGGCACTTGACCGTCACTTCTTCATACTTGGGATGGATTCCTTCTTTCATCTCTTCCTCCTTACGCCGGGTAAGTGCCGGCGGTATCATTATTCGGTCACTCGAAAGGTCTAAAAGTAACACTATCGACTTATTTTTTCAAGACATTTTTCGCTACCGCGCCATCGGCGGGAATTGCTCCACTGGCGGGCTATTTGCTCATGGAATCGAGGAAATCCTGGTTTCCCTTGGTCTCGGCGAGCTTGGAGAGAAGGAACTCCATACTGTCCACCACGTTCATGGGGTGGAGCACCTTGCGGAGAATCCAGATACGGTTGAGGGAGCTCTTTTCGATGAGAAGCTCTTCCTTGCGGGTGCCGGACTTGTTGATATCGATGGCCGGAAAGGTCCGTTTCTCCACCAGCTTCCGGTCCAGGTGGACCTCCATGTTGCCGGTCCCCTTGAACTCCTCGAAAATGACCTCGTCCATCTTGCTCCCCGTATCGATGAGGGCAGTGGCGATGATGGTGAGAGAGCCCCCCTCTTCGATGTTGCGGGCTGCGCCGAAAAAGCGTTTCGGCTTGTGGAGGGCGTTGGAATCGACCCCCCCGGAGAGAATCTTGCCGGAAGGGGGGATGACGGTATTGTAGGCCCGGGCCAGGCGGGTTATGGAGTCGAGGAGGATCACCACGTCCCGCTTGTGCTCCACGAGCCGCTTCGCTTTTTCGATGACCATCTCGGCCACCTGGACGTGGCGGGTTGCCGGTTCGTCGAAGGTGGAGGAAACCACCTCACCCTTTACCGACCGCTGCATGTCGGTTACCTCTTCCGGCCGCTCGTCGATGAGAAGGACAATGAGATAGACTTCCGGATGGTTCTCGGCGATGGAATTGGCGATGTTCTGGATCAGCATGGTCTTGCCGGTCCGCGGGGGGGCGACGATCAGGCCGCGCTGACCCTTGCCGATAGGCGAAATCAGTTCCATGACCCGCATCGGCATATTGTCGGGAGCGGTCTCCAGTTTCAGCTTCTCATCGGGATAGAGAGGGGTGAGGTTGTCGAAGAGGATCTTGTCCCGCGCCACTTCGGGAGGTTCGAAGTTGACCGTCTCCACCTTGAGAAGGGCAAAGTAGCGTTCCCCCTCCTTGGGGGGGCGGATCTGGCCGGAAACAGTGTCGCCGGTATGGAGGTTGAAGCGGCGGATCTGGCTGGGGGATACGTAGATGTCATCGGGGCCCGGAAGATAGTTGTAGTCAGGTGCCCGGAGAAAACCGAAGCCGTCAGGGAGGGTTTCCAGCACCCCTTCACCGAAGATCATGCCGTTCTTCTCGGTCTGGGCATTGAGGATGGCGAAGATCATATCCTGCTTGCGCAGGCTGGATGCCCCTTCGATGTTGAGCCCCTTGGCGATGGCGGTAAGCTCGCTGATCTTCTTGTTCTTCAGTTCCTGTAGGTTCATCGGTTCTCCTGATTGGGGCAGTTAGGGCTACTACGCTGGAAATGTTCGGGGGAAATTGGTTTGTGATCGGCTGGGCACGGTATGCCGTCCGAAAGGATATATCCTGGCAGAATGGTCACTGAATGTAGTATGCGTGCGAAATTCTTGGATCGGGGTACCGTTTAACAAACAGGGTCGGGATGACGATAGAATTGAATAGAAAGAACCGACATGAGTTTTGCGAGGATAGGTAATCTATTAACCGCTCTTGTGTGGTTTGTCAACAGAATTTATGCGGCACCCTCCCCTACTGCAACTGGCGCTGCGTCCAGTCGCGGTGATATCCGCGAAATGGTGTCGGCCTCGCCACGAAATATCCGGATTAATCAGTTGACGGATAGACCATGACGGCATATAATCCTGTTCTATTAACACATAACCTCGTACTTGCCACCCTATAAAGCGCTGACGGGAGAGCACATCCGTCAAGCCGCGCCAGTTACCATGGGGGTTCCCGATGCTCCTCTCCGTAGCAGAAGCAGCAAGACTGCTCCAGGTGGATGAAAAAACCGTCCACGCCTGGATACGGAAAGAAGGGCTCGCCGCCAGCAAGATGAACGACCAGCTCCGCCTCAACCGCGTGGACCTCCTGGAATGGGCAACGGAGCACAACATCAAAGTCTCCCCCGAGATATTCGCCGCCACGCCGGAAGAGGAGGAAGAGCCGCTTCCCACCCTCGCAGAAGCCCTGGCGGCAGGAGGAATCCATTACGACGTTCCGGGAGGGGACCCGCCGAACGTCCTCCGGGAAGTAGTCGCACTCCTAAAGCTCCCCCCCCAGGTCGACCCCGACTTTCTCCTCCAGGTCCTGCTGGCCAGGGAAGCGCTCGGCACCACCGCCATCGGCAACGGTATCGCCATCCCCCATGTCCGCAACCCGATCCTTCTCCACGTGACGGCTCCCCTCGTCACCCTCTGCTTTCTCGCCCAGCCGACCGATTTCAAGGCCCTCGACTCCCTGCCGGTCCAGACCCTCTTCACCCTGGTGAGCCCCACCGTCAAGACTCACCTCCACCTCCTGGCAAAGCTCGCCTATGCCCTGCGGGACGAACGCTTTCAGGATGTTCTGCGACGTCGGGCCGATGCGGCCGAGATCATGACAACCGTCGCAGCGATCGAAGCCGGTCTGCCGAAGGGGAGCCGATGACCGCCGGCACCTTCATCATCGCCGCCATCCTGATGGCCGCCCTGTCGGGGATACCGGCCCTGTTTCTCCGCAACCGTTCCCTGGGCCAGAAATTGGCCACGGTCATACTTGTTTTCGGCAGCCTGATCGGCCTGGCCGGCGCCATGGCCATCCTCGTCACCGGGCAGGCCGAGACCTACGTCGTCGCGTGGAGCCTCCCCTTCGGTCCCTGCGAAATCGGCCTCGACCCCCTTGGAGCCATATTTCTCCTGGCCGTGTTCGTCATCTCCGGCAGCTGCGCCGTCTACGCCGCCGGCTACTGGCCGGCGGACGACAATCCCGCCACCGTGCACCGGATCACCTTCTTCTTCGGCCTGCTGACCGCCTCCCTCGCGCTCCTCGTCACCGCCCGGAACGGAGTGTTGTTCCTCATGGCCTGGGAGATAATGGCCCTTTCCTGCTACTTCCTGCTCAGTACGGAAGACGAAAAACCCGACGTGCGGGAAGCGGCCACCCTCTACCTGATCACCACCCATCTGGGCACCCTGGCCCTGTTCGCCATGTTCTCCCTCCTGCGGGGTGCCGCCGGGTCGTTTCTCTTCCCTGCAGCCGGCTCCCTGAACGCAGCCACCCCCCTGGCCACCGGGATATTCGTCACCGCCCTCCTCGGCTTCGGCCTCAAGGCTGGACTCATGCCGCTCCACATCTGGCTTCCGTCGGCCCACGCCAACGCCCCGAGCCACGTCTCCGCCCTCATGTCGGGAGTGCTGATCAAGATGGGGATCTACGGCCTGGTCCGGACCCTTTCCCTGTTCCACCACGTCCCCCTCTGGTGGGGGATAACGGTGCTCACCATCGGCATCGTTTCCGGCGTGGCAGGGGTCGCCTTCGCCATCGGGCAGCACGACCTGAAGCGCCTCCTCGCCTACCACAGCATCGAGAATATCGGCATCATCGCCATGGGAATCGGCGTGGCACTCATCGGCCAGACCCTAGGGAATTCGACCCTCGTTCTCCTCGGCATGGCCGGGGCGCTGCTCCACGTGCTGAATCACGCAACCTTCAAGTCGCTCCTCTTCCTCTGCGCCGGCGCGGTGATCCATGCCACGGGTACCCGCGAGATAGACCTGTTGGGGGGGCTGGCCCGGCGCATGCCCTACACCTCCGCCTTTTTCCTCGTGGGGGCGGTGGCAATCTGTGGCCTTCCCCCCCTGAACGGCTTCGTCAGCGAATTCCTCATTTACGTCGGTCTGTTCTCGGGCATCCTGGACGAAGGGGGGGCCGCCGTGGCGGTTCTTGCCCTGGCAGCACCAGCCCTCGCCCTGATCGGGGGACTAGCTGCGGCATGCTTCGTCAAGGTCTATGGAATTGCATTTCTCGGCATACCCCGATCGGAGAAGACGAACCATGGCCACGAGGCGGTACGGGTCATGCTGGCCCCCATGGCTCTCCTGGCGGTCATCTGCCTGGGAATCGGGCTCTTCCCCCTCGTACTGGCCGCTCCTCTGGCCGGAGCAGTGCACTCCTGGCAACCGGACGCCGGAATGACGGGATATGCTCTCACGGCCGCCGCACCCCTCGGTTGGATCACTATCCTGGGACTGGTTCTGATCTGCCTTGCGGGCGGCATTGCCCTGCACTTCGTCGGCCGTCTCAAGGCGGAGCCGGTCGCCGGTGGCGTCACCTGGGACTGCGGCTACCTCCGACCAGCACCCCGCATGCAGTACACCGCATCTTCATTCGCGGAACTGCTGGTCAAGACCTTCGCCGGCATCCTCCACCCCCACGTGACCTCGCCGGCCATGAAGGAGCCGCTCCCTGGCCCGGCCCGCTTCGCCAGCCATGTGCCGGAGACCATGCTGGAACACGTGTTCATGCCGGTCCTGCGCCTCGCCAACGATCGGCTTGCCCAGCTCAGGAGACTGCAGCACGGACAGCTCCACCTCTACATCCTCTACACCTTCGTCACCCTGGTGGTGCTGCTCATATGGGCATACTGAAGCAATTTTGAGTTTTGAATTATGAATTTTGAGTTAACGACACAAACCATGCAGCACAAATCGGGACTACCAGACAACCCATGACCGACATCATCGTCCACCTGCTCCTCGTTATCCTGATGCCGCCGCTCCTGCTCGGGATCATCGCCCGGACCAAGGCGGTGTTCGCCGGCCGGACCGGTGCGCCCTACCTGCAGCCCTATTACGACATCCTCCGGCTGCTGCGCAAGGGGTCGGTGTTCAGCGACACCACTACCTGGGTGTTCCGGGCCGGGCCGGTCGTCACCCTCGCCGCGACAGTAACGGCAGCCCTGCTCATCCCCCTCGGCAACCACCCCGCCCCCCTCGCCTTCACCGGCGACATGATCCTGTTCGCCTACCTGTTCGGGCTGGCCCGTTTCTTCACCATGGCAGCGGCTCTGGATACCGGCTCCAGCTTCGAGGGGATGGGGGCGGCCCGGGAGGCCACCTTCTCCTGCCTGGCGGAACCGACCCTCTTCTTCGCCCTGGTCGTGCTCGCCCGGCTCACCGGCTCCCTCTCCCTCACCGACATGCTCACCCGGGCCGCCGCCGGCAACTGGCTCGGCACCGGCGCGGCCATGCTCCTGTTGACCGGCGGGCTGTTCATCGTGCTTCTGGCGGAAAACTGCCGCATCCCCTTCGACGACCCGAACACCCACCTGGAACTGACCATGATCCACGAGGTGATGGTGCTTGACCACAGCGGCCCCGCCTTCGGCTACATTCTCTACGGCGCCGCCCTCAAGCTGTTCGTGCTCGGCGCCTTTTTCATCCAGGTGGCGCTCCCGTTCAAGACCGGCGTCGGTCCCGTGGACTGGGTGGTCTTCATCGGCACGATGATCCTTCTCGCCATCGCCATCGGCGTGGTGGAGTCCATCATGGCGCGGCTCAGGCTGATCCGCATCCCCCAGATGCTCGTGGCGGCCACCATCCTGTCCGCCTTCGCCATGCTCCTGATGTTGAGGTAAGAATCCATGAGTTCTTTTGCCGACCAGCTGCTCGTCCTCGTCATGCTCATCAACTTCGCCGTCCTCGGCTCGAGCCGGATCGCCCTCGCCATCCGTGCCGTGGCGGCCCAGGGAGTGGTCCTCGGACTCCTGCCGTGGCTCATCCACCCCTTCTCCTGGCATCTGCTGGCCATCATGGTCGGCATCATCCTCGCCAAGGGGGTTCTCATCCCCTGGCTTCTCACCGGCGCCGTCAACAAGGCGGAGATCCGGCGGGAAACGGAACCGTTCGTCGGCTACGTCACCACCCTCATCATCGGGGCACTCCTGACCGCATTCGCATTCGTCTTCGCCGGGAAACTGCCGCTGGCGCCGGCTCACCAGGGGCTCCTGTTCGTCCCCGCATCCGTGGCCACGGTACTGACCGGATTTCTCGTCCTCACCACCCGGCGCAAGGCGATCACCCAGGTTATCGGCTACCTGGTCCTGGAAAACGGCATCTTCATCTTCGGCCTGCTCCTGACCGAGGCGATGCCGGTCATGGTGGAAGCGGGGGCGCTTCTCGACCTCCTGGTCGGCATCTTCGTCATGGGGATCATCATCAACCACATCAGCCGCGAGTTTTCGTCGATCGACACATCGCGCCTGACCACTTTGAAAGAATGAACACTACACTTGAATCTCCGGGAATTGAGCGTCTTGTGGAGCGAATGTGCCCGAGAGCCTGCCGCTGTAGGCGATATGGAGCAGAGCAGGTCGATCGTGTTCGAACCCGTCAGGGTGAGTTGATCGACCGGCGCGGAATGAGCCGTACAGCGGCGGATCGAGGGGACTCTGAGCGTAACAGGGCGCTCAATTCCCACGAACTCATCGTACTGCCATCGCTCAACCTTGAACACTGAACCTTAACCCCATACGTCCCCAGGAACGCTGCTTATGCTCTACAGCCTCATCATACTCCCCCTGGTCGGCGCCCTCATCGCCTGGCTTATCCCCGGTGACCGGCTGCGGCCGTTGCTGTTGCCCCTGTTCGGCGCGCTCCATACCGCCCTGACCATCGGCGTGCTGATCATCACGCCGCTCCCCTCTCCCAACGACTGGATACACCTGGATGCGCTGGGGAAGGTGGTGCTGCTCGGCATCAGTGTCCTGTTCCTGGTCTGCGCCGTCTACGCCGTCGGCTACCTCGGCTACCGCCGGGAGCGGAGCAACCGCGTGCTCTGCGCGGGGCTCCTCATCTGCCTGTCCGCCATGTCGCTGGTCTGTACGGCCCATCATCTGGGGCTTCTCTGGGTGGCCATTGAAACCACCACCGTCTCCATGGCCCCCCTCATCTACTTCAACCGGAATGCCCGCTCCATCGAGGCGACCTGGAAATACATGCTCATCTGCTCCGTGGGGATCGCCCTCGCCCTCATGGGGCTCTTCTTCCTTGCCTACTCCACCATGGTCGCGGGCCAGGAACCGACCCTGCTCCTGGAGCCGCTCATCGCGTCGGCCCGCAACCTCTCCCCCGACTGGCTCAAGGCAGCCTTCATTTTCCTGCTGGTCGGTTTCGGCACCAAGATGGGGCTGGCGCCGCTTCACACCTGGAAGCCGGACGCCTACGGCGAGGCTCCGGGGCTCGTGGGGGCGCTTCTGGCGGGGGGGCTCGTGAACTGCGCCTTTATCGGCATCGCCCGGATCTACCAGATCTGCACCGCGGCCGGCAATCCCGGTTTCTTCCTCGATACCCTCCTGATCATGGGGCTCATCTCCATGGGATTCGCCGCGGTCTTCATGGTGAACCAGTCCGATTTCAAGCGGATGCTCGCCTATTCCAGCGTCGAGCACGTGGGGATCCTGGCCGTCGCCCTGGGACTGGGGAAAGGGGCACTGTTCGGCGCCATCTTCCACCTTGTCAACAACGGTCTCACCAAGGGGGTGCTGTTCCTCTCCTCCGGCAACATCCACCGCTCCTACAACAGCAAGAACACCAGCCAGGTAAAGGGGGTGCTGCGGAGGCTCCCCTGGTCAGGGGGGCTGTTCCTCGCCGGCTTCTTCGCCATCACCGGCTCGCCGCCGTTTTCACCGTTCCTCAGCGAATTTTCCATCGTCAGCAGCGCCTTCCACCAGGAAAGGAACGTGACCAGCGGACTGTTCCTCCTCTTCCTGGCGGTAATCTTCATCGGCATGGCCTCCACCGTCCTCCCCCTCGTTTCCGGAGAAGAACCGGCGGAGGCGGTCCGAACCCCCTACCGGGACAGGCTTCTCACCGTCGGGCCGCCGCTTGTCACCATGCTCCTCGTGCTCATGCTCGGGCTCTGGCTCCCCGAACCGCTCCGGCGGCTCCTCACGGATGCCGCAGCGCTCCTGGAGGTGCGGCCATGACCGGGTCCCTGCACACCTTCCACAACGGCGAAGCATTTCCCCTGGCGGATGTTCCCTTCCTTGCCACCGACGACTTCATGCAGAAGCTCATTGATGCCGTCGACGGCGGCTGGCGGGTCTCTTCCTACTTCGGGGCACCGGCCGGCGAGACGGTTGCACTCTATGCCATTCTCGCCTACAAGAAGAAAGGGCTCCTGGGGATCATGGCGACCACCGTCAACGGCGAAGCCTTCCCCTCCCTCACCCCCATCATCCCCCAGCTCCACCTCTTCGAGCGGGAGATCGCCGAAGAAACGGGGCTTCTTCCCGACGGCCACCCCGGGCTCAAGCCGGTCCGTTTCCACCGCTCGTTCCGGCCGGGGCACGATGCCTGGGGGAGGGCGCCCGGGGAACCGATCCTGCCGGGGGTCATGGAGTTCTACCGGGTGGAGGGGGAGGAGGTCCACGAGGTGGCGGTCGGCCCGGTCCACGCCGGCATCATCGAGCCGGGACATTTTCGCTTCCAGTGCCACGGCGAGGAGGTCTTCAACCTGGAGATATCCCTCGGCTACCAGCACCGGGGGATCGAGGCGGGACTCGCAGGCGGTCCCCACCCCCGCACCCTCTACCGGATGGAAACCCTCGCCGGGGACACCACCGTCGGCCACAGCCAGGCCTACTGCATAGTGCTGGAAGCCCTCGGCGGCATGCCGGTGCCGGCCCGGGCCGAGGTGCTGCGCGGCATCGCCCTGGAACTGGAACGGCTTGCCAACCATACCGGCGACCTGGGTGCGCTGGCCGGCGATGTCGGCTACCTACCCACCGCCTCCTACTGCGGCCGCATCCGGGGGGACTTCCTCAACATGAGCGCGGTCCTCTGCGGCAGCCGCTTCGGCCGGGGGCTCATCCGTCCCGGCGGCGTCGGCTTCGACTGCAGCCACAGACAGCAGGAAGACCTTCTCGCCCGCCTTGACGCGGCCAGGAACGACCTGACCAGTGCCGTGGATCTCCTCTGGAACTCGCCGTCGGTCATGGCCCGCTTCGAGGGGACCGGAAGGGTGGATACGGAAACAGGACGGGAAATCGGGCTGGTGGGCCCGCCCGCCCGGGCCTGCGGGCTCAACCGCGACGTGCGCCGCGACCACCCCTTCGGCATCTTCCGGATGAGCCAGATACCGGTGGTGACCGCCCCCACCGGCGACGTGTACGCCCGTGCCCTGGTCCGCTGGATGGAGGCGGAAAAATCCCTCGAATTCCTGGCGGAACAGCTCCGCCAGCTCCCCGGCAAGGATATCCGCACCGGTCTGAAACCGCCGGGCGGCGGCATGGTGGCAGTGGCACTGACGGAAGGGTGGCGGGGGGAGATCTGCCACGTCGCCATCACCGACGCCGCGGGACGCTTCGCCCGCTACAAGGTCACCGACCCGTCGTTCCACAACTGGACCGGCCTCTCCCTGGCCCTCAGGAACGAGCAGATCTCCGACTTCCCCCTCTGCAACAAGAGCTTCAACCTGTCGTACTGCGGGTTCGATCTGTAGCGGCAAAGTGGCAACTGCGCGAAGATGTGCTGGAGGCGAGAATTCCTGTTGAATTTCTGGATGGCGGCATTAAACGGTAAGTTACACATATAAGTAATCAACTAGGTTACCTATAAAATAAACAAATTGCCTGTAACAGAAACAAGTTACTTATATAGGGGAACATACTAACAATTAGTGTTAGTCAAAGGAGTAATCAAATGAGTAATGAAATTTCTATTAGAGAAATGCTAAAAAATGATTTCGGAGTTGATTTGCCAATTTCAGGCGGTTGGGGTAACACGATCGAAAATGCTGTTATAGTGCATTACGGGATACCGAATGATTATGTTTCAGTAGAGCACAGCTATCTAAAATTATTAGGAATGGGTAGGCAAGTATCATGGAAACGAATTCAGCAGCAATTACTGACTGTTGGAGATCGAAAATATGATAAATTGAAGATTGAAGTAACTCAAGAAACTGAATCTGAAATTAGTACTACTATTGAAAATTACTATTTTGATATCACCGATTGTTTTGGAAAGTAACCCTTTTACCTGCGGCAAGGAATAATGATGAGATTGTTTTCTTACATTGTCACCCACGATACAGGATTCGCACCAAATCCGTTCTGGGGATTTTGCACGCTTGCGAACTGTAAACCTGCAATACGACGGGCGGCTAATGTGGGAGACTGGATAGTCGGAATAAGTCCCAAAGCCAAGGGTAATAAGCTAATTTATGCCATGCAGGTTAATGAGATACTCACATACGAGCAGTATTTCAATGATGAGCGTTTTTCAGAAAAAATCCCATACTACAACAGCAAGGTGGTTCACAAACGTGGTGACAATATCTACAGGCCCCTACAAAACGGGAATTTCCAGCAGCTTCAGTCCATGCATTCCAATGGAGACAGCGAAAATCCCACTACAAAAGCCCACGATCTAGGCGGGATAAAAGTTTTAATCGCTCATAATGATAATTTTTACTACCATGGCTCAAAAGCGCTTGTACTCCCGACAGACCTCAACGTGTTAAAGGTCGGCAGAGCACACAAAAACAGATTTTCCCCAGAGGTAATTACCGCATTCCTTAATTTCATATCCAACCAGCAATCAGGAGTCAATGCTCCTCCATACTCTTGGCCACCGAATGATAATTCATGGAAAAGGAGTTGGCCTTGAAAATTATCTTCAGTAGAAAAGGATTCGACTCCGCTTCAGGAGGCAAACCAAGCCCGATCCTCCAAGATGGACGCATGGTATCTCTTCCTATTCCAGACAAGAACTCTCCGATACGATATTCGGACATACATTGGCAAGAATTCAACATTGGAAATATTGTCTCTGACTTGACCAAAGGAAAGATACCGGCGACACATTTTGCACACCTTGACCCGGACCTATGCAGTGAAAGCCTTCCTAGACTTCCAGAATGGAAGCCGATTTTGGGACAAACTGGCGCTGCACAAGGACACCTCCGAAATAACGGTGTGACAACAGGCGATATTTTTCTGTTTTTCGGACTGTTTCGCCAGGTTGCATGCCGTAGTGGAAAAGTAGAATGGGACATCGACTCCCCTCTGCGTCACGTTTTGTGGGGTTGGCTCCAGATTGATGAAATCCTGAAAGTGGATGACTACGACCATTCGCGCTACAAGTGGGCCGAGTATCATCCGCATTTTCATAGAAATGAGGAAACTAACAACACCGTCTATGTGTCCAAAAAGTACCTTACCCTACCAGAATTGAGCGCTAGGGACGTCGCAGGTGCTGGCGTTTTCTCAAAATATTCAGATCAACTGCAATTGACAGCACCAAATGCAAAAACACCGAGTGTTTGGGAGCTTCCGCAATGGTTCTATCCTCATAACGGAAAACCAACATTCACATATCACGCTGATATGACAAGGTGGCAACAAAGCGAGCGTAGCACAATATTGAAAACTGCTGCCAGAGGACAAGAATTCATTCTTGACTGTAAAGAACATCCTGAGGCAATCGGCTGGCTTAAGAAAATACTGACAAGCACCAGATAACTTCTGCTAACCATCGGCAATGAGCCTATGGGGTCAGGACTTGAGAGTTTGAATATGGGGGATGAACATGGGAATTAGACGTTGTTGCCGGTTTATTTTGTGGACACTGTTTCTGGCGTTTTTTTGGGGCACTGTCGCGTTAGCTGCTACGCCGATGTACCATGGAAAGTCCGCCGAGCAGTGGCTGGACATGCTCAGTCAGTCAGATGAGGATATCCGTGCCCAGGCATTTACTGAGCTTATACAAGCCGATCAAAGCGGTGGCGAAGTGCTCCTGGCTTTCCTGGGAAGTCCTAACCCGAATCTGCGGACTATCGCCGTGATGGGTTTGAATCACATGGCTCCCGCATATCCCGCATCGATTCCGGAACTGGCCGAAGCTTCGCTGGACGTCAATCTGAACGTCCGATACTGGGCCTTGTCCGCACTTAAGAAGTATGGGAATAAAGCTGGATCTGCACTACCCAACATCATCCGGGCTTTGGAGACCTACCAAGGGAAAGGTCCGGCACTTGATGGCCCGGATCGGTATTACGCCGATGCGCGTGCCCGTGCAGCAGAAGCTCTCGGCAATATTGGTTCCGCTGCGCAAGCAGCCATTCCCGCCTTGGAAAATGCACTGCAAGACCCGTCTCCCATGGTAAGGGAATCAGCGAAACGCGCTCTGGAATTGATAAGGGTGCCTTCACAAAAAGCAGAATAGCCCGAAAGCCGTCAAACACGCGTACCAACAGGACCACACCATGTTCAAAGCCATCCTCGCCCGCATCCACCAGAAGCACCGGACGATGAAGTACCCGGCGGAGCCGGCGGTGCTACCGGAGCTGTTCCGGGGGTATCCGCTCCTTGCGCCGGAACGCTGCCCCCCTGACTGCCGGCTCTGTGCCGATGCCTGCCCTTATGGGGCGATAAACCGGGACTCGGGACTCGGGACTCGGGACTGGGAAAAACGAAGTCCGGGACTCGGGACCCGGGACCGGGAAGGCGATAAAATCCCGGAAGGCACTCTTTCCCTTGATATGGGGAAGTGTCTGTTCTGTCCCGAGTGCGCAACAGCGTGCCCCCACGGGGCGATTTCCTTCAGCAATGATGCCCGGCTGGCGGCGAACCGGCGGGAGGATCTGATTGTGGCGGCGGGGATGGAGCGGAAGCTGGCCCAGAAGCTGGATGAGAAGATGCGGGAGCTCTTCGGCCGGTCGCTGAAGCTGCGGGAGGTGTCGGCAGGAGGGTGCAACGCCTGCGAGGCGGATACCAACGTGCTCAATACGGTCGGCTTCGACCTGGGACGCTTCGGCATCCAGTTCGTCGCCAGTCCGCGCCACGCCGACGGGGTTTTCGTTACCGGGCCGGTGTCGGAGAACATGCGGGAGGCGCTCCTCAAGACGTACGCGGCGGTGCCGGAGCCGAAACTGGTCATCGCCTGCGGCGCCTGTGCCATCAACGGCGGCCCGTTCATGGACTCTCCCGAGGTTCATAACGGTGTGGACGGCCTCTTGCCGGTGGACCTCTACATCCCCGGCTGCCCACCCCACCCGATCACCATCCTCGACGGCCTGCTCCGGATGCTCGGGCGGCTGGAAGATAACCTTCCGTAAGGGGTGAGTGTTCCGTGGAGCGAATGTGCCCGCGTGCCCCTTACGGATTCAGGAGAAACAGCCCCATACGTCGCTTGACAGTGCCGCCCCGGCCGGGGTATGGTGCGCCCGTCATACGACCACATCAACCGTAAAGGAGTTTCCCATGATCACGCACATCGTCTTCTTCCGCCTCAAGGACCAGTCCGCCGCCAACCTGGCCGCAACGAAGGAGAAGCTTCTCAGCATGAACGGCAAGATCCCCCAGCTGCGTCACCTGGAGGTGGGAGTGGATGTCATCCGCTCGGAACGCTCTTACGACCTGGCCCTCGTGACCCGCTTCGACTCCCTGGAGGACCTGCAGGCCTACCAGGTCCATCCTTACCACGAAGGGGAAATCCTCCCCTACATGAAAAGCGTCACGGCAGCATCCGCGGCCGTCGACTACGCCGGCTGACCCGACCGATACAAATCTAACGATGTTCTGATTTTCACAAAATTCATGTCAACCCCCTTGCCGCGCCGTCGTGATGTAGTACACTTCCTCCATCACGGGCACGGAAGGGGGATGCCATGATCACCACCCTGCTGGAAGGGAACAAGCGGTTCGTCGCCGAGACGTTCGAGAAGGAAAAGGAGTTCTTTGCCTCCCTGGCCAAGGACCAGAAGCCGACGATCCTCTGGATCGGCTGCTCCGATTCGCGGGTGCCGGTCAATACCATCACCCAGACCCGGGCGGGCGAGGTGTTCACCCACCGGAACGTGGGGAACATCGTCGCCACCAACGACTGGAACCTGTCGGCGGTGCTGGAATTCTCCATCAATCACCTGAAGATCCCCGATATCGTCATCTGCGGCCACTACGGCTGCGGCGGAATCGCCGCCCTCGACGAGGACAACGGCGACGACAAGTACATCCCCATCTGGCTGATCAATGCCTACAAGGCCAAGGAGAGGGTGGACGAAAAGCTGCGCGGCCTCCACATCGAGATACCTAGGGAGAAGCGGATGGAACTGATCGTGGAGGAAAACGTCCGCCTCCAGCTGGAGCACCTTCAGGAGTACCCCTTCGTCAGAAACGCCATGAAGGGGAAAAACCTCAACCTCCACGGCTGGGTCTACGACATGCAGACGGGGGAGATCAAGATCGTCAAAACCGAGAAAAACCGTTAGCAGCCGCAGCTTGACGGCCACCACACCTTGTCCGCCGCCACCGGCGTACCGCCACGCAGGACGCTCCACGAAACGGCTAGCCGTCTCGTCACGGATTGCGTTACGACTTCAACCCCCTCCATGTCGCCAACCTATGATCTCGACCGTTTTACCATAAAATCGACCTACAACAATTTCCTGGTAGCCAAGTCAATAAAAAGATGTTATACAATAAACATGTGTGATTACGAATTGTTATAAATTTATTAATATTAGATGTATCATATTAAACAAAATATTTAATGGCGTTTGATTGCCGAAACAATTCGCTTCATATACCGCACACAGCCACAGCCCCCTCGCCCCATGGACGGTGCACACGGAGGGAACCCAGATGGCAGACGACACGCTCGAAAAACGGGTTGAACAGCTGGCGGCCCAGGTGCAGGCGCTGACCGCAACGGTTGAGCAGCTGGCTGCCCGGATGGCCGTGACGCCAACAGTGACGCCAGTCGTTTCCCCGCACCCCCTGATAGCCCCCCCCGTGACCGCCAAAACCGCTGAGCACGCGGCCGACGCCCCCGACGAAGTGACCGAGGAGATTCTCAGCTGGGCCGGCAAGACCGCCCTCCTCCCCCGCCTCTCCACACTCTGCTTCCTCCTGGTGGTGGCGCTCATCCTCCGGACCATTACCGACAACAACATCATCAACACCCTCATCGGCTCGATACTCGGCATGGCATACGCGACCATCCTCATGGTGGTCGGCTGGTACAAGTACGACAAGGGAAGCCCCCTGGCGCCGGTGTTCGCCGCCTGCGGCGCGGCGCTCATGGCGCTGATCGTGGTGGAAACCCATACCCGATTCCAGTCCCTCCCCCTGGTGCCCGCCTACCTGACCCTCATGGCAACCGGCATGGCCATGGCGGTCATCAGCTATCGCTATAACGCCTTCATACCGATCTCCGCAGGCACTCTCGGCATGTGCCTTGCCGGCGCCGCCATCGACTACCCCAATCCGTTCTTCCCCTACCTGGCCATGATTCTCTGGACCGCCAACATGCTCGGTTTCTTCGCCACCAGCCTGAAGCGCTGTTCCTGGCTCCGCTGGATCGTGCTGACGGTGAGCATGGTCATGCTCTACCTCTGGTCGTTCAAGCTCACCCTCCCCCTGGCCCGCCATGAACTGATGCCGGAGACACTGGCGCTCTCCTGGTTCTTCCCGGTGCTCGCCATCTTTACCGTCACCTTCGCCGGAATCGCTCTGACCGGGATCATCCGTGCCGGCAGCCAAAAAATGTCCCGGTTCGATTTCTTCCTCCCCCTGATCAACGTGGTCCTCATGTACATCAACTCCTTCTACGTGGTCAACGCGTGGGAGGGGAGCAAGCACCTGCTGGGATGGGTGGGGATTGCCACTGCCGTCGTCCATTTCTCGCTGGCTGCCTGGCTGGTGAGACGGGGAACGACCGGGGGCAAAGGAGAAAACGCCTTCATTCTCGCCGGTGCAACCCTTCTGGCGCTTGCCCTTCCCGCGGCATCCGGCAGCTTTCCCCTGTCACTGCCGGTGCTGTCGGTGGCGGGTTTTTTCCTCATGATAGTTTCGGGCAAATGGCGCAATGGGGGAACCAGGGTCATCTCCTACTTGGTTCAGGTCTACCCCGCCGTTGCCCTGGCAATCTTTTTCTTCGGTAACCGTCCTGCAGGGGTCGATTTTCTCATGGCCCTCCCCGCCGGGCTGATTGCCGTCTGCAGCCTCTTTCATTACCAGCTGGCTCGCCGGGCGGCTCCTTCCGAAACGGCTCTCTTCTTCGCCCGCTTCGACCATCGGGACCACAGCGCGGTCGCACTTCTTCTCGCAGCCCTGGTTACCGGCTTCCTGATGCTGAGGAACGTTATCTATCAGGTACTCGCCACGGTGCCGGTGGACGTGGGCAATTCTTTCCGCTGCGCCCAGTCCATCCTCATCACCAGCGCGGCGGCCGGTCTCATGCTGTTTGCCCTGCGTCGCCGCAACAGGGAAATCCGCAACGTCGCCATCATGGTCACCATCATCGGTGCGGTGAAGGTTTTCCTCTACGACCTTCTCGGCACCCACGGCATGCCGCTGGTACTGAGCGTCTTCTCTTTCGGCCTGGCCGCCGCCCTGGAATCCATCGCCCTGGGGCGCTGGCAGAAGGGTGACGTGCGGACCGCCCCGCCGCCCGCCGGAACTCCGGACGACGGGGAAAAAGCGGGGCAGGGGCCGTAAGATTTCCCGCTGGCGTTGTAATTGCGGCTTTAGCTGGTAGATTTAACTACACCTCCTGGCTCCCGACCGGCATCTGGACGCGCACCAGGATAATTTTACAGGGGAGGTACATGCGTGAAGAGTCATGTCTGGCGACCGCTCTACATCGTGCTCGGCGTCATCGCTCTGGTGTTGCTGGCCAGAACTGTCCTCGTGCCGAAGGATTTCGGCATCGGCGAACGGGGGTACATGTATGGATGGCACCGCAAGGGTAACGAAGCCGACTGGAAGGCCGTCCAGGTAAAGTACAAGACCATGGAGTACTGCAAGGATTGCCATGAGGACAAATACAACGACCTCCGACATTCCCCCCACGCCGCCATCCAGTGTGAAAACTGCCATGGCCCGGCACTGGGGCATCCGGACGACCCGCCGACCCTCACTATCGACCGCCATCGCGATCTCTGCATCCGCTGCCATGCCAGCCTCCCCTACAAAGCCAGCGGCCGTGGCGCAATCCGCGGCATAAACCCCGAAACCCACCACCCGGAAGCGGAATGTGTCCTCTGCCACTATCCCCACAACCCCAAACTGGAGGCGAAACGATGATCGACCGGCGCGATTTCTGCAAAAAAGCCCTCCTCATTGCGGGAGGGATGGCCATCCCCCTGTCGGCCCTGGAACTGTTCGACCCCAAAAGACTCCTGGCAGAGAAGAACGATCCCGCCCCGACCCGCTGGGTCTTCCTGGTGGATACCCACAAGTGCGTCGGGTGCGGCTTCTGCGTCAAGGCGTGCAAGATCGAAAACGAGATCCCCTACGATGCCAACGTGACCCGCACCTGGGTGGAACGCTACGTCATCTCCCGGGACGGCAAGACCCACATCGATTCCCCCAAGGGAGCCCGGGACGGGTTCATTTCGCCCAAGATGGAGCAGGGGGTGGAACACCCAGTGGAGGTCCGCAACGAGGACATCGCGAAAGCGTTCTTCGTCCCCAAGCTCTGCAACCAGTGCGACAATCCCCCCTGCGTCCAGGTCTGCCCGGTGGGGGCCACCTACCAGACCGCCGACGGCGTGGTGCTCGTCGACCGCTCCTGGTGCATCGGCTGCGGCTACTGCATCATGGGGTGCCCCTACGGCGTCCGCTTCTTCCACCCGGTCTACCATGTGGCGGAAAAGTGCAACTTCTGCTATCACCGCATCACCAAGGGGATGAAAACAGCCTGCGTGGATGCCTGTCCCTTCGGTGCGCGACGCATCGGCAACCTGAAGGACCCCAATGACCCGGTGACCAGGGTCATCATGACCGAACGGGTCAACGTCCTCAAGGAGGAGTACGGAACCAAGCCGCAGGTATTCTATCTGGGACTGACCAAGGAGGTGAAATAGTCATGGTGCATGGTGAAGCCTGGACCATCAAGGAGTTCTTCTGCTATCCCAACGAGTACATCTACTGGACCATCCAGATCGTCATGTACCCCTTCATGACCGGTCTCGTGGCGGGGGCCTTCGTCCTCTCCTCCCTCTACCACGTGTTCGGCGTCAAACAGCTCAAGGAGATCGCCCGGTTCTCCCTGGTCTTTTCCTTCGCCCTTTTGCCGGTGGCGATGATGCCCCTCATGCTCCACCTCCAGCAGCCGCTGCGGGGGATCGAGGTCATGATGACCCCCCATTTCACCTCGGCCATCGCCGCCTTCGGCATCGTCTTCACCACCTACGCCCTGATTGTCGCCTCGGAACTCTGGTTTGTGTACCGTGTCTACTTCGTGGAAACCGCCACGGCCCTCGGTGAAAAACGGGAACGCACCTTGTGGGAAGGGATTCTTTACCTCATCTACCGCCTGCTCATCATGGGCGCCTGGGATATCAGCCACGAGGCCGTGGAAAAGGACGAAAAGGCGGTGAAGGTCCTGGCCGCGACCGGCATCCCCGTCGCCTGCTTCCTCCACGGCTATGCCGGCTTCATCTTCGGCTCGGTCAAGGCCAACGCCCTCTGGATGACGCCGCTCATGCCGGTCATCTTCATCTGCTCGGCGGTCGTTTCCGGCATCGCCCTCTGCATCGTCACCTACACCGTCACCATGGAACTGCGGAAAATGATATTCTCCTGGAAGCGTCAGCAGAAACCGTGGCTCCCCTCGACCGACGAACTGAAGAGCGCCGAGGTCCAGGTGGTCACCATGACCAGCAAGTACCTCCTCATGTTCCTGGTCCTTGCCATTACCCTGGAACTGCTGGACCTCATCTTCCGCGGCTACACGGCGCTGAAGTCCTGGGACATCCTCCGGAGCGTCATCTACGACAAGGATTTCTTCAAGATATTCGTCCTCCAGTACGGCTGCGGCAATGCCATACCGTTCGTCCTGCTGCTGCTCCCCCGGCTTTCGCTCAAGCGGGTGGTGTTCTGCTCCCTGCTGGTCCTCATGGGGGTCTTCATGATGCGCTGGAACGTGGTCATCGGCGGCCAGGCATTCTCCTCCTCCTTCGCCGGATTCATGGAGTACCGTCTCCCCGTGTGGCCGACGACCATGGAACTTTTCAAGGAAGGATTGTTCGGCGCCATCATGGTGGCCATCACCCCCTTCGTGCTGTTTTTCGGCCTCACCCGAATCCTGCCGATCTTCAACCTCAAGGATTCCCACTGAGGGAGCAGATACAAAAAAAGGCGGCCATCTGGCCGCCTTTTTCCTGTACTGCATGCATCTTTCCCCTCAAGCCGGGGAGGAAATCTCGCCGTCGGCTATCTCCGCAATCTCCCGGTAGATGGCGATCATCACCCCGACGTCGCTCCACTTTTTCGCCACAAGTCGGACCAGCGCCCCGCCATGCACGAGTGTCCCTGCGAAGACGCATATCCCCAGCAATTGTTCATCGGCCACACTCATGAGGTAGCAGCTGAAGACGCCGATGACCAGCATGGAGGCGAGCCACGCCATCTCCGGACCCCGGAAGGGGTTCTCCATCACCCTGAGAAAGTCCATGTAGTAGCGGGAAAGCCCCCCGACTTTTTTCATGAACTCGCGGAATTCATCCCCCCCATGCCGCAGGTAGGCGTAGGAGAGAAAGCGCTCGACAGCCTTCTCCTTCCCCTTTTCCATCCGCTCGTGAACATACTTGTCAATGGCCTCGTCGATTGTCCGGGTATCCATACCATTCACCTCGCTTGTCAGCGTGTCGCGCCTTCCCTTTCCAACGGAAACCGCAAGAGATTACTTCTCTTTTACATAAATCGTGCCGACGGAAAACAAGGGTCACCGGTGCATGATGCATGAAATAATTATACTGCACATAAAGTATATGCACAGCAGGTTTCGCGGCTTTTTTTACCCGTCGGCAGGAACCCCTTTCCTGCCGTGGAAACCGGAGTAACTTCTCCCCGCCATCCCTGTCTGATTTTGCACATATGCAAAAACGGGTCATTTCCTCTGCGTTTCTGCAAAAATTTGATGCATAAAAAAAACAGCTAACCACAGAGTAGTACCCAGGGGAAACCTCTGCGGGTTGACTGCCTTTTCGGGCGTCGCCGCGTGAATAAGGCCTTATTTCGGCGACAAAAAAAAGGCGGCCAGGGTGGCCGCCTTTGCGCGTCGAAAGAGGAATCTGCTCAGTTGAAGAAGAACCGGACCCCGAAGGTGCTGGTGAAATTGGTGGTGCTGAACCGCCCTACCCTCGTACCGTTGCGATCGATATCCGCTTCCGGACCGGCGACGATCTTCGCCTCCGCGGTCAGCGCCAGGGGCTTGAGAATGAAGTAGTCGACTCCGCCGGCGCCATGGACCCCCACGGTCGTGTCCACGCTATACCCCTTCAGATCGTTGATCAGGATGTCCAGGCCGGCCCCCACGTAGGGGACGAGTTTTTCCTGGGGCATGAACCGGTACTGCCCCCCCAGGCTGACATTGATGATCTCGCCGTTACGGTCCCCGGTGAAAGGGAGGGCAACGTCGAACTTTGTCCGGGTCACGTCGATCTCGGCGGCCCAGTTCTGGTCGATGCCGTAGATGAACCCGCCACCGAAGATGAAATCGGGGTCCGTATCATAGTCATGCAGAGTGTCATTATTTGCGAATACGCCATCCGTAGGAACGGCAAAACCGAGACGGCCGGTCACCCCGAGCCGCCCCTTGATGCTATCGGCCATGGCGGTGCCGGTGGTCAGCGCCAGAGTGAGTGCCACACAGGCCAGCAAACAGATCTTTTTCATTGTGCATTCCTCCTGAATTATTGGACTTTTGCCGCTTATGTTGCACAACGTTATAAACCAGGTCCCTACGGTTGACAAGTCCTAGTTCATAACAAGCCAAAATAGAAAAGGAAAAAGGACCTTCCCTCTTTCCGCTCCCCTCGAACCTCTCAGATCAACCCGATGACCGTCTTCACCGTCTTCTCGATCCCCTCGGCCGTCTCGGAAATCCGCTCGGCCAGCATATAGGCAGGGGTCGACACAATCTTGTTCTCCCTGTCCACCACGAAGTCGGTAACCGGACACTGGACGTGCTCGCTCCCCGTCTGCTGGATAGCCGCGGCGGTGCCGGCATCGGTGCCGATGGTCACCTTCGGCCGGTATTCCTTCCCCAGGGTCGCCGCAATCAGGGCGGGAGCGATGCAGATTGCCCCGATCGGCTTTTTCACCGCCGCCATCTCCCGAAGAAGCCGGGCCACCTCGGGGTGAACGGTCGCCTCCGCCCCCTTCACGGCAAAGTTGCAGAGGTTCTTGGCCGCGCCGAACCCGCCGGGGAAAATGACCGCATCCAGATCGCCAGCCGTCACCTCGCTAATGTTGCGGATCTTTCCCCGGGCGATGCGGGCCGACTCCACCAGCACGTTCCGTTTGGCACCGGTCGCCTCCCCCGTCAGGTGGTTCACCTCGTCCAGCGCCAGGTCGGGGGCCATGCAGACCGCCTCCGCTCCGTTATTGTCGATGGCGAGCAGGGTAAAGACCGCCTCATGGATCTCGCTGCCGTCATACACCCCGCACCCCGAAAGCACCACACCGATCTTTTTCTTCATACGCTCCTCCCTGTCCGATTGAAATGAAAGAGTACTGACACGATTAAGGGGAACAATACTAAGCGGTTTTACCCTCTTCCGCAAGGGCAATCCTGACCGCCTCGTCATAGGGGGTGAGAGATAGGGGCAGAAGCTCCCTGATCCTCTCTTCCCGGCAGACGACCTCGTTGCGGACCCCTTCGATAAGGGGCATGGAGATGGACGGCCTGACCGGCGTCACCAGTCCCACCCAGTAGGAGGAGAGCTTGGGGGTGAGAAAGGGGACCGGCACGATGACGCAGGAACGTCCCTCGATACGGGCGAACCGCTCCATCATCTCCCGGTAGGAGAGGACTTCCGGACCGCCGATTTCGAACGTCCCCCCGGCAGTCCGCTCATCCTTCAGGCAGCCGACCAGGTAGGCGATCACGTCCCCCACCGCAATGGGCTGACAGTGGGTGGAGACCCAGCGCGGCGTGATCATGACCGGCAGGCGTTCCACCAGTCCCTTCACCATTTCGTAGGAAGCACCTCCTGCACCGATGATGACGGCGGCCCTGAGAAACGTGGTCCGGAACCGGCCGGACTGCAGTATCTGCGCAACCTCCAGACGGCTCGCCAGGTGCTCGGAAAGGTTCTCTCCCTCCTCCCCCAGACCTCCCAGGAAGATGACCCGCCGCACGCCGGCCCGTTCCGCGGCCGCCACGAAATTCCCCGCCGCCTCCCGGTCCCGCCGCTCGAAACCGGCCCGGCCGCCGGCCATGGAATGGACCAGGTAATAGGCCGTATCGATACCGGCCAGGGCGGCATCCAGGTTCCGACGCTCCAGAATGTCTCCCGTTACCGCCTCCACCCCGTCCGGCAGCTTCGCATCGGGACTCCGCACCAGGCAGCGCACGCTGAACCCTTCCGCAAGGAGCGCCCGCACCAGCCGCCGGCCGATGAACCCCGTTGCGCCCGTTACAAGAACTTTGCCGTCACCCTGTTCCATCTTTCCTCCCCCTGGCAGCCTACCGATAATTGTACACGTTCCGACGGGAAAGCAAGGGGCCTTTGCTTGCATCCCCCCCACGCCGTGCTACTATTTCCGGAGAACGGTCCAGAGGAGGCGACCATGAAAGAATCCGAGCACATTGCCGTATGTAACCGGACCGAACGCAAGGACGAACCGGTTCGCCTGAAAAACATGAAGACCGGTGAAATCGGCCTCTCCTTCGGCTGCACCCTGGAAGGGGGCACCATCCAGGTGAAGTTGGAAAACGGCCAACTGGACAGCTGGGACCCGGCCGACTGCGAAGAGATTTAAACTTGGAAGAGCGGGCGTGCAAGCGGATGGCGGTTCAGGTGGGATGCTGGCTGGTGGAGATGGACGGCGCCTCCTGTTTCTATACCTTCGACCTGTCGGAAGGCGGGGTCTGTGTTAACACCGACGAGCCGCTGCCGGTTGGGCGGGTTGTCACGCTCCAGTTCTTCACCCCCAAGGGCGCAGCGCCGGTAACCATAACGGCCGAGGTGGTCTGGAGCCGGCTGGAGCCCAGCGCCGGCATGGGGCTCCGCTTCACCGACCTCGACCCGACCGCCCTGCAGGTCATCAAGGAGTTCACCGCCCTCCTTCAGCGGCGCCATAAATGACAAGGGGGGCGGTCGAATGACCGCCCCCCTTTCACTTTTCACTTTCCCGGTCCCGGATTCACCCCTTTGTATAGAGCACCGCCACCGCCTTCGCCCGGGTCTCACCCACCGACACATAGCCGTGGGGCTCGGATGAATCGTAGTAGACACTGTCCCCCGGCAGAAGGCGCATGACCTCCTTGCCGAAATGGAACTCCAGTTCCCCTTCCACAATGTAGAGGAACTCCTCCCCTTCATGGCGGTAAAAGTGGCTGTCATCCCATACCGTATGTTCGAACTCCACGAGGAACGGCTCCATGTGCTTCTGCCGGATGCCGGGGGCGAGGGTGCGGTACAGGTAGCCGCCGGTGACGTCGCTGTTGGGACGGCGCGGCGTTGCCGTCACCTGTTCCCCGCGGATGAGGACATACTTCTGCCGGTCCCCCTCCTCCTCGAAGAAATAATGGATCCCCACCTTGAGCCCCTTGGCGATCCGCAGGAGGGTCGCAAGGGGGGGCATGACCTGGTCGTTTTCGATCTGGGAAAGAAGCGGCTTGGAAAGCCCTGAAAGCTCTGACAGTTCCTGTAGCGTGAAGCGCCGCTCCTGGCGGAGTTTACGAATTTTCTCCCCCAGCCGCAAATCCTTCAGTTCCGATTTGATATCCGTCACAGCCGACTCCTTGATTTTTGTAGGTTTTTTTATATGCAAAAGAGTGTTCTGCGTCAAGGGCGATTTTGTTCCGGCAAATGCGGATTGACATCGGAACGGATTTTGGCTAACCTTGCCGGAGTCGACGTAACACAACGTATTCACGAGGTTTTATCATGAACTGGTCCCGCATGTCGATCTGCCTTCTGTTGATCGTCCTCCCGCTGGCTGCCTGCAAGAAGAAGGAAGCCCCCCTCTTTTCAGAATCGTCCCGCCAGGCCGAGGCACCGGTCAAGGAGGTGCCCAAGGATATCCTGGCCACCCAACAGGCGTTCTCCAACGTGGTCAAGGCGGTCAACCCCGCGGTGGTCAACATTTCCACCGTCAGCAAGAAGAAACTGGTCCAGCCGTTCTTCGAATTCTCCCCCTTCTTCGATGATTTCTTCGACGGACGCCAGCCCAAGCCCCAGTACCGCCGCGAAAACAGCCTCGGCTCCGGCTTCATCATCAACAAGGAGGGGTATATCATCACCAATGACCACGTGGTGCGCGACGCGGAAAGCATCCAGGTCAAGCTCTCCAACGAAGAGGAATACAGCGGCAAGGTCGTGGGGAGCGATCCAAAGACCGATATCGCCGTCATCAAGATCAACGCCAAGGACCCGCTCCCGGCGGCGGTGCTGGGCGACTCGAGCAAACTCCAGGTGGGACAGTGGGCCATTGCCATCGGCAACCCGTTCGGGCTTGACCGGACCGTCACCGTCGGGGTGGTTTCCGCCACCGGCCGCTCCAACATGGGGATCGAGACCTACGAGGATTTCATCCAGACCGACGCATCCATCAATCCGGGCAACTCGGGGGGGCCGCTCCTCAACATCTACGGCGAAGTCATCGGCATCAACACCGCCATCGTCGCTGCGGGGCAGGGAATCGGCTTCGCCATACCGGTCAACATGGCAAAGCAGGTGGTGGCCCAGCTCATCAAGAAGGGGAGCGTGACGCGCGGCTGGCTCGGCGTGGCGATCCAGCCGGTGACCCAGGAAATCGCCCGGTCCTTCAACCTTGACAAGCCCCGCGGGGCGCTGATAAGCGACATCATGGCCGGCAGCCCGGCGGAAAAGGCGGGGCTCCGTCGTGGCGATATCATTCTCAGCTTCGCCGGCAAGGAGATCAAGGACTCCCGCCAGCTCCAGCTGGTCGTTGCCGAGACACCGGTCGGCCAGCAAGTGGCGGTGGAGATTTTCCGCGACGGCAAAACCGTGAAGCTTTCCCTGGCAACGGGAAATGCCGACAGTGCCGCGGCGAGCAAGCCCCGTTCGACCGAGGCCCAGGCTAGCGCGTTCGGGCTCACGGTGGATGAGCTCCCCCGCAACAGACGGGCAGGCGGCCTCAGCGGCGTCATCGTCAGCGGCGTGGAAGAGGATGGCACGGCAGCCGAGGCGGGCATCCGGCCGGGAGACATCGTCACCTCCGTCAACCAGAAGAAAGTCGGGAACCTGGCCGATTACAGCCGGGCAATGAAAGAGGCGGAGCAGCGCGGGAGCGCGATACTCCTGGTTCGCCGGGGGGATGCGAGCATCTTCTTTGCCCTTCGCATCCGCTGACCGCGCCCCCTGGAGGAAAAAACTGGCATACGGCGGTAGACTTGGTGTATAATCCCCCGAACCTCCAGTACGGACTGATTCGAGAGCGGCTGACGCCAGCCGGGGAAAGGATGTCCATGAGTCTCATTGATAATCCGGAGCAGGCACGCCGCCTTGCCCGGGCCATCATCTCCGATGTCGCTATCTACAACCGGGACAAGGTGGAACAGGGGATCAAGAACGACAACATCTTCGAGATCCTGACCGATGAACTGGAAGAGGGACGTCAACACTTCATCTCCCGTGTCGCCCCCCAACTGGCATCCTCCAACATTTTCGAGATCGCCGTCGTGGATGTCCTGATCAAGCGGGCCGGCAAGATCGAGTCGTCCATCTGGTAATCCCCCTACAACATCCATTTCAGGGAAGGCGCGGTTAAGGGAATCGCGCCTTCTTTCATTTCAAGACGGACAGGCCAATGGAAACACACGAGTTCATCTATCCGCCGGACAGCGAACCGGCCCGCCTCGACCAGGCAGTGGCACAGCTGATCGGCGGCCTCACCCGGGCGGCGGCCCAGCGGCTCATCGAGGCCGGCATGGTGACGGTTGGGGGGACTCCCCAGAAGCCTTCCCTCAAACTGAGAGGGGGCGAACGGATCCTCGTCACCATTCCCCCGCCGGTGCCGGCCACCCCTGCCCCCGAAGCGATCCCCCTCACCATTCTCTACGAAGATCGTGATCTGGTGGTTGTCAACAAACCGGCCGGCATGGTGGTTCATCCCGGGGCGGGGACCAGCGGCGGCACCTTGGTCAATGCTCTCCTTGCCCATTGTGTTGACCTGTCCGGTGTCGGCGGGGAGCTGCGGCCGGGAATCGTGCACCGGATCGACAAGGACACCTCGGGGGTCATCGTGGTAGCCAAGCATGATGCGTCCCATCAGTCCCTGGCCCACCAGTTCAAGGAGCACACCATCAAGCGGATCTACCTGGCACTGGTCTTCGGTTCCCCCAAGACGGACAAGGGGCGGATCGAATCGGTCATCGGCCGGCACCCGACGGATAGGAAAAAGATGTCCGGCAAGGCCCGCCACGGCAAGCACGCGGTGACCCACTGGCAGGTCCTGGGCCGCTACAGCGGGGTCACCCTGCTCAAGCTCCGCCTGGAGACCGGCCGTACCCACCAGATCCGGGTTCACCTCTCCGAAGCTGGGCACCCATTGCTGGGAGATGACACCTACGGCGGTGGCGGCCGGCTCGCAGGCATCCGCGACCTGCAGCTGCGCACGCTCATCCGGGAGATGGGACGCCAGGCCCTCCACGCCAAGACCCTCGGCTTCCTTCACCCCACCAGCGGGGAATACCTGGAGTTCGACACCGACCTGCCCGAGGACATGGGCCGGATCATCGAGTATCTGGAAAATCAGGGGTCAGACCCAAAAAACGGGTCTGAAGGGACCAGGGATTAGGGACTGGTTTATTGAAATCATGATCCCGAGCACTTACAAGGAGTCACTCGTATGGAAATGAAAAAAAACGGCAAGGTCCACTACCTGGAGCCGCTGAATCTTGCAAAGACCGGGATGGCGGTCCAGGGGTTCACCACCCGTCATGAAGGCCTTTCGCGTCCCCCCTACAACTCGTTCAACCTGGGGACCAACACCCTCGACTCCCCCCACAGCGTGCAGGGAAACCGGAGCCTGCTTGCCAGGGCCTTCGGCACCCGGCTGGAACGGCTGGTTACCGTCAACCAGGTCCATGGTGTGGATCTCCTGGTGCTCGACACACCAAATCCCGATTACAGCCACTTCCTCAAGCTGGAGGCGGACGGCATCATCACCAATCAGCCCGGCGTGATGATCGGCATATGCGTTGCCGACTGCGTGCCGCTCCTTCTCCTCGATCCGGTGCAGAAAGTTGTGGCAGCGCTCCATGCCGGCTGGAAGGGGACCGCCGGGCTCATCGCCCACAAGGGGGTCGAGGCGTTCGTGAAGATGTTCGACAGCCGCCCCGCCGACATTCTGGCGGCGGTCGGCCCCGGCATCGGTCCCTGCTGCTACCAGGTTGACGGACCGGTCATGGAGGCCTTCCGTAAAGGGGGGGCCGGCTGGGACCTGTTTGCCACGGAAACGGAGAAGGGAAAGTGGGGGCTCGACCTGGTGGCGGCCAACCGGCGCCACCTTCTGGAGTCCGGGCTTGCCGAGGAGAACATCAGCACGGCGGCGCAGTGCGTCAGCTGCAACCACGATCTGTTCTTCTCCTACCGGCGGGACGGCGGGGATACGGGGCGACAGATGGGGTTCATCATGCTCCAGGACAAGGATTAATCCATGGCCATTTCGCCCCGTTTCTGCTATAAACGGCACATCAACGCCCCGGTTACCACCGCGACACTCTCCCCAGGAGGCCTGGCTGTGAACAGGATGCTGAAGCTTCTCCCCGTCGTTCTCATTTCCATCTTCACCGTTGGCTGTTCCCACAATTACTACAATGTCCCGAAGGATGTCTACGAAAGCAAGGTACGGGTGCTGGGCGTAGCGCCGCTGCTGGTGGACGCGGACTCCGAAATCCGCTATCCGGACAAGGACGCGCTCATCGGTCTCGTCAGGGATGCCAACCGCAGGAACGAAAAGGAACTGGTGGCCCTGCTGAAGGACACCGGCGCCTATTTCTCGGTACTGCATCTCCCCGACGATCCCGACCAGCTTGCGGGCAAGCTGGTGTATCGCCGCGAACGGCGCGACGATGCCGGTGTGGTCTACAACAAGTATTTCTTCAAGGTGCAGGAACTGCGCGATTATATCACCAGAAACGGTGTTGACGCGGTCATGTTCGTCGTGGTGAGCGGCATTACCAAAAAGGATTCGATCCGCTCCAGCAACCTTCTGTCCTATCTCGACAGCAGCTACGACTACCTGATCATGACGGCCCAGATACTCGATGCGGACGGCACCGTACTCTGGGAATACCCCAATTTCCGCCAGCGACTGCTATCCTTCCCTCCCCTGCTCCCTCTCCAGTACCCCGCCTTTGACGAGGCAGAGGCCAATGCCAGCGAAAAGGTGGAGGTCAAGTTCAAAACCATGGCGGGGATCGGCCGGGCTCTTGACAAGACTCGGACCTCCAGCCTCTCGTCCAAGGCCCAGGTTTCTGTTCTCTACGCCGACCAGTTCGAGAAGATGGTTTCCCTCCTCACCCCCGATTCCAACCTGTTCGGCAACGGCAATAGCGAAGGGAAAAAGCCCGCGGCACCACAACCGGAACTGCAGCCGATCCGTAAACAATCCGCTCCAGCCGCATCCGCCCCCCCTGCCGCAGCGGCGCAACCGGTCGCTGAAACGCCAGCGCCAGCGCCAGTACAACCGGCTGCCGAACCAGTGATTGCCGCACCGGCACCCCTGGTGGTCGAATCGGCCTCGCCAGCGGCAGCGCCGGTTAAGCCGATAGCGCCGGCTGTGCCCCATTCGGACAGATAGATCGAAGAATGGGGCCTATAGGTCATATAAGACGTATAGGTCCCATTGTATAGATCCTCTTGAACGAAAAAGGGGAGGTCAATCGACCTCCCCTTTTTGCGTTCATCGTGGAAACAGATAGCGGTTACGCTGCCCGATCGACCGTCTCTCCTTCGCAGCGCGCCACCAGTTCCTCGTACGTGGCCGCGAAATCGGCCGCAGTTTTTGCTTCCGCTGCGCCATAGGCAGCAATGATGCCGTCCCTCAGGGTGTCGGGGATAAGCCGTTCCGCAAGGGGGTAGAGGATGTCGTCTTCCTTGGCGATGTGCTCCCGGAGCATTTCCAGATAGCCGAGGGCATTGGCGGCAATCACCTCGTCCTGTCCCGGTTCCCCCCGCAGCGCCGCCTGGGCGGCTTCCTCCATGGCGCGAACGTACGCCCGTCCCTGGTCATGCTCCAGCAGCATCGCCGCCACCGGGCTGTTCTGTCGCGGCATGCCGTTTGCCACCAGCGCCTCGAACAGCACATCCTCTTCCTTGGCGTGGTGGAAACGGTCCGCGTAGTTCCTGATGAAATCCACTGCGCTGAGATAGAACCGGTAATCGGTATATTTCCCCTCCCGTGTCAGAGTGGCGTTCCGCTCCAGAACAGCCAGCATCCTCAGAATCAGCTTGTGCTCATCGACCAGAGCGGTCGTAATGTCCCGTTTCGTTGCCATGTTCAGTTCCTCCTCTCGCCATCCACGCCGATGATGACCGTTTCCAGGGGGATATCCTTGCCGGAAAGCCCGACCGCCTGCTTGACCATGACATCGAGGCCGCGGCAGCAGGGGACCTCCATGATGGCGACGGTGATGCTCTTTACCCCGTTTTCCCGGAAGATGGTGGCCAGCTTCTCCACGTAGCTCCCCGTTTCGTCGAGCTTCGGACAGGCGATAGCAAGCGCCTTACCCTTCAGCAGGTCACGGTGAAAACTTCCCAGGGCGAACGCCACGCAGTCGGCCGCGACCAGGATATCCGCCTCCTTGAAGTAGGGTGCCGTGGGAGGGACCAGCTGGAGCTGAACCGGCCACTGCCGCAGTTCGGACGGCGCCTGTGCCGCCGTCTCGTTACCGTTCGTTTCGTTTCTTTCGATGACCCGCGCCATGCTGCCGGGGCAGCCGCAACCAAGATGACTCATTGTTATTCTCCTTTTTCCCTGTTTTCGAGATATGTGTTGATTTCCGCCTCTATTTTCGCTTCATCCTCTTTGGAAAGGCCGTGGATGGAAACCACGTCCTTGAGAAGACATATCCCCACCTTGCAGGTGACGCAGCCGATGTCGTAACGGTTGAGAATGTCGCCGACCGGGGGATAGGTGGCGATGACGTCCTGGATCGCCTGATTGCCGAGATTCTGCCTGAATTCCATGGTTTCCTCCTCCTTTGATGATGTCAGCATAGCGCTTAGGAGGAAAAAAGATTATGACGTGGGTCAAAAATCGGCAGGTTGCAAGAAACGCAGAATTAAACGCAGAATTCTGGGGAAAACGGCGGATTCACGCAGAACACCACTACAGGAGAGAACCTTCAACATAGCAAACAGGTGTTCCCCTCCCTTGATGGGATGACCCAGAATACGGGCCTAAAGGGACGAGGGGTAAGATGAGGAGACAGATTATACGGACTACGTTACGTGCAGACCTGGTTGCGCCCCTTCTGCTTGGCCCGGTAAAGGGCCTGATCGGCTGCCTTTATCACTGCCTCGGGGGTCGCGGATCCATCGCAGCACTCGGCCACGCCGATACTGATGGTGACCGAGACGGTCTGGTCGCTGTTGCCTGCTCCACGCTGCTTTTTCCCCTCCTGGCCATCCTTGGGGCGGTCGACACTGCGGATTTTCATCTGGTAACCGGCAATAGTACTGCGCACCTCTTCCAGGTGGGGAACGGCATCCGCAAGACATCGACGCGGAAAGAGGATGGTGAATTCCTCCCCACCGTAGCGGAACGCCCTGCCACCTCCCTTGACCCCCTGCATCCTGCTCGCCACCATCCGCAGGACCTGGTCACCCACATCGTGGCCATAGATGTCGTTGAACTTCTTGAAATGGTCGACGTCAAGCATGGCGATTGCGTAATGCCGTCCCAGCCCCATCAACTGCTCGTTGAGGGCACGGCGCGACGGCAGGCCGGTGAGGTCGTCCCGGTAGGCCATGTTGTGGGAATCCTGAACGACGCTGATGATGAGGAGCAGGCCCGCGGTCCCCATGAACAGCGGCACGAGGTGTTCGGTGGCAAGCCAGTTGCAGACCACAGCCACGGCGAGCAGGGCGCCGAACATGCCGCTCTCCAGGGGGGCGGGGCGGACAAGCAGTTTCGCGGCGATGAGGAGCCCCCCGGCAAAGAAGAGAAACAGCGCCGACTGGGGAAGGAGGAACCGCTCCAAAAACGGGCTGGCCACCAGTTCCCGTCCCATGAACTGCTGAACCTCCACGTAGTTGTAGCGGACGAACCAGGCAACCATGAACGCCTGCCCCGCAAGGAAGGCAAGACGCAACCGTCCGGCGGTCGTCAGGACTCCCCGTTCGCGGACAAAACAGAAGAGGGTAATGTTGACCGGAAGGAGGACCGCCAAGGACTGGTAGATCATGCCGGCTCGGAAATCCACCAGTCCCTGCTGCAGGTAGACGCGACAGCTCCAGTAGGCAACACCGAGCAGGAGCGCCACACAAAAGATCCGGCCGCGGTTGAAGTGGAAGCTGAGGATGATGAGGGTGGCAAAGATGAGATACGGGGCGGAAACCAGATGCGCCTGCCATTCGGCGGGAAACGTGGCGATGCGGGGCAGGATAAGGGAAGCGGCCACCAGGAGGATGGCCGGCAGGGCGAACGCGGTAAGATTTTTCAGCAGGGGGTGGCGCACGACAGTCTGTACTCCCTGGTTGGACGATTTGCTAGGATTGTTTTTTCCAGACTGTGAGGAAAAACCAGTAGACAACCAGCAGGGGAAAGGTGGCCATGGCCGCGGCAAAATTGCCGAGGAAGAGCTGAACCGTGGCAAAGCCGACGATCAGCCCAACTATCACGATCTGTAACGCAGCTACAATTCTGCCGTACGACCCGACCGGCTTTCCTTCATTGTGCATCAACCCCTCCGCCATGTTTCCGGATACTCCCCGGCTCTGTGTTATACACCCGCGGCATTCCACGCGTCAACAGGTTACGAAGCAAAAAAATGCCCGGCCGGCAATGCCGGCACGGGCCCATAACAACCGTAAACCAGTCGGGGAAATCTTGCCTAGCCGGCAAGCGGCTCCACCCCCACTCCCCACCCCGCAAGCTCGGCAAGTACCCGATCGACGAGGGTATCGAGCTGTGCCGCCACCGGTAGGGAGAGTTCCATTCCCAACTCCAGCACCGCCGGCTGAACCCCCCAGAGCACCATCTCCCGCGGCGAAAACCCCTGCAGTTCCGCTACCGCCAGCAGGTCCTGCAGCCCCATCTGGTGGGGAGAAAGCTTGGTCTTGAGGGCAACGGGGAGCTCTTCCCCCACGAGCCGCACCACCGTTCCCGGCTCCCAGCCGGTTTCAATCGCATCAACCATGAGAAGCTGTTCCACCCCTTCCAGCCAAGGGAGGATATCCAGCCCCAGGGTCCCTCCATCCATGACCGTCACCCCGGGGGGAAACCGGTAATCGCGCTGAAGGCGCTGGACAACCCGGACCCCCACGCCGTCATCGGCCATAACCAGGTTGCCTATGCCGAGCACGAGCGTCGACAAGGGTCAGTTCCTCTCCCTGACCGACTTGTAGCCGCCGAACATCCCCGACATCACCCCCCCCTTCTCCTTCACGTCCATGAGCCAGGCGCTGTAGACATGATGGATGGCAAAGGCGATCAGGAGCCACATGGTCAGGTGATGGGTCAGCCGTATCCCCTGGTTGGAAAAGAGGGCGAACATCCACCCCACCAGTGTGTGCAGCGTCCCCTGGGGCGCGTGCTCCGCATAGAGGGCAAAGCCGGTGACGATCATGACCAGGTAGAGGAGAAAGACCACCGCGTATGCCGTTCCGGCCAGGGCGTTGTGCCCCGTAACGTGGGGGATCTGCCGGCTCAGGAAGGTATAGTAACGAAAGGTTTCGAACATGTGCCAGCGCCCTTCCCTGGTCAGGATGGGAAAGAATTCCTGCCAGCGTGCATAGCGGTTCCCCCTGAATGCCCAGTAGATGCGGCTCGCTACGCTGATGGCAAAGGCGTAGGCGGCAACGAAGTGGACGAAGCGGACCCATCCCATGACGTACTCCGATGGGGTGAGCGCCAGGGTCCGGGGCGCGCCGATATAGAGGCCGGTTACGGAGAGGGTCAGAATGCAGACCATGTTCACCCAGTGGGTGACCCGTACCGGCACTTCCCATACGTACTTTTCAGAGAGGTTTCCCATGGCCGGCCTCCTAAACCACCTTTACCTGCACCATTTCGCCCCCGCCGGCATCCACCACATGGACCGCACAGGCAAGACACGGGTCGAAGGAGTGGATAGTCCGGAGGATCTCCAGGGGTTTGCTCGGGTCGGCCATGGGTGTACCCACGAGCGCCGCCTCGTAGGGCCCCCGCTGCCCCTTCCCGTCCCGGGGAGAGGCATTCCAGGTGGAGGGAACCACCGCCTGATAGTTCTCGATCTTCTGGTCCTTTATCCTGATCCAGTGGCTCAGGGCACCGCGGGGCGCATTGTGCCAGCCGAAGCCGGCCGCCTCCCGCGGCCAGGTCGCGGGATCCCACTTCTCCCCGTTGTGAACCGCCAGGTCCCCACCCTTCACGTTGGCCACGAGCATGTCGAGCCATTTGGACAGCTCCTGAGCCACCAGGAGGGTTTCGATTCCCCGGGCCGCCGTCCGTCCCAGGGTGGAGAAGAGAGCTTCGGGGCCGACCCCGAGCTTTTTCAGCACCATGTCCACGGCACCTTTTGCCCCGGCATGTCCTGAAGCATAGGCGACAAGGATGGTGGCGAGGGGTCCCGTCTCCATGGAGGTCCCGTCGTAGCGGGGTGACTTGACCCAGGAATATTTCCCCGTCGTGTCGATCATGTCGTAGGGGGGTTTGGGTCCCGTGTACTTCGGCTCGGTCTGCCCGTCGTAGGGGTGGACACCGGCGTCGCTCCCCTCGTACCAGGAGTGCGCAACGCTCTCGGTTATCTTCTTCTGGTCAATGGGGTAGACCTTGGAAAGATCCCGGTTGAGTATGATTCCCGCGGGGAACCAGAGCTTTTCCGCCTTCCCGCTGTTATCCAGGGGATATTCGCCGCAGCTCAGATAATTCCCCACCCCGGCGCCGATCCCCGCCCACTCCTTGTAGAAGGAGGCCACGGCCAGGAGATCGGGGATGTAGACTTTCTCCACGAACGTTTTCGCCCTCTTGAGCAGTTCCCCGATCTCGGCAATCTTGTCGGCGTTCAGGGCGTTCTGGGAATTGGGATCGATGGGGATCGCCATCCCCCCCACGAGGAAGGTCTGGGGATGGGGGTTCTTGGAACCGAGGATGGCGTGGATCTTGATGACCTCCCGCTGCCAGTCCAGGGCCTCCAGGTAATGGGCCGTAGCCATGAGATTGGCCTCCGGCGGCAGCTTGTAGGCCGGGTGTCCCCAATAGGCGTTGGCAAAGGGGCCGAGACGCCCCTTGGCAACGAATGCCTTGAGCTTCTCCTGAATCCCCTTGAAGTAGGTGGGGGAATTGAGGGGCCAGTCGGAGAGGGAGGCGGCAAGGGCCGCGGTCTTGGCCGGATCGGCCTTCAGCGCGGAGACCACGTCCACCCAGTCGAGGGCATGGAGGTGGTAGAAATGGATGACGTGGTCCTGCACCACCTGGATGCCGATGATGAGGTTGCGGATCAGCTCCGCGTTCAGGGGGATCCTGATGTTGAGGGCGTTCTCCACGGCCCGGATGGAGGCGATGGAGTGGACCGTGGTGCAGACCCCGCAGAACCGCTGGGTAAAGTACCAGGCGTCGCGGGGATCTCGCCCCTTGAGAATCTTCTCGATCCCGCGGAACATGGTGCTGGAGCTCCAGGCATCGGTAATGCGCCCTCCCTCCACCTCCGCCTGGATGCGAAGGTGCCCCTCTATCCTCGTAATCGGGTCAACGACGATCTTGGCCATGGGCTACTCCTCCTTTTCCCGTTCCGGTTCGTCTTTGCGCCGGAAGGCACTCACCACGCCGTGGGCGGCAAAGGCAGCCGCCGTCGCCACCGCAAGACCGGTGCCGATCTTGTCGGCGGTCGTTTCGACGCCGAATCCCGGCACGTTGGGGAGCCGCTTGTAGAACGGTGTCATGGTATCCCAGAACTGGGGCTCGGAGCAGCCTGCACAGCCGTGCCCCGACCCCACGGGCCAGTTGGTCTTTTCGTTATAACGCTGGATGGGGCAGTTGTGGAAGGTCTCGGGCCCCTTGCACCCCATCTTGTAGAGGCAGTGGCCGCTTCGGTGGGCCTCGCTCCCCCACGCCTCCACGTACTGGCCGGCATCGAAGTGGGGACGCCGCTCGCAGTTGTCATGGATCCGCTTGCCGTAGGCGAACAGGGGACGTCCCTTGCCGTCGACGGCCGGGAGCTTGCCGAAGGTGAGGAAATGGACGACGGTGGCCACCAGGTTGTCGGTGTTCACGGGGCAGCCGGGAAGATTGATCACCGTCGCACCCGGCACCGCCTCCTTCACGCCGACCGCGCCGGTCGGATTGGGAGCCGCGGCAGGAATACCACCGTAGGAGGCACAGGTCCCGACCGTGATGGTGGCCAGGGCATTGCCGCATACATCGCGGGCGATGTCGAGGGCGGACTTGCCGGCAATGCAGCAGTAAATACCCCCGTCCTTCACGGGGATCGCCCCCTCGACGACAGCGATGTATTTTCCCTTCTGCTCCTTGAGAGTCTTCATTCTGGCCTCTTCCGCCTGATGACCGGCGGCAGCCATGATCGTTTCGGAATAGTCGACAGACAGGACGTCGAGGACTATTTCCCCGACGGTCGGGTTGGCGGCACGCAGCAACGCTTCCGTGTCGCCGGTACAGCTCTGGAACTCAAGCCAGATGATGGACGGACGACCGTCCGCTTCCAGTGCCGCGGCAATCTTCGGCACCAGCGTCACCGGAAGCGCCAGGACCGCGGACATGGCGGTGCAGAATTTCATGAAGTCACGCCGGGAAATACCCCGCTCCGCAAAAATCCGCGGCAAGTCCAAATGCCGTTCTACCGAGTCAGTTCCGTCTCCTTTGTCTGTGTGACCCATGCCATACCCCCTGTTTGTACTGTGGAGTGCGTGAGACCCAACCCATTAGACCCATCTTACCCTATCATCCACACCAACTCAATTAAACATTGTTTTACAAAATACCGATATTTTGTCAAGCAGAAAGATACCGTACACCTGCCGAGATGCTGTCCGTAAACCACAGACCTCACGCCGACTCCGCCATTTCCAGGAACGTAGTAACAGTATAGCACCGCACCCACCTGCGGCAATTTTGAAGGGGGGGTGCATCGGGCACAAAAAAAAAGAGCCGGGCATGTCGCCCGGCTCTTTACATCAATCCAGCACCAGTGAAGGGAATCGCTTACTCGTTCCACCCTTCTGGATGGACCTCGCCGATCTGTTCCCAGTGCTCGGGCGAGCGCCAGAGACCGGAGAGGATCAGTTCGCGGATATGGAGAAACTCCTTCGGGAGGCGATCGTACATCTTGACGAACAACTCCTCGTGGGAGATGACCTCGTTCTGCCAGACGTCACGGTCAACGGACATGAGCTCGTTGAAGGTCTCACGGGGCATGTCGAGGCCGCTCCAGTCCATATCTTCGTATTTGGGCATCCAGCCCAGCGGTGATTCGACCGCGCCGCACTTGCCCTGGACACGCTCGACAATCCACTTCAGGACGCGCATATTGTCACCGTAACCCGGCCAGATGAACTTGCCGTTGGCATCCTTACGGAACCAGTTGACGCTGAAGATGCGGGGGGGCTTGGCGATGGAGCGGCCGAACTGCAGCCAGTGGGCAAAGTAGTCTGCCATGTGGTAGCCGCAGAAGGGGAGCATGGCAAAGGGGTCACGGCGGACGTTGCCGGTTGCGCCGACAGCAGCGGCGGTAGTCTCGGAACCGAGGGTGGAGGCCAGGTAGACGCCGAAGTTCCAGTTAAAGGCCTGGTAGACCAGCGGGACGGTGTCCTTGCGGCGTCCGCCGAAGATGAAGGCGCTCATCGGCACCCCTTTGGGGTTCTCCCAATCAGGGTCGATGCAAGGGCACTGGGAAGCGGGTGCCGTGAAACGGGCATTGGGATGGGCGGCCGGACGGCCGCAGCCCGGGGTCCACTCCTGACCCTGCCAGTCGGTCAGTTTTGCGGGGAGCTCGCCGTCCATTCCCTCCCACCAGACGTCCCCGTCCTCGGTAAGGGCAACGTTGGTGAAGATGGAGTTCTTCTCGCAGGAGATCATGGCGTTCGGGTTGGTCTTGTAGTTGGTGCCGGGAGCGACGCCGAAGTAGCCGTATTCCGGGTTGATGGCGTAGACCTGCCCGTCGGCGGCCGGTTTGATCCAGGCGATGTCGTCGCCGATGGTGGTCACCTTCCACCCCTTCTCCTGGAACGGCTTGGGGGGGATCAACATGGCGAAGTTGGTCTTGCCGCAAGCACTCGGGAAGGCGGCCCCGACGTACGTCTTCTCGCCGGTGGGAGACTCGACCCCCAGGATCAGCATGTGCTCGGCCAGCCATCCCTCGTCTTTCCCCTGTTTCGAGGCGATACGCAGTGCCAGGCATTTCTTGCCCAGAAGGGCGTTGCCACCGTAGCCGGAACCGAAGGACCAGATGGCGTACTCTTCCGGGAAGTGGACGATGTATTTCTCCTTGTTGCAGGGCCAGGGGACGTCCTTCTCTCCCGGTTGCAGCGGCGCACCGACGGAGTGGAGACAGGGGACGAAGTCGCCGTTCCCCAGGACGTCGAGGACCTGCTTGCCCATGCGGGTCATGATCCGCATATTGACGGCGACATAGGGAGAGTCGGAGATTTCGATGCCGATCTTGGCAATGTTGGAGCCGAGCGGGCCCATGGAGAAGGGGATAACGTACATGGTACGCCCCTTCATGCACCCTTTGAACAGGCCGTGCAATTTCTCCTTCATTTCCTTGGGGTGCATCCAGTTGTTGGTCGGGCCGGCATCGTCCTTGGAAAGACTGCAGATGAAGGTACGGTCTTCAACGCGGGCAACATCGATGGGGTCTGACCAGGCCAGATAGCTGTTGGGGCGCTTTTCCGGATTCAGTTTCCGGAAGGTCCCGCTTTGCACCAGCAGGTTGCACAGGTTGTCGTACTCCTCCTGCGACCCGTCACACCAGTGGATGTTATCCGGCTCGCACAGTGCGGACACCTCCGCCACCCATTTACGCAGTTGCTCGTTTTTAACCTCGTAACTCATGCCTCGTGTCCCTTCTTAATGAAAGTAAATGATGCAGGTTTTTAGGCTTGCTAAAATAGCACAACATTCTGTAAATTCAAAGTAAAATTTACCATTGTTCATTTTGTACCGGTTGACACCCGTACGCCGGGTGTTACAGTGGAACAACAAATCCGTTGCCTCCCCCTGACACCTCACGCAACGACGGGGAATTGCCTGCGGGAACGGAGGAGCAACGCAAACAACAGCGGACAGCCCGCCATGCGGAACACCAAACGCACCACTGTTTTATTTCCTCAAGGAAGCAAAAAGGGAGACAGGGGAACGCGCTACACCCGTCCCCCTGGCAGGTACGGAGACACTATTTCTCAGGGAGGGAAAAGACATGCAAAGTTGGCGGTGCACCATCTGTCAGTACGTGTACGACCCGGCCGCAGGAGACCCGGACAACGGCATAGCGCCGAACACCAGCTTCGAAAGTCTTCCGGACGATTGGGCCTGTCCCATCTGCGGCGCCGGCAAGGAACTGTTCGAGCCGGCCTGAACGGGCCATACTCCAGCTACTCCGTTATTTCTTGGCAGGCTTGATGATGTCTATCTCGGACTTGTCCCCCACTACCTTTACGCGCCAGACCAGTCCGCATTCACCGCATTCTTTCACCGGCGACACTTCGGCAGAGAACCCTTCCGAATGGATGTCGATTTCGACGGCCTTTCTTCCTCCACAGTTGGGACACTTCATGAAAACCTCCTCGCTCTGGCATTCCACATAGTCATCACTGACACTCAATGGGTTCACGGGCAATCGATTCCCGCTATCACAAACTATAGCAGCTAATCGAAGAAAAGCTCAGGACCTGTCGTAACAATATCGGACCGGCGGCGCTCAACAATCCCTCAAGACGGGGAAAGGAGTTCATCCAGGACAGAGAGAAATTCTTCCAGGTCGGCAAGCTGCATGTCCCCCATATGAGGGATACGAAACGTCTTCCCCTTGATTTTACCGTAACCGTCATCAAACGCATACCCCCGTTCTCCCATCCGTTTCTTGAGTGCGCCCAGGTCATCGCCACGGGTGTTGGCAGCGCAGGTAAGAGTCACGGAACGGTAGGGAGCCGCCGGGAAAAAGCCATAGCCCCGATCCGCCACCCATCCCCGCACATGGTCGGCCATCGCTTGGTGGCGCTTCCAGCGAGCATCAAGCCCTTCGGCAAACATGCGGTCCAACTGCAGGTCCATGGCGTAGATTTGGGAAATGCACGGAGTGGAGGGAGTATTGTCTTTTTCATCGGCAGCAGCGAATTCGAGAAAATCGAAATAGTACCCACGCCCTTCGATCGTCTTACAACGATCCAGCGCCTTGTCGCTGGCGGTGAAGACCGCCATTCCGGGAGGGAGGGCAAAGGCCTTCTGCACCCCGAAGATGCAGCAGTCGATCCCCAGTTCATCAACCGGAATCCGGAAAGCACTCATGGACGAAACGGTATCGATGATCGACACGACCTCCGGATAACGGCGCAATACCGCGGCGATCTCGGGGAGCGGTGACATGACGCCGGTGGATGTCTCGTTATGAATCAGGGTTATGGCATCATACCGGCCGGTGGCCAGCGTCGCGTCCACCAACTCCGGGGTTACCGGCTCTCCCCAGGCCACCTTGATCGCATCCGCCTCCTTGCCACAGCGACGGGTAACGTCATGCCACTTGTCGGAAAAGGCCCCGTTGCAGAAATTGGCGCAACGCTTCCCCACCAGGTTGCGGACAGCCCCCTCCATGACGCCAAATGCACTCGACGTGGCTAGGAATACCCGCGTATCAGTCTCAAGGAGCCGCTTCAGCTTCTCCTTTACCCCCCGGTGAAGGACGGCATATTCTGCCATGCGGTGGCCAACCATGGGGGTTGCCATGGCCTGCAGAATTTCCGGTACGACCTCTACCGGACCGGGGATGAAAAGCTTTTTCCTCATGGGGGAACTCCTTTGCCTATGTTGCCTGTATTGCCGCGAAGCTAGCAAAAAGCAGGGGGAATGTCAAGGCGGAGGGGATGGGGAGCGGGCGCTGAGGACTAACGGAAAAGAGGGCAACGACAACATGTGGCACTGCAAATTAAAGGTAGTAAACTTAACAGATTGTCTGGCTCGATGGCAAGATTTTTTTATCTCCGTCCCGTTTTTTATGTTTGACAAAATCTGAAACAGCGTTGTAAATTGTACCGGTTTTCAACACAATTTAGATAGTTATGACGTCATTGCAAATTTTCACAAAGGAGACCATTTACTATGGCCATCAGAAAAACCGCAGGCTACGCCTGGAACATCATAAGCCTGATAGGCATGATTCTGGCGGTCACCGCCACCTGCGCAATCATCGTTTTCCTCTCCTATGAGGCCATAACCGGTGTCGAGAAACCGTACCTCGGCCTGCTGACCTATTTCCTTTTCCCCGGCATGCTCATCTTTGGCCTTCTCCTCGTACCGGTAGGCGCCTGGCGCGTCCGTACCCAGCGGCGCAAGGCGATCATCGAAGGGATGGCGTCGCTGGAGGAGGAGATCCCCCAATACCCCCGCCTCGACCTGAACGAACCCTCCCGGCGGCACCTGTTCATTTTCTTCATCGTGGCGTCCATCATCTTTGTCCTGATCGTTTCCATCGCCTCCCTCAAGGGGTTCGAGTTCACCGAATCCACCTCCTTCTGCGGCGAACTCTGCCACACGGTCATGGAGCCCGAACACACCGCCTGGAGCAACTCCCCCCACGCCAAGGTCAAATGCGTGGAGTGCCATGTCGGCCCCGGCGCGGCCTGGTACGTTAAAGCTAAGATATCAGGCATGCGACAGCTCTTTGCCGTTGCATTCCACACCTATCCGGCCCCCATCGAAACCCCCATTGAAAACCTCCGGCCGGCGCGGGACACCTGCGAACACTGCCACTGGCCGGAAAAATTCTACTCCGGAAGACAGAAAGTCTTTTATCATTACGCTCCCAATGAAACCAACATGCCGCGCGAGATCAACATGCTGATCAACATCGGCGGAACGCCCAAAACCCCCCATGCCAAGGGCATTCACTGGCATATCGGCACCGAGGTCAAGTATATCGCCCGCGACAAGAAACGTTTCGACATTCCCTACATCGCGGTCATGGGGAAAGATGGCAAGATCACCGAATACATGGACACCGATAAACCCCTGACCAAGGATGAGGTCACCAAGGGGGAAAAACGCTTGATGGACTGCACCGACTGCCACAACAGACCGACCCACATCTACCGCTCGCCGAGCCAGGAGATGGACGAGAATTTCGTCTCCGGGCACATCGACCAGTCGCTTCCCTTTATCAAGAAGGTTGCCGTGGAGTTGCTGAGCAAGCCCTACAAGACCTCCAGTGAGGCTATGACATCCATTTCCAAAGGGATTCCCGAATATTACGAGAAGAACTACCCCGCCGTAGCCAAGGGGAAGGCGGCAGCCATCAAGAAAGCGACTGTCGAGATCCAGGAAATCTACAACCGGAACTTCTTCCCCGCCATGAAGGTATCGTGGAGCACCTACCCGAACCACATCGGCCATTTCTATTCGCCGGGATGCTTCCGCTGCCATGACGGCAAACACAAGTCACCTGAGGGCAAGGTCATCTCCAAGGACTGCAACCTCTGCCACACGGTCCTCGATCAGAAGCAGGAGAACATCCCCGCCGGCACCCAGGTCAAAAACTTCGTTCATCCGGTAGATATCGGCGACGAACTGTACAAGACCAACTGCAGCGACTGCCACATGGCGGGTGGTCACGACGTCACGAGCGAGGGGTCCGGAACCATCCCGAAACACTGACCCCCCTACAATACACTGAACATAAGAAAGCCCCCGGAGTTTCGACCGGGGGCTTTCTTATTGGACTAAAAAACTTTGCGGAGAAAGGCTCTCCGGTGGTTCCTTCGCGTTTTCGCGGTAATGACAGTCCCGCGGCACTACAACTCCTCGGCCACCTCCGGCCCCTCATCGTCAACAGTCTCCTCCGGCTCAAAATCATCATCCAGCACCCGTTCGAGGAATTTCCGGTTGTCATCGAGAAGCTTTCTGACTTCCTTCTCCAGTTCCGCCAAGTCATCCTTTTCAATCGTCATGTCTCATAACCTCTTTGTAGCCAGTGCATTGCGATAGAGCCGCTCGTACTCGGCGGCCGACTGCAGCCAGGAGTAATCCCTGTTCATGCCGCGCCGGACCATTTTTTTCCAGGCATCCCGCTGCCGGTAAGCCTGTAGCGCCCGCTGAAGAGTCTCCCAGAGCGCTTCCGAGGTAAAATCATCAAAGCTGAACCCGTTGGGCTCCCGCACCCCGTCCCTTCCATCGAACACCGTGTCCGCCAGGCCGCCGGTTTTTCTCACCACCGGCACCGCCCCATAGCGGAGCGCTATCAGCTGACCGAGACCGCACGGCTCGTAGTGGGACGGCATGAGGAAGATATCGCTTCCGGCATATATCTGCCGGGCACAAGCGGAGTCGTAGCCGATATTGAGCGAGATATTGCCGGCACCCCTCGCCTTGAAATCTGCAAACAGCCGGTGATAGGATTCGTCACCCGCGCCGAGCAGTACAAACTGCACTTTTTCCGCTGCAAGGCGGGGGAGGAGTTCCACCAGCAGGTCAATACCTTTCTGGGACGCCAGCCTTGTCACCATGCCGACAAGGGGAATATCCGGCACCTCCTCCAGACCGAGACGCTTCTGCAGACCCTTCTTGTTTGCCGTCTTCGCCGCCAATGCCGCGGACGTGTAGGTCTTGAAGATGTGCCGATCGGTTGCCGGGTCCCACTCGTCAGGGTCAAGGCCGTTGAGGACACCATACAGATCGTCTCGACGCTCCGCCAGCACCCCCTCCAGCCCGCACCCCTGTTCAACGGAAAGGATTTCATTGCAGTAGGTGGGAGAGACGGTCGTGACCAGGTCTGCTGCCAGGATCCCCCCCTTCATGAGATTCACCTGGTCATAGAACTCCAGCCGGTCAATGGTGAAGTACGACCAGTCGAGTCCCATTTCCGCCAGGGATGTCTTGGGAAACAGCCCCTGATAGGCAAGGTTATGGATGGTAAAAACGGTCGCCGTGTTCATGAAAAACGGGTCTTCCCGGTGTTCATACCGGAGCAGGACGGGAACCAGGGCTGTCTGCCAGTCGTGACAATGGAGTATGTCGGGACGAAAATCCATCCTTTTCAGCAGGTCGAGTATCCCCCGGCAAAAAAAGGCGAAGCGCTGGTGATTGTCCGGATAGTCGCCAGCCGGCGTTCCATACAGATGGTCACGATGAAAAAACCCCCTGTTTTCCAACAGGTAGACCGGGATATCGGCAGAAGTGCTCTGCCGGAGAAATCCCTTGTGGGTGCTCCCGCCCAGGGGGATCTCGACGCTCTTGCGCCCCTTGTGGATGGGAAACGGTCCTTCACCAACGGTTTTGTACAGGGGAAGGATGATGCGGACATCGTGCCCCAGACCCTTGAGGGCAACGGGGAGCGAACCGGTGACATCCGCCAGTCCGCCGGTCTTGGCAAAGGGAGCCACTTCAGAAGCGACAAACAGAATCTTCATTGCACAGCCTCACACACGTGCGGACAAAGGTAGCCGCAGATTCTCCGGGGAACACCTGCACCGGGTTTCAGACCTCCGCATCCCGGAGAAAAGTCGCCGCATCCTCCGGCGACGTCGGGTTGATGAAAAAGCCGGTCCCCCATTCGAAGCCGGCAATCTGGGTAAGTCGCGGCACCAGTTCGATGTGCCAGTGATAGTCATACTCGATTGAGGTCCAGTAATTCGGCTTTCCCAGCCGGTCCTGGGTCGGTGGTGCCGTGTGGAGAATGAAGTTGTAGGGAGGGTCCTTGAGAACCGTTTTGAGGCGAAAGAGCATCTCCTTCATGGCTACCGCAAGCTCCGCCAGATCTCCGTCCCCGAGCAGGGCGAAATCATGGGAGTGGCGCTTGGGGTAGAGCCGGAGTTCGAAGGGGAAACAGGAGGCATAGGGGGTCATGATGACGTAATTGGCGAACTCCCGCACGATCCGGTCACCGCAGGAGATTTCAAAATCGATGAGGTCGCAGAAGATGCACCGATCCTTGGCATCGTAAAATTCACGGCAGATCCGGAGTTCGGTCGCCGCCACCGGCGGTGTGAGGGGTACGGCGATGAGCTGGCTGTGGGCATGGGAAAGGGTCGCGCCGGCCCGGGTACCGTGATTCTTGAACAGCACCATGTAGCGAAGCCGCCTGTCCTGACGCAGGTCGAGAAAGCGGGCGCGGTACGCCTTGAGCACGTTGGTTATCTCCGCAGGGGCCAGGTCAGCCAGTCCCCGATCATGGTCCGGCGTCTCGATGATGATCTCATGGGCACCGATCCCGTCCATGACGTCATAGGGGCCGTAACCGCGGCTCTTCAGTTCCCCCTCCACCCGCAGTGCCGGATACTTGTTCGGGACGACCCGCACCTGCCAGTTTGCCGTGTTGGGTGCCCCTGAAGGACGGATGGCGAAGATTTCCCGGGGGGTCTTGTCCTCGTTGCCGTAACAGAAGGGACAGCTGGTCTGGACACCGGCTTCGGCCTCCACGGGGAAGTCCCGGGGACGGCGCCCCCGTTCCGTTGCAATAATCACCCAGTGAAGTTTCAGGGGGTCCCAGCGCAGTTCGGACATGAAATGTATCCTCTTTTTTCAGTTTCCTACCACACAATGAACTATATCAGCCAGTTTTCAAGTTCTATGTCCGGCCCCGCGTACTTCAGCACCATGGGGGCATCCGTCGGCCAGCGCCCCACCTCTTCCCGACCGCGAACCAGGGTAAGATAGGCGAACAGCTTCCCCCCCGGCGCCAGCTTGATGGCATCGACGGGAATCGCGATCTCGCAGACCCGGGCAATTTTCCAGACACAGGTAATGCCGGTATCTGCCCATCCCCCATCCTCTTTGCACTGCAACTTCGCCTCACCACCCCCCATATCCATGGTGACCCGCCATTCCCGCTCGGTAAGGAGGTGGATACCGAGGCTGTCCCCTGCATGGAGGGAGCGGTCGAGAGAGGAGACTCCGTCGATCCTGAAGTAGAGGTTAGTGCGGTCGAAGCCGTAGAAAAACGACTGCAGGAGGCTTTCCGCGGCGTGCATGGCCGAGGCCTGCTTGGTCAGGTCGTAGAGACCGGCTGCCAGCCACTCGAAATAGTCCGCCACCAGTCCGTTGACGATGGGGGTAATGAGAGCCGCCGGCTCCCGCACGAAACCGGCCGGGCTTTTCTGCTTTATCGGCTGGTACAGTTCACGGGGGATTTCCTTGCCGAGCAGGGTGTAGACGTGTATCAGGTATTTCCGGAACAGCGCATCGAAACGGTCGCTGTGGGGAGAAAAGTGGTCATCGCCGTACCACCAGAACCAGTCGCTCCCCTCCGCTGCATAAAGAGCCCGGCAGAGTTGCCGGCGCCGGTCATCGACCGTCGCGGAAGGGTCGAGGGCTCCTCCTCCGGCCGACAGCAGGTTCGCCATCTCGTCATCCAACTCCACTGCCGCGGCCCGGGCTCGCGCAAGGTAATCCCATCCCAGGTTCTCCTCCGGGTGGCCGACCCAGATTCCGTAGTTGGCATTGATCCAGGAGCCGGGATAAATGTGCTGGAGCACCTGCCGGGGCGCCGACCGTTCGAGGATCTCACTGAAGGTTGCCAGCTGCAGCCCCTTTTCGGCGGCAATTGCCCCGTACAGCCGGGGAAGGAAAGGGTGGCCATTGTCGGGGTAATACTCCCAGGCGTTCTCGCCGTCCAGGATGACCGGCACGACCCGGGCGTGGGGAGCCCGCTGGCGCAAATCGAGCAGCCTGCCGACGAAATCCCCCGCTGCCCGTGCAGCATCCCACTGGGAGTAGGTAAACCCGATCAGGTCGGAGAGGGCATGGTCCCGGAAGAAGAGTCCCAGCCGCCGCTCTCCCGACTGGAAGGCATAGGGCTGATAGAGGTTCTCCCTTCCCTGACCAAGACCGCCGGCAAGCGTGTGCACGAGCACACCTTCATCGGTGGCGGCCCATTTCAGACCGCTTTCGGCAATGATGGTGAGGGCCTCGTCGCTCACTGAACCCTCCGACGGCCACATGCCGGTCGGCTCGAATCCGAAGGTATCCCTGAAGTAGGCGATCCCTCCGGTCACCTGGGCACGGGCATCTTCGGGATAGCGATAGGGCTGTGAAGGGAGAGTCACCCTCGGCATGGCCGTCTGGGCGCTTTTCATGTCGCAGAGAAGCGGCAGGATCGGATGGAAATAGGGGGAGACCGCCAGCTCGGCTTTCCCTTCCTCGTGCAGGCGCCGGTAGAGCGGGATGATCTCGTTGAGTATCTCCCGGTGTGTCGCAAACAGGAGCGCCTTGTCCGCCGGGCTGAAATGCCTCCCCTTGTCCACCAGTCTCTGCAGGGCGGGGTAACGACGGCGGGCTGCCTCGCCGGTCCAGGCGAGGAAAAACCAGACCTGCAGGTCGAGGAGTTCCTGTTCCCGGAAGTGACGCAACCGGTCGGAGAGTCTCGTTGCGGCACCGTCCCCCGCCAGGTAGAGCAGCTCCAGATACCGGGGATAGGGTTCTATCATCCGCTGGCGATTGGCGGAAAAAAAGTTCTCCAGGAGAAAGAGCCGGTCCTCTTCGGCCATCTCGGCCGGCGCCATCTTACCCCGTACCAGAAAGGGATCGACCGCGGTTCCGCCGGCATAATCCCGAATCTGCTCCAGAAGCGACGGCACCAGGTTGAAGACGACCTTTGCCCCCGGCGTCTCCGCCACGATGGCGGCCATGTCGTAGTAGTCCTTGACCGCATGGAGGTAGGTCCAGGGGAGGAGATACTCCCCCCGGACCGGCTCCTTGTAGTAAGGCTGGTGCATATGCCAGAGAAAGACTATGGAAAGGGGCTCGGCCATGGCAATCCCGTTCGAGGTTCGACGTCAGCCAGGGAAAAGGATGTGGAGCGTTGAACGTTGAACCCGGAACATTGAACTACGGTTAAAGTTCCTTCTTCCACTTCTCGACCTTTTTCTTGTATTCATCCAGCAGTTTCTGCGCCGCCTTCGGCTCCTTGGCCTCGGCTACGATGTGCACCACCGGCAGATACTGGTCCGGCAGAACCAGCGCCCAGTCCTGTCCGAAATGCACCTTGATGCCGTCGATGAAGGAGGCTTCCTTGTCCAGGCTGTCCTCGCTCATCTTGCGCATGATCCCCCCCTTCAGTTCGAAAACGCAGGGGACGGAGGTCTGGAGAAAGGCTCGCCGCGGGACATCGGCCAGAATATGGGAAAGGGGTTTGCCGACCGCTGCCAGGAGTTCGATCGCCTTGCCGATGGCGAACATGCCGTCGAAGGCAGCCTGGAACTTGGGAAACGCGAACCGGCCATCCATGGACCCGGCCATGACCGCTTCGGGCGAAAGGGTCGCCTCGATCATGGCCCGCTCGCTGCTCTTGGTCCTGACCACGGCGCACCCGCGCTCCTGGGCCATGATCTCCACGGTGGAGGGGGCATGAACCGGCACCGCGAAGGTTCCCTTCTGGCCCGCCTTGAGCGTCAGGGCAACGAACAGCTCCAGCAACCCGGACCCCTCGTAAATGGCCCCCTGCTCGTCAACCAGGGTAATCATCTCCGCACAGGGACTGAGCCAGATCCCCGCATTGGCCTCCAGGGTGGCAACGATCTTGGCCAGCTGCTGAAGCCCGACGGGACGTTCTTCGGTGGTCTTGGAGCCCCGCTCCTCGTCCACATAGGCATTAAGGCTGATGACCTCGATCCCCAGGTCATTGAGAATGGGGGGAAACACCTGGCCCGCCGGCGAATGGTTGAAGTCGATGACGATCTTGAATTTCCCCTTCCGGATGCCTGCCTGGTCGAGCCCCCGGGTTATCCCTTCGCGGTAGAAGTCGACGACCTGCGGCAGCTCGGTGATCCGCCCCGGTTCCGTATGGTGGGCACGACGGAAATTTTCCTTGAAAAAGACCCGTTCGGTGTTTTTCCCCATGGAACTGGAAAAATCGAGACCATCGCTGTCGAGGAAGATGATCTCGGTGGACGCCGGATCGTCGGCCGCCTGCCGGAAGTAGACCCCCCCCAGTTCGCCGAAGGTCTTCAGCTTGTAACGGACGATGGGCAACGGCGTCATCAGCAGGTCCCGCACATTGACGCCGGCGGAAAGGATGCCGCCGATGAAGCTCCGCTTGAGCATGCGCGAGGCGAGGTACGCATCGCGGCCGGCGAGCACGAACCCCCCCTTGGGGAACGACGTGCCGTAGGCGCATCCGAGCTTGGCCACGAACTCCGGGGTCAGCTCCACGTTGGTGAGCCCCTTGATCATCGCCCCTTCGAAGAGGGACTTCTTCCACTTTTCCCCCCATATGAGGTTGGCGGTGACGATGGCCCCCGCCTCGATCACCTTGCGCGGCCAGACCTTCACGTCCTGCTTGATGTACACTTCCTCGCCGATGGAGGTCTCTTCTGCGATGATGACCCCCTCGTCAATGACGACACTCTGACCGACCCGGACGTTATTGCAGATGACGCAATCATTCAGACGTGTCCCCTTCTTGATGTACACGTTGTCCCAGATCACGCAGCGGTTGAGCTTGGCCCCCGGCTCGATGGTGCAGTTGCGGCCGATCACCGAATCCTTGATATGGGCCTCGCCGAGGATCTGGGAGTTGTCGCCGATAACCACGGTCCCCTGAAGATGGGACGGATCGGCCAGGCGGACATCGGCCCCGAGGCGCAGGTCGCGACCGACGAAATCCTGTTTCGGCTCATCGATCCTGACATTGATCCGCCCTTTGAAGATGTCGTGGTGTGCCTCGCGATAGGAGTCGGTATTGCCGATATCCCGCCAGTACCCCTTGGCGGTGAAGCCGAACAGTGGTTCCCGGTTCTCCAGCAGTTTCGGAAACAGGTCCTGGGAAAAGTCGAAGTTCTCCCCCTCGGGGATGTAGTTGAAAATCTCCGGCTCCAGCACATAGATGCCGGTGTTGATGGTGTCGGAGATCACCTCTCCCCACCCCGGCTTTTCCAGAAACTGGGTGATCCGGTGCTCCTTGTCGGTGACGACGACGCCGAACTGCAGGGGATCCTTCACTGACGTGAGGGTGATGGTCGCCAGGGCCTTGTTGTGCTCATGGAAATCCATCACCTTTTGCAGGTTGAAGTCGGTCAACAGGTCGCCACTGATGATGAGGAAGCGGTCATCCAGGTACTTTTCGGCGCATTTGACCGCACCTGCCGTCCCCATGTCCTCCAGGGGGGTTACATAGGTGATCTTGACGCCGAAATCGGTGCCGTCCCGGAAGAAATTCTTGATTATGTGGGGCTGGTGGTAGAGGAGCATCACCAGGTCCGTGATTTCGTACTTCTTCAGCAGTTCAACTATGTGGAGCATCATGGGGCGGTTGAGCAGCGGGACCATGGGTTTCGGCAGACTGTTGGTCAGGGGCTGGATGCGGGTGCCGAAGCCCCCCGCCATTATCACGGCTTTCATGGCATAGACTCCTTTGTCATGTAAATATCAGGTGAAACATCGTGGAAAGGCATGCGTTCGCGCTGCTCACAGGTAGAGGTAAAGTAACAAACCTGCCATTTCTCTCTCTTTACCTTTACCTCTACCTTTACCTGTTTCTTTTACCTGCTTTTCTTGTCCAGCACCTTGCGAATCTCTTCTTTCAGTTCGTGCAGATCGCTCGATTTTACCACGTAGCCGTCGGCAAGCCAGGCGGAAAAATCGTCCTTGTAACAGGAGAAGGCGGTACAGAGGATGACCGGCATCTCGTGCCGCTCCTTGACAATCTTTTGCAGGAGGTCGAGACCGCTTTCGTTCTTCAGCTTGATGTCGAGCACCACGAGGTCGAACTCGCTCCCCTCCAGCAGCGCTGCCGCCTCCGCTGCGCTGCCGGCAGTCACCACGTCGTACCCCGCATCTGCCAGTTCCTGGGAGTAGAGCAGCCGGATGCTGCTTTCATCGTCCACCACGAGTAATCGTGCCATGTCACATCTCCTCCTTGATCGGCAGTCTGATGATATAGTGCGTTCCCCCTTCGGGAGAGCTTTCGATGATAAACGGTGAACCGTGCTTTTCCAGGATGGTTTTGCAGAGCGGCAGGCCGACGCCCGTCCCCAGGTTCTGGGTTACCATGAATGGGGTGGTGAGGGTTTCCACCATCTCCGGGGAAAGGGGCGTGCCGTTGTCTGAAATCTTCACCACCACTACCCCGTCATCGCGCCAGGTCCGGATCACAATTTCTCCCTCCGCAGTGGCGGTTTCGAGGGCACTGGTGATGATGGTCTTTATGCAGTAAGATATCTGCCGGTAGTCGATGGATACCTTGGGGAGTTCCGGCGCCAGTTCCAGCATACAGGTGACGCCGCGCCGGGCAAGGTGTCCTGCAAGGTCATCTCTGACCCCGCTGATAAGCTGATTGATGTCCCAGGCATCCAGAGCGGGATAGAGCGATTCCGAATAGGTGAGAACCTCCTCGAGCACCCCCTCCAGCTGTTTCGCTTCGTGGACAATGGTTTCCAGGTAGTCCCGCTTGCTATCATCCTGCTCCATGTTCTTGAGAAGAGACCGGGCGAAACCGCCGATAATCATGAGCGGATTGCGGATGGAATGGGCGATGCTGGACGTAATCCGCCCCACCAGGGCCATCTTCTCCATCTTGACAATCAGCTCCTGCTGTTCTTTGAGCTTGATATTGACAACGGTAAGCTTGTCGATCTCCTCCTGCAAACGCTCGTAGAGGAAGGCGCGTTCAAGGGCGAAGGCTACGGGAAAGGCAAAGGTTTCCATGGATTGCAGGTCCTGGCTCGTGATCGGCTTCCGGGTAATGCAGTTGTCCGCGATGATGAGTCCGATGCGCCGATGCCGGGAAATCAGGGGCATGATAAGGAAGCTGTCCACCCCCAGCAGTTGCGCCAGGTCCGGATCGATGTCCGGGTTGGAAAAAGCGTTCTCCACGAGGATCGGTTTCCGTTCCCGCAATGCCCGGTTGAAGACATGCTGTTGATCTCTCAAGGGAACGCTTAGCCGTTCGAGAATGTCGTTGAATTTCACCTTCTCCGACGATAGCTTGTTCTTCTGGAACAGGCGGGCCATATCCCGCAAGGTCAGATTGGAGCGGTTGACATCCTCCCAGATATGCCACGCCTCTTCCATGGTACGCGGTCCGACCCCCAGATACCCCCGTAACGCCTGCCGCTCCTTGTCGGTCATCAGGAGAAAGGCCCGGTTCATGCCGAACCCCTTGCCTGCGGTTATGGCAGTCATGGCCACCGACAGCACTTCGTCCAGATCGACGGATGTCTGCAGAACCAGGCTCAGTTCGTGGAGGAATTTTATTTCCCGGGTCTTGCTGGAGAGGAACCCCCCCAGTGACTGAAGCTGGGACTTCTGGTCGAGGAATTCACTGACCACAATGGAAAAAATTTCGGCCAGGGGGTGACCGGACTCCTTGAAACGAAGCAGGTCATTGGCAAAGAGCGGGCAATCAAGACACTTTTCCATAACCCGACGCCGGTGGACGCTGTACAGTTCCTCTTCCCCCTCGGCAATATTGGGACACTCCTCCGGGGCGAGTTCCTTTTTCGTCCAGCAGCACGCGAACTCCACGCAGACCTCCAGCAGCCACGATATCGGACATCCTCCCCGGAAACGCCAAGTGCTGGCGTATGGGGATGAAATTGTTCATTAAACACTTCGGCTAAACGGGACAAGATAACGGCAGAGCGCCGTCGATGGGAATAATCGAGGCAAGTATATCAGTCGCGGACTGTTTTTCAAGGCAATTCGCCAGCACCACTGCGACGCAGGCGCTTTCCAAGGCACTTTCCACGCCGCGCGGTGCCCTGACGACAGTTTCGGGAGGAGAACAACCATACAATTTGTTAATTAATAACTTCCAGGTACCCCGTCAACCTGGCAGCCAGGGAGGGTCAAAACGGAGAGATAACGGGAGAAGTGCTCTTTGGACCTATGCACTGCAACAATACCGAAAAAACTACTCCTCTTTTTTCGGGTCACCATCCTTTTTCGGCTTGATTTCAATCTCGTCCTTGCCATCCGAAGCCCGTTTGAAATTCCGGATACTCTTCCCCAATGCGCCGCCGATTTCAGGAAGACGCCCTGCACCAAAAACGACCAGGACAATAACAAGGATGACAATCAGTTCCGGCATCCCAAAGCCAAACATACAACCTCCGCAACGTTCCGAATTTGCCCAGAGTATCGCACCGGCAACGAAAAAAATCAAGTGTTCCGCAATCTCCACCTGACCCGTGACGAACGCATTTCTCCATGCAAAGGACCGCAGGGCATGGTACTATCCATCCCATGGACACCTTCTCACTGGTCAGCGACCACACCCCCCGGGGCGACCAGCCCCGCGCCATCGACGAGCTCGTTGACGGCGTTCTCCGCGAGGACCGGCACCAGGTACTCCTTGGTGTCACCGGGTCGGGTAAAACCTTCACCATGGCCAACGTCATCGCCCGGACTAACCGGCCGTCCCTTGTCCTCGCCCCCAACAAGACCCTGGCAGCCCAGCTCTACGGGGAATTCAAGGAGCTGTTCCCCGATAACGCCGTGGAGTACTTCGTCTCCTACTACGACTACTACCAGCCCGAAGCGTACCTCCCCACCACCGACACCTTCATCGAGAAGGATTCCTCCATCAACGACGAGATCGACAAGCTCCGTCATTCCGCCACCCGCAGCCTTCTCACCCGCCGGGATGTCATTATCGTCGCATCGGTCTCCTGCATCTACGGCATCGGTTCCCCTGCGGCGTACCAGGAGATGCACATCTTCTTCCACCAGGGGGACGACGTGGGGCGGGACGACCTGCTCAGGAAGCTCGTGGAGATTCAGTACGAGCGTAACGACATCGATTTTCACCGGGGCACCTTCCGGGTCAGGGGTGACAGTGTGGAGATTTTCCCGGCCCACAATGACGAGCGGGCACTTCGCATCGAGTTCTTCGGCGACACGGTGGAAGCTATCAGCGAGATCGACCCCCTGCGGGGACAGGTCATGCAGCGCCTCCCCAAATGCGCCATCTACCCCGCCTCCCACTACGTAGCGACCCGGGAAACCATGGAACGTGCCATCGGGCAGATCCGCATCGAACTTGAGGAACGGATCCGCTGGTTCACGTCACAGAACATGCTGGTGGAGGCCCAACGGATCGAGCAACGGACCTTTTTCGACATCGAGATGATGGAGGAGATGGGATTCTGCCAGGGGATCGAAAACTACTCCCGCCACTTCGACGGCCGGAATGAGGGTGAGCCCCCCTACACCCTCATCGACTACTTTCCCCGAGACTTCCTCCTCTTCATCGACGAGTCTCACATCACCGTTCCCCAGGTGGGGGGGATGTACCGGGGGGACCGCTCCCGCAAGGAAACCCTCGTCAACTACGGTTTCCGCCTCCCCTCGGCCCTCGACAACCGTCCCCTCAATTTCCAGGAGTTCACCGCCAAGCTCAACCAGACGGTTTACGTCTCCGCCACTCCCGCCGACTTCGAACTCAGGCAGGCGGAAGGAGCCATCGTGGAACAGGTTATCCGCCCCACCGGGCTGGTGGACCCGGAAATCGAGGTACGCCCCGCCTCCGGCCAAGTGGATGACCTTCTCCACCAGGTACGGGAGACGGTGGCCCGGGGTGAACGCGTGCTGGTCACCACCCTGACGAAACGGATGGCGGAAGAGCTCACCGACTACTACCGGGAGCTGGGCATCAAGGCAAAATACCTCCATTCGGACATCGACACCATCCAGCGGATGCAGATCATTCGCGACCTGCGGCTGGGTGAGTTCGACGTGCTCGTCGGGATTAACCTGCTCCGGGAAGGGCTCGACATCCCCGAAGTATCCCTCGTGGCAATCCTCGACGCCGACAAGGAAGGGTTCCTCCGCTCCGCCCGCTCCCTCATCCAGACCTGCGGCCGAGCCGCCCGCAACGTCGCCGGCCGGGTTATCATGTACGCCGACACCGTCACCGATTCCATGAAGGCATGCATCGGCGAAACCACCAGGCGCCGCGAACTGCAGCTGGCATTCAACCAGGAGCATGGCATCACCCCCCAGAGCATCAGGAAGGGATTCAGTTCCATCCTGGAATCCCTGGAAGAGCACGACTACTACACCATTCCCGTCGCCGCCGAACCCCGCACGGAGTACGTCCCCCTGCAGGACATCCCGAAGCTGGTGAAGAAGCTGCGCAAGGAGATGCTGGCCGCCGCCAAGGAGTTGAACTTCGAAACCGCGGCGGAGTTGAGGGACCGGATCAAGAAACTGGAGGAGCAGGAACTGGCGCTACGTTAGCACCAAGCCAGCGAGCGGCAGGTTGGGGGGCTCTCCTGGAGAAAAGAGTCCTGCATGGAAATGCCATTCGCCTGTTCCTGGGAAAGATTCGGCATAAAGGGTTTGGCCTGTTTGAACGATTGACTGTGACGCTTGACTCTTTGCGGAAGGAGAGCCCCCACCCCCTGCCGTCACCGGGTATGTGCAACGAGGATCCGCAGCCCGATTTTTGCATGGCAAACCGTCCCCGTTTCTGGTACTACAATACGACCGGAACCGGAGCGGGAGGTCCCTATGGAAAAGAAACGCCAGCAGGCAGCCGTAACCATCGGCAGCCACCCCGACGTGGCCGAAAAACTCGACCAGCTTCTCAGCCGCCCCGCCGACCGGGCCTACCTGGTCTGTACGTTCCTGGAGTGCGTCCAGAACGACCACGGGGTCTGCACCATCTATACGGTCACCGACCCGCCACCCGGGTCACGGACCGGCCCCTGCGAGAAATACCGCCAGTAAAGGGAGACTGACATGGCCATCGTCGAAGTGAGCATAACCCCCCTTGGCACCGCCGACACCGGGGTCTCCCGCTACGTGGCGGGGTGCCTCAGGATCGTTCGCGCGTCGGGAATAAGCCACCAGCTCACCCCCATGGGGACCATCCTGGAAGGGGACCTAGACGACATTCTCCGGGTCATCCGGCAGATGCAGGAGTCGGTCTTCACCGCCGGGGCCGTGCGGGTCTCCACCCTGATCAAGATCGACGACCGGCGCGACAAGACCGCCCATACCATGGCCGGCAAGGTCCGGTCCGTGGAGGAGAAGCTGTAGGGGAAGGCGCAGCGTTTCCCTGCGGAACTGACATGTCATGAACCGACAACAGACAACCTCTTCCCCCCGTTATGCCCTGGCGCTGCTCCTGGCGGTCAACCTCCTCAACTACATCGACCGGCAGGTGCTCTATGCCGTTTTCCCCCTGATCAAAGCAGATCTGAACCTCTCCGACACCGCCCTCGGTCTCCTGGGAAGCGCCTTCATGGTCTGCTACATGGTAGCGGCACCGTTCATGGGATGGCTGGGGGACCGGTGGAACCGGGTCAGACTCGCCGCCGGAGGGCTTGCCATCTGGAGCATCGCAACCGTCGGGGCCGGAGTGGCCGTCGGCTATCGGACCCTGCTGGCCGCCCGCACCGCTGTGGGTATCGGTGAGGCGAGCTTCGGGACCGTTTCCCCGGGACTTCTGGCAGACTATTTTCCCAAGGAGCGGCGCGGCCGGATACTCGCCTACTTCTACCTCGCCATCCCGGTCGGGAGCGCCCTCGGCTATCTCCTCGGCGGCCTCATCGGCCAGCACCTGGGGTGGAAGACCGCCTTCCTCCTCGTCGGGATGCCGGGGATACTACTCGCGCTGCCGGTCTGGTTCCTCGACGAGCCGGCCCGCGGCGCCATGACTAACTCGCCAGAGTCTGAAGCTGTAGAACGAAACTACACTTCCCTCTTCTCCAATCGTTCCTTCGTCACCAACACACTGGCCATGACCGCCATGACCTTTGCCCTCGGCGGCCTTGCCCAGTGGCTTCCCACTTTCCTCTGCCGCATGCACAGCCTGGATGTGGCAAAGGCAAACACCCTCTTCGGCGGGATCACCGTCCTAGCGGGCATTACCGGCACCCTGGCGGGAGGCTGGCTCGGAGACCGCTGCCAGGCAAGAACTCCCAAGGGTTATCTGCTGGTTTCGGGATGGGGTTTCCTGATCGGGACCCCTGTGGCCGCCTACGCCATCCTCACCCCTTCCCTGACCAGCTGCCTGGCCGCCACGTTCTGCGCCGAGTTCTTCCTCTTTCTCAATACCGGCCCCCTCAACACGGTCATTGTCAACGTTACTCCACCCGCAATCCGTGCCATGGCCTTCGCTGTCAATATATTCTTCATCCACGCCCTGGGAGACGCCGTGTCGCCGACCCTGCTCGGATGGCTCTCCGATCGGTGGGGCCTGCGTAGCGCCCTGCTGGTGACGCCGGTTGCAATCGCTCTTGCTGCAGGCTTCTGCTTTCTCTGCACCCGTTTCATAACCGCTGATACGAGCCGGATTGAAGAATGACAGCTCGCTACATTTCACCAACCATTCCCCGACACACATTTTCCACAAATTGAAGAGGAGCAGCCATGAAAAAGGATATCGTCGCCAAGGGAGCGATACTGCAGCGGGATCGCGAGACCTATGCCATTGCCCCCCACATCCCGGGAGGGATTACCACAACAGAGGAACTGCGCAAGATCTGCGACGTGGCAGACAAATACGGTATCAAGGAACTGAAACTCACCTCGGCCCAGCGCATCGCGCTGTTCGGAATCCGGGAGGAGGATCTGGATGACATCTGGTCCGAGCTGGACCAGCAACCGGGGGCAGCCATCGGCCTCTGCGTCCGGAGCGTGAGGATCTGCCCCGGCACCACCTGGTGCAAGCGGGGTGTCCAGGATTCCGTCTCCCTCGGTCTGAAGATCGACGCCATCTATCATGCCATGCAGCTCCCCAACAAGATGAAGATGGGGGTTTCCGGCTGCATGGTCTCCTGCGCCGAAACGGCGGTGAAGGACATCGGCGTGATGGGCACCCCCAAGGGGTGGCGTATCATGGTGGGGGGGAATGCCGGCGCACGTCCCCGCCTGGGAGATCTGCTCGTGGACAACGTACCGGGGGAGGAGGAGGTGCTGGCAATCATCGCCCGCATCATCGAGCTCTACAGGAACTGGCCCCAGGAGCAGCGTCTGGGACGGATCATCGAGGAGATCGGTATCGAACGGTTCCGGCATGAGGTGCTGGGGACAGGGGAATAAACGAGGGTGGGGCTGGTGCAAGGAGATGCAAGGGGGCGGAACTACCGCGAAACCGCCGTGACCGCCGCTGAAAGAGCGGCGGTCGTCAGCGTTCGGAGAGCTTCATGTAGCAGTCCGCCCGGTAAAGGGTCGCGTCGGGAGCGAGGGGAGAATCGGGGTGACGGGCCAGAAACGCGTCAAAGGCGTCGAGGGCCTCCCGGTACTCCCCTTTCTTGTAAATGGTGACGGCACGCTGATAGTCCCTCTGGCTCCCGCTTTCGGATGCTGCGGCAGGGGAAACCGTTCTGGCGGCTGGAACAGCCGGTGCAACGATAGCAGGAGTGTGGACGGCTGCGGCTGCCTTCTCGCCCCCCTCGTGCTGCTTCTCCTTTCGAGCAGTAGCCGTATGCCGGGCCTTCGTCGCTTTCGTTCCCTTCGGCGGTTGTACTGCCTTGACCGGTTTGACAGACGCCTCGGCGGACGTTCCCCGTGCCACGGGAACCTGCAGGCTCGCCCCGGCATAAATGAGGTCGGGGTTTTCAATCACGTTGAAGGGAAGAATCTGGGGATAATAGGAGCCCGCACCGGTATATTTCCGGGAGAGCCCCCAGAGGGTATCGCCGCGCCTGATGGTGATGGTCCTGGTAAGAACCCCTTCCTCCGGCGAAGAGGGGGCTTGCCCCGACGCAACCTTGTGGGGAGTATAGAGATTGTACTCGTCCCCCGCAATGGCCAGTGCCGGCGCTCCTGCCACCAGCAGCATCAGCATGAACACTATCCGTTTGGTTTCCATCAGTATCCGTTCCCCAGAGGATCTTCATAGGTTATGATATTCTTCACCTGGATGCTGGTGCCGACTGCGATTCCCTGCTTAACCTTGAACGTTACCTTTACCACCTTCTTTTCCCCCGCACCCAGTTCGGCGAATCTCCAGAGGTAATTCCCATCCTGTCCACCCGAAACGGGGGGCTCCGACGTAACCAGTTCCAGGTTCGCCGGCATGGTGCTCCGCATCTCCACTACCCTGGCCAGGAGGGACCCCCGGTTGATTCCGGTCAGCTCGAAGGAGGATACGTCTCCCGGTTTCAGCTTGCCCCCCTTGCCCGACATGACCATCTCCACCACCGGCCGGGTAAATACGACGAGGGCGTTCAGCACCGCCTGTTTGCTCTGTTCGCTCTCCGGCACGAGGACCAGGCCGAGGCGCGCCTCGGAACCGTCGCTCATGGTCGACGGTGTCGCCACTTCCAGCAGCAGGTATGCTTCTTCCTTGGGAGAAAGAGCGGGAGTACGGGTGATGGCAGGCTCGTTGACCTGCCGGATACCATCCCGGTTCAGATCGTGGAAGAGGGTCCCCCGCAGGTTCGCAGGCAGGTCGAGTCTGACTGCGATATTTTCCGTAAGATTCCCCGTATTGGTAACCACCAGAGGGATGGCAACCGTCTGCCCCGGTATGACCGCCACTTTGCCCGCGGTGGTCCGCACGGCGACACCACTTACCCCCTGGACAAGGGACGCCGTGGAAATGAACGAATCCCGGGTGTCGAGTTCGTTGTTGACGGTGTCACACCGGAGGAACAGCTCCTGCCGGGCTATGGCTTCCTCTTTCAGCTTGAAGACAACGTTGAATTCCTTGCTTTCACCGGAATTGATGCGAAGCGGGTCGTGCTCCAGCACACCGTTGACATCCTTGCGGAACCCCGCGGCGGCGAAATCTACCGGCTCATACTGGGGGGGATAATTGAGCCGCATGGTCACACTGGGTGCCGCAGAGGTGCCGATATTGAGGAGGGCGATCCGGTAGACGACCTTTTCTCCAGGCAGGATGAGGCCCTTGTCCCCCTTGATGACCGCCCGCAGAAGCGGTGCTGAAGCAACCAGTGAGACCTGGCGCGTCTGGGATACCTCCGGCGTGGCCTGGGAACTGAGGCGGAGCGGATAGTTGATCTTCTGCCCGTCGATGGCTCCCGAAGGAATGGTGATCCCCACAGCGCCCCGGAAGCTTTCCCCCGGCGCCAGTTGGGGAGTGCTGCCAAGGGGGACGTTCATGTCGGCGGCAGAAGTAAACTGGGCCTTGAATTCGGCGGGGAATCCCGATTCGAACGCAAAGTTGTCCATCCCGTTACCCCTGTTTGACACTTCGAACGGAATGACGACACGTTTCCCCACCACGGAACTCTGCTCCATGGGGAGAAGGTTGAATGTCATGGCGGAAGACTGGTCTACTTCGAGGGTGAGTATCTGGGCCTTCTCTCCCGGCCGGACCGCAGGCGCCGCCGCGATGGCAGCTTCCTGCGGGTAGACGATCCCGAAGGTTTTCAGCTTGGCTGCAGCCGAAACAGCTGCTGTTGTGCCGGGGTAGCGATCGATCACGTTCTTGTACTCGGCAATCGCTTTCTCGCGCATCGCGTCGGAATGGGGAGCGGGCGCAACGGCCGGAGCGGTGACCACGGGCGCCGCCAGAGCAACCTTTTCTGCAGCGGCCTTCTCCTGGGCAGCCCTGGCAGCTGCTTGTTCGGCTGCAAGTTTCGCTGCCGCAGCCTTCTGGGCGGCTAGACGCTCGGACTCGGCTTTCTCAGCCGCCAGCTTCTGGGCTGCCGCCTGCGCAGCGGCAGCTTGCTCTGCAGCCAACCGGTCCGCAGCAAGCTTCTCCTGGGCAGCCTTCGCTGCTGCCTGGTCTGCAGCCAGTCGATCTGCCTCCGCTTTCTGTGCCGCCAGCCGCTCCAGTTCCGCCTTCCTCGCCGCCTGGCGCTCTGCCTCGGCCTTTTCCGCCGCAAGTTTCTGGGCTGCTGCCTGCTCTGCAGCCAATCTATCAGCTGCTGCCCGTTCCTGGGCTGCCTTCGCAGCGGCCTGTTCAGCCGCAAGTTTCGCCGCAGCCGCATTTTCAGCCGCCAGCCGGTCCGCTTCAGCTTTCTGCATTGCCAACCGCTCGGATTCAGCTTTCTCAGCCGCAAGTTTCTGGGCCGCGGCCTGCTCTGCAGCAAGTTTTTCCGCAGCAGCCTTCTCCTGGGCAGCCCTGGCAGCTGCTTGTTCGGCTGCAAGTTTCGCTGCCGCAGCCTTCTGGGCGGCTAGACGATCGGACTCGGCTTTCTCAGCCGCCAGCTTCTGGGCTGCCGCCTGCGCAGCGGCAGCTTGCTCTGCAGCCAAACGGTCCGCAGCAAGCTTCTCCTGGGCGGCCTTCGCTGCCGCCTGGTCTGCAGCGAGCTTCGCCGCGGCAGCCTGTGATGCCGCTGCCTGTTCGGCAGCCACTCGATCTGCCTCGGCTTTCTGTGCTGCCAGCCGCTCCAGTTCCGCCTTCCTCGCCGCCTGGCGGTCAGCCTCAGCCTTCGCGGCCGCCAGCTTTTCGGCCGCGGCGTTATCCTGTCCCGCCGCAAGGATCGGTTCCCCCTTCTCGTAGCGGGCTGCACTCTGCAGCAGACTGTCCTCCACGGTCCCCTTGAGGGGGCTGTCGGGATATTCGCGCAGGAACTGGGCCATGTACCGGGCGGCATCCTTCTCGTTGCCTGCCTTGTAATTGGCCCGCGCCAGCCAGAAGATGGCCATGTCGCGCAGCGGCGTGTCGGGGTATTTCTGGAGCACGAGGGACATCTTGTCGATGGCTCCCTGGTAATCCCTTTTCTGGTAGGCGTTGAAGCCGGTGATGAAAATCTGGGAATCTTCTGAATCGAGGGCGAGGACGGGATTGGCGAACAGTGAGGTTACGAGCATAACCCCCACGAGGCATCTGCAGACTGCAGCGCGGAAAATATTTAAGAAATCCACGGGGTTAACCTTTCCAATCCGGTACTGGACGTGTGGGTAGAAAATTGTTATGGATACATACCATCATAAACAGGCCTTGTCAACGGTGAATGCGGGCTTGAGCACCTCCTAACCCCACGTAAAATCACCTGAAAAATTCATTGTCAGCCGGCAAAAGCTTGCCAGTGCCCGCCACGACCAGGAAAACCCTTTGCAGGAGAAGGTAATGCCGCTATACTTGGCAGATGCTGGACAGCACCAGAATCGACAATCTGCCATCCGCACCGGGCGTCTACCTGATGAAGGGAAAGGACGGCCAGGTCCTCTACGTCGGCAAGGCCCGGGAACTGAAAAAAAGGGTTCGCTCTTACTTCACCGCCGCCCGCGATGCCCGGTACCACATACGTTTTCTCATGGAGAGGGTAGCGGACATCCAGGTAATCGTCACCGACACCGAGAATGAAGCGCTTATCCTTGAAAACACCCTTATCAAGCGGTATCGCCCCCGCTACAACTTCAACCTGCGGGACGACAAGACCTACTTCTCTCTCCGTCTCGACCCGACCGAGGAATTCCCTCGCCTCGGCATCGTGCGCAAAGTCCCCCGTGACGGCGCCCGCTACTTCGGACCCTATGCATCGGCCGCCGCTGCCCGCGAAGTGCTGAAGCAGCTCTACAAGATATTCCCCCTGCGCCACTACCCGCTGGAGACGTGCCGACGGCGCCGGCGCCCCTGTCTCTTTCACCAGCTCAGGCAATGTTCGGCCCCCTGTCACGGACTCATCTCCCCCCAGGATTACGCAGCGCTCGTGGACGGTGCCACGCTCTTTCTGTCGGGGAGAAGCAACGAACTGGTCCGACTGTTCCGACAGAGAATGGAGACAGCGGCCGGCAAGGAGGAGTACGAAACGGCAGCCCGGTATCGTGACCTGCTCCAGGCTATTCGGACGACGGTTGAAAAACAGAAGATGGTGAGTCACGCCGGTGATACGGACGTCACCGGTTTTCACCGCGACGGCAACAGGATGGAACTCTCCCTCCTCTTCATCCGCGGCGGCAGCCTTATCGGCAGCAGGAGCTACTCACTTGCCTGGGAACTGGACGACGCCGAAGGAATCGCCTCCTTCCTTCGCGAGTACTACAGCGGCGAGGTGATGATCCCCGATGAACTGCTCGTCCCCCTCCCCCTGCCGGAAAGCGATGCATTTGCAGAATTCCTGGGAGTGAAGCGGGGGAAACGGGTGGCGGTCGCCCATCCTCTTCGCGGCACCAAACTGGAACTGGTGAGACTCGCAGAGAAGAACGCGGCAACCTCCGCCCGGGAAAAAGAGCAGCGCGCCGCCGATTCCCGCACAATTCTCGCTGAATTGCAGGAACGCCTCCATCTCCCCCGCCCGCCCCGGCGGATTGAATGCTACGACATATCCAACCTCCAGGGGGGAGAAGCTGTGGGGAGCGGTGTCGCCTTTGCCGACGGCAGGCCGGACAAGGCCAACTACCGTCGCTACCGCATCAGAACCGTTTCCGGTGCCAATGACTTCGCCATGCTCCATGAAGTTCTTTCCCGCCGATTCGGACACCAGCAGGAAGATGCGGAACGCCCCGATCTCATCATCATCGACGGCGGCCCCGGCCAGCTCAACGTACTGACCGCCGTCCTTCGTGACCTCGGGGTGGATGACGTGGCCGCCGCATCGCTGGCTAAAAGCAGGGTAGACCGGGAGATGGCGGCCACCGAGATACGCAGGAGCGACGAGCGGGTCTTTCTCCCGGGGAGGAAGAACCCCGTCGTGCTTCGCCAGAACTCCTCCCCCCTCCTGCTTCTGGCCCGGATCCGGGACGAGGCCCACCGTTTCGCCATCACGTACCACAAGACACTCCGCAGCAAGGCATCCCTGACGTCAAAACTCGACGAAATACCTGGCGTCGGCACCGTCCGCAAAAAGTCGCTCCTCAGGCACTTCGGCAGCCTGAAGCGGATCACCGCGGCGACGGCAGAAGAACTTGCCGGCGTTCCGGGCATCACCGGCGAACTGGCCCGGACTATCCACCACCACCTTGCAACCGACAAAAAAGGCGGCACCTGATTCGGCACCGCCTTTCCCTTCTCCCCGTCCCGGTATCCCGGGACCTATTCCGCAAGCAATTTCACGATCAGTGCATCCATCTTCCGGGCGATATCCTCGTTGAATCCCTGGAACCGCTCAGCCACGACCCCCTTCTTGCTGATGACAAAAATGGTCGGTACGGAACGGAGTCCATACTCGGTCTGCAGATCTTCGTCGGCCAGTGCAACCGGATAGTTGAGCTGTTTGCTCGCGGCGAACTCCCTGACGATCTTGGCCCCCCCCTCGTCCACGCTCATGCCGAGGACATGCATCCCCTGCTTGCCGAACTTGCGGGTGAGCCCCACGAGATGGGGAATGGAATCCCTGCAGGGGACACACCAGGTTGCAAAGAAATCCATAACCAGCACCTTCCCCTGGTAGTTGGCGAGGGTCACCTGCTGGCCGGACGTCGTCGTCACCTTGATGGGAGGGGCCGGGTCACCCTTCTGCAGTATGGCGTGGGCCATGGCGGGTGAAAGGAGGGCCATCGTCACAAGGACCGGGACAAGACTGCTGGAAAGCTTGGCAAATTTCACGCTTGCAGCCTTTACCCTAGAGGGATTTCTTGATGAGCGCTTCCAACTGGGCCTTGGGGACCGCCCCCACCACCTGGTCGACCACCTTGCCATCCTTGAACAGGATGACGGTCGGAATGCCGCGCACTCCATACTTGCCGGGGGTTGCGGGATTGTCATCCACGTTCACCTTACCGACCTTCACCTTCCCGTCGTATTCTTCGGCAATGGCATCGATCAAAGGCGCAATCGCCTTGCAGGGAGCACACCAGGTCGCCCAGAAATCGACCAGAACCGGCACCCCGGCCTGGAGCACTTCAGTGTCAAAATTATCGTCTCCGAACGTACCTACCTTTTCGCTGGCCATGCGCTGTTTCTCCTTTAATCTCATAATATGGATTGTTCCAATATTAACCATACGGGGGAAAAAATCAAGGGCTAAAGCGCGGGGACAGGCTACTCACCCCCGCCGTCGCAACGGATGATAATTGGTTGACACCACTGCACCCGGAGGTGCTATAACTGTCAACGGCTTCGGAAAAGCGTGCAACATGTGCCATCGGGGAGTCAATTATGCAGCACTATCCGGTCAATCTTGTCCTCGCCGGGAGACGTACCGTCATCATCGGCGGCGGCGCGGTTGCCGCCCGCAAATGCGAATCGCTTCTGGCAACCGGATCACGGATAACCGTCGTCGCGCCGTGCCTCGACCCGGCACTGGAGAAACTTTGCCGGGAGAACCGGATCGTTCACGAGTCCCGTCCCTACCGCTACGGCGACCTGGACGGCGCCTTTCTGGTGTTTGCGGCTACCGGTGATGCCGCTGTCAACCGTGCCGTAGCAGAGGAAGCAGCAGCCCGCGGAATACTGGCCGACATCGTGGACGCACCCGAATGCTCAACCTTCGTCACACCCGCCACCGTCCGCCGGGGCGATCTGCTCATCACCATCTCGACGGGAGGCAAAAGCCCTGCCCTGTCGGCCCGGCTCCGGGCCGAACTGGCAGAGCGGTACGGCGGGGAATACGGCACCGCGCTGGAACTCCTGGGTGCAATCCGTGAAAAGCTGTTGACGGAAAAGGGGAACACCGCATACAATAAAGAGCTTTTCAATGCCTTGCTCGACCGCGATCTGCCGCTGCTTCTGAAAAGCTGGTCCCCATCCGTTCTGGACCACATCCTGACGGACATCTTCGGGCCCGGCTTCACCCTGGAAGAGCTCGGGATAAGGGAAAGGGAAACTTCATGAACGCCTTGCTCTTCAAACTTACCATGGGAGCCTATTTCCTGGCCACCCTGGCGTACCTCGCCTACCTCTTCAAACCCCGCCAGGTGCTCGGCCGCATCTCCCACTGGGTCATCTCCGGCGGATTCATCATACACTGCATGTTCACCATCGACCGCTACCTGGAGGCGGGGCACACCCCCATAACCAACCTCCACGAATCCCTGTCGTTCTTCAGCCTGGCCATCGTCGGCATTTTCATCGCCTTCGAACGCAAATACAAGGTATCCATCCTCGGTTCCTTCGTCACCCCCCTGGCGCTGGTCATCCTGCTCATTTCGGCCCTCTTCCCGAGCGCCATCGCTCCCCTCAACCCTGCGCTCAAGAGCAAGTGGCTTGCGGTTCACACCACCATGGCCTTTTTCGGGTATGCCACCTTTGCCGTGGCGTTCGGTGCCGCCATCATGTACCTGATCCAGGAGCATTTCCTGAAGAACAAGCGGCTCGGCCCCCTGTACCAGAAGCTCCCCTCCCTCGATACCCTGGATGAGATCAACTATCGCTGCCTCACCTTCGGCTTTCCGCTCCTTACCTTCGCCATCATCTCCGGCGCCATCTGGGCCGAAACCGCATGGGGAACCTACTGGAGCTGGGACCCCAAGGAGACATGGTCCCTCATAACCTGGTTCATCTATGCCGCCCTGCTCCACGGCCGGCTCACCACCGGCTGGCGCGGCAGGCGGGCCGCCATCCTGGCCATCATAGGATTTTTCGTCATGCTGTTCACCTTCCTCGGGGTCAACCTGCTCCTCCCCGGGCTGCACAGCTATAAGTAGAGGCACCACATCATGAACATCGTCGTCGTGGGGCTGTCCCACAAGACCGCCACCGTGGAAATACGGGAAAAGGTGGCATTCGCCCCGACCCACATGGACAAGCCGCTCCGGGAGCTGGTGGCGCTGGAAGACATCACCGAAGGGATCATCGTCTCCACCTGCAACCGGGTTGAGATCTACGCCACCACCCGGGACATCGCCGGCGGGATGGCCCGCATCAAGCGCTTCCTTGCCGACTACCACCACATTCCCATGGAAACCCTGGAACCGCATCTCTACAGCCATCACGGTGAAGCGGCCATCCGCCACGTTTTCCGGGTCGCCGCCAGCCTCGACTCCATGGTAGTGGGTGAGCCCCAGATCCTGGGACAGATCAAGACCGCCTACGGCTATGCTGCCGAGTACAAGAGTTCCGGCATCATCCTCAACCGTTTCCTCCACAAGGCATTCTCCGTCGCCAAACGGGTCCGCACCGAAACGAAAATCGCATCCTCCGCCGTTTCGGTCTCCTTCGCCGCAGTGGAACTTGCCAAGAAGATATTCGGCGACCTCTCGGACAAGACCGTCATGCTCATTGGCGCCGGCGAGATGTGCGAACTGGCCGCCAAGCACTTCCTCAACAACGGCGTGCGCGGCGTCATGGTCACCAACCGGACCTTCGAGCGGGCTGTGAAGATGGCCGAAGAGTTCGACGGCAAGGCGGTCAACTTCGAGGAACTGTTCGACCACCTCCACAAGGCGGACATCGTTCTCTCCTCCACCGGCGCCCCCCACCACATCATCGGCCCGAAGGACGTGGAGGAGGTTATCCGCCGCCGCCGGCAGAAACCGATGTTCTTCATCGACATCGCGGTGCCGCGGGACATCGATTCCCGGGTCAACAAGGTCTCCAACGTCTACCTCTACGACATGGACGACCTCCAGGGAGTGGTAGCCACCAACCTGGAGCAGCGGAACAGGGAAGCGCAGAAAGCCGAAGGGATCATCGACCAGGAGATCGGCCAGTTCTTCAAATGGCTCTCCACCCTTGATGCCACCCCGACCATCGTGGCACTCCGGGGCAAGTTCGAAGAGGTGCGCCAGGCGGAACTGGAAAAGACCCTGGCCAACTGGAAGGACCTGACGCCGGAAGAACGGAAACGACTGGAGGCGTGCACCGCCGCCATCGTCAACAAACTCCTCCACCAGCCGACCAGCCTCCTCAAGCGGGCCGGACAGGGAGGACGCACCGACCTCTACGTGGACGCCCTCCGCAACCTGTTCGACCTGGAGATGACGGCACAGACAACGGAAACGGAAGAGCTGGGAGAACTGGAAGAATAACATCGGGCAATGGGCTATGGGCTATGGGCTCTGGGTTTTTCCCCGAGCCCGTGCCTCGTGCCTCGTGCCTTCACCAAAGGAGTTGTTATGGCACCGAAGCAGTTACGCATAGGCACCCGCGCCAGCCAGCTGGCGCTCTGGCAGGCAAACTGGGTGAAGTCGGAGCTGGAGAAACGCTACCCCGGCATGGCGGTGGAACTGGTAAAGATCAAGACCATGGGGGACAAGATCCTCGACGTTCCCCTGGCCCAGGTCGGCGGCAAGGGACTGTTCGTCAAGGAGATCGAGGAGGCGATGCTGCGCGGTGACATCGACATCGCGGTGCACAGCATGAAGGACGTGCCGACCGAATTCCCCGAAGGGCTCGGCCTCTACTGCATAACGGAGCGGGAAGACCCGCGCGACGCCGTGATCTCCCGCGGCGTGAAGTTCGCCGACCTGCCGAAGGGGGCGCGTATCGGCACCTCGGCGCTGCGGCGCCAGGCACAACTCCTCAAAGTCCGCCCCGACCTGGAGATGGTCATCATCCGGGGGAACGTGGAAACCCGCCTCCGGAAGCTGGAAGAGGACAAGCTCGATGCGGTCATCCTCGCCGCCGCGGGGCTCAAGCGTCTCGGCTACACCGACAAGGTGGCCGAGTACCTGGATACCGACCTCTCCATCCCGGCCATCGGCCAGGGTGCCCTCGGCATCGAATGCCGGCTCGACGACGAGGAGATCACATCGACCATCGCCTTCTTCAATCACCCGGACACCAGTCATGCGGTGCGGGCCGAGCGGGCACTCCTCTGGCGTTGCGAGGGGGGGTGTCAGGTTCCCATCGCTGCCCACGGCACGGTGAACGGCGGAGAACTGTTCCTGACCGGTTTTGTCGCCTCGGTGGACGGCAAGCAGTCGGTGCGGGGAACCATCAGCGGTCCGGTGGAGCAGTGCGAGAAGCTGGGTATCACCCTCGCCGAACAACTCCTGAAGGACGGCGCTCACGCCATCCTGGCCGAGGTCTACCAGAGGGAAGTGTCGCGGGACAAGGAAATCCCGGTTTAACCTCAAAACAATAAAGCCTTAACCGCAGAGGAACGCAGGGAATCCCGACAATCAAAATCTTTGGGGATTCTGGAATCAAAATTTTTGCACACAGGTTTTGTCTTCCCTGTGAGACTCCGCGTCCTCTGCGGTAAGCGCTTTTGCCTTTAAACCATGCCCGAAATTACACACAAAAACGGTTTCGTCTACCTCATCGGCGCCGGTCCCGGCGACCCGGGGCTCATCACTGTCCGGGGTCGGGAATGCATCGGCCTGGCCGACGTGATCCTCTATGACTACCTGGCCAACGAGGAACTGCTTCGTCATGCCCGGCAAGATGCCGAGCTGATCTACGCTGGCAAGGTGGGGGGGGCGCACAACCGTGAACAGTCCCAGATCAACGAGCTTCTGATCCAGAAGGCGCTGGAGGGAAAGATCGTTGCCCGTCTGAAGGGAGGGGATCCCTTCGTTTTCGGACGAGGCGGAGAAGAGTGCGAGGAGTTGGCCGCCCACCGGATCCCCTTCGAGGTCGTCCCTGGCGTCACTGCCGGTATCGGCGCCGCCGCCTACGCCGGCATCCCCCTCACCCACCGCGACTTCACCACCTCCGTCGCCTTCGTGACCGGCCATGAAGGACACGACAAGGACGTTTCCACCATCGACTGGGAACGGCTCTCCCTCGGGAGCGGCACTCTCGTCTTCTACATGGGGATCAAGAACCTCCCCCAGATCACGGCGAGCCTCATAACCCAGGGGCGGACACCGGAAACGCCGGTGGCGCTCATCCGCTGGGGGACCAGGCCTGACCAGAAGGTCCTCACCGGTACCCTGGCCGATATCGCCGAGAAGGCCCGCAAAAACGGCTTCAAAGCTCCGGCCATCACCGTGGTGGGAGACGTGGTAACCCTCCGGGAGAAGCTCCGCTGGTTCGACAGTCGTCCCCTCTTCGGCCGGACGGTGCTGGTCACCAGGGCCGCCGACCAGGCAGGGGAGTTTTCCCGGCTTCTGGAGGCGCAAGGAGCACGGGTGCTGGAATGCCCCACCATCCGGGTCGTCCCCCCGGAAAGCTTTGCCGGGCTTGACGACGCCATCTCCCGTCTGGCGGATTTTCACTGGCTGGTCTTCAGTTCCGCCAACGCCGTCGCCGCGTTCTTTGACCGGTTGAACTGCCTGGGGCTCGACAGCAGGGCCATCGGTCCCTGTAAGATTTGCACCGTCGGGCCGAAAACCGCCGAACTGCTCCGGTCCCATGGCATCAGGGCCGACCTGATGCCGGACGACTACAAGGGAGAAGGGGTCGTTGCCGCTTTCACAGACCTCGACATCCGGGGCCGGAAGATCCTCTTCCCCAGGGGAGACCGGGCCCGGGACGTCATCCCTGCCGGCCTGCAGCAGCAGGGAGCCGAAGTTACCGCGCCGGTAGCCTACCGGAACCTGTCGCCGGATGCCGTCCCCCAGGCGGTGCTCACGGCGCTGGAGGAACGGCAGGTGGACTGCGTCACCTTCACCGCCTCCTCAACTGCCACCAATCTGGCCGACCTCCTCGGGGAAAACCGCTTCCTGAATCTGCTGGGCGGGTTGACCGTAGCCTCCATAGGTCCGATCACCTCCCGCACCTGCCGCGAACTCGGACTGGAGGTCCATGTCGAGCCTCGCGAATATACCCTTGCAGCGTTGACCGCGGAAATTGTAAGCTATTATCGTTCCAGGATTTGATTCACAGCATACACGCAGTGAAAAAGGAGATTTGGCATGTTCTATCCCCAGTTTCGTGCCCGCCGCATCAGGGGCAAAGAAGTGTTCCGCCGGATGGTCAGTGAGACCACCCTCTCCGCCAGCGATCTGATCTACCCCATGTTCTCCGCCTTCGGCAAGGGAATCAGGAAAGAGATCTCCTCCATGCCCGGCATCTACCAGCAGTCCATCGAGCACATCGTCGCCGAGGCCCAGGAGGTGAAGGAACTGGGGATTCCGGCGGTCATCCTGTTCGGCATACCCGAAACGAAGGATGCGGTCGGAAGCGACGCCTACGCCGAGCACGGCATCATCCAGGAGACCATCCGGGCTCTGAAGAAAGAGGTGCCGGGTCTGGCGGTCATCACCGACGTCTGCATGTGCGAGTACACCGACCATGGCCACTGCGGCATCATCAAGGACGGCGACGTGGAAAACGACGCAACCCTGGAGTTGCTGGCGAAAGAAGCCCTGTCCCACGCCCGGGCCGGTGCCGACATGGTCGCCCCGTCGGACATGATGGACGGCCGGGTCATGGCGATCCGGGAAATCCTTGACGAGAACGGCTTCGGCAACCTGCCGATCATGAGCTACGCCGTCAAGTACGCCTCCGGCTACTACGGCCCGTTCCGCGAGGCGGCAGAGTCCACCCCCGCATTCGGTGACCGCCGCTCCTACCAGATGGATCCGGCCAACCGCCGCGAGGCGACGCGGGAGGCCCAGATGGACATCGAAGAAGGGGCGGACATCATCATGGTCAAGCCGGGACTCCCCTACCTGGACATCGTCCGCGATCTCCGGAACGAGTTCGACCTCCCCGTGGCGGTCTACAACGTCTCCGGCGAGTACAGCATGATCAAGGCCGCCGCCAGCATGGGGTGGATCGACGAGGAGCGGGTGGTGATGGAGACCATGACCGGCTTCAAGCGGGCCGGTGCCGACATCATCCTCACCTACCACGCCAAGGATGTGGCGCGGCTCATCCGCAAGGGGTACGAGCTCGCCCTTTCCACCGGCTGCGGCTGCCCGTAGGCGCCACATCCCGTTAACGATGAAGCCCCTCTCTCCCTGACCCATCGGCAGGAGGAGAGGGGCTTTTTGTTTTCACCAGAAGCTCTTGAAGCGTGGGGATGGGCAAGGAAGGGGGACTTATCTCCATTTTCACACGAATCTCGACCGGCTACCGATTGACGGGGAGACAGGAATGCACTAGTCTTGAGTACGAGATACCCCCCGACACGGAGCCGCCATCATGAAATTCCCCATCTCACCCCAGATCAGAAGCGTGCACCCTCCCCCCATCACCGAGGTTAAGGGGTGGCTTGCCGACCGGCCGGCCGATTCCCCTCTCCCCCTTGTTGACCTCTGCCAGGCGGTTCCCGACTACCCGCCGGCACGGGAATTGACCGGGCACTTGAAAGAACTCCTCGACGATCCCCAGGTAGCCAAATACTCGCCCGACGAGGGACTTCCCGAGGTACGGGAGGCGATCTGCGCCCGTTACCGAAGGATCTACGGCGCCGGCCCCGTTCCCGGCCAGCTCTGCCTCACTGCCGGCGCCAGCCAGGCCTTCTGGCTCGCCATGGTGACCCTCTGCCGGGCCGGCGACGAAGTTATCGTCCAGCTCCCCGCCTACTTCGATCACCCCATGGCCCTCCAGACCCTGGGGATCACCCCGGTCTACGCCCCCTTCATCGAGGCCAGGGAAGGGGTCCCGTCGGTGGAGGGAATCGCCGCCCTCATCACCCAGCGGACCCGCGCCATCCTCATTGTCTCCCCCTCCAACCCGACCGGCGCGGTCACTCCACCCGAAACCATCGACAAGCTTTACCGCCTCGCCGCCCGGCGCGGCATCGCCCTGGTGCTGGACGAGACCTACAGCGACTTCATCGCCGGTGGCGCCGCGCCCCACAACCTGTTCGTCGACCCGCACTGGGGGGACCATTTCGTCCAGATCATGTCCTTCGGCAAGACCTATGCCCTGACCGGCTATCGCGCCGGGCTTCTGGCCGCATCGGAGGAATTCATCCACCACGCCCTCAAGGCCCAGGACACCATGGTGGTCTGCCAGCCCCGCCTGACCCAGCTTGCGGTACAGTATGGCGTGGAGAACCTGGACGACTGGGTCGCCGCCAACCGAGTCATGATGGAGCGCCGCCACGACCTGTTCCGGACCGAGTTCTCCCGGCCGGAAAACCCGTTCCAGCTCGTCGCCAGCGGCGCCTTCTTCGGCTGGGTCCGCCACCCCTTTTCGGGACGAACCGGCCGCGAAGTAGCGCGACGCCTCGTTCGGGAAGCGGGAATTCTCTGCCTCCCGGGGGAGGTGTTCGGCCCGGAACTGGAGGGGTACCTGCGGCTCGCCTTCGGCAACATCCGGGCCGAGGAGATTCCCGGGGCGGTGGAACGGTTCCGACAATTCCCCGTCGAATAACTTCCCCCCGAGAGAAAGCAAAAAGCCTGCTTTTTTTGCAGGCTTTTTTGTTGGGGGAGCACCCCCTGATACACGGCTATTAAACTTCGACGTCAAAGCCTTTATCGGCGTTCAGCGGTTTAAATCCGCCCCTTCAGCGTTCCATTGCCTAGGTGATCCCCTACTCCCCCGCCAGCCACTCCTGAATGCGGGCAGACTCGCTCCCCCATCCCTGCGAGAGCCTGTCGGCGAGAAAGGTGGCATAGAGGCTGTCGAACAACTGCAACCCCTCCTCCAGAATGTGCATCCGCTCGAAGAAGACCGCCTCCCGCTCGCTCGCCCCATCCACCGTGTTATCCTTCTCGATCTGCACCGCCGGCCCCTTCAGGGAGGCGAACTGGAACATCTCCCCTTTGAGGGTGAGCCGCCAGACGTGCTCTTCCCGTTCCAGATAGAGGGTCGCCTCGGTGATCACCTTCCCGTTTCTGAGGGCGGTGCGGACCTCGCTGAAATGATCCTGGGGACCCGCCACCGTGATCTTCTGCACCCCGTTCTCGCCGGCGTTCTGGAGCACCAGGCGGTCGTTCAGGTAGGCGACGAAGGGGTCGTTCTCCCCCGCCGGACCGGGGCGACGAACCCGGTACTCGGAGGACTCCTCCATGGTACGGTACAGGAGCCAGAGGAGAAAGTCGGTTCCGAGCCACCGGTTGCTCCGGATCAGGTCGAGGACCGCCTCGGAAGTGGCCTGGTTGGCCTTTTCAAGGGCTGACAGGAGATCATCGGAAACGACCTCGGTCCCACGGGCGTAGGGATGGACTGCAACCAGCCGCAGTCCCTCGAAGGTCTTCTTGAACTGGGCCTCGAACAGCTCGATGATCGCCGGAGACAGGGCCGTGAAGGTCACCAGGCCGGTCCGGGTATCCCAGACCGCGTCCCACGAGGTCGGCACGGGGAGGGTCCTGGAGAGGAGGGCCGCGCGCACCGCTTCCCGGAGTTCCTCCCGCTTCTGCTTCGGAACCCGGGAGAGGCCGGGATTGGCGGCCAGGTGCTCGTGCTCGGCCACCTGCAGGTAGGCCTTGAGCAGGACCGCCGGGAGCTTCCGCTGGTCGCGGCGAAGGGTGAAGGTAAGGTAATGGTCGCGCCAGAAGGCGGCGGGAACGGCAAAGTCGCTTTCCCGGTTATCATCCAGATGGACCCAGCCGACGGAAAGCTCCGCCGAACTCCCCTCTATGGACTGGAACCCTTGGCGGGCAAGTCGCTCGGACGCCCAGGTGAACAGGTCGCCGGAGGGGATATCCCCCGCGACCCGGAACTGGCAGATACTGACGGTGTTGGACAGAATACCCATGGTGCATCTCCTTCTCTGAAAATTTGGACCATCACGCTTACACCTTTTCCGGCGCCGGTGCAAGGAAATTTTCCCGTTGGAGGCCGGTGCGCACCGCACCAGCGGAACGGCACCCCCCCCTTGCAAATCATGGAGAGGAGGATAAAATTAATCGCCTATAATTTTTTTGATTGCGGCAGGATTTGCCGGGAGAGGACAATGATTGCAAAGGGAGACCTGGTACGGCATCCCGTACTGCCGGCGTGGGGTATCGGCAAGGTGCTGAAGACATTCCAGGGGGGAAACCTGCTGGTCCGTTTCGAGGGGGCGGGGGAAAAACTCCTCCATCCCGGCTTCGCGGGGCTGGAAAAGATCGCCGACGACAACATTGTGTACCTGGTGGTCAGGGGGATCAAGGTCAAGCGGGGCAGGACCGTCCCGACCGTCAGCTACATCCCGCTGGTGCGGCGGGACCTGCACTGAACATGACCATGAAAAAGCCCGCATCGAGCGGGCTTTTTCATGGGCTTACCCCCCTTATGCCACTACCGGCGGTGCATTCCCCGCGGGTAGTAGTTTCTCGGCAGGTTATACCACGGGCCGCGCCGTTCTCTCCCGTAGTACCAGCCACCGTTCCAGTAATGGTAATACAGCCCTCCGTAGGAGTAGACCGGCCGGTCCGGGTAGACGTACACCTCGGGAAGGGGCCTGAGCAGGTTCACATACGGCGACGGTTCGACAGCCACTACGGGTGGTCCTATGGTAACGGCGAAGGGAAGCGGTTCCAGGTAGGTTCCGTGGGGAGTGACGACCGCCGCGCACCCCGTTGCGAGAAGCAGAGCTCCGATGACCATGAAACGTTTCATGTCATGCCTCCTTAAACGGGCCGCAGAATCAGAAGAAATAGCCGACCTGCAGCAGGGGTGCAAACTGACCCCGATTTACCGTTGGATCTGTCGGATCGTCGATTTCGATGATTCCTACACCACACAGTATTCTGGCTTGAAAATCAGGGAAACCCTGACGCTGCGCTTCCGCCATCAAAGGGGTCACGTCAATGGACACCTGCTGGGCGACGTTGGCCTGATTGATAAAGATAGTTGTGGCGGTGGTTGCCCACGGCCGCAGGATTGAACGGTCAAAATCCGTAGTCTGCATTGTCGGGGGCTGGAAGGAAACAAGATCGATGGTAAGGGGAATCGGACCGGCGATATTGCTGGTGACAACCATGTCAAGAATCGCCGAATCGATAAAGACATTGAGAGGGACTCCCCCTACCGGATCTCCCAGGAAAAAATCCAGGAACGCACGGTATTCACCCCCCGTAACCGGCGTCGGATCTATGCCGGCAAACACGCTCTGCACGGGCGGGCTCAGGCGCATCCCCTGCGTCACCGTATAGGCGGGCGGTATAAGGTTATCCTTGAAGATATCGCCGTCATACACCGGATCGCTGAGTATCTGGGTAACGACCGGTGGCGGTGGCGGATTGTCGTGACCGCCGCATCCCACAAAGGGGAGCGTCATTACCGCCATCAGTGCTGCGAGGAATATCCTTTTCATGGCTGTCTCCTGTCTTCAGAAATCACGTCATTATCTTCATTATTATCCGTGTCCTACGGGAATAGTACCAGAAGATGGGCAAAGGAAAAGGGGGCATGGTCGTCACGCCGAGGGAGCAGCCTCCCCTTGCCATTCCGGCGCCAGGGTGAAATAAAAGGTCGCCCCTTTTTCCACCTCACCCGCGGCCCAGACGCTTCCTCCATGACGCTGGACGATCCGTTTGACCGTCGCCAGACCTATCCCGTACCCTTCGTACTCTTTCGCGCTATGCAATCGCTGGAACGCGCCAAACAGCTTGTCCGCCTGGTTCATGTCGAAACCCGCCCCGTTGTCGCGGACAAAATACGCCTGTTTCCCCTCTATCTCCGTCATGCCGAACTCGATGACGGCCGTTTCCCGGTTGCGGGTATATTTCCAGGCATTGCCGAGGAGATTTGTCAAAACGATGTGAAGAAGGTTCCCGTCACCCCGGGCCGTTATCCCCTCGGCTATAATGAACGTCACCCGTCGGTCCGGCTGATTGAGCTGGAGCTCGGCGGCTATGACCCTCGCCATTTCGGAGAGATCGACCGGCTGCACATTCAAGGGGCTGCGGGAAATACGGGCAAAATTCAACAGGGAGGTTATGAGCCTGTCCATCCGTTCGGCGGCGTTACAGATCCCCTGAATCAACTCATTGCATTGATCACCGTTCTTCTCTTTACATATCTCCCTCATAACCTGGCAGCTCAAGGTGATATTGGTCAAGGGGGTTCGCAGGTCATGGGATACGGTATGGGCAAAGGCTTCCAGTTCCCGGTTGGCGACTTCCAGTTCTGCAGCCTTGGCGGCAAGCTCGGCGTTTAGCGTGTTGATCCTTTCTTCCGCCGCCTTGCGAGCGCTGATGTCGCGGTCGATGCCCCGGAATCCCGAAAACTGCCCCTCCGCGTCATACAGGGGGATGCCGCTCGTCTCCAGCACGACGAGGGAGCCGTCACGTCGCACATTCACATTTTCTAAAGCTGCGAACGGCCGCGGATCTTTCATGAACTCGTCGAAAGCCGGTCGCAAGCGAGCCGCCTCATCGGGCGGCATGAGATCGAAAGGGGTCTTTCCCAGCACGTCGGCCGGAGCATGCCCGAGCAGATCGGTAATCTTGGGACTGACATAAACGTAGCGCAAGGTGCGACCCACTTCCCAGATCCAGTCGCTCGTATTTTCGGTGAGGTCGCGGAATCGCCGTTCGCTCTGGGCCAGGGCCTGTTCAGTCCGCTTGTGCTCCGTCATGTCATAACATGAGCCGATATAGCCGGCAAATTTGTCATGCTGATCGTAATACGGCCTGCCCGAGTCGAGTATCCAGCGGTATTCACCATCATGTCGGCGCAGGCGGTATTCCAGGACAAAGGGATTCCGGGAATCGAACGCTTCCCGATAGGCGTTCAGGCAATTGCCCAGGTCTTCAGGATGGACCCCCTCGGCCCAGCCGTAACCAAGTTCCTGTTCGCGGGTACGCCCGGTAAAGGCAAGCCAGGTCTTGTTTAAATAGTCGCACGCTCCGTCTGTCCCCGCACGCCAGATGAGGGCGGGAAACTCTTCGAACACCTTCAGGTAGAAATCCCGCGACTGGCTTATTTCCTTCATGGACCTGCTGATGAGAACGAAGAGCATTGCAGCGGTGGCACTGACGAACAGCAACCCCTTCGCAATGGAAAACTGGATAATAGCGGCCCGGTCTTCGGCCTGCACCGCGAGAATCTTGTCGGAAAAGAAAACCCACGCCCCTCCGATCAGCAGATAGAGGATGGAAATCCTGAAAGAGGCCGGAATCACACGTTTTCGGAACATCCAACGGACCCTTTCCCCGCACCGGCAGGCAACTGTTCTTCATGCTCCTGGGAAAATGTTACCAGAACAACCGTGAAGCGAAAGGGGGATGTCCTATTTTTGTAAAGGTGTCATCGACCGGGGGATTGGGTAAAGCGCTCGACTACCTCCTCTCCCGGAAGCCAGCCGCAAAATCGATGGCGCACATGTTTCCGTAGCGGGGGTGGGGACCGCAGGCGACGCCGGCCGTTCGGTAGGCCGGGGTGAAGATGGATTTCCGGTGCCCGCGGTCCGGCACCCCGTCATCGATGATGAGCTGCATGACCATGGCCCGTGCCTTGTCAGGCCCGTAACCGATACTCTCGCCGATGAGCCCCTGCCACGTTCCATGCCGCTCGATCCGCTCCAGGGGTGAGCCGCTTGTATGCCCGACGTGGCCGGTCATCCCGCTCTCCCCCTCATCCTCAACCAGTTCCGCCGCTGCAGCGGCAAGTCCCCGGGACCAGGAAAGCGGCTGCAGGGGTTTCTGGCGGGAGAGGACACGGATCGCCTCGTCTACCGCACCTGCCCCCTCGGTCGTCCGGATGAGGATGGGCGACCCGGGCTGGCGGTAATCCTTGCCCCGGAACTGCGTGCGGAACTCCCGGAGAAAGCCCGCATAGGCCTTCGGATTGGTCCGGGCCAGGTTGATCTCGGCCAGCACCTGGTCGGCAAGCCCCGCCTCGCCATAAGCCGTCACGGCGGTTACCAGGCCGATCGCCGTACAAACTACGAGTAACAGCTTACGCATCACGCCATCCTCCTCCCCACCCGCTCAAAACGCCACCCCCTGCTCGGCCAGCTGGCGCAGGACGACCTCTTCCCACCCTTTGTTGGCGGCAGGGTTGGCCGGGCTCGGATGCAGAATGCGCACCACACGGATGTCGGTATCGGCCAGGGCTCGCACTACCTGGTCAGCAGCGAAGTTGCCGACGCCGACGACACAGGACGGCTGGAGGATTTCCACCCCCCGACGCAGAGCCCGATCGCAGGCTGCGTTGAGGGAACTCCGTTCGGAGGGGCGCAGCTTGTCGGGAGTGAGGTTCCGCCCGTCGGCGTCGAGAAAGAGGAGCGGGCAGTAGTTGAGGACGAAAAAACGGGCAAAGAACCGTTCGGGAGTGATGTATCTCTTCCGGATCAGCCCCCAGAGACGCCGGCCGCTCACCTCGCTCCGCCGGCAGGCAAACCCCGTCACCCGCTTTTTCGGGTGCTCGTCCGCAGGTCGCTCCACGGTGCCGTCGATACCGAGCCACTCCCGCACCACCGAAATCTCGCCGAAGGGGACCCCGGTCTGGGCCATCCCCCACGGCCCCGGATTCATTCCGACGAACACCGTCTCCTTCGGGGCTGTCCCGTAACGGCGGAGGTACTCTTCGTGGGGTTTGATGGCATAGACGAGGGGGTTGTAGACGTGGGCCACCGGCGGTGCGAAGCTCAGCCGATCCAGCTCCCTTACCAGCTCCGCGGTTATCTGCAGAAGGTCCATGGGGTCACTCCACGTCGTAGGTCCGGCCGGCCAGCTCCACCCGGTCCCCCGGCCGGAGCTTCCGCCCCCGGCGAAGTTCGCGCTCGCCGTTCACCCGCACTTCACCCCCGGCGATCCGGATCTTCGCCTCCCCGCCGGACCCGACGGCCGCCACTGCCTTGAGAAAGCTGTCCAGCTTGATGTACTCCGTATCGATCTTCATGGCACTGCTCCGTATCAGATTGCTTGCAGGTTGTTTTTAGCACGAATTTCTGCTAAAAAGGGGAACTTTCTGAAAAGGAGAACCGCATCATGCTTACCACATCCGACTTCAAGCGGGGGATCGTCATCCAGCTCGACGGCGCCCCCTGCCTGATCATCGACGTCACCTTTCAGTCCCCCTCCGCCCGGGGGGCCAACACCATGGTAAAAACCCGTTACCGCAACCTCATCACCGGTCAGGTGCTGGACAAGACCTTCCGCTCCGGCGACAAGGTGGACGAGGCGGACTTCGAGCGGCACAAGGGGCAGTTCCTCTACGCCGATGGTGGCCGGGGGGTCTTCATGGACCTGGAGACTTACGAGCAGTTCGAGCAGGACGAGGACGACTTCGCGGCAAACTCCCCCTACCTGCTGGAGGGGACCGAGGTAGTACTGGGATTGTTCGAAGGGCGGATGGTGACCGTGGAGCTCCCCATGACCGTGGAACTGACCGTCACCGACACGGCCCCGGTCATCAAGAACGCCACCGCCACCGCCGAGACCAAGGAAGCCCTGCTGGAAACCGGTCTGAAGATCAAGGTCCCCCCCTACCTGGAGACCGGCAACAAGGTGAAGGTCGATACCCGGGACGGCCGCTTCATCTCCCGGGCATGAGAGAAACGCGGCTTTTCCCCAATCTCTGCGTTAATCTTCGGGATTCCTTGTGCGGCAGCGCCCCTCATCCTATCCTTCTCCCGAAGGGAGAAGGTATCCAGTTACCCTCTCCCTCTGGGAGAGGGTGGCCAAAGGCCGGGTGAGGGCCTCCACGTTATCCCTCGATTGCCTTGACCTTGGGAAAAATCCACGTTTCTCCAAGGCAAAAAACCAGTTGACAGCGGCCCCAAATAGTTTTATAAGGTAGATTCTTTTTGCCCAGGTAGCTCAGTCGGTAGAGCAGAGGACTGAAAATCCTCGTGTCGGCGGTTCGATTCCGTCCCTGGGCACCAGTAAAATCAAGGCTTCGCGGGTTTTCCGCGAAGCCTTTTTGTTTTAAAAAATGACTGGTGATTGACTGGTAAATTGAGGTGGCCACATTTCAATGGTAGGTAGGTAGGGCTGAGGCCGCTAACTGTCTATCAGACCGCCCCTAAACTTGCGAGGCTGCGTTATCATGGCAATAAGCTCTCCACGGTCATGTTCAAACAGGTCATAACTTTCTTTCACCACCAGATACTTCAAAAGGTCTATTATCTGGACCTTGTTATCTACAATTTCCCCACCTATCCTGCTGATTATCTCTGAGCGCTTGTTTTCCGTCAACTTCCACCACAAGTCGTACTGCGCCGAAGCTACATTGGCCAGGGCATTTAAAATCCGATCCTGCACTGCTGCTTCGACACCGAAAATTTTAAGTAGCTGCCCAATGGCATCTCGATCCACAGCACCGGCACCATCAAAGAGCGCTTTGTCAATTACTACCGTTTTCATAGGACCTTTGTTTTGCTGCCGGCCTATCTCCTCCAGCAAATGAGCCATCCGTTCCTCTCCAAACACTTGCATCAGCAGGCCTTGACCTCCATTTACTATAAACAATGCAAGCATATGGGATTCATCTACCTTGGCAAGGCAGCTATAACAGAAACCGTTCTCCCGCAACAACTCCGGCAACAGTGTCATTATTGCAACACAGGACTCCGTGAGTCTTCGCTTTTCAGCATTTTTCGAGGAAGCCCAGAGTCTACTCGGAGGATAATTAAGCCTGTGTGCGGCACTTTCTATTTCTGCCAACTTGATGGCCTGTTCGAATGTAGCAACCTTCCCCCCATATTTATCAATGTACGATTGAGCGTCCTTTTTATTGGCAAAGGCAAATCGTGCAACACTGGACATGACTCCCTTGTTCTTACTGCCAATCACCCATATCGCCGATTTTGCATCAATGAGTTCTCCAGTCATGTAATTCGCAACCTTGATAGACACAATCTTGTGGTCTCGGTCCTTGCTCTTTACAAGAGCTACACAGTAAAGACTGCACGTTCCAACGACGCTTCCATCGGCATAAGTAATTAGCACTCGATTCTTGACATTCACTCCCCCTCTGCTCATCCCGCAGCTCTGACATATTAAGGGGAATTCAATCTTCTCTCGTGCATAGGCTGTTACACCTGCAAAAAGCAGATAGAGAATTATACCAAGGAATAATTTATTCATGATGACGTCACTTTGAGGGTACTAAACCAACGTACAAGCTTAATTTATGTGCGTAAAACAAATACGTAGCTCATGCAAGAAGAGTTGTGTCAGTTTTTGACTCGCTGCTACGACATGTGCGAAATTACTCCGTGAGTTCATTTATCTTTCAAGTTTCTTGAACGAAACAGTTTGGTTATTATACCGATCAAGGACTTTTCACGCAAGGAAACGACGGCTGCGTCGGACTCACCAACAGGTTTACCCGTGATGACCGGCAAAGAAGCGCTTTTCTGCATTCCCAGAACTTGGCTTGGATAGATACTTCGATAGCCTACGACAAGGAAACTGACCATGCAGGCGACCGCAGCATAAGGGGCGAGCGCCGGACCGAATAACTCGATCGCCATTACCGATGCTGCAATGGGCGTATTAGCAGCACCGGCCAGAAGGGCAACCATACCGATCGCAGAATAAGAAGCTATATACTGGGGATTGAAGAGATGAGCAAACAGGTTCCCTGCCGCCGTGCCGATGAAGAAAATGGGGGTAACCACCCCGCCGCTTCCGCCACAACCGAGGGTGATTGAGGTGGCTATACTTTTCCAGAAAAAGGCGCCAGTCGGCAGAACCGTTCCTTTCCAGCCTGCATCGATAGTATCGAGACCAAGCCCCAGATAAGCTGGTGAAGCAAACACGGCGATCAGCACGAGCACCCCCCCTCCAACAACCGCCTTCAGGAGCCGGCCCTTGAAAAATCGGTCAAAGGATCTGTGACTCAGCTTCATCATCTCAATGAAGAAAAGGGCAATAAGGCCGCACCAGGCTCCGAGCAGGATAATTTCCGCCATGCTCCAACCGGTCATATGGGGAAGGACACAGATCGGCGAATGCGCGTACTGTACGCCCAGATTGGTGGCAACGTGATAACCAACGATCCCGGCGACAAAGGAGGGGAAGAGCACATCATAGAACATTTGCCCCAGAACCAGCACCTCTACGCCGAAGAGTGCCCCGGCAACCGGTGTACCAAACACCGTAGCGAAGCCAGCGCTGATCCCGCAGATGACGAGCTTGCGACGGTCCACGTCGTCGAGCCGAAGTAGACTGGCAAACGACGAGGCAAGTCCGGCGCCAATCTGCGCGCACGGTCCCTCTTTACCCGCAGAGCCACCACCGGCGAGGGTAATCACCGTGGCCAGAAGCTTCACCGGTACAACCTTAAAGGGAATCCGTCCCATCCGCTTGTGCACCGCCTCGATGACTTTCTCGGTCCCATGCCCCGCAGCTTCGGGAGCGAGCCAGGCAACCAGAAAGCTGCTGACGGCGAAGGTCATCGGCAGGAAGTAATAGTACCAAGGATAACGGCCGACCTGACTGGAAGTCCAGGTGAGGGTGGTGAGAAACACGGTCGTGCCGCAGCCGACCAGTACACCTACTATTGCAGCATAAGTAGTCCACTTGACCACACTTGCCAAGAGGGTTATCTCTTCGATCAACTTTCTCTGCATTCGTGACCCACAAAAGTCAGTTCCTCCCTTATCATGCAAGAAGGGAGGAACTGAAAATTCTATTTTGATGTAATGACAAAATCATCCCGGCGATTCTTGGCCCATGAAGCTTCATCATGGCCTGCAACAACAGGCTTTTCCTTGCCATAACTGATGACGGATAACCGCTTTTCGGAAATACCCAATGTCATGAGGTACTGCATTGCTGCTTTAGCCCGCTTCTCACCCAAGGCCAGGTTATAGTCGTCCGAGCCGCGCTCATCACAATTGCCTTCTATCCGCACATTAATGGCAGAGTCATTTTTAATCATCTCGCTGTTTTTCGCAAGGGTTTCACGCGCTTGAGGGGAAAGAACATGTGCATCAAAATCGAAATAAATATTTTCCAGAGCAGCCTTTAGTTCGCCCGCATTCGTGATAGGGTTTACTGTTTCGCTAACGATGCTATCCTTGGAGGACTGGATGGCTGGCTTCTTACTTGCCGATTCTGTCTTGACCGTTCCGGCAACATTAGCAACTGGCACGACAGGCTCTTCCTTCTTCACCATATCACTCTTGGAGCACCCCCCGAAAAAGATCATAAGGCTGCTCACTGCCAACAACAGACTTACAGTATGCTTGTACATTTACTACCTCCTTTACGTGGAAAACCCTCCTAGAGATGTGGCTACCAAATCAAACCTTGACGAATTATTGGGATGCAAATATTATTAGCGTTGCTAATTATCAGCGTTGCTAATTATATTGTCAAGCTATTTGGAGAATCAAAAATGAAGAAAAATAGAGCTGCGACCCCTGAGATCATCGACAATTTGAGGCGAGTATTCCAAGTAATAACCGAATACTCAAAAACCGCCGAAAAAACATCCGGAATAACGGGACCTCAACTCTGGGCTCTGAAAATTCTTGCAAAGACATCTCCTTTACGGGTTTCTGAATTGGCGCACCAGATGTACCTGCGTCCGGCAACAGTTGTAGGAATCCTTGACCGGTTGGAAGGAAAAGGGCTTGTCACGCGAACCCGCTCGAAGGAAGACCGCCGGGCCATCGACTTGAATCTCACCGAAAAGGGGAAAGACGTAGTGGCCAAAGCGCCCGAAGTTGCCCAGGTCATGCTGATCAGGGGACTTGAGGAGTTAACAGATGAGCAGTTTACCAAAGTCAGCGAAGGGATGGATCTGCTCGTGCGCATTCTTGGCGCAGACGCTATCACTCCACAGCCACTGCACTCAGCGTAAAATCTGATCCGGCTAAGATGCCCAAAACTGCCTGACGAATGAGTAAGTCAACGCAAATTGATGGTGATGCTCAATTGAGGGAAAGAACCCTACACTCCCCGCAATATGCGTAAACTGCAACGCTGCCATGCGGGTGTCACTGATTGGCACTGCACATCTGGAGGCTTTATATGGTTTCGCTCCGTTCACTACGTCTTTCACTCCGGTTTATAATTCCCCTAGCACTGGCCCTGGTTTTGCTCGCATACACGGTGATGCCGCTGGTCGGGAAGCTGACACTGCGCTGGTTTGAAAAGGACCTAGATATCCGGTCTCGTCTCATTGCAAGCACCTTTCACGACCCCCTCGCAGATCTGGTCAAACAGGGAGACAGAGCGAAGATCAATGCTCTTTTTATGCGTGCCATCAAGGATGAGAGGCTGTTCGCCCTCGGGTTTTGCGACGGAAAGGGTAATCTTCTCTACAAAACTCCTACTTTCCCCGAATCGGTCAGGTGCACCGCCGGCACCGGCCATTCCGAGTCCGGTTCAATACTGAAATTGGCTCAAGGGCCGCTGTACGTTTCCACCAGCCAGATCGAGATGACAGGAGAAGCTCTTGGAACCCTCATACTCGTGCACGATATGAGTTTTGTCGAACGGCGAAGCAGCGACACCCAGAAGTATGTGATCGCTCTCTTTGCCGTTCTTGGTGTGGTAGTTTCATTGATTACGGTGCTGGTCGCCCATCTTTGCTGGCGTGGCTGGGTCGAGGGAGTCAGGTCCATGCTGCGGGGCGAGGGGATTTTCCGTCCTTTTAGTCAGCCAGCTGCCAGTTCTGAACTGCAACCACTGGTGGGAGATCTGCGGACACTTCTTCGGAACATTGATGCTGAGCGCCGTTTTGCCGATGACGCCACTATTTCCTGGACCCCCGATACCCTGCGCAGACTTCTCCACAAAGAATTAACCGGTGAGCGAATCATCGTCGTCTCTAACCGCGAGCCCTACATCCATACCAAGGAACATGGACGAGTCGAGATTCACCGACCAGCCAGTGGCCTTGTCACTGCCGTGGAGCCGGTCATGAGGGCCTGCTCGGGAACATGGATCGCTCATGGCAGTGGCTCAGCCGACCGTGAAACCGTTGATCGTCACGACCGGGTGCCGGTTCCGCCAAGTCATCCCGACTACACTCTGCGCCGCATCTGGCTTACAAAAGAGGAAGAAACTGGTTATTATTACGGTTTTGCCAACGAAGGCCTCTGGCCGCTTTGTCATATCGCCCATGTCCGCCCCATTTTCCGGTTAAGTGACTGGCAGCAGTATAAAGCGATCAACAAACGATTTGCCGATGCAATTGTGAAGGAAGCTGATAGCGACGACCCGGTGGTGCTCGTGCAGGATTACCATTTTGCACTTCTGCCGCGAATGATCCGGTCAGTCCTGCCCAAGGCCACGGTCATAACATTCTGGCATATACCTTGGCCCAACCCGGAATCTTTCGGCATTTGCCCCTGGCGGGAAGAACTTCTTCAGGGGATGCTCGGGAGCACAATCCTCGGCTTCCATACACCTTTTCACTGCAAGAATTTTCTTGAAACAGTAGATCGCTATCTGGAAACCCGCATCGAACATGAATCCTCGACCATTTCCCACGGGGGTAATCTGACACTGGTGGAAAGCTACCCCATCTCGATCCAGTGGCCATACCCGTGGCAGGATACTATTCCGACGGTCGACGAATGCCGTAATGAAATATTGACGTCACTCGGGCTCTCTCCCACTCACCTCATAGGACTCGGCGTTGACCGTCAGGATTACACCAAAGGCATACTGGAGCGTTTCCTTGCAGTTGAACGGATGCTGGAATTACATCCGGAAATGGTGGGGCGATTCAGCTTCGTTCAGATAGCCGCACCCACCCGTTCGGCACTTGATGATTACCAGGCATTCGAAGCACAGGTCCGCAACCTCGCAACGCGCATTAACCAGCGGTTCTCGACTGGATCATACCAGCCGATTATTCTCAAGGCTGAACATCACGAGCCGGAGCTCGTGAACCGCTATTACCGCGCTGCGGACGTCTGCATGGTAACCAGCCTCCACGATGGCATGAACCTGGTGGCCAAGGAGTATGTGGCAGCCCGGGATGACGAAAAAGGGGTGCTGGTCCTCAGCCAGTTTACCGGTGCGGCCCACGAGCTGCACGAAGCGCTGCTCGTTAACCCCTACTATATCGAACAGACCGCCGACGCACTGTTCCAGGCACTTTCAATGCCCGCGTTCGAACAGCAGGAGCGGATGCGAAGCATGCGGGCACTGGTTCGAGATTTCAACGTCTATCGCTGGGCAGGACGTATGCTGCTCGACGCAGCCCGTATCCGGCAACGGGAGAAATTGGCTTTACGCATCGGCCGGCACCAGTAAAATGTAAAGGAGACGGAATGGATCAAGAAAGGCTGTGGATTTTTGATTTTGACGGCACCCTGTCGCCATTGGTTCCTGACAGGGAACGGGCACAGCTTCACCCTGAATGCAAACGACTACTGGAAGCTCTGGCCTCCCTTCCCCACCAGCGGGTCGCCGTTCTCTCAAGTCGCTCGCTTGAGGATCTGATTTCGCGGGTGCCAATAGAGGGAGTTTATCTGGGAGGGGGGAGTGGTATCGAGTGGTACTTCCCGGATGGACGACACATCATGTCGGATGGCAATTGGGCGGAACGGCTCTCCCGGACAAGAGGTTCACTTCTGCATGACCTCGACAGCATTGCCGTGATTCCCGGCGTTGAACTCGAGGACAAGAAATGGTCCGTTGCCCTCCATACCCGCAACGCTACATTGCAGGCGAAGGAACAACTTTATTCGCGGATTATATCGTGGCGTCCACCCCATCCGGTAAGGATATTCAGCGGTCCGGAGGTTCTGGAAATTCAACTTTTCCCTGAAGTCGACAAGGCCTTTGGCGTGCGGATGCTCTGCCAAATACTAAATTTAGATCTCTCAAGCGGCACAGTCGTATATGCGGGTGATGACGAAAATGATGCCGTTGCCATGAGGTGGGTCATCCATCGGGGAGGAAATGCTCTCATGGTGGGAAGTTCTTTTCCTGTCGCTGGGGCACAAATCGTCAAGGACCATTTATCACTTGTAGAGCAAATCCGCCGGATGGTCGGACTCGACGTAACCATAGCGTGAAGCAGTGGAGAACGGGACAATCGGGCCGTTTGAGAGAGAATTCACATCGTGGCCGGCAAGATGATGGGCATCAAGAAAAGACACCAAAAGCGATCTCATGCCCGCTGAAATCACCATAGTGCCAACGTTTCTATGCACCTTCGCAAATGTTGGCCGTAATTGAGGTATTATGTGACGCGGCATTGAGGATGTTAATGACCGTTGACTCGTGATAGTCCTGATCTTCGTCATGGCGGCCGCAGTCGGACCGATTGTACTCCGGACAGGGGATCACCTGAAGGTGCGAAGCAACGCGGAAAACTTCTGCAGGCTCCAGGAGCGGAGGCGGATATTCCTGCACCATAAACAGGAGGACGAGACGAAGGGGGAAGAGACTCTATCAGGTGAGGAAATCACGAGGTCACAACAAGCGAACTGAAAACCGGCGGATGTTAACATTTGAAACCATACTAGATTTCCACCTGCTGCCCAAGTTCGACCACCTGTTCAGCCGGAATATTATAGAAAGCGGTCGCCGTCAGTGAATTGCGGGACATGAAGGCGAAAAGCTTTTCCTGCCAGCGCATCATTCCCGATGGCTGCGGGGTGGAAATGACGGTTTCACGGGCAAGATAATAGGTCGTGTGCTCAAGATCCACCGACAGCCCAAGGGGCTCGCACTGCCGAAGCGCCACGGGGACGTTGGGGCTCTGCATGAAACCGTACCGGACGATGACCCTTGCGAACCCCAGGGGCAGGATGTTTACCGTGACCCGGTCCGCAGCAGGCACACGGGGGACCTCCTCCGTGAGGACGGTGAGAATAATGACCTGCTCATGCAGTACCTGGTTGTGGGCCAGATGATGGTGGATAATGGGGGGAGTCCCGGTGGGGTTACCGGTCATGAAGACCGCCGTTCCCTTCACCCGGCAGGGTGGTGCCGTAGCAAGCCTGTAGATGAAACCTTTAAGGGATTCCAAGCCTCCTCGCAATCTCTTGCCGAGCACGTTCCGTCCCCGCTGCCAGGTGGCCATAAGAGTAAAGACCACGGTGCCGGCAGCAAGGGGAAACCAGCCTCCATTGCCAATCTTCAGAAGATTTGCAGCGAAGAAGGAGAGGTCGATGGAGAGAAAGAGCCCGGCCAGCGTACAGGCTGCCATGGCTTTCCAGTGCCAGCGCTTCATCATGAGGAAGAAGGCGAGTATGGTCGTGATGACCATGGTGGTGGTTACGGCGACACCATACGCACCGGCGAGATTTGCCGACGTACCGAAGCCGAAAACAAGGGTGAGAGTGGCAAGCATAAGTCCCCAGTTAACCGTCGGAAGATAAACTTGACCGATCTCCTCGGATGAAGTCTGGACCAGTCGGAAACGGGGGCTGTAACCGAGTTGCATTGCCTGCCTGGTTAGCGAAAAGGCACCGGAAATGACGGCCTGGGAGGCGATCACCGTCGCAAGTGTGGCAAGGATTACGAGGGGATAAAGCGCCCATGTCGGAGCCAGGTGGTAGAATGGTTCGGTCGCCTCTGTAGGGCGGACGAGAAGCAGGGCGCCTTGGCCAAAGTAATTGAGGAGTAAGGCGGGGAGCACAAAAGTGAACCACGCCTGGCGAATCGGCTGGCGGCCGAAATGTCCCATGTCGGCATAGAGGGCTTCTCCGCCGGTTACCACGAGAAAAACAGAACCGAGAGCGCGAAATGCGAGGGGGCCGTTCTCCATGAAAAAGAGCACGCCATGGAGTGGATTTATGGCATAAATGACCTCGGGTGCCCGCACGATGCCACCAATGCCGAGTATGGCGATGGCGGAGAACCAGGTTGCCATGACCGGACCGAATACGGCACCTATTTTTGCGGTCCCGCGCTTCTGGAAGAGAAAAAGGAGGATGAGGATCAGAACGGTGGTTGGAACGACGAATCGTTCCAGAGTCGGAGCAGCCACCTTGAGACCTTCAACGGCGCTCAGGACCGAGATAGCGGGAGTGATCACCCCGTCGCCATATAGAAGGGCTGCTCCGAAAAGACCGAGAGGAAGCAGACAGCGACGCTGGGCTGTTGAAAGAAACTGCCGCGGGGTGAGAAGGGCAAGAAGCGCCAAAATACCTCCTTCTCCGCGGTTGTCCGCACGGGTCAGAAAAAGGAGATACTTGACGGAGATTACGAGGGTGAGAGCCCAGAAGACGAGGGAAAGTATGCCAAGTACGTTTTCAGGCGTTGATGGGAGGGGGTGGCTGCCGTGAAAACACTCTCTGAGCCCATATAAAGGACTCGTGCCGATGTCACCATAGACAACGCCAAGAGCAGTAATGCTAAGCGCCAGACCACGGCGCATGCCATTCTCCTGGGTCGCATCTACCTTGCTGTCCTGCTTTTCGTTGGAATTGTGCTTCATTCTACCCTAAGATGCGCAAGTAACGTTGCCATTGCATCTGGCTCCGAGAAGGCTGTTCATGGTTCGCGGTGTCATCCTACGTTTCATTCGGCCAAAACAGAAATCTTTACCGCCGCACCCTTTCTTCGCAGAGGACCGATTTTCGTCGTAATCCGGTCACGGGGCACCCCGCACGACGTGGTCAGATAATCTGCCACCCCACTGAGCCGTTCAGCCGCCAGGCGTCTTTCTTTGCTACTGGCCCGCCCGGGCAACGCTTCCACCTGGATGGTAACACTCCTGTCGGATTGGTAGACATCCCTGAGTTTGAGCATCTTTTTTTTCATCTCTTCGGAAAGAATAGTTTCCCCTGTCCGGAATGCAAGCAAGGGGACAAAAGGCGCGGTTTCGACCGTCAGTTGAACCTCACTACCCAAGTCCGCGGCAAGATACCTCCGCAGCCATGCCGTCTCGTCGCCAGTCAGGGGAGTGTCACGCTGAAGTTTCATCCGGATGGCGAGGCCGCCTGCAGAATAATTGCGCAAGCCGACTGAGAGAGCGGCAATCCTGGCAGGGATTATCACTTGGGCAAGCCGGTCTTCTGTCCGTTTCACGGTGGTCCTCAAGTGTTCGCCGGGGCTGATCGGTGTCTCGACGACAGGCTTCAACGAAGCGATCGCGGGAGGTTGCGATCGCGGCAATTCTTTGAGTCCGCCAGTCTGAACCTTGATCTGTTCGAGGTTGAGGACCACTTTTTGCCGCAAAGTCGATGACAGAGCACTCTCCACCTGTCTCGCGTCTGCTTCATTCAGGTAGCGCACGGTATTTACCACCGCATCGATCTTCAGCACGTCGTCGCTTCCGACCTTGTACGTGAAGGTAGCGAGATGGGACTGATTTGCCCTGTCCAGTCTGGCATGCAGGACGTCACGGATTGTGTTGCGTAGTTTGACTTCACTGATAGAACGTTGAAGGGTATAGCCAAGCGGAATGGAAATGACTATGAGAACTGTCACAAGAAAAGCCAGACGCTTCTTCAACTGGGAAAGTTCGACTTCTGTGGCCATACTCCGCCGGAAGCCGTAAAAGTAGAAGACGATACAAGTCGAGATGATGATGGCAACGAAGTTGGTAAAAAAGAGGAGGAATCCACCTAAAAACACTCGCAGATTCCATGTTCCCAGCCCAAAGCCCACCACGCTCAGGGGAGGGATGACAGCAGTTGCAATGGCTACTCCAGGCACGACAGTTAGAAAGTTCTTCTTGGTGCAGAGGGCACTCGCTCCGGCAAGGCCGGCAAGAAAGGCGATGATAAGGTCATAGAGGTTGGGCCTCGTGCGGGAGACGATTTCGCCAGTAAGCTCCTTAAGGGGTGATAGATAGGTAGCGAAAGCGGCGACAACGATTGACAAGGTAACGCTCAGAATGATCTTTCTTACAGCCTTGCTCCAGATGATGCCATCCCCCGTGACAAAGGCGAAACCAAAGCTTAAGAACGGCCCCATGAGCGGAGAGATGAGCATAGCGCCGATGATCACAGGGGAACTGTTGACAAGTAGGCCGCAGAGGGCAATCAGATTCGCCACGTTGAGGGAGAAGATATAGCCCGCTGACATCTCCCCTTCGGCGAAAACATCCTTGATGACCCCGCGGTGATTGATCTTTTCAGACTGACTCAGCAGCCATGCCCTCACCCGGCAGGTGAATCTGTCCAACGAGATATTCATTGCTCACTCCAGCCGGCACAAACCATCATATGAACTCAGTCCTTCTGACATGTTATCCCTCTATGTCAAGCCATCGCCGAGCCTCCACAAGCTCGTCGTTGCCGAAGGCCCTCAGCTTTCCCGGCATTACAAATCCGAACGCCTTCATTGCCACACGAATCCATTCCACATCGGTGACCACGGCAACTCGCTCCCATGCAGAGAGGTGCTGTAACCCCACCTTAGCATCGTCCCACATGGCTTTGGCATTAAACCCCGTGAACTCATTTCCGAGGTGGTATAGAAAGCGGATGTTCTTTCGCTGTGCAAGCATCTTCTCAACGGCCGGAATGAGTACAGATTCGTAGTCGGCTCCAGTAACCTCTCCTTTTGCCTCAAAGCCGAGAACATTATCAGGCAGCCCCTGGATACGTTCCAACATGGTACACCTCCTCTTTTATTTGTAGTGACACTGGTGAATATTCTCTACAAGCAGTATAGCGCATGGGATACCGCCGGTAACAACGGCACGTTTGCCGTCAAGTCGTATATTCATGATATTCCTCCATCGAAACTCACCAATAGGCATATTCGTAGGTAAGTCCGAGTATCAGACTCAGGTCGGATGTTTTCTTTCCCGCTTCGGGAGAACTATTGAATCGATAATCAACTTCGAAATTGGCTGCGATGCTGTCACGGAGTGGCATGCGAAACCCCTGCTCCGCCCGCAGAACCACGGAGCCCACACTGAAACTGTAATAACCTTCCTGACGATGGAACAGCTTGAGTCGCTTTGGAACGGCTTCCCAATCTAGCCCTGCAGACCAGCGCCCCGCAGCGTCACGCTTGTCCTCACCAGTCTTGACGTCTTCGTTGAAATAGGAAATGCCCGCTTCGACAAAAAGGCTGAGTGGTCTGGAATCGAAGAACTGGTAGCCAAGTCCGAGCCCTTCAGTATTCCGGAGATTGAGGTTGGCAAATGTATCCTGCTCGGTAAGCGACTGGGCGTAAGAATATATTTTCTCCGTGGTGAAGAAGTCGTATTTCAGACTGCCCGAGGAATTGCGGGCGGTTGCCGCTCCGTTGGCCTCGGCGTAATTGTACTTGGCACCGACGGTAAATCGGTGCTTATGCGTCCTGACTTGGAACTGGGTTGCGATGTTCACCCCCCTCGTATCGGTATTGCCGTTGTTGAAACTGCCCCCGAGATTGAATACGCCGGAATATGTGGACGGGTTGACTGCCAAAAGCTGAACCAAAGGTACCGGCTGTGATTTGCCGAGCACCACGCTCTCGACCTGGATCTTGCCGGTTTCCGGGCAGTTTATCCTGCCGATAAGAAATTCATTGCCCTTGAATTCCACGGGAAGGTTGCGATCTGAGACGATGCAGCCTACTTCCTTCCAGGCTATACTGAGCTTTTCCTCCGCATAGCTCGTCCTGAAAACGAGAAGTTCCTTCTCCATCCTGACGATCTCGCCGGTGAGCCGGTCGCCGTTTTTCATCCGCACCTCGTCCGCCTCTGCTGAGAGCGCCGGAAGCAGTAGCCACAGCAGGACGTACCAGAAAATCCGTTTATTGAAGGCTGGCAATGACATCTGACCTCACTTCCCGTACTTGTCCGAATCCTGTTTTTCACCATGTTCCGCGCTGGCACCGGTCTGGAAAATCCGGAGGCAGGCGGCATCCCCGGCCACTTTACCCTTTGCCACAAGGCCAAGGACATTATCCGGCAATCTCTGCGCGTCCCAGCATGGTTACCTCCTCCTGTGCTATTATTTTAATTGCCTGCGATCAGAGACGCACCCACCTGAGACGGAGGGCATTACCCACAACCGAGACCGAGCTTAAGCTCATGGCCGCGGCGGCAATGGCGGGACTCAACAGGATACCGAAAAAGGGGTAGAGCACGCCGGCTGCCACGGGAACACCCACGGAGTTGTAGACAAAGGCGAAAAAGAGGTTCTGCTTGATGTTTCGCATGGTCTCCCGACTGAGGAGAATCGCCCGGACAATGCCGCGCAGGTCACCCTTGACGAGGGTTACGCCGGCACTTTCCATCGCTACATCGGTCCCCGTCCCCATGGCGATTCCCACCGTGGCTTGGGCGAGGGCCGGCGCGTCGTTTATCCCGTCCCCGGCCATGGCCACGACTCTTCCCTGCTCCTGAAGTTCCTTCACTTTGTCGGCTTTTACCTCCGGTAAGACCTCGGCGATCACCTTGTCGATGCCGAGCTTTTCCGCAACCACCTTGGCCGTAATCCGGTTGTCGCCGGTAAGCATGACAACGCGGATACCCTCCTCGTGCAGCTTTCTGATCGCCTCCTGGCTAGTACTCTTTATAGGATCTGCGACGCCGAGCAGTCCGGCTGCCTTGCCATCGACAGCGACGAACATGATCGTCTCCCCTTCGACGCGCCTGGCCTGGGCCAGGTTGATGAGAAAATCGGCTTCGATACCGAAGCTTTCCAGAAACGGCCGGTTGCCAAGGAGAATTTCCCTCCCGTCCACCCGCCCTTTGACCCCCTTGCCGGGCACCGACTCGAAGGATTCGGCCTCTGCGGGTTTGATTTCCCGCTCCCGTGCTCCGTTCACGATGGCGGCGGCCAGGGGATGCTCGCTCCCAAGCTCCAGACTCGCCGCCAGGAAGAGAAGCCGTTCGCTGTCGAGTTCGCCGCTGGTCTCGATTGACATAAGCCGTGGCTTCCCCTCGGTGAGGGTGCCCGTCTTGTCCACCACGAGGGTATCCACCTGGCGCAGAAGCTCGATCGCCTCGGCGTTTTTGAAGAGTACTCCCATGGTGGCACCTTTGCCGGTGGCAACCATGACCGACATGGGGGTGGCGAGCCCCAAAGCACAGGGGCATGCGATGATGAGGACCGCAACGGCATTCACCAAAGCGTGGGCCATGCGCGGCTCCGGCCCGAAGAGCCCCCATGCGACAAAAGTCGCCGCGGCTACCAGCACCACGGCCGGTACGAACCAGCCGGCAACGACATCAGTCAGCTTCTGGATCGGCGCCCGGCTTCTCTGAGCTTCAGAGACCATGCGCACAATCTGCGCCAGGACGGTTTCGGCGCCGACCCGTTCGGCGCGCATCACCAGACTGCCGGTTCCGTTCACCGTGGCCCCGGTCACCCGATCCCCCGGCCCTTTCTCAACCGGGATAGGTTCGCCACTGAGCATAGATTCATCCACACTGCTCCTTCCTTCGAGCACCGTCCCGTCCACCGGCACTTTTTCGCCGGGACGAACGCGCAACCGGTCCCCGGAAGCAACCCGGTCAAGCAGCACGTCTTCCTCCATACCGTCGTCCCTGACGAGGCGCGCAGTTTTTGGCGCAAGCCCCAGAAGCGCCCTTATGGCGGCACCGGTCCGGGAGCGGGCCTTCAGTTCCAGCACCTGCCCCAGCAGGACGAGGGAGACAATCATGGCCGCCGCCTCGAAATAGACTGCAACTGCTCCATGTTCATCGCGAAAAGAATCGGGGAAAATGTCGGGGAAGAGGGTGGCTGCGACACTGTAGAGGTAGGCGACGGCAACCCCCACTCCGATGAGGGTAAACATGTTGAGACTGCGGTTAATGAGCGATTGCCACCCCCTGACAAGAAAAGGCCAGCCGCACCAGAGGACTACCGGAGTCGCCAGGATGAGTTCAAGCCAGCCGAAAGCGGCCGCTGGCACTACTCCCCCCAGTGGCATCCTGGGATACATCTCACCCATGGCTACGAAAAAGAGAGGGAGGGTAAGGGCGATTCCTATTCGGAAGCGCCGCCGCATATCCGCCAGTTCGGGGTTTTCCTCCTCTTCGGGAGCGACTTGCAGCGGCTCAAGCGCCATGCCGCACTTGGGGCATGCTCCCGGCCCGCTTTGTAACACCTCCGGGTGCATGGGGCAAGTGTAGGTTGCTCCCGCGGCCGGTTCTTCAATCACTACGCCGCCGTGGGCCGCGATATGGTTCTCGGGAGAGGCCTTGAATTTCTCCAAACAGTGGCCGCTGCAAAAGAACCAGCTTTTTCCCTTGTACTCGTATCGGTACGCAGTCGTAGCCGGGTCGACGGTCATGCCACAGATGGGGTCAGTAGCCGCGTCTGTTCCGCCGCGGCGGTCATAAACCGACTCCTTTTTTTGCATGAATAGTTCCTCCCTGTTCAAGCGGTGATGAGGCTTTCAAGCAAGGCAGCGGGAAAACGGGATACTATCACCATTATTGTTCTGTCGTTCCCGTCCGCAAGGGGAACGACACCGATATCGTGCCTACGAAGAAAATCCGAAGAACACGGGCAGCATTCCAGCAGGTGATTTTCAAACATAGAACATCTTCTCTTCACGTTTACTGAGAAGCTGATGAAAGAGAGTCAGGTACTCCCTGAGATGCCTGGTGAGCAGAAAATGCTCCCGCACGTATTCCTGCGCCTTCATTCCCATGTTGTTCCGCAGTTCGGCATGATGAAGAAGGAACCGTATTCGATGGGCTGCACCTTCCGGGGTGTTCACCAGAAAACCGGTATGGTAGTTAACGACCTGGCTGCGTATCCCTCCCACATCACCGCCGATGACCGGTTTCCCTTTCCAGAGCCCCTCTGTGACCGTCAAACCGAAACCTTCCCGGGTCGATTTCTGTATCACGACATCGGCCAGCCGTTGCAATGCGTTGATGGTACGATGGGCATCGGGGGGGAGAAGCAGCACATGGATATCAGGATCACCGGCAGCTGCTTCAAGTACGTCGTTCAGCATGGCTTTTCCTTCCGGATCATCTGTAGCTCCGCCACCGGCCAGAACCAACTGGACCGGGATGACCCTACGAACCAGCCGATAGGCTTCAATAACGCCGATTGGGTCCTTGAACCGGTCGAAACGGGATATCTGGACGACCAAGGGCCGGGTCGGATCGAGTCCGAACCTGGCCCGCACCTCTTCCAGTTCATGGATGTCCAGATCACAGTTTTTGTCACTAAGTGGATCAATACTCGGGGCAATCAGAAACTGTTGATGGGGAAGTGTTTTCGCAAACTGGCACATGGAAAAGATGCTGGCGTCATATCCCACAATAAAGTTTTTCAGTGCTTTCCATGTCGGGCGGAACGGGTGACTGATATCGATGTGGCCGCGCCAGATCCATTTCCCTTTCCTGTCGCTGCAGAGATTGAGCAGAGGTGCGGGCTGGGGGTCATGGATGATGACCACGTCGGCATCCTCCAGTAAAGGACGCATCCGCTCGAAGTTCACAGCATTGACATCCTGGTAGGTCTGCCAGCCTGCGGAGGAAATGGTGAGCGGAAAGCCTTGCAGGCCGTTATGGATGGATTTCGTTACGCTGAAAAAGTCTCCGGACCCGGTAATCACTTCCCAACGTGCATCCAGTCCCAGGTCTTCCATGAGGGGAACCATCCAGGCAAGGATTTCTGCCACACCGCCCCCTTCACGGGTTGAGTTGACGTGTACCACCCGTTTTCCGGCGAGTTTGTCGCCGAGTTGCCGGAGTTGCCGGATGACTGCCGTTCCCACAATCCCTTCATAGGCCTCAAGTTTGCGTCCCATAATTACTCTCCCTGCATGGCCACAACGGTTGTCAGTTCGTTCTTGAGTTCGGCAAGAGAAAGGAACATTAAATCAATGGACCGCAGCGCCTGAATATAGGGTTCAAAATCGCTCCCCCAGTCGGCAAGCCAAGCGGAGAAATCGTCAATGCAAACGGGAGGTCGGCGTTTCGCCTCCAGAAAATGGAAATAGATGCTGCTGTTGGTCATGTTGAGGATGGCATTCCTAAGACCGGTCGGATGTTCAATTACGTTACCGGTATCAAAAACGACGGTCGTTGCTTCCAGGAAATAGAATTCGGAACCGGAGAGTGCGGTGGGTACGACTTGAACCTCACTCAAGCGCTCATCAATAATGTCAAGCACCTGAGAACGGAGAATTTCGATATCGGCAAAAAGGTAAGGATCAATGATCCCGAGACGCTCCGCCAGCACCCGGTCATTGAGATGGAGTTTGGCCCAGACGGCAAAATCATTGCGGTAGTCAGGATTGTCGAAAAAGGGGACCAGGGGTGTTTCACAGAAATGGTGATAGAGAACGTCAGCACTGCATATTGCAATCCGGTCACGCAGTTCCCGTAAATTGACGGCAACCGGCAAACCACTCATATTGGTCAAAAGAGTACAATCGCTCACGTGAAATGGTTTCATCGTGCACCTCCGGTCTAAGGCATCCTTTCTTTGCGAGATAGGCTTTCCCGCATTTTTTAAAAGGCATGGTCCCATCGCTTGCTGAGACGGATGGCAGAGTTTATGAGTCCCACCATACTGTAAGTCTGGACAAAATTGCCCCACTGCTCGCCGGTGCGGACATCCAGATGTTCGGCCATCAATCCATGTTGGTTATGACGCACCAGCAGATTTTCAAACAGCTGCCGGGCTTCATCACTGCGGCCGAGTGCCACCAGGGCGTATATGTACCAGTAGGTACAGACAATGAAAGCGTTTTCGGGTGCACCGAAATCATCCTCCTCCACATACCTGAAAATGAAATCACCATGACGCAGCTCTCTCTCGATTGCGACGACGGTTCCTGCAAAGCGGGGGTCTTCCGCTGCAAGAAACCCCACATCGTGCATCAGCAGAAGGCTTGCATCCATGGTATCTCCTTCGAACGATGCAACGAATGCCTTCTTACGTTCGTTCCAGGCACGTTCGCAGATAGTTGCATGAATTCGTTCAGCCTGTGTGCACCAGTAGGTAGCACGTTCGGCCAAATCGAGTTTAGTGGCGATTTTTGCCAGCCGGTCGCATGCCGCCCAGCACATGATGCTGGAAAAGGTGTGCACTCTCTTGGTACCACGTAACTCCCACAATCCGGCATCCGGCTGATCGTGAACCTGGATTGCGGTTTCTCCGAGCGGTTCAAGACGATGGAACAGGGCCGTATCGCCACGATTCACCAGACGCTGGTCGAAAAAGACATGGGTTACCGCGAGGATTGCCGAACCGTACACGTCATGCTGAATCTGTTCATATGCCTGGTTGCCAACCCTGACCGGTCCCATACCACGGTATCCTGGGAGAGTACTGATTTCATTCTCCTCGAGTCGCGCCCGGCCGTCTATGCCGTATACCGGTTGAATCTGCGTCCCGGGAGCAGCTGCGACAACGTTGATCAGGTAACTCAGGTAGTGTTCCATGGTTCTGGTAGCGCCCAGACGATTCAACGCGTTGACTACGAAATAGGAATCACGAATCCAGCAATAGCGATAATCCCAATTTCGTCCGGAATCGGGTGCTTCGGGGATTGAAGTGGTCATGGCGGCAATGATGGCCCCCGTATCATCAAAGGTATTAAGTTTGAGGGTAATCGCAGCGCGAATGACTTCGTCCTGCCACTCAAAGGGGATCCCCAAGTCACGCACCCATTCGTGCCAGTAGGAAAGCGTTTCAGCTTGGAACCTCTGGGCCAGTTCCTGAATGCCTCCCGGAATCGTCTCGTCGGGACCGAAGATAAGCGTTATTCGATCTTCAAGAAAGAAAGGAATCTCCTGGATAATGGAGGTAATGGACGCGTCCGTGCTGAGCCGCATTACCCCATTGGGCGATACGTAACGGATGTGGTGACTGCCGTAGGTGATATCGCACAGTCCCCGGCCATAATCATGGGAGGGGCGGATATGAAGCTGGATGCGGGGACTCCCCTGCAGGCGATGAACCGTTCTGATCAGCATCGTCGGCGTAAACATCCGACCATACTGCCGGAAGCGCGGAGCGAAATCGGTGATCTCAACAACCCCACCTTGGGCATCAGTGAGCCGTGTGACAAGCACTGCCGAGTTTGCAAGATAGGTCTGTTCGGCCCCTATCTGTTCTATCATTTCCACAGAGCAAAAACCTATCCGGTCTGCCGCAGCACTATTGCTGAGCAGAGAACAGAAAACGGGATTGCCATCGAAACGCGGCAAGCAACACCAGACAATTTCAGAGGTAGCATCAATCAGTGCGCCTATCTGACAGTTGCCTATTAGGCCGAGGTCGAGAGAATTTGCCATAAACAAACTCCTTTGAATCGTACCCTTGCAGATACCCATAATTTGCTTATGCAAAGTATAGCAGGTGTTCAGTTGTGTTCATCTTCACCCGCAAGAATTAAGAACAGTTAAATCAATCATCTATTTAAAAATAACCACTGATAACCTTCTGCAAAAAAAGGGGGGGCAATGCCCCCCATCGCATAACAATCTCTTTGGCGGAGAAATCAGTGATCAATAGCCTTGGCCATGCCGATGCCGGTATTCTGGCGGACATAAATCTCGTCGAACATATCTTCCGAACGACGGCTTGGGAAGGCCAGAGTGGCAATGATGGCTGCAAGGAACCCCAGCGGGATGGAGAAGATGCCCGGGTTCTTCAGCTTGAGGAACGGTTTATCAAGCCCCATGATGGACGTGCCGTCCTTGTTTTTCTCGTAATCAACCTTGGCCTTGTCCAGTGCCTTCAGATCTTTTTCGTCAAGAGTGGCACCCGGAGGCAGGGCGGCCTGCTTGGTCTCCAAGGCGGTGATCACTTTCTGGGCTCCGGCAGCAACAGTCTTGGGGTACGTCATGTTAGGGGATACCATAACCAGACCAATTGCAGCGATAGTGCCGACCACTAAACCAGCGATGACCCCGGCAGTGTTGAATTTGCGCCAGAACAGCGACATGACCACGACTGGCAGGTTGCCGGAAGCTGCGACGGCGAAGGCAAGCGCGACAAGGTGGGCGACGTTCTGTTTCTCGGCGGTTATGCCGATGATTATGCCGACAGCTCCGACGCACAGTGACGTGATACGTGCCGCCATGACCTGCTCATGCTGGTCGGCATGACCGTCCTTGATGACGTTGACGTAGATGTCGTGGGCGATGGCCGCGGAAGCCGCCAGAACCAGGCCGGAGACGACCGCCAGGATCGTCGCGAAGGCAACGGAGCAGAGGAAGGCGAGGAAGATGTCGCCGACGATCGGAGCGATGTCAGCACCCAGTTGCTGGGCCAGGAGTAGGGTTGCCATGTTGCCACCTTTGTCCACACCGGAGATACCCTGCGGGGTAACATGGATGGCGGCGCCGAAGCCGAGCAACGTAGTGAGAACGTAGAACATACCGATGATCCACATGGCAATGATGACTGATTTGCGGGCCGCCTGTGCGGTGGGAACCGTGAAGAAACGCATGAGGATGTGGGGCATGCCGGCGGTGCCAAGCACCAGGGCCATACCGAGGGAAATCTGGTCAAGGGGTGCCTTCATGAAGAGGGCCGGCTCCAGGAAGCGCTGCCCGGCATCGGCACCGGCAAGGGTGACGCCGTCCCTCAACACCATTTTGGACACATGGTCCTGGATGCTGGGGTTGTTGACGATGTCGGAGAAGAAGCCAATAAGATTGAAGTTGGACTTGGCCATAACCAGCACCGACAGCAGGCAGGCGCCGGACATGAGGAGGCCGGCCTTGATGATCTGAACCCAGGTGGTGGCGGTCATGCCGCCGAAGACGACGTAGCCGACCATCAGGATGCCGACGCCGATGATGGAAGCCTTGTAGGGGATACCGACCAGCAGAGCCATCAGCTTGCCTGCACCAACCATCTGCGCGGTGAGGTAGAAGGTGGTAACGGCAACCGTGGAGAGGGCGGCAACTGCACGTACTTTTTTCGGCTCGGTCCGGAAGGAGAGGATATCCCCAAGGGTATACTTGCCGGCATTTCGGCACGGCTCGGCCACGATCAGGAGCACGGTGATATAGGCAACCAGCCACCCCACCGAGTACATGAAGCCGTCATACCCGTAGAGGGAAATCATCCCGGAGATACCCAGGAACGAGGCGGCCGACATGTAGTCGCCGGCAATGGCCCAGCCGTTCTGGGTACCGGTGATCCCGCCACCCGCTGCGTAGAAATCAGCGGCTGTCTTTGTCTTCTTTGCAGCCCAGACGACAACGCACATGGTAATGCCAACTATGACCAGAAACATGCCTATGGTGATGGTCTTGTTGGCCTTGATCTCCTTTTTCACCGGAGCGACTGGGGCAGCGGCCTGTGTAACCGTCTGTTGGACCGGCGTCGCTACAGCAGGTGTAGTGGCGACCGGAGCTGATGCGCTTGCAGAGGCGGCGTCCGGGACTTTTGCCGGCTCAGCCGCGTAAGCAAGTGCGCCCAGGGAAAGGGTCAGGGTAAACGCTGCAATTAATTTTTTCATTCTCTGAGCCTCCTTTACTTGAGTTCGTCCACCAGCTCACGGGTGAGACGGTCGAAATCCTTGTTGGCCACATGGGCATAATAGTGTGCCAGCCCCCAGGAAACGAAGAACTGGGAGAGGGCAAATACATACCCTATATTGATGACGCCGATGACCTTGACCTTGAACAGGCCGGGGGCATAAGCTGCCCCGATGGGGAGGAGGAAATAGTACACGGTGGAGAATATCCACCAGCCAAACAGAAATGCTGATTTCTTGTGGTGCAGCTCGACAAACTTGGGATTTCTGGCTATCGCCGCCCAGTCATACTGCTTGTCTGCCATGGGAGTTACTCCTTTCGTTGTGAATTCTTCCAGCTATCAACATCGATTAATATGGGAATCAATGTACAGTTCGTGCTCCCCCTTTCCCCCGCCGAACAGGTAAACTCGCTTCACTCGATCATTTTGCGTAACCGAACCTTCCGGAAAGCATCTCCGCCCCCTCACGTAATGAGGGAATAATTTCATTTTCAAGTCGCTCTGCCAACATCCTGAATGATGGGCCAAGAATCGTTATGGCACCAACGACCTTGCCAGCGTAATCTCTGACTGCCACAGCAACGCTGATGATACCGTCTCCCAGACCATCGCAATCGACAGCGACTCCTTTTTGTCTGATGTCAGCCAGTTCGTTCTCCAACAGATCCAAATTACAAAGGTCCTGTTTCCGCACTGTTCTTTTAAACACTTTATTCAGTTCCTTCGTTTCCAGGGCTCTGATGACCTTGCCGGCAGCATTGCTGAAGTACGGAAAACGCTTGCCGATCAGTGGAGCAGCCTTGACTTTCTGCTCGCAATCAACCATGTCCAGGAACGTCACCTCGTCATCCTTCAGGACCGTCATGTACACCGCTTCATCATGCTTTCTTGCCAGTTCTTCGATAACCGGATGCGCATGGGCAATAATGTTGGAGGAATGCAATATTTTCTGGGAAAGTCCAACGGCGCAGACGCCAAGCCCATAATTGCCGCTTCCGGGATACCTTTCCACAATTCCCAGTTTTTCGAGCGTTACCATGAGTCGAAACGCTTTGTTCTTACTGATATTCAATACGGAGCAGAGACGCGGTATCGTTACCTGCGTCATATCTTCAATTGTTATCAGCTCCAGTATGTCAAATACATTTTCCACGGTTCGTACGGAATAATCTTGAATGTTTTTTTTCACCATATTTTTATCTCCCTCGCTTCTTTGAAATGTTGGAGCATGGGGATAGGCATTGAGCACGAGATCGTAGAGATAAACGAATACGCACAAACAGCCTTTTATTATCGACCCAGAATGCAAAGCGGCGACACATGATGTATTGAGCCATTGCCGCTGCAACGGTGGACAACTCTCGATAGCAGCGATATAAAACTGCCGCTTTGAGCCTCCTAAAGAATTACGAGAAGTACGGATAATCAGGAAATCAGATGCATGAATGGGGTGGTGCGCGAGCGGCCAGGCTTTCGGTTGATATGAAAGTCGGTGAGGAGGGCTTTAAGGTAGGTGCTAACAGCGTTATGTATTGAACTGGAGCAAGATAGAAAAACCTTGGGGGTTCAGCAGCTTCAGCGTTCGACCACTTTACTACATCAAGTGACTTTTGTGTGATGTTTTCGATAACTGCACGCGGGCGCTGCTTGGGGGAGCTTCCGCCCGACAGGCAAGGATTGCGCATCCCCAGGAAGAGCAGGAAGAACGCTGCGATAAAAATTGTGCTGATGAGTAGCTTCCTGTTCATGGTAACCCGTTTTTATATCTCGCCGGCTAATTGCTTTGCTATCAACAATAGTAGCGTTAACAATATTATTTGTTACAGCAAAATATAACAACTTTTTATTTGTCATGCAACCATAATTTTTGTTTTTTTATTTAAGCCACAACCGGCTGTTTTAAAAAGATATTTTTACACCCCCCTCAACAATACGCTTACCAAATTGAGTTGCCCAACAATTACTGCATGTTCTTGGCACTCTAAGCACACAGGCACTAAACAAGACACATAGAAATGCCTTTCCAATAGGCTTTGCAGTCGTTTTGTGCTAAAAAACAACTAGGCAGTTTTATCGTGATTGACATGTAAGGCAGTTTCGATCATGCAGATGAAGGGAATGTTATGGCAACTACCCCAGAAGTTGTGGCGGAAATCATTGACAACATACGACGTTTTTTTCAAGTGGTTAACGAGCATTCCAAGCGTGCAGAACGGGAAACAGGACTGACGGGTCCTCAACTGTGGGCAATAAAGGTGATCGCCGAAGCCGCACCGATAAAACCTTCCGAACTAGCACGACGTATGTACCTTCACCCGGCCACTGTTGTCGGGCTTATCGATCGGTTGGAGAAAAGGAATTTGGTTTCTCGTACCCGTTCCCAGGAAGACCGGCGGGTCGTGGAAATCGCGCTGACTGAACAAGGACAGGAACTGTTGGTCTTGGCACCTGAAGTGCCCCAAGGACTTTTGGTGCGAGGACTTGAAAGCGTGTCCACCAGGAAACTTTCCCGGATTGCCGAAAGCATGGATGAACTGGTGAGAATTATCGGAGCTGAAGAAATTCCTCCGCAACTGATTCTGTCTACGGAAGTGAATTTACCCCGGAAAAGAAAGGAATCTACCCTACTCAGGAAATGAACTGGAACGGCCGCGCTACATACCGACACTAACCGGCATCAGACGGGCACTTGCGGACAGGTAACACGAATGGATCTATTGACTATACCGGTCAAAAAAACATCATGCAACTTGCTAATTTTATTATACATTAACTTTGGAGCAAAAAACTGAAAATCCTCGTGTCGGCGGTTCGATTCCGTCCCTGGGCACCATAAGATAGTCCACCACAGACCGACGTGGTACAGAAAGCCCCTAGAAATAGGGGCTTTTTCTTTTTCTGTTGTCCACCTTCATCCGGGTTGGTATACTTAAATCCAAAGGTTTTTGGTATATAAATTCACCATAGATATACCAAACCTGAACCTCGTATACCTAAAAGGAGGATGAAGTCATGCCCAAAAGAATCCCTCCCCTAACCGTTCTTGTTCAGCAGCAGGAAGTGATTCAAAATGGGCTTGACGTTTTTTTGATGCATTAGCAGAATCTACAGCACGTTTAAGCCCTTCTTGAAATTCGCGTTCACGCGATAAGTTAGAGTCATCAGCAAATGCAAAGCAAGGCAAGAACAGCATACAGAGTGTAATCATAAAAAACTTCAATGACATTGCATACCCCCATTCAACTGTATTATCCCCACTTTAGATGGGATTACATATCTTCCCCACTATAGCTTCCAAATCCTTCCCTTTCGGCATGATAAACAGGCAGGTTCCGCCGCTTCGCTTCTCCCACAACTCCCCAAGGGTTCGCTTCTCCTTGGAATCATCGTTAGTCCAAAGGTTTTCCCCTTTGTACTCGACAACCAGAAACCGCCCGTCATTGAGCATACAAACAAAGTCCGGGTAGAACCTGTCAGTGGTTGTCTGAAGCCAGAAGGAATGACGTTCCCGGCGTTCAATGTTCCTTACCCAAAACTTCACTTCAGGCAGGGTGTCAAGGAACTTTGCACAGTCGAACTCTTCCCCGGTATCCTTCAGATTCCCTACTTCCTTATAGTAGTGCTTCTGGAAGGGGTAACTTCCTTCATAGCGAGTGTTATATGGGTAGACACTGTTCAACCACTTCAACAGTCAACGTGTCATGTGTCTGGCTCTTGGGTTGGGCCTGTAAAAGTATGATGGGGCGGATATACTCACCCGTTGCTCGTTTCTCCGCTATTGCCAAGGCTTCTAGGTTCTTGCGGAGGGTGATTGCGTCCCCTACAAGCTCCTTCCAGTTGGGGCGGGTTTCAAGGCGGATAGGTAGCTTAATCATGTTATCCGCTTTCAGTTCCGCCGCTGATACGGAATGAAGCACGTTGCTAGGGCTGTTTTCCGTGTCAGGCGTGGCGGTGAACTCGATAATGCATGAAGGGTTGAACCGGGCCAGGGTTTCAAAGGAAAGGGTTGTCCGGGCGTTGTGTGCTTCGTCTACTATCACAATGGGGCGGTGAAGCCGGAGCAGGTTTGCAAGTGATTGCACTGGCTTTCCGTCTTCGTACTTATCCAAGGTATCCAGCAAGGCAGGGTCTACCCCGCTGAAATGGTCCATGAGTGCGCCGGAAGGTTCATACACCTTGCGTCCTTCAGTTGCATCTACCCGGAACGCCTGAATGGTGGAGACAATCACCGTTGTTCCCGTGGCAAGAGTGGGACGGGTGACGTACAGGGCTTCTTGAATTGACAGGACCGACACAGAAGATAAGGTTTCATCAAGGGCCATCCGGTAAGGGTGGCTGCAATGAATGAATTATTTGCATCCGTGGCAATGAGGACCGGGACAACAAATTGCTTATGAGTCGTTTCATGGAAGTTTTTGAGGTCAAGGGCATAATCCCAGACCTGATCGACCCCGTACGCGCTGTACTCTTGTTCACCTACTTTGAACTCAAGAACAAAAATTGCAGAACCAAGCAACAGCAAAACGTCAATGCGCCTCCCCATGCGAGGGATAGCATATTCGAAGTAGATCTTACCGTTGTAGGAACCAAGAATGGACTTCAGAAGTTGTATCTGGTAATGCCACGCCTGTTGCTGAGTCTGCAGAACTGGGAACTCACTTGCACAGTTAAGAATACCGATAACTTCCTCTGTCGATCGGCTCAAAAATATTGCTATTGGATCGGAATAATACGCACGGTTCATTTCTTACTCTTTCGACTTATACTCTGTCATCAACTCGTGAAGCATTTTTACACAGCCCAGGCAATAGTAAAGTAATCACTCCTTACGTGGAAGCGCCTTCCTCACCTTTTTAATCCAATTTCATACCTCGCCGCTCGTCCCTGCCCGACCCTCTTCACAATCCCCAATTCCAACAACTGATCCAGCTCCCTAAACGCCGTGGCCCGACTGCAATGGGTCATGGACGCATACTTCTGCGTGGTCATCCCACCTTCAAAACCTTCTGCCCCAGCATCCAACAAACGATTGATAACCTTCTTCTGCCGTTCGGTCAATTGATCCTGGGCGTGGTGCCGCCAGAACTCCGATTTGGAGAACACGCCGTTCATTATGTCTTCCGACTTCCCGATCGCCCTGGCAAAGCACCCCAGGAACCAGACCAGCCAATCAGTGACATCGCCAGAGCCGTTTTGTGTCTTCTCTAATATCTCGTAATACCCTTCACGCTCGGCCATGATCTGGGTTGACAGGCTGTAGTAACGTACCCGCTGCCTGTCATCCTGGGCCAGTGCCATATCGGTCAAGGCGCGGGCTATACGGCCATTACCGTCGTCGAACGGATGGATCGTCACGAACCACACATGCACCAGCGCCGCCCGCACCAGCCCCTCGACCTTGCCGAGACTATCATCCCACCAGGACAGGAAACGTCCCATTTCTGCATCGAGCCTGCCGGCGGGAGGGGCTTCAAAATGGATCTTCTCCCGGCCGATGGGACCGGAGACGACCCGCATCGGTTCGTCGCTGTCACGCCAGCCACCGACTTTGATTTTGTGCATGCCGGAATAACCGGAAGGGAATAAGGCCGCCTGCCATCCCCACAGACGCTCCTGGGTAAGTGGTCTATCAAAATGCTGAGTTGCGTCCAGCAGCACGGAAACCAGGTCGTCGATCCTCCGGTCCACCGGCAGGCCCGCCGAGGGAAGGCCGAGCCGACGGGCGACCGATGAACGTACGGAACGCACATCCAGCTGTTCCCCCTCGATGGCCGAGGTCTTGATAGTCTCCTCCACGAGGATTTCGGCCTGGGCCTGAGCATCCAGCTGCATCCCCAGCTCGCCGATCCTGCCCAGCAGCTTGCCCTGCAGCAGGCGGCATTCTCCCAACGGGGCCAGGAGCCTGTCGGTGTCCCAAGTCAGTTGGGGCCAGTTGTCCAGTTGCCAGATGTAGGTATCCATGGATTCGTCTCAAAAATCGCTTCAAATTTTTATGTGTTTTACGTACCACGTGAGACGATTAAATGCAATTACATAATGAAAGGGGTCAGCTAACAAAGCTGACCCCTTTCATTTTTTCGCTACCGATAGTGCTGCTGCTCGCACCATCGGGACATATGTCCCCGTCCTGTGCTGTCTAGTCAATGGGCCATGAGAACGGGGATCGTCATGAGTTCAAGCATCTGGTTCGCCACCGCACCCAGGGACGCTGCACCCTTGCCCGACGTGGAAGCTCCCATGACGATGAGGTCGCAGCCGTTTTCCCAGGCATAGTTCATCAGGATGTTGGCAACCGTGATATTTCCGGTAACCAGGTGCTCTTCCGTCACCTTGATGCCGTGGCACCGCAGATTCCCTACGATGTCCGCCTTGGGTGTGAAGCCGTCCACCACCCCCTGCCCGTCGGGGGGCCGGATTTCGAGCAGGCATACCTCCCGGGCAGCCGCAAGAAACGGCATGGCATCGTTGACCGCCCGGGCCGACGCCCGTCCCGGCCGCCAGGCCACGATCACCCGTCCGCCGACGGAGGTAAAACTACCCGCGTACGGTACGACGAGAACCGGTCGCCCGGCACCCAGGATGACCCGCTCGGCAAGATCGAGCGGCACACTGCTCTTGGTCTGGTCCCGGGTTGCCTGCCCGACGATGACGAGGTCCCTGGAATGGGCGTAGTAATTTACCACTTCCACCACGCTGAGGCCGACGACAGGCCAGTCGGCACAGATCCAGCAGGACTCCACCCCTTCACCGGCGGTTTTCTCCAGGAACGTCTTTTCAATGTCCGCAATCCTCTGGGCCAGATACTCCTTTTCCGGCTTGTACTGCTGGTGAACCACCACGTACAACCCCGTCAGGCGGGCACCGTGCTCCTTTGCAATCCTGATTGCCAGATCGAGCCTGTTCATCGACTGGGGTGAGCTGTCGAGATGAACCAAGATGTCTTTGAATTTCATCGGTGTCTCCGTCATGTGCAGGGAACTGCCGGGGGACGGACGGACTGTCCGCCCCCCTGTTCAGAACTATTTGAATTTAGCGTAGTCTTCGAGCTTCCACTTTCCATTCACAATCTTCAGCATGGCGATACCGGTCACATCAACCCCCGAGTGGTCGGTCGGTGAAAAGTTGAACACCGCATACGCTCCCTTGACATGGGCTGTTTCTATCGCATCCCGCAGTGCCTCGCGGAATTCGACCGTACCCGGCTTCCCTTTTTTCAGCGCCTTCGGCACGGCGGTCTCGACGAGTTTCAGCGCGTCCCACATGTGGGATCCGAAGGTGGAACGGGGGCCGAATTTACTTTCGTACGCCTTGGCGAACTTGAGGGCCTCTTCACGGTTGGGGTACCCTTTCGGCAGCTGCTCGGCTACCAGGACGGGTGATGCGGACACCAGGCCACCTTCCAGAGCCTTGCCGCCGACCCTGAGGAAATCGGAGTTAGCCGCTCCGTCGGACTGGTAGACCTTCCCCTTGTAGCCGCGCTCGAACAGAGCCGTATGGGGCATTGCCGAGGGAGTTCCCGCCGCGACGACGAATACCGCATCGGGCTTGGCGCTCATGATCTTCAGGATCTGGGCCGTGGCACTCGTGTCGGTCTTCTTGAATTTCTCGATCATGAGCACCTTGATGCCGTGCTTTGCCGTCAGCTCGTTGAACGGCTTGATCTTGGCCTCGCCATAGGGATCGTCCGTCGCGATCGCGGCCACCGTCTTCACCCCCGACTTGACCATGTGATTGACCATGGCCCCTACGGCGATCTCATCGTTGGCCGTCATCTTGAATATCCACTTCCGTTTCTCGATGGGGACCACGATCGGTTTTCCCGAAGCGAGGGAAATCATGGGGGTCTTGGCTTCCGTTGCCAGGTCGACCATGGCGAGGGCGTTCGGCGTCGTACTCGGGCCGATGATCAGGTCGACGTTGCTCTCGGAGATGAGCCGTTTGGTGTTCTGCACCGCCGTGGTGGTATCCGAGGCATCGTCATAGACCACGAACTTGACCTTTTGCCCCGCAATGGTCTTGGGAGCAAATTCGAGGCCGTTCTTCTCGGGTATGCCGAGAGAGGCCGCCGGCCCCGTCGTCGCGATGGTAACCCCGATGGTGATGTCTGCCATGGCCGCCGTTGCCGAAGTAATGACTGCGAACATACTGAGTGCTGCCGTCCATTTTTTCATGTTTTCCCCCTTCTTCGTTTGGTTGCTCCACACTGTTCTTCGCCACATGTGCAATGCATGAAATCACAACTTCCTGCTGTTCCCTCAATGGCAGTTTCCGCCCGGAAAGGAGTATGCCGGGCGGAAACCGATCGGAGCCTCCTCCGGAGTTTCCGGAGGAAAAACCGGCTAAAATTTGGCATGGTCCTCCAGCTTCCATTTCCCGTTTTCAATCTTGATGACCGACATGCCGCGCTGATCCACTCCCGAATGATCGGTCGGGGACATGTTGAATACCGCGTACGCCCCGTTGTACCCTTTGGTCGTTTCGATGGCATCGCGCAGCGCCTGGCGGAATTCGGGAGTACCCGGCTTCGCCTTTTTCAGGGCCTTCGGCACGGCGGCTTCGACGATTTTCAGCGCATCCCAGATGTGCGATGCGAAGGTCGAGCGGGGGCCGTACTTTCCTTCGTACGCCTTGGCGAACTTGAGGGCCTCAGCCTTGGTGGGGTAGCCGTTGGGAAGCTGTTCCGCCACCAGCACGGGGGACGCCGGCAGGAAAGACCCTTCCAGTGCCTTGCCACCCACCCGGAGGAAATCGGCGTTCGCCGCGCCGCCGGTCTGATAGATCTTCCCCTTGTAGCCGCGCTCGACCAGGGCGGTGTGGGGGAGTGCTGCCGGGGTGCCGACGGCGACGATGAACATGGCATCGGGCTTGCCGCTCATCAGCTTCAGGACCTGGGCGGTAACGCTCGTATCGGTCTTCTTGAACTTCTCGATCGACTGGGTCTTGATGCCGTACTTTTTGGCAAGCTTGACGTATTCCTGGGTATTGGATTCGCCGTAGGGGTCGTCAACCGCGATAACGCCGACGCTCTTCACCCCTTTCTTGACCATGTGGGCAACCATGGCTGCAGCGTAAATATCGTCGTTGGCCGACACCTTGAAAGCCCATTTCCGTTTCGCATCCACCGGAGCGACGATCGCGCTCGCCGAGGCTACGGAAAGCATGGGGGTTTTCGCCCCGGCAGCGACATCGACCATCGCCAGGGAGCAGGGGGTGGTCGACGACCCGATGATCAGGTCGACCTTGTTCTCCGAAACCAGACGCTTGGTGTTCTGCACCGCCGTAGTAGTGTCGGATGCATCATCATAGACAACCAGCTTCACATTCTGGCCGGCAATGGTCTTGGGAGCGAAAGCGAGGGCGTTCTTCTCGGGAATCCCCAGGGAGGCGGCAGGCCCCGTGGTCGAGAGGTTGACGCCGATGGTGATATCCGCCATCGCAACTGTTGCGGTAAAAAGCAATGTAACCATTCCCGTCAGCAATCTGAGTCTGTTCATGTCCTTGTCCTTTCGGTCGGTTGAGGTGTACTGCAGCCTGCGGGTACCGCTACTTCTTGTCCCTGTCCTGTCCCGCTCCCCCCATGCCGAGGTAACTCTCGATGACCTTCGGGTCGTTGGCCAGCTCCTTGCTCAGCCCTTCCATGGCAATATCGCCGTTTTCCAGCACATACCCGTAGTCGGATATCTGCAGGGCGGCACGGGCGTTCTGCTCGATGAGCAGGATGCTGACGCCGGTGGAGCGGAGGTTACTGATGTTGTGCAGAATCTCCTTGACGATGAGGGGGGCCAGTCCCAGGCTCGGCTCGTCGAGCATCAGGAGGGTGGGCTTGCTCATGAGAGCCCTCCCCAGGGCGAGCATCTGCCGCTCGCCGCCGGAGAGGCTCCCTGCCAGCTGGGTGCGCCGTTCCAGGAGACGCGGGAAGAGCTCGTATACCTCGTCGAGACTCTGCTTGATCCCCTTGTCCCCTCGCCGGTAGCGGGTGAACGCCCCCAGCTCCAGGTTGTCAGCCACCGACATCTGTGCAAACAGTTCCCGGCTTTCCGGAACCAGACACATGCCCTTGGCTACCCGTTGCTCGGTGGTGAGTCTGCCGATGTTTGCACCGCAGAATTCGATCCCCCCCTGCGACGGCAGCACCCCCATGATGGCGTTCAGCAAGGTCGTCTTGCCGGCGCCATTGGGACCGATGACACTGACGATGGTTCCCCGGTCGACATTGATCGACGCCTTGTATATCGCCTCGACCTTCCCGTAGCGGACATTCAGGTCACTCACCGCAAGCAAACGTTCCGACATCACACACCCCCAAGATATGCTTCGAGAACCTCCGGGTTGGAGCGGATCTCGTGCGGCAGCCCTTCAGCAAGCTTTTTACCGAACTCCATCACCACGATACGGTCGACCAGATTCATGAGGAACTCCATGTCGTGCTCGACGATCAGCACGGTCATCCCCTCGCTCCGGAGCTGCTCCAGCAGACGGGCCAGTTCCTGTTTCTCTTTGTATCTGAGGCCGGCGGCGGGCTCGTCGAGCAGGAGCAGTATCGGATCGGAGCAGAGTGCCCGGGCGATCTCGACGATGCGCTGTTTGCCGAGCGGCAGGCTCCCTGCAGGGACATGCATGCTTTCTTCGAGCCCTACCCGTTTGAGCTGCCTTGCCGCCTCGGCAGCGACCCTTTTCTCCATGGTCCGGTTCAGGCGGAATCCTGCGGAAAAGAAGCCTTCGTTGGTCCGGAGGTAGGCGCCGAGCATGACGTTTTCGATCACCGTCATGCCGGGAATGAGCTTGACGTGCTGGAAGGTCCGGCTGAGGCCGCGGCGCGCTATCCTGGACGGGCGCAGGCCGCTGATTTTTTCGGCTCCCAGGTAGACGTTGCCATCGGTGCGGGGCAACTCTCCACTGATGAGGTTGAACGTCGTGGACTTACCCGCCCCGTTGGGGCCGATGAGCCCGACGATCTCGCCGGCGGCGACCTCGAAACTCACGTTCTTCACGGCCACCAGGCCGCCGAACTCCTTGCGTATCCCGTCCACCCTGAGCAGTGGCTCACCGCGCCGGGGCTGTGTCCGAACCGGCAGGTCCGACGCCTCCCCCACATCCTTGTTGGGCTTGGGGGGGAGGAACCGCTCGACGAACACCCAGATGCCGCCGCGCATCCACTGGAGCACCATGAGGATCATGATCCCGAATATAATGGTTTCGAAGTTGCCGGTATGGCCGATGATCTTGGGAAGTATTCCCTGCAGGGCCGTCTTGAGGAACGACACCAGCGTTGCGCCGATAACGGACCCCCAGATGCTTCCTGCGCCGCCGATGGTGATCATGAAGAGGAACTCGATACCGACATTGATGCCGAAGGGGGACGGATTGACGAAGCGCTGCATGTGGGCATAGAGCCATCCCGCGAGACAGCCAAGGACTGCGGAATAGACAAATACGACCATCTTGAGGCGGAGGCCGCTGGCGCCAAACGCCTCGGCCATGTGCAGCCCCCCCTTGAGGGCCCGGATGGCGCGCCCCTCCCGGGAATCCAGCAGATTGACGGTCCCCCACATGGCGGCAAGGCAGACCAGCCAGATGAGATAGTAGTAAATGCGCTCATCGCGCAGCTCCACCCCTGCAATCGCGAGTGCAGGTATATCGCTCAGTCCGGTCTGCCCCCCCAGTTCCGGCAGGGAACCGAAGAGGAAAAAGAGGCTGATTCCCCAGGACATGGTCGCCAGGGGGAGATAATGCCCTCCCATGCGCAGGGTGACAGCACCGAGAACCAGCGCGACCCCGATGGTCAGGAGCAGGGCGATGACCAGCGCAAGCCAGGGGGACCAGGAGAGGGTGGTTGTCAGAACCGCGCTCGTATAAGCCCCCAGCCCCATGAAGGCCGCCTGGCCGAACGATGTAAGGCCGGTCACCCCGGTCAGGAGGACCAGACCGAGCGCCACCATGGTGTAGAGCCCTATGTAGCTCCCCATGGTGACATAGAAGGGGGGGCTGAGCGGTATCATCGCCACCAGTGCCAGAAAGGCAATCAATCCAACCCGTCGCATAGATAGTATTCCTTGTGCTTGATGAGGGGATTCCGCGACGGCAGCCACGGAAGAACCGGTTTGATCAGCCATGATTTATTCCTCTTCCTCGAAATGGACACTCCTCAGTGACAGCCACAACAGCACCGGTATGATCAGGGTGAACACCACGACGTCCTTGTAGGCGCTCAACCAGAATGAGGAATAGGATTCGGTAATGCCGACCAGCAATGCTCCCCCCGCTGCCATGGGGTAGCTGGCCAGACCGCCGACGATCGCACTGGCAAACCCCTTGAGACCGATGAGAAATCCGGAATCGTAATAGATCGTGGTGATGGGCCCGATGAGAATGCCCGACAGGCAGCCGATGAGGGCTGCCAGCGCGAAGGCCAGGGTGCCCGCCAGGCTCGGGCTGATGCCGACCAGGCGCGCCCCGTTACGATTGAAGGCAACAGCGCGCAGGGCCTTGCCGTACATCGTCCTGCCGAAGAAATATGCCAGTAGCCCGATGAAAGCGATGCTCATCACGTAGACCCAGATGCTCTGCCCGGAAACGGTCAGAACGCCCAAGGGAATCTGGGCTTCGGAAAAGGCGGGGGTACGGAATCCTTCCGCACCGAAAAAGAGGAGCGCCAGCCCGACCAGGGCGAAATGGACGGCTACGGCTGCTATCAGGAGGTTCAAAACCGATGTGTCGGCAATGGGCCGGAAGGCGACCCGGTACACGAGCGGGCCGAGCGTGGTGACAAGCATGACGGTCAGGAGCACCTGCCACCCGAGGTTGAGGTTGAGCGGTGCGCAGACATAGGCGATTCCCGAAACGACGAGCGGCGGGGCGAGGGTCCTGGCGACTGCGGCGGGAATCTCGCGGCTCACCCCCATCCGCAGCAGCCGGTAAGCCTCCATGATCGCCGCGACCACCGCCAGCGCCACCACCAGCCAGACAGTGCCCGGCACCTCCCCCATCTGCAGGGTAGCCAGGGTGAGGGCGCCGAAGGCGACAAACTCTCCCTGAGGGATGAAGATGATGCGTGTGACTCCGAAGATCAGGATTGTCGCCAGGGCCAGCAGGATGTAGATGGCGCCGTTGGTCAATGCATCCTGGGCGAGCAGCAGAAAAATCGTGGAATCCATTACGTTCTCTCCGTCAGCGATTTACGTGGTTAAATTCGCACCCGATGGCACATGCAGTTACCGACGACAACACAACCGCATCTTCCACCCTACCGATCCATGCAACATGTTATCTTACATGCAATGTTACATGCAAGATAACAGAACATTGTTTAAAGTGCAAGTCATTTTTTTCATGCAGCGCGATATTTTCACGCGCGGCATGCTAATTTACCCCATAAACTCACGCGCGCACAACGGGCAAACAACGCGCAACTAACTATTCGGCAAGGATTTTTTTGTGACAGGAATCCAGAGGGGACTATTTTTAAACCGTGTTATTATGAGCTTTGTCCAACGAAAAAATGAAGCGCATCATCACCCCCGAAAAGCTCCCCACCCCGGCAAAGAAGTTCAGGCGCCCTGCTCGACCGAAACGACATCCCCCGGCTTTACCACTCCACCGCGGAGCACCTTGGCGAAAATCCCCTCTTTCGGCATGACGCAGTCTCCGGCCTGGTAATAGATGGCGCATCGCGTATGGCACTCCTTGCCGATCTGGGTCACCTCCACCAGAGCCTCACCCAGATGAAGCCTGGTTCCCACGGGAAGGGAAACGAGATCGAGCCCCCTGGTGGTGATGTTTTCCGCAAAGGCACCGGCCGAAACGGAAAGCCCCAGGCGGCGCATTTTCTCTATGCTTTCCTCGGCGAGCAGGCTTACCTGCCGGTGCCAGTCCCCGGCATGGGCGTCGCCGACGATGCCGTGGTCGACACGCAGCTCCACCTGGGGGACGAGGGTTTTCCTCTCCCCCTTGTTTTCACTGATACAGACTGCGACGACTTCACCTTTCATGGCTGTCACCACCTTGCGCGTGAATTTCCCGGCATGTGCCGACCCTAGCCGCCTATGCACGACATGGCGATGGGCCGGCGGGATACGGTCTCATCATGGAGCGAGTGCTGCCGTGGTTTTGCACTCACCATCCGGCGCAGCACCTCCTGCAGCTCACCATCCCCCCCCTCGCCGAGGAAGGGTTTCAGGTTCATCACTCCGTTGTCGAACAGGCAGGTCTTGAGCATACCGCTGGAGGTAACCCGGATACGGTTGCACTCATGGCAGAAATGGCACGAAACGGGCGTTATCAGGCCGATCTCCCCCTGGGCGCCGGCAATCCGGTAATACACGGCCGGGCCGTCCATCGTATCCTTCTCCACCTTCTCGACGGCAAACGCCCGGGCAAGCCTTGCCAGCAGCTCTTCACCGGGGACCATGAGCGACTGCTCCCTGCCGTCGTTCAAGGTGGGCATGTACTCGATGAACCGGATCTTGTAAGGGGCGTCCCGTGTCAGGGCGGCGAAATCGAACAACTCGTCGTCATTCACCCCCCTCATCATCACGACGTTGATCTTGATGTTCCGGATGCCGGCCCGCTCGGCCGCATCGATCCCCCGCAGCACCCGCCTGAGGTCACCCCCGCGCGTAATGCTGAAAAACCGCTCCGGCCGCAGCGAATCGAGACTGATGTTCAGACTGCTCACACCGGCGTTCTTCAGCCCTTCCGCCATCTCTTCCAGGAGTATGCCGTTCGTCGTCAGGACCAGCTTCTTCAGTCCCTCGATCTGGCCGAGCTTTTCCAGGAACGGCGTAATTCCGGGCCGGCACAGGGGTTCGCCGCCGGTGACCCGGACCTTTTCCACCCCGATGCCGACCGCCCCCCTGGTCAGGCGCAACAACTCGTCATAGCTAAGAAGGTTGTCCTTCCTGCTCTTCCGGCAGCCGGTGGCCGGAACGCAGTACAGGCACTTGAGATTGCAGCTGTCGGTTATGGAGAGCCGGAGGTAGTTTATGGATCTTCCATACGAATCACGGAGCGGCATTGTCCATCCTCCTGTCCGACGCGGTATCCAGCAGGGTGACATCGAGCACGTCACCGGGCTCCAGGCTGGCCCCGGGCGGCAACTGCACGTAACCATTCCCCGCCGTCATCGAAGAGAGGCGGGAAGAGCTCTGGCGACCCGTGGACCCTACCACGTACTTCCCTTCATGCAGTGTGGCATCGACAAAAACGACATGGGGACGTTCGCCGGCATTGCGGAACCCTTCGGTTGCCGTCCCCTTCACCACCGGGCGGCAAACATTCCGCACCCCCCGCATGGTGAGCAGTGCGGGCCTGACGAAGAGCTCACCGGCAACCATGGCCGATACGGGATTGCCGGGAAGGGCGAACACCGGCCTCCCCTTGAGCAGCGCGAAGGCGACCGGCTTCCCCGGCTTCATGCGGACCTTCCAGAACACGATCTCACCCCCCAGGGATTGAATCGCCTCCTTGACATGATCCCGGTCCCCCACCGACACCCCGCCGGTAGTAAGTATAACATCGTACTGCAGAGCTTCTTCGATTTTCTCGCATACGGTTTTCCGCTCGTCCGCCGCGATCCCCAGGATGTGCGGTCTGCCGCCGCACTCCAGGACCTGGGCGGCAAGGCTGAAACTGTTGCTGTTGATCGTCTTACCCGGAACCGGCTCCGTATCCGAATCCACCAGTTCGTCTCCCGTGGCGATGATGGCGACCGACGGAACCCTGTAGACGCTGACCGAAACCTTTCCCAGAGAGGCAAGCAGGCCGATCTCCTGGGCCCTGAGGGTGGTGCCGGCCACGATCACCTGGTCGCCCATCCTCACGTCATCACCCGCCTTCCGCACGTGGGCCCCGGCCTTTATCCCACCCCGCAGCCTGATGCCTTCGACCGTCTCCTCCACCTCTTCGATGGGAACGACGGTGTCACTGCCGGGGGGGAGGGGGGCGCCGGTCATTATCTTTACCGCTTCCCCTGCGGCAAGGGGTGTATCTCGGCGCTCCCCGGCCGGAAGAAACCCGACGACCCGAACAGACTCCCCATGACATGTGGCAGCAGAAAACGCATAGCCGTCCATGGCGGAACTGTCGGCAAGGGGGATATTCCAGGGGGCAACCACATCCCCGGCGACGACCCGACCCAGCCCCTGCAGGAGAGGAACGTCCTCGCTCCCGAGGAGTCCGGCATGCCGCAAAACAAGGTGTCGTGCTTCTTCGATGGATATCATCCCGGCTTCTCCTCCCCTATGCGGGGATGTATCGTTCGACCGTCCGCCACCCGCCGTCCGGTGAGATGGTACCGTGGGCCACCAGCCATTCGTAAAGCTGCCGGTATTCGTTTTCGTTGGGGAATTCGCCCGCTGCATTCGACGGCACGGGGAGCGCTGCACCGTTTGCCTTGCGGGAATAGAGACCGGCAAGGGTGGAATTGAACCGCTCCAGGCTCTGCCGGCCGAACAGCGGGATGAACTCCGCACATGCGCGCATCTCGTCCATCATGACCAGCTCCTTCGGCTCGTCACTGTCGATGATGATGGAGGCATCGTCACCGACCGGATCCCGCCGGAACGAGCCGCCGATGTCCATCGCATCGAAATCGTCCGATTTCCAGATGATGCGCGCCGACGTTATGTAATGGGGGGTGACCACAATGCCGAGGGTCGGCCAGGTAAGACTTGCGAGGGCGATCATCGTCTTGGCCCGCGCTATGGTGACGTCATTGCCGGTCTGCTCCCGGATGACGTGATGGAACGTGGTGATCAGCTGGAGAGTGGTTGCGCTCATTGTTGGGTCTCCGTCTGTCGTGTCGATCTGAATCTCTTCCGACACCCCAGGGAAAAATCTACGCTGCTTTCCCGCGGGATATAGTTGTACTATACAACTTTATACATCCCATTGCAAGCACAAAAATTGCGTTTTTAAAATATTGTTTGTAAATTAAACGGCGATTATTTATTGCTAATCACCGCCATGCATTGCCATAACCAGCCGGAATCGTTGCATGGAACAGCGGCAACAATTCGGGGCCGACACCCCTTTCATGACCTCAATACATGCTTACCATTCCCTTGTTCTATTTTTTACATGGTGCTCGGGACGTTGCAGCCACCCGTCGCCCGACCTACGACACGACACTACACAGCGTCGTCACGACGCAGGGCCATCACGCGGATTTTTCCCGTAACACCGCTTCGGCCAGGACCTCGGCCAGGTCCCTGACCCTGACGTTTTCGGCTTTCACATCCTTGAGCCCATCCTCGATCATGGTCATGCAGTAGGGGCAGGAGACACAGATGGTATCCGGGTTCTGCTGCAGGGCTTCTTCCACCCTTGCCAGGTTTATCCGCGTCCCCGCGTGCTCCTCCATCCACATCCGTCCCCCACCCGCGCCACAGCAGAAGGCGTTGTCGCGGCTTCGCTCCATCTCCGCCGGAGCGGTGCCGGTACTGGCCCGGATGACCTCACGGGGGGCATCGTAGACGTCGTTGTGCCGCCCGAGGTAGCAGGAATCATGGAATACGGTAGCGCCGAAGGCTGCCGCCGATGTATCGGGCGCCAATCTGCCGTCCCGCACCAGGTCCCGCAGGAGCTCGGAATGGTGGATCACCTCCAGTTCCAGGCCGAACTGGCGGTAGTCGTTTTTCAGGGTGGAGAAGCAGTGGGGGCACTGGGTGATGACCTTCGTCACCCCCCGCTCCCTGAAGAGCGCCACGTTCTCCCGCGCCATCCGGTCAAAGACGAATTCGTTCCCCAGGCGGCGTACGCTGTCGCCGCAGCACTTCTCGTCCTTCCCCAGTATCCCCCAGGAGATGCCGGCCCGGTTCAGGAGCTGGGCCAGCGCCACCGTCACGTGCTTGTTGCGGGAGTCGAACGAGCCGGCGCATCCCACGTAGAAGAGGTACTCGGTCTTTCCCGCCTCGAAGGGTTTTACCTCCAGGGTGGACGACCATTTGGTCCGCTCCGTGGGGGCTATCCCCCAAGGGTTGCTGCGACCTTCCATGTTTTCGAACAGGTTGAGCAGCTCCTCGGGGAACCGGGCCTCGGCTTCCACCAGATTACGGCGCATCTGGACGATCTTGGACACATGCTCGATGAAGACCGGGCACGCCTCCATGCAGGCGCCGCAGGTGGTGCAGGACCAGAGGGTCTCTTCCGTACAGCTCCCCTCCCCTTCGCCGATCAGGGGACGGGAAGGGTTCTCTCCCTTTTTGAGGAGCGGGCCGTTTTCCAGGAGGTTGACCTTGATGTCGTGGATGACCCCCCGGGGGTTGAGGGGCTTGCCGGTGATGGCGGCCGGGCAGACATTCTGGCAGCGACCGCATTCGGTGCAGGAGAGGGAATCCAGGAGGTCCTTCCAGCTGAGACGGTCCACCCGTGCTGCACCGAACTCGTTACCCGGAGCGAACTCCTCCCGCGGCTGGGTGTTGGGCTGCTCAAGCCGCCGGAAGAAGCAGTTGGGGATGGCGGTGAGGATATGGAGGTGCTTGCTGTTGGGGAGATAAGCCATGAACAGCAGCAGGGCTATGGCATGGACCCACCAGCTGGCCAGGTAGTAGAGGGGGGCCGACGACGCCGTGATCCATGAGGCGACGAGCCCCGAGACCGGCAGCCAGGAACGGGCCCCTGCCAGTTCCCCTCCGGCGATGCGGGAGCCGTTGATGCCGAAGGAGGCGAGCATCAGGATGGCGATCAGGCCGAGAATGGCAAAGGCTTCGACGGTGCGCGCCTCGGGATAGGGGGGGGACGCCACCCGGCGCACCGCGGCGACGCAGACGGCCACCAGGGCCAGGAGCGACACCACGTCAAGCAACAGCGCCAGGGGGTGGTATATCCCCGCGGAAAGCTTCTCCAGGGCGACGGCAGGGAACACCCCGTGGAGCACGAATTCCCCATTGGCGATGAGCAGGACGAGGAACGACCAGAAGATGACCGCATGGTTGACGCCGAACGGCCGTGCAACGACCCGCTTCTGGCCGAAGGCGTAGCGAAGCATCTCGCCGGCGCGGCGGCCGGGGTTATCGAAGCGCTCCTCGCCGGTGCCGACGGTCACCAGGCTCAGCCGGCGCCAGCATCCCCAGGCGAAGATGCTCAAGGATATCACCAGCAAGGGAATGAAGATGGTCGGATTGGGTGTCATGCAAACCTCGTGTAGTCTTAGGGACTGGGGGCTGGGGAATAGGGACTGGTACAAGCCTTTGCTGGTCCCTCGTCCCCAATCCCTAGTCCCTGCCTTTCCGCCGTTTCAGCTCGCGGATATGCTCCGTCAGCATGGGGACTATCTGGAACAGGTCGCCGACGATGCCGTAGGTGGCAACCTCGAAGATGGGGGCGTTGCGGTCGCGGTTGATGGCAATGACGATGTCCGAGTCCTGCATCCCCACCAGGTGCTGTATGGCGCCGGAGATACCGCAGGCGATGTAGATCTTGGGGCGGACGGTCTTGCCGGTCTGCCCGACCTGGCGGTCGCCCGGCATCCAGCCGGCATCGACTGCACTGCGGGAGGCGCCCACCACGCCGCTCAGCTCGTCGGCCAGGTCCTGGAGGAGGGTGAAATTCTCGGGAGCCATCATGCCGCGGCCGCCGGAGACGATGAAATCGGCACCGGCTATATCCACGTGGCTCTTGCTCCTGGCGTCCCGGATGATCTCGATGACCTTGGTGAAGATGTTCTCTTCCGGGACGGTGAACTCTTCCCGGATGATTTCCCCCGTCGAGGCACCGGTACGGTCCGGCAGGGGCATGACGTTGGGGCGGACGGTGGCCATCTGGGGACGGAATTTGTCGCACATGATGGTGGCCATGATGTTGCCGCCGAAGGCCGGGCGGGTCTGCATGAGGTTCCGCTTGGCGTCGATGTCCAGGCCGGTGCAGTCGGCCGTGAGACCAGTGGCGACCCGGGTGGCGACGGCACCCGCCAGGTCGCGTCCCATGCCGGTGGCCCCCATGAGGATGACTTCGGGTTTATACCGGTCGATGAGGTGGCAGCAAGCCTCGACATAGGCTTCGGTCCGGTAGTTCCTGAAGACCGGGGCATCCACCAGGTAGGCTCTGGTAGCGCCGTAGGCAAACGCCTCCCGGCAGAGGTGTTCCACGTTTTCGCCGATGACCATGGCGCACAGATCCACCCCCAGCTTGGCGGCCAGCTCTTTTCCGATACCGAGCAGTTCCCACGAGACCTTGGCAGGTTCCCCTTCGGTCTGTTCGATGAAGACCCATACCCCCCGGTAGCCGGCCAGCTTCTCTGCCAGGGCGGCGGCTTCCGGGTCGATCTCCTCTTCGACGGGGGTGGCCGAAGCAGCCAGCTCGTCCAGTATCTTCCGCTCCTCGGGGGTGAAATACATCTCCAGTGCGGTGGCGGGACAGATTTTCACGCATTTCTGGCAGCCGATGCATTTGGCACCGTTGACCACCGGCTCGCCGGCGTCGTTCATGTCGACGCAGTTGACCGGGCAGACGCTCTGGCAGCGGGCGCCGCAGGCGATGCAGGCTCCGGCGATGAGCTGCGCCACGCCGCGGGGTTTCTTGGTCGGTTTCTTCGCTTCGGTCATGGATGGTTCCTTACGGTTTGGGGTATGATCAAACCCCTCCCCCGCCTCCCCTTGTCAGGGAGGGGCTATCTTCCCCCCTGACAAGGGGGGACCGAGGGGGGTTACAACGCCAGCAGGTCTTTACTGAGAAGCCTGTCAATCAGCATCCGGGTCGCCGCCGCCGGCTCGGCGATGCCGTCCCCCAGGATCTCCCCCTTGGCCCGTTCCGGGGAGAATATCTTGCTTACCCAGGTGGGGGAGCCTTTCAGGCCGATGTTCTGTTCATCGAGCTTGAGTACCTGGTTGTTCCAGACCTCGACGGTGGCTTCCGCCGCAGCCAGCCGCAGGGGAACCTTGGGATAGCGCGGACGGTTCAGTTCGCGGACAACGGTGAGCATGGCCGGCAGGGGGGTTTCCACGATTTCGTGGCGCCCTTCCAGCTTTCGGCTGACGCGGATCTTTCTCCCGACGGAGTCCAGGTTCACGATACGATCAACGAGGGTCAATTGCCGGAAGTTGAGGCGGCTGGCAATCCCCGGGCCGACCTGGGCGGTATCGCCGTCGATGGTCTGCTTGCCGCAGAGCACAAGGCCAACCCTGTCGAACTCGTCGTGCAGCTTGCGAATGGCCGCAGCGAGTACATTGCTGGTGGCCAGGGTGTCGGCACCCCCAAAGACCCGGTCGGACAGGAGGATGGCCCGGTCGACCCCCAGGGCCAGTGCTTTCTTCAGGGTGGCCTCGGCGTTGGGCGGCCCCATGGAAAGCGCTGCGACCCTGTACCCGAACCGGTCCTTGAGCCGCAACGCCTCCTCCAGGGCATGGGTGTCGTAGGGGTTGACGATGAACGGGATCCCCTCCCGCACCAGGGTGTTGGTCACCGGGTCGATCTGGACCTGGGTCGTGTCGGGTACCTGTTTGATGCAGACGACGATAAGCATGGGGACCTCGGGAAATCATGGGCGGATATTGCATTCAATATTACATGTAAAATACGGTGACAAAAAAGTATCTCCTCCTGGGCAGGGGGAGATACCTGTTCCAGGGTTCAGCTGACGTCCTTGATCATGTTGCGGGCGATGATGAGCTGCTGGATCTGGCTCGTCCCTTCATAGAGCCGGAACAGGCGCACATCGCGATAGAACCGCTCCACGGCGTAGTCGCGGATGTAGCCCGACCCTCCCAGTATCTGCACGGCCCGGTCCGCGACCCTGCAGACCATTTCCGAAGCGAACAGTTTGCTGCAGGAGGATTCGGTGGAGATATTCTTCTTCAGGTCGTACTTGCGCGCGGTTTCCAGCACCATGCATCTGGCTGCGTAGATCTCCGCCTTGCTGTCGGCAAGCATCGCCTGGATCAGCTGGAAGTCGGCGATCGGTTTATTGAACTGCTTCCGGTCGACGGCGTACCTGAGGGCCTCGTCGAGTATGCGGGTCGCCGCCCCGACGCAGACCGCGGCTATGTGGGTACGGGACTTGTCCAGGACCTTCATGGCCGTCTTGAATCCGACCCCCTCCTTCTCGCCGATGATAGCGGAAGCCGGCACGCGGCAGTTGTCCAGGATCACGTCACACACGTGCCCCCCCCACTGCCCCATCTTCTTTTCGTTTCTCCCCAGGGACAGGCCAGGGGTTCCCTTGTCCACCAGAAAAGCGGAGATGCCGCCGGCACCCTTGATGTCGGGGTTCGTCCGGGCGAATACCGTAAAGACGCTCGCCTCCGGCGCATTGGTGATGAACCGCTTCGTTCCGTTCAGTACGTAGTGGTCGCCGTCCTTCACCGCCGAGGTGCGGAGGGAGGCGGCGTCGGAACCGGCATCCGGTTCGGTCAGCGCGAAGGAGCCGATGATCTCTCCGGAAGCGAGCTTCGGCAGGTATTTCTTCTTCTGCTCTTCCGTTCCGTCGATGACGATACCCAGCGCCCCGATTCCCACGTTGGTGCCGATGACGGACCGGAAGATCGGGGACGCCTGGCACAGTTCGAGGACGACGTTGATCTCCTCTTCCAGGGTCAATCCCAGGCCATCGTACTCTTCGGGGATGGAGAGTCCGAACAGCCCCAGTTCCCGCATCTCATCGATTATCTCATGGGGAATCTCGTCATTTTCCGAGCACTGCTCTTCAAAGGGGATGAGGCGCTCCTTGACGAATTTCTGCACGGTTTCAACCATGACGTTCAGGGTACTTTCATCTTTTATCATACGATAGCTCCTTTCAACTGCGGAAGGATTGGAAATAACGGTGTAACTGTTGCGCATTAAAGCGCTGATATTCAAACTGTACGGAAAATACGGGGGAGGCTGGCAACCTCCCCACCATCACAGTGAAAGGCGCCCATGGCGGCGATAACAACCCTTCAACCTGAAACCCATGCAAGAAAAAGACAGGTGTCCTGACACCACTTACAACTTGGCCGTGAGCGCAGGAACGAACTGGAGCACATCGGCGACCACGAGGACGTCGGCGACCTCGCCGATGGGGGCGTCCTTGTCCTTGTTGATGGCGACGATGAAGTCCGATTTCTTCATCCCCGCCAGGTGCTGGATGGCGCCGCTCACCCCGCAGGCGATGTACAGCTTGGGACTGACCGTCTGGCCGGTGGTCCCGACCTGGTGGCTGTGCTCCACCCACCCCGCATCGACGACAGGACGGCTGGCGCCCAGTTCGCCCCCCAGTGCCTTGGCCAGGGCAGCGATGACCGGCACGTTCTCCTTCTTACCCACACCCCGCCCGGCGGTGACGATCACCTCGGCGCGGGTCAGGTCCACATCCTTCGCCTCGGCCGGCTCGTAACCGGTAAAGGTGACGTTGCTCATGACGGAGGCGGTTACCTTCTGCACGCTAGGGTTACCCCCGGGCTGCTGGGGGGCGAAGGCGCCGGCCTGGATGGTGATGACCGCCTTGGGGGTAGCAGGCTTGACGGTCCGCCGCATCTTGGCGTTGCAGCACCCCACCTCGAAGCCCCCCTCGGCCAGGCCGATCACTTCCGATACCTGGGCGACCCTGAGTTTGGCAGCCACCCGCGGCGCCAGGTCCCACCCGTAGGAGGAGTGGAGGAAGACGACGTAGTCGGGGTTTTCCTTCTGGACGGCATCGAGGATCAGCTGCTTGTGCAGGTCCGGGTTGTACTCCCCGCACTGGCTTGCGTCGGCCAGGTAGAGGGTGCCGCCGCAGGCGGGGAGCTGGCTGTCGCTCCCCACCAGCAGCATGGCGGTCTCCGCCCCGAGCTGGCCGGCAAAGCCCAGGAGCTCATAGGTGCTGTCGAGAAGTTTCCCTTCGCGGTATTCGCCGATCAGTAATGTTTTCATAATGCCTCCTTTGGAGGCAGGTAACGGTAGAGGTAGAGGTAGAGAAACCTGCTTTACTAGCTGCCTTCTTTACCTTTACCTTTACCTCTGCCTGCTTCACCTTAATATCGCGGTCTTTTCCTTGAGTATCCCCACGAGCTGGTCGGCCAGTGCCCCGACCTCCCCTTCCAGGACGATCCCCCCACCCTTCCTGGCGGGGGGGTGGAAGCTGACAGTGGCGGCCAGGGGCTCTTCCTTGAGGAGTTCCGCCACGGGGATGGCCTGGATCTCTTTTTTCTTCGCCTTCATGATGTTGGGGAGCGTCGGGTAGCGGGGGACGTTGAGCCCCAGCTGGCAGGTAACCAGGGCCGGGGTGGCCAGCTTGACGACCCCCTTGATCCCCCCCTCCAGTTCCCGCTTTGCAGTGACGGTCCCGTCGGCAAAGGCGAAGCCGACCAGGGTGGTGGCGCAGGCGTACCCCAGGTCTTCGGCAACGGTGACCCCTACCTGGGCCGAGCCCCGGTCCTGGGACTGCATGCCGGTAAAGATGAGGTCGTACCCCTGGTCCTTGGCGTAGGCGGCGATGATGCCGGCGATCTGCCAGGGGTCTCTGGTGGCTGGTGCGTCGTCCTGCACATGGACACCACGGTCGCACCCCATGGCCAGCGCCTTCTTGATCGCTTCGCCGACCCGGTCCGGACCGATGGAGAGGACGGTGAGTTCGGCGCTCTCCCCCAGCTGCTCCCTGAGCTGCACCGCCTGCTCCACGGCGTATTCGTCGTATTCGTTCATCCGCCACGCAAGGTCGCTTTCGTCGTACCAGGTCCCCCCCGCTCCCGGCTTGAACCGGGACTCCATGTCAGGCACCTGCTTGATGCAGACCAGTATCTTCATAAAACCTCCTGAGTAAGACTTTCCTCGGTCCCATTGGTCTTATAAGACCCATAGGTCCTAGCAACTTATGATACATCAGCCCAGCTTCCGGGCCCGCTCCTTGCGGTAGGCAGCGCTGAAGGTCGCGGCCTTCTCGCCATGGCAATTGTACACCAGCACTTCTCCCCGGATATCCCTTTCCGTTTCCTCGACGACTTTTCCGCTGGCACGGATCGTTCCTCCCCGTACGGGGAGATGGAACCGGAGCGAAAACGTGATGATCTCTATATCGTTTCCCACCGGCAGCTGTTTCTTTATCGCCACCGCCAGGGTCGTATGGGCAAGCGACGCAACCGCCCCCCCGTGCATCAACCCTTTCGACTGGGCAAGCTTGACATTGAAGGGCATGGACATTTCCGTACCGGTGTGGTCAGACTTCTCGATCTTCATCCCCAGATACTCTTCAAAGGGGGCACAGGCAATCTGATCCGTCAGTTTTGCCGGAAACGGTCCGGTCTCGCTGACCGGGATGTCGTACTGCTTTTCGTACACGTCATCCTCCCTGGCCAGGACAGTCAGCCCTGCCTGACGATCCGTTCCGCCACGATCTCCGCCAGGTCCCTGACGATGATATCCCCTTCCGCTCCGCCAGTCTTGATCCCATCCTCGAACATGGTAAGGCAGAAGGGACAGTTGGAGACCAGAAGCGGTGCCCCGGTCTCCTGGGCCATCCTGACCCTTTTCTCGCTGATCTTGGTGCCGAGCTTTTCTTCGGCCAGGATCCGCCCACCACCGGCGCCACAGCAGAAGCTGTCGTAGCCCGATTTCTCCATCTCCTGTATCCGGCCGCCGGCTGCCGCCAGAATGCTCCGCGGCTGATCCACGATGTCCATGTACCGCCCCAGGTAGCAGGAGTCGTGGTAGGTGGCGACGAAGGGCTCGGGCTTCAGGGTCAGGGCCCCTTTGTTAAGCAGGCTGTGCAGGTAGGTACTGTAGTGCTCCACCGGCACCTCCAACCCCAGGTCCTTATAGTCCCGGGAAAGGGTATTGAAGCAGTGGGGGCAGGTGGTGACGATCTTCTTCACCCCGTACCCCTTGATGAGTTCGATGTTCTCGGCGGCCATCATCTGGTAGAGGTACTCGTTACCCAGCTTTCTCGCCGGCTCGCCGCAGCACTTCTCTTCTTTCCCCAGGATGCCGACCGTGATCCCCGCGGCGGCGCAGATGGTGATGAAGCTCCGGGCGATCTCCCGGTTGCGCTTGTCGAAGGAGGCATAGCAGCCGACGAAGTAGAGGATGTCCACCTCAATGCCTTCCTCCATCCGGACGACCGGCAGGCCGTCGGCCCAGTCGCCGCGGGCGGCGAAGGCGAGCCCGAAGGGGTTGCCGTTCACCTCGATGTTGCTGATGGCGGTGCGCACCTCGTCGCCGGGGAAGGCCCCTTCCATGAGAGTGAGGTTTCTGCGCATCTCCAGGATCTTGTTGACGTGCTCGTTGTTGGCCGGGCAGATGTCCTGGCAGGCGCGGCAGGTGGTGCAGGACCAGAGAACATCCTGGCCGACGGTGTCGCAGAGACTGGCCGTCGGGTCGGTCTCGGCCACCTCACCCACCTGCTGGATCACCTTCATGGGGGAGAGGGGCTTTTCGGTGGCGTAGGCGGGGCAGCGGTCCTGGCACCGTTTGCAGCTGGTGCAGGCATCGGCATCGAAGATGTCCTTCCAGGCGAGGTCGGTGACTTTGGCCGCCCCGAACTGCTCGACGCTCTCGTCTTCCAGGTTGATGGTGCCGATGCTCCCCTTGGGTTCCAGGGGGGCAAAGAAAGCGTTCAGGCTGGTGGTGACGATATGGCGCAGTTTGCTGTAGGGAATGGCGCAGAAGAAGCCGAGCACCAGGGCGAAATGGAGCCACCAGAGCACCTTGTGGGTGGTCCGGATGGAGGCTTCGTCGAAGCTGGTGAAGAGCTGGGCCACCGCGTAACCGACCGGCGAGTAGACGGCCAGCCCGGGGTTCCGCTGCAGCTCGGTGGCCGCCATTCGGGCACCCTCGATGAGAAAGCCGGTGAGGAGGATGGCGAACAGCAGCTGGTGGATGACATAGTCCTGCTCTGTGGTCTCCAGCCCTTCGGGCTTTTTGACGAAGCGGCGGCAGAAGAGCCCTCCCAGCATAACCAGCGCCACGAGCCCCGCCAGGTCCAGCACCAGGGAGAAGGCTTTGTAGAATTCGCCGGAGAGGAGGTTGACGTGCATCAGCGGGGTGAAGAAATCGGCCTGGGCCATCACCAGCAGGGTGCCGACGAACAGGGTGAGGAACCCCCAGAAGAACAGGTTGTGGGGGAGCCCGCCGTCCTTTACCCGGGCCACCTTGCCCTGGCCGAAGACCTCGTCGATCATCCGCCTCACCCGCTCGTCGTACCGGTCGAAACGGTCCAGGGACCGGCCAAGCCGATAGAGAGGGAGGCGCTTCCAGAACCCCCACGCCAGCACCGCAACGGCTGCGATGCTCAGGAGGTACATGGGTATCACCACCCCGTGACCGATGTTCCAGTATATTTCGCGCGTCGCTTCCATGATCGATTCCTCGTTGGGGCAATCCCCGTGATCCCCCTCGAACCCCGGGCGAATACCGGATTCGCCCCCGCCACGTGGTGCTACTGTCGAACGTTTTCGATGACCACCGCCAGCCCTTGGCCGACGCCGATGCAGAGACTGATGACAGCATAGCGACCATTGCTTCTCTTCAACTGCCGGGCAGCAGTCAGTGCCAATCTGGCGCCGGACGCCCCCAGGGGATGCCCGACGGCGATCGCCCCGCCGTTCGGATTCACCCGGCTGTCGTTGAACGGTACATCCAGCAGCTTCAGACAGCTGAGGACCTGGGAGGCGAAGGCCTCGTTGATCTCGATGACGTCCATATCCTTGAGGGACAGCTTCGCACGGTTAAGCGCCTTCTGGATGGCGGTTACCGGCCCGATCCCCATGATCCGCGGCTCGACACCGACCGCCGCCGATGCGACGACCCTGGCCATCGGCTCGACCCCCTTGTTCACCCCCACGGAACGGCTCCCCACCAGCAGCATGCCGGCTCCGTCGTTCACACCCGATGCGTTGCCGGCGGTGACGACCCCGTCGGCGAAGAGGGGCTTCAGGCGGGCCAGCGCCTCCAGGTCCGATTCGGGACGGGGATGCTCGTCGGCATCGACGATGACCGGCGGCTTCTTCCCCTGGGGAATCGTAACGGGGGTCAGCTCCCCGGTAAAGAATCCTTCCCCGAGAGCCTTCGCGTACTTCGCCTGGGAGCCGGCGGCGAAGATATCCGCATCCTCCCTGCTGATGGCGAAATCCCTCGCCACATTATCCCCCGTTTCGGGCATGGTGTCATTGCCGAACCGGGAGATGATCTCCGGATGGGGGAAACGGGCGCCGATGGTGGAGTCGAACACCCTCAAATCGCGGCTGTAGGCTGACTCGGACTTTGCGAAGACGAAAGGTGCCCGGCTCATGCTCTCCACGCCGCCGGCCAGGTAGAGCTCCCCTTCCCCGCAGGTGATGGCACGGGCGGCATCGACCACCGCCGCCAGACCGCTGGAGCAGAGGCGGTTGACGGTCTGGCCGGGAACCGTCACCGGAAGCCCCGAGAGAAGCACCGCATGCCGGGCGATGTTCCGGCTGTCCTCACCCGCCTGGTTGGTGCAGCCGATGATGACATCCTCCACCTCGTCGGGCTTGAAGCTGTTTTTCTCCAGCAGCGCCTTCATGACACCGGCTACCAGTGTATCGGGTCGGACCGAAGCCAGCTTGCCGGCATGTCTGCCGAAGGGTGTCCGCAAACCGTCATAGATATAGGCATCCAACATGGGTTATTCCTCCCGGTATCAGTTTTCAGGGGTAAGCAGCGACACGCCGAGTCTGGCGCGCCTCGTGAGCCACGGGCTCGGCCGGTAGCGCGGATCGCCGTAAAATGCCATCATTTCGTTGAGAATTGTCAGGATGTTCCGCGGGCCGATGTCGTCCCCCCAGGCCAGGGGGCCCCTGGGATAACCGAGCCCCAGGGTGACCGCCCGATCCAGGTCGCCAGGGGAGGTGACCCGCTGCTGGACGATGTCGCAGGCATTGTTGACGATCACCGCCAGCACCCGCTGGGCAACGAATCCCGCGCTGTCGCGGATCACGGAGACGGGGACGCCGTCCTTCCCGAACAGGCCGTGGGCCGCATAGGCCACGTTCGGCGCCGTCAGCGGGGTCGTCATGAGGGTGCGATGGGAATCCAGCCCGAACAGGGTATCCAGGGCAACGGTACGGGCCGGATCCAGGTTCTCGGCCAGACAGGCGGTCGTCGCGTCCGTTCCGAGGGGCATGACGACGCAGACCGCATCGGCGGCAGGGGCTGTCCCCGTGTCCAGTGGAGCCCCCAGCCTGGTGACGAGATCGGTAACGGCGGCGTGGGCGTCGGGGCGGGCTGAGCTGACCCAGACCGAGGTGGGCTGGACGGCGGGCAACTCCGCTTCGGGGATCGCCTCTGCTCCTGCGGCGGTGTAGGTATAGAACCCCCGGCCCACCTTCCTCCCCAGAAGCCCCGCCATGAGGCGCTGCCGGGCGATGGGTGAGGGGCGCAGCCGCGGCTCCTGGTAGTACTGGTTGTAGATCGCCTCCATGGCCGGATGGGACACGTCGAGCGCCGTCAGGTCCAGCAGTTCGAACGGCCCCATCCTGAAGCCGGCCCCCTGCCGGAGTATCCGGTCGACGACGTGATGCTCGGCAATCCCCTCGCCGAGAACCCGCAACGCCTCGGTGACGTAGCCGCGCCCCGCATGGTTGACGATGAAGCCGGGGGTATCCTTGGCCCGCACCGGCGTATGCCCCATCCGGACAGCGAGGGAGGTGAGCGTTTCACCGACCCAGCTCTCCGTCAGGATGCCGTCGATGACTTCCACGATCTTCATGAGCGGCACCGGGTTGAAGAAGTGGAACCCGCCGACACGGCCCGGCAGCCGGCAGCCGGCGGCAATCTCGGTCACCGACAGGGACGAGGTGTTGGTGGCCAGGAGGCAGCCGTCGCCAACGACCCCTTCCAGGGACTGGAACAGCTGGTGCTTGACCTGGATGTTCTCCACAACGGCTTCGACAACGATATCCGCAACGGAGAAGGCATCGAGGGAGTCGGCGATGACAAGTCGGCTGACGGCGGCCTCGGCATCCTGCACCGGTATCTTCCCCTTTTCCGCAAGCTTGGCGAGAGCGGCCTGCACCGAATTCCGCGCGTCGGAAGCCGCACCCTCCTTGGCATCGAACAGGAGAACCGTCACCCCCGCCTGGGCCGCTATCTGGGCGATCCCCCGCCCCATTATCCCCGTGCCGACAATCCCCAGCACCAGGTCGCTTTTTGTGGCATCGACCGACATCGTCTACCTCCCCTTGTAAACCGGCTTCCTTTTTTCGATGAAGGCCTGCATCCCTTCCTTCTGGTCCTCCGTGTCGAAGAGGAGCTGGAAGGCCTTGCGCTCCAGCATGATGGCGGCATCAAGCGAGATGTCCTGCCCCGCCAGCACCACTTCCTTGATCTGGGCTACCGCGATGGGGGGCATGGCAGCGATGGCCGACGCCATTTTCAACGCCGCGGCCTGCACTTCGTCGTCGGGGAGCACTTCGCTGCACAACCCCATGGAGAAGGCCTCCCGCCCCGAAACCGGTTTGCCGGTGAGGATCATCTTCATGGCCTGGAACTTGCCGACCGCCCTGGTGAGCCGCTGCGTCCCCCCCGCCCCCGGCATGATCCCGACCTTGATCTCCGGCTGGCAGAAGGAGGCGTTCTCGCCGGCGATGATGATGTCGGCATGCATGGCAAGCTCGCAGCCGCCCCCCCAGGCATAACCGTTGACCGCCGCGATTATCGGCTTCGGGCAGACCGCGATCGCCTGCCAGTAGAGCTGGACATTGCGCAGCAGCATGTCGATGGCCCCCTTGTCGGCCATATCCTTGATGTCCGCACCGGCGGCGAAGCATTCGCCCCCGCCGGTCAGCACGATGCACCGCACCGCCGGATCCGCACCCAGCGCCCGGAAATGCTCGGCAAGCTGCTGCCGCACGGCAAGGTTGAGCGCATTCTTCGCTTCCGGCCGATTGAGCCTCACCAGGGCTACCCCATCTGCAGGATGTTCCAGCATCACTTCGCTCACGGTGGTCTCCTTGAACTTTTGCATGCAATATTACATGCAATCAAACATCGAGTCAATATCTTTTTTGCACTTTTCCGCCAAGAGCCAAATTTTCCGAGGGGGAATAAACGGGGTATCCGGGCGACACCGCCGGAAGGAGCGCTGGACGCTACAGACTGCACAGGTTCCCGTAGAATTTTCGCAGCACGTTCTTGCAGATATCGATATCCGCCTCTTCGATACCGGCCATGGCGTTTTCCAGCACCTCCTGCACAACCTGCGTCACGTCCTGCATCATCTGGTTGCCGCGATCCGTGAGAAACACGTTTTTCTCCCGGGCATCCGTGCTCCCTGGCAGGCGGACGATCAGCCCCGCCGACTCCAGTCCGGCCAGCATCCGGGTCATGGTCGTCTTGTCCTTGTTCAGGCTCTCGGCGAGGGTGTACTGGGGCTGCCCGTTCTGGTTCCAGACGTACACCAGCGTGGAGAACTGGTCCGAGGTGAGGGGGAGGTCGCGCCGCGCCAGTTCCTGGTTGATCCGTTTCAGGATCATCCGCGAAGCCTGGCTGGTCAGGTGACCAAGGGATTCTTCAAATGAATATGTCGTCTTGTTATGTCTCATTTAGTTGCATTCTACAACTTATTATACCCATGTCAAGAAGGTAATCAGGTCAGTTCGGCAAATTTCAGCAGTCATCACTACATCCAATCCGAGCAGCTTGAGTCAGCTATCTTCCCCTTCGTTATCAGGCCTGACCCGAAGAGAATTTCCCTGATAAAATTGGTCATATTTATGTTGTTCGACGTGGCAATATCCTGAATTTTTCGCTTCTCGTCTTCGGTAACCCTGATCGATATCACGTCGTACCTGGCATTTTCGCTGTATTTTCCCATGCAATCACCCCGTCCAGGGCGCATGAAGCGTTATCCCGCGTCATGCACCCCCCGTTGTTCCTGCCGTTTTTTTCAATTCCTGGGAGTGTAGATTTTGAGGAGCGCCTTGGCCATGTCGGCCGGACTGGCGGCTACGGAGATGCCGCACTCTTCCAGTACGGCCACCTTTTCCGTCGCCGTCCCCTTCCCTCCGGAGATGATGGCACCCGCATGACCCATCCGTTTTCCCGGAGGGGCGGTAACGCCGGCGATGTACGCCGCCACCGGCTTGGTCATCTGCTCCTTGACGAACCGCGCTCCCTCTTCCTCGGAGTTGCCGCCGATCTCGCCGATCATGATCACCGCCTCGGTGTCGGGGTCTTCCTCGAACATCCGGAGCACGTCCACATGGTTCGTCCCGTTGACCGGATCGCCGCCGATGCCGACGCAGGTGGACTGCCCCAGCCCCACGTTGGTCAACTGCCAGACCGCTTCGTAGGTGAGGGTGCCGGAGCGGGAGACGACCCCCACCTTCCCCGGCTTGTGGATGTACCCCGGCATGATCCCGATCTTGCACTGGCCGGGGGTGATGACCCCGGGGCAGTTGGGGCCGACCAGCCGGGTCTTTTTCCCCTGCATGTACTGCTTGACCTTGACCATGTCCAGGACCGGTATCCCCTCGGTGATGCAGATGACCAGGTCGAGCCCCGCGTCCACCGCCTCCATGATGGAGTCGGCGGCGAAGGGTGGCGGCACGTAGATGACGGAGGCGGTGGCGCCGATCTTGGCCACGGCTTCCCTGACGGTGTCGTAGACGGGGAAGCCGTCGATGACCGTACCCCCCTTGCCCGGGGTGACCCCCCCTACCATCTGCGTGCCGTACTCCCGGGCCCCCTGGGCGTGGAAGAGGCCGGTGGCGCCGAGCCCCTGGGTGATGACCTTGGTGTTCTTATCGATAAGTATGCTCATTGCTCTCTCCTTCAGGCGGCTACGGCCTGGACGATTTTCTGGGCTCCGTCGGCCATCCCGTCGGCGGCGACGATGTTCAGGCCGCTCTCGGCCAGCATTTTCTTGCCGATTTCCACGTTGGTCCCTTCAAGGCGTACCACCAGCGGCACGTTGAGCGATACCTGCCGGGCAGCCTCGATGACCCCGGTGGCGATGACGTCGCACTTCATGATGCCGCCGAAGATGTTGACGAAGATCCCCTTGACGTTCCTGTCGGAGAGGATGATCTTGAACGCCTCGGTGACCCGCTCGATGGTGGCTCCGCCCCCTACGTCCAGGAAGTTGGCCGGTTCGCCACCGGAAAACTTGATGATGTCCATGGTGGCCATGGCCAGGCCGGCGCCGTTGACCAGGCAGCCGATGTTGCCGTTCAAGGAGACATAGGAGAGGTCGTGCTGGGATGCCTCGATCTCGTTGGGGTCTTCCTCGTCGAAGTCCCGCATGTCGCCGATCTGGAGATGGCGGAACATGGCGTTGTCGTCGAAGCCGAACTTGGCGTCCAGGGCCAGCAGATCCCCCTCTTTGGTGACCACGAGGGGATTGATCTCCAGAAGGGAGCAGTCGCAGGCGAGGAAGGTGTCGTAGAGCCCCTGCAGCAGCTTGACCGCCTTGCCGGTCAGCTTGCCGGTCAGCCCCAGGCAGAAGGCGAGGTTGCGGCTCTGGAACGGGGTGAGCCCCACCAGCGGATCGACCGCTTCCCGGAAGATCTTCTCCGGGGTCGTTGCCGCCACCTCCTCGATGTCCATCCCCCCCTCGGTGGAGGCCATGACGGTAACCCGGGAGGTCCCCCGGTCAACCAGGAGGCTCACGTACAGCTCACGGTCGATGTTGCAGCCGTTTTCCACCAGGACCCGGGTGACCACCTTCCCCTCCGGCCCGGTCTGATGGGTCCGCAGGGTCATCCCCAGCATGTCCCGGGCAATGAGCCGTACCTCTTCGGAGGTGCGGGCCAGCTTGACCCCCCCACCCTTCCCCCGGCCGCCGGCGTGGATCTGGGCCTTCACCACCCAGGGACCTTCGCCGAGACGCTTCGCCCACTCCCGGGCACTCGCCCCGTTATAGCAGACATGCCCGTCCGGGACCGGCACGCCGAATTTCCGCAGTATCGCTTTTGCCTGGTATTCGTGGATGTTCATCGGGTTCTCCTTGCAGTCGCGGGATGACGGGCACCCGGAGATTGCATGTAGTTTTTCATGTAATTTTGAAGAATAAAAAGTACCGTCATGCATCCAGGGGGAACCCCCGGGACTGCATGACGGTTGTGTGGCCTGTCAGCGGTTCAGCTTGATCTCACCGAGGAACGTGATCTCCCTGTCGAGAACGAGGGGGGACGACTGGGGCGCATAGCCCGCCAGTTCATAGGTGATCGTCCCTTTCCCCGGCGCCACGTTCTTGAACTGGAAGTCGCCGAAACAGTCGGTAACCGCCTGCCGCTTCACCCCGTCGGCGCCGGTAAAGGTCACGGCCACGTTCGCCGCGCACTCGTTCCCCTCCGCCAGCCGGACGGTTCCGGAGAGGTTGGGCTTGGGGAGACCGACATAATAGACATTCGGCTTGGTGCCGTACTCGGGATGGAACGCCTCCCCCTGGTTGGCGGCGAGGAACTTGGATATCCTGCTCTCCGGGTCTTCCACGTCGCCGAAATACATGCAGCTCATGGGGCAGGACTGGGCACAGCGGGGCTCCTGCCAGTTGTCATCCACCAGGTGGGCGCAGAAGGTGCATTTCTGGGGGAGCCCCTTCTCTTCGTTCAGGTAGATGGAGCCGTAGGGGCAGGACGATACCAGCTCCTTCTGCCCCACCGCTTTTTCCGGATCGATGATGACGATCCCGTCGTCCCGCTTGTAGACGGCGCCGTTCTCGGCCGCCTTGGCACAGGGTGCGTCGTCGCAGTGCTGGCACGGTTTCGGGATATAGGTCACCTTGATGTGGGAAGGGTCCCACACCTGCTCCCGCTCCTCGATGCTGAGCCAGAACTGGCCGAAAGCGGGCTGCTCCGCGGCGATGGGCGGAAAGGCGTTGTAAACGTGCTCGTCCTTGCAGGCGATCTGGCAGTTGTAGCAGCCGATGCACTTGTTCAAATCTATGGCCATTGCGTATTTTGCCATGTTACACCCCCTCAGTCCATTTAGCTATTTCAACCAGGCACGAACCGGGGGCCATCCCCGCACAGTTTTTCGACAGGAACCGCGAGGAGGTCAGCTGGTTGATCGTCCCCCCCTTGTCGATGGTAGCATTGTTGCCCGGCTCACCCTGGGGATCGTACCCGCCGCCGGAGCTGTAGGAGTGCACCGCCCCTTCCCTGATCCGCTCGGTGACGTTGGCGGCGCAGAGCACCACCCCGCGGTCGTTCCAGACCTTGACCAGGTCGTTCTCCTTGATCCCGTACCTGGCGGCGTCCGCCGGGTTGATCCGGATCACCCAGTACCGGTAGCCGTTGATGAGGCGGCGGTGATGGGGGATCTCGTCGTTCCAGAGGGTCTTCCCGTCATGCTGGGAATGGAAGGTAAAGCGGGGATGGGGGGAGATGAGCTGCAACGGATACTTCTTCAGGATCTCCGTGCTCTCCGAACCTTCCCAGGACGGTACGTAGTGCGGGACCGGCGGCCGCTCGTTGTCGTTGGGATCGAATTTCTTGAGAAGCTGGGACTCGAACTCGATCTTCCCCGTCGGCGTCGAGAGGCGTGAGAGCCCTTCCGTGGCATTGGTGGGACGGTCGGTGGACATGGGGCGATCGGGTATGTCGATGGGACGCTGGTCATAGAACCACCGCAGTGCCGGCGTCGGCTTCTTGTCCATTTTCGGCGGAATGATGTAGTACCCCTTCTTCAGGAACTTCTCCCAGCTGATCACCTTGGGCAGGTCGGAGACCTCGTACATCCGCTTGATCCAGCTCATCTCGTCCGGATGCCCCTCGGTGAACATCTCGCCGATGCCGAGCCGCTCGGCCAGGAGCGCGAAGATCTGGTAGTCGGGCTTGGACTCACCCCGGGGCTCGATGCATTTCTGCTGGAACACGACCACCCGGGCGTTGGTGGGGGAGAGCTTGTTGGAGTAGCCGGAGATCTTGGCCCACTCGCCGATGTCGTACCGCTCGAAGTTGGTGCAGACCGGGAAGATGATGTCGGCGAACTTCGCTTCCGGCTCGTTGTAGATGGTCTGGTTGACCACGAACTCCAGCTTCGGATCCCGGTACATCCGGGCGAAGCGGTTGGTCTCCATCATGGTGCCGATGTAGGAGGCACCCTGACGGTAGATCATCTTGATCTCCGAGTAGCCGGGGAACGGGAAGGTGCACTCGGTCAACTGCTGCTGGGCGCTCTGGCCGTAGTAGCCGTACACGCCGCGCCAGGTCTGTGGCGGACTGATAACGCACTCCGGGAGGCAGGCCCGGTTGATCCGCTGGCGGATCTGGCTGGCCGTGGCCCGCTTCGGGAAGCCGCGGGGGCCGAGGTCCTTGGGACCGGCGCTGCCGCCGCTGATGCCGCCGTCGGCGTAGCCGGGGAAGAAGAATTCCCAGTCGGCCGGGGCGCCGCCGGTGGTGGAGTAGTAGTTGACACCCGGCTTGCCGAGCCCCTGCATCCCCATGAGGAGGACCATGGCGCGGGACCATTCATGGCCGTAGGAGGAGCGCATGATGTGCCCCATGCCGGAGCGGCCGCCGCCGGCCAGCGTGGTCCGCTTGCTGGCCCACTCCCGGGCGAGGGCTTTGATGATGTTCGCCTCGACGCCGGTTTTCTCCGCGGCCCACTCGGGGGTCTTGGCAACGCCGTCCTCGTTACCCATGAGGTAGGACTCCCACTTGTCGAAGCCGACGGTGTGGCTCGCGATGTACTCCTTGTCGTAGGTCCCCTCCTTGATCCAGGTGTAGGCGATGGCGAGCGCCATGGCGGTATCGGTCCCCGGCTTCGGCTTGATCCACTTGTCCCCGTCGATGACGGAGGTGTAGTTGCAGTGGGGGTCGATGAAGACGAACTTGATCCCGAGCTTCTTCATGTGGAAGCGCCAGTGATCGGTCTCGTTCCAGGCATAGTCGCCGGAGGTGGTGTTGGGGTCGGAACTCCAGAAGACGATCATGTCGGTGTTCTCGAAGGTATCGCCGAGCAGGTCGAAGGCGGGGGGCTGGCCGAGACGCCAGTGGAAGCCCCAGGCGTGGATGGCGCCCCAGTAGGACCCCTGCCAGCTGTCCGGGTCGTGGTCGATCCAGGTGCACCCCACCAGGTTCCAGAACCGCTCCAGGGCGCTCATCCGGTAGCCGATGTTCCCCCAGGAGTCGTGGGAGGAGCCGGTCACGGCGATGGCCGACGGCCCGTTCTCATCCTTGATCCGGACGATCTCGTTGGTGACGATGGAGAGCGCCTCGTCCCAGGTGATCGGTTCATAGCCGGAAACACCCCTGTTCTGGGGGTTGCGCTCGCCGTTCGGGTCGAAATCCACCCTTTTCAACGGCGTCAGCAGGCGGTCCTTGGAGTAGACCTGCTGCTTGCTCCCCTGGACCCAGCAGGCGATCCCCGCCTTGTTCGGCCGGACGAAGGTCTCCCCACGGGCCGTGATGGACCATGGCTTGGCATCGTCCTCCTGGGTATACTCCAGCGGCAGGATACGGACGATCTTCTTGTCCTTGACGAAGACCCGGACCGGACCGCTGAGGGTACAGTTCACATACTGCTGCTCATCCTTTGTCGTATACTTCATAGTTTTCCTCCCCGCGTTGGTTCTCTCTGATGTGTTAAATCTTCACCGCCACGTTGAACGCCGATTCGATGGACTTCATGGCATTGCCGACCTTGGCGCCGTCACCCACCTGGTACAGTTCCTTCACCTTCCCCTCCAGCGCCTTGGCAAGGGTCTTGTTGGAACGCTCGCCAACGCTCACCACCACGTGGTCCGCATCCAGGAGGAATTCCACGCCGGCCTTCTCGATCACGACGCCGTTGTCGTTGATCTCCTTCACCTTGGCGCTGGTGCAGACCCGGATGTTGGAGTTGTAGAAGCGCTTGATGGTGTAGTTGCGCGATGTATACCCCATACCGGGAACCACCCCTTCCCGCTCGGTGACGATGCTCACCAGTTTCCCCTGGGAGGCGAGGTACTCGGCCGTATCGACGGCGGCATAGCCGGCGCAGCAGGCATAGCTGTACTTGGAGTGGGTCCCCGTCGGGTCCCCCTCGATGGGGGCCGGCTTGGCGCAGCAGGTGTAGCTGCACTGGTAGCTGCAGGTCCAGATGACCACCTTCTCCCCCACTGCCGCCTTGCCGCTCATGATCTCCCGGGCATCGACGATGTTCTTGCCGTCGACGCCGGGTGTTTTGGCCGGGATCGCCGGGTCGGAGCCGACCGCCAGGACCACCGCGTCCGGCTTTGCCTGCTCAACCAGCTCGGGGGTGACCTCCGTGTTCAGGACTACCGTGACCCCCGCCTTGGGGAGGGCATGTTCGAAGAAGGTGAAGAGCCGCGCCGTCTCCGCCTTGGTGGGGGAGGTGGAGGCGAGGCCGTAGGCGCCGCCGATTTTTGCGGACCGCTCATAGAGGGCCACCTCGTGGCCGCGCCGGGCCGCAATGAGGGCCGCTTCCAGGCCGGCCGGACCGCCACCGACCACCATCACTTTTTTCTTTTCCGTTGCCGGGGCGTACTGGTCGAGGGATTTCTCGTCCAGGAGGCCGGCAGCCGGGTTGGTGAGACAGGTAGTGGGATAGAGCATCCAGAGGACATCGAAGCACCCCTGGCAGCACCAGATGCAGGGGAGGATATCCTCCGCCTTGCCGCTCAGCATCTTCTTGGCATAATCGGGGTCGGCGATCTGGGGACGGCCGATGCAGACGAAGTCGGCCTGATTCTTCTCCAGGATCCCCTCCACCATGTCCTCGGAAATCCGCTTGGCGACGGCGACGGGAATCTTCACCGTCTTCTTGATCCCTTCCGCCATGTAGACCCAGGACCCCCGCGGCGACGCCATGGTCTGGTCGTGGAGGCGATGGTTGGATTCCCGCAGGCCGGAGGAGACGTTGATCATGTCAGCCCCCGCCTTCTCCAGAGCGACGGAGATCATCCGGGAATCCACGTGGGTCACCCCCCCCGCCGGATAGTAGTCGTCGCCGTTGATCCGGCAGATGACAGGATAATCGTCGCCGCAGGTCCTCTTGATCTCCTGGATCACCTCGCAGCAGAACTTCAGCCCCCCTTCCATACCGCCGTACTCGTCGGTACGCTTGTTGATGAAGGAGGAAAGGAAGGAACTGAGCATGTAACCGTGGGCGAAGTGGGCCTCCACCGCGTCGTAGCCCGCCTTCTTGGCCCGCAGCGCCCCTTCGCCGAACTGGCGGAGGGTCTTTTTGCACTCGTACAGGGTCATTTCCCGCGGGGTGGCGTAGCCGAGCGCCTCGGCGCTGCCGAAGGAGGAGCAAGAGAGGGGCTGGGTGCCGGCGGTCTCCGCGGAGGTCTGCCGTCCGGAATGCATGATCTGCAGGGCGATCTTGGCCCCACCGGCATGGACGCTGTCGGTCAGCTTCTTGTGGCTGGCGATGTAGGAGTCATCGGAAATGGCGCAGTTGATGACGGAGCGGCCGATGGGATAGTCGATGGCCGCCGCCTCGATGATGATGAGGCCGACCCCCCCCTGGGCACGGAGCCCGTAGTAATGGCATGCCGCGTCGGTGAAGTGACCGTTGCGGGTATAATTGGTGCACATGGCCGGCATGATCAGCCTGTTCTTGAGCTCCATCGTGCCTATCTTGCCGGGCCTGGCCAACAGTTCGGGTATCTTTGACATAGGGGTCCTCCGCATCGGGATAGTTGTACTATACAACTACTAGTCATCTAATGCAACAGTTTTTTATTTTTTTTGCATTCCGTTTCTTTACACGCATCACCTATGACATCATCGGACAAAGGAGACATAGACCCGTACAGGTAGCGATGCGTAGCTTTGTTGAGTTCATAACCTGCGATAAAACATCTAAACCCATGTTTTATCGGTTTAGATGACATCCTTTTCCTTCAACCTGGCCAGATCCTCCTTGGAGTAGCCGAGGATGCCGCAGAGCACCTCCTCGTTCTGCGCTCCCAGGTACCCCCCCGGCAGTTCGAAGCCGATTTCGGCCTCGGTGAAGCGGAAGGGGAAATCGTGACCCACCGCGCCCTTGACCTTGCCGAACTCCGGATGGTAGAGGTCGGTGATCATGCCGCGATGCTTGAGCTGCGGGTCGTCCAGGACCTCGGGAATGGTCGCCACCTCGCCGGAGGCGACCCCGGCCGCGCGGACCTTGGCGACGACCTCCTTCTTGGTCAGGGTCTTGGTCCAGGCCTCCACCGTCTCGTCGACGAAGTCGGCATGCTGCTGGCGGTAATCGAGTTTCTCGCAGCGCGGGTCCTTGATCAGGTCTTCGCGCCCCATCGCCTTGCAGAGCCCGACCCAGTGGCTGTCGGCCGCACTGCAGATCACGGCATAGCCGTCCTTGCACTCGTAGGAGTTGAAGGGGGTGAGGCGGAGACGCCGGTTGCCGGTACGGATCGGGATGTTGTTGTCGATGAAGACGTCCAGGCTCTCTTCCATGAGGAAGGAGAAGAGTGAGTCGAGCATGGAGACATCCACATGCTGCCCCTTGCCGGTCTGGTCGCGGAACCGCAACGCCGCCTGCAGGCCGATGGCGAGGTAGAGGGCCGAGATCAGGTCGCCACCGGCGACCCCGAGACGGACCGGGGCGTTCTCCGCGTAACCGGTCACCTCCATGACGCCGCTCATCGCCTCGACGACCGGGTCGAATGCCGCCAGGTTCTTGTAGGGGCCGTCCTGGCCGAAACCGGAGCAGGAACCGAGGATGATGTCGGCCTTGATCTTCTTCAGGTCCTCGTAGCCGAAGCCGAGCTTTTCCATCGTCCCCGGCAGGAAGTTTTCCGCCACCACGTCGGCGGTGGCGATAAGCTTGCGCAGGATTTCCTTCCCCTCCTCCGACTTGAGGTTGAGGGAGACGCTCTTCTTGCCCCGGGAGCGCTTGAGGATGCAGAGGGAGATGTCCCGGGGGTCGGTCCGCTTCAGGGTGATGCCGTTGGGGCCGAAGTAGGGGCCGTTGTTCCGGACGGCGTCGCCTCCGTCGTGCTTTTCGATCTTGATCACCTCGGCACCCAGGTGCGCCATGATCTCCGTGGTGTACGGCCCGGAGAGCCAGGCGGTCAGGTCCACGATTCTTACGCCTTCCAATGGTTTCTTGATGTTGGTTCCCATATCTGTCTCCTCAATGTGTGTAGTTTTTCCACAAGTACTAATTTGATGTGATTACTACTCGCCATGCCCCCCTTCCTTCCTCCCCCCTCCGGGGGGAGAACTCTTTGCCCTCCCCCAGCGGGGGAGGGTTGGGTGGGGGTTGATGTCGAGTAGTCAGGTTTCGAATTAGTAACTTGCGTTGTGCGAATTGTAAGGGGTCACTCCCCCTTGAGAATGTTGACCGCCACCACCGCCGTCTCGCCGGCCATGTTGCCGCCGCCGTTTTCCGTCATGCCGACGTTGGGTGGGGGTGAAATCTGGCGTCCCCCCGCCTCGCCCCGCATCTGCCAGGTTACTTCGGCAAGCTGGGCAATCCCCGTCGCCCCGGCGGGGTGCCCCTTGGCCGTCAGGCCGCCGGAGGTGTTGACCGGCAGCTTCCCGTCGTAGCGGGTCGCCCCCTCATCGATCATCCGCCCGCTCCCCCCCGGCTCGCAGAATCCGAGCTCTTCGTAGAGGTAGAGTTCGATAGGCGCCACGGCGTCGTGGATCTCCGCGACCTGGATATCCCTGGCGGTCACCCCTGCTTCGGCATAGGCCTTCTGCGACGTGCGGGCCGCAATGGACAGCTCTTGCCGACCGCTGATATCGAAGCTCCCGAGCATGCTCGATCCCACCTTGACAGGCCGCTTGCCCATCCGCTCCGCCATCTCCCGCGTTCCGACGAGCAGGGCGGCGGCGCCATCCCCCAGCGGGCAGGTCATGAGCAGGGTGATCGGGTCGGCGATGGTCCGCGACTCCAGGATCTCCTCCACCGAGTAGGGCTTGCGGTACTGGGAGTGGGGGTTCAGCGAACCATGGAGGTGGTTCTTCGCCGCCACCTTCGCCAGTTGCTCCCTGGTGACGCCGTATTTCGCCATGTAGCTCCGGAAGCGCATGGCGTAGATCCCGGCGAAGAGCATCCCCATCTGCCCCTCGATCCCCACGTCCGTGGAGGTGGAGAGCGCCTTGAGACTGGTCGGGGTGTCGCCGCAGAAAAGCTTCTCCACGCCGACGGCCAGGGCCAGCTCCGCCTGCCCCGCGGCAACGGCGCGATGGGCGAGGTAGAACGCGGTGGAGCCGGACGCGCAGGCGTTTTCCACGTTGATGATGGGGATGCCGGTGATTCCCGCTTCCCGCATGATCACCTGCCCCCGCACCGACTCCTGACCCTGGAGGACACCGCCGTAGGCGTTCCCCACAAAGGCGATGTCGATGGCGTGGGGATCGACTTTGGAGTCGCGGATCGCGTCCCATATCGGGCCATAGGCAAGATCCTTCAGACCTTTGTCCAGATGCTTGCCGAAATTGCTCATTCCCACACCGAGTATATAGGTATCTCTCACGACGGATTCTCCTTCTTGAACAGTTCCCTCTCCCCGGGGGAGAGGGTTAGGGGGAGGGAGTACTATGCTAGACCGGCTTGAACCGGTAGCCGATGACCGGCTCGTTGTTCTCGTCCCGGCGGGTTTCCACGCACTTCAGCTCCATGGTGCACCCCGCCTGCAGTTTCTCCTCCTCGTACTCCGTGAGGAGCGTGAACAGGGTCGGTCCGTTGTCAAGGGTCACGTACCCCTGGGCATGGGGGACGGAGTAGCCGGGGGGAGCCGCCTTGGTGACGACGAAACTCTGCAGTTTCCCGGTCCTGCTCAGTTCCACATCCTTCACGTGGGCGTCGTCGAGACAGTGGGGGCAGTTGCGGCGCTTCGGAAAATAGGTCCGGCTGCACTGTGCGCATGCCGTACCCACCAGCGACATCTGCTGCAGGGTTTTCCCTTTCAGCGTCCCGGGAACGTCGCACTTCCACTCCTTCTCCGTTACCAGGGAGAAGACGTACTCGGCGATCTCCTTCACTTCCGTGCCGGTGGGATAAATTTTCTGGACCCCCATGGCATACAGCTTGTCGTAATCTTCCCGGGGGATGATCCCGCCGATGGTCACCGGGATATCGAGGGCGTTCAGCTTTTCCAGCTCGGCCCGCAGCTTCTTGACGATGGCGAGATGGGCGCCGACCATGGAGGATATGCCGATCACGTCCACATCTTCCTGGACCGCAGCACGTGCCACGGTCGAAGCGGTCTGGCGCAGGCCGGTGTAGATGACCTCCACCCCCTGGAGGCTGAGACCATGGGCAACCACGTAAGCGCCCCGGTTGTGGCCGTCCAGGCCGATCTTCCCTATCAGGGCCCGCGGTTTGCGGGTTGGTTTCGCTACATCCATGATGACCCCTCCTTGTAATATCCCCATACTCCGCCGAGCACCTGGCACATCTCGCCGATGGTGGCGTAGGCCTTGACGCAGTCGATCAGGGCAGGGACCGTGTTCTTGCCGGCGCGCACATCCTCTTCGAGTCTCTTCAGGCAGCGGGCCACCGCCTCATTGTCCCGCTCCGCCTTGACCTGCTGCATCTTGGCGATGATTCGCTCCTGGATCCCCTCTTCGGACTTGAAGCTCTCGGCGTCGATCACCTCGTCGTCGTCCTGGAACTTGTTCAGGCCGACGATGACCCGCTCCCCGCTTTCGATCTGCTGCTGGTATTCGCTGGCCGCCTTGCGGCAGTGGGCCTGGTACGTCCCCTCCTCGATGGCCTTCTGCGCGCCCCCCTTGGCGGCGATCTCTTCCATGATGGCCAGCGCTTTCTGCTCCAGCTCGTTGGTCAGGGACTCGATATAATAGGAGCCCCCCAGCGGATCCGCCACGTCGGCGATGCCGGTCTCGTTGGCGAGGATGTGCTGGGTCATGAGAGCGACCTTGGCCGCCTTTTCGGTCGGGATGGAGATGACCTCGTCCATGGCGTTGGCGGAGAGGCTCTGCACCCCGCCGAGGATGGCCGCCAGGCACTCGATGGTCACCCGCACGATGTTGTTCATCGGCTGCTGGGCGGTCATGGTGTAGCCGGTGGTGTAGACCCGGATCACGCACTTCATGCTCTCTTCCTTCTGGGCGTGGTAGCGCTCCTTCATCATGCGCGCCCACATCCGCCGGAATGCGCGGTACTTGCAGATCTCTTCGAACAGGTTCATGGGGACCGAAAGCTGGCACTCCAGGAGGGGGGCGAAGTCATCGATGTGCAGGCCGCGGCTCAACGCCTCGTCGATATAGGCCTGGGCATTGGACAGGGTGAAGGCGATCTCCTGGGCGGCGGTGGCGCCCCCCTGGCGCATGTGGGAACCGCAGATGCAGATCGGCTTGAACCTGGGGTGATGCTTCGTGCAGTACTCGATGGCGTCCACGGCGAATTTCAGGGAGGGGGTGGGGGGGAAGACATAGGCCCCGCGGGCCACGTACTCCTTGAGAATATCGTTCTGCAGCACCACCACGTACTCGGAGGGATCGACCCCCTGCTTGTCCCCCGTGGCGAGGAAGAGGGCCAGCATGATCGGGCCGATGGCATTGGCGGTGGTGAAGATCTGGCGCGTGGTATTCAGGGGGATGCCGTCGAACAGCGCCTCCATGTCCTTGAGGCTGTTGATCGCCACCCCCGCCTTCCCCACTTCCCCGTCCGCCAGCTCGTCGTCGGACTCGACCCCCAGCTGGGTCGGGAGGTCCAGGGCGACGGCCAGGGCGGTCTGCCCCTTGGACATCAGGTACTTGTACCGCAGGTTGGTGGCTTCGGGGTTGCCGAAGCCGGCGTACTGCCCCATCGCCCAGAATTCGGCACGGTACATGGAGGGATAGATCCCCCGGGTATACGGATACTGGCCCGGCAGGGAGATGTCCCTTTCCGCCTCGAAGCCCGCCGCCTTGAGATCGTCCTGGTCATAGACATCATTCAGTTCGATCCTCGACTCGGAGAGATACACCGGCTTCCTGCGGCCACGCTTTGCGTAATCCGCCTCGAGAGACTTTTTCCATGCGTCGTTTTTCATAGGGATCTCCGGTTTACCATGTTCTTTTGTATGTATTTTTACATGTAATTTTAGCGGTCACAAAAAAGGCGCCGCGACAGCACACCGCAAAAATCCGCTCCCGCCGGTTCGTCCGGACACCCTTCCACGCGGCGGAGGACAGCTTCACGCTCGTCATCGGACAGGTAGCCGTCCGTGCAGCTGACGAATTTAGCCCGGGTGACCGCCAGGGAGAGGGGGGCTTCCGGCTCGCCCAGCGGATAGCTGACACTGTGGGAGAAGGTTCTGCCGTCAGCCAGTTCTACCTCCACGCGGGACCCCCGCTGCCGGGGGTACCGGGACTCGATATCAGGATCGACGCTCTCGGCAACGAGGCTGGTCAGCCGCGCGATGTCGGGATCGGCAAAGTGCCTCTCGTCAAAGGAGTCGTAGGTGGCGACGCCGAGAACAGCCCGGGCGGCGATGGCATAGGGGATGTTGAAATACGCGTCGCCGCGCTTCTTCACGTTCTTGATGCCGGTCTCCAGGGCAATCCGGTAGGTCCCCACCCTGACTCCCGCGATCTCCCCATGCCCGATCCCCTGCTGTTCGACGATGGTGCTGAACGCCTCCAGGGACGCATGCATGTGGCGGCACCCCGGGTAGGGCTTCAGATAGCACCCTTCGATGGCGTACTCTTTCTCGAGCGGCGCCATGACCGATTCATGCAGCCCTTTCTCCAGGTACGCCGGGAAGAACCCCTCTTCCAGGACGTTGCCGTACCCCCCATGACCTTTTTCCGCCAGCAGGGCAGCTTCGACGCCGTTGCGCACGCTCCACCCCACCTGCACCGGCTGGGTGCCGCCGTTCTTGAACGCCGCCATCAGGCCTGAACCGCCCAACGCAGCAAGACAGAGGGCATGGCTGGTGGTCGCGAGATCGTAACCCCGCAGTTGCGCCAGCGTTGCCGCAGCACCGAAGGGGGCCGTGACGGCGGTGCCGTGGAAACCCTTGCGCGCAAAATGGGGATTGCCTGCCCGGGCCAGGCGGATCATGACGTCATATCCCGCCACCATGGCCCGGTCGATGGTTTCCGGCGATTTCCCCTCGCCGAAGGCGAGGATGACCGGCACCACGACCGCCGCAGGATGGCAGGCCCCCTCCCGGGAGCCGTCCTCGGACACGGAGCCGTTGATGGCAAAGGCCCAGGCCATGGCGCAGTCCTCTCCCCGGGGGAGAGCCCCGCCCCACTTGGGAACGATCCCGGCTGCGATGTCTTCGAAAACCGAACTCCTGCAGCCGATAAACGCCGACGCGATCCCGTCGAGGAGGTGTTGCCGGACCTTGCGGACGGCAGCATCCCCCAAGGGCGCGGTGCGGATATCAAGGACACGCTGTGCGAGGGAGAGAGCCAGGGTATGTTCGCCGGAAATCGACATGGACAGCTCCGATCAATCGAAGATGAACGAATAGATGTACTGCTTGCCGCTCTCGATGTGCTCCGCCACGATCCGCTTTGCCTTTTCCACGTCGCGGTTGCCGATCGCCTGCACCAGTTCGTGGTGCTCGGCGGGAACCTGCACCACCCGCTCCCCCTTCAGGGGGCGGATCCGGTGCCGGAGGAAGATCCGCTGGTACACCTCGCGGAAATACTCGGCCAGATAATAGTTCCCCGACATCTCGACGATGTAGGCATGGAACTCCTCGTCAAGGGAAAAGCGGCTCCTGCTCTGATTTTCATCCACCGATTGCTTGAACAGGCGTTCCCGCTTCTCCAGTTCCTTGAACTTCGCCGGGGTCAGGTTCTGGATGGTCTTTTCAATGGCGCCGAGTTCCAGAATCGTCCTCAGTTCGTACAACTGATCCGCCTCTTCCTTGGTAATCTGGTGGACGGTATACCCCTGGTTGGGGGTAAAATCCAGAAACCCCTCCTTGTTGAGGAGGCTCAAGGCATTGTTGACCGGGGTGCGACTCACCCCGAGCTTTTCCGCCAGATCCGCAAACGTCAGGCGCTGCCCCGGAGTAATTTCGTAATCGAGCATCATCTGTTTGATCTTCTGGTAGACAACGTTATTCAGATTTCTCTCGCCCATGGTCACCAATCCTTCGAGTGAGCTGCCGTGGACCCGGGTTGCCGTACGGGCAACCCGGGCTCACCATCACGTCACTTCACCCATTTTTTGTATTTTTTCGGTACCTCGATGTTCAGGAGCTTCGCCAGGTTTATCCCCAGCATGTTCGCCCGGTCCTGGTCCGTGATGGGGGGATACCCCCACCCTTCCTGCAGATCCTTCGGGATCTGGAGGTTGAGGATCGCCTGGACCTGCAGGTCGGCGGGAGCGGCCGGCCAGTCGGTGCCGAACACGATCTTCTCGCTGCCGAGCATCATGTTCATGATGCTGCCGACCATGTGGGCAAGCTTCACCGGCGCGTAGTAGAGGGGCCCGAGCATGCCGCTCATCCCGATGTAGAGGTTCTTGTGCTTCCAGGCAAGGGCGTTCAGGGTCTCGTGCTCGGGCCAGCCGAAGTGGTAGGCGACGATCTTCAGTTCCGGGAACGTTAGACATATATCATCAAGTTGCATCGGTCTGCAATAGTCAGAATGTCCCCCCACGGCGAGACCGGTGTGGATGAAGACCACCACCCCCAGTTCGAGACACTTCTCGTAGAAGGGCATCATGTCCTTGTGGTTGATCGGCCCGCCATCCTCCGGGGAATAGACCTTGGTGCACTTGAAGCCGTACTCCGTGTGGAGGATCTCCAGCTCCTTGATGGCGTTCTTCACGCCGCGGTTGAGGTGGGGGCCGACGTTGGAACAGCCGATGATCCGGTTCGGATACTGCTCCATCGCCTCGATGACGTGGTAGTTGGTGGAACAGGGGACGCCGTTGTAGGAGAGCCCGAGGAACGACTCCCGCAGCATGCAGGCCATGTCGATCCCCGCCTTGTCCATGTCCGCGATGAGCCCTTCCTTGGTCCAGTCGGCCGGCTTCTCCCGCCGCTCCCCCGTGATGGGGTTGGTGCACCACCACCGCCCCGTGGGGGATTCTTCCGGCTTGGAGAAATAGCGCGTTCCCGGGTAGTAGTTGATATGCTTCCTGAAGTCGAGAGGCATGGTATGCGCCTCACAATCAATGATTAAGAAGTCTTTCGCCGTCGCCATTTCTTCTCCCCCTTTTGACCATGATGGTTGCACGATTAAAGTATCGCGGTTTGTTTTCATGCAATATTACATGTAATGTTGCATTTGTCAACAGATATTTTTTCGGAAAAATGCGGTGGGAATATTACGTTACGGGCACACGAAGTGTGGGGCAAAAGGGGTCTGGCGGCGAGAGACGAGGGAATGACCGGGAATGGTCCGGCATTCCCCCGTCCCATGATGAACTGCGGGCAGGAGCGGCTAGAAGAGGATCTGCCCCTTTTCCCGCTTGTCGGGGCCGTCAAGAGGCTGCTGCCTGGTGCGTATTACATCCCGCCCTATTCGTGCCCACCCGTCCGATCTCTTGAAGGCGACGACGGCTCTCTTCTCGATCAGGTAGTTGAGCGTGGACGACGAGACAACCCCGGAATAGCCATCCTGGAAAATGACTTTAATTACCATGACTCTCCCCCTCCTGACGGACAATAGTGTTCTTTACGCGTCGAGAACCCGTTCCCGGACCGGTCTTCTGCCCGCCGCCCCTCGCCGGCAAACGGTTGCTGACTCTTGCGCATGGGCTCCATGCCTACTCTCGCCCATCCGTCGGACCTCATGAACGCAAGGATCTCGTTATTGCGGATGAGACCGTCAAGGTCCGCTGCGGAGACGATACCGATGAACCCACGGCTGTTCATGATGGTTATATCCATGACTGTTACCCCTTATAGACAGATGATACCGTTAAATGTATCTAATTTGTCTCATTTTTCAACAGGATTTTTTTCCTGTTCGCCATCAATCCCTACAATTCTCCGGCCGGCCTCCCACCTCCTCTTGCTATTTCCACGAACCCATGCCATAACGGATTCCCGCGTGGGGCACGATGCACTCCCGACCCGCATGACACTCTTTCCGGAAAGGATAATCCATGGAACGGCGGACTGCCGTGATATATCTCTTCTGCGCCGCGCTCTGCTGGAGCCTCGGCGGGGTGCTGATCAAGGGGGTCATGTGGCACCCCATGGCCATCTCGGGGGTACGCAGCTTCATCGCCGCCGCCCTCATCCTGCTGGTCTTCGGCCGCCCCCGCTTCACCTGGTCGGTTCCCCAGCTGGGGGGTGCGCTCACCTACGCCGCCACCGCCATCCTGTTCGTGGTCTCCACCAAGCTGACCACCGCCGCCAATGCCATTCTCCTACAGTACACGGCGCCCGCCTTCGCCGCCCTGTTCGGCATCTGGTACCTGGGGGAGCGGCCGCGGCGCAGCGACTGGATCACCCTTGTGGTGGTCATGGGGGGGATGGTGCTCTTCTTCCTCGACCGCCTGACCCTGGCGGGTCTCTGGGGAAACATCGCCGCCCTGGTCAGCGGGTTCACCTTCGCCTGGATGGCGCTCTTCATGCGCCGCCAGAAGGACACCTCACCGATGGAATCGGTACTGCTCGGCAATCTGCTGGCAGGGCTGGCCGGCATCCCCTTCATGACCGGCGACCTCCCGGACCCGGCCGGCTGGCTGCGGCTGGCGGCCCTGGGGGTGGTGCAGCTCGGCATGGCCTACGTCTTCTTCACCAAGGCGATCCGCCACGTCACCGCCGTCGAGTCGCTCCTCATCCCGACCATAGAGCCGGTGCTCAACCCCATCTGGACCCTGCTCTTCATCGGCGAAATCCCTGGCCCCCTCGCCCTGTGCGGCGGGGCCGTCATCATCGGCGCTGTGCTGGCGCGGGGCATCGTCCCCCTGCTGCGCTACCGGGCTTCGGGGTGATTCAAACGACACCATCCCATAGTCGCCCATGTCACGCGGTTGCAGGGGAAAGAACTTCCTTGACACCCGCAACCAAGAGGATTACAACCATCTAATCGACACAACGCAGCAGCCACAGGGGACAAGTCGCCATGGAACTGCCCAATCTCCGCAATTAAAACGCCCGCACCGGCTTAGAGCCGGCCGGGCGTTTTGTGCATTGCAGGTCCGAGTCGCCATGGCAGCACGATTGAACGGAACGGTAACAGCGTAAAGATGCCAGCATAAAGGGTTGATCAACACCATAAAAAACACGCAACCGTAGGGCGTGGCCCTATCTTTTCCCGGGCTGTCCATTCCCGGCAAGGAGATCCGCATGAGCATATCCTGGTGGCACTGGCTTGTGACGGGGCTGGTCCTCATCGGCCTCGAACTCGTAATCCCTTCATTCACCATCATCTGGTTCGGCCTCGGTGCCGTCCTGGTGGGCATTATCCTTGTCATCTTCCCCGGTCTGTCCATTGCCGGGCAAATCCTCTCCTGGACCGTTCTCTCGGCAGGGCTGACCTTAGCCTGGTTCCGCTTCTTCAAGCCGCGCACCAGGACCGTTTCCGGTTCATCCAAGGATGCGGTCGTCGGCGAGAGGGGGCTGGTCATCGTGGGGGCCGCCACCTTCGAAAAGGGGCGGGTCAGATTCCAGTTGCCGGTACTCGGGGCGGATGAGTGGCCCTGCATGGCGGACGAGCCCCTGGAGATCGGGGACCGGATCAGGGTGGTAGACGTGGAGGGACATCTGCTCAAGGTGGAAAAAACCGACAGGGGGGAAAAATCATGAGTCCGGGAACGATCGTACTGGGAGTACTGTTTGCTCTGGTTCTGACCACAATCTTCATGGGGGTGCGTCTCGTCCCCCAGGGTTACGAGTTCGTCGTCCAGCGGCTCGGCAAGTACCACTCGACCCTCAAGCCGGGGCTGAACTTCATCATCCCCTACGTTGACATCGTCGCCTACCGCCTCACCACCAAGGACATCCCCCTGGACATCGGCGCCCAGGAGGCGATCACCAAGGACAACGCGGTCATCGTCACCAACGCCATCGCCTTCATCAAGATCGTCGATCCGGTCAAGGCGGTGTACGGCATCAGCAACTACGAGTACGCCATCCAGAACCTGGTGATGACATCGCTACGGGCAATCATCGGCGAAATGGAACTTGACCGGGCCCTCTCCTCCCGAGACATCATCAAGGCGAGGCTCAAGGACATAATTTCAGAGGATGTGACCGACTGGGGGATCCTGGTGAAATCGGTGGAAATCCAGGACATCAAGCCGTCCGACTCCATGCAGAAAGCCATGGAGCAGCAGGCCACGGCAGAGAGGCTCAAGCGGGCCATGATCCTGGAGGCGGAGGGGAAGAAGGAAGCAATGATCCGCGAGGCGGAAGGGAAGCTGGAGGCGGCAAAGCGCGAGGCCGAGGCCCAGGTAACCCTGGCCGAGGCGTCGGCAAAGGCGATAGAGGACATCGCCGGCGCGGTCGGCGACAAGGAACTCCCCGCCCTCTTCCTCCTCGGTGACCGTTACGTCAACGCCATCCAGAGACTCTCCACATCGAGCAACGCCAAGACCTTCGTCCTGCCGGCGGATATCCTGGGAGCGGTCAAAGGGATCGCCGGCAGGTCGCAGGGGTAGAATTCCTCCAAGCAGAACGCCCGCGCCGGCTCAGAACCGGCCGGGCGTTTTTGCATTGCATAATCGATTCGCCATGGCAGGGCGACAGAACGGAACGGTAAAAGCATATAGATATAGATGCAAAGGATAAGCAGCAATTTGCCTAAAAGCATCTATATGTATATACAAGGACAGCATCTATATATAGATGCAAGCATCTAACTGTATATGCATGTATATACTGGTAGATGTTACTTTCTAACTGCTCAATAATGAGTTGGAAAACAAAACTTATAAATGGAGATAATGTGGCTCTGAAAGTCTTTATTAGCTATGCCAAGGAAGACCGCGAAAGTGCCGAGCGCTATTATGAACTTCTGGCTAAAGAGGGAGCGTCACCGTGGGTTGATTTTAAGCACCTTTTGCCAGGTCAGAACTGGGAAGCGGAAATAGAGCGGGCTTTTAGTGATGCAAATGTAGTGGTGCTTTTGCTCAGCAAGCGAAGCGTGACAAAGCGGGGCTTTGTGCAGAGAGAAGCTAATGATGCGATAGAACGCTTAAGATATAAGCAACTTACAGACATCTATGTAATCCCGCTGCTGCTTGAGCCTTGCGAAGTACCGACTCACATAGCTGCTCGACTACAATACGTTGACCTTAATGTTCCAGGCGCGTGGGACCAGGTCAAGGCAGCACTCAGGCTGGCATCTGAGCAGCAATCAATTGAATTGGAACATGGCATAGTTGCAGGCCCTTTAAATGTCTTTACGGAAAGGATAGAGGATAACTGGGAAGGTTTGCCTGGACACAATATCGAGATCGAGTAACCGGAGATATTCCTAAAATCTCTCAACCAGTATTAAATTTGACATCCAGTTCAAAAAATAACAAACCAGCAAGGACGAAACAGGCAAAAAGAGCAACAACTTCAAAGGACTCAAATAATAGCTGCAACAATATCGTGCTAACACAGGAGCAGTTTAACACGCTAATAACTGCGCTCACAATGTCCAGAGACAACAAAACATCTGAGACCGCCGCATTAAATTCAAAATAAGAAATGAATGTCCCAACTCTCGGCACGACCCCTCTCCCTGCGGTCGGGGGTCAGCCTCATGCACGTTCAAGCCACAGCCCTTCTCGCCACACGACAACAAAAACGCCGTGCGCCCTTGATTCCAAGGCCACACGGCGTTTCCCATTCTGCCTCACTTCTGCTTTCCGCACCTATTGCAGAAACGACTCCACCGGCCGGTTGAGAAAGTGTTCGTGCTTGAGCTTCAGTGCCGCCACGGCGGCTTCCCGCTCCTCCCCCTCCCCCATCGTCATGATCCGGTTTATCTCCGCCACCACCTCCCGGTCCAGGACGGTCCGTATCCGCTCGGCAAGGGCCTGGTGGTAATCGTAGAGACCGGCCTTTTCCCGCTGCTCGGTGGAGAACCGCACGGTGTCGAGGATGAGATCAACGAGGGTGTGCCTTGGGGTCAGGTGTGCCTTGGGGTCAGGTGTGCCTTGGGGTCAGGTGTGCCTTGGGGTCAGGTGTGCCT
>NZ_JAHCVK010000040.1 GCF_018476905.1 Geomobilimonas luticola
GCCATGGAGGCCAAACAGGCCGCCCTGCCTCCGGGAGCCACCCTTGACGAGAAGGATATGAAGGCTCTGGACAAGGCGCGGAAGGACTTCGAGAAAAACAAGGACGGCAAGTCCATCCTTGGTCTGGACAAACCGATCCTCAAGCTGAAGAACCCGGGCATCTTCTCCATCCCGCTGGGCTTCCTGGCCGCCATCATCGGCACCCTGGC
>NZ_JAHCVK010000004.1 GCF_018476905.1 Geomobilimonas luticola
ACTCGCAACACCCCCCTGCCATATCACCTGCACCACTAGCGCTATCACCGTTACGGTAAAGAGGTTTCTCATTACGGTTGACATATAAATCACCCCTAATTACTTTGACTTAGGATTCATACCGCTGGCTACAGGAAGTTTCTGGGCGGAAATCCTTTACAGGACAGCAAGTTAAGTGCCATTAATTGAATTATTGATTTATTCCTATCATTTCAGTTTGTTACGAAAAACATGCGCAGAAACGTTTACCGCATAAAAAAACCGCCTTGCCGGAATGGCAGGACGGTTCGTGGTGAATTCGTGCATTGGCGCGAAACGGTTACGCCAGAACGCGAACTTTGGTGGGGGTGGAAACCTTGTTATCTTCCGCAGGTCATCTCCCGCGTTTCGCCGGGAGCAACGTCGGCAAAAGGAACCATTCCGAGAAATTCCCCCTGGCGGTAGCAGGTGGCCTCACCAGGTAAGAGAGCACGGTCCGACAGATTCCTGAAGGTGAAGGTAACAACCGGTTGGGGTGTGGAAGCGACCAGCTCTTTCTCCAGCGGCAGGACCAGGGTAGTGACCGGCGCCAGTGGTGCAGCGACGGGTTGAGCGGCAGGATGGGGGAGGGGGGCATCAAAGGCGCCGGAGACGACCGTTACCATGGCATCCTTGCCGAGTGGCGGAAAGTCGGCCCGCATGACCAGTTCCAGGCGGTTTCCCTCCCGCAGGTGCACGTCATAGACCGGGTGCCACTTCAGATCGGGGCGGAGGTATGAAGCCGTCACCCTTCCCCCCTTTCCGGCCAGCCAGACCCGGGCCACGGTGCCGTCGGCATTGCCGTTTTTCTTCAGAGCAGCCAGTTGTTCTTCAACGCTTTTGAGGTCATGCTCCGTCTTGCGCCGTGACTGGTAGACCCCTTCAAGCTGGGCAATGGCGAAATCGGTGCCCTGGCGGACACTCGCCAGAGGCTCAGGATTGGCCTTGGTTTTCCTCGGAGCCTTGCCGCTCTGAGCCTTGGCTGCGGCCTTGAAGATATCCTCCCGCGTAGCCAGTGCTTTCAGCCGATCATGGAGGAGTTCCCGCCGTTCCTCCAGCCGGGCAAGTTCCCGGCCAAGCTTCGGCTCGGGGCGGGCCGGAACCAGTTCGACCCTGCTCAACCGGGTACCCCCCTGCGGACGGATGCGCAGCGAATCGGTGGTTGCCCCGGCAGGGAGAGGTATCTCCAGGTAGGAACCCGAAACGGTGACACTGCTCTCTACCCGGGCACCGTCAAGATAGAGCGTAACCGATTTCGTCGCCGCAACCGCCGGCAGTGCAACGAGCAGCATACCGATACAACCGAGGACCGTTCGCATCCTTCCCCCTTGCCCGTTATAGGGCACCGAAGATTATTTCGCCACGTCCAGGAGCTCCACGTCGAAGATCAGAACCGCATCGGGGGGAATCACCCCACCCGCGCCGGCAGCGCCGTAGCCGAGCTGGGGAGGGACGATCAGCTTCCGCTTCCCCCCGACCTTCATGGACAACACGCCCTCGTCCCAACCGGGTATCACCTGACCGGCACCGATGGTGAAAACGAACGGCTCTCCCCGGTCCACCGAACTGTCGAACTTGACGCCGTTCTCAAGCCAGCCGGTGTAGTGCACCTTTACCGGTTTGCCAGCCGTGGGAGCCGGTCCGCTCCCCACAACCATATCCACATAGGCAAGGCCGGAAGGAGTCTTCTGCGCATTTGCCGGTAGTGCTGCGGCCACCTTCGCTTCACCGTCGGGCTGTTTCGCTTCTTTCTGGACACAGGCGGGGATCGAAATCGCCACCACCAGCAACAACGCCACTATCCATTTTTCCATACTTCTCACACCATCCTCCAACTCAGATGTTGATGTTAATTCAAAACTCAGAACTCAAGTATTAAAGTCCGCCTAACCCCAGAATGATCGTCCATTCCTCCGGTGTCACCGTCTGGATCGACAGTCTGCTCCGCTGCAGGAGCACCATCCCGGCCAGCAAGGGATGGGCCTTCAGCTCGGCAAGGGTGACCGGCCGCCTGAAGGCTTCCCCGTACCGGACATCGACCATATACCAGATGGGATTATCGGCCGAACTCTTGGGGTCGAAATGCTCGCTCGCCGGGTCGCAGGCAGTCCAGTCCGGATAACCGGCCCGCACTACCCACGCGGTACCCGCTATGTGGGGCTCGGGGATGTTGCTGTGGTAGAAGAGCACCCCGTCCCCCACCTGCACCTGGTCCCGCAGGAAATTGCGGGCCTGGAAATTCCGCACCCCGTCCCACTGCTCGGTCTGCCCGGGCCGCTGCGCCAGATCATCGAAGGAGAAACATCCCGGTTCCGATTTGAAGAGCCAGTAATTCGTCATCAGGATAGCAGATGAACAAACAGGCCCGACCTCAACTTCGGCTCAAACCACGTCGACTTGGGCGGCATAATCTTGTTCGCATCCGCCAGTTCCATCAACTCCTCCATGGAGGTCGGATGGAGGGAGAAGGCCACTTCGTACTCACCGCTCGCCACCAGCCGTTCCAGTTCCTCCACCCCCCGGATTCCGCCGACGAAATTGATCCGCTGGTCGGTACGGGGGTTGCGCACCCCGAGGACCGGGTTGAGGAGGTTGTTCTGCAGGATGGAGACGTCGAGCCGTTCCACCGCATCCTCTTCCGTAAAGGAGCCCTCCCTGGCCCGCAGTTCGTACCACTTGCCGTCCAGGTACATGCCGAACTGGTGACGTCCGGCCGGCGTGAAGCTGCCGTTTACCGGGTCGATCTCGAACCGGGCGGCCACCTTGGCCATGAACTCCGCGATGGTATGCCCGTTGAGATCCTTAACCACCCGATTGTACGGCATGATGTTCATCTCGTTGTCGGGAAAGATAACGGTCAGGAAGTAGTTGTACTCTTCCGTACCGTCATGGGCGGGGTTTTTTGCCCGGCGCATGTCCCGCACCCGGCTGGCGGCAGCGCTCCGGTGGTGACCGTCGGCCACGTAGAGAGTGGGGATGGCATGGAACAGGTCGGTCAGCCGGTCGATCCGCTGCCGGTCGTCGATTATCCAGAGGGTGTGGGCTACCCCGTCGTCGGTGGCGAAGTCGTAAGTAGCGGGACCGGCCGCAACCTCGGCAACGATGGCGGCGATGGCCGGCTCGTGCCGGAAGGTGTAGAAGACCGGCTCGTCGTTGGCATCCAGGTAGTCGATGTGCATCACCCGGTCCTCTTCCTTGTCGGCCCGGGTCAGTTCATGCTTCCTGATCACCCCCGTCTGGTAGTCGTCCACGCCGGAACAGACCACGAGCCCGGTCTGGACGATGTTCCTCATCCGCTGCCGGTAAACGTAGTAGCACTCACCATCATCCTGGGTCATGGTGCCGTTCTGCACGAACTGGCGGAGGTTCTCCCGCCCCTTCAGATAGACCGGCTCGGAGTGGGGGTCAAGCTCCGGGGAAAGATCGATTTCCGGACGCGAGATGTGGAGGAAGCTGTGGGGGTTTCCCGCCGCCATCTCCCGCGCCTCGGCCACGCTCATGACGTCATAGGGGAGCGCCGCGACCTTCTCGGCCAGCTCCCTCGTTGGTCTGACAGCTCGGAAGGGCTTAATGAATGCCATGCAACACCTCGTAATAAATGAAGTTTTGAGTTTTGAGTTATTAATTTTGAGTTAGTGAACACAAATTCCAGCAGACTCGTTCCCAAGCCATAACTTCGTGACGAAGCATATTTTGAATTTCAGACTTTCAACTAAAAACTAAAAACTCATAACTCAAAACTGCTTTAAAAGTACCGTTTCGCGCCGACGAATCGCGACGCGAAATAGTTCTCATCCAGGGCCGACACCTTGATGTCGTCCCCCCGGCGGGGAGCGTGAACGAAACGGCCGCTCCCGACATAAATCCCCACGTGGTTGATCTTCTCCTCCGACTCACCGAAGAAGACCAGGTCCCCGTCCTTCAGATCGTCCCGGCCGACCTGGTCACCGACTTTGTACTGATCCCGGGAAGTGCGGGGGATGTTGACACCGCACAGATTGAAGACCGCCCGGACGAAACCGCTGCAATCCATCCCGTCGACCACCGTGTCGCCTCCCCAGCGGTAGGGAATGCCGACGAAGCGCTCGGCGGTGCGGGCCGCAATCCCCCCCATGTCGCTGGACGTCGTCGGTCGGGATTTGGCGGGCGGGGTTGCCGGTGCGTGTGCAGCTGTCGGCGGCAACTGACGCGGCTCCGGCCCCTTCACTTTCCGGGCGGGTGCAGGACGGGGTACGGCGATGAAGAACGCACCCACCAGCTTCTCCGCAACCAGTTTCCTGCCTGCCTGCTTAGCCGCTTCGTGGGTAGAAAAGTCGCCGAAGCGGACTGCGTAGACGCCGTCCTCCTTCTTGAAGTAGAACGCATCGATCCCCTTCGCCTGCAGCTTGGCGGCCAACCGCTCGGCGTTCCCCACCTCCTTGAAGGCCCCCACCTGGATCGAATAGCCAAGCCGGCTGATCCCGGCAGGCCCGGCGGTAATCTTGCGCTGGGCGGCGCAGCCGGTGGTGGCGAGCACCAGGGTAAAATATACGATCCATGCAACGGAAAATAATCGGGTCATACGGGAATCCTCAACAGCAGAAAGGGAAAAAAGCTCTCTCAACAGGACAGACAATAATGCCCGGAAACAGGGTTTATCAGTCGTCGGTGACGTTTCGCCTTACCCCCATGAGAAAGGCGATGATGAACTCCTCCAGTGCGCCGTCCAGCACCGCATCGGGGTTGCCCGACTCCACGCCGGTACGGAGGTCCTTCACCATCTTGTAGGGGTGGAGCACGTAGGAGCGGATCTGGCTTCCCCAGCCGATCTCCTTTTTGTCCGCGGAAAGCTCAGCCGCCTGGGCCTCCCGTTCCTGCAACTCTTTTTCGTAGAGCTTGGAGCGGAGCACCTTGAGGGCCGCCGCCTTGTTCATGTGCTGGCTCCGCTCGCTCTGGCAGGCCACCACGATTCCGGTCGGGAGGTGAGTGATCCGGATAGCCGAGTCGGTGGTGTTGACATGCTGCCCCCCCGCGCCGCTGGAGCGGTAGGTGTCGATCCGGAGGTCGGACTCGACGATCTTCACCTCGATGTCGTCCTCGATCTCCGGAAAGGCGAAGACCGACGCGAAAGAGGTATGGCGGCGGGCGTTGCTGTCGAAGGGGGATATGCGCACCAGGCGGTGAATTCCCGCCTCGGCCTTGAGATAACCGTAAGCGTATTCACCCGTGACGGTGAACGTGGCCGACTTGACCCCCGCCTCGTCCCCCGGCTGGTAATCGGTGATCTCCGTTTTCCACCCCTTCCGCTCGCAGTAGCGGAGGTACATCCGGAGGAGCATCTCGGCCCAGTCCTGGGCCTCGGTGCCACCGGCGCCGGCGTTTATGGAAAAATAGCAGTTGCTGGCATCGTGTGGTCCGGAGAGCATCCGCTGGAACTCGGCGCCTTCAACCTCCCGCTCCAGGGAATCGTTGAGCCCACGCACTTCGGCCAGCACCGCCTCGTCCTCCGCCTCACCCCCCAGCTCGATGAGGATCAGGATGTCCTCCATCTGCCGGTTGAGCCGGTCCCACATCTCGACGGCCTTTTCCATCACCGTCCGCTTGCGAAGGAGCTGCTGGGCCGCTTCGTTGTCGTCCCAGAAGTCGGGGGCGGCGATCCGCGCCTCCATCTCCTGAATATCCTCCCGCTTGCGATCTATGTCAAAGAGACCCCCGGAGTTTGGCGATCCGTTCTGCAAGGGCTTCGATACGCGCTACTTCTTCTCTGAACATCACATGCTCCTTTAGTATGACAAGTAAATGATTACGGGAAGGGAGAACTGCCTCACCTCTGCGATTTTTTCCTTCTGAATCCAAGCACCCCGACAACGGCGGTTCCCGCCAGACAGAGCCCGGCAAACAGATCGCCATAACGGCTATAGAAGGTGTCACCCGTTCCGAGACGCACCTCTCCGGTCAGGACCGCTTCCTGGAACAGCCGGGTCGCACCCCGCACATGGCCCCGGCTGTCGATAATGGCGGTAATACCCGTATTGGTCGCCCTCACCAAGGGAACCCGGTTCTCCACGGCGCGGAAGACGGTCATGGAGAGGTGCTGGTAGGGGGCAGACGACCGCTTGTACCAGGCGTCGTTGGAAATGTTCACCAGCAGCCGGGCGCCGGCTTGGACGTAGGCGCGGGAAAGCTCGGGGAATATCCCCTCGAAACAGACCAGTACGCCGATCACCCCTTTGCCGGTATTGAGGGGGACGGCCCGCTTCCCCGGCGAAAAATCGCCGACCCCCTCCACCAGCTTATGGACGAAGGGGAGGAAACGGGCGAGGGGGACATACTCGCCGAACGGCACCAGGTGAATTTTGTCGCTCCGCCCCAGTTGTTCTCCGGTCGCCGACAGGAGAAAGGCGCTGTTGAGAAAGTGCCTCCCCTGTTCGTCCTTCTCGACGGCGGGACTGCCGAACACCAGGGGAGTGTGCAACTCCCTGGCCAGGTTCCAGATACGGGGAGCATAGGTGGGGTCGCTCTGGAAAAAGAACGGTGCGGCGCTCTCAGGCCAGACCACCAGGTCGGTCCCTCCGCCAGCCGCCGCCTGACGGGAAAGCCGCTCGTAAATGGCGACCGTCGCCTCCACGAAGGCCGGATCCCATTTCACGTCCTGGGAGATATTCCCCTGGATGAGCGCCACCTTGAACGGTTCTCCCTCTTCCTGCTGGTGAAGGCGGTAAAAGCCGTAACCGGTCATGGCAACAAGCAGGACGAACAGCACCACGGCGCCCCTGGTGGGATATCCTGTTCTCTCCTGCCCGAAAAGCCCCCGCAGGATACGATAGATGACCACATTGGCCAGGATGATGACGAAACTGAGGCCGTACACCCCGGTCATATCGGCCACCTGGATGAGCGGCAGGGTACGGAACTGGGAATAGCCGAGGCTTGCCCAGGGGAATCCGGAGAGGAAAAAGGAGCGGAGGTATTCCAGCCCGACCCAGAGCACGGGAAGGGATACGAGCGGCGAAACGCCTGCCAGTTCCCCCCTCCGCATGAGCCAGACGGGCACGGCCACGAACAGGGCGAGATAGGCCACGAACAGGAGATAGAGGCAGACGCTCACGCTCCAGTGCAGCTTGCCGTAGGTGACCATCACGATATTGAGCCAGTAGAGAAGCCCTGCAAAGGCGGTCGCACCGCAGACGAAACCGAGCTTGAATGCCTTCTCGGGGCTCTTCTTTCCCAGGGACATGAGCAGCGGCACGAAGGCGAACCAGGCGAGCAGGGAAAGGGCCGGCTTGGGAAAGGAGAGGGCCACCAGCACGCCGGAGAGGACCGCAAGCAGAAAATCGCGACGTTGAATGGCCTTGAAATCGGGCATGTTGAATCTTCGATAATCCACTACGCTTCCGTATCCTCGTTCTCAGGCAGGATACGTACGATCCTGACCTTGCTGACCCGCCGCTCGTCCGCCTCCAGCACCGTGAACCGGATGGTGCCGTTTTCTATCTCCTCCCCCACCGCCGGGATGCGGCCGGTGAGATGGAACAGCAGGCCACCGACCGTATCGAATTTCTCCCGCTCGACCTCGATACCGAAGTGCTCTTCCAGTTCCTCGATGGGGAGCCGACCGTCCACCACCAGCGAGCCGTCCGCCTCCTGCACCAGCCACTCCTCCTCCACGTCGTACTCGTCCTGGATGTCGCCGACAATCTCCTCCAGCAGGTCTTCTATGGTGACGAGCCCCGACGTACCGCCGTACTCGTCGACCACGATGGCCAGATGGACCCGCTTTTTCTTGAATTCCTGCAGCAGTTCCTCCAGGTTCTTGGTTTCGGGGATGAAATAGGGGGGGCGGAGGATCCGTTTCAGGTCCACCGCCGATTCGTCCATACCCCAGTACTTGAGAAAGTCCTTGGCGTAGATCAGGCCGATGATGTTGTCCGTGGTGCCGTCGTAAACGGGAAGACGGGAATGGCCGCAGCCGACGATCGCCTGCAGCACCTCCTGCACCGTGGCGTCCACCGGTACGCAGGCCATGTCGGTCCGGGGAACCATGATCTCCCGCGCCGTCGTGTCCCGCAGGGCGAAAATAGAACGGATCATCTCGTTTTCTTCTTCGTTGATGAGCCCCTCTTCCTCGCCGGCGTCCATCAGGTCCTGGATCTCTTCCTCGGTGATCCTGCGCCGTCCCGACAAGAACCTGCTCACCGCTTCCAGCAAACCCGGCCGTTTCCTGCCAGACCCTTCTTCCACAACCAGACCCTCCTGAAAAAAATCAATTATGGATGTTGAATTATGAGTTTTGAATTGAAATCCATAGTGACAACGTAATGATTAGCTTACGAATTTTCTTTGCTTTTACTTCATAATTCATACTCTCAACCTTTATCGCAAGGTTCGAAACAGCAACATGACGACGAGGGTGATGATCGTACCGGTAACCGCACCGAGGAATACCTCCCGCAGAGAGTGGATGCGGAGAAGCAGCCGGGAGTGGCTCACCATCACGGCCATGGCAATGACCAGGATGGAGATGATGGGATCCTGGGTGAGAATCGATACCAGCGTGGCGATAGCGAAGGCGACTGCCGCATGCCCGCTCGGCAGTCCACCTTCCAGCGGTGTTCCTTTACCGGAGACCGCCTTGAGGATCACCACCGCGATCACCACCATGAGGAGCGAAACCACCGCCACCATCTCGGTGGGAGAACCTGCCATGGCGAGCGCCTCCTTGTAGACGGGGAACATGTACCGGGAGAGGATGAGGTACCCCATGACCGCCGCGCCGATGGAGGCGACGAGCACCGCTCCCGCCGCCACGTCCTTGGCAATCTTGGCCACGGGATGATACTCCGGACTGACCAGGTCCACCAGCGCTTCGATGGCGGTATTCAACAGCTCGGCAAACAGGACGAAGCAGATGGAAACCGTGAGAAGCGTGAATTCCAGCGGCGAAACCCGGAGGAAGAGCACCGTCACGAGGAGCACGAGAGCCGCAAGAAAATGCCAGCGCATGTGCTTCTGGGTCCGGGCGGTATGGATGATCCCCTCGATGGCGCAGTTGACGGAATCTATGAAGCGCGTCGGTTTCACATGAACTCCGTTAACCCTTCCCCCTCAAGCATCGCGAACAGTTCCCGCTCCTTCTTCTCCATCCGGCGGGCTTCCGCTTCGCCGCTCCGTTCATGGTCGTAGCCGGCAAGGTGAAGGATACCGTGCAGGAGGAGAAAGCAAAGCCGGGCCGTGAAGGAGATATCCCCCTCCGCCGCTTCCCTCGCACAGGTATCGGCCGAAATGGCCACGTCACCGAGCACTTCGGGGGAGACCCCCCCGAACTCCCCCTCCTGCATGGAGAAGGAGATGACGTTGGTTGCCTTGTCCCGCCCCAGGTACTCCCGGTTCAGGATGCGGATGCTCCGGTCGCCGACGATGACGACCGACAGCTCGCTAGTGGGTAATCCCAAGGCGCTTAAGATCCTCTCCGCCACTTTTCTCAGGTTCCTGATGCTGACCGGATGGCGTCTCTGGCGGTTCTCGATGGCTATCTTCAAGGGTCTTTTTCCCTCCCGCGGTTTTTTCCTTGTATGCCGGCTCCGGGTAGTCGATGCGGTGGTGGTAGATGGCACCCAGTATCCGGTTGAAGCTCTTGGCGATCCCATGGAGGTTTTTCAGGGTAAGTTCGCACTCGTCGAGCTGGCCGTCGATGAATACCTTGTTGATGATCTTCTGCACGAGCCCCTGGATGCGGGCCGGGGTCGGGTCGGTGAGGGTGCGGGATGCCGCCTCCACACAGTCCGCCAGAAGCACGAGCCCCGCTTCGCGGGTCTGGGGTTTGGGACCGGGATAGCGGAACTCCCGTTCGTCCACGGTCTTCCCCTCTCCCGCCAGCTTTTTCGCCTTGTCATGAAAAAAGGTGATGAGACTGGTGCCGTGGGACTGGCGGATGATATCGATGATGGGAAGGCCGAGCCGGTGCTCCCGCGCCAGCTCCACCCCTTCCTTGACGTGGGCTATGAGGATGAGGGCGCTCATGTTGGGGGAAAGCTTGTCGTGGCGGTTTTCACCCCCTCCCACGTTCTCGATGAAGTAGAGCGGCTTGGATATCTTCCCCACGTCATGGTAGTAGGCCGCCACCCGCGCCAGGAGAGGATTGGCATTGATCTCCTCCGCCGCCGACTCCACCATGTTCCCCACCAGCACGCTGTGGTGGTAGGTACCGGGAGCCCGGATCATCAGTTCCCGCAGGATGGGAGAGTTGAGATTGGCCAGTTCCAGGAGCTTGATGTCCGTGGTGTAGTGGAAGAACCCCTCCAGTATGGGGATGATGCCGGTTACGAAGGCCGCGTTGATGATACCGCCTGCCAGGGCAAATACGATGCAGTAAAGGGACTGCATGGAGAAGAGGCTGTCTCCCACTATCTGAAAGGAGATGGCCAGGGCCAGGTTCGCCACGCTCACCTTCGCCCCCGCCTTGTAGATGGTCCCCCGGTCCTTGCACTGCCGGACCCCATGGGCACCGACCACCCCGCCGAGAAGGGAGTAGATGACCACCGGGAGGCTGTTGTTGAACATTATCCCGAAGAGAGGGGCACAGATGGCGGTATGAACCAGGGCGACCTCGGAGTTGAGGATGATCCGCACGAGGATGGCGCCGACGGCGAAGGGGAACAGGTAATAGTAGTTGGCGGTGTCGATGGAAGGGAATATCCCCCCCATCACCGTGGAGACGATATAGACGGTTTTCAGGAGCAGGAAGGAGCAGATGGTGATAAACGCCAGGAGCAGCAGGTCCTTGTTGGACGGATTGAATTTGCGGATGTTCTTGCGGGCGAAGCGGTAAGGGAGATAGAACAGGATGAGCACAAGTCCGTAGATGCCGACCCCTCCCACCACCCGGTTCATCCCCTTGCGGGCCTCGGCTATCCGCTGGAGCTTGAGAGCCTGCTCGGCGGTGATCCGTTCACCGACCCGGACGATCATCTCACCCTGCTTCAACTGGAACAGCACCGGACGCACAGCCTCCCGCGCCTCCCGCTTCTTCTCGTTCGTCGCCTCGCGGTTGAAGGTCAGATTCGGCTTAAGCATCCGTGCAAGAATTTCCTTGACGGTTGCCAGGGTATGCTGTCCCCCCCCTTGCGACATCCGGGCACGTTCCAGCGCATTGCGCGCATCTGCCAGCCCGATGTACGCAGTCGAGTTGCCGGCGGCAATCACCTGGCGGGTTTCCGCGTCGACGATGAGAATGCCGTGGCCCATATCTGAGGAAAACACCTGCCGGTCCACGACGATTCTCTGACTGTAGATCTGGCCGGTAATACGACCGATTTCAGTCAGAAGTGTCCGGTCCGACCTGACGGCCAGGAGTGCACCGAGTTCCACCGGCGACAACTCCACGCCGAGGGATTTGGAGACCACATCCCGCAGGTTCTTGATGTCGGGCCCTTCCTCCTGCCCCATCGCCTCACGTACCAGCGCCAGTCCTTTTTCGAATCGCAGGGTTATTTCTTCGGCGGCACTGGTGTTGAAATCGTAGACAAAAGGAGCAACGGATTCCGCCTCCGCCCGTTTCTTTTCGGTCAGGGGGTGGTCTTCCAACAGGTAGTCCTGGGTGGCGCGGATGTCGGAGGTGGCGATATCACCCACCTTGTAGCTGACCGCATGGAACTGCTTGCCGGGGATAATGAGAAAGGCGAGAATGGCGGCTGCAAGAAAGAGAAGGATGAAGCGGTTGCGTTGCTCGTGTCGGCCACCGGCGAACCTTTCCACCAGGGAATCCAGAAAGTGTTCGGCGATGAGGACCAGGGAATTCCGGGCAGGCTTATTCTTGTCACCAGTCTGGGTGGGCATGTGCGTTTGTTAAAACCCCGTCTGTACTGCCGTGGCGGTGGATTGCGTAAAGGCATACTATAGACGTATAGCAGATTGCTGTCAACTCAAACCATCCGCCCTAACACCCCACGATTACGGAAAAATCCTTCCCTTTCGGTCCTGTCTGGTATATATAAAAAACATTTATACTACAACCCCGGCTTCGGGATGGTCACTGCCACGAAAACAGGATTCCGGAAACAGTTCGGCGGTTCGTGCCGGACAGCGTGAACGACCGGACGCGGAGTTGTATATAAAACTGTAGACAGGTCAGCGGACCTGCCACTCCATATTCATCGCAAGGGGGCATGAAATGAGTCAGATTACCGATGTGTACGCCAGAGAAATCCTCGATTCCCGGGGCAACCCGACGCTGGAAGTGGAAGTTTTCCTCGAATCCGGCGCCATGGGGCGGGCCGCGGTTCCGTCCGGTGCATCGACCGGCGAGCGCGAGGCACTGGAACTCCGTGACGGCGACAAGTCCCGTTACCTGGGGAAAGGCGTTCTCAAGGCGGTCGACAACGTCAACGACATCATCGCGGACGAAGTCATCGGCATGGAAGCGAGCGACCAGGTCGGCATCGACCGGAAAATGCTGGAAATGGACGGGACCGAGTACAAGAGCAAGCTGGGGGCCAACGCCATCCTCGGCGTCTCCCTGGCGGTGGCCAAGGCGGCCGCCGACGAAGCGGGACTCCCCCTCTACCAGTACATCGGGGGGGCCAACGCCAAGGAACTGCCGCTTCCCATGATGAACATCCTCAACGGCGGCGCCCACGCCGACAACAACGTGGACATCCAGGAATTCATGATCATGCCGGCCGGTGCGCCCAATTTCCGGGAAGCGCTCCGGATGGGTGCGGAGATATTCCACGCCCTCAAGGGGGTGCTCAAGGCCAAGGGGTACAACACCGCCGTCGGCGACGAGGGGGGATTCGCCCCCAACCTGAAATCCAACGAAGAGGCGCTGGAAGTGATCATGGAGGCGATCGAAAAGGCGGGGTACAAGCCGGGTGACGAGGTGCTGCTCGCCCTGGACGTTGCGTCGTCCGAACTGTTCAAGGACGGGGTCTACACCCTGGAGAACGAGGCCCAGCCGAAGAAGACCCCCGAGCAGATGGTGGATTTCTACGAGAACCTGGTCAACAAGTACCCGATCATCTCCATCGAGGACGGCATGGCCGAAAACGACTGGGACGGATGGAAGAAGCTGACCGACCGCCTCGGCAAGCGGATCCAGATCGTCGGCGACGACCTGTTCGTCACCAACCCGGCCATCCTCAAGGAAGGTATCCGGAAGGGGATCGCCAACTCCATCCTCATCAAGCTGAACCAGATCGGCACCCTGACCGAGACCCTGGACGCCATCGAGATGGCCAAGCGGGCCGGCTACACCTGCGTCATCTCCCACCGTTCGGGCGAGACCGAGGACACGACCCTGGCAGACCTCTCCGTCGCGGTCAACGCCGGCCAGATCAAGACCGGGTCGCTCTGCCGCACCGACCGGGTCGCCAAGTACAACCAGCTGCTCCGGATCGAGGACGAACTGGACACCACCGCCCTCTTCCGCGGCAAGGACGTGTTCTACAACGTGAAGAAATAGCTACCTTTACATGGGAGACGAGGCTTTCCCGAAAAGAGAGTTCGTCTACCCCCACCCACCCCTCCCCCGCTGGGGGAGGGCAGAGAGTTCTCCCCCCGGAGGGGGGAGGTAGGAGGGGGGCTTTTTCGAATTGACAGTTGTTAGTACAATCCCAACGAAGGGGCCGACATCCGTGTCGGCCCCTTTTTCCGTCCGCCCCCATCGCACCTGCCCTATGGTATACTTGGAGGCACCTGCAATTCCAGCCAAGGAGTATTTCATGCGCTACTCGCCACTCATCACCGATCTCTACGAACTGACCATGCTGGCCGGCTACCTGGACGAGGGGATGGACGACACCCCTGCCGTCTTCGACCTCTTCTTTCGCCACAACCCGTTCAAGGGGGGGTATGCGGTCTTTGCCGGCCTCGACACCGCTCTCGCCTACCTGGAGAACCTCCGTTTCACCGAGGAGGAGCTCGCCTACCTGGCCAGCCTCGGCCTCTTCCGCCCCCTCTTCATCGATTTCCTCCGCGAGTTCCGCTTCCGGGGGACTATCACCGCCATGCAGGAAGGGACGGTGGTCTTCGGGCGGGAGCCGCTGGTCACCGTGGAGGGGACCCTGGCGGAGGCCCAGTTCGTGGAGACGGCCCTTCTCAATATCATCAACTTCCAGACCCTCATCGCCACCAAGGCGGCACGGGTCTGCCAGATGGCGGGAAAGGCCTCGGTCATCGAGTTCGGCCTGCGCCGCGCCCACGGACCGGACGGCGGCTTGTCCGTGGCACGGGCCGCGTACATCGGCGGGGCACGGAGCACGAGCAACGTGGAAGCCGGCCACCGGTTCGGCATCCCGGTCAAGGGGACCCACGCCCACAGCTGGATCATGGCCTTCCCCGACGAGCTGACCGCCTTCCGCAAATACGCCGAGGTCTTCCCCGACTCCTGCATCCTCCTGGTGGATACCTACGACACCCTGAAGAGCGGCATCCCCCACGCCATCACCGTAGCAAAAGAGTTGCGGGAGCGGGGGCACGAACTGGCCGGGGTCCGGATCGACTCCGGGGACCTGGCCTACCTCAGCAGGGAAAGCCGCCGGATGTTCGACGAGGCAGGTTTTCCCCGGGCCAGGATCGTCGCCTCCAACGAGATCGACGAGTACGTCATTGAATCGATCCTCGCCGAAGGGGGGAAGGTGGACATCTACGGCGTCGGGACCAGGCTCGCCACCGGCATGGGGGAAGGAGGCGGAGCGCTGGGGGGGGTGTACAAGCTGGTCCGGATCGGCGACCGACCCAAGCTCAAGGTGACGAGCGACGTCGCCAAGGCCACCCTCCCCGACCGGAAGCGGCTTTTCCGGGCCGTGGCCCCGGACGGCGCGTTCCTCATGGACGTCATGACACTTCAGGACGAAACGGTGCAGCCGGGAGAGCTGGTCTACAACCCGGCCAACCCCCTGGAGCGGAAGCAGATCCCCGCCGATGCCCGGCTGGTGGAACTGCGTCAGGTGGTGATGACCGAAGGAAAACGGACCGGCGCCACGCCGAACCTGGACGCCATGGCCGACCGCTGCGCCGACCAGCGCGGCCGCCTCCCCCAGGGGTGCCTGCGCCACGTCAACCCCCACATCTACAAGGTCTCCATCAGCCGCGGGCTCAACGACCTGCGCAACCGGCTCATGGACGAGGTTGAGCAGGGATATAAACCGTAAACCTCAAAGGAGTGCCCATGGAAAAAGATTCCGCCCTGCTCATCGTCGACATCCAGAACGACTTCTGCCCTGGAGGCGCCCTCGGTGTGAGCGAGGGGGACAAGGTGGTGCCGGTGCTGAACCGCTACATCGAGCTGTTCACGGCCCAGGGGCTCCCGGTCTTCGCGACCCGCGACTGGCACCCCGCCACGACCTCCCACTTCCAGGCCTTCGGCGGCGTCTGGCCGGTCCACTGCATACAGGGGAGTACAGGAGCCGCCTTCCATCCGGACCTCAAACTCCCTCCCCATGCCGTCATCATCTCGAAGGGGATGGACCCGACCAGGGACGACTACTCCGCCCTCCACGGCATCGGGCCGGACGGCACCCCCCTTCCCGACCTCCTGCGGCAGCGCGGGGTCAAGACGGTCTACGTGGGAGGGCTCGCCACCGACTACTGCGTCAAGGAATCGGTGCTGGAAGGGATAGCCCGGGGGTTCACCATGGTCTACCTGGCGGACGCCTCGCGGGGGGTTAATCTCCAGCCGGGCGACACGGATAAGGCCGAGGAGGAGATGGCTCGAGCGGGAGCAGGCACGGCTTCCCTGGCGGAGCTGGCCGCAAAAGGTTAATTTTATTGCATTTACCCGCCAAACGGCGTATATATGGGGCTCAGCTTATCCTTCATCCCACGTAGGCAAGGAAGCCCCGAACGCCATGATCAAGACCAACAACCTGAAAATCAAGAGCATCACCCCCATCATCGCCCCGGCCGACCTGCGGCAGGTATTCCCCCTTTCCGAAGAGGCGAGCGAGTTCGTCGCCGCCAGCCGCACCAGCATCAAAGAGATCCTGAAGGGAAAGGACCCGCGCCTCATGGTGGTGGTGGGACCCTGTTCCATCCACGACCCGGCCGGCGCCCACGAATACGCCCACCGCCTCGCCGAGCTGTCGAACGAGCTGTCCGACCAGCTCCTGCTGATCATGCGGGTCTACTTCGAGAAGCCCCGCACCACGGTGGGGTGGAAGGGGCTCATCAACGACCCGGACATGGACGGCAGCCACCAGATTTCCAAGGGGCTCGGCATCGCCCGCGGCCTCCTGAACCGGATCACCGCCCACAAGCTCCCCGTCGCCACCGAAATGCTCGACCCCATCACCCCCGAGTACCTGGCCGACCACCTCTCCTGGGGAGCCATCGGCGCCCGCACCACCGAGTCCCAGACCCACCGGGAACTGGCCAGCGGCCTCTCTTTCCCCATCGGTTTCAAGAACGGCACCGACGGCAACCTTCAGATCGCCATCGACGCCATGATCGCCGCCCTCCACCCCCATCACTTCCTCGGCATCAACCGCGAAGGGCTCTCCTCCATCGTCCAGACCACCGGCAACCCGGACGTGCACATCGTCCTGCGGGGTGGCAAGAAGCCGAACTACGCGCCGGAAGACATCAGGAAGACCGAGGAGATGCTGGAGAAGAACGGCCTCTTCCCCACCATCATGGTGGACTGCAGCCACGGCAACTCGGAGAAGAACCACGAGAAGCAGCCCCAGGTCCTGGAAAGCGTCGTCGAACAGATCGCGGCGGGGAACCGCTCCATCTCCGGCGTCATGATCGAGAGCTACCTGGAGGCGGGCAACCAGCCGATGCCGGAAAACCCGAAGCAGATGAAGTACGGTGTCTCCATCACCGACAAATGCATCGACTGGGCAACCACCGAACGCATCCTGCGCCAGGCCCATGCCCGGCTCAAGGCGTGCGGCGGACGGCGGCTGGCGTAAGACTTTTCCCCTATCCTGCAACAAAAAAGGCTCCTTCGGTTGAAGGGGCCTTTTTGTTGTGTCACGGATGGTAACGGTGGCGTACGGAGAACATGAAACCGGGAATTCAGATTCCAGTCTCCATACTTCTCAGCTCTGAGCCACTGACCGTTATGCCACGTTTTGCGAGTGTCTGGAGTAATTTCAGTGCTTGGCGCAGATCGGCATTACGCCCGACAGTTACCCGCCAGACTTTCAGCGGGACCATGACTCTGACGATCTGCAGCCCTTCCAGCCCTTTGGTAGCAAGCCGCTTCTGCTCCCTCCTGGCGCTTTCCTCAGACATGAGAGAGCATGCAACTACGCTATAAGAGTCGCCATCCCTGACTATGAATGCATCCTTGGTGTAGAGGGCGACCTGGGCTCGTCTTTGCTCGGCCGACTTCGCATCGGCGTAGCGGGCAACGAGCAAACGGAAGACCTCCACCTCCTTTGTCGCTGCGGCAACATCCGGCTTAAGGCCAGCGGCTATCACTTTTCTCACGACAGTGTCGAGCTTTTTCCGGCTCATGGCTTCCCCGACTACCAGAACAATGCGCTCGTTCGATTTCGCCCGTGGCGCGGTTGCCGGGGCAGCATTTTCGGCAGTTACGGGGAGCCGGGAAGGTGTCGACTTCGCAACCGGAGCAGACTGCGTACCTGTGTCAGTCGGCAATGCCGAAGCGACCGGGACGACCGGTTTATCCCTGGCACTCACGTAATAAGGCTCCGCCGGAAGGGCCGCCATGGGAACCCGCAACCCGCGGGAATTATTCAGCGCCTCGACCCGGGAGGGAAGCGGCGTCCCCTCCGCAGGAAACACCATAACCCTGAGAAAGTCGTCATTATTCATAAAAAAGACTTTGGCGATGCCTATCTTGTTGATATCGATCATGTCCGCTCCCAGCGCATTCGCAGCACCATGGATATCGATTTCAAGCCGGGACGGTGGTAAAAGGACGGTACGTACCTCGTACGAGACACTTCCTGTAAATATCATCTCCAGCGCGTCAGGCCGGACGGTCATCCCGATGAGCACTTTTTTCCCTTTGAACGACGTGACGGTGTCCCTCTTTGCCCGCCAATGTACCTGCTCCTGCAGGGTTTGAGCAGGTGCATCAGCCGGACCGGCAATCGGTTCCGTTTCGGCGATCGCGGTTGTGCTCAGAATCAACGAAACGATACTTAACAGTCGAACCGTTGTTTTCATATATTCTCCATCTCGACGCAACTCTTCCAGCACATCGCACTCTTACGTCGCGTGTCACGACGAACACTCCCTAGTTATATCAGAATACAAAACAATTGTTAGATACCTTCCATATTTTGCCTGCCTGAATCCGCCGCGTCCAGCCGTTGCGGCTCCCCTCTGCGCGATTGCCCGCTGTGCGCGGACGCGGGGGCAAAATCTTCCTTGACACCCTCCACGGAGAGGATTACAACCGTCTCATCTATCCCTCTTAGGAGTCGAATTACATGAGATTATTTGCCCGAGGAACCTCTTGATTCTGGTATTCATCCTGGCGGAGGCCGCACAGGCAGCAGGTGGCATATCCGGCAAGAGCAAAAGTATCGTCTGGCAAGGAACCGTCCAGGTCAATAAAACCTATACCGTTCCCAAGGGCAAAACCCTCGAAATCCGGCCGGGAAGCAGGATACACTTTGCAAAGGGGAGTGGACTGCTTGTACGAGGAACACTCCGGGCATTTGGCCGGAAGGGACAGGAGATTGTCGTCACCTCGACCAAAACGGGCTCTCGAGGGAGTTGGGATGAAATCAGGCTTGAAAGTGCCAGTGACAGTACTATGGAGCATTGCATCATCGAGAATGCCACGTGGGGCATTCAAAGTCATGATACTCGGCTGAACCTCACAGCCTGCACGTTCAGAAACGGCGAAGGGGGGATCAGGTTTCGCGGTGGGCCCCTCACCATCAGCAAGTGCACATTTACCGGCAACGGGATCGGTATAAGGTCGTTTAAGGGAATAGCGCAGATATCGGAATCTGATTTCACGGATAACGAAATCGGTATTTTTGTCCGGGAAAAAGGAAGCGGACTGAACATAACCGGAAGCAACTTCCGAAATAGCTCTTACAACATTAAAATCGGCGATTTCAATGACGAGGATGTGAAAGCTCCAGACAACTGGTGGGGAGGAGAGGACCCATCAGTAACTATCTACGATGGCGTAAGAGAGCCCGGAATTGGACGTGTCCTGTTTGAGCCCTTCAGGAGAGAGCGGATTTCATTGCACTAGACAGGAATGTTCGTAACCGATTCAATACAATGAGTAAGGAGTTTCTCCATGAAACTGCTGCGCCTGCTCGTTACCGGTTGTATGATGTTTCTTCTGGCCGGCTGTTTTCAGGTTACGACGGTGGTTCGCGTCAATCCCGACGGGAGCGGTACGGTGGAGGAACGGGTGCTCTTGAGCAATAAGATCGTCGCCCAGATCGAGGAGCTCGTGCGGAGCTTCGAAGACAAGGGTGGCAAGGGGAAACCCTTCGATATGTTCCAACCGGACCAGCTCAAGGAACATGCCCGCTCCATGGGGAAGGGTGTCACCTACCGCGGGGGGGAAAAAGCGGTAACTCCGGACTACACGGGCTATTGGGCAACCTACGCATTCAGCGACATCAACACGCTCAAACTCAACCAGCAAAGCGCCCCGGCCGGCGGCACCGAATCAAAGGCCCTCCCCCTGAGTTTCCGCTTCAAAAAGGGCCCCGCGTCAACCCTGACCATCCTGCAGCCCAAGACGGAACCATCCAGGGTGGCTCCTGCCGTGCCGGACGGGAAACCGGCCTCCCCTGCCGACGTTCCACCCCAAATGACCGAGGAAAAGACAAAGGAATTGCTGGAGATGTTCATGGGAATGAAGTTTGCCCTTGCCGTTGAGGTGAACGGCACCATCCTCAGCACCAACGCCACCCATCGCGACGGGAATCGCCTGACTATCGTCGATTTCGACCTCGGCAAGCTTGGCAATGCAACACCGGATGAACTGGAGAAGTTGAGCCAGATGAAGGGCGGTTCGCTCGAAGAGGCAAAGGAACTCGCGAAGAACATCCCGGGGGTAGCGTTTGATTTGAATGAAAAGGTGACGGTGGTCTTTGAGAAAGGGAGGCCCTGAAGAGCTACCTGAACACCTGACGTTGTTCTTCAGTCACGCGTTACCATTGCATGGCAACAAATGACCTTCAAAAGGAGGATCGAGCCATTATGTCTGAAAAACTGACTGACGATCAGGCGGTCGCCCTGGAAGAAGCGGTCATCAGCACGAGTTGTGAGATTGCCGCCCTGGTCAACATCCTTGAGCGCAAGGGGCTGATAACGCGCAACGAGCTTACGGAGGAGGTCCAGCGCATCAGGGAATCCATGCGCGGAATGATTGTCACGTACAAGTAAGTGAGCGACTGCCGATTCCTTGCAACCAAGCCTCTTGCAAAAAGAAAAAAACCTGCAAAATCTGTAACCCCCCTGCTTCGCTCCGCTCGCTTCCCCCCTTAGATAAGGGGGGATTGAGGGGGGTTATGGGGGCTTTGCTGTTTTCGGCAACGGTGAACCGTTTACCGCCGCCCCCCGCCGAAGATGGAACCGAGGACCCCGCGGATGATCTGCCGTCCCACCTGGCTCCCTATGGCATGGGCCGCGCTCTTGGCAAAGGCCCCCAGGAGATTTCCCACCTGGCCGGCCGCCTGGCTCTTGCCGGCCTGCTCCGGTGCGGGCGCCTCAGCGGCAGCTGCCGCCGCCCTGGCCTGGAGTGCTTCATAGGCCGATTCGCGATCCACCACCTTCTCGTAAAAACCTGCCAGGGGCGAACGGGCAACGACCGCCGTCCGCTCGGTGCCCGACAGGGGGGCGAAGCGGCTCTGGGGGGGACAGACCAGGGCCCGCTCCACCACGGTGGGCGCACCCTTTTCGTCGAGGACCGACACCAGTGCCTCTCCCACCTCAAGCTGGGTGATGACCGTCGCCACGTCGAGATCGGGGTTGGAGCGGAAGGTATCGGCGGCGGCCCGCACCCCCTTCTGGTCCTTGGGGGTGAAGGCCCGCAGCGCATGCTGGACGCGGTTGCCGAGCTGTCCCAGCACCGTGTAGGGGAGGTCGACGGGGTTCTGGGTGACGAAGTAGACCCCCACCCCCTTGGAGCGGATGAGCCGCACCACCTGCTCGATCTTCTCCACCAGCGCCTTGGGGGCGTCGTCGAAGAGAAGGTGGGCCTCGTCGAAGAAAAAGACGAGGCTCGGCTTCTCCGGGTCCCCCACCTCCGGGAGCTGTTCGAAGAGTTCCGAGAGCATCCAGAGGAGGAAGGTCGCGTAGAGCTTGGGGGACTGCATCAGTTTGTCGGCGGCGAGGATATTGACCACCCCCCGGCCGTCGGAATCGGTCTGGATAAGGTCCTGGATGTTGAGGGCCGGTTCGCCGAAAAACCGGTCCGCTCCCTGCTCACCCAGGGCCAGGAGGCTGCGCTGGATGGCGCCGATGCTGGCGGCCGAGATATTGCCGTAGGAGGTCTGGAAGTCGGCGGCGTTGTCCCCCACGTGGCGGACCATGGCCTGGAGGTCCTTGAAGTCCAGGAGGAGGAGCCCGTTGTCGTCGGCCACCTTGAAGATGAGCGTGAGGACCCCGCTCTGGACATCATTGAGATTCAGGAGCCGGGACAGGAGCAGCGGCCCCATCTCGGAGACCGTGGTGCGGACCGGGTGACCCTGCTCGCCGAAGACGTCCCAGAAGACCACGGGAAACCCTCCGTAGGAAAACCCCTCCAGTCCCATCTTCGCCACCCGCTCGGCCACCTTAGGGTTCTCCTCCCCCGGCAGGGCCATCCCCGACAAATCCCCCTTCACATCGGCCATGAAGACCGGCACCCCGATGGCGCTGAACCGCTCGGCCAGCACCCGCAGCGAAACCGTCTTCCCGGTGCCGGTTGCGCCGGCGACAAGCCCATGACGGTTGGCCATCCGCGGCAGGAGACCGATCTCCCGCTCCCCCCTGGCGATCAGCAGTGGTTCCGTTGCAGCACCCATAGAACACCCTCCTTCGATAGTGTGTATTCCCGTATACTCAGTGACCCAGTCATCACAACTTCAGCAGCACCATCCCCGACGCGGGGTCGAGTTCCCGGACGGCCGTTACCCCTCTGATCTCGGTGATCACCGCTTCCAGGACCAGGAACACCTCCGAAGCCTCCCGCAGGCAGCCGACCCGCACCGCATCACCCTTGCCGAAGGAACCGTGGAAATGGACCTTCGGCCGGTCCCCCTCCCGGAAGATGGTCCCGAAACCGACCGCCTCGTGGCTCCCGGCCAGCTGGCGCCAGACCGGGACCGGCGGCATCTCCTCCGTTTCCGGCCCCACCACGAAGCGTCCTCCCTGAAGTGCCCCCACGAGGTGAAAGGCAGCAGCCTGGAGATTCTCCCGGCGGGCGATCTCTACGAGTCCGGCCAGGACGTCCTCGCCGTGATTGAACCGGGCCACGATGATGCGCCCCGGAGTTCCTGTCTGGTAGTCCATGGAATCCCCTCCTCCTTCCGGTAATGTATTGAACATGAACGGGACGAAGTCCATTGTCAAGAGCGTGTCATTTCTTTCGCGAGAGTTACGGCAAAATATTTTCAGGAGGCGGTCAATTCATTACAGGAACATGAAATAATGCCCTGCAATTAACTAGCTGTTTTTTAAGCAGAAATTCACGAAAAAGGGCAAAATAACATTTGACAAGAGGTCATTAATTCTTAAAATCACAAATTGTATACATTCAGATAACGAGCACGCTGTAATTCTACCAGACCGGATGCATCGAGCATCGCTTGAGTACCACTCCCTGGGGAGAGAAAGGAGAGAAACCGATGAAAAAAGCCAAATACGTTGCCCCAAAGGTTGTCGGCAGTGCCACCGTCCACCCCTGTTGAGATGCACCCGCGCCATGCGTGGCACCGGGTACAGGCGCAGGTATCGCCCGTCCCCGGTGCCTCCATCAGCGCAGGATACACCTGCCGTCGCGCACTTTTTTGCTTTTCCGGCAACCGGACATAAGGAACAATTCTAGACTGCGTACGTACGACGGGACATGCAGGGCTCGCACGTACGAGGGGGCATTCCTGATGAAGATACAACAATGGGCCACGCTCGTTTCGTCATGGGTGATGGTACTCATGCTTTCCGTCGGCCTGGCAGAAGCTGCCAACGGCACGCTGAAATACACCTTGAAATACAAGGATCCCACCACCGGGGTTGAAACGAATCTTACCCGTGGGTATCTCTATCTTCACGACGCAACCAAACCGCCCCCCATGGAAAAATTTTTCACCAAGGCGGATTACGTCAATATGGTTTCTTTCGGCAACGGCACGTATGCGGACCCGAATGTCCCCGCGGGGACGTGGTACATCCGCATCACCCAGAGAAAAGGGGCCATAAAGCCGTACGGGCCGCCGGAGATGGGTGATTTCACCTGGATGCAGACGGCCCCCATCACGATCACTGCCGGCAGCACGCTGGACCTCGGAACGCTCTATGCGTATCCGTTTGCCGCCGCACCCATCACCATTACCGGCACCGTCAAGTCGCAGGCCGGCGCGCCCCTGGCGGGCCGGTACGTGCGGGCACAAACCGAACCGTGCAGGGACGACGGCTATAATTACGATATCAACCAGTGTGGTCCGGTCAAGCTCCTGGCACTGCAACCCACCGATGCCAACGGCACGTACACGCTGCAGATAAAAGAACCCGGCACCTATTACCTGTATACCTCTCCCTGCATCAGCGCCGACTACTCCCCCTATACCGGCAACCGGTGCGAGTACACCGCCGCAGCGGCGAATCCCGTAACGGTGAAGATACGGGATGTCAGGACGGTGGATATGACCGTCGGGGTATACCCCTGACACGTGTCGCTGGAGAGGGGCTGCCGGGGGTGCGGCACGTACTCCGGACAGCTAAGGGACGAAGGGGATGGCGCTTACCTGCAACGAGGCCGGAATAATCGCGTAACGGGGGGACAATGATGAAAACGAAACCATGGGCTGCTCTATCGCTATGCGTGCTCCTGACCATGTTCGCCGCCGGACTGGCGGAAGCCGCTAATGGCACGCTGAAATATGCCTTCAAATACAAGGACCCCGCCACCGGGGTTGAAACGAACCTGCCCTATGGCTATGCCTATCTCCGTGATGCGACGAAATCCCCCCCCATGGAAAAATTCCTCTCCAAGGCGGACTACATCCTGAGACCCTCCGGTCTTCGTGACGGCAGCGCTACGGTTGATGTCCCGGCGGGTAAATATTACCTCCGCATCCTGCAGCGGAAAGTCGTCGGGGGGACCGCGAGGCCTTACGGACCACCGGAAGCGGGGGACCTCACCTGGTTCCAGACGGCACCAATCACGATCACAGCCGGCAGAACCCTGGATCTCGGCACCACATACGCCACTCCGTACGGTTCGACCATTACCATTACCGGCACCATCAGGAATTCAACGGGAACACCCCTGGCAGGCCGTTATGTCAGGGCACATACGGTACCCTGCACCGAAGGGGGGTTTGATTACGGCCCCAACCAATGTGGCCCGGTCAAGTTCCTGGCCCTGCAGCCCACCGATGCCAACGGCAGATACACGATTGTCCTGAGAGATCCCGGCACCTATTATCTCAGCACGTTTTCCAGCTGGGACACCAGGCCCGGCTGCTCCGGGTATTGCGCCGCCCCGATCATAGGGACGGGGTATCCCCAACCCGTGACGGTGCAGATGGGGGAACACAGGGCAGTTGACATGGTTTCATATAACTGACGGGTGCACCAATGAATATCGCGATCCTCTGTGCCGTCGTTCTCTCGGCAGCCACGGCCGCCGCGGAAACGGTAATCGTCGAATATCCGGACCACTATTATGTCGAATCGACCGGAACTCCCGAGGCAAAACCGGCACCCTCCCGGGAAGGGAATGCTCCTCCCCGGACCGTCCCCGCACCCGACCGTGAAAGCGGGACGCCTTCCGCGGCGGCAAGCCCTGTCACCAACTTCGACGCTACTCCGCAACCCGTCGCTCCCGGCGAACGGCGGGCAGCGCTGGAGAGAGAGTTACCCCGGCTGCAGGGTCAGTATCGCGAGTTGACGACCCCGCGGGAAGGGGAAACCGCCGAGCAGGCCGACCGCAGGCAGCGCGAAGCAGAGGGGAAACTCCGGAAAATGAACAGGCTGTCGTCTGAGTTGCAGAAAATCGCTGGCCAGGGAACCGAGTGAAGTAAGTTCTCCCCCTAAAACCAAAAGACCCCGCCTGAACAAAGGCGGGGTCTTTCAGTATCCATGGAGCCCCTCCCGCGCGGGAGGGGCTTTTGCTATTACGGCTCTTTAAAAACCTATATGCCGCAGCCGCAGCCCCGGTTGCACTTGGCGGTCGGCATGTGGAGCGCCTTGACAAACGAGGCGTCGGTCGCCTTGCGGAGTTCGTCCACCACATTCTGGGGAACCGGCGAGTCGAGGGAGAGGATGACCATCGCCTCCCCCTTTTTCTCCCGCCGCCCCAGGTTCATGGCGGCTATGTTGATGTCGTGCTGCCCCATGATGGTGCCGATCCGGCCGATCATGCCGGGACGGTCCTCGTAGTGCAGGAGCAGCATGTGCTCCGCCGGGGCGAAGTCCATGGCGTAGTCTCGCAGCCGGACGATGCGCGGCTCCCCCTCGAACAGGGTGCCGGAGATGAGCTTGCGCTTCCCTCCCCCTTCGATCACCAGGGTGATCAGGTTGGAGAAGGCGTCGGTCTGGGTCGATTTGGTCTCTTCGATGACGATCCCCATCTGCTCGGCGATGAGGGTGGCATTGACCATGTTCACGTCCTGGTCCACCCGCCGGTTGAGGAGCGCCGTCAGGCCGCAGACCGAAAGGGGGGTGCAGTCGTAGTGGGCGATGTTGCCGGCGTAGCCGAAGGTGACCTTCTCCAGGTTGCAGTCCACCAGCTGGATTCCCAGGTCGCACATGACGCTCATCAGGTTCAGGAACGGCCGCATCTGGTCCATGAGGGCCATGTCGAAGCGGGGGATGTTGACCGCGTTCTCCAGCGGCATTTCGTCCAGGTAGTTGAGGATCTCCTTGGAGACGTCAACCGCCACGTTGATCTGGGCCTCGACGGTGTTGGCACCCAGGTGCGGGGTGACCACCAGTTTTTCCTGGGCAATCAGCTCCTTGAGTATCTCCGTCTTCGGCGGCTCCTCGCTCCAGACGTCCACCGCTGCGCCGAAGACCTTGCCGCTCTTCAGTCCCTCCAGCAGGGCCGCCTCGTTGATGATACCGCCGCGGGCAGCATTGACGAGGATGACGCCGTGCTTCATCATGGCCAGCTCCCGCTCGCCGATCATGTCCCGGGTCTCGTCGTTCAGGGGGGTGTGGAGGGTGATGATGTCGCAGTTCTTGTAGATCTCGTCGTGGGAAACGAGCTTGACCCCCAGGTCATGGGCACGCTTCACGGCGATGTAGGGGTCGCAGGCGAGCACGTCGCACTCGAACGCCTTGAGGCGCGTGGCGACGCGGCCACCCACCTTGCCGAGGCCGATGACGCCGGCGGTCTTCCCCTTGAGCTCGACGCCGGTAAAGGGTGCGCGCTTCCATTCGCCGCTCTTCAGGCTGGCGTTGGCCTTGGTGATGTTGCGGCAGAAGGCGAGGAGGAGCGCCATGGCATGCTCGGCAGCGCTGTTGGTGTTGCCGAAGGGGGCGTTCACCACGATCACCCCGCGGGAGCTTGCGTAATCGACATCCACGTTGTCGATGCCGACTCCGGCCCGGGCCACCATCTTCAACTTCTTCCCCGCATCCAGGACATCCTTGTCCACCGTGGTGCCGCTCCGGGTGATGATGACGTCGTAGTCGCCGATGACGTTGAGCAGCTCTTCCTTCTTCAGTCCGAGCCGGACCTCCATCTCGACCCGGGGGTCCTGTTTCAGCAGTTCGAGCCCTTCCTGGGCCACCTCGTCGGTAACGATAACCTTCATTGCCGCTCCTTATGGGATAAGAGATTTGGGGAATGTGCGCCACGAAACCTTGCGGCACACCGTCGTCCGGAAATAAAGGAGCATAATAGCCCCGCCGGCAAAAAATTGCAAGACCGGCCGCCCCGATTCGTGGTATACAATTTTGAATTCTTTGCCCCACCTGTCCAGCCCCTCACCCGGCCTTCGGCCACCTTCTCCCAGAGGGAGAGGGTGAACAGAATACCTTCTCCCTCTGGGAGAAGGATAGGATGAGGGCTGAGAGTGAGTTAACTGCAGACTAAAAATCGAGTCCCCATGGAACCTTGCACCCCCTTTCACATCGTCCTCGTGGAACCGGAGATACCTCCCAACACCGGCAATATCGCCCGTCTCTGCAGCGCCACCGGCACCGTGCTGCACCTGGTGGGAAAGCTCGGCTTCTCCACCGACGACCGACAGCTGAAAAGGGCCGGCCTGGACTACTGGTCTGCGGTGGAAATCCACTACTGGCCCGACCTCCCTGCCCTCCAGGCCGCCTACCCCTCGGCACGCTTCATCTACACCAGCAAGAAAGCGGTCCGGACCCACGTGGCCATCCGGTATGACGCGGGTGATTTCCTCGTCTTCGGCAAGGAGACCAAGGGGCTCCCCGACTCACTCATCGATGCCAATCCGGAAACGAGCGTCCGAATACCCATGTCAGGACCGGTCCGGAGCCTCAACCTCTCCACGGCAGCGGGGATCGTCCTCTATGAAGCCCTGCGCCAGACGGGACAGCTGGAAAACGGGGATCAGGGACCGGGGATCAGGGACCGGGAAGAATAATCATGCTCATGACCGGTGTCATCTACATGAATCTGGCGCTCATCTTCTACACTTATGCCGTCTTCAGCGGCCGGAAGGAGGGGCTCCATCTCAAGCACCTGCTCGTCTTCGGCATCGGCCTCCTCTGGGACTACCTGGGGACACACCAGATGAGCCTCTATGCCGCCGCCACCGGCCCTGCCCCCGAATACCACAACCTGTCCGGTATCCTCTCCCTCGCCGGCATGGGTTTCCACTTCCTTCTGGCCCTGGCCGCCACCCTCCTCAAGCGGGCCGACCGGGTCAACCGCACCTTCCACCGGGTCAGCCTCACCATCTACACCCTCTGGTGCGTCGCCTTCGCCAGCGGCGCCATCGCCGGCATGCTACGGGTCAGCTCCCACCACTGAACCGAGACAAAATCTGCTGCATGAAAGAATAAAACCCCAGCGGTGAGGCTGGGGTTTTAGACCAATGGTCAGGAAAAGATTCACAACATACGCTGGGATAACTAGCAGATATTCACTAGTGAAACAGCCCCACACCGAGCCCCATCACCGACGGGTAAAAATACAACCACACGGCAACCGCTTCGCCCCGTGAATTCATAGACACCTTTGCAAACGCAGCGTCAACATCCTGTCGACACAGGTAAGTGGGAGAACTCCATCCAATCCCGTTTTGATACCTGCTGCTGTATATGTGTTCGCTACCGCCCGAAGTGTCGTACCCATACCAAACAAGAAGGTAGTTGCCAGACTCATCAACCTGTAGACTGTTGTGTAGTAGAAGGTCAGTGCGTCTACCCCCGCTGATATCGACCGGTTGCTGCCATCCATTGTTGCTGTCATAGCGAATGGCTAAATGCCGGTGGGACGATGCCGAAGTCTCTGAGGTAACAAGCATCGCGTTACCAAGATCGTCCATCGCGATCTGCGGAATTGTATAGAAGGCATAGAGGTCCCCAGCCTGCTTCTGGTAGACAGGGACCAACGGGGTCCAGCCGGCGCCGGGCGTGGTGCTGGCAATTCTTATATCGTTCATCGTTGAGAAAGCGACCATGCTTTTGCCACTGGAATTCACCGCTGCAGAATGGGCAGTGAGATATGCGTACTCTCCGATTGCAACCGGTGCTGACCAGCCCGAATTCACATCATAGCTTTGGGCGTAGCCCGTGTTCAGAGCATTGCCCCGGTTTGCCCACGCAATAACGGCCTTGCCGGAACGGTGAAAGCCCCCCACAAACCATGCATTTTGCTCTGCAAGCGCCACAGGTGGCTGCCATCCCCTATTCGGGATAAATCTCCGGGAATACGCTTGAGCCCCGTCGGCACCGCCGTTAAACATGTAAATGACGAACAGCGAGTTATCAGAAAAAATCGTAGAGATGGCATTGAACGATACGGCATCCATCGTCGCGAATGTCTCAGCAGGCTGCCACGCGCCGTCTACAAAACGGGCACAATACATCTTGATTGTGTTGCCGTTATTGACCTGCCAAAAAACAGCATAACTGTCATTGGCGGCTACAACGCTGTACAGATACCCCCCCTCCCCCAGCAGAACGGGTGCTGCCCATGCGCCGTTGACGAGGAACGAAGCATAAGTTCCTGCCGTTGTCGACCACGCCAGCATCACCCTTCCGTTATCATCTATTGCAGCTTGGCTTGTGTTAGATTCCGAACCTCGAGGAGGTTCAAACATATCCCAGAGTCCGTCACGCGTGGTGAAACTCCACTGGTATGACTGGGCCAACATGTGTCCGTATACACCGTAAACGGTAGGTGAAACAGTAGCCGTATATTTACAGAAAAGGGATAGGGGTTTATTGGGGGTGAAGGTTATGTTGCTGCCGTTTATCTGTAAGGTTCCACTTACTGCACCACCCTGATTTGATAACCTGAAACTACTTGAGTCAACTGTTGCGGAGTTTATGGGTTCACTGAATGCCATAGACACCGTTGCGTCTGGAGTTGCTGTTGCTTCAACTGCTGGCGAGTGGTTCACTACTTGAAGTTGACTCTGATCTTGACGTTCACCGCAAGCAGCAACAAACAAAAGGGCAGAAATCAGGAGAACAAGCTTCCACATAAATCCCTCCGTTTAGCAGCACAAATAAATATTAATGTTTTGTAAAATAGAAAATACTGCTTGAACAATCAAGGCTATTTTGCAAAGGCTCTAGTGAAATAGCCCCACGCCGAGGCCCACAGCCTGCTGATAAAAATTCGGCCACACCGCCACCGCTTCACCTCGTGGATTCATGGACATTGTTGGAAACGCGGCATCTACATCCTGTCGGCCGAGGTAAGTCGGGGCATTCCACCCAACTCCTTTTTGATACCTGCTGCTGTACACATGCTCAATGCCGCCCGGAAGGACGTCGTACCCATACCATACCAGAAGGTAGTTGCCAGACTCATCAACCTTTAGATCATTAGGTAGTAAAGGGTCAGGGACTCTGCCACCACTGATATCGACTGGCTGCTGCCACCCATTGCTGCTGTCGTAGCGAATGGCCAAATACCGATGGAACGATGCCGAAAACTCTGAGATACAAAGCATCGCGTTACCAAAATTGTCCATCACTAGCTGCGAACCTGAGTATAATGTAAGAGCCTGCCTCTGGTAGAGAGGAGTTAACTGTGTCCAGCCTGTACCGGGCGTGGTGCTGGCAATTCTTATGTCGTTTGCAGTTGCATAAGCGACCATGCCCTGACCTCTAGAATTCACTGCGGCGGAGTGCGCGGTCAGGTATGTGTACTGCCCGATAGCGACCGGTGCTGACCAACCCGAATTCACATCATAGCTTTGCACATAGCCCGTGTTCGGAACATTGCCTCCGCTTACCCAAGCAATAACAGCCTTGCCGGAACGGTGAAAGCCCCCCACATACCACGCATTTTGCTCTGTCAGCGCTACCCGTGCCTGCCATCCTTGACTGGGGATAAATCTCCGAGAATACGCTTGAGCCCCATCAACTCCGCCGTTATACCAGTAAATGGCTAACAACGAGTTATCAGAAAACATTGTCGGAATGATGTAGATGGCCGTAGCATCAACCGTCGCGAATACCTTAGAAGCCTGCCATGCTCCGTCAACAAAACGAGCACAATACATCTGGATTATATTGCCGTTTCTGACCTGCCAAAAAACTGTATAATTATCATTAGCAGATACAACGCTGTCGAGGTGGCCGCCTTCCCCCAGCAGAACGGGTTCCGCCCATGCACCGTTGACGAGGAACGAAGCATAAGTTCCTGCCGTTGTCGACCACGCCAGCATTACCCTTCCGTTATCGTCTATTGCAGCCCTGCTTGAATCCGATTCAGAACCTTGAGGAGGTGGGGCAAGCATATCCCAGAGTCCGTCACGCGTGGTGAAACTCCACTGGTATGACTGGGCCAACATGTGTCCGTATACGCCGTACACAGTCGGTGAAACAGTAGCCGTATATTTGCAGAAAAGGGATAGGGGTTTATTGGGGGTGAAGGTTATGTTGCTGCCGTTTATCTGTAAGGTTCCACTTACTGCACCACCCTGATTTGATAGAGTGAAACTACTTGAGTCAACTGTGGCGGAGTTTATGGGTTCACTGAATGCCATAGACACCGTTGCGTCTGGAGTTGCTGTTGCTTCAACTGCTGGCGAGTGGTTCACTACTTGAAGTTGACTCTGATCTTGACGTTCACCGCAAGCAGCAACAAACAAAAGGGCAGAAATCAGGAGAACAGGCCTCCACATAAATCCCTCCGTTTAGCAGCACAAATAAATATTAACGTTTTGTAAAATAGAAAATACTGCCTGAACAATCAAGGATATTTTGCATAAACTAATCATTTAAATTCTCGTAACTGATTGCAAATTAGCGAAAAAAGAAAAACCCCCTGACAAATGTCAGGGGGTTAGATCAACCATTGAATTTGGTAACAGCAGTTTCATCCACCGGCTACAAATTTAGCCGTGTCTACTTCTGATCGATCCCCGACAGCTTCCACGGATTGTTCCCCACCGGCCTTGTAAAGGTCCAGTACTCCTCGAACTTCACCGGGTCGGTCTTGCTCCCCGCCACCACCTGGCCGGTGGTGTCGTCGGTTGTGTAGTCAAGGAGGTTGGCATAAATGAGGGCGGTGATGAAGTCCTGTCCCGACTCCTGCCACGCCTCCACCACCTCCACGCTCCGGACGGCGATGTTCTCCAGACGGTTCACCTTCTTGCTGGCCAGGAGCTTGTCGACATCTTCCTGGAAAATCCGGCGCATCTCGTCGGTAAGGAGGTTTGTGACCGGCGCCAGGTCACGGTTCATCCAGGCCCCCTGGATCTTGAAGAAGATGTCCATGACGTTGTCGTTGAAGCGGTTCTCGTCGAAGGATGAGTCCATCTGGCGGATGTGGGCAAGCCCCGCAGCCACGTCGTTCGGGTCGGGCTCATGGCTCTGGGGTGCCGCCTGAGTCGCCTGCTGGTACCCACCTTGCCCGTAGGAGGTCTGGTTGTAATAGGAGGGGCCTGCCTCGACCGCTTCACGTCTCCTCTTCACCATCCTGAAAATAAAATAGCCGATCCCCGCCAGGAGCAGGATCTCGAACAGGCCGATGCCGCTACCCCCCATGCCGGCGCCACCGCCGAAACCGAGGCTGCGGAACAGCATGCCGCCGAGCATGCCGCCGACAAGGCCTCCTGCCATGCTCCGCAGGAATCCGCCCCCCGCAGGCTGGGGCTGCTGGAAGGGTGGAGGTGTGGTGGGTTGCTGCTGGGGTGCAACCTGCCGGGACGGAGACGGCTGGCTGTAAGGGGTGGCGGGACGTGAATAGCTGCGGGAACCGCGGCTGCCGAAGGACCGTCCGCCACCGGCCCGGGCCGACGCCTCCATCTCCAGAACGCTCAAACTGAGAAACAGTACTGCGATTGCCATTGCAAAGAGTTGTCCTGTTTTTCTTTTCATTGTTCAAAGTTCTCCATGGTTTGTGGGGTTTCATTCATCGGGGGCAGTTTAGCATTATTTCCGGGATTTACTGCAAATTAATTACTGTTTTCTCCCCTGTCAACCTGAGGGTTACTACAGGGTTCCCCTCCGCTCCAGTTCCGTCAGCACCGCTTCAGCCGCTTCACGCACCTCCGGGATCGGGGGGAGGGTAGCGGCGATCCCCGCCAGGTACCCCTGTTCCCAGGCCAGCCGGAAGGACGCGGGGAAGTTCAGGTCGTGGACCCACGAGAGCTGGAGGAGCTTGAAGTCATTGAGGGTGGCGAGCTGGGAGAGGTTCACCATCTTCCCTTCCCGCAGGGAGTCCAGCACCGGAGCCGAGCATTCGGGGCGGTCGGCAAAGCCGAGGGAAACGGCCGACGCCCGTTCATTTTCGGGAGCCCGGTAGTAGTCGAGGAATACCCGCCAGATATCCAGCTTGTCCGCATCCCGGATAAGGCGTAGATGGAGGTCGGTGGTCCCGTCCAGGTCGGTGGGGAGGACAAAGGCGTTGTGGAGGGCAACGGCGCGGATGATGAGGGACTGGTCCGCCGTGGGAAGAGTGTCCAGCACACGCTCTTCAGTGAGGACCCGTGCCCCGAGTGCGGCATGGTTCACCGACGCCGCATCACTGAAGGTGCCGTACCGGCGATACTGCTCGAACCGCCCCACGTCGTGGAACAGGGCGACCGCCATGGCCAGCCGCCGGCCCCCCTCGTCAAGACCGAGGCTCTCCACCAGCAGTTCCATGTTGGCGCAGACCCGGTGGGTATGCTCCTCCTTGAGAAGGATGTTGCGTTGGGCGTCCGCATCGTCGACGTAAAAGGTCCGGCAGTAGCGGGAGAACCAGTCGCGCAGGCTGCTCAGGGCGGCGGGTTCCATGACTTCAGTCCCCCTTCTTCCCCTTCATGAGCCGTGCCACCCAGGTCACCAGCTTGTGGAGAAGGCTGAACTGGAAGATAGCGGCGAACATGATGAGCGATACGTTGACGAACTGGGTCCAGACGGGATCAGGGACTACCACAGCACGGTTCTTGAAAAGAACATACCAGATGCTGACGATGACGCCGACGACGATGCCGGCATAGATGAAAGAGCGCCGGGACGGTCCGGCAGGTTGTGGGGAATCGTTCATGGGCACCAGCCTGTGACAGGGCGTTAACTGCGCAATAGAGGGACTATCACTTTAGCCGGAGTGGTCTGATACGTCAACAGGGAATACTAGTTGAGGTTGGGGGAGCGTTGGTAGAGTTTCGTCCGTTGCGGTTGCCCCCTCGCTGCGGACCTTGACCGGCGACAGTACAATCCGGATATGGTTCAGCTATTCGCGAAGTCCATACAATGATACTTCTGGCTGGTGTCCGCTGCCGCTCGGTTTCTTCCCTCCACTCCCGAAACCCTGTCAACGCTCCCTCTTCCCGATATCCCCGAACCCGTGAGGGGAGGGTGCCCCGTGGAGCGAATGTGCCCGAGTGCCAGCTGATGTAGGCAAAATTGAGCAAAGCCGGCCAACGACCGGCGCGAAATGAGCCGTACAGCAGCGGCACGAGGGGACTCTGAGCGGAGCGGGACGCCCTCCTCTCACGAATACACGCAAAAATGGGGGGCTGCAAGAGCCCCCCATTCTGTTTCTTTTCGAATTGTTTTCCGCGTCAACTAGTCGTCGAAGTTCCCCGCCGGTCCCTTGTCTCCCGCCAGGCTCTTGGCCCGCTCCCTGATCTGGCTTTCGGTCCAGTGGGCCGGATCCTCGATCTGGCTCCCCTTGGGCCCCACATCGGCAGAACTGGCCTTCAGTATCGCCTCCACGGCCAGGGGGGCGGTGTCTTTCGAGTTGAACACCTCGGTGATCATCTTGTAGGCGAAATCCTCCACCCGCTTCGCCATCCGCTCCCGGATCGCCTCAGGCTGCGCCAGCAGCTTGTTCTCGAAGGGAAGGTTCAGGTTCTTGTAATCCCCCTTCTTCCACCCCTTGGACTCGGCGTGGGCGACCATCTCGGCCCACAGCTCCTCGGTCACCCCTTCACCCTTCACCTTGATAAAGTTGCCGCTGGCGTCCAGCTGGGCGTTGCCGTAATCGTTCACCTCCAGCCCCCAGGAGATCATCTGCAGGGCGGTGGCGACGTTCGCCTTGGTGGTCCTGGTCTTGGTGGCAATTTCCCGCAGCCGCTCCGAGCTGTTGCCGGAGGTGCCGTGCTGGGCGCCGCTCACCTTGTAAGGGGCGAGGGCCTTGTGGATGTCGGCGGTGAGCCCCACCTGGATACCGGCGTCGGAGGCCTCGAGACCGTGGGTGGTGCCGTTGTTGAGGGCGATCCAGTCGGGGAAGATGCCGTTGGCGTTCAGCCCCTGGATGAGGAATTTTGCCTCCTCCACGGTGGAGAGTCCCTGGTTTCCCTTGATCTCGCCCACCTCGGTCTCCAGTCCGGCCCAAGCGGGGATGAAGGGATTGATGGCCAGGTTGGCCAGCAGGTTCTCGTCGTCGGGGAGATGGGAGGCGTCGATGGCAATGGAGGTGATCCCCGCCTCGAACATGGTCGGCACTTCCACCTTGGCGGCGGCCAGGTCCTTGTCGTTCTTGATGCCGTAGTGATCGGCGTGGATCGCCACCGGGACGGTGATTCCCAGTTCGTTGCAGAGGGCATCGACGATGCGGGCCATGTTCCAGTAGTTGACGGCGCAGTAGGACTTCTGCCCCCCCTCCGATTTTGCGATCTCGATGATCACCGCCGCGTTCGCACGCTGGGCGGCCTTCAGCACGCCCCGGATGACGAAGTAGTTGCGGCCGTTGGCGGCCAGCGCCAGGGCGTTCCCCTTGGCGAGCATGGCCCGGTCGATCACCTTGCCGCTGACGATGAGGGCCTTGGAATTGGGGAAGAGCCGCTGGATGTTGGCGGGGCGTCCTACCGCCAGGGCCTTGTCGAAATCTGCCATTGCACACTCCTTTTTCAGTATTAGTGAAAATTTTTCGGATAACAAAAAAAAACGCATCACCTTATAGCACTTTAACCCTTAAAAATCAAGGATGAATGAGCCTCTGGGAGCGATCCAATGACGTACGGGGATTGCGACCGTCCACCGAAAACGAGCAACCGGAAGAGGGCAAAGGCTAAAAGTCAGCCCGCAGCCGATACCCCACTCCCGGCTCCGTCAGGATATACCGGGGACGTGAGGCATCCGCCTCGATCTTGTGCCGCAGGTTGCTGATGTTGACCCTGAGCACGTGGGGCTGCTCCATATAGGCAACCCCCCATATCTGCCGGAGTATCTGGCCATGGGTAAGAACCTTCCCCGCATGGGTCACCAGCAGACGCAACAGGTCATACTCGGTCGGGGTGAGCTGTACCTCGTCACCACGGACCACGACCCGGCGTCTGGTGAGATCGACTTCCAGATCGTCGATTGTGTAGACCGGTTCGGGTGCCTGCTGCACCGACCGGCGCAGCACCACCCTGATCCTCGCCAGGAGTTCCGCAATGCCGAACGGCTTGGTCAGGTAGTCGTCCGCGCCGGTATCGAGCGCCTGCACCTTGTCGTCCTCCCTCTCCCGCACCGAGAGAACAATAATCGGAACCTGCGACCATTCCCGGATGCGCCTGATCACCTCCACCCCATCCATGTCCGGCAGTCCCAGATCGAGCAGAATGGCATCCGGTTTCAACGCTACGGCGGCCGCCAGCGCTGCGTGGCCGTTTTCCGCCTGATGCAGGGAAAACTCGCCGGTATCGAGGGCGGTCCGCAGAAACCGCTGGATTGCCACCTCGTCATCAACCACGAGTATGCGCGGCAGGTTGGCGTTTGGTTTTTCGTTCGGCATGCGCCCCTTCCCTTCCCGATCATTTCAACGGCAGGGTGATGATCACCCGCAGCCCACCGCCACTACGATTCTCCGCCAGAATCTTCCCGCCGTGGGCCTCGACGATCCCCTTGCAGATGGAGAGCCCGAGGCCGGTCCCTCCCGCCCCCTCGGGGACCGGGATCCGGTAGAACTTGTCGAAGACCCTCCGGAGGTCCGCTTCGGGTACGCCCGGCCCATGGTCGGCGACCTCCAGCCTGAGCTGACGCCCCTCCGTTCTGGCCGCAATCTCGATGTCGCTCCCGGGGGGGGAATATTTCAAGACGTTGTCGAGCAGGTTCACCAGGACCTGGGCCATGAGCGCCATGTCCATCCTGACGGGGGGGAGGTCGGACGGAAGGCGGACATCGACCTTGCGCGTTCCGAGCCGGCGCTCAAGTGCCGCCAGGGCACATCCTACCAGATCCTGGACATCCAGCGTCTCCTTTTTCAGATTGATCCCCCCCGCCTCCAGGCGGGTCATGTCAAGGAGATTGCCGACGAACCGGTTCAGCCGCTCCGCCTCCTCCCACGCCATATCCAGGAGCTCCATGCGGGCTTTGTCGGCAAGTGTATGCACCTTTTCCCGCAACGTATCCAACGCGCCGGTGATGGAGACCAGGGGGGTACGCAGGTCGTGGGAGATGGAGTTGAGCAGGGCGCGCTCGAGCCCTTCCCGTGCCTGAAGAACCTGGGCTTGCTCGGCCTGCTTCGCCAGTTGCACCCGTTCGATGGCCAGTGTCGCCTGGGAGGCGAAGGCATTGAGGAGCCGGCGGGTTTCCGGGGAGGCATACTCTCCTTCATCCTTGAGCTTTACCCCCAGTACGCCGAGCACGTCAGTGGCCGTCTGGAGCGGCAGATAAAGCAGATCGGCAGAGATGAGGGTATCAGTGCCGCGCCCTGCCGGCTGCCGGTTCCGAAAGGTCCAGTCGGCCACGGCAAGCTCTTTTGCCGCAAGATGGACTCCTTCGCTGGCCGCCTTGGTCTCCAGCCGCTCCCCTTCCGCCAGTAGCACAACCAGCCTGGCATCGAGGCTTTCTCCGATATTCCTGACGATCGCCGCCAATATCCCCTGCACGTCGGCGGCGGCAGCCAGATCGCGGCTCAGGTAATAGAGGCTTGCGGTCTGCGCCTCCCGGCCCCTGATGGTTTCGGCCCGTTGCCGGGACTGGGAAACGAGCGTGCTGATGACGACGCCGACGGTGAACAGGGCGAAAAAGGTGAGAAAGTACTGTGTATCGGAAACGGCAAAGGTAAAGCGGGGGGGGACCATGAAGAAATCGAAGGCGAGTACGCTGAGAAACGCACTCAGGACCGCGGGTTTCAGCCCCAGCCGGGTGGCCGTCAACACCACCGCAAGGAGGTAGATCATGACGAGATTGGTCGGTGCGAGGAACGGTCGGACCAGCTCGCACACCCCTGTCGCAGCAATGACCAGGGCCAGGCTTTTCCCGTAGTCCTGCCACGCGGTCTCTTTTCGCGGACTGGCCGGAACCGGCTCCGGCTTCTTCTTTTCTTCACCCAGCAGGCTGACGACATAGACATCGATCGTCCCGCTCAGGCGTATGATCTGGTCAACGAGCGGAGTCCGCAGAAATTCCTGCCAGCGGGGCTTGGTCGGTTTGCCCACGACGATCTTGGTAATATTGTGTTTGATCGCGTATTCCATGACGGTGCGGGCCACATCGGTCGCGGTCAGGGTAGCGACATGGGCGCCAAGGGTTTCCGCCAGACGGAGATCACGCCAGACCCGTTCGCGGTTTTCCTGGAGATGCCTGCCGTCGCCGGGAGTTTCGACATAGACCGTATGCCAGTGGGCCTTCATTTCGTCCGCCAACCGGCGGGTCGAACGGATCAGCTGCTCACTGAACGGGCTGCCGCTGACACAGACGAGAAGGCGTTCCGCCGCAGGCCATGGGCCGACGATGGCACGGGTCTCCATGTAGATCCGCATCTCTTCGTCAACCCGGGCGGCTGCCTTGCGCATCGACAGCTCGCGAAGCGCGATCAGGTTCCCCGGCTGGAAGAACTTCTTCATTGCCAGGGCCGCCTGTTCCGGGATATAGACCTTCCCCTCGTGGAGGCGCTGGAGAAGGTCGTCCGGAGGGAGATCGACAAGCCTGATCTCGGCAGCCTCGTCCAGGAGGCGGTCGGGGACCGTCTCCCGCACCTTGACGCCGGTGATCTGGGCAACAATGTCGTTCAGGCTCTCGAAGTGCTGGATGTTGACCGTGGTGTAGACGTCGATGCCGGCAGTCAGGAGTTCCTCCACATCCTGCCAGCGCTTTTCGTGACGGGAACCGGGGGCGTTGGTGTGGGCCAGCTCATCCACCAGGGCGATCCGGGGCTTGCGGTTCAAGACGGCATCGATATCCATCTCCGGGAGTGTCACTCCCATGTACTCGATCTGGACCTTCGGAATGATCTCCAGCCCGGCGAGCATGGTATCGGTCTCGAACCGTCCATGGGATTCCACGTACGCCGACACCACGTCGCACCCCTCAAGCTTCCGCTGCCATGCCGCCTCCAGCATGGCAAAGGTCTTGCCGACACCGGGGGCGTAGCCGAGGAAGATTTTCAACTTCCCCCGCCCGTTCTCCGCAGTCTCTTCCGCCTGGGCCAGTTTCAGGAAGGCTTCGGGGGAGGGACGGATTCCGTCGCCGTTGTCAGTCATGGTGCCAGTTTATCCAATACCAGGTTTACCGCAAGCACATTCACCCGCGGTTCGCCGAGGAAGCCGAGCTGACGCCCTTCGGTATGGGCGACAACGAGCTTGGTCAGAGCATCATCGGCCATCCCCCGTGCCTTAGCGACCCGGGCAATCTGCACATTGGCAGCTTCCGGCGAGATGTGCGGATCGAGACCACTGGCCGAGGCCTGGACCAGGTCGGCAGGGACAGTGCCGGCACCCCCCGTATCCTTAAACGCCTTAACCCGCGCCTCCACTGTCTTCAGGTAGTCGGGATTGGTGGGGCCGGCGTTGGAACCGCCGGAACCCATCGGATTGTAAGCAAAATCGGTGGCGGCCGAAGGGCGGGGCCAGAAGTACTTCGAATCGGAGAAGGGCTGGCCGATCAGGATGGAGCCGACCTCGCGGCCGCTCGTATCCGTGATAAAGCTTCCCCCCGCCTTGTCCGGAAAGGCGACCGAGGCAATACCAGTTACCACCGCCGGGTAGATGCCGCCGCAGATGACGGTGAAGGCGATGAACATGAGAATTGCGGGCTTCAGTTCTTTCATGTTTTCTCCTGTTATAGGACCTATAGGTCGTATAGGACGTATAGGTCCTAAAAAAAGCCTCCCACCACCATATCGATCACCTTGATCCCCACAAACGGCGCCACAATCCCCCCGACGCCGTAGATCAGCAGATTGTGGATCAGCAGCTTCTCCGCAGGCATGGGATGGAACTTGGTCCCCTTGAGGGCCAGCGGCACAAGGCACGGAATGATGACCGCGTTGAAAATGACCGCCGACAGGATCGCACTCATGGGGGTCGCCAGGTGCATGACGTTCAGCACGTTCAACTGCGGATAGATGGAGAGCAGCATCGCCGGGACGATGGCGAAGTACTTGGCCACGTCGTTGGAGATGCTGAAGGTGGTGAGGTTCCCCCGGGTCATGAGAATCTGCTTCCCCACCTCGACGATGTCGAGAAGCTTGGTCGGGTTCGAGTCCAGGTCTATTATGTTGGCCGCCTCCCGGGCCGGCTGGGTGCCGGTGTTCATGGCCACTGCCACGTCCGCCTGGGCCAGTGCAGGGGCATCGTTGGTGCCGTCGCCGGTCATGGCAACCATGAAGCCGGCGTCCTGATTTTCTCTGATCAGTCGCAGTTTGTCCTCCGGCTTGGCCTGGGCGAGAAAATCGTCCACCTGGGCCTCGGCGGCGATGGCCGCGGCGGTGAGGGGATTATCGCCGGTGATCATCACGGTCTTTATCCCCATGCTCCTGAGTTGCTGGAACCGCTCCTGGATACCACCCTTGATGATATCCTTGAGGTTCACGACCCCGAGGATCTCGGCATCGCAACTGACCACAAGCGGCGTCGCCCCGGCCCGGGCCACGCGGTCGACTACGTCTCGCAAGTCGCCCGGGATGTTCACTGCACCAAGCCCCTTCGCGAAGGAGACGGTCGAGTCGGAGGCCCCCTTGCGATACTGCTTCCCCGCCGTATTCATGCCGGAAAGACGGGTATCGGCGTTGAACGTTATGGTTTCGGCATCCGTGGGGGGCGCTTCCGCTTGCAGTCCGTACTTCTGCTTGGCCAGCACCACAATGCTTCGCCCTTCCGGGGTCTCGTCGGTGAGCGAAGCCATGAGCGCGGCTTGGGCCAACTCCCTGTCGGTATGCCCTCCCACGGGGATGAACTCCACCGCCTCACGGTTCCCCAGGGTGATGGTGCCGGTCTTGTCCAGCAACAGCACGTTCACATCCCCGGCTGCCTCGATGGCACGGCCAGAAAGGGCGATGACGTTCTTCTGGAAAAGACGGTCCATCCCGGCTATGCCGATGGCGGGGAGGAGCGCGGCGATGGTGGTTGGCGCGAGGCAGACGAAGAGCGCCACGAGGACCGTCAGCGAAACAGGGGAACCCTGGCCTGCCGCCTTCACGCTGTAAATTGAGAGGGGACTGATGTTGGCGCATACCAGCAGGAACACCAGGGTCAACGCAATCAGGAGCACCTCCAGCGCAATCTCGTTGGGTGTCTTGCGCCGCTTTGCCCCCTCGATGAGGGAGATCATCCGGTCGAGGAAGGTCTCCCCGGGGTTTACGGTTATCCGGACGATGATCGAGTTGGCGATCACCGTGGTCCCGCCGGTGACCGCGCTCCGGTCACCGCCCGACTCCCTCACCACCGGCGCCGATTCGCCGGTGATGGCCGCTTCGTTCACCAGGGCCGCGCCGGCCACCACGTCGCCATCGCCGGCAATCAGATCACCGGCCTCCACCAGGATGTGGTCTCCTTTGCGCAGCTGGTTGGCATCAGCCGTGGTGTAGTCGCTGCCAAATTCGGGCTTGGCAAGGACCTTGGCCGTCACTTCCGTGCGGGTCTTGCGCAGGCTGGCCGCGCGCGCCTTGCCGCGCCCCTCCGCCAGCGCCTCGGAGAAGTTGGCAAAGATAACCGTCAACCAGAGCCAGGCTGAAACGAGGCCGGTGAACCAGGCCGGCTCCTTGTTGGCACCGGTGAGCGACATGACGAACGTCACCAGGGTGATGAAACTGGCGATCTCCACCGCGAACATGACCGGGTTACGCCACAGGTCGCGGGGGTCGAGTTTTCTGAAGGAATCGATCAGCGCGGGTCGCATGATCCGCGGATCGAAGATGGAAATCGGTTCAGGTGCATGTTTGGACATGGGTTAATCCTTTCAGAAAACCTAAAGGACGCAGATTCAAATCCGATGAACGCAGATTTAATCAACAATACTTTTTTTGTAATTTTACTTTGATCCGCCTTTTCTGCGTTCATCTGCGTCCTGTTCCGTTTAATTCTATAACCCCATCATCTGCAACTGCTCTACAATCGGCCCGAGCGAAAGCGCCGGAAAAAAGGTGAGCGCCCCCACGATCAGGATGACCAGGGTCAGCCAGAGCGCGAACGGCACCTTGTCCGTGGGAAGCGTCCCGAGGCTTGGCGGGACGTACTTCTTCTCCGCCAGCGAACCGGCCATGGCGAGCACCGCCACTGCCGGAACAAACCGCCCGACCAGCATGGCGATGGAGCCGAGGATGTTGAAGAAGTTTATATTGGCGCTCAGCCCTGCGAAGGCGCTGCCATTGTTGTTGGCCATGGAGGCGAAGGAGTAGAACACCTCGGAAAGACCGTGGGCGCCCGGATTAGCCATGGATGATACAGCCTGCGGGGTGATCATGGCGATCCCCGAGAAAATCAGCACCGTCACCCCGGCGATCAGGACGGTCACTACCGACAGCCACATCTCCCGCACCTCGATCTTCTTCCCGAGATATTCCGGGGTCCGCCCGATCATGAGTCCCGAGACGAAGACCGCGATGATGGCAAAGGCAAGCATGGTATAGAGCCCGGAGCCGACCCCGCCGGGAACCAGTTCACCCAAGAGGATCAGGGAGATCGGAACCATCCCGCCGATGGGGGTCAATGAATCGTGCATGGTGTTCACCGCGCCGCAGGAGGTGCCGGTGGTGGCAACGGTGAAGAGGTTGCTCCCGGCCAGGCCGAAGCGGGTCTCCTTCCCTTCAAGATTGGCTCCGTGGACGCCGAGCTTGGCGATAGAGGGATTGCCCCTCGATTCAACTCCCTGTAGTACCGTGAAGGAGAGTAGCAGGATCAGGAGCATGACCCCCAGGAGCGTCCACCCCTGGCGGGTGTTCCCCACCATCGCGCCGAAGGTGTAGGTGAGGGAGAACGGAATGAGGAGAATCAACAGGATCTCCACCATGTTGGTAAGCGGGGTCGGATTCTCGAACGGATGGGCCGAATTGGCATTGAAAAATCCGCCGCCGTTGGTCCCGAGTTCCTTGATCGCTTCCTGGGAGGCTACCGGCCCCATGGGGATGGTTACGTCCTTAGCCGTCACGCTCTCGGTCACCGGATTTCCCTTGTCGTCCAGCTTCGGCTTGTCGTAGGTGACCGGCTGGACCAGCGCTACCGTCTTGTAGGGGCTGAAGTTCTGGATCACCCCCTGGGAAACGAGGACGAGAGCGGCGAGGAGGGAGATCGGTACCAGGATGTAGAGGGTGCAGCGGGTCATGTCGACCCAGAAGTTTCCGAGCATCGAGGTCGTGCGTCGGGCAAAGCCGCGGATCACGGCGATCGCCACGGCGATGCCGGTGGCGGCGGATACGAAGTTGTGCACCGCCAGCCCCACCATCTGGGTAAAGTAGCTGGCCGTGGATTCGCCGCTGTAGGCCTGCCAGTTGGTGTTGGTGACGAAGCTGACGGCCGTGTTGAGCGCCAGTTGCCAAGTGAAGGCCGGGAATTTCTGCGGATTGAGCGGTAACAGGTGCTGCAGCATCAGCATGGTGAAGAGAGCCACAAAGAGGACCAGGTTGAAGAGGACCATGGCCCAGGCGTAGCGCTGCCACCCCATCTCCTCCTCTTTCCTTACTCCGCATATACGGTAGAGGATGTTCTCGCAGGGGGCGAAGGCGTGAGACAGGAAAGTCCGCTCCCCCTGGAAGACCCTGGCCATAAAGGCGCCCAAGGGTTTGACCAGCACCAGGAGAACGATAACGAAGATAGCTGTTTGCAGCCACTCATAGGGAGTCATCACTCCGCCTCCATCGATTGCTATTTCAGTGTATCACCTATTCCCGGCACCGAAAGGCGGCCGATCTCCGTCTGTAGCCATTGCTGCCGGACAGCGTCGAAGCAGAGGCAGTGCCCCGGAACTGCCGACGGCGGGGCAATGGTGGTAGAACCAGGAGAGATTTCGTACTGACCGGACCACATCCCTTCGTCGGCGAAGTCCTCCCCTTGATAAATGCCGGTTTCCGTGTCGTAATAATAGATACGCATGCTAAGAGCCTCTCTCTCTGGGCACATGCCCTGTACCCTTTAAGATCACCTTATCCCGTTATGCATAAAAAGGGTGTCAAGATAGAAGGATACTGCATCAAGGAATCATCAAGATGATGCCAGTCGCCAGCAACGTAAGCAGTATCGCCTCCCTTGCATTTGTCACCTCCTCTCCTCTATAATGCGGCCGACTGATTCCGGAGGAAAAGATGCCCGCTACCGTACCGTTCAACGAATCCCTGCTCGACAGCCACCTGGTGGTGGATGCCCGCACTCCGCTGGAGTTCGCGGAAGACCATATCCCCGGCGCCATGAACGTGCCGCTCCTTTCCAACGAGGAGCGGGTGGAGATCGGTACCCTCTACAAGCAGACCGGTCCCTACGAGGCCCGCCGCCGAGGCCTGGAGCTGACCGCCCATCGCTATCCCGCCATGGTGGCTGAAATAGCCGAAGCCGCGAACGGTCGTCCCATCCTGGTCTACTGCTGGCGGGGAGGACTCCGGAGCAAGACCGTCACGAGCATTCTTGAGCTGACCGGACACCAGGCGGTCCAGCTGCAGGGGGGATACCGCGACTTCCGCAACCACGTCGCAGCCTTCTTCACCCCCTATGTCCCCTCCGGCCCGCTGGTGGTCCTCCACGGCATGACCGGCATCGGCAAGACCACCTTTCTCCTGGGTCTAAGGACCGACATCTGGCGGGTCGTCGACCTGGAAGGGCTCGCCTGCCATCGGGGTTCCGCCTTCGGCGAACTGGGGCTCACCCAGGACCTCACCCAGAAGCGCTTCGAGACCCTCCTCTGGAATGAGCTTCGCCAGGTTCCACCGGGCATGCCGATTCTCCTGGAAGGGGAGAGCCGGCGCATCGGCAGGATATCGCTCCCCGGCAATTTCTACGACGTGATGCGGGAAGGAACGCTGGTCTGGTGCGATGCCTCCCTGGAAACCCGCGTTGCCCGCCTCATCGACGAGTACGGCAGACCCGAGTACAAAGAGGGGATGGGAGCGGCCCTGGAGCGGATCCGGAAAAAGCTCGGTGGTGAAAAGTACACCGAGATCGCCGGCTACCTGGAGCGGTGGGAACTGAAGCCGTTCATGGCCGAGCTCATGACCTCCTACTACGACCGGCTCTACTACAAGACCCGGGACTGGCAGGAAGATTTCACCCTCTCCCTGGAGGATTTCCCCGCCGCCGGTGAAGAGCTGGAGCGGCAACTGCGGGACCACCTCCGTTTCTGACACGGCAATATCCTCCCTACCCTGTATCCACAAGGGGTGAGTGCCCCGTGGAGCGAATGTGCCCGAGTACCAGCCGATGTAGGCGAAATTGAGCTGAGCCGGTCGGACGACCGGCGCGAAATGAGCCGTACAACGGCGGTACGAGGGGACTCTGAGCGGAACGGGGTGCTCGCCCCTTGCGCATACAGTCTCCTTTCCCTTCCCTTGCATTGCCCCCCAACCGTGCTATCCTTCTAAAATCGCATTGTTTTTCCCCTTTTCCCCTAAAAAGGAGGCACCATGATAGCGTTGAACGTGAACGGCAAGGCGTACCAGGTAGATGTGGAGCCGGATGTGCCGCTCCTCTGGGTCATCAGGGAGCAGCTGAAGCTGACCGGCACCAAATTCGGCTGCGGCGAAGGACTGTGTGGCGCCTGCACGGTCCATGTGAACGGCGAGCCTGCGCGCTCCTGCATCACCCCCGTCGGGGACGTCGCGGGGAAGAAAATCGTCACCATCGAGGGAATTCCCGCCGGGCATGCGGTGAAAAAGGCATGGCTTGCCGAGGAAGTTTCCCAGTGCGGCTACTGCCAGCCGGGACAGGTCATGTCCGCCGTCGCGCTGCTGAAAAAACATCCCAAACCGACCGACGGCGACATCGACAGCGCCATGTCGGGGAATATCTGCCGCTGCGGGACCTATCCCCGCATCCGTACCGCGATCCACCGGGCCGCCGGGGCGAAAAAGAAAGGGGGAAAACCATGAGCGAGATCATCAGGATGAGCCGCCGTGACTTCCTCAAGACCGGTGCGGTCCTCTCGGGGGGGCTGGTGCTCGGCTGCTATCTGCCCTTCGGCAACTCCGCGGGGGCGGCCGATCCCGCAACCACCTTTGCCCCCAACGCCTTTATCCGGATCGGCAGCGACGACACCGTCACCCTCATCATCAACAAGTCCGAGATGGGTCAGGGGGTCTATACCTCCCTCCCCATGTTGATCGCCGAGGAGCTGGCGTGTGACTGGAAAAAAATCCGCATCGAGGCGGCGCCGGTTGACCCGGTCTATAACCATACGGTTTTCGGCCTCCAGGTGACGGGGGGAAGCACCAGCGTCCGGACCGAGTGGGAACGTCTCTCCAAGGCAGGGGCAGCAGCCCGGGAGATGCTCATCGCCGCAGCTGCCAGGCAGTGGAAGGTCGACCCCGCCTCCTGCCGGGCGGAGAACGGCTTCGTCGTCCATGCAGGCAAAAAACTCTCCTACGGCCAGTTGGCCGCCAAAGCGGCAAAACTGCCGGTCCCCCAGGAGGTCCGCCTGAAGGATCCGGCGCGGTACGCCATCGTCGGCAAGCCGCGGCACCGCCTGGACAGCCCTGCCAAGATCGACGGAACGGCGCTCTTCGGCATCGATGTGCAGCTGCCGGGACTCCTGACCGCCGTGGTAGCCCGGCCACCGGTATTCGGCGGCAAGGTGACGAGTTTCACGGCGGACAAGGCGAAAAAAGTTCCCGGCGTGGTGGATGTCGTACAGGTCCCGTCGGGGGTGGCGGTTATCGCCACCGGCTTCTGGCCGGCGAAAAAGGGGCGGGAACTTCTGGACATCGTCTGGGACGACGGTCCCGAGGGGGGGCTGGCAACCCCGGCACTGCGGCAACAGTATGTCTCCCTTGCCCAATCCCCCGGGCTCGTCGCCCGGAAGGAAGGTGAACCGGCCCAGGCGATGCAAAAGGCGGCAAAACAACTCACCGCCGAATTCGAGGCACCCTTCCTCGCCCACGCCCCCATGGAGCCCCTCAACTGCTGCGTCGACCTGAAGAGCGACCGCTGCGATATCTGGACCGGCACCCAGTTCCAGACCGTGGACCGCAACAGCGCGGCAGAGGTGGCAGGACTCAAACCGGAACAGGTGCATCTCCACACTACCTTCCTCGGCGGCGGCTTTGGCCGCCGGGCCAACCCCGCGTCCGACTTCGTCAGGGAGGCGGTTCACGTGGCGAAAGCGGCCGGGAAACCGGTCAAGGTCATCTGGACCCGGGACGATGACATGAAGGGGGGATTCTACCGCCCCTTCTGGTACGACCGGATCAGCGCCAGCCTCGACGACACGGGAAATCTGACCGCCTGGCAGCACACCATCGTCGGCCAGTCCATCGCCACCGGCACCCCCTTCGAATCGGCCATGGTGAAAAACGGCATCGACGATGCGTCGGTGGAAGGGGCGGCAGAGATCCCCTACGCCATCCCCAACATTCAGGTTGACCTCCATACACCCAAGCTCCTGGTTCCCGTTCTCTGGTGGCGCTCGGTCGGTCACTCCCACACCGCCTTCGTGGTGGAGAGCTTCATGGACGAAGCGGCCCACGCCGCCGGGAAAGACCCCTTCGCGTTCCGGCGCGCACTGCTGGCAAAACACCCGCGGCATAAGGGAGTTCTGGAACTGGCAGCCGCCAAGGCAGGGTGGGGTAAGCCGCTCCCTGCCGGCCGTGGCCGGGGCATCGCCGTGCACGAATCCTTCGGCAGCTTCATCGCCCAGGTTGCGGAGGTATCGGCGGACAGGAAGGGAACCGTCAAGGTCCACCGGGTAATCTGCGCCATCGACTGCGGCCGGACCGTGAATCCGGACACCATCAGGGCGCAGATGGAATCGGGGATCATCTTCGGCCTCTCCGCTGCCCTCCACGGCGCCATAACCTTCAAGAACGGCAAGGTGGAGCAGGACAATTTCGACGGCTACCCCGTGGTGCGAATGAACGAATCCCCCGCCATCGAGGTACACATCATGCCGAGCAAAGAACCGCCGGGAGGGGTCGGCGAACCGGGGGTCCCCCCCATCGCACCGGCAGTCGCCAACGCCCTGTTCGCCGCCACCGGCGTGCGGCTCCGCACCCTCCCCTTCAACCCGAAGGCTCTTCTGGACGGCATGGGGAAGGGGTAGTCCATGACCGACCTTGATATCTACGAGGAACTGGTCAGGCTGAGCCGGGCCGGCACCCCCTTCGCCCTCGCCACGGTCATCGCCAGCAGCGGCTCGTCACCCCGCAAGCCGGGGGCGAAGATGCTCGTCCGGGATGACGGCACGACCGTCGGTACCATCGGGGGGGGACGGGTGGAAGCGGAAACCATCCAGGCCACCCTGGCCGCCATGGCGAGCGGTGTGCCGTCGACGCTGTCGTTCCAGTTGACGGAAGAGCACGGCTTCGTCTGTGGCGGCGCTCTCCAGATATACGTCGAGCCCCATGGCAACAGCCGGCGGCTCGTCATGTTCGGCGGGGGGCATGTGGGAAAGGCGGTGACGGAACTGGCGGCAGGGTGCGGTTTCCATGTCACGGTGGTGGACGAGAGGCCGGAGATGGCCAGCCGGGCGGCGCATCCTGCCGCGGCCGACGTTATCTGTGCTGAGGTTGACAATGCCTTTCCCGCCTTGACCGTCACGGAGGAAACGGCCATCGTCATCGCCACCACCGGTCATGAGAAGGATTTTCAGGCGGTGCGGGGTGCGCTCCGGACCCGGGCGGGGTTCATCGGCCTCCTCGGGAGCAGGCGCAAGCGGGAAGTGCTGCTGCAGACACTGGAGCGGGAAGGTTTTTCAGCGGAGGACCGGGCGCGCGTCGTGACGCCGGTGGGGCTCCCCATCGGCGCCGAGACCCCGGCGGAGATCGCCGTCAGCATTGTCGCCCAACTGGTAAAGGAAAGGAGGAGCCATGCAGCCGCACGTGTCGGCCATACTCCTGGCCGCCGGGATGTCGCGGCGGATGGGGTGCTGCAAGCAACTTCTCCCCCTTGACGGGCGGCCGGCCATCGTCCGGGGCATCGAAAGCCTGCTGGCTGCGGAGTTGGATGAGGTCATCGTGGTGGTAAATCCTGAAGGTGAGGAGGTGGCAGCCGCCATCTCCCATCTACCGGTAACCATAGCCGTGAACGGAACGTCCGGCAGTGACATGGCCGGATCGGTTCGGGTCGGCCTGAAGAGGATAGCCGCAACGGCGAGCGGTGTGCTCATCTCCCTGGCGGACACTCCGCTGGCAAGGGAAGAGACCTGCCGGTTTCTGACGGAGCTGCACCGGCGCCACCCGGATGACATCCTCATCCCGGCCTACCGGGGGCGCAAAGGACACCCCACTCTCTTCCCCCGCCAGGTTCTTGCCACCATCGACCGGCACCCGACCCTGCGCGACGTCATCCAGGCACATGAAGAGCGGGTTCAGCTCCTGGAAGTCAACGACCCGTGGGTGATTGAAGAGATGGACACGCCGGAAGACTACCGGCGGCTGGTCTCCCTCCTCACACCCTCCTGACGCGGAATTTCTTGACCAACTCCACGGGGTGATAGGACAGCTTGGCAGCTCGCAGCCCCGGTTCCCCCAGGTCCTGCTCCCGGTTGACGAACCTGCAGTCGGTGAAGAGGAGCCGGTTGAACTCCCGGTCCACCAGCTGGGAGACCCCTTCCAGAAACGGGTCGGACTTTTCGAAGTGGCAGACCGACGTCGTTTCGTTCAGCCGCTCTCCCAAAGCGAATGCCTGCACCACCCCCTCCACCAGCACCACCACCCCCGCAAGCCCCAGGTCGCCGGCCAGTTCCAACGCTTCCCGGGTCGCCGCCACTTCCTGGGCAATTGAAGGGCTTTCCATCTCCCCCCGCACCCGGAACCACTCCTCCAGGAGCGCCATCGCCCCGGCCAGATGGTTTCTGCCATAGAGCTCCACCACGTGCCCGTACCTGCCCGTAAAATAGTTCACCCGGTTCTTCTTCTTGTGGAACCGGTTGCCGGCAAGCTCCGCCAGCTCCTGACGGAGATAGAGATAGTCGAAATTGTCCCGGTCCTCGATTATTTCCATCCCCTCCCTGTCCAGATACTCCTCGATGAACTCCCCCTCCGCTACCGCCAGAGTCAGCCCCTTGGCCAGCAGGAAATGCAGGGTGCGCCCCTTCTCCCCCGACAGCGGCGGCAGGAAGTACTCTTCCCCTCCATACCCCCGTCCCAGCACCACGAGGGAATCCCCCACCATGGTCAGGCGATAGGCATGGGGAACCCGGAACAGATAAAGATTGGCAAAGGTAAACTCGGAAACCCGGGGCTGAATCCGGGAAAACAGGTCGTCAAGGAGTCGCTTGTCGGCCAGTCCGAGGTCGCGGGCGTCGGGATACGGGGGGATGTTCATGGTTGTCTCCTTCGGGAGGTAAGTATACCAAATCCCCGACACGTAGTGATTGATTTGTCAGTTAATTAATGAGCGAGCACCGCGTTCTATATTTCCAGGACATACCACACATTAGAAATATCATAAAAACTATTGTTTTTGCGGTAAGTTAGTGGTAAAAAGTACAATCAGCATTAAAATATAGATAACGGTGAGCTTACCGCTACATTCCTCTGCAATATCAGAACCGTAATGGGTCATGGCATCCCCCCCCTCAGGCCGATTCAATGAGAGGGGCCATGAAAGCTCCCAAGGAAAGCGTATCATGGGAAAATGGTTTCCGATTCTGATTATCTGCATAACCATCGTGTGGAGCGACGCAGACGCCAGGTCATACAGGTCTGTTGCCGGAGCGAGGGAGGCGGAGGAAACGGAACCTGCTCCAGGTGCCCCGCCACCGGCGCCAGCCTCCGGTGTACCGGCCATTCCGCCTTCCCCCCCCGCGCAGGCCGGGGGAGCAACGACGCCTGCAACTCCCGGGGCAAGCGAATCGCAGATATTTGTCTGGAAAGAGGGGAATGTCCTGCGCGCGACGAACAACCTGAGCGACGTCCCCCCCCGGTATTCGAAGCGGGTGGAAAGCGCGGACGGGAACCCGAAAGTGATCCGCATGGTGGCTGAGAAAGAGAAACCCCTCCACACAAAGCCCGTAAAGAAGGCACGAAAGAAACCTTCACGGCGTCACGGCCACAAACCCGGCCGATGACGCAGCAGGAGCGAACATGTATGTCTACGTACGGGTAAAATTCACGCTGGCGCTCATCCTGTCGGGGCTCTGGACGCTCACCTCCATCTACCTCGCGATCCCCTGGTACGTGGGACTGTCAGAACGCATGTACCATCCCCTGCCAGCATTGATCGTGCTAGGACTCGCCATCATACCGGGATGGGCCATGTCCTTCATGATCTTCTCCCTGCTCCTGGACCGGCGCCCCAGGTACGTCGAGAAACCGTTCGTCGCCCCGCCGCTGACATTGCTCATCGCTGCCTATAATGAAGAGGACAAGATATTCGATACGCTCATGTCCGTCTGGCTCCAGCAGTACCCGGCACATGTGCGGGTAGTGGTCATCGACGACGGCTCGACGGACCGGACCGCCGAGAAGGTCACGGAGTTCATCCAGCAACACCCGACAACGGGCAAGTCCTTCGAACTGATCCGCCATCCGGAAAACAGGTGCAAGGCCGCCGCCCTCTCCACGGGACTGGATACGGTAACGACCGAGTTCGTCATCACCATCGACGCCGATTCCTACCTGTACGAGAAGGCAATCGAAAACCTGGCCAGAAACATCGTGCTCGGCCCGAAACAGACGGCTGCCGTGGCAGGAAACGTCCTGGTGCGCAATTCCCGGGAAAACATGATGACCAAGCTGCAGGAATGGGACTATTTCCATGGCATCGCCGTCATCAAGCGGGTGCAGTCCCTGTACCAGGGGACCCTCGTGGCCCAGGGGGCTTTTTCCATCTATCGCACCGCAGCCGTCAAGCGCCTCAATGGCTGGCCCCCGAAAATCGGGGAAGACATCGTCCTCACCTGGGGGCTGCGCGACCTGGGATACAGGGTCGGCTATGCCGAAAACGCTTTCTGCTTCACCATGGTCCCGGAGACGTACCGGCAGTTCTTCCGCCAGAGAAAGCGCTGGTCGCGCGGCCTCATCGAGGCATTCAAATCCTACCCCTCCACCCTGGTCAAGGTAAGGATGAATTCCCCCTTCATCTGGTACAACCTCTTCTTCCCGCTGGTCGACAGTGCCTACCTGCTCTTCTTCCTGCCGGGACTGATCGCCGCGGTCTTTTTCCAGAACTACCTCATCGTCGGCATGATGACGGTACTGCTCCTCCCCCTTGCGCTCATTGCCAACGGGCTTTTCTACTGGCAACAGAAAAGGATATTCTCGGAGTACGGGCTGAAGGTAAGGATGAATCCCTTCGGGTTTCTCGTCTACCTCCTCGGCTACCAGGCGATCATGGCTCCGGCGACGGTTACGGGTTACCTGAGCGAGATTCTTAACATGGCCAAGAAATGGGGTACCAAATAATGAGACAGATAGCGCTATTGACGGCACTGGTGCTGGCCATCCCCCCCTCCGCGCACGCGTGGCAGCAACATGACGTGGAAGTCAGGTCGGAAATCTTCAACGACAACGACGGCACCCACAGTATGGGGTTCGACCAGGTTTTCCACTGGAAGGACAAGACGACAAAGGTTGGTGTCGGCGCCACCCAGACCGTCATCGATGAATCGGGAGGAAGCAGGATTTTTGCGGGTGGACTGGTGGAGGGATACAAGAAGCTGGACAACGTGGACTTTACGGGACAGATGAAACTTCTGGGCTGGAACGGCGAGTTCAAGACCCCCCTCTCCTTCGGCTCATCCCAGACAATCGGGCCGCTCCGCCTGGAGGAGAGCATCGACCATGGCACCATCGACTCGGTGAAGGCCTACGATGCAAACATAGACTACTGGTCCGCCGGCGGCTCCCTCGACTGGGAACTGGTGAAGAACTTCACCATAACCGGCGGATACTGGCACCGCTGGTCATCCGACAGCAACAGCCGCGACCTTTACGTGGGGCGGGCCGTCTACAGCTTCACCGACAATTTCCATGCCCAGTACCGCTACCGGGGAATCAGGAACAGGGAGAGGGTCCCGGAGTATTACAGCCCGGAATTCTTCGACCAGCACGCGCTGCTTGCCGGCTACGCCGATTCGTTCTTCGACAGGCTCAGGGTGAGACTGTGGGCCGGCCCCGTCTCCCAGGATGACGGGTTTTCGACGCACATCGGTGCACTGGAAGACATCAGGGTAACCTGGAGGATCGACGACCACTGGCAGATCGCAGCCCGCGCCGAGGCGAACCAGGTCGGCTCCGGCTATCAGTACGTGTATTCCACGATCGGCATTACCTACGATTTCTGATTCAGAGCAGCACCACCAGCACTACCCCGCCGCCGAACACCACCAGGTTGCAGACCGCCGAGATGCCGTGGAGCCTGGCGAACTCCTGCCGTTTCGGGTGATCCCGGGGGGTCGTTTCGAACGAGGGGATGTCCTTCTTGATTTCAGCCGCCTTCGGTTCGATGTAGAACGCCTGAAAGGCGGTCGCCGCCAGCATCAGCACAATGAGCGCTAGGGCGATGACGGAGCATTTCCCCCGCGCCAGAAGCAGTGTCACGAGCGCCACGGAGCCGCAGGCGAGCCCCCAGCGGAAATAGCCGGGGAAGAGGACCCCGACGATCATCCCCGCCAGATCCCGGGGCTGGGTCTTGAAGAGGATCGGGGTGAGAACGAAGGTGAAGATGGCGACACCGCCGACCCAGAAGGACACGGCAAGGCGGTAGATGACGGGTATGATCTGCATGGGCATCTCCTTTTTATGTGAATGACGCGCCGGTTTCCTGGTTGGCGAGCGGCGATAACCGGTCTTTATCCACGTATCCTACCAAGTAATACCACTGTTTGTCCGGTTGCGATACCTTCGGATTGTATTAGAAAGATTTTTTTTGACTTTGCCTGCCCGAATGGGGCATAAAGGGAACAACGCAGGAGTTACAACACAATAACAGTCGTGATACACGATAATACTCAACCATCCGCGAGGGTGGGGCGGAAAGCCTACAGGGTCTCACCGAGACAGCCGGGTTGCCGAAGATCGCACGAGATTCGGACCCGGCTTTTTTGTGTCCGCTCTCGAAAGGAGCGCATTATGGGAAAAACGGCAGTACGCGCCTGAAAAGGCGCAGGTTCATGCCGGTTTGCAGTCGTTGCAAACATTGGCATGATTGAGCAGGTGGTACACGATAATACTCAACCATCCGCGAGGGTGGGGCGGAAAGCCTACAGGGTCTCACGCAGACAGCCGGGTTGCCGAAATATCACGAGATATCGGCCCCGGTTTTTTTGTATGCGGAATCTCCGGGCCTCAACCAAGCACGTGGAGGAAACGTGAAGGAAATGAAGCAGTCATCACTTCCGCTCACCGGTGAAGAGCAGTACCAGGGAACGTTTTGTTCCGAGCAAACAACAAAAGGAGTAACCATGAAGAAAGTCAGTAAAACGTCGGTGCAGTTTCTTTTTGCAGTGGCGCTGGCAGCAACGGCTCCGGCCGTTTTCCAGCTGCCGGGAACGGACGCTTTGGCACAATCGTCGTATTTCACCAGCAGGGGCTGCGTAGACTGTCATGCAGCCCCGGTCACGGCAACCTGCAACGGATGCCATCATCACGGAAATTCCAACCTGAGCGCCTCTACCAACAAAACCTCCTATGCTCCCGGTGAGACCGTCACCGTAACCCTGAACGGCGGCAGCAGGACCGGCTGGATCGGTGCCCGCCTCTATAACCAGACCGGTGCCGAAATCGCCCGTCCCACCGGCAATCAGAGCGGCATGGGGAGTTCCACCACCTTCCCGGCTGTCCTCAGCGCCCCGGCCCCCGCGACGGCCGGTACCTATACCTGGAAGATGTCCTACTTCGGCAACCAGGACGGCACCGGAACCGGCGACGTTCACGCAGAAGCGGCTGTAAATGTCACGTTTACCGTGGTCTCAGCCGCTGACACCACCGCACCGGTGGTCAGCGCCTTCACTCTTCCCGCAACCGCCACCAGCCTCACCGTTCCGGTCAGCAGCTTCACCGCCACCGACAACGTGGCCGTCACCGGCTACCTGATCAACAAGGTCGCCACTGCTCCGCTGGCATCCGCCGCCGGCTGGACCGCTACCGCACCGGCCAGCGTCACTGCCGTGGCCGGCAGCAACACCTTCTACGCCTGGGCCAAGGATGCGGCGGGCAACGTGTCCCTCGCCAAGAGCGCCAGCGTTACCGTCACCCTCCCCGACACTACCGTACCGGTGGTCAGCGCCTTCACCCTGCCGGCTACAGCCACCAGCCTCACCGTGCCGGTCAGCTCCTTCACCGCCACCGACAACGTGGGCGTCACCGGCTACCTGATCACCACCAGCGCCACCGCTCCGGCGGCATCCGCAACCGGCTGGACCGCAACCGCCCCGGCGAGCGTCACTGCCGTGGCCGGCAGCAACACCTTCTACGCCTGGGCCAAGGATGCGGCGGGCAACGTGTCCCTCGCCAAAAGCGCCAGCGTCACCGTCACCCTCCCCGACACCACCTTACCGGTGGTCAGCGCCTTCACCCTTCCCGCCACCGCCACCAGCCTCACCGTGCCGGTCAGCAGCTTCACCGCCACCGATAACGTCGGTGTTACCGGCTACCTGATCAACAAGGTCGCCACTGCTCCGCTGGCATCAGCCGCCGGCTGGACTGCAACCGCACCGGCCAGCGTCGCCGCCGTCGAAGGTAACAACACCTTCTACGCCTGGGCCAAGGATGCAGCCGGCAACGTCTCCCTCGCCAAGAGCGCCAGCGTGACCGTCACGCTCCCCCCGGCAGCCGACACCACCGTACCCGTAGTGAGCGCCTTCACCCTGCCGGCAACTTCCACCACTCTGACTGTGCCGGTCAGCAGCTTCACCGCCACGGACAACGTTGGTGTCACCGGGTACCAGATCACCAAGAGTTCCACGGCCCCCACAAGCGGCTGGCTCACTTCTGCACCGGCCAGCGTCACCGCCGTCGAAGGGAACAATACCTTCTACGCCTGGGCCAGAGATGCAGCAGGCAACGTCTCCCTCGCCAAAAGCGCCAGCGTGACCGTAACACTCCCCCAGGCGGGTGACACCATCAAGCCGACCCTCACCGTCTCGGCCCTGGCAAACGGCACCCAGACCAACAAGGTAACGCTGAACATCAGCGGCAGCGCCAGCGATGCAGGTGGCCTCCAGTCCGTCACCGTCAACGGCCAGGCAGTCACCGTCAACGCTGACGGTTCCTTCAGCACCGCCCTTACTCTCGTTGCCGGTGCCAACACCGTGACGGTCATCGCCACCGACAAGGCCGGCAACCAGACGACCGATACCCGCACCATAACCTTTGACCCGACCGCACCAGTCCTGACCGTCTCCGCACCGGCCGACAACAGCACAACCAGCCAGTCGTTCATTACCCTGAACGGCACCATCAACGAGGCCTCGTCGGTCAGTGTCAGCGTCAATGACGGTGCACCGCAATCCGCCTCCATTTCCGGCACTACCTACAGCGCCACCGTCTACCTGGTAGCGGGCGTCAACACCATCACGGTCAATGCTACCGACCTGGCCGGTAACATCACTACCGTAAAGCGGACGGTAAGCTACACCGCTACCACCAGCAACCTCTCGCTCGCAGTCACCTACCCAACGCAGGACATCACCACCAGGAATTCGTCCCTGGTCCTCAGTGGCAAGGTTGCCGATGACGACGAGCACATAACCGTCAAAATCACCATGAACGGCAGGACCTATACTCCCCAGGTTGATGACGGAGCGTTCAAGCAGCGGCTCACCTTCTCCTCTCCCAAGCTGTATGCCATCACTGTCACCGCCACGGATGAGGCAGGCAACAGCAGCACGGTCGTTCGTAACGTGATCTACCGTCCTGGCAACAACCGTAGCGACGATTAATTAGCACTACACTGAAAACTGAAAAAGCCACCCGGCAACGGGTGGCTTTTTCAGTTCATCAACCAGGGAAACTGAGGCCTCAAGGGACGTTCTCCAGCCCATAGGTATCGATGATCCAGCGGGCTATGCTCCGCTTCCCCGGCAGCGACGCCGGAATGGTCTCCCGGCAGAACCAGCGGGCGTCTTCCAGTTCCTCCCGGTCCACCGCGATCTCCCCGCCGGCGTAGTCCGCCACGAAACCGGCCATGAGCTGGCTCGGAAACGGCCAGTTCTGGCTTCCGACGTACTGCAGGTTGGTCACCCGGATTCCGGTCTCCTCCAGCACCTCCCGGTGTACGCACTCCTCGAGGGATTCGCCGAAATCGAGGAAACCGGCCACCAGGCTGTAGCGCCCCGCCGGCCACGCGCTCTTTCTCCCCAGGAGGAACTCGCCGTTCTTCCGCACCAGTACGATGACACAGGGGTGGATGTGGGGGAAATGCTCGTGCCCGCAGCCGGTACAGCGCTTCCCCCAGCTGAGGGGGATCCTCTCCAGGGAACCGCCGCAGCGGGAGCAGAGTGCGCTGTGCCGATCCCAGGAAAGCACCTGGCTGGCCAGCCCCCCCAGGGTCAGCAGCCGGTCGTCGAGCCGCTCCTCCATGGCATTGAACGGTTCAGTCACCAGTCCCGCGGGCAGGTTCTTCTTCCGTGATAACGAAACCGCAAAGAGCGGCTTACCGTACCAGGTGCCGAAACATATCCCCTCCATCCCCTCCAGCCAGTCGGGACGATCTCCTTCAAAGAAACTGAACTCACCCTGTTCCTTCACCAGCACCAGGTCATTCCCCCGCACCACGACCCAGAGGGCCGGGCCTGCCGGCACTGGGTCACCGGGACGGAGCGGCCGGAACCCCTCCTGGATAATGGTACCGTTGAAGGGGAGATTGACCGCCTCCGGATACCGCATACCTGCCTCCTCACTGTATTTCACAAAGTGGGTAATGGGCGGTCCGTAACGCAAATGTGCCCGAGTGCCAGCCGATGTAGGCGAAATTGAGCTGAGCCGGTCAACGGCCGGCGCGAAATAAGCCGTACAACGGCGGTGCGCGAGGACTCTGAGCGCAACGGGGCGACCATTACTCACGGGTCGGAATTCTGTGATAGCATACCGGATTGAAAAATCGACGCAACCCTTTTGCTCCTGCTTGCCCTTGAATTCCCGCGGTAGCGATGATATGGTACGAAAGGTTATTTTACAAAAGGTACGCTGACTACTCGACATAGCCTCTTCCCCCACCCACCCCTCCACCGCTGAGGGAGGGCAAGGAGTTCTCCCCCCGGAGGGGGGAGGAAGGAGGGGGGGAATATTGGGTCGTCAGGTTTCGTCTTAACGAGGATGCCGTATGACACGACGATTTCCCGCCGAATGGGAAGAACAGGACGGGGTTCTGCTGGCATGGCCCCATGAGTCCACCGACTGGCGACTCCACCTGGACCTGGTGGAGCCGGTCTTCACGGAGATCGTCCGGTCGATCAGCCGCTTCGAGAGCGTGCTCCTTGTGACCCCCGACGAGGTGGAGACTGAACGACTCCTGGCCGATGCGGGGGTGGAGATGGCCAATGTCCGGCTCTTCCCCGTGGAAACCAACGATACCTGGGCGCGGGACTTCGGCCCCGTCACGGTTGAGGAGAACGGACAACCGCTCCTCCTCGACTTCGGCTTCAACGGCTGGGGGCTGAAATTCCCCGCCGACCTGGACAACCTGATCACCGGCCGACTCTGCAAGCTGGGGGCCTTCCGGGCCGAGCGCCAGATTGCCGGGCTGATCATGGAGGGGGGGAGCCTGGAGAGCGACGGCAGCGGCACCATCCTCACCACGGCCGAATGCCTTCTCTCCCCCAACCGCAACCCCCATCTCTCCCGGCAGGAGATCGAAGCGGCCTTGAAACAGGAACTGGGGGCGGAGAGGGTGCTCTGGCTGGAGAACGGCTACCTCGCCGGAGACGACACCGACTCCCACGTGGATACCCTGGCCCGGCTCTGCCCGGACGAGACCATCGTCTACCAGTCGTGCGACGACCCGGCCGACGAGCACTACGGGGCACTCGGCACCATGGCCGAAGAGCTGAAAACCTTCCGCACCAGGGATGGGAGCCCCTACCGCCTCCTCCCCCTCCCCTGGCCGGAGGCGCGCTTCGACGATGACGGCCAGCGGCTCCCCGCAACCTACGCCAACTACCTCGTCATCAACCGGGCGGTGCTCGTCCCGACCTACCGGGACAAGAACGACGGGGCGGCACTCGCGGTAGTCCGGTCCGCGTTCCCCGACCGGGAAGTGATCGGCATCGACTGTTCGCCCCTCATCCTGCAGCACGGCTCGCTTCACTGTGTCACCATGCAGCTTCCCAAAGGAGTCCTCACGTGAACAACCTGACTGTCGCCCTTGTCCAGCAGAGCTGTGGCGAGGACAAGGATCTCAACCTGGCCAAGAGCATCGAGAGCATCCGCCAGGCAAGCGCCCTGGGCGCCAAACTGGTGGTGCTCCAGGAACTCCACGCCGGCGTCTACTTTTGCCAGACCGAGGATACTACCCGTTTCGACATGGCGGAACCGATACCCGGACCCACCAGCGACAACCTGGGCGACGTGGCGAAGGAATTCGGGGTGGTCCTCGTCTCTTCCCTCTTCGAGCGGCGCGCGCCAGGGCTCTACCACAACACCGCCGTGGTCTTCGAGAAGGATGGCACCATCGCCGGCACCTACCGCAAGATGCACATCCCCGACGACCCCGGTTTCTACGAGAAGTTCTACTTCACCCCCGGCGATCTCGGGTTCACCCCCATCGACACCTCCGTCGGCCGGCTCGGCGTCCTGGTCTGCTGGGACCAGTGGTACCCGGAGGGGGCACGGCTCATGGCCATGGCCGGCGCCGAACTGCTCATCTACCCCACCGCCATCGGCTGGGACCCCACCGACCCGGACGAAGAGAAAGTCCGCCAGAAGGAGGCGTGGATCACTATCCAGCGGGCCCACGCCGTGGCCAACGGAATACCGGTGGTGAGTGTCAACCGGGTCGGTTTCGAACCGGACCCGGCAGGGGCAGGGCACGGCATCACCTTCTGGGGGAGCAGCTTCGTGGCGGGATGCCAGGGGGAATTCCTGGCCCAGGCGGCAAACGACCGGGAAGAACTGCTGGTGGTGGAGATCGACAAGGGGCGGAGCGAGTCGGTGCGTCGCATCTGGCCGTTCCTGCGCGACCGCCGCATCGATGCCTACGGGGATCTGCTGAAGCGGTACCGAGACTAGGAGTCTGTCATGGCAATGGTCGAAAGAGAACTGCTGGATGCACTCTCCAGCGCCCGCATCCTCACCTCCATGATCACCCCGGCGGTGCTCATCTCCGCCTGCGGCACCCTGATCTTCTCCACGTCTGCCCGCCTGGGGAGAATATTCGACCGGGTCAACGCGCTGAAGGGGGAACTGGAAGAGGTGCTGACGGATCGGCTCTCCTACCCCGGGGAGCGCATCGCCTTCCTCAGGGATCAGTTCCAGCTGCAGCGGATCCGCGCCGGCCTCATTCAGAAGGCGATGGCCGCCCTCTATACCGCCACCGCCCTGTTCGTGGCGGCAAGCCTCGCCATCGCCTTCAACGTGGCTTACGGCACAGCCGATACCGCCTGGATTCCCACGGCCATCGCCCTCCTGGGAGGTGTATTCCTCTTCGTCGCAAGCGCCATCCTGCTCTACGAAAGCCGCTTCAACCTGAGATTCGTCAGCCGACACCTGGACTTCATCCAGTTCCTGCAGGATCAGCACGAGCAAAAAGGCGATGGGCACTAGGCAATGGGCAAGGGGAACAGCCCCCCCTATCGCCTATCGCCTATCGCCTATCGCCTATCGCCCGCCTCTCAATAATGCGGCGGCGGTTCCTCGTCAGCCGGCTCTCGCACGGTGGAAGGCGCCATGCACTGGAGCTGCTGCTTGAGCAGTTCAACCTCCGCCGCCAGCCGGTCCAGTTGCTGTTGCTGCAGGTACACCACCTCGTTCAGCTGCTGGATGGTATCCTCCTGGTGCATCAGGTGGATTTCCAGATCGGTGATCCTCTGTTCCGTCATTCCCTCCTCCTCAACTCCTAACACTGATAACGTACTTGAGATAGCGCCCCTCGGGAAATGTCACCGGGTAGGGGAAATCACCCGACTGGCCGTTGCAGGCAATGACCCGCAGCTCAGCCCCCCCCTTGAGGGCGCCGCGCCGCAACTCCTTGAGGTAGTCGGGCACCTCCACCTTCTGATGGTTGGAGGAGGTGATGAGCAGACCGCCGGACGGCAGAAGCGGCAGGGCAGCAGCCACCAGGTCCGACGTCCCGCCACGGGTGGTGAAACGGCTTTTGGCGGTGGTGGAAAAAGAAGGAGGGTCCATCAGGACGATGTCGTAGGTTTTCCCCGCCGCGGCAAGCTCCTGGAGCACCTGAAAGCAGTCGCCGACGATGAACTCGTGGCGTTTCGGATTGAGCCGGTTGGCACCGAAATTCTCCCGTCCCCACGCCGTATAGCCGGGAGAGGCGTCCACGCTCGTCACCAGGGTCGCTCCGGCGGCGGCCGCAGCCACGGAAAAGGCGGCGGTATAGGCGAACAGGTTGAGCACCCGTTTCCCCTTGACCCGCCCCATCAGATCGCGCCGGTTCTCGCGCTGGTCGAGGAACAGGCCGGTATTGAGCCCCTGCTCAAGGGTCACCAGAAAGGTCAGGCCGTTCTCCTGCACCGCAAGGCGAGGGGAAGCCGGCTGACCGGCGAGGAGCCGGCCGTACGACTTGGAATCGCTCACCGCTTCCAGCTCCCGGGTGTTCCGTGGACGGGTCTTTTCATAGACACCGGCGGGGGAGAATATCTGCTGGAGCCCCTGCACGATCAGCGGCAGGTGGGGGCGCCACCCTTCGCAGTAAATCTGCACCATCAGGTAGTCGCCATACCGGTCCACCGTCAGTCCGGGAAGTCCGTCCCCCTCGCCGTTGACCAGCCGGTACGCGGTACTGCCGGTGAGGTCCAGGTGGTTCCGGCGCAACCGCAACGCCTGTTCGAGGCGGCGGTTCAGCCACCCCCTGTCCAGCTCCATGGGTCCGAACTCCAGCACACGGGCCACCACCCGCTCACCCGGGTCGAGGAGCGCCGTGGCCAGCAGGCGGCCCCTGTCGTCCACCAGTTCCGCCAGGGCACCGGCTCTCCCCTTCGGCCACTTTTTCGTCCAGGCATCGGCAATGAGCCATGGATGGCCCAGTTCCAGCATCCGCACCGACTCCGGTCCGACGGTGCACCGTATCCGTTCTGTCATGAATCCCTCCTGCAGTTCCTGCCACGACAGCAATTCTATCCGAAAGCCAGCGTTCGGCCAAGGCAAAACATCCCGCGAGTGGTTCCCATCCCGGCATAATCGTGCTATTAACAGTTGAGCCTCTTGCTAAAGTCTTGAAAGACGATCCCCCTCCCGAACCCTCCCCTACCAGGGGGGAGGGAACCTTTTTAGACTTTTTGCAAAAACCTCAATTGACACATCAGATTACAGACAGGAGCAGTCCATGGAAGCCACCCACCAATCCGGCGCAGAGCGCCACATAGAAAAGATCATGGAAGAACTCGACCCCGCGTCGGAGCGCTACCAGGTGCTCGACACGGCCAAACGATTCAAGTCCTCGTGGGTGGAACTGGGGGACAAGCTGCTGAAGGTGAGCAGCAGCACCAGGTACCGGGAATGGGGCTACCAGAGCTTCGAGGAGTATTGCGTGCAGGAGATACGGATCAGGAAACAGACCGCCGAAAAGCTGACCCTGGCCTACCGTTTCATGGAGCGGCATGAGCCGGCACTCCTGGAACGCCGGGAGGACCCACGGCCGCTCCCCGATTTCCGGACTGTCGATCTCCTGCGCCAGGCACGGGAGGAGAAGGGATTTTCCGACGAGGAGTATGCCACGCTGAGAAAAAGCGCGGTGGAAGAAGAGCGGAGTCACCCGACGGTTCTGAAGCGCTTCAAGGAGGTGACGGCTACCCGAGGAGACGTCCCGCCGGACCCGACGACACCCCTCAAGGCGAGTCTGGCAGCTGCCCGCCGCCTCGACACCATGTTGCACGAGGTAGCCGGCCTGCCAAGGGAATACGGGAACCAGCTCGCCGGGCTCATCGGCTATCTGGAGGGCGAACTGGAAAAGGTCGCTTCATCCTCCCCGGAGTGAACGCCAGCTCCTCTCAGATGCTCCTGACGTCCAGCACCCTTTCCACCTCCGGTGCGACGAACCCGGCGAACCTGCCCAGCAGTTCCATCGGGGTCGCTGCCACAAGCAAGCCAGCACGGTGACGCTCACGAATAAACTGCTCCGCCTGGGCGTGGTCGAGAAATGCAATGAGGCGGTCGTAATAGCCGCCGACGTTGAGCAGCCCGCACGGCTTGGCATGCATGCCGAGCTGCCCCCAGGTGAGGACCTCGAAGAACTCCTCAAGGGTGCCGAGTCCGCCGGGAAGGGCGATGAATCCATCGGACAGATCGGCCATGAGCGCCTTGCGCTCATGCATGGAACCGACACGATGAAGGGTGGTCAGGCCCGGATGGGGGGTCTCCTTGCCCTCCAGCACCCTCGGTAACACGCCGATGGCCTCTCCCCCCTCCGCGAGGACGGCGTCCGCAACAGTCCCCATCAATCCGCCGCTTGCCCCGCCGTAGACCAGTCCCACCCCCATGGCAGCCAGAAGGCACCCCAATTCCCGGGCTACACGGGCATATTCGGGAGAAGATCCCCGGCTGGAGCCGCAAAAGACGCATATTCGTCGCATGGAAAGACTCCTGGCAAGAAATCGCTCATTTACGTACGTCAAGTGTAGGGCGGGGTCGGCAAAAATCAAGGCGAGAAACACATCTGCTGCATGGAGAGTACAAAAAAAGGGGAACGGTAACCCGCTCCCCTTTATCCAACGGCGTTGTCTGCCGTGACTATCTCTATGCAAGTACCATCAGTGCTTCTCGATCGCCGTAGACTTGGACGGACCGTTCATCCGTATCGCCGCGGCAAATTCCATCCAGAAAATCAGGTAGATGGAGACCATGAGCGACAGGCCGATGTTCTGATTCTCGGGCCCGAGGGCCTTGGCCAGGATCGGAGAGGCAAAACCCGCACCCAGGGTGCCGGTGGCGCGCTCCAGTAGATAGAAGACCGGCAGGGTGAGAAGGGTGCCGACCACCATGATGGCAATGCCACGCCCCCGCTTCACCCAGTATTTGGGGGAGAAACCGAACATCCGCATGAAGATGACGACCCAGATTATCCAGACCGAGTAATCGACGGCTGCATCGGGAAGGGCCAGTTTGCTCTTCACGAGCACCAGTTCGAGTACGGTCACGACGCCGAGCAGGGTGAACATCCAGGAAAACTTTTCGTTGGCCTGGGTCTGCCATTTGCGGCTGTCCGGTGCGGCGCTCTCCTGTGCCGAATGGGAATGGGTGCCCAGCGCCGAGAAGAGAATGGCGAACCAGATGCCGGCGTTATGGAAGAGGAGTGAAGCGTGATTGCCGGCCACGTTGGCGATGCGGGCCATTGGTTCGCGGGCGAAGTCGGCGGCAATCCGCATCAGGAAGAGGTTGACGATGATGGAGCAGGTAGCGATGACCGTTACGGTGAAAATACGCCGGGGAAGCAGATAGGGATCGACCCGGTCGGGGAAGCCAAGGATGAAAGCGAACCAGATCAGGTACATGATGAGCGGAATGCCGAAACAGATGCCGTACACGGAGTCGCCGGCAAAATCGCCCGCCTGGGCATAGATGGTATATTTTTCCTTGCTGTCAGGATCCATGTTAGCAGCCTTCACCACATCCTTGGGCATCTTCTTGACGTGGGGAAGGATTCCCATGGCATACCAGCCGTGATCCCCCTGGGTAGTGTCCACAACCCAGTACTGATCACCCATCATCTCGTCCAGCCCCTGGAATATCCGCATGGAGAAGGTGGCACAGAGCGTCACCACCACAAGCAGCAGGATCGCGTTGGAAATTTTCATCGGCATAGGAGTACCCTCCTTGTTAATCTAGGTAAAGGTAAAGGTAAAGGTAAAGGTAAAGGCAGAGGATTTAGTATTTCTTTACCTTTACCTGTGAGCGCAGTGAACGCATACCTTTTCCTGTTTTCAGTTTTTATGCGTGGTCCAGAACATCGACACCGCATTCGCCGCAAACAGCCCGTAGAGCCACATGGTGTTCCAGGCAGGTCCCGACCAGTGACTGCCGCGGCCGCCACCGACCACGCCTGAAGCCACGATAATGCCGATCATTGCGGTGAACGCCACCATCGCCACGGCCCGCAGAATGGCACTGTTACGCCAGGTGTGCCGTTCCAGCTCCTCTATCCGTTCAAGAAGTTCAAGCTCTTTTTCGCTCATCTCTCTTCTCCTTTGCGATGGTAATAAGTACGAAAGCCGTCGCTGCCGTCAAGGCGAACGTAACGAGAACCACGTTGAAATGCAGACAAAGGTTGTACATCATAAAAAGCCTCCCGTTAACACTTGATCAGATCCAAAGCCTCGGAGGGGAACCGGTCGGCCAGTTCCTGGTATTTGAGACACTCCTTGTGGCGGCAACTGCAGTACCTGATAATCATGTTCACATCATAAGGCGATATATAGCCACATCCGACATCGCAGTAATCATCGCTCTTGCCATAGAAGGGGCACACTATCGCTGCCTTCATATCTACCTCATGGCTGTCGTCCAGCCTGCTGAAAGTTCGGGTTTGGCCGGAACCGCCTCCCAACGGTTCCGGCTGCCCCCATTTACGAAGGAGTAACTGTCTATGGTAAGAGCAACCTGCATACCAACATGTGCCAGCAGTAGACATAAATTTTATTATTGAATGATTTAAGCGAGTTGCGGGTTGGGTACTCTTTTGTGGGGGGGAACGCATGGCACGGCTGTTTTTGCAGGGATGCAAAACAAACGCTGCCGTGCAGCCTTCAGCACATCCCGGCAGGATGACGACCCCGGGAAATTACCGGAGTACACCAATAATTACCGGCAGTTAGAACAAAAGAGACCTAGCGGGGTGAGGAGATTTGCAGCACTGCAAAGGGAACGATGGACGATTTGCAGATGTGCGAATAAAGGGAGAGGCGGCGTCACGTCCGGCGCCGCGCTAGGAGTAGTCTTCTTTCCGGATGGCGTATTTCTTTATCTTGCGGTAGATGGTTGCCATGTTCGTCCCCGCATCACGGGCCGCCGCCTCGATATTCCCCTGGTGCTTCCGGAGGAGCCCCTTCAGGTAGTCGGTTTCGAATCTGGCCAGGGCGAGGACATAGTCCCCTTCTTCCCCACCCGATTCACCGAGGGTCTCCGCAGCGGGGAGGTCGATGAACTGGGCGATGACCGGCTGGCTGAGGTACTCGCCGCTTTCCAGCGCCATGGATGCCTCGACGACGTTTCTCAGCTGGCGGATGTTGCCGGGCCAGTCGAACTGGATGAACGCATCCAGGGCGTCCGGGGCAAGACCGCGGACCCGGGTGCCGAACTTCTTGTTCTGCAGGGTTATGAAATGGGCCGCCAGGAGCGGTATGTCCGCCCGCCGCTCCCGCAGCGGCGGAAGATGGATATTGACCACGTTGAGCCGGTAGTAGAGGTCCTCCCGGAAGGCGCCGCTTTTCACCGCGTTCTTCAACTCCGAGTTGGTGGCCGAAAGAATACGCACGTCCACCCGGGTGGGGGTGGTGTCGCCAAGGCGGTGGAACTCCTGCTCCTGGAGAAAGCGGAGCAGGGTCTTCTGCACGTTCATGGGGAGGTTCCCCACCTCGTCAAGGAAGAGGGTCCCGCCGTCGGCTGCCTCCAGAAGCCCCTGGCGGTTCTCCTTGGCGCCGGTGAAAGCCCCCTTCTTGTAGCCGAACAACTCCGACTCCAGGAGCGATTCAGGGAGCGCCCCGCAGTTGATGGCGATAAACTTCTTCTCCTTCCGGAGCGAGTTGTAGTGGATCGCCTGGGCGATGAGCTCCTTGCCGGTCCCCGATTCGCCGGTGATGAGCACCGACGTGTCGCGGATGGCGATCTTCTCCACCTTGGTCAGGATCTCCTTGAGCCCCTCCGAAGCGCCGATGATATTGTCGAACCGGAACTTCCCCACCAGCTCCTCCCGTAACTCCCGGTTCTCCTCCAGGAGCTGGGTATGCTTGAGGGCGTTCTTGATCCGGTAGAGAAGCTCCTCCGGCTCGAACGGCTTGGTGAGCATGTCGTACGCCCCCCGGCGCAAAGCCTGGATCGACATCTCCACCGTGGCATAGGCGGTGATCATGATGACCGGAATACCCGGATCCTTCTGCTTCAGCTTCTGCAGCACCTCCAGGCCGTCCATCCCCGGCATCTTGATGTCGGAGACCACCAGATCCCAGTCGCCGGGGCGAAACGCCTCAGCCGCCTCGAAGGAGCGGGTGAAGGCCTTGACCGCGTAGCCGTTATCCAGAAGCACCGCCTCCATCATCCGGCAGAGGGCCTCTTCGTTGTCGATGAGCATGATGCGTTTCTTGTCGGTCACCTGTATGAACCTCGTGAAAAGTAAAAAGTGAACAGTAAAAAGATTATCTGGTAAAGAAAGCGATCGCTTTCCTGATGAGATGGAAGAGTTCGGGATCTCCCGCTCTCAGGATGCTGCCGTAGTCGTCGAAGATGGGATTCTCCGGATAATTCCCCTCCGGGATCCGCGCGATCCTGTTGCGCTCCTCGCGCTCCCGTTCCGCTTCGGCCTTCTTCCGCTCCTCCTGCCGCTCCTGATCCAGCAGCTTCCCCCCTGCCTTCATCCATTCGAACAGGTGCCGCAGCTCGCCGCCGTCGAGCCAGACCCCGTGCTCCTTGCAGCGGTCAACGATGACGCCGCTCTTCGTTCCGAAGTTGATGCGGTTCATGATCTTGGCGCAGACCGGGCACTTGACGTAGGAGACACCGTAGTCGTTGGACCTCCTGGCGGTGCTGATGGTGTCAAGCCGGCTCCGGTCGACGGCGAACACGTTGGTCACCGTCGCCTCCAGGAGCGCCTCCAGCTCCCCCGGGTCGAAAAAGAGCCCGAGACATTCATCGCACCGCTCGATCAGGAACCTGCCGTCCAGCTTCAGGTCGATGGTCGTCAGGCCGACGTTGCACCGGGGACAGGTACGGCCGGTAGCGACCTCGTGGGTCGTATAGTAATGGACCCCCTTGAGGTCGATGTCGTTCCGGCTGCCGCAGTAGTCGCAGCGGATCGAGTCGGGAGGGAGGGGTGCCGAACAGTTGGTACAGTTTGCCACGTCGCCTCCCCTCTTATTTCGGCAACGGGGGGGGTGTCGTCCGGAACAGGGAGGCGAAATCGCCGAACTGGCCCGCCGCCTGCCACTCCGCCATCCCCTCCTTCCACAGGAGGGTTTCCCTCGTGATGGCCCCCTTGGTTATATAGCCGATGATCGTGGTCCTGTCGAAGGGTCCAGCCTGCTTGCCGTTCTTTCCCACGTAGTACCGCTCCTCCCCCGGAAGGGGGGGGGGCTGCGGAGCAGCCGATGCTGGTTCCTGGGGGGTGGCCAGCGCCTTTCCCAGCTGGTTCGCCATGGCGAACCCCATCCCCATCCCCACGCCGGCCGAGGCGTCTCCGCCGGGGTTCTTCGCCGCGGCCTCCATGGCGTTGGCGCTCTGGAACTTCACGTAGTTGTCCAGGTTACCCACTATCCCCATGCTGCTCTTCTTGTCCAGAGCTTCTTCCACCTCCCGGGGGAGGGATATGTTCTCCACCAGCAGCTTGGTGACCTCCAGGCCGTACTCAAGAAACTCGGGGGCTATTTTCCGGGCAAGTGAGGTGGAAAGCTCATCATAGCTGGCTGACAGGTCGAGCAGTGGAATCCTGCTCTCCCCGAGCATATCCGAGAAGCGGGTGACCACCAGGTTGCGCAGCTGATCGGCAACGTCGTTCAAGGTGAAATGCCCCCCCGTGCCGACGATCTCCCGGATGAACTTCGCCGGGTCGTTCACCCGCACCACGTAGGTCCCATAGGACCTGAGCCGCACCGGACCGAATTCCGGGTCGCGCAGCATGACCGGATTGCTCGTCCCCCACTTGAGGTTCGTGAAGTTCCGGGTGTTGACGAAATAGACCTCGGCCTTAAACGGGCTCTGGAAGCCGTATTTCCACCCCATGAGGGTGGCGAGGATTGGGAGGTTCTTCGTGGTCAGCCGGTGCTGCCCGGGAGGAAACACATCGGCGATCTCCCCCTGGTTCACGAAGACGGCGGCCTGTGACTGGCGCACCACCAGCTGCGCCCCTTGCTTGATCTCGTTCTCGAACCGGGGGAACCTCCAGACCATGGTGTCGCTTGAATCGTCGGTCCATTCGATGATGTCGAGCAGTTCCGCTTTGGCTTTTTCCCATAGGGTCATGATTTCGCTCCTGAGAAGAGTATTCATGCTCCACACAATTCAACTATACGTCCACGTCCGGATGATTTTGACCGTCATCCAACACCTGGCACTGCCGACACTCATGCGGCTTTCAGCATGAAATCCACATGCACGACGTCAAAGGGGAAGACGATCAGCCCTTTGTCGGTTTTCTGAAGAATTCCGGCTTTAAGGAGCGCCTGGACATCGCCATGCACCCCCTTCACATCCCGCCGCACGCGGCGGGCCGCCTCGCGAATCGTCATGGGTCCGGCACCGGTCATGGTCTTGAGGAGGTCCCAGCGTTTGCCGGAAATCACCTTGAAGAGAAGTTCGGGCGATTCGAAGCTGATGAATGTCCCTTGTGGTTCATCCTCAAACGCCCGCAGGAACCTTCGGTTGATTTTTTCGCGGGTAGAAACTTCCAAAGTTACGGTACGCATATCAGGACCTCCACGTGTCCACGTCGTTCCAGAAATCATCGAGCAGTACCTGCGGCGAGATGAAAACATAGGGAGTTTCTTCCTCGCCAACATGCCGGTGATCCCCCTTACCTGCCTCATTGTCGTAACGCAGCACGCAATGACCGTCAACAACAAGGGCGAGGCGATACTTGAAGGTGTGATGACTTCCGGAAAGAGGAGACGGCAGACGCCACACGACCATTTCTACAAATGCATGGTCCGAAACGATGTGGCGCTCGTTGAGCATCAATCTGGCATTCATGTTGGAAACAATACCAACAGCTGCAAATGTTGTCAAGCACTACAACACGTGCACATTAATTGATGGGAAATGCCAGAGAACGCAGCAGAGGAGCAATCGCCCTTTCGTATTTCAACGAACCGGGCAGTGGCCTGGCGCCTTTATCCGGGCCACTCTCCTTTAAAATGATTATTTCGTAAAGGTATACGTTGCGATATTGGAGGAACCTCCAACCGCATTCGAGAGATATACCGTCAGTGTATAGGTCCCCGCAGAGAAACCGGCATAACTTTCCGAAAAGCTGATGGTGCCGCTCCGCTGCCCTGGCGCGCTCACCCCGGGTTGTTCACGGAACACTTCAACACCCTGTGCGTCCCTAAAGTAGGCCGTGCGGGAGGCAAGGTCATCCACCGGGGCTTCGAACCCGAGCGTCACATCAATCTTTTGAGAGAGGGTGTCATTGACGAAGTTCGAAGAGGTGATAGTCGGATGGGTGGATGGCTGCGGAACTATCGAGATGTCATCGTTTCCGCAACTCGTGAGAAACAACGTCACTAGCGTCAGGAATAGGCAAAAATACTTTTTCATTATGTAACTCCTCCCCTCACCCGGCCTTTTGCCACCCTCTCCCGCGGGGAGAGGGGAACCGGTCTCCCTACAGCTCCTCCCGCTCCACCGGCAGCTTCACGGTGACGGTGGTCCCCTCCCCCACCACGCTGGCGATGGCGATCTTCCCCTGGTGCTGTTCGACGATCTGCTTGGTGATTGCGAGGCCGAGGCCGGTCCCCTTGACCTTGGTGGTGAAGAACGGCTCGAAGATCCTTTCCAGGTTCTCCGGCGGGATGCCGGCGCCGTTGTCGGCGAAGCGGATGACCACGTACCCCTCGCTGTCGAGGGACGTGCTCACCACCAGTTTCCCCCCCTTCTCCATGGCGGAGCCGGCATTGAGGATGAGGTTGATCGCCACCTGCCGCATCTGGTCGCCGTCGGCCTGGATATGGGGGAGGTTCCGGGCGAACTCCTTGGACACGGTCACGTGGTACATGTCGGTGTGGTTGGCGGCGAAATCGACGATCTGGTCCAGAAGGTCGTTTACGTCCGTATCCTCCAGGGTGGGCTTGGGGGTCCGGGCAAAGGAGAGGAGGTCCTGGACGATCTTCTTGCACCGCTTGCTCTCCCGCTTTATCTCGTGGATGTAATGATAGTTGGGGTCGCTCTCGTCCAGGCGCCCTTCCAGGTAACTGGCGTAGCCGAGGATCACGCCGAGGGGATTGTTGATCTCGTGGGCAACGCCGGAGGAGAGGACGCCGAGGGATGCCATTTTCCCCTGCTGGGCCAGGTTCGCCTCCATCTCCTTGTTCCGCTTTATTATCTGGGTCATCCGGTTGAAGGCGGTGGCAAGCTCCCCAAGCTCGTCGTTGGAATCCACCTCCATCCGCTCGTCGAGCCGTCCCTTCTTGACCTTGCGGATCACCTCCGTCATGTGGCCGATGGGATCGGTGAGTATCTTGGAGGCGAGAAACACCAGGGCAACGGAGATGATGCAGACCAAGATGGTGAGGACGATCATGCTCTCGGTGATCCGCCCCTTGATCTCGTTCGCCTCCTTGTAGAATTCGTCCTCGTAGGAGCCGACCGCCACGATCCAGTCCCACGGCTTGAAGTACTCGTAACGGACGATCTTCATCCGGGGGGTACGTTCGCCGATGTTCTTCCAAGGGTAGCGGATCCAGCCGTTCTTGTTCTCGCACATCTCCTTGATGAACGTAAACCCGTTGAAATCCTTGGCAGCGTAGAAATTCTTTCCCTCCCCGTCCGGATGGATGGTGAAGTTCCCCTTGCTGTCCATGCAGAAGATGTAGCCGGTCTTCCCCACCTTCTTGGACTTGATCTTCTCCTTCAACTCCTCGAAGGAGCGGCGCTCGAAGGCCTCATCTTCGTAGGTTTCCTCAAGATACCCGCCTGCAGCGACGATCCAGTCCCACTCCTTGAAGTAGCGGTAGGCCACCACCTTGTTGCGCGGTTTCTTGTCGCCGAGGATCTCATTCCGCCAGGGGTAGATGATGAAAAGCACCTCTCCCGGCTTGGACTTCAGGGCATTTTCGCACATGACCCGGATAAAGTAGCGGCCGTTCTCGTCTTTCTCGTTATAGACGTTGTCCCCTTCCCGCGCCACATGGACCGTCAGGTCCCCCTTAGTGGTCATGGCGTAGATGTAGCCGGTCTCCCCCACGTTCACCTTCTTCAGGGCCTTGTTGGCTTCCATCTTGGCGGTTCGCAGGTCGAGTCGGCCGCTCTTGTACTGACGGTGCTGCGTCTCGACGACGTTGTAGGCCAGGTTGGTGAGGGTAGCCAGTTCCATGTTGAAACTGCGCTGTTTGTCCTGTTTGTAGACCTGGAACTGCTGATAGTGGGAATTGAGAAGGTCGATGGTGAAATCGGCCATATGGGACAGGTCGTCTTTGGAGGTATGGGTGATGCCCAGGTAGGCCTGACGGGTCGAGATATAGCCGATCACCCCCCCCACCAGGAAAATGGGGATGATAATCAACGGAATAACCACCACGAGGAGTTTCCAGCGGAGTTTCAAGTTATCGATGAAACCGAACAGGTACCTGTGCATGGAAGGCCTTTATGCGCGGAATTAACGAATATTAGGTAAACACAGGGGCAAAGTCAAGGAGTATGACCCCGTTGAGCGGCCGATCTTTACCAAACATGATATATTGTTAATCCCCAAGGTTTGGGGTAGAATTGATAAGCCTTTTTGCCCATGCCCCGTCTGGCGGTCCGGAGCCCCCTTCGCCACAGGAGAACCTTATGCCCCCCGAGGTAACCTGCCATGCCTGAATCACCGGCACTCTCTCTTAAAGCCAAGCTGGCACTGGCGGTATCTTCCCTGCTGGTCATCCTCCTGACCTTCTTTTCCCTGGTCTTTTTCGGCTATTTCAGGACCGAGTTCAAAAAGACCATCGCGAACCAGCAGGAAACCCTCGCAAAAGGACTGGCAGACCAGATTGACGACAAGCTCAGGGCGGCACAGAAGACGCTCCTGACCATGGTGGACGATTTCCCCCCCGCCATCGCCGACTCCCCCGACAAGGTGCAGCAGTTCCTCGACACCCATCTGGGAGCTTTTCCCGTCTTCGATAACGGAATCTATCTTTTCTCTCCCGCCGGGCAACTGGTGGCCGAATCCCCGTTCCAGCCGGCGCAGCGCGGTCAGAATTTCTCGGGCCGAAGTTTTTTCAAGGAGGCACTGAAATCCCGCAATCCTGAAATTTCCGACCCGTACTACTCGACGCAACCTCACCATCCCACGGTCATCATGTTTACCGCACCGATCATCGACGAAAACGACACCATTGTCGCCATCCTGGGGGGAAGCTTGGACATCATGTCCGACAGCTTCCTCGGGGAACTCTCCCGGATCAGGATCGCCCGCAGCGGCTATCTCTATCTCTATGACACCAAAGGGACCATGATCATGCACCCCAACCGGCTCATGGTCCTCCGCAGGGAGATGCCGGCCGGTTCAAAGAAGTTCTTCGACGCCTCAGTCAAGGGATTCGAGGGGACCGGCACTACCGTCACCGCCGACGGAGTGCGCATGGTGACGAGTGTGAAGCGCCTCACCACAAAGAACTGGATCCTGGGGGCCACCTACCCGGAGGCCGAGGCCTATGCCCCCATTGCCAGGGCGCGGCGATACTGGCTGGCTGCCACCCTCATCGTGGCCTGTTGCGCTATCATCGCCACATGGCTCTTCGTCAGGCGCCTCACCATTCCCCTCTACCAGTTGAACCACCACATGCGGGAGATATCCCAGAGCGGCATGAAAAAACCGCTCCACCTTGACTGCAACGACGAGATTGCCGAACTGGCGGAAACGTTCAACCGGATGATCGAGTCCCTGGGCGAAAAGGAAGCCACCGTCAAGAAGCTCTCCGTAGCCGTAGAACAGAGTCCGAGCATCGTAGTAATCACCGACGCCTCGGGGGTGATCGAGTACGTCAATCCGAAATTCTGCGATGTGACGGGGTACAGCCGGGACGAAGCGGTCGGGGAGAACCCCCGCATCCTGAAGTCGGGTGAAATGGATCCTGCAACCTACCGGCAGCTATGGGAATGCATCGTGGCGGGGGGGGAATGGCGGGGCGAATTCCACAACAAGAGAAAAGACGGCAGTTGCTACTGGGCGGCCGCCACCATCACCGGGATTCGTGACGAAGCGGGGGAGATCACCCATTTTCTCGGCATGCAGGAGGACATCACCGCCCGGAAGGAGGCGGAGACGCGGCTGATGAACATGGCCATGCTCGACAATCTTACCGGGCTCGCCAACCGCAACCTGCTCCAGGACCGGCTGACCCAGCAGCTGGCCTACGCGGAACGTCACCAGACGACCATCGGGCTCCTGTTCATCGACCTGGATCACTTCAAGCAGGTGAACGACACCCTTGGCCACGCCATCGGCGACCTGCTTCTCAGGTCCTTCGCCGACACCCTGGTTTCCTGCGTCCGCAAGAGCGATACTGTGGCCCGCCTCGGCGGAGACGAGTTCATCATCATGCTGACCGACATCACGGACCCGGATACCCCCGGCATGATCGCCCGGAAGATACTCGACGCCCTCCAGACCCCCTTTGATCTGGAGGGGCACCGGCTGGCGGCCCATGCCAGCATCGGGATCGCCATCTACCCCATGGACGGGCGTGACGACGAGACCCTCCTCAGGAATGCCGACCTGGCCATGTACAACGCCAAGCAGGCCAGCCGCAACACCTACCTGTTCTACACCCCCGAAATGCGGACAACCACAGTCTGCTGCGACGGGTCCATCCAGCCATCGGCCTAGTCCTGCTTTTTCAGGAAAGTAGGTAGGCGGGGGTGGGGGCTTTTGGGAAAGTCCCCACTCCCGCTCCATAGACCCTCAACACACGTTCACCCCCGCCAGCACCGCCACCATCTCGTCGTGGATCAGTCCGTTGGAGGCGAGGATGCGGTGGTCGTAGCACGACCAGGCTCCCCCTTCGTGACTGGTCACCATCCCCCCCGCTTCGGTCACCAGCAAATGCCCCGCCGCCACGTCCCACGGTTTGAGCTTGCACTCCCAGTAGCCGTCCAGCCTCCCGGCAGCCACGTAGGCAAGGTCCAGGGCCGCCGCACCGGCCCGTCGCACCGCCCGGGCCGTCATCTGGAAATTTATGAAATGGGCGAAATTGTTCTCGTTGGAACGGGTCCGGTCATAGGGGAAGCCGGTGGCCAGCAGGCATTGCCGCAGGGGTGCACGCCGCGAGACCGCGAGCCGCCTGCCGTTGACAAACGCCCCCTCTCCCTTGACCGCCGTGAACAGCTCGTCCATCATGGGGTGGCAGATAACCCCGAGCCGCACCTCCCCCCCGATCTCCAGGGCGATGGAGACCCCGAACCAGGGGAAGCCGTGGGCATAGTTGGTGGTGCCGTCCAGGGGGTCGATGATCCATTTGTGTGACGAGCGGAGGGAGGCGTAGTCGTTCTCCTCCGCCAGGATGTCGTGGTCGGGAAACGCCTGCCGGATGCTGCCGACGATAAGCTCTTCGCAGGCCCGGTCCACCTCGGTCACCAGGTCGGTCTCCCCCTTGAAATCGATGGCGAAATCGCTCCAAAGCCGCTCCCGCTGGAGCATACCGGCGGCCCGGGCAGCCTGCACGGCGATGTCGAGGTAGTGTTGCATGGCGAATAACCTCCAAAAGCATTAACCACAGAGGACACAGAGGAACACGGAGAAAACCAGCAACAGAAAATATATTCGGGACACGGAAAAATCGGAAGAATCAGGATAGCTGCGGATAGGGGCCTCAACCTCAACCAACCTTCAGGGTGGGATCTGAAATCCCGGGTTCATCCGCCTTTATCAAAGATGTTATCCGCTCTTTCCGTGTTCCATTGCCGTTATGGGTTTATTTTCGTGTCCTTTGTGGAGCTTTTCTACCACTTCTGCTTCATTTCGAACTTCAATATCTCCGGCAGATTCCTGAGAAACGTCATGATGCTGTGGGGTGACTTCCAGACCATCTTCGCGTATCCCATATGGATGCGGGTGCGGTGGAAGAAACGGCGGATGAACTCGTCGTAGAGCTCCTCCAGCCGCTCTTTGGTCATGCCGTGGGGGACGAAGACGAAGTTGACGCAGTTCATGGAAGGCCAGTCCTCGGTGAACTCCCCCTGCTCACGAATGGTCTTGTAGATGGGGGCGCCGGGGAAGGGGGTGAACTTGGTGACGTTAATCTCATCGAGCGGCAGGGTCAGGGCGTAGTCTATGGTCCGGCGGATGGCCACCTCGTCCTCCCCCGGCAGCCCCACCATGAAGAGCCCCTTCACCCGCATCCCCGACTCCTTGACCATGGAGAGCTTCCGCTGCACGTCGTCCAGCTCCATGAACTTGCGATGCTTCTTGAGGACCTCCGGGTCCCCCGACTCGATGCCGAAGTTCACCTGCCAGCACCCCGATTTCTTCAGGAGCGCCACCAGTTCGGGGTCCACGTGCTCCAGGCGGGCGATGCAGTTGTAGGTCACCGGCAGCCGGCTGTCGGACAGGAGCCGGCAGAGCTCCTCCACCCGCCCCCGGTCGAAGGTGAAGAGGTCGTCGTAGAAGAATAAGTGGCGGATGCCGAAGTCCCGGTGCAGGTAGGACATATGCTCGTGGATATAGCCGGGAGAATTGAAGCGGAACCCCCGGTTGAACACCGACCGGTCGCAGTAGCTGCAGTTGTAGGGGCACCCCCGGCTGGAGATGATGCTCGTGTTGGGGGCCTTGGGGTAGCTGAAGAGGGGGAGGTTGTAGCGCCGGGGGAAGTCGGGGAGTCGGTGGTAGGCAGGGAACGGGAGGGTATCGAGATCGGCGATGTTTTCCCGTACTGCCGACAGCACCCCCTTGCCGTCCCGGCGAAAACCGACACCGGGTATGCCCTCCACCCCCCGGAAATCGGCGTTGATCAGCTCGTAGAAGGTCCGCTCCCCCTCGCCGATGACCAGGTAATCGATGGCCGGAAAGCTGTCGAGGAGAGAAACGCCGACGGAGCAGGCATGGGCGCCGCCGAATACGATCCTGACCTGGGGCGCCTCCTCCTTCAACCGTTCGGCTATCTGGTACCCCTCCAGGAACGAGGAGGTGGTGGTGGAAAAGCCGACAACGTCCGGTGCCCGGCGGACGATGGAGGCCACCAGTTCCTCCAGAGGGGCCGGGTGGGCGTAACAATCGAGGAGATCGACCTCGACCCCCTGCCGTTCAAGAAACGCGGCGATACTCATCATCCCCAAGGGGGGCATGAGGTTGAAGATGGTGCTGATATCCTTCATGGACCCCATCCAGTTCTTGCCATGGGGGTGAACAAACAGGACTTTCACGTAAACACCTCTTGGTAAATACAGGTAAAGGTAAAGGTAGAGGTGGCGTTAAACCCAAAACCTGCCTCGTTATTTCGACGGGTCATGCTAAACGGTTTACCCCTTAAAAATCAAGGGGCAAAATCCCATGGCTGGTGTTTGCGTGATGTCCAAGGGGGAACCAGGTGAAAGCGGGAGGTTGATTTGTTCTCAATCCGTGGGGGGTGAGTGTTTCGTGGAGCGAATGTGTCCGAGTGCCAGCCGGCATCGGCGAAATTGAGCAGAGCCGGCTGCACGGCCGGCGCGAAATGAGCCATACGGCGGTGGGACGAGGGTGCTCTGAGCGGAACGGAACGCTTGCCCCTCGCGGAGTTACCTTCAGGCAGCCGGAAAGACGGCGGTAAAGGTCGTCCCTTCACCCACGACGCTCCGCACCGTGATCCGTCCCCCCATCAACTCCACGATGGTCCGGGTGATGAAGAGGCCGAGGCCGGTCCCTTCGCCGACAGCCTTGGTGGAGTAGAACGGTTCGAATATGCGGGGGAGCACCTCCGGCGTGATTCCCGGACCGGTATCGGCAATCTGCGCCTCCACCGAGCCGTCCTGGGCGATGGCGGTCCGCACCAGCAGCGTCCCCCCCTGCTCCATCGCCTGGAGGGCGTTCATGACCAGGTTGATGAAAACCTGCTTCAGACGGTTACCGTCGGCAGCCACCGAGGGAAGATGAAAATCCAGCTCCTCGACGACCGTAATGGAGCGTTTCTGGGCCTCGTATTTCAGGAATGCCATCACCTCCCGCAGCACCTGGTTGATGTCGGCATCCGGACCGGCGTCATCTTCTCGACGGGCAAAGGTGAGAAGCCCCTTGGTAAACTGGGAAAGGCGCTGGGCCTCCTGGTCGATCCGCTCCACCATCTCCCGGACAAACTCCGGCAGTTCCTCTTCGCGCATGATCATCTGGGCGGCGGAGACGATCACCGAAAGGGGGGTGTTGAGCTCGTGGATCATCCCCGCGGCCAGCCGGCCGATCTCCGCCATCTTTTCGTTGAAGGCGAGCTGCTCCAGCAGATCTTCCGGGATCCGGCCTTCGTCGTTCACGTATTTGGCAAGGAGATGACTCATCCGCTTTTCCTGTCCTGGCTGCCGCATGCTGCCGGGATAACCGGCAGCAACGCTTTTCATCCGATACAATACAGGCATAAGCTGTGCCATAAAGATATCCCTTTGAATTCATTGTAGTTCAGCACAAAAATTGATATCGCGGAACTGCTGATGCCCAATAAACGGGCAAAATATGCCCACGGATAGAGCATTCCTGAATAAAGAAAAGCCGCCCTGAACGGACGGCTTTTCTTTGCGGACAAATCTGCCAGCGGCAATCAGTTGTAAGCGCTTTCCGAATGCTGGGTCTGGTCGAGCCCCATGATCTCGTCTTCCTTTTCCACCCGCAGGCCGATGGTCTTGTCGAGAATGAAGGAGATGACGAGGGTGACGATGAAGGCATAGGCGCCGGCCGCCGCAATCGCAATAATCTGGATGACCAGCTGCTTGAAGTTGCCCGACATGAGGCCGGTGGCGCCGACTGTGGCAAGGACGCCGGTAATGAGGGCGCCGAAGGTCCCGCCGACACCATGGACGCCGAAGGCATCGAGGGAATCGTCGTACTTGAGCTTGGCCTTCATCAGGACACCCAGGTAGCAGACCACACCGGCGCCAAGGCCGATGATGATGGCCGCGCCGGGCTGGACGAAGCCGGCAGCCGGCGTTATGCCGACCAGGCCGGCCACGACGCCGGATCCGAAACCGAGTGCCGACGGTTTGCCGGAATGGATCCATTCCGCGATCATCCAGGCCAGGCCCCCTGCGGCCGGGGCGATGGTGGTGGTGGCAAAGGCGAGACCGGCCAGCCCCCCCGCCGCATCGGACGTATTCACACCCACGATGGCCGAACCGGCATTGAATCCGAACCAGCCGAACCAGAGGAGGCCAACGCCGAGGAGGGTCAGCGGGAGACTATGGGGAGCCATCCGCTCGGTGGGGAAGCCGTGGCGCTTGCCAAGGAACATCAGGATGGCCAGGGCGGAGATACCGGACGAGAGGTGAACGACCGTGCCGCCGGCAAAATCGAGCGCTCCCTTCTTGAAGAGCCAGCCGTCAACCATCCAGACCCAGTGGGCGAGGGGATCGTAGACGAGGGTGGTCCAGAGAAGGACGAATACGCACCACGCGGCAAACTTGATCCGTTCGGCCACCGCACCGGAGATGAGTGCCACGGTGATCATGGCGAACATGCACTGGAACATGGCGAATACATATTCGGGGATGGAACCGGGCTCGGTCGCCACGTTCTGGAACAGGGTATAGACCGGGTTGCCATCCTTGAAGGTGATGAGCCCGTTGAGCATCGCCTTGGAAAAGTTGCCAACCAGGCCGCCGACCGCATCGGGTCCGAAGGCCAGCGAGTAGCCGATGACAGCCCACTGGACACCGACGATCCCCATGGCGACAAAGGAGTGCATGAAGGTGGAGAGGACGTTCTTGGAACGAACCATGCCGCCGTAGAAGAGCGCAAGTCCGGGCAGCATCAGAAGGACCAGGGCGCTGCAAACCAGAATCCAGGCGGTGTCGCCGGTATTGAGGACCGGATCGACGTTTTTCGGCTTGGCTTCCCCAGCCGGTGCGGCAGGGGCCGCAGCCGCGGCATCAGGGGAGGGAACGGCAACCGTCGCAGCAGCCGCCGGCGCTGTTACGGAAGCTTCGGGAGTCTTGGCCTCCTCGGCCAGGACCGCCGCCGGAGCCAGGAGCGTGCTGGCGGCCAACAGCAGCTTTATGAATGTGAGTCGAGCTTTCATGACAATAACCTCCACTTTGAGCTTGTGATTTTCTTAAATGGCGTCGGCGCCCTTTTCGCCTGTCCGGATCCGGACGGCCTCATCCAAGGGAAGGATGAAAATCTTGCCGTCGCCGATACGACCGGTCTTGGCGGTGGCTTCGATGGTCTCCACCACCTTGGCCACCAGTTCGTCGGCCACCGCTATCTCCAGCTTGACCTTGGGGATGAAATCCACCACGTACTCCGCACCCCGGTAGAGCTCGGTGTGCCCTTTCTGGCGGCCGAACCCCTTCACCTCGCAGACCGTGATCCCTTCGATGCCGATTTCGTTGAGGGCGTCCTTCACCTCATCCAGCTTGAACGGTTTTATGATTGCCTCTATGAGCTTCATTGCGTGCCTCCCTGTTGTGTTGGTGCAGGTCCGATTTCGTGCTGTTGCAGAGGTAAGAGCATCGGTCATGCCAAGCGTAATACACTCATAATTTCAGTATGTTACCCAACCACGACCTCTTATCCTGTTTCACCTGTTGCTGTTGCGGACCACTATCTGCCTGGAAATTGAGCATTTCCAGATCAGGGAAAGTTGATGTCCACCTGGGTGGTGAAGGTGTTCTTGCCGCCGGTCATGGCGTTGTTGTAGATATCATAGCCGAAAATCACCGACACGTTTTTGGCGAAGGCCCAGGAGACGCCGAAGTTCAGGGCGCCGTTCGCATTTTTGCCGCTCATGTAATCTACGGCTACCCACAGTTTATCGGATATTTCGCTCATCGTCCGGTCCCAGGAGAGCATGACACCGTCGTTGGCAGACTTGCCGTTCTCATCGAGAAGTACCGTGGAACTGCCGTGGTAACCCCCGGCAGAGATTCTTCCCACGACCGGGATGGTTTTGGCGAGGAGGCCGTAGGCAATATTCTGCTTGGTCATGGCGGTCCCCCCTGTCTTGGTCCCCATATTATAGATACCGACGGCGATTGCCGGGGAGTGGTTGAAGAGGGAACCTTCCGGGGTGCCGAGCTTGCCATGGAAATAGATCGGGCTCTGATCGGTCCCCGAGCTGGTGCCGCCGTCGATGTAATCGAAGCCGACTTCAGCCTGTACCTTCTCAAAGGGGAGGACCCCCACGGTCGGACCGGCGACGATGTAGTTGTTGCTGACCGGGCCGTTCTTCGACGTCCTGATGTAGGTATCGAAGTTCAGGTGGGCCGTTCCGAACGCCTGCACATCGGTGGAAGGAATCCATACCTGGGTGGAGGGGGTTGCCAGTGCTGCACCGGTGGTTGCCACGAACAGCGCCATTGCCAATCCTGCGGTTCTGATCATCTTTGTCATCTCTTACTCCTTTGTAATGTATTTTTTCCTGCCCACGAACCCGCTAAACAAAAAGGCGCCTCCACCCCGTGAGGGTGAAAGGCGCCTTTGCCTTGAATAATTCTGCGTTGGATGCACATCGTTGTGCGAATCTACTCAGGCTTTTAGCACAAGCCGTGCCAGCTGATTCATGAATAAAATATTCAGTATGATCCCGGAAAGTTAGCTCCGAACACTGGCAAATCCAGAATAAAAGAAAAGGGGGTAACGGCTCCGTCCACCCCCTCGTCCTGACTATTTATTGTGCAGCTGGTTACGTCGTCACCAGACGACAACGTGCCGCGTCCTCCTGTGGCGGTCAGCCGAGGGGACGGAAGGCCGAAGCCTTTATGGCCGCGTAGAGTTCACCTCCGGGCCGGATATCGAGCTCTGCAGCCGCCTCGTGCACCACCTCGGCGATGAGCCGGTCGCTGCCGCATGCCAGTTCCACACCCGTCTTGCTGCCGCTCTCGAAGGTGGCGACGACCAGCCCCTTGAGCAGGTTGCGGGCGCTGATCGCCTCGGGGTGCTGTTTGAAGAGGATGATATCCCGGGACGACAGTTCGTAGAGGCCAGCCTCGCTCTTCGGCGCCGCCGAAAGGAGCAGCTTCCCCCCTCCCCAGGCGAAGGTGTGCAGGCCATTGCTCCCGACAGGCCGGCCGAGGCGGAGGAGGTTGATGTACCCGACCTGGCCCAGTCCCATCCGCCGGCGAGCCAGTTCATCCGCGCTCCCCTGCTCCACCAGGCGCCCCTTGTCGAACATCAGGACCGTATCGGTCATGAGCCGCATTTCCAGAAGGGAGTGGGAGATGAAGATGAAAGGGATGCCGAACTGGCCGCAGACCCTGGTCAGGTAGGGAATGATCTGGAATTTAAGGTCGTCGTCCAGTGCCGAGAGGGGCTCGTCCATGACGAGGAGCCGGGGGCTGGCCATGACCGCCCGGCCGATGGCAACCCGCTGCTGCTCACCCCCGGAGAGGTTGTTTACGCCACGATCGAGAAGCCCTTCCAGCTTCAGGACCTGCACCAACGGATCGAATTCCACCCGGCGGTGCTGGGATGCGCACCGGTTGTAGCCATAGAGAAGATTGTTGCGGACAGAAAGATGGGGGAACAGGCTCGGCTGCTGGAAGACCATGGCGATCCTGCGCCGCTCGGTGGGAATGGCGACACCCTCGCCTCGGCTGAAGAGGGTCTCCCCCTCAAGGCATATGGTTCCGTCGTCCGGCTCCACCAACCCGGCGAGCATACCGATCAACGTCGACTTGCCGCTCCCCGACTCGCCGAAAATGCCGATCCGCTCCCCCTGCACGCTGAAATCGGCATCCAGGCGGAACGGACCGTAGCTCTTGCTCACCGCCATCCTCAGTTCCATGTCAGTCCCTCCGCGCCATTTTGAAGGCATCAGGACGCAACACATTGAGGGCCAAAAGCACAAGGAAGGAAAAAATCAGCATTATTGCCGCCATGCGGTGGGCCTGGGCATACTCCAGCGCTTCCACGTGGTCGTAAATTTGCACCGAAGCAACGCGGGTAACACCAGGAACATTGCCGCCGATCATCAACACGACACCAAATTCACCGACCGTATGTGCAAAAGTCATAATTGAAGCGGTCAGAAATCCAGGACGGGCCAAAGGCAGAGCCACCGTAAAGAATGCATCCAGCCGCGAAGCCCCTAGGGTGGTAGCTACCTCCAAAGGGCGGTCGCCGATAGCTTCAAAGGCATTTTGCAGCGGTTGAACCATGAATGGCAGAGAGTAAAATACCGAAGCCAGCACCAATCCCCAAAAAGTAAAGGGCAAGGCCCCGATTCCCAAAGCCCGGGTGAGATGTCCCACCGGGCCGTTGGGCCCCATGGCCAACAGAAGATAGAAGCCGAGCACCGACGGCGGCAAGACCAGCGGCAAGGCGATTACCGCGCCAAATGGTCCTTTCAGCCGCGATTTGGAATGGGCAAGCCACCAGGCAATCGGAGTTCCAACTATCAGTAAAACAAAAGTTACAACCATGGCCAGCCTGATGGTGAGCCAGATTGCCTGGATGTCACTATCCGTTAGAAACATTTTTTACTTGCCCACCTTTTCGGCCGGCAGAGCAAAGCCATACTTCATCATGATGCCACGAACCTGCTTCGAGTCCATGTACTCGGCAAACTTTTTGGCAAGGGGCTTGTTTGCTCCCCGTTTGGTGATGATGTAGCCCTGCTCCAGGGGGTTATGCAGGTTTTCAGGGATGAGGTAATACCTCCCCTTCTTCGCCAACTCCGGATTAAGGGCCAACGACAAGGCAATGATTCCCACTTGGGTATTGCCAGACTGTATGTATTGGGCGGTCTGAGCGATGTTCTCACCAAACACCAGCTTGGACTGTATCTTTTCCCACAGACCAACAGCCTTGAGTGCTTCTTCGGCACGCTTGCCGTATGGGGCATGCTTAGGGTTGGCAATGGCAATCTTAGTGATTTTCGGGTTAGTAAGGTCGTACAAGGTCATTTTGGTGGCATCCACCACTGCGCTCCATAATACGATCCGGCCAACGGCATAGGGCTTGACTTCGGACGCAGACTGACCTTGTTTGGCAAGCTCGCGGGGGAAACCGATGTCCGCAGAAAAAAACAGATCATAGGGAGCACCCTGCTGGATCTGAGTATGGAATTTGCCTGATGAACCATAGACGACCTGCACCTCGTCTCCAGAATGGATTTTGTTAAAGCCGGTAACAATCTCATCCATGGCAAATTTAAGATCGGCAGCGGCAGCAACTGTAATCCTTTCAGCATGGGCAGTGGTGGCCATTAGCAGGAAACATGTAGCGAATAGCAGTTTGAACAGTCCCATGCTTTGAGTTCCTTTGACACATTATTGCTTTGCTACATAAGAGGAAATAGCCCCTGGTCGCCATCGCCCCTCGCGGTTTCCATCCTCACGTCAGTGACCTCCAAATCGCATTCCGTCCGTATATATCACACTATGCAATGTTGCGCAAACGGGAGTTACGCCGCCCATAGCCAGCTACCTCTGGCGGCAAACAACTCCTGCAGTTTCCGGTTGCACTATCGATGCCACAGGCGTACCCATCTCTTCCACCTTTCGGGACGAAAAACCCCGCGTGCTGATGCACGCGGGGCACCGTTGCCCTGATACCGTACGTTCAGTTCAATGCTGGTACAATGCATGCCAGCAGGAAGACAGCCGGCAAATGACTGGCCGATACACCTTGCGTAAAACGATTACCTGCTCACTCTCCCAGCTTCTCCAACTCCTTCAACAGCACCCCGTTGTCCGGCACCCCCTGCTGGATGAACCGGACGACCCCTTCCCTGTCGATGACGTAAGTCACCCGGCCGGGGGCATACTGTTTCCGTACCTCCCCCGCCTCGTCGGCGACAAGTGGATACCGCAGACCGTTCTTTGTGCTGAATTCCTCGTGGGTCGCAATGCTGTCGGGACTGACGCCCAGGACCTGGGCGTTGAGCTTTTCAAATTTGTCGAGATCCCTTTGAAAAGCCTGCATTTCACCCGTTCAGACAGGGGTGAAATCGGCGAAGTAGAACACCAGCACCACGTTCATTTTACCCTGGAAATCGGCCAACCGGACGGAGCCTCTTGTGGACATGGCCTCGAAGAGCGGCGCCTTCTCCCCCGCCTCCAGGGCGTGGGCGCCGATACTCCCCAGGGCCACCAGGGCGGACGTGAAGAGCCCCTTGACGACAGATTTGCGCATGGAACACCTCCTGTTCATGTTCCCCAAGGGTATCATCCGGAGTGAGAAATACAATCAGGCGGGGTGAGATTCAACAAGGCGGGCGATGTTGAGGAAATTGAGGAGAATCCGGCGGGATGCCGCATCGTACTCCCGCAACCGGAGATCGAACTCCTCCTGGTAGTGACGGGTCCGGACCATTCTTTCCGGAGTCCGGCCGCTCCAGTCGGCGATGATCCGCCGGTTCACCTCGGGATGGAACTGGGTGCCGTAGGCAACGGGGCCGTAGCGGAACGCCTGGCCGGGACAGGTGGGGGACGAAGCGAGGAGGACTCCCCCTTCGGGGACGAGGAAGCTGTCGTTGTGCCACTGGAAGCTCACGAACTCCCGGCTCACCCCCGCAAAGAGGGGATCACTCTCCCCTTTCTCCGTAAGGATGACCGGCAGGGTCCCCTTTTCCCGGTGGGGGGAGTTGTATGTCACCGTGGCGCCGAGCACGTCGGCCAGAAGCTGCCCCCCGAGACAGATACCGAGAAGCGGCACCTCCCCGTCCACCATCTCAGCGATGAAGTGCTTCACCTCGTGAAGAAAGGGGTGACGGTCGGTGTCATGCACCCCCATGGCACCACCGAGGATGATGGCAGCGGCCACACCTTCCGCCTCCGGCAACATCTCCCCGCGGGAGGGCTGAACGGTGCGGTAGGGGACCGCCAGTTCCGCCAGATAGTCGGCGTAGCTGCCGAGGGGGACTTCCGGGTCGTTCTGGACGATGGTCAGCAGGGGGATCATCACGCCGGCCTGAGCCCCTCCGCCACCACCTCGGCTATGTCGCGGACCCGGGTCTGGCCAGCCTGCCGGTCCTTGAGCCCATCCTCGAACATGGTCATGCAGTAGGGGCAGGCGGTACAGATGGTGTCCGCATTCTGCCGGAGCGCCTCGTCCACCCGGTTCAGGTTGATCCGCTCGCCGCTGTGCTCCTCCATCCACATCCTTCCTCCCCCGGCACCGCAGCAGAAGGAGTTGTTGCGACTGCGCTCCATTTCTGCGGGAGCGCTGCCGGTGGCAGCCGTTATGGCACTGCGGGGAGCATCGTAGACGTCATTGTGCCGCCCCAGGTAACAGGAGTCGTGGAAGAGGACGCCCCCCAGATCGCTTACCTGCCGGTTGAGTTTCAGCCGGCCCGACGACAGGAGCTGGTCGAGCAGTTCACCATGGTGGATTACCTCCAGTTCCAGACCGTACTGCCGGTAGTCGTTTTTCAGGGCGGAGAAGCAGTGGGGGCACTGGACGATGACCTTGGTGATCCCCTTCTCCCTGAAGAGCTGGACGTTCTCCTTCGCCATCCGGTCGAAGACGAACTCGTTCCCCAGCCGCCGCACGCTGTCGCCGCAGCACTTCTCCTCTTTCCCCAGAATACCCCAGGATACACCCGCGGCATCCAGGATGGTAGCGAGCGCCACTGTCACCTGCTTGCTCCGGGAGTCGAAGGTGCCGGCACAGCCGATGTAGAAGAGGTACTCCGTCACCCCTTTTTCAAACGGCTTGATCTCCATAGTGGAACACCATTTGGTCCGCTCGGAGGGTGCTATACCCCATGGGTTGGAGCGCTGTTCCATGTTCTCGAAGAGATTGAGGAGTTCCTCAGGGAATTTGCTCTCCATCTCCACCAGGTGCCGTCGCATCTTGACGATCTTCGGCATGTGCTCGATGAGGACCGGGCAGGCCTCCATGCAGGCGCCGCAGGTGGTGCAGGCCCAGATGGTCTCCTCCGTGCTGCTCCCCTCCCCTTCTTCCCCGATGAGGGGGATGACCGGCGCGCCCCCTTTCTGCAGGAGCGGGCCGTTGGCAAGGAGATTGGTCTTGATGGCATGGATCACCTGGCGGGGATTGAGGGACTTGCCGGTGGTGGTCGCCGGGCAGGCATTCTGACAGCGGCCGCACTCGGTACAGGAGAAGCTGTCGAACAGGTCCTTCCAGGTGAAGCGGTCCACCCGGGCCACGCCGAATTCTCCCCCCTTGGCGAACTCCTCCCGAGGCTGGGTGTTCGGTTTCTCCAGTGAGGCGAAGAAGCAGTTGGGGATGGCGGTGAGGATGTGCATATGCTTGCTGTGGGGGAGAAAGCAGATGAAGGCAAGCAGCACGAGGGCATGTATCCACCAGGAGAACCAGGCGATAGACTGAAGGCTGACGGCTGAAGGGAAGGCCAGAAGCAGTCCGGCAACAGCAGAGGAAACCGGCATATAGGGAGCGGCCGGCTCATTCCCCAGGGAGATCTCCGCCCCGTGCAGGCCGAAGTAAGCGAGCATGAGGAGAGCGATGAAAGCGAGGATGAGGAACCCCTCCAGGCTGCGCGCCTTAACGTAGGTGGTGCTCATGTACGTCGGCGGGAAGAATATCCGTCGTGCAAACGCAAGAAAGATGGCCGCCAGGGTCAGCAGGGACACCAGGTCAAAGGCGAGGAGCAGTCCGTGGTAGAGAGGAGCGGGGAGGAGCGCCAGGGAGAAGGAGGGAACGACCCCTTCCACGAGGAACTCGCCGTTGGCCAGGAGCAGGATTATGAAAGACCAGAAGATGATGAAATGGTTGACACCGAACGGTTTCGCCACCACCCGTTTCTGGCCGAAGGCGTAGAGGAGCATCTCCATGAGCCGCATGCCGGGATCGGAGAACCGGTCCTCGGGGCGGCCGAGGGTGACGAGGCTGAAACGCCGGTAGCAGCTCCAGACGAAGAAGATGCCGGCGGCAATGAGCAGGGGGGTGAAGATGGCAGGATTGGGGGTCATGGTTATTCCTCGTGCAGATAAAATCAAATCTTTAATGGTACACGGAAAAAGCGGACACTGCAGATAAAGGCGGATAGATCATATTCCTGATCCGCCTTGATCAGATTTTTTCGCCTTTTCCGCGTGCCATTCGTTTTTCGGTGTTGTTTACGCGATTTTTCCCTGGCGCTCGGCCTTCAGTTCCCGCAGGCGGTTGGTAATGGCGGGGATGATCTTGAACAGGTCGCCGACGATGCCGTAGGTGGCCACCTCGAAGATGGGGGCATCCTTGTCCCGGTTGATGGCGATGACGATGTCCGAGTCCTGCATCCCCACCAGGTGCTGGATGGCCCCGGAAATCCCGCAGGCGATGTAGATCTTGGGGCGGACCGTCTTGCCCGTCTGGCCCACCTGACGCTCCTGGGGCATCCACCCCGCGTCCACGGCGGAGCGCGACGCTCCCACCACCCCGCCCAGCTCGTCAGCCAGCTCCTGGAGCATGGCGAAGTTTTCCTTCGCCATCAGTCCCCGGCCGCCGGAGACGATGAAATCGGCTCCCGCCACGTCCACCTGGTCCTTCTTCCGGTCGGAAATGATCTCCAGCACCTTGACGAGGATATCCTCTTCGGCGATGGGACAGCTCTCCCGGACGATCTCCCCCCCTGCCCCTTCCTGCCGCTCGGGCATGGGCATGACATGAGGACGGACAGTGGCCATCTGGGGGCGGAACTTGTCGCACATGATGGTGGCCATGATGTTGCCGCCGAAGGCGGGGCGGGTCTGCATGAGGTTTCGCTTGTCGTCGATGGCAAGACCGGTGCAGTCGGCGGTAAGGCCGGTCCCGACCACCGTGGCGACGGCGCCCGCAAGGTCGCGTCCCAGGCCGGTGGCTCCCATGAGGATGACTTCGGGCTTGTATGTTTCCACTAAATGACAGACCGCCTTGAGATAGGCCTGGGTACGGTAATACCTGAACACGGGGGCATCGATGAGATAGGCTTTCTCCGCCCCGTGGGCGAATGCCTCCCGGCAGAGGTGTTCCACGTTGTCGCCGATGACGATTGCGGCCAGTTCCACATCCAGAGCCCGGGCCAGTTCTTTCCCTTTCCCCAGCAGTTCCCAGGAGACCTTGGCCGGCTCCCCTTCCGTCTGTTCGACAAAGACCCAGACCCCCTTGTACTCCGCCAGCTTCTTCGCCAGGGCGGCGGCTTCCGGGTCGATTTCCTCTTCGACGGGAGCCGCCGAGGCAGCCAATTCCGCGAGGATTTTCTGTTCCTCGGGCGTAAAGTACATCTCCAGGGCAGAGGCAGGACAGATTTTCACGCATTTCTGGCAACCGATGCACTTTTCCTTGTCGATAATCGGTTCACCGGCATCGTTCATTTCTACGCAGTTGACCGGGCAGACACTCTGGCAACGGGCACCACAGGCGATACAGGCACCGGCGATGAGTTGGGCCACGCCCCGGGGTTTCTTTGGTTTCTTCGGTTCGGTCATTGATGAGTCCTTATGGATTGTATATGATCAAACCCCTCCCCCGCCTCCCCTTATCAGGGGAGGGGTTATCTTCCCCCCTGACAAGGGGGGACCGGGGGGGTTACAACGCCAGCAGGTCTTTGCTCAGCAGCTTGTCGATGAGCAGATTCGCCGTTCCGTCCGGATCGTGCACCCCATCGCCGATGATCTCCCCCTTGTCCCGCTCGGGGGAGAATATCCGGCTCACCCAGGTGGGAGAGCCTTTCAGTCCGATGGTCGGTTCGGGAAGCTGCATGACCTGGTTGTTCCAGACCTTGACCTCGGCATCCGCCGATTCCAGGCGTCGGGGGACGGTGGGGTAGCGGGGACGGTTCAGTTCACGGACCACGGTCAGCATGACCGGCAGGGGGGCCTCGACGATCTCGTGCCTTCCCTCCAGCTTGCGCCGTACCCGGATGACCCGTTTCTCCAGGTCGATATGCTCGATCCGGTCCACCAGGGTGAGCTGGGTGTACCCCAGCCGTGTGGCAATCCCCGGTCCGACCTGGGCGGTGTCGCCGTCGATGGTCTGCTTGCCGCAGAGGACGATCCCCACCTCGTCCTGCCCATGGAGCTTGCGGATTGCCGCCGCCAGGACGTTGCTGGTTGCCAGGGTGTCGGCTCCGCCGAAGACCCGGTCGGAAAGGAGGATTGCCTCGTCAACCCCCAGAGACAGGGCTTTTCGGAGCGTCGCCTCGGCGTTGGGCGGCCCCATGGAGATGGCCGCAACCCGGCAGCCGAAACGATCCTTGAGACGCAGCGCCTCTTCAAGGGCGTGGGTGTCGTAAGGATTGACGATGAACGGGATCCCTTCCCGCACCAGGGTGTTCGTCACCGGATCGATCTGCACCTGGGTCGTATCGGGAACCTGCTTGATGCAGGCGACTATCTGCATGAAAAACCTCGCTAAGGGTTGATTTACAGAGAACGACGGAGTATTAAGCCTTGCATGAACAGAAGGGGAAAACCTTGACCTGGGTCAAAACGGCATCATTGGTGTGCAGCAAAGGCCCACAGTGTCTATTTTTTAATCCGCAGTGGATAATAATCAAATTTACCGGGCTTGGCAATCACTTCTGTGCTTAATTTCTAATCAATTTTTTTTACTCTGACTGTAATTAACCGATATCAGGAAAGTTTCACGGCACAAGGTAAGTATGAGCAAGATATACGACATGTAACAGTACCAAATATCGGCACCATTACAACGCATGGCATCCACAAAGCAGCGAAACCAGGCCCTCCACCTGATATCACCCCATGCTTCCCATGCTGGCAAGGGCAAAAATGACACCGGGGTCGTAGTCAGGCACCTCTCCCCGGAACATGAGCGTTGTCGAGCCCGACACCGTGAATCCCCGTTCAGCAAGCAGGGAAGCCGCCGTGAGATTGCGCAGCGGCACATCCAGGAACAGCAGGCACCCGCCACCGGCCCGCACCATGGCGCTGTCCAGCAGAGTGGCCGCCAGCTCACGGTCACGAGAGTTCCACGGCCCCAATTGCACCCCCGTCGGCCAGCGCTGCAGAGCGAGAAATCCGTCAGACTCCCCGTACACCTCACCCCGCTCCCGCACCGCGGCAAGGAGAAGACGCCGGTCGTCACCCCATCCGGAAAAATCAAGGTGAACCATGCCGGCCAGGGGAACCATTCTTCCCCCTGCCACCGGCCCGTCTATGCCGGTACCGGCCCAGCGCCTGATGCCGTCGATCGACCTGAAGCCGAGCTTTTCGTAGAGCGGGCGGCCCGTCGGGGACGCGGTGAGCCAGATCGTCCTCGCTCCTGCCCGTTTCAGGGATGCAATGGCCCGGGACATGAGCCCCATCCCGAGACCGCGGCCACGCTGGTCATGCCGAACAATGAGATTGCCGATCCAGCCGCTGTTTCCGTACGTGACGGTGGTTACGAACGCTACCGGCAGATCGTCATGCCGCACCACGAAGCACCTCCCGGGAGAGGAGTGGAGCAGGAACTCCAGCTCCCAGCGGTTGCACAGCCACCCCTCCCGGGCCGCCAGCTGCAGAAAATGGTCAATGTCTGTCGTACGGAACCGGTCGACCATCCTGTCTCCAGAGCCACTGGCAGCTTCCGGCCGGTCCATCTCGGCTACTGATCTGGACCGTTTATTCATTGTCCCACCGCACACCCGGCATCCGCCCGTGCCACATCCTGTCCTATCAGGCCGAGGGCGTCGGCCCGGCACTGGCGGCAGTGCTTGAACTGGCCGATGATCCGCTCATTGGCCCGCCGCACGGCCTCCAGCAGCTCCGGGGCAGGAGGGACCACATGGGCGAAGTCCGCCTGGGGGATGAGGGGCATGACGTTCATGACGGACGCCCCCAGTTCCTTTACCTTCCGACCGATAAGGGGAATCTGGCTCTCGTTCACGCCGGGGATGTAGACGGTGTTCACCTTGATGGTCATGCCGTACTCCGCGGCGCGTCTGATCCCTTCCAGCTGGTTGGCACCGAGTATGGCCGCCCCTTCGGCTCCGGTGAACTTTTTGCCGTGATAGAGAATGTGACGGTAAATCATGGCACCGACCTCCGGGTCCAGCGCATTGACCGTCACGGTCAGGCTGTGGAGGTCCAACTCCTGGAGGAGATCGATCTTTTCCGGCAGGAGGAGACCGTTGGTGCTCATGCACGTTATGAGATGGGGGAACTCCTCCCTCACCAGCCGGAAAGTTTCGAAGGTCTCCTCGTTGGCCAGGGGGTCCCCTGGCCCGGCAATGCCGATCACCTTGATGATCGGGCCGAGTATCTCGCTCGCCATCACCTCACGTACCTTGGCGATCGCCTCCCGGGGAGTGAGGAGCTGGCTCGTCACGCCGGGTCGCGACTCGTTGGCGCAGTCGTGACGGCGGGAGCAGTAGCCGCACTTTATGTTGCACTTCGGCGCCACCGCCAGGTGCATCCGGCCGTTCTTGTGATGATTGCCACCGAAACAGGGGTGACCCTGGATGTTCTTCTTGCCGCTGCATGCCGTTGCCATCTCTGACTCCCTTTCCGCGGTGCCGTTACCGCAATGAAAAAGGCGCTCGACCGTTGGGTCAGCGCCTTTGCCGAATGAAAAAAGCCCGGGGGGAACTGCTTCCCGCCGGGCGTCATTGCCTCTGGTTCGATACTTCCTTGTACCGTTGCTGCCAATCTCCCTATCATTATCCATGCCAGAACGCAATTAATCTCCCAAAGCCCGCCATCAGCCTTGTTGCGGAATCTACGGGAAGAAATAATGGAGATACCGCTGCCTTAATTTTCGGATAGTGCTCATTTTGTGGGCAACTGACACAGCGAACGGTGAAAGGTGAATAGTTAGACGTTACCGCATGAATTCACCATTCGCTGTTCACCCTTTGAGAGGTCCGCTTATTGCATCCCCCACTCCATGACTGTTCCCCACGACATCCATGACATCCTCTCCCGGACAAGGGGAGCTTTCGTAGGCCTGGCGATCGGTGATGCCCTCGGTGCGCCGGTGGAGTTCATGACCAGCAGCGAAATCAGGGCGAAGCACGGCCTGCTGCGCGATCTGGTGGGAGGTGGCTGGCTGCGGCTGAAACCGGGGCAGGTGACCGACGACACGGAGATGGCGCTCTGCATCGCCCGGGCCATCGATGCTGCGGAGGGGTGGGACCTGAATGGTATCGCCGGCAATTTCGCCGCCTGGCTCAGGACCAGGCCGGTGGACGTGGGAGACACCTGTCGTCGCGGCATCCGCAACTACATGCTCAAGGGGGTGCTGGAAACCCCTTTCAACCAATGGGACGCCGGCAACGGCGCGGCAATGAGGATGGCGCCGGTGGCACTCTTCACCCTGGGGGACGACGAAGCCCTGACCGACCGCGCCGTGGCCCAGGGCCGCCTCACCCACAACCACCCTCTCTCCGACGCAGCCTGTATCTGCCTCGGCCGCCTCGTCCATCTGGCAATCCAGGGGCGGTCAAAAAACCGGTTACGCAGGGAGGCGGACCGGCTCGTCGCTGCGCATCCGGCATTCGGGTTCGACAAGTACAAGGGGTTGGCCAGCGGCTACGTGGTTGACACCCTCCAGACCGTTTTTCATCATTTCTTCAGAACAACCGGCTTCGAGGAATGCGTGGTGGCAACGGTGAACCAAGGAGGGGATGCGGACACCACCGGCGCCATCGCCGGGATGCTGGCGGGGGCCTACTATGGTATGGAGCAGGTGCCGCGGCGATGGATGAAAAGACTCGACCCGAAAGTGCGGGAAGAGACCACCCGCCTGGCGGAACGGCTGTTCCGGCTTTCCCCGCTGTACGCCGCCTTTCCGCCCGTCGGCTCGGTGAATGACCAGACGGTCGACTGCTGTCACTATGCGCGGAAATGAAAAAGGTCAGGTCCCACCGCATCCTGCCTTCGGCTGAAACCTGACCCCACTTTTTCACTACAGATGGCAAACTATTTGACGAGAACCGGATGGAGCCCCGGGAACTGGAGCATGGCCTGGCTTCCGCAATCGAGACACGAGATGCGGTCAATGTAGAGGCCGTTGGCACCGTCGCATACCGACGCCGGCGCATCGAAGGCCGTGTTGTTCTGTTTGCACCCCGTCGTCCCCTCCACGCAAATCCTGCTGATCCTGACCAGGGCATACCGTGCCGCCGTCTGCCGTTCGACCCCTTCCCCCCGCTGCGCGGGGGAGCAGCCGGTAACGGGGGCAATGACCCACCACCCCCGCAGTTTCCCTGTGGCCGGGTCATATTCCTTGTTCGTCTTGTCGGCGTTCGGGTTGTACATCATGGATTCCATATCCCGCAGGATGTCACTGCTGGCGCCCCGGACGACGAAAATCTGCTTTCCGCAGACCTCCTGGGGGGGCATGTCCATGCAGACCAGATCGGACAGGGTCGTGGTGCCGGTCGGCTGATACTTGAGGGAGGTGTACCGGTAGCCGTTCGCCGCAGATCCACCGTTTGCGGGATCGGGAGACATCTTTCGCTCCGGGATGGAGCAGATGGAGGGATAGGTACAAGCTCGGTCGCAGACATCGGAACAGAGCGCAATGTGCGCGCTCGCCCTCGCCGGAAAGGCGGCAATGGCATCGGGGGTGTAATTGAAATTCTGATGGCCCGAAATCTTGGCGATGAAGTTCCCCAGGGACCCCAGGCCGATGGTTTCACTCTCCGCCGTACGCCTCGTCCTCACCTGCATGGCGTTGACCGGTGCCCCGCCGGGGGTATAGGTATGGGTGCTCATGTTCCAGAACCCCACCGTCACGTCATTGTCCGCCGTCAACCTGTTGGAATTGCTGTTGAATACCTCTACCAGGGCGGCCGCATGGTGTTTTCCCCGCGCCGTGTCGACGGCAACGTCCTTTGCGGATGTTTGCGCCCCGTCATTGACCACACCGGCCAGCTGTGCAGGATCGGTCTGTATCTGGGTCAACATACGCTGCTTGATTGCCTGGGCTCCGGCAAGGGCGGATGTCTCCGCAGTACCCTTGAGATCTTCGTCGCTTACGTACATATAGCCGATATCGACTGCCAGAGCGGCGACGACAAGGAATACCACGGTCATGATCACCACATAGGTGGTGTCCATGCCGGTTTCTTCGTCGTCATCCTCCAGGCCGGGCGTTCTCCTATCGTCCATTCCCGCTCCTTGTCCCATCAGAAAAACTGCACCAGATTATACCCGGATTTTTTCATAATGAAATGAAATAAGGGCCATGCGGAAAGGCATGACCCTTATGTTGTTGCTACATGCAGCCCATCAAGAATCTAGACAGACTTCTCGAGGACGACAGCCGGTTCTCCGACGGTAACCGGTGCCTCGACTTCGACCTTCTTCTTGTCGCGGAGGAAGATGGTCAGGACCGTACCGGTGGCCAGCAGGGTACCGGCCAGGATGAAGGACTTGTTCAGGCCGCCGGGCTGGGCGTTGAGCATCTCGGATACGCGCCCCATGACGAAGCCGCCCACGCCCCACGCAGTGAAAAGGACGCCGTAGTTCAGGCCGTAGTTCTTGAATCCCCAGTAATCCTTGGCGAAAGAGGGGAAGAGGCAGAGGTTGGAACCGTAGTTAAAGCCGATGAAGGTGGCCAGGATAACCAGAAGCGAGGCGCTGCCGGAACCGACGACCGGAATGGCGGCAAACATCAGGATTGCCTGGAAGGCAAGCATGATGGTGAGGGTGGCCCTGCGGCCGATCTTGTCGGAAAGGATTCCGGCAATGACCCGGCCACCGGCGTTACCGACCGCCATGATGGCCACCGCCAGGAAGGCCATGGGGCCCATGCTCTTCTTGGCCAGGCCGGCAACGCTGCCGATGACCATGAGGCCGGCGCCGGCGCCGATGAAGAAGTTCGTCCAGAGGAGATAGAATTTGGGGGAGCGGATCATCTCGCTGACCGTGGCATTGTACACGTCTTTCTTCGCAACCGGCTTGGCATCATCCTTCTTGGCCGGTTCGGCAGGCACGTACCCCTGGGGAGGATTGATCAGGAGGAAGGAAAGGCCGCATACTATGACCGCAAAGCCGACGGCCAGGAAGAGACAGGTTTTCTGCATGCCGTAGGCACCCAGGAGATAGCTTGCAAGCGGGGCGATATAGACCGGCGCGAGGCCGAAACCGGCGACCACGATGCCGGCAATCAGACCGGTCTTGGTGGAAGAGAACCACTTGAGGGCGGGCGGGGTGGCGGCACCGTAACCGAAGCCGAAACCTGCGCCGGCGAGCACGCCGAAGCCGATTACCCAGGCGGCATAGCTGTTGGAGAAGGACATGAGGGTGAAACCGCTGCCGACAAGAATCCCGCCGATGAGGGCGGTACGGGCCGGGCCGATCTTGTCCTGGCACTTGCCGGCGATGATCATGGCAAATGCGAAGACGAGACAACAGAGAGCGTAGGGATCGTTTATGGAGGAAAGACTCCAGTTGAAGGCATCGGGTCCGCCCTTTTCGATGGACGTCTTGATCGCCCCCTTGAAGATACTCCATGCATACAGCACCCCCAGCGCCAGGTTGATGCCGAGGCCGGCCATGGTTACCTGCCAACCCTTGTTAGTTGATGTCTCTGACATGATAGTCTCACCTCCGTGGTTAATGTCTGGAATCTGATGAAGGGAAGAGCAACTTGCATACCAACGTTTTATATTTTTCGTAAACAAATTTATTCTTAGTAAAATAAGCTAGTTACAAACTGACGATTTCGAGGAAGGGAAGACGCCCGGAGTACCGATTTGTAGAAATGCAAAAATATTTCAAGGTGCGGAATCGAGCTTCACACTGAATAGCGGCAGAATTTCAACATGTTGAAGAAGAAGAGCCGACCGAAGGACTGTTTCGCAAAAATGCAAAAGCCCGGTAAAGATTTGCAAAAGTGAAAATATCCCTCAGACGCAGCGTTCGGCAGTTCACCACACAGGTCACCGAAAAAAAGGCGCCACCCATTCCAGTGAATGGTGGCGCCTTTTGTCGTGGATACTTCTGCGCTGACTTTTGTTACTTCTGGACCCAGCGGCCGTTGGGAAGCTGCATCCACCACCCCGGCTTCGCCTCCTCCCGCTTGGTTTCCGCATAGGTGGCCGCCGCCTTTCCCTGCACCTGGGCCAGCGCCGCTTTTGACTCCTGCTGCTTGTTGATCTTCAGGATCGCCTTCGCCATGTTGATCACCACCGTCTTGCGGCTCGCGTTTTCCGCCTTTACCAGCGCATCGTCCTCGGGAGTGACTTTCGTCTTGTCTCGCACCGTTACCAGCCCCTGGTTGGTCAGCCCGACCACCCCCGCATCATAGAGGGACTTCAGGTTCGGAAGCCGCTGGCTCATCTCTTCGTAGGCCTTCAGCACCTCCGCATTGCCGGAAAGCTCTATCGCCAGGTCGTCGGCAACGTTGTCGGCGGCATGGGCCGCGGGAACCAGGGAAAGGGACGGCAGCTCGTCGAACAGGCGACTCTGGGGTTTGGTCTCCGGGGCTTTCTGCTCCTCAGCCGGCGTCTGCCCCCCCGCAGGCTTCTCCTCCGCCCCCTTTTCGCCGCTCTTCTTCAGAAGCATCTCGTCCAGGGACTTGTAGGCTTCCTTGACCGCCTTCTCGGGGAAGTAGACATTGACCGTTATGATGGCGCAGGCGGTCAGGAGACCGCATCCCCCCGCCAGGAGCCACTTGAGAATTCTCATGTTCATAAACCCACCTCCGCAACTGTTTATTGTACTGTCGATTTCTGAATCATGGGGCAACCATCCGCATCAAGTCTACTCACAAAACAGCCTTCCCACAAGAGAAGAAAATGGACTTATGACCAGCAGAATCTGACCGGAGAAGTCAGGGGTCACTCCTCCCATTTGAATTCCGGGCTGGCCGGTGCCTCGGCGGGGGGCTGCTCTCCCGTTGCCGTTGCCGCCTTGCCACGGGCCGCCGCCTGCTTCACCGCCTCGAACAGGTGGTCCAGGGCTATCCGGTTCTGGACCGGGGCGACCGACACCCCCAGGTCGCGGACACCGATGAGATTCGTATGGGATATATCCAGGGTCTCGAAGGTCAGGTACCCCTCCTCCAGGGTGGCGCTTATCTCCGCGCGATCATAGGGACGGTCGTTGCGGAAGAAGAATCCGCGCAGCTTCTTCCCCGCCAGCCGCTGGAGGAACTCTTTGCTGACGAGCATCTTCTCCCCGTTCCCCTCCCGCGCCCAGAGACTGACGAAGCCGTCGAGCCCCCCCAGCCCCTTCCCTTCGCCGTAGAGGCTGACGATGCCGTCCACCCTCCCCAGGATATACCCTTTGATCTTGGGGATGGCGTTGCAGAACTCTCGCAGGCTCAGGCCGTTGACCAGAAGGTCGCCGCCGTAGGCGGTCCCCCCTTTCACCGCGACGAACCCCTTGCCGAGAATCGTCCCCTCATAGAGGGACGACCTGAGGGAGACGATCTCGGTGAGGCCGTTCTTCGCCCTGAGTTCCATGGTAGTCCGCTCCAGGGCGAGGGGGCCGAAGCGTACCGAGCCGATGGTGAGGTTCGGAGTGTCAGTCCCCTTTCCGAGCCGTTCAAGGAGCAGCGGGTAGTTCTCCCGGCTGAAAATAAGGGTGTCGTTGGGGCGGACCGCCCCCCCCCTGGAGAGGTCGAGGGAGAAGGGGACCCTGCCGTTGACGTCGGTCACCGTTACCTTCTGGGTCGCCATCTCCAGACGGGCGCCGTTCAGAAGCAGCGTCCCGTTCACCAGTTTTTCGCCGGCATGGAACCGAATGTCCCCTTCTGCGGCCACCTCACCCTCCATCGTTGCCTCCTGGAGCGGCCGGGGGAGGATGTTGACGAACGGATCGGTGAGCCCGTTGAGGGTGGTCCTGGCCAAGGCATAGGTAAAGCTCCCTTCCCGTTCGGGAGAGGGGAAGTTCGCCAGTTCCCCTTTCGCCGTGAGGGCCACCCCTTCACCGACGGTAACGACTCCGTCAGTCAAAGTCAGATTGCGCCCCCCGATTTCTCCCGCCAGGCGCACTGCTCCGCCGGCCAACAACCTCTTCCCCCCCAGGCCGGCCAGGGTGATTCCCTCGCCATTAGCCGCAAATTTGCAGTCGAGCCCACCGCGCACTGCGTAGCTCCCCGTGCCGGTGACGGAGAACTCACCCCCTGCAAGGGTCACTTCTTCCCGCTTCGGAAACAGGGTACCCGCCGCAGCCAACTGCCCGCCCTTCACCCCCGCCTGGAACCGGTATCCCTCCTGCCGGTCGAAGGGGTTGAAGGCTACCGTACCGCTCACCCCGCCCCCCAGCAGGATCCCTCCCAGCTCTCCCCGCCAGCCGGGCCGTGCCATAAAGAGGCGGACGGACGGCGACGCCACGTCCTTCCCGCGAAACATGATCCTGTCGGCCGCGACAGCAGCGGTCCCCTCCAGCCACTTCCCCCTGGCATCGGCAGCGTACGTCCCGCGCAGGGTAGCTGCAAGGCCGGTCACGTCCAGGTCTCCCCGGTGCAGGGCGACGCCGGTGGCATCGACCGCGAGGGGACGGCGGCCATGCGACCCGCCATCACCTGCCGTAAGCCGGCCGGTGACCCGCTCCACTGCCAGGGTTGCCCCTTCCCCCCGGAACGCCCCCTTTTCGAGGATGACGGCGCCATCGGCAAACCGGTAACCGAAACTCCCCTCTACCTTTTTGTCCCCCACCTCCACCCCGTCGAGGCGGGCGGTGCCGGCGACTGTCACCCCCCCGCCGCCGCGGCCGAAACGGGCATCGGCGGTGCCGTTGCCGAGGGCAAAGGTTGTGCCCCCGCGGTTCCCCTTGAGGGAGGCCAGCCGGACCTGGGCCGTGCCGCCGAACTGCCGGGGAGTGCGCCCCGCCGCCGTCACGGAAAGGGAGGCGGTGCCGGCGACATTCTGTAGGCCAAGTCTGTCCAGAAGGGGTTTGAAGGTTGCCACGGGGGTGACGGGGAGCTGGAGTGCAACGGAAAGCGGTTCGGCAGAGGCAGGGGAGAGTGCGGCACGGCCCGTGACCGGGATCCCCATGAAGCGGGCCGCAAGGATCGGTATTTCTGCCTGGAGCAGCTTTAGCCGGGGGGAGAGGGTGGCCGCGAAGGGGGCATCGAGGGTCTCCAGCAGTACCGTACCGCCGGCATCGGGCTGGGAGAGACGGCCGCGGACGCGCAACCTTTCTCCTTCGCCGGCGAGGTCTGCGCTCATCGTCAGGCCGCTCGCCAGGAGCCGCTCACCCCGCGCAACTTTCCCGTCACGCAGGACAAGGGAACCATCGACTGCGGTCACGCGCGACCTGTCTCCGGCAAGGCGGATTTCCGGAATACTGAGCTTCCCCCCGAGAGAAATCCCCACCCTGTCGATTGCCGGGACAAAACTGCCCAATCGTCCCAGGTCCATCTCCTCCATGGCAAGTTCGAGGGCAAACCGCCGCGCCCCCCTGAGATCGTCTCCCTTCACGGTGGCACGCACCCTGAGGAGGCCGTTCACGTCCAGTACCAGCCCCGCCAGACGTCCCTCGCCGCGCTTGATGTCATAATCCCCATCAACGTCCAGGGTCCCCGCCAGGGGATGCGTCCCGCTGCCGGCCACCAGCTGGAGCGCCTCCACGCCGGCATGTCCCCTGGCGCGAAGCTTTCCCTCCTTGAGAACGGCCGTCAGGGTGAGGGAGCCATTCCCCCCCTTGAGCAGGGTCCCCCCGCGCACCTTGCTTACAAACGGCGCCAGGGAAAGGGACGACGAGGTCAGCGTCAGGTCGAAGGCAGGATCGATGCCGGGACGGACCTTCCCCTCGACCCGGTACCTGTTCCCCGCCTGGTCCCCGAAATCCAGGGTCAACGGGGCATCCCCTCCCCCGCGGGTCGCCAGGCCGGAAAGCCGCAGCGTGATATCCTCGACCCCCCGGCCGTTCACCAGGATCGCACCCCTCTTAAGGGTGAGGTCGCCAATGGTCACCCCCCTGGCAGAGGGTTTCCCTCCCGTGAAGCGCTGCCGGAGGGGTGCGAAATTCCAAGCGCCGCCGCTTTCGGTCCGGAGATCGAGCCGCACCCCTTCCAGGGCGATCCGGCGGAAGACCACCTTCCCCCGGATCATATCCAGCCAGCGGGGGGCAATGGCCAGAGAGTCGGCGGCGGCCAGGTTGCCGGTGAAACCCGCCGGGTTCGCGACGGTCACCCCCTGGATATACAGGGTGTCTCCCGCCAGCCGGAGGCCGGCCACCCTGACGGGCTGGTGGAGACGGGAGGTCGCCAGACGGGAAAGCCGGTGGGATGCATCGGGAGTCGCCAGGTAGATCTTCAGGGAAACGACAGCCAGGGCGCAGAGGAGCACCACCGCAAAAAGAACCCGCGCCAGGACCTTCCTGATCGACCTCCCGCTGTTATTGGCTGTACTGGCAGTCTCCATCCCCATCCTCCCGCATGGAGACTTTAACCGGGAATCTTCCGTTTGACAAGAGCGTAGGGACCGTAAAGAAAAGACAGATTATGGGGCTGGCAGACAAGGTGGGAGATTAAACGGTAATGGTCCGCATAAGGCCATGGAAAGGGGAGCGGGAAAAACGGTCAGACGACCGGACGCCGGTCAGCGGGACGACACGCTCTTTCCCATCCGCAGCTGAACAAGCCCCACCGCCTCCCGCATGACGTCCGATATGCTCCGATCCATCCGGCGCGCAATCTCGGTGAGGGTTTCCTTTTCCGCGTCACTGATCCGTAACGACACCACATTGTAGCGAGGATTCTTTTTCATGGCCATGTCGACATCCCATCAAGTAGTTTCGTTCTGCAAAATCATATTTCCAATTACGCCCCTTTTGTACCCCATACCTGACCGAATGTAAACATAAATTTGACGGTGTATTCATTATACTTCCCCATAAACTGCCATTCTTAACGACCCTTGACACTTCATGCCACCCTCTTGACGTTGAACACCAGATTATTCCGTTCAGCGAAACATACTTCGAAAAATAAGCATTTGACTTCTCCGGAAAGTTATGGCACACCTTGAGTTAATTTCGCAGAATGAAACTAAGGGGTGGGGAATGGGAAAAGAAAAGAATGGGAACGGCGAAGAGACCGACCGCCAGTCGATCCGCTCCCTGGAGCGGGGGCTGGAGGTACTGCGCTGCTTCAAGCCGGGTGACCGTTATCTGGGAAACCAGGAGTTGGCGGCGCGCACCGGCCTCCCCAAGCCGACGATCTCCCGCCTCACCCACACGCTGACCAAGCTCGGCTACCTGAGCTACACGGAAAAGTTCGGCAAATATCACCTGGACTCGGCCGTCCTCGCCCTCGGCTACTCTTTCCTCGCCAACCTGGATGTCCGCCGCGTCGCCCGCCCCTACATGGAGGGATTGGCCGAATATGCCCAGGCGTCGGTCACTGTCGGCGTTCAGGACCGGCTCAACATGCTCTACGTGGAGGCTTGCCGGAGCAGCGCCACGGTCACCCTGACCCTCGGTGCCGGCTCACAGATACCCATAGCCACCACCTCCATGGGGCGGGCGCTCCTTTGCGCCCTGCCGGAACCGGAGCGGGCGAACCTCATGGAGCAGATCCGGGTCCGCAACGAAGCTGACTGGCCCCGGATCAGCGCCGGCATCGAGCAGGCCCTCAAGGACTATGAACACTTCGGCTTCTGCCTCTCCCTCGGCGACTGGAAAAAGGATGTCCACGCCGTCGCCACCCCCCTCGTCCCGTCCGACGGTTCCCGCATCCTCGTCTTCAGCTGCGTCGGCGCCGCCTTTCAGCTCCGCCGCCACATGCTGGAAGACGACATCGGCCCCCGCCTCCTGAACCTGGTAACCAACGTCAAAGAGGACCTCGACCGGCTCACGTAGGGGAAGCAAAGCATCTTTATCCACGCATAAAAAAAAGGGCCTGCTGTTGCAGGCCCGTCCTTTTTCTCTGTTTCCCTTTTCACCCTTCGGGGCCGGCGCCGTCGGTCACCTGCCCGTAATTGACGAGAAGCCGGGCAACCCGTTCATGGGCATGACGGATGAGCTCCACCAGATCACCCTCTCCCCCGGTCTTCTGAACCCCGCCGGCAAGATACGAGGTTTCCCGCGACAGGTCCGCCAGCTGTGCCGCTTCGGCCACCAGTTCCGCGAGGAACGTACCGGCCAGCCGGAGGGTCCCTCCGGCAACGGCCAGTGACCCCGTATACTCCTGGGCCTGGAGCTGTTGTTTCACCACCGCATCGTTCAGCGCCGATACGCGACCGACAAGCTCCCCCACCTGGATTGCCTGGCCATCCAGGGGACTCTGCACCCCCTGGAGTTCCTCTGCAAGTGCGGCGATCTCCCGGACAAGACGATCGACCTCGCCACCTTTCTTCCCCGCCAAGGAAAGGGCCTTTCCGAGCAGTTCTCCCTCTAGGGCGGAAGCGGCAGCGATATCCTCCGCGGCATTGCCGGCCCATCCCACCATCGAGTGTGCCATCCGGGCTGCATCCGTTACGGTACCCCCCACGCCGAGAGCCTTGCCGGCCAACGCACGGAACGCCTGAACGTCCCCAGTCATACTCCAGGCAAGCTCTTCCATCCGTGTCGCCAGGAGCTCGCACTCGTTCCCGGCAGGTCCGGGAACACCGGTCCGGCCGAGGGTCCGGGCCATGTCGGCCATATCGAGCACCGCCGCACTGCTCCGGGCAATGTCGTGGGCACGGTCATCCAGCTCCTCCAGCAGCCGGACAAGGGCCGCAACCCGTTCGGCAACCGCGTTCTCGTCATCACGGGCCGCAGCAAGGGCAGGAAGTACCCGTTCGCGCATCACGGAGGAACACTCTTCCGCCATCCGGGCGGCAGCCGACAGGTCGTCGCGCAGACTGCCGGGGTCGGCAGCGGGTGTCGCAAGCCGCTGCATCTCCGTGCGAACACGTCCAACCACCTCGAAAGCCTCCCGCACCGGGTCAACGGAATCGGCCACCCTCCGTGCCAGGTCCTGTACTTCTCCGACCTGGGCACCATCGGACGATACCGATGCCTCGCATCCCCCCAGCACCGACTCCACGATACCACCCCCCGCCGCGATCAGTCCGTCGGCACGGCCCGCCACATCTGCCGCCTGTCGCTGCAACTGGCTGACCCGGTCGCGGAAAAGCCGCGCATGCTCCGCTCCGCTCCGACGAAGCCCCTCTTCGGCCGACAAGGCCGACAAGGCTTCCTGCAGCGCACTGCTGGCATCGCACAGGTCGCGGGCAAGCGCCAGGGGAGATTTGTGTACGACAGGGGAAGGAGAAACATCGGAACTGTCAGCGGCAAGGAGGACCTCATCGCCAGGGAGATTGGAACAATCGGGAACTGAGATATCCGCCGTCGCCTGATCGGCGGACACGCGGGGGATGACTGCAGAGTACCTTGTCAGAAGAGGAACCGTCGGGAGAGGGATCGTGCGGGACACCGCTTGCAGGGTCTCCGCTCCCGTTTCATCATTGCGGGGCCTGTTATCCCACAAGCAGGCCGCTACAAGAACCGCAGCGACAAGGGAAAACAGCCCCCATTGAACCGCGGCAGTATGGCGGAGACGGGCAGTAAGCCGCCCATCCTCGCCCGCCATTGAAAAATGGGTAATTACGCTCCCTGCCTCCCGGCCATCCAGCCGGATAGGGGTCTGAAAGGTGTTAAGCCGTGCGGGAGGAGTGTCCTTGGCTTTTTCCAGAAGGACCTTCCCCTTCTTGTCCCGGACGGTTATGGAAACCAGATCCTGGTCCTTGAGTGCTTCATCGGTAGCACTGTCGAGACCGGACATCTCACCCCTGTCCAGGGAACGGGCAGCAGCATCACTGAGCATGCGGGAGATGACATAGGCTTTCTGCACGACCTCGTCGACGGAGGTCTCCCGCGTCCCCGTTGAATACCAGGCGGAGAGACCGATATTGACGCAGAGGAGCAGGAGCAGCACGAGGAGCGCGAAACGTTGCAGCGGGCTCCTACCGCGCCATATTCTGAACAGCCTTGTCGTTATTCGTTTGAGCATAGCCATCCGTGAAAATCAGGGTGAATGCCACCACCGGCCGTCTTGGGCATTCCGGGCATACGGGAACGTGCCAGGAACTCCGACAGCCACGTTACAATATTGTCAGGTTATAATATGATTTCCCAGAAATGTCAAAGAATGCCCAAGGGAAAACCCGTCAGGTATGCATGTATCCAGAAATAATCTGCATATTTCCCGAGGGAAAAGAGTATAGTGAAGACAGGAAACAGATGGATATGCACCCCGTACCACTGTCATGCCATGCATCGCTGGAGGGAGAAAGGGAGAACGCCATGTCCCGTCTCTATTACCTCCATTGCCATTACTGCGGCGAACCGCTCTCCAACCGCGAATCCCCCTACTGTCCCGCCTGCAACCTCTATCTCTGCTACCGTGCCATGCCGTTCCTGCTCGGCATGATCCTCACTGGCCGGCTGGCAACCGATCTGGCAACGGCCCCCTCCACCTTGGAACTCGTGACAGACACGGCACAGGGATATGACGATGAGCGCTCCCTCGTCTGGGAATAGTGCATCAGGGGAAATCGGGAGTGGAAACGACAATGGCCCGCTTTCGCAGGCCATTGGAGGGGGTTTGTCGTACCGGGGACGGACTAGGCTGGAGGGGTGGCTGGAGGCGTGACGATGCCCCTGGCCCAGATGTGCTTGCCGAATTTCCAGTACCCCTGGACATTGCAGAGCCGGGCGTCCTTGGCTGCGTCCGCCACGATGACCTGTCCGTTGAGGAGCGGCTGAAGATGCCGGGCTAGTGCCGCCCCTCCCCCGCCGGTCAGCACGATGGTCTCGATATCCCAGTCGTCGGTCCAGAGCCGGTCGACCTCGTTGGCGATGGAGGTCGCCAGCTGTCCGTAGACATGCTCGGTCGGCCCCTTGAGATCGAATTCCTTGCCGCGGATCTTGATGTTACCCCGCTCCACCGCGTCGTAGAGGCGGTAGAGTTCAACATTGACGCTGGTCTTCTCCCGCAGCTTGCCGGCTATCATGCCGAAGGCACGGGATATTCCCGAATCGGTAGTCCTGCTCCCCCGCTCCGAATAGCGCATCTTGTCGGCAACGGTAAAGTCGGCGGTCTTGAAGCCGATGTCGATGATGCCGACCTTCTCCTTCACGTAGCGCTTTTCTCCCAGTTCCCCCACGTCATTCAGCATCAGGTTGAAGAGCGAGCCGAAGGGCTGGGGAATTACCCTCACCTCGTTGATCTTGATGACCTTTTCCTCCCGCTTGCCGCTGCCGTTGGTCAGGACCACCTTGTGGTCCCCCTTGAGCATTTTCGCCAGTTCGTCCTTGTATTCCTTGAAATAGCCGATGGGGAGGCCGGTCACCAGACCGACGGGCATGAAGGTGCCGACCAGGCGGGACGCCGCCGCTAGCGCCAGCTGTTTGGCAAAGGCACTGAAGAACTGGGACTGGTCAAGGGTGAAGGAGCGGACGTTACTCTGCCGTTCGGCCATCTCGCCGACGAAATACGAGCGTCCATCTACCTCGATCTGGATGTTCTCGTCGGGAGAGCTCTCCCCCAGGATACCCCCCTTGAACTGGATATCGGTCGCCTCGCCGAGGATCGATTTGAAGACGATGGTGCGCGTCCCGTTGGTCGCCTTGGTGAATCCGAACCCGATATCGATTGCAATAATCTCCATGTCTGACTCCTTATGGCTGATCAAAATAGACGGCAGGAACAAGGGGAGGTCCCGCGCCACACCGGCGGGAAGGATACCACCCCGGTTTGACCGATGTCAACATGATTTCCCGCCGTATTTCCGCAGGATAGGGGAGGGGCTCAGGCCGGTTCGCGGGGCGAGGGTGGCGCGAAGAACACTGCCGCGTTGTCGTGGAACACCTTGCGAGCCCCTTCATCCCCCAGGGCTTCGACGACAAGGTCGAAATCCTTGTCTTCGTAGGGGCGGGGTGCCCGGGTGGAGGGGAGGTCGGTGCCGAACATCAGTGCCTCCGGATTGGCGGCGTAGAGCTCCTGGAGCGCGGTGCGCACGTCGAAGTCGACCCGGCCGAAACCGGTCGCCTTAACCCGGACGCCATGTCCGGCCAGCTTCAAGAGCGTCCCGAATCCTTCCCGGGCAAGCCCGAGATGGTCGATGCTGACGGCGGGAAGGGCTGCCAGGGTGTCGTACAGCCCGGCCAACTCCCGGGAATCAACGTACAGCTCCACATGCCACCCCACGAGCTCGTGAACCCGCCGTGCCATGCTGTCGAGGTACCGTACATCCGCCGAGCCACCCCGCTTGAGATTGAACCGGACCGCCCGGACCCCCGCCTCGTCCAGTTCCACCAGTTCCCAATCGGAAACTGTCGCCGGCAACTGGGTCACCCCCACAAAGGTCGGACCGAGCCTTTTGAGGGCATCGACCAGGTAGGTCTGGTCGAATGCCTGGAACGAGCCGGACACGATGGCCCCTCCCGCCAGGTCATATGACTTCATCCGCTCGAGGTAATCCACGCAGGCAAACTCGGCAGGCAGATACCCGTCGTTGGGTACCAGGGGGAAACGGCTGTCGATGATGTGCAGATGGGTGTCGAAGAGCTTGAATTCCTTGAGAGACAAGGGGACCTCCTCTGAGATCGCTGCAGTCTCCGGCCAGCGTGTTATGCGCACAACGAATGCAGTGGTGCAGGCTTTTGCATGGATTAAGAGGAAGGCCCGCTCATGGGCGGGTCTTCCTCTTCGCAACGGAGATGAACGGAAAGGTTACGCCAGTACGAAGGCCAGATCCTCCTTCTCCACCTTTTCCCCTTCCTTGAACTTCACGTCGACAACCTTCCCGTCCGCCTTGGCCTTGATGTTGGTCTCCATCTTCATCGCTTCGGTAACCATCAGCACGTCCCCCGCCTTGATCTCGTCCCCTGCCTTGACGTTGATCTTGAGCACCTTTCCCGGCATGGGGGCGCCGATGTGGTTCGGGTTCCCCCTGTCGGCCTTCTCCCGCACCACTTCGTCGGTCTGTACCGACTGGTCACGCACGGTGACCGACCGGGCGTTGCCGTTCAGCTCGAAGTAGACCTGGCGGGTGCCGTCCGCCTGTACCTTGCCGACGGCATTCAGCTTGATGATCAGGGTCTTCCCCGGTTCGATATCCAGGGAAGTCTCCTGACCCGGCTCCAGGCCGTAGAAGAAAATGGGGGTCGGGATGACCGAGGTGTCCGAGTACTCCTGGCGGTGCCGGTCGAAGTCGGGATAGACATTGGGATAGAGGATGGCGGACACGAGCGCCTGGTCGTCGATCCGGTGTCCCACCTTCTCCTCCAGCTTCTCCCGCTCCAGTTCGAAATCCACCGGCTCCAGCAGTTCGCCGGGGCGACAGGTAATCGGCTGCTCCCCTCTCAGGATGATCTTCTGCAGCTCCTCCGGCCACCCCTGGTAGGGCTGGCCGAGCATCCCCTTGAACATGCCGATGACCGACTCGGGGAAGGCCAGCTCGTCCCCCTTGGTGAAGACATCTTCCGGCTGCAAGCCGTTCTTCACCAGGAACATGGCCATATCCCCCACAACCTTCGACGAAGGGGTAACCTTGACAATATCACCGAACAGCAGGTTGACCTTGTGGTACATCTCCTTGCATTCGTCCCACTGGTCGAGGAGGCCGAGGCCGGCGACCTGGGGCTTGTAGTTGGAATACTGACCTCCGGGGATTTCGTGGTGGTAGACTTCGGCAGTGCCGCTTTTAAGGCCCGACTCGAAGGGGGCATAGTAGTCGCGCACCGTCTCCCAGTAGTTTGCCAGCCGCTGCAGGCCGTCGGTGTTCACCTGCGGATCCCTCTCGGTCCCTTCAAGCGCTGCCACAAGGGCGTTCAGGTTCGGCTGGGCGGTGAGGCCGGAAAGGGAGGATAGCGCCGCATCCACGATATCGACCCCCGCCTCGCTCGCCATGAGAAGCATGGCACCGGCATTGCTGGAGGTGTCATGGGTATGGAGGTGGACCGGGATGCCGATATTCTCCTTCAGAGCCTTGACCAGCTTGTACCCCGCGAAGGGCTTCAGAAGGCCCGCCATATCCTTGATGGCAAGGATATGGGCACCCATCTGCTCTAGCTCTTTGGCCATGTTCACGTAGTATTCCAGCGGATACTTGTCCCGCTTCGGATCGGTAATGTCGCCGGTATAGCAGATGGCCGCCTCGCAGACCTTGCCGGTTTTCCGCACCGCCTCCATTGCCACCGCCATCCCCTTGGTCCAGTTGAGGGAGTCGAACACCCGGAAAATATCCACTCCCGAATTGGCTGCCTCCTCCACGAATTTCTGCACCACGTTGTCCGGGTAGTTGGTATACCCCACCGCGTTCGAACCCCGGAGCAGCATCTGGAAGAGGATGTTGGGAATCGCCTCGGAGAGCTTGTGGAGGCGCTGCCAGGGGTCTTCCTTGAGAAAGCGCATGGAGACGTCGAAGGTGGCCCCTCCCCACATTTCCAGGGAGAAGATATCCGCCGCCAGGTACGAGGTGGGCTCGGCGACCTTCAGCAGGTCATGGGTGCGCACCCGCGTGGCCAGGTTTGACTGGTGGGCGTCCCGCATGGTGGTATCGGTGATGAGCAGTTTTTTCTGCTCCAGTATCCACTTGGAAAGCCCCTCGGCGCCAAGCTTCATGAACAGGTCGCGGCTCCCTGCCGGCCGCGGCTTGGTGAAATCGATCTCCGGCACCCGCGCCTCGATCAGTTCCGCCGACTTGAGCGGCTTGACGATCCCCGGCGAACCGTTGACGACCACGTCGCCGAGAAACTTGAGGACCTTGGTGGCCCGGTCCTTCTTTTCGCGGACCTGGAGGAGCTCGGGATGTTTTTCAATGAACGAGGTGTCGCAACTCCCCTTGATGAAAACCGGATGGGTGACGACGTTTTCCAGGAACCCGATGTTGGTCTTGACGCCGCGAACCCGGAACTCCTGCAGGGCGCGGTTCATGATATGGGCGGCATCCTTGAAGGTCAGGCCCCATGAGCTGACCTTCACCAACAGGGAATCGTAATGGGGGGTGATGTGGGACCCGGTAAAGGCATTCCCCGCATCGAGCCGGATGCCTGCCCCGGCCGCCGAACGATACGTAGTCAGGGTGCCGAAGTCCGGGGCGAAGTTATTGGCAGGATCTTCGGTGGTGATGCGGCACTGGATGGCATACCCCCGCATGTCGATGGCCGATTGGCTGGGGATGTTGATTTCCGGGTCGGAAAGCTTGTGCCCCGCGGCGACCAGGATCTGATACTGAACCAGGTTGCGGCCGGTGATCATCTCCGTGACCGTGTGCTCCACCTGGATACGCGGGTTCATTTCGATGAAATAGTAGTTCCCTTCCTGGTCCACCAGGAACTCGACGGTACCCGCATTACGGTACTTGACCTGACCGGCGATCTTCAGGGCCGCCGTGCAGAGTTCCTCGCGCTGGGTCTGGGTCAGACAGAGGGAGGGGGCAAATTCGACCACTTTCTGGTGCCGGCGCTGTACGGAACAGTCGCGGTCGAAGAAGTGGACAAGGTTCCCATAGTTGTCCCCCAGCACCTGCACCTCGATATGCTTGGGGTTCTCGATGTAACGTTCGAGAAAGACCGCCGGATTGCCGAAGGCGGCCTTGGCCTCACTGCGGGCGGAGGAAAGACCTTCCAGCAGCTCCTTCTTGTTCCGGGCCACGCGCATGCCGCGGCCGCCGCCGCCGGCCGCCGCCTTGATGATGATCGGGTACCCGGATTCCTTAGCGAACTTGAGGGCCTCCTCTTCCTTCTCGATGGGGTCCTCGGTACCGGGAACTACCGGAACGCCGGCAGTCATGGCGGCCTTGCGCCCTGCAACCTTGTCCCCCAATGCCCGCTGCATCTCCGCGGTCGGGCCGATGAACGCGATACCGGCGGCCTCGCACTTCTCGGCAAACTCGGCATTCTCGGCGAGGAAACCGTAACCGGGATGGATGGCGTCCACATCCGCCTTCAGTGCCAGGGAAATGATCTCGTCGATCCCGAGATAGGCGTCGATAGGACTCTTCCCCTTGCCGACCAGATAGGCTTCGTCCGCCTTGTACCGATGGAGGGAAAGCTTGTCCTCCTCGGAATAGAGCGCCACCGTGCCGATACCCAGTTCGGTGCAGGCACGGAAGATGCGGATGGCGATTTCGCCACGGTTAGCAGCCATTACTTTACGGAACGTTCTTCTATTCATTGAAACCTCCTGATTCGGTGTATTTTACGATAAATAAAACAGTTACAATATAAATAAAAACTTTAGTAACGCTAAATTTGTTTAGTTATTTTGAAGAGTTATGCTCTACATAAGACACTGCACATAAAACCAGATTCAAGCACACCTGTCAACACTATAATACCGTTTTATTGACCACAACACTCCGTATACACGAACGAGACCTTTCCACTTTGATAAACCTGACAAAGATGATATATAAAAGTGTACTTGCCGCACACCATTAGACAAGGAGAACATTCGATGAAATTCCCCCGTAAATTCGCAACAGGCGCACTTTGCGCCACGCTTGCCGGCCTCGTGCTCCAGGGAGGTGCAGCCCTCGGCTCAGAAGCAAAGGAAGCGCAACCTGCGGCACCTGCCAAACAGGAATCGGTGGCACGCAAATCCCCCGGCGACGTCATCGTGAAGGTCAACGGCGAAGCGATCACCCGCGGTGAAGTCGACCGGGCAATGAAAGTCCTTCTCTCCCAGCGGAACATGACCCTTGACCAGTTACCCGCCGAAGTGAGGACCCAGGCCGAGGAAGCCACGGTCGAGCAGCTGATTTCGGCGGAACTGCTCTACCAGGCAGGAAAGAAGGTCGAGAGCAAGGACCTGGACAAGCAGGTCGAAGAAAAGATCGCCCAGAGCCGGGCCAAATTCGGCAAACCCGAAGAGTTCGCAGCCGCCCTCAAATCAGCCGACCTCACCGAGGCGGAATTGAAGGTGCTCACCGTCAAGGATGTTGTTATCAACAACTACATCGAAAAAGAGATAGCGGCAAAGGTCACCGTCACGGATGCCGAAACGAAGAAGTTCTACGACGAGAACCAGGAAAAATTCAAGCAGAGCGAATCGGTCCGGGCCAGCCACATTCTGTGCGGCGTCGATGCCAAAGCGGACGCCGACGCAAAAAAGAAGGCGAAGGAAAAGGCTGAGGCCCTTCTGAAAAAGATCAAGGCGGGTGAGGACTTCGCCGCCATCGCCAAGTCAGACTCCACCTGCCCGAGCAGTGCACAGGGTGGCGACCTCGGCTTCTTCGGCCACGGCCAGATGGTCAAGCCCTTCGAGGACGCCGCCTTTGCCCTCAAACCGGGTGAAGTGAGCGGGGTCGTTGAGACCCAGTTCGGCTACCACATCATCAAGCTGACCGACAAAAAAGCTGCCGAGACCCTCAAGTACGAGGACGTGAAGGAAAAAATCGCCGACTACCTGAAGAACCAGAAAATCCAGAAAGATATCGATGCGCTGCTGAAGGACCTCCGGGGCAAGGCAAAAATCGAAAAAATCTAGCTTTGTAACGTTTGCTGTGAAATGAAAAAGCCCGCAGATGCGGGCTTTTTTTGTTAAATGTACCTGTTCCTTTTATCTGTTTTTCTTCTCTTTTCTTTTCTCCTTGTCCTCCTTCTCTTCCGTGCCAACACCTTCCCGGAGGGCAGCCACGATGCTCTGGTAGAGGTCCTCCAGATCCTTCCCCCTGACCTTCTTACCTCCGACCGTGGCTATGGGCTGTTCCGCGCAACTGCCGCACTGCCCGAGACATTTCTTGATCTTGGCATCCAGATCGGGGAACTCCTCCTGCAACCGCCGGTAGACCCGGGATTTCCCCTTGTTGTTTTCGCAGAACCGGACTTTCACGTGCACGTCCCTAGGCTGCAGTTGCCGACGGCGGGGTAAACACCCGCGCGGCCAGTTCGTTGTCGAGCATGAGGAGCCCCTGGCCGTTGTCGCCGATCAGCTTCAGCTTGCCGATGATCTCCCGGTCGTTCTCCTCCTCCTCGATCTGCTCGGTGATGAACCACTGAAGGAATATGCCGCTGGCGTGGTCCTTTTCCTTGATCGCCAGGTCGGCCAGGTTGTTGATGCACGAGGTGATGTACTGTTCGTGCTTGAGGGTCTGCTCGAACAGGTCGAGGAACGATGTGAACGTGCTGGCAGGTGCCGCCATGGCCTCCACGAGCGCCGGTTCACCCTGGCTGTTGAGATAGGTGTAGAATTTCATGAAGTGGACCATCTCTTCCTGGTACTGCACCATGAACCAGTTGGCAGTCCCCTTGAGCCCCATGTCATTGGCGCAGGACGACATGTTCAGGTAAAGATGGGCCGAAAACAGCTCGGTGTTCAGGTGCTTGTTCAGGGCGGTGTACATTTTTTTGCTCAGCATGAAGATGCCTCCTCGATAAAATGGTGATCGTATCTGTTTCCCCATTATAGCCCGAAATCAAGACAACGCCAGAAGCGACCCCCCGTCACCCGAGACAGCTGACCGCCTGTTCCGCTTCCACCAGCACCCGCCACAGGTCTTCACTCTCCCCCAGCCCGAGCTTTATGAGATAGGCGGCGATGCTCAGGTTGGTACGGGCACGGAACAGCTCGACCTGGCGCCGGAACTCCTCCCCCTCCATGCCGGTGTCATGCAGATAGGCATCGAGGAACAGGGACTCGGGAAACTCCTGCAGCCTGGCAGGATGGGCAAAGAACTGGTTGCGGAACTGGGCGAGAAAACACCCCACATCGAAGGCCCGGGGGAGCACAAGGGAGCTTTCGAAGTCGATGGCAGCGATGAACAGGGTCTCCCGGTTTTCCTGGTTGTCCTGGCCGAGGAAGACGTTCTTCGGATGGAAATCGCCGTGCCCCTGCACGAGGTCAGCCGGGTCGGCACGTACCAGCCGTGCCTCCTCTGCCTGCACGAGTTCCATGATCTCCCGGGCCTTGCGGGTATGCCGGTGGTTGATGGCGGTAAAGCGCTCCAGGTACTTGGCCAGCCGGAGCTCTTCCCGGGGGAGAAAGTCATCGGGTGAGGTTATCACCAGCCGGCAGTTGTGGAGACGGGCGAGCCAGCGCGCCGCCAGCCGGAGGTACTCGCGGCCATCGGCGGGGGAGGCGGTCAGGAGCTTGTCGAACAGGGACTTCCCCCGCAGCCCCTCCTCAATGATGATCATGGAGGCCGGGTCCTCGTCGATGGGGCGCGGCACCCGGAACAGGCCACCGCCGAAACCCCGCTCCGCCAGGGTTTCCATGATATGGTAGGCCCGATCGGCATTCTTCCACTTCTGACGGTTTTCGATACTCTTTATGATAATCCTCTCCCGGAGCTCGTCCGCCCCCTTGGTCCCGATGGTCACCTCCGTCACCCGGGTGTTGGCACCGGCGCGGGGGATCTCCTTGAAGAAGGGACGGCAGCGCCCATGACGGAGTTCCTCCACCAGGTCGGACATGGTGCGGAGAGGGTGGTCGAACTGGGTCGGGTAAGTCCCGGCATAACTGGCACCGTGGGTATCGGTACCGGCGATGGCGGTGAAATGCAGGCGGTGCCAGTCCTGGAGTCCCCGGCTGTTCCCCCGCACCGACTGGTTGGAATTGAATATCTCCACGCCATCCAGGTGGGGATCCCGCAGGTCCTCGTCGGACGGCATGCGACTCCCCCGGTAGGGGTGGGCCCAGACCAGGGCCACGTCGGGAAAACGGCGTCGGATATCCAGGAGTGACGTGCCAAGCGGCAGGGATTCGGTGGCGCCGTAGACGAGCACGTCCCCCAGTTCGGCGGAACAGACCTCCTGACCGGCCAGGAGCAGGAAATGGTCGGGAACCTCGGCGGCCCGCCGCACATGCTTAAGCTCCTCCGCACCCCACAGGTAATGGTGGTCGGTCAGGACGATCCCCTGCAATCCCTTGGCAAAGACCCTCCGCACCAGTTCCACGGCGGAAACGCTGCTGCAGGGGGAGTGCTCGGACGTATGGGCATGCATCTCCATCAACACGGGACGGGACTCGGGACCCGGAACCCGGGACCGGTAACCAGCAGCCTGTTATCGGTGGGAAGCATATGGTTTCGCGTTACACCGGTCCCCGCTCCCCCATCCCCGGTCACGACTTTTTGTCCAGGAACATCTTGATCAGGTCGATGGGGACCGGGAAGATGGTGGTGGAATTCTTTTCGGCGGCGATCTCCGTGAGGGTCTGGAGGTAGCGGAGTTGGAGGGACGTCGGTTCGGCGGCCAGCACCTGGGCTGCCTGGGCCAGCTTTTCCGAGGCCTGCAGTTCCCCCTCGGCATGGATAACCTTGGCGCGCCGCTCCCGCTCCGCCTCGGCCTGCTTGGCGATGGCCCGCTGCATCTCCTGGGGGAGGTCGATGTTCTTCACTTCCACATTGGCGACTTTCACCCCCCACGGTCCGGTATGCCGGTCGAGGATCTCCTGCAGCTCCTTGTTGATCTTCTCCCGGTTGGCCAGAAGCTCGTCCAGGTCCACCTGGCCGAGAACGCTCCGGAGCGTGGTCTGGGAGAGCTGGCTCGTGGCGTAGAGGAAGTTCTCCACCTCAACGATCGCCTTCTGGGGCTCCATGACCCTGAAGTAGATGACCGCCGAAACCTTGACCGTCACGTTGTCGTGGGTGATCACGTCCTGGGGGGGAACGTCGAAGGCGACGGTCCGCAGCGACACTCGCACCAGCCGGTCGATACCGGGGATGATGAAGAACAGTCCCGGCCCCCGCACCCCGGCCAGCCGGCCAAGGCGGAACAGCACCCCCCGCTCGTACTCGGGGAGAATCCGCACTGCGGTTGCGGCAAACATGATGCAGAGGATGGCGACAAAGATCACCGGCACGTAATTGAAAACATCGAACATGAACAAACCTCCTTGAAATCGGGGACCGGTAACCGGTTTAAAAAACATCCTGATTTTCTGGTATATTTCGAAAAGCTTTGACCGGTCCCTGGTCCCTAGTCCCGGGTCCCGGCCTTCCGCACCCTGAGCCGCATTCCTTCCACCGCGTCAACCACCACCTGTTCGCCGGCGGTGACAGGTTCCTCACTCCAGGCGTCCCAGTACTCTCCCCGTACAAAGACCTTCCCCCCCGCCGGGGTGAGCTCTCCGTCCGCCACGCCCACCTCCCCCACCAGCCCTTCCCGGCCGGTGGTCGGCTGGTTGCGGTGGGCCTGCAGGACCTTCCGGACGGCAAAGACGAAAAAGCCGACCGTGGCGACCACCGTCACCAGAATCACGCTCCAGGAAACCCGCAGGTAGGGTTCCGGGGACTCGAACAACAGCAGCGACCCGAGCACCATGGCTATCACCCCCCCCACCGTCAACATTCCGTGGGACACGATCTTGATCTCGGCGATGAACAGTATCAGTGCCAGGAGGATCAGCAGTACGCCGGCGTAGTTTACCGGCAGGGTCTGGAAGGCGAAAAACGCCAGAATGAGGGATATCCCGCCGATCGCCCCGGGGAGAATGACACCCGGGTTGGAGAGCTCGAAGAAGAGACCGAGCATACCGATCATCAGCAGCACATACGCCACGTTGGGATTGCTGATGGCGTTGAGTATCCGCTCTCGCATCCCCATTTCCGCCGGCACCACCGCTGCTCCCGCCAGCTTCAGGACCAGTTCCCTGCCGTCCCGGTTGATGCGGCGCCCATCCAGCTGCCTGAGCAGATCGGAACGGTCTGTCGCCATGAGATCGATGACCCGGCCTGCCAGCGCCTTCTCCGCGCTGAGGGAGATACTGTCGCGCACCATCTGCCGCGCCAGCGCCTCATCACGCCCCCGTTTACGGGCGATCCCCTCCACGTAAGCTTCCGCATCGTTGACGATCTTCGCCTCCATAACCTTGTCGGGCTTCTCGCCGATGCTCACCGGGTGGGCGGCGCCGATATTGGTGCCGGGAGACATGGCGCAGACATCAGCGGACAGGGCGATGATCGCCCCGGCCGAAGCGGCGCGGGCTCCGGCTGGCGCCACGAATACCGCCACCGGAACCGGACTGGCGAAGATATCCTGCACGATCGAGCGCATGGCGGTGTCGAGTCCGCCGGGGGTATCGAGCTCGATCAACAGCATCCGATCCCCGTCGCGCGACGCTTCCTGCAGGTTGCGGTGCAGAAAGCTGGCCGTCACGGGGGTAATCGGATCATGGATGCCGACGACCCTTATCCTGCCCTGTTCGGCACTGAAACCGACGGCTGAAATAAGCAGGCAGAGGATGAAGAAAACGATGCGCCCCATGGAACCCCCGTGAACACAACTGTTCAAAGTATACTCCCTTCCGCCCGCCGGTCAAAGGGGGTCTTGTCATTCCATCGTAATAATGTTATGTATAACGCCTCAGGAGAGTGGATGCCATGAAAGAGCGCAGCAAAATCCTCCTCATCGACGATGAAACCGCCAGCCGTGAAGCCCTTGTCCTGCTGCTAAAGAGCAGCGACTATCAGATTACCGGTTGTGGCTCGGGACAGGAGGCCTTCCAGCTCCTCCAGCGGGAACGGTACGACATCGTCATCACCGACCTGCTCCTCCCGGATACCAGCGGTATCGACATCCTGAAAAAGGTCAAGGAAGACTCCCCTCTTACCGAGGTGATCCTCATCACCGGCTACGCGTCGGCGGAAACTGCGGTACAGGCCATGAAGGAAGGGGCCTGCGACTATATCACCAAGCCGCTCAACATCGACGAACTTCGCATCATCCTCGCCAAGACGGTGGAAAAACACCGGCTCCTCACCGAGAACGTCTACCTGAAGAAACAGCTCCGCGACAAGTACGAATTCGCCAACATCGTCGGCAACTCCCCCGCCATGCAGAAGGTCTTCAACCTGATGAAACGGATCATCAAGACCGACTCCACGGTCCTCATCTTCGGCGAATCGGGGACCGGCAAGGAGGTCGTCGCCAAGGCGATCCACTTCAACGGCAGCCGGAAGGACAAGCCGTTCATCGCCGTCCATTGCGGAGCGATCCCGGAAAACCTGCTGGAAAGCGAGCTGTTCGGCTACGTCCGGGGGGCGTTCACGGGGGCAAACAAGGACAAGATCGGCAAATTCGAGGCCGCCAACCACGGCACCATCCTGCTGGACGAGATCGGCACCATGCCGATGCACCTTCAGACCAAGCTGCTCCGGGTCCTCCAGGAGCAGGAAGTGGAACGAGTCGGCTCAACCCGGCCGATCAAGATCGACGTACGGGTTATCTCGGCGACCAACCAGAACCTGGAAGAGGAGGTGCAGAAGGGAACGTTCCGGGAAGACCTCTACTACCGGTTGAACGTCATACCCCTCCACATCCCCCCCTTGCGGGAGCGGATCGAAGACATCCTGCCTCTGGTCAGGTTTTTCCTTGAAAAATACTGCCGGGAGATGAAGCGCCCCCTCATGACCATCGCGAAAAATGCCATGGAGGCGCTGGAATTGTACAGCTGGCCCGGCAACGTGAGGGAATTGGAAAACGTCGTGGAGCGCACTGTCGCGCTTACGGAGGAGAACGTCATCACCCTCAACGATCTCCCCCGCAAGATATCCGAGATGGCTCTGACCAAGGTCTCGGAACAGGGAGTGGACCTGGTCAAGACCATTACCGAAATAGAGAAAATGATGATCCTCGAAGCCCTGAGCCTTACCAACGGGGTCAAGGCCAAAGCCGCGGCCATGCTGAACCTGAACCGCACAACGCTGGTGGAGAAGATGCGGCGTCTGGGGATGGAGCGGTAGCTACTTACGTAATCTTCACGATCGTGTCACGCAAGATAGTCCTGACCTCCTCCCATACCTGTTCAGTTCCTGTTTTAAGGTCTTCCCATTCATCATCACTGGCGGCCGCTATCCCTTGGAGCTTCACCGCGGCCTCATCCCGCTTGAGCTGCAAGGCTGCGATTACGCCATAACAGTCAAACTTCAACGCGGGCGGGGCGCTTTCTGCCTTGTCCTTGAGCAGATCGATCTGGACGTCCCATTCGACTATCTGTGCAGAGAGGGCTTCGACGTATGCTGTTCGCTTGTCCATAAATAGCGATCTCCGTTACGCCCGTTAGCATGGAGGATCCCGTAAGAGCCGCGGCTTGTGGTTTGTGTCACAACTCGAAGGCCTGGTGTGGTGTCGGCATTTCCACGCGAGTATCTTTCAGGAGAGCCGCGAAGTTGCGCATCGTTTCCTGTTCACCATGGACCAGGAAAGTACGCTCCGGGCCACCGGTCTGACGGTGCCAGTCAAGGAGTTCTGCCTGATCGGCGTGGGCGGAGAATCCGTTGATGGTGTAAATGCGGGCTTTTACCGGGACTTCATCACCATACAGATGGACGTGTGTGGCACCATCGACGATCTTGCGGGCAAGCGTGCCGTTGGCTGCATAGCCGACAAACACGATGCTCGAGGCGTTTCGCCAGAGGTTGTGTCTGAGGTGATGGCGCACACGCCCCCCCGTGCACATCCCCGATCCCGCCATAATGACCGCCCCGCCGACGACCCGGTTGATGGCAATGGAGTCCTGTGTCCCGCGCGTGAAGGAAAGCCCCGGCAGGCTCAAGGGGTCGCGACCCTCGCGGAACAGCTGAGCGGTCTCCTCGTCGTAACACTCGGGATGGCGCCCGAAGACCGCGGTGGCGGAAATCGCCATGGGCGAGTCCAGGAAGACCGGCATCGAGCGTGGCAGGCGCACCTGGTCCACTCCTTCTCGCAGGTAGTACAGGAGCTCCTGGGCCCGTTCCAGCGCAAAGGTCGGGATCACGACGTTGCCGCCGCGCCTGAACGTATCGTTAATCGCCTCGTACAGCTCCTCGACCGACGGCTCCAGCGGCTTGTGCAGCCGGTCCCCGTAGGTGGTCTCCATGACCACCACGTCGGAGCGGGGGGGCGGTGCCGGATCCCGCACCACCGGCCGGCCGTTATTGCCGAGATCGCCGGAGAAAAGCACCCCCCGCTGCCGGCCGTTTTCCGTCAGCTCAAGAAAAATGCACGCTGAACCAAGGATGTGGCCGGCATCGATAAAGGTCGCCCGTACGCCGGGAGCCAGATCCATAGGTTGACCGTAGCCGGCTGCCCTGCCGAAGAAGTCGAGGCTGTACAGGGCGTCCTGCTCGGTGTACAGAGGTTCGATGACCTCTTCGCGATTTCCCCGCCGAGCGGCGTGGCGCTGCTTCCCCTGTGCCTCTTCTTCCTGCAGGTTACCGGAATCCAGCATCACCATCCGGGCCAGTTCCCGCGATGCCGGGGTCGTGATGATCTCGCCGCGAAAGCCCCGCTTGACCAGGAGGGGTACGCGACCGCAGTGGTCAAGGTGCGCATGGGTGAGCAGCAGGAAGTCGATACCGGCCGGATCGAAACCAAAGGGTTCCGCATTGTCCTCGTCAAGCTCGCGCCCACCCTGGAAAAGGCCGCAATCGATGAGGATCCGTTTCCCCGCGCATTCAACCAAGTGGCAGGAGCCGGTGACATCCTGGTCGGCACCGTGGAATGACAGTTTCATCTGAACCTCCCTGATCGTGTTGTGTGATAGTACCTTGGACGGCTATCCCTCTGGATGGCTCCTCTATCCGTTAAAGCTTCTTGACCACCTCGCGCGCAGCGGTCACGACCGGATCCCAGACCGGTGAAAAGGGGGGCGCGTAGCCGAGATCGAGATTGATCATCTCCTCCACCGTCAAGCCGGCATGAAGACAGGTCGCCAGGGTGTCTATCCGCTTGGCCGAACCTTCCATCCCGACGATCTGGCCTCCCAGCAGGCGGCCACTACCCTTTTCAGCCAGCACCTTCACCGTTATTTCCCCGGCACCGGGGAAGTACCCCGCCTTGGTCCGGCTCTTGATTACGGCGCTTGCCCACTCGATGCCCAACATCCCGAGTTCCTTTTCCTGAAGGCCGGTACGGGCAACTTCCACCTGGCAGATTTTTGTGACCGCGGTTCCCACTACCCCGGGAAACGTGGCGTAGCCACCTCCCAGGTTGATGCCCGCTACCCGCCCCTGGCGGTTGGCGACGGTGCCGAGAGCTATATAGAAGGGTCTGCGGCTGACCAGATGGAACGACTCGGCGCAATCCCCTGCCGCCCATACGCCGGCCATGCCGGTTTCCATCCGCCCGTTCACCCGGATCGAACCCTTCTCCCCGAGAGGGATGCCCGCCGCGGCGGCAAGCGCCGTATTGGGCCGCACGCCGAGGCCGAGTACCACGATGTCGACCGGAAGGCTCCGCTTGTCGGTCACCACTCCCGTGACTTTTCCTCCTGCTGTATCGAATCCCGTGAGAGCTTCCTCCAGGTAGAGGGTCACCCCGAAATCCCGCAGTGCCTGGGAAACCAGCTGCCCCATGTCATCATCGAGGGTCCCCATCACCTCGGCAGACCTGTCTATCAGCGACACTTCCAGGCCGCGCCTGACCAGGGCTTCCGCCATCTCCAGCCCTATGTAGCCCCCCCCCACGACAACTCCCTTTTTTGCACCTCCGTCGTCCAGGATCCGGCGCAGTTCGATACCGCTCTGCAGCGTATTCACCCCGCAGATGGCCACGGCGTCAGATCCGGGAAGGTCCGGGCAGATCGGCACCGCGCCGGTGGCGATCACGAGGTGGTCATACGGTTCCCATACAACGCGGCCACTCCGCAGGTCGCGCACCCGTACCTTCCCCCCAGTCGCATCGATTTCTTCAACTTCGTGGAGAATCCTGACGTCGATTCCATCCCGGTCCCGGAACTTTTCCGGAGTGCGGATAACGAGTGACTCTTCCCTGTCGACAACCCGGCCGACATAGTAGGGAATCCCTCAGGCGGAAAACGAGGTGTGGGGACTCCTCTCGAATACGACGATCTCCAGATCGGGACGGCGACGTTTAGCCTGGGATGCGGCACTCATCCCCGCTGCATCGCCGCCGATAACAACCAGCCGCTCTTTTGCCATGGTATACCTCCTGATCGCTGACTGCTGCCATGGGTACAAGCTTACAATTCTTCCCGGGAAATACAATTCCGAAGGTTCCCCGGTTATTACGGGCACGAAAAAAGGGCATCCAACGGATGCCCTTATCATTCTCGCGACAACGGAAAACGATCTTGTAATTGCCCCTGACGGCGAGCGCATACAGGATTCGCCTATGATCTATTTTTTGACCTTGAACACCGAGTGAAAAGTCGCTACCTTCGTCCCGTCCTCGTCGAAGACTTCTGCCTCCCCCCGGATGGTCCGGTCGTCCCGCTCCGCCACCCGAGCCACCGCCTTCACCGTACCCCCCCGCACCGGGGCATGGAACTTGAGCCCCAGATCGATAGTGGCAAAGTGGGTATCCTCCGGCAGGACGCTCTTGATCGCCATGGCTACCGCCGTGTCGGCCAGGGCCGTCACCGCCCCGCCGTGCATGAGCCCCTTCCCCTGGGCCAGCTTCACCTTGAACGGCATGGTCAGCACCGCCCTGCCATCCCGCGCCTCCTGGATATCCATCCCCAGGTACTCCTCGAACGGCGCGCAGGCGATCCATTCCGGCAATCGGAACGGCAGCGGCACTCCTGCGGTCATCGGCTCTTCGTAGACTTTCTTGTACACGACTCCTCCTCCCATGCTATCCCTAAACATCACTCTTTCCGCTTGACGTCAGGCACCGTCATATCGAGTTTCTGCAGTACCTGCACCATGTCATCCCAGACATTCCAGAACTTACTCGTATCCTTTTTATTGTGCAGCAAAAACGAAGGATGAAAGGTCGGCATGAGGGGGATGCCGTGGTAATCGTGAAACTTGCCGCGCAGCTTCGAGATGGGGGCCTTCGTCCCCAGGAGGGTCTGGGTGGCAAAGGTGCCGAGCGTTACTATGGCCTCGGGGGCAATCGCCTTCACCTGGCGGAGCATGAACGGCCCGCACTGATCGATCTCGTGGGGTTCCGGGTTCCGGTTTCCCGGCGGGCGGCACTTAAGGACATTGCAGATGTAGACGTCCTCCCGCTTCAGCCCCATGCGAGTGATGATGCGGTTCAGAAGCTGCCCCGCTTCCCCCACGAACGGTTCCCCCTGCAGATCCTCATCCCGGCCTGGCGCCTCACCGACGAAGACGATCCTGGCCCGGGGATTCCCCACTCCGAACACGAGAGTGGTCCTGGTCCCGCCAAGGGCGCACCGCTGGCACTCCCCCAGGTCTCCCCTGATCCGGTCAAGACTCTCGCCTTCAACCGGCACACCGGCAATGGGCACAGGGACTTCTTCTCCCGTACCTGCCTTGGCCGGAACCGGTGCATTCCCCTGCGGAGGAGCCCATGGCAGTCCGTCCACGCCGCTCTCCTTCAGTTCCTCCAGGTACGCCTTCAGCGAGGCGACCAGGTCGGCCGTAGATCCATCCGCCGTCATCCCAAACCCCTTTACATTTGCGTAAATATTCAATATCATTTGCCCCTATGTTATTCATCGGGGCAGCGCTGCTGCTTATCATATGCACCCCCGCCGACGCCCTGGCCTGGGGGGGTGGTATTCACCTGCAGCTGGGAACTGCGGTACTGAATAACCTGACGGCAGTCCGTCCCGCCGTAGCAGCCGTCATCGGCGCGTACCCCTACGACTTCCTCTACGGCTGCCTCGCCGCCGACATCACCATCGGCAAGAAATTCACCCATTATCTTCTTCACTGCCATCGCTGGCAAGTCGGCATGAAGGTCCTGGGGTACGCCGGCCCCGATCCCCAGAAGGCCTGCGCCTACGGCTACCTCTCCCACCTGGCCGCCGACACCATCGCCCACAACTATTTCGTTCCGTTCAAGGTGATGCGGAGCTTCGCAAGCCTGACCCTGAAACATGCCTACTGGGAGATGCGCTTCGAGAACTTCGTGGAGCGGGAGATATGGGAGACCGCCCGGAAGATCTCCCAGGAAAACTACCGGGCCAACGACGCCATGCTGCGCAAGGTCCTGTCGGACACCATCTTCTCGTTTGGCACCAACAAGCGGATATTCAACTCCATCCTCCTGGTGAGCCGGCTGGAAAAATGGCAGCAGGTGCTGCAGACCCTGAGCGACACTTCCCGCTACAACCTTGAAGAGAGCGACCGGGAGGAGTACATGGGGCTCGCCCAGGAAGCGGTGTTCGACTTCCTCAACGAGATGGAGGAATCACGCTACTTCCACGCCGACCCCACCGGCGAACGGGCGCTGGTGACCGCCGAGGCGGTGCGCAAGAACCTGCGGCTCCTCTACCGGAGCGGCAAGCTGACCAAGGAACAGGCACTGGAGCAGCTGGACGGAATGAAGGGGAAGCTGCGCGAGGCGATATGGGAGCCCGACCAGCTTCTCCGCATACTCTCCACCGAATAACCTTTCACCCTCACTTTTTACTTTTTACTTTTCACGTCCCTCACCCGATCGAGAATCACGTCCGCCAGTGCATCCTTCCCCATGAGGGGCAACTCTTCTACCCTGCCGTCGCGGTAGAGGAGCCTGGCGATATTGGTGTCCACGTTGAAGCCGGCCCCCACCTGGCCAACATCGTTGGCCACGACGAGGTCCAGGTTTTTCTCGTTCAGCTTCTTGCCAGCGTTCTCCAGGAGGCTTTCGGTCTCGGCGGCAAAGCCGACCAGAAGCTGCCCCCCCTTGTTCGCACCCAGTTCCGCCAGGATGTCGGGATTACGCACGAGTTCGATGGTTTCGGGCTGGTCGCTCTTCTTGACCTTGTCCGGCGCACGCCGGGCAGGGCGGTAATCCGCCACTGCCGCCGCCTTGATGACGATGGAGGTTGATGCATACCGTTCCAGCACGGCATCCCGCATCTCCCGGGCACTGGTGACGTGAATGGTCTCCACCCCCCAGGGGGCGTCGAGGCAGGTCGGACCCGTCACCAGGGTGACTCGTGCGCCACGGCGGCTGGCCGCCCGGGCAATGGCATACCCCATTTTGCCCGAGGAGTAGTTGCTGATGAAGCGTACCGGGTCCAGCTCTTCCCGGGTCGGTCCGGCTGTCACCAGCACATGCTTTCCCGCCAGATCCTTGGGAGTCAGGACCGCCAGGGCCGCTTCGAAGATGGCCGCCGGCTCCTGCAGTTTTCCCTCACCCTCCCAGCCGCAGGCAAGCATCCCCCGGGAAGGCTCCACAAAGAGGTAACCGTGGGCCTTGAGCCGCGCCTCGTTCTCCTGGTAGAGCGGGTTCTGGTACATGTTGACGTTCATGGCCGGGGCGATGAGGACCGGTGCCTTCGTCGCCATGACCGTGGTGGTGAGCATGTCGTCGGCGATGCCGTGGGCCAGCTTGCCGATGACGTTGGCGGTGGCGGGGGCGATGATGAACAGGTCCGCCCGGTCGGCCAGGGAGATGTGGCCGATCTCCTGCTCGGAGATGAGGTTGAACAGCTCCGTGTGGACCGGGTTCATGGAAAGGGTCTGGAACGTGAGCGGGGCCACGAACTCCGTCGCCGACCGGGTCATGACGACGTGGACGGTGGCGCCGGCCTTGGTCAGCAGACGGAGGAGCTCCACCGCTTTGTAGGCGGCGATCCCGCCGGTGACGCCGAGAATTACCACTTTATCCTTCAGCATGCTCCCTCCCTCAACACGGAAACCAGGATAGGTTCGAAATATTTTCTTCCTTCCCCACAGCAAACCTTCCGCCCTCCGCTCCATCAAGTGATGTACGGATTGTGCAGCCGCTCATGGCCGATGGTGGTGGATGGCCCATGCCCCGGATAGGCGCGGGTCTCGTCCGGCAGGGTCAGGAGCTGGTTGCGGATGCTCTCCATCAGCGCCTGGTGGGAACTGCCGGGGAAATCGGTCCTCCCGACCCCGTCGGCAAAGAGGGTATCCCCCGTAATGACGATCCCCTCTTTCGCCAGATAGAGGCAGCACCCCCCCGGCGTATGCCCCGGCGTATGGAGCACCTTGAGGGAATGCGTCCCGAACGTGATGGTCATGCCATCCTCCAGCGCCCGGTCGGGACGGGGAGAGTTCTCCGTGACGAGGTTGTACATGGCAGCCACGTCTGCGGCACGGGCCAGGAAATGGACGTCCCCCCCGTGGATGAGGAGCTGGGCGCCGGTGGCTGCCAGGACAGCCCTGTTCCCCCCTACATGGTCGAAGTGACCGTGGGTGTTGATGACATGGCTGATCTTCAGCCCGAGGCGGTTAACGGCAGCCAGGATCCGCTCACCGTCCGCGCCCGGATCGATCACCACCCCCTCGCCGGTCTCCGCACAGCCGAGGATGAAACAGTTTACCTCCAGCGGACCGACCACAACAGTTTCAAATATCATTGCTTCCCTCGCGTACGTTGTTCAATACAATGCCCGTCAGAACAGGTCCAGGTTCTTTTCCTTCAACTGCTCGAAGGGGTTGTTGTGAAAGCTTTTCCGTTCTTTCTCCCTGACATGCTCGCGGGGAGGAGGTGTCGGCTCTTCGGGAACCATCTCCACCGGCAGCGGCGGTTCTTCCCCTTCAAGACCGTTCTCCTTGAAGAAATAGCGGTCATAGAGGCGGTGGTAGGCGGTCCAGCGGGACGGATTGTCCGGCTCCTTCCGGATATGGGTACGGATGCCGTTGATCTTGGAATCGAGATCGTCGAGATAGTTAAGAATGGTCGCCTCAAGGGTCTTGGGACGCTTGGGAGAACCGAATTCGTACTGGCCGTGGTGGGAGAGGAGCATGTGCTTGAGGAGCATGGCCAGTTCCGGCGGAAACCCGGGAAGGGTGACGAGCTTCTCTTGGATCATCTCCACGCCGATGGTGATGTGGCCGAGGAGTTTTCCCTCGTCAGTGTAGTCGAAAGAGCGCTGGTACGCCATCTCCCGCACCTTTCCCACGTCGTGGAGCAGCGCCCCGGCAATGAGGAGATCGCGATTGATTCCCGTATAGAGCGGCACGATGCTGTCCACCAGCCTGGCCACTGCAAGAGAATGTTCGAGGAGCCCCCCCAGATAGACGTGGTGCATCCCCTTGGCCGCCGGCGCAAGTCGGTAGGAGGCCATGAGTTCCGGGTCGTCGAAAAAGGCCGCGAGAAGCCTGCGGATGTTGTCGTCCGTCAGGGACGCGAGGAGCGCCGTCAGTTCGACCTCCATCTCCTTGATGTTCCGGTCCGTTTCGGGGAGGAAGTCCGCCAGTTCCACTTCCTCGTCCGGAATCCGCCGGAGTTCGGAGATAATCAGCTGCATCTTGCCCAGGTAGACCGTCGCCTTGCTCCGGATGGAGATGAAATCGTCCCGTTCGAAGGTGGCCGCCAGGGTGTCCACGTTGTCCCATACCTTGGCCTCAACCTCGCCGCTCTTGTCCATGAGGCGAAGCGTCAGGTACGGCTTGCCGTTCTTGGCCATGGCCGTGATCTTGTCCTTGACGAGAAAGACCGCGTCCACCTGGTCCCGTTCCCTGATATCGGCTACGTATGTTTTGCGCAAATCTCTCTCCTTTAGTGCTCAAAAACGATTTTACCACGGAGGTCACAGAGAAAATCCCGAAGAAGTAACAGGCTTGAAACGGTCACATCATGCAAAAGATGATTATCGGGTTTTATCCTGGTTATCCTCTGTAGCCCTGGCAATTCGATTTTCCGCTTTCATTTCGGTTTGATGTCTTCACTTCAGACTGTCGGCGATTGCGTCAGCCACCCGGATGCCGTCCAGGGCGGCGCTCATGATCCCCCCGGCATACCCTGCACCCTCGCCGGCAGGGTAGAGTCCTTTCAACGATACCGACTGGAAATCGTCACCCCGTACGATCCGGAGCGGAGCCGACGTCCGCGTCTCCACGCCGGTCAGGGTCGCCTCGCCGGTGACAAATCCCCGCATCTTCCGGTCGAAATGGGCCAACCCTTCCCGCAGAGTCGCAACCACATAGTCCGGCAGAACCTGGGCAAGATCGGTCTCCCGCACCCCCGGCAGATAGGAAGAGGTAAGTGGATGGGAACCCGGCTGACCGAGAAACGCCAGCATGTTCTGGGCCGGAGCCCGGTAATTCCCTCCACCATGGCGAAACGCCAGCTGTTCCCAATGCCGCTGGAACTCCACCCCCGCCAGTGGTCCGCCGCCGGGGAAATCCCCCCGTCCCACCGTCACCACCAGCGCGCTGTTGGCAAAGGGGGCATTGCGGAGATGGCCGCTCATGCCGTTGGTCACCACCCCACCCGCCTCCGAGGCGCCCGCCACTACCACCCCCCCTGGGCACATGCAGAAGGAATAGGCGGACCTGCCGGTGCGGGGATTGTTGTAGGTCAGCTGGTAATCGGCCGGGGGGAGCCGGGGATGGGCCGCAAGGCCATACTGGATCCGGTTGATCAGCTCCTGGGGATGTTCCACCCGTACCCCGATGGCGAACGGCTTGGGCTCCATGAGAACCCGGCATTCCGCCAGCATCCCGTAGGTATCGCGGGCACTGTGCCCAGGAGCAAGCACCAGTATATCACAAGGATATTCCTCGCGCCCATCAATTATGACGCCTGCCAGACTGCCGGCATCGGCCACAAGGCCGCTGAGCCGCTTCTGAAAGCGGACCGTCACTCCCTGTGCCTCCAGGTGACCGCGAAGGGATGCGACCACACCGCGCAGCCGGTCGGTGCCGATATGGGGCTTCGCCAGACAGAGTATCTCCGGAGGGGCTCCGAAGCGGACCAACCGGTCGAGAACATAACGGATGTTCGGGTCTTTCACCCGGGTCGTCAGTTTGCCGTCGGAAAAGGTCCCCGCTCCACCTTCGCCGAACTGGACGTTGCTCTCCGGGTCGAGCTCCCCCCCGCTCCAGAAGGACTGTACGTCCCTGACCCGGTCCTGAACCGGTTTTCCCCGCTCCAGGAGCAGGGGGGAAAGGCCGTAGTCGGCAAGCCGCAGTGCGGTGAACAGCCCCGCCGGTCCGGCGCCGACGATCACGATCCGCCGGGACGTCGTCAACCGGGGAAGTGCTGCTTCCGGCTGAGGATGGATCCTCTCCAGGTCAGGATCATCGCCGTAACGGCTCCAGAATGCCCCTTCGTCGTCAAGGGTGAATTCTACCGTGCAGACGAACTTGATGCGGGGTTTCTTGCGGGCGTCGATCCCCTTCCGCACGAGGCTGAGCGACCGGATCGCCGTCGTGTGCAGACCAAAGCGGTCGCACAGCCTGAACTTGAGCTGTTCCTCGGCTTCATCCAGATTGAGAATGAGATTGCGCAGCAGAAAGGGCATAAGGACCGTCAGCTGGAGGCAGGTCTGTATTGATGACGCTCCAGCAGCTGTTCGACAATGATGACGATATCGAGGGGATTGGTGGATTTGGGGATATGGACCCTGGCTCCCATCTCCGGTATCTCGTGCTCGTGGGGTGCTCCCCTGAACATGGAGGTGAGCAGGATGATGACCGGCTCCCGGTTACCGGCCAGACGCTTGATTTCCATGCAGGTGCTGACACCTCCCATGCGCGGCATGATGAGGTCGGAAATGACCACGTCCGGAGCATTGTCAACGAAGGCCTTGATGCCGGCTATGCCGTCGTCGGCGGTAACGACCTGGAACCCGTTCTGGGAAAAAGCATCGGACAGTACCTTGAGAAAAAAAGGATCGTCATCGATAAGGAGGACTTTTCTGCAGAGGGGTTCCATCGCAACCTCACGGGGGGTTCAGATGCCCGCATCATACAAAAAAGCACCTTAAAAGAAAAGGGTAAACAGGGCTAGGTGGCGCGGAGGGGAAGCCTTATACGGAAGGTGGTGCCGGTTTCTCCGGTTTTTTCCACCTCGATTTTCCCCTTGTAGGTCTTGACGATCCGGAGGACCACCGCCAGCCCCATGCCGGTACCGCTGCTCTTGGTGGTAAAAAAGGGGTCGAAGATATTGGGAAGATTTTCCACGGGGATACCCGGCCCGGTATCGCTTACCCGGATGGTTATCTCATGGTCATCATGATCCAGTTCTACGCCAAGGATGCCGTTTTCGGGCATCTCGTGCAGGGCGTTGAGAAACAGGTTGGTGAATATCTGCTCGATTTCGGAGGCATCTGCCGGGACTGCCGGTGGCACGCGGTGATAACGCCGCTCTACCGTTACCCGCTTGACCTCGATCTGGGGTTTGAATATGTCCAGGATGCCGTCGATTACCTGGTCGACCCGCACCTCACGTATCTCGTATCGCGGACGCTTAGATGCATCGAGGAGTTTGCGGAGAATACTGTCGATCCGGTCGATTTCTTTGAGGATCTTGTCGATGTATTCCAGTTTTTCCGGTTCTTCAGGACCGCTCTTGATAAGCTGCACGAACAGGGTGATGGAGTTGAGGGGATTCCGGATCTCGTGGGCCATCCCCGCAGACAGATAGCCCAGTGTGGCAAGCTTTTCCGCCTGGACGATCTCCGCCTGGGCTCGCTGCAGGGCCTCGGACTTTTCCTGGACCCGGGTCTCCAGCTCATGGTTCCACGCCTCGATCTCCGCCAGGAGATGCTCCCGCTCCCGGAGCAGTTCCCGGTTGTTGATCTCGATCTCCCGGATATGAAGGACGTTTTCGATCCGTTCGGCCAGGTCCTGATTGTTGAACGGCTTGAGCAGGTAATCGGAGGCGCCGGCCTTCATCAGCTCAACCGCAATCTCTTCGTTACCCTTGCCGGTGAACATGATCACGTAGGTGTCGGGGAAACGCCTCCTGATTTCCCTGAGGGTGGTGAGGCCATCCATGCCCGGCATCATGTAATCGAGCAGGGCAAGCTCCGGCTGCTGCGCCTCCACAATCTCCAGGCCGGCCATGGCGTCCTGGGCGGTAAACACCTGATAGCCGCGGTTTCTCAGGATGATGGAGGTAAGGTCAAGAATGACTTTCTCGTCATCGATGATCAGTATTTTCCTGGATTTCTGCGTGATTTCTGTCATAAGGGGCCAGAGTTTCAATCTTGTCTGTTCAGTCTGGTCTGGATCGACAGGAAAAAAAAAGGGCAGCGGCCGCTGCCCTGAATCGTGCGCCTCAGAGGCGACCTTTAACGTCAGGGGAGACGGACGGTCATTACCGGGCACTTGGCACTTCTGACCACCCGCTCGGCGGTGCTGCCGAACAGAAAGTGGTCAAGCCCCTTGCGCCCCTGGGTCCCCAGAACGATGAGCGAGATATTCTCAGCCTCGGCCTTTTTCATGATTTCCTCGTAGGGGATACCGGCAATGATCGACGACTCGTAGTTGGAGAAATCTTTCAACTTTGCCTGGCAGAACTTCTGCATCATCTTTTCCGCACCTTCCTCGATCTCTTTTTCCAGTTTTTCGAAAGAGATGTGGGGTACATAAAAGCCCCGCAGGTCGACCGGTTCGTTGATGACATGGACCAGGTAGAGCTTGGCATTGAACTGCCGCGCCAGAGAGAGGGCATACTCGAAGGCGTGTTCGGAATTTTCGGAAAAATCGGTAGCGAACAATATCTTTTCCAGATGCATGGTGATACCCCCGTGGCAGAAATGAGAAAGGCTAGTGGTTGGTTTCCTTGAATATCTTCTTGAGAATCGATTTCAGTTCTTCCATCTTTACCGGCTTGTTGATGTATTCGAACGCACCGAGATTCATGGCCTCGATATAAGATTCGACCCCGCCGTATGCGGTGACCATGATCACGTTGCTCTTGGGAAAACTCTTGTTCAGTTCCTTGAGAAAGTTGATGCCGTTCATCTCGGGCATGTTGATATCGGTCACGATAAGGTTGACGTCCTGTTGTCGCAAGTAGTTAAGGGCCTCGTAACCGTTGGATACGCTGTCGACAAGAAATCCTTCTTTGGCGAGGAGGCGGGACAGACCGATGCGGGCGTTTTCTTCATCGTCTACGACGAGGATTCTCTTCTGGTCTCGCTGCAAAGCAATCTCCATGCTGATGATATCATAGTTCTGATTCAGTCTAGCATGGAGTTATACCCTGTCAAGGCAGGTTTACAGACCCGTTTTCCCATGTGCAACCCTCTGCCGCAGCTTGACAGCTGTCAGGATGAGGTTGGCTATGATGGATACAAAGTATATCTCATCATCGGAAAAGGTTTTCAGGGCCGTCGAGTTGAGGTTGATGACGCCGTAGACATCGCTTTTGTCCGCAACGGGAAACGAAAGCATTGCATTGTATTTCTCTTCCTGCAATTCGGGGAAGAGCTTGTAACGCGGGTCCTGGGATGCGCTGCTGAGGGCTATGTACTGCTTGTCGCGGGCAACGGTGCCCGTGATCCCTTCCCCGACCTTAATGCGGATTTTGCCGACAAACCCCGTATCGAAACCGTGTGTTGCTGCCAGGACCAGTTCATCCCCTTCGGCCAGATAGATGTTGCATACGCTGACCCTGAGCTGACCGGCCATTTTCTGGGCCACTTTCTGAAGCACCTGGGGGAGATCGAAGTCGGACGAGACGAGCATGCTGATCTCTTCCAGGGAGATGATCTCCAGATGCTCCCGGTTGGCCTTCTGCATGGTCAACACCATTTTCCCCTTTTCGCTTTCGATGAAGGGGGTGAAGATTGCCTTCTGATAAAAGGGATTGACGGTCTTAACCTTCTCCGTCATTGTCCGGAAATCGGAAAAACCGCAACTGCAGGTCATTTTGATCCGATAGCTGTCCACCCGCTCACTCTTCATCACCCTGCCGCATTTTCGACAACGCGCCGCCAGTTGCATACGCTGCAATCTCCTTGTCGTTAAGTCATCTGCTCCGTTGGTTCTAGCCCGTCACATCTTCCCCGTTCAGCAAAGCGAATCCGTCACGCACCCTCCGCCTTGAGTTCAACATGGGCGGCCTCCCCCTGCGCGCCAAAGGGTTTGAGGGGCTTCCCGTTGAATTCTCCTTCGATGCCGCCGGCATTCCCCAAGTCAAGAGTGAAAATCCGCTCCCCCTTCCACTCGATCAGGTCCCCTGCCTTCAGGTCGTACTGCTGGGAAACAGCACCATCGATAGTAATATTCAACCAGCTGTCCTGATTTATCTTGAGGCGCAGAACAATCCCGTTCCCCGACTGCTCGGAAGGGGTAATGGTAACCTCGGGAAGGGAAGGTTCGGGTAACGTTGCCGGGAGAGTTGCGGCGACCGTCGCGGAAGTTCTGACCGTCTGCACCGGAACCGGCACGCTTGCCACGGGAGACGGGACAGGGGTCTGGGGGGGAAGCTGTTTCGCCCCTTTATCATCGAAGAAATATGCTGCCACGAGAACCAGGGAAAGGAGTATGGATGGTATGAGCCAGCGCCCCTTGCCGCGCTTCGGGGGGAGTTCCTGTCGGGCCGGCTTCTTCTCGATGACTGTCCGGACAGGCTGAGGAGAGGTGTCACGCTCGTACATCGCCACAACGGCATCGCCCGAAAGCCCCAGGAAGCTGGCATAAATGCGCAGGAACCCCTTGACATAGGCAGCATTGGGAAGCTTGTCAAACCTCTCCTCTTCGAGGGCGACTAGATAATTTTTTCCGATGCGGGTTATCCGGGCTGCATCGTCCAGATGCAGCCCGCGCGCCTCGCGGGTTTGCCGCAGGTAAGCTCCAACCGGCTTTTCGCCGTTATGGCCGGGAACCGGGTCAGACAAGCCGCCCCTCACTTGAGCACATCGAGGTACTCCCTGGCGAGTTGACCAAGCTCGGACTCGGGGGCAATGCGCAGCACTTCGCGAAAAGCGGTCGCGGCAGCCCTGTTTTCCTTCTGCTTCAGGTAGGCAAGTCCGAGGTTATAGTGGGCATTGGCATAATTGCTGTTGAGCTCGATCGCCCGGTTGTACTCTCCAATCGCCAGATCGATCTTGTCCATGGCGAAATAAACCTTGCCCAGGTTGAGCCGGGCCCGGGGTTCACGGGGATTGTTGCCGACGACCGAGCGCAGGACGGACAGAGCGCGGGGATAATCCCCCTTGTTGAAATAGGCTATGCCCAGATTGACACTGGCAGCCTCCTGGTTTTGGAAAAATATGTCTTCCGACACTATCTTGAACTGGATGATCGCATCGTCCCAGCGTTTCATCTCCAGATAGTCAACCCCAAGGTCATTGCGGGCGCTGGAATTATTCGGCTTCAAGGCCAGGGATTTCAGGTATCGCTGTTCGGCGAGGTCGTATTTCTTCTTTTCGAAATAGGTCCTGCCCAGATAATAGAGGAGTTCCGGGTCATCCGGCGTGAGTTTTTCCGCCTCGGTGAACTCGACCAGTGCGCTGGTGTAATTCCCTTCCGTGAAATTGGAAAGACCCATCTGGTAATGGTAGGATGCCTTTTTGGCAGTGGCGGAATTCACCGCACAGGAAAGGCAGAGAGAGGAAAGAATCAAGATGCCGATGAGCTTGAAGAGCTTCACGTTCACTCCTTGTCCCGACGGGTCGGGGCACCTTGCCGGCAATGCGCACCGGAGCCGCAAACGTTTATCCGTAAGGAGATAATAGCTTCCGGATGTGGAAATTACCAGATTTGCACGGTCCTGTCAATCACGGTGCCGGGCGAACGCAGGCGGAGTGGTATGTTCAGCCGTCAAGACCTTCGAAATGGGTCATGGACCTAAAGGTACGGTAGCGCTCCTCGATCTCGCGGTAGTCCAGGCTTTTCAGACGATTGAGGCTGAAATCCTCCACGTTGAAGGATGCCATGACGCTGCCGAAGACGATACTCTGGCGTATTCCCTCGTCGGAGAGGTTTCCCGTATTGGCAAGATACCCCATCATCCCTCCGGCAAAGGTATCGCCGGCCCCGGTCGGGTCGAACACCTCTTCCAGCGGATAGGCGGGTGCTGCGAAGATGGATGATGCCGTGAACATCAGCACACCGTACTCACCCCGCTTGACCACCAGCCGTTTGCAGCCGAGAGAGACAATCTGCCGGGCCGCCTTGACCAGATTCGCCTCGCCGGTGAACTGGCGTGCCTCTCCTTCGTTGATGACCACCATATCCACCCGTTGCAGCACCTTTTTCAGTGCTTCCGGCTTGGAGGATATCCAGAAATTCATGGTATCGCATGCCACCAACCGGGGATGTCGCACCTGGTCGAGCACTTCAAGCTGGAGGTCGGGATCGATATTGGCCAGAAAGAGATAGTCTGCCTCCCGATATGCTTCGGGAAGGTCGGGACGGAACTGGGTCAAGACGTTGAGCTGGGTATCGAGGGTCTGGGCCTCGTTCAGGTCGTAGCCATAGCGGCCTGTCCAGTGGAAAGTCTTGCCGGGGATGCACGCCAATCCGCTGACATCTATATCTCGGGAGCGGAGGAACCGCACATGCTCTTCGGGAAAATCCTCTCCCACCACCGCCACCAGCGAGACATCGGTGAAAAAGCTTGCCGATGTGGAGAAATAGGTGGCCGAACCACCGAGCACATTCTCCCCCCTGCCGAAAGGTGTTTCCACCGTATCGAATGCCACCGTACCGACAACGACAATGCCCATGAGGCTGTCTCCTCGCTTAAAGGTATTTTCCGATTATCAGATCGAGTTTCTGGCGCGTCCCCTCAGGGATGTGCGACTTTTCGGTGATTATGGAGAACTGCATGGCCGTTGCACAGGAACAGCTGCGCTCGCCACCGATCTCGGCAACGGCATGGCGTATGATGTTCTTGGCCATGGCCACATTCTGCTTGATGATGGCGACGATCGCATCGACGGTCACATCGTCGTGATGTTCGTGCCAGCAGTCGTAGTCGGTGGAAAGCGCAATGGTACCGTAGCATATCTCCGCCTCACGGGCCAGCTTCGCCTCGGTCAGGTTGGTCATGCCGATGACCGAAACACCGAAGGACCGATAGAGGAGGGACTCGGCGCGGGTCGAGAATGCGGGTCCCTCCATGCAGACATACGTGCCACCCTTGTGCACGGTGGCTCCCGCCGCACGTGCAGCCGTGTAGAGGATGTCCGAAAGGGAACCGCAGACCGGGTCGGCAAAGCCCGCATGGGCCACGACGCCATCGCCGAAAAAGGTGTCCTTTCTGACCCCCTTGGTGCGATCAATGAACTGGTCGGGGATGACGATATCCCCCGGCGGGATATCCTCCTTCATGCTTCCCACGGCCGAAACGGAGATGATCCGCTCTACCCCGAGTTTCTTCATGCCGTAGATGTTTGCCCGGTAGTTCACCTCCGAAGGGAGGAGGCGATGTCCCCGACCATGGCGGGGGAGAAATACCATCCGCACCCCGTCCAGCATGCCGGTGACAAATTCGTCGGAGGGAGCGCCGAACGGCGTGTCGACCGTCACCCTCTGAATATCCGTCAGCCCCTCCATCTCATAGAGCCCGCTGCCACCGATGACACCGACAATCTGTTCCGTCATTTCCGCCCCCTTGTATCGAGCCTGATGTGGATTTGAACGCTGAATTTAGAGCGTTGAACCTTGAGCGGATTCCAGCCGCCCCTTCAACTGCCCACAGGCAGCCGAGATATCGCCTCCCCGGCTTGCCCGGGTAATGACGGTGAAGTGTTTGTCCAGCAGGTATTTGTGGAAGCGATCTATAGCCTCCTGGGTGGGCGCCCGGAAAGAGCACCCCTCATGCTCGTTGAACGCAATCAGGTTGATCTTGCAGGGGATATCGCTCACGAGCTTGACCAACCTGCGCGCATCATCGAGGGTATCGTTCAGATCCCTGATAAGCACGTATTCGAAGGTAATATAGCGGCGGGACGGCAGGGGAAAGCGCTTGCAGGCGGCAAGCAGCTCCTTGAGAGGGTATCTGCGGTTGACCGGCATGATCCGGTCACGCAACTCGTCGGTGGTGGCGTTGAGGGAAACGGCCAGATTGACCGTAACCGATGCCCCGAGAATGTCCAGTTCAGGAACAAGGCCGGAGGTAGAGACCGTCACCCGGCGGTTCGAGAACTGCAGACCGTCGTTGTCGATGAGTACCTTGATGGCAGGGACGACATTGTCCAGGTTTGCCAGCGGTTCCCCCATCCCCATGAAGACGATATTCCGTATATCGGCGTCCCGTTTCACGCTACAGACCTGGTTGACAATTTCCGCAGTGGTCAGGTTGCGGGTAAACCGGAAGGTACCGGTGAGACAGAACTCGCATGCCATGGCGCAACCGACCTGGCTGGAGATGCAGAGGGTATTGCGCCCTTCATCCGGTATCAGCACCGACTCCACGCGGGCACCATCTTCCAGACGGAAGAGGTACTTTCGCGTTCCGTCCGTGGAAACTTCCACCACTTCCGGTTGCAGGTCGCTGACGCGAGCGGCAGCAGCCAGTTCGGCACGAAATTCCCGGGAAAGGTTGGTCATCGACGCAAAGTCGGTCACGCCCTGCTGGTAGATCCATTTGAAGATCTGCCGGGCACGGAAACGCTCTTTCCCCTGCCCCGCGATGAAGGCTTCGAGGTCAGCGAGGGTCAAATTTTTCAGGTCAACGTTAGCCATGGGTACGGATATGAAAAAGCCCTTCGTATGAAGGGCTTATCGTGATCTCAGTTCAGTTCGGTTCAGACCAGTTCAAGTTGACTGAAAAAATAGGGAATTTCGAAAGCGGCCGTTTCCGGAGCATCGGAACCATGGGCCGAATTCTCTTCGATGCTGACCCCGAATTCCTTGCGGATGGTTCCGGGCTCTGCATTGGCCGGATTTGTCGCTCCCATAACCTCGCGCCACTTGGCAATTGCGTTTTCCCGCTCCAGCACCAGCACCACCACGGGGCTACGCGACATGAACGCGCAGAGGTCGTTGAAGAAGGGGCGCTCCTTGTGGACATAGTAGAACCCTTCCGCCTGGGCCTTGCTCAGATGAATCTTCTTCATACCCACTATGCTGAAACCAGCTTCTTCGATCTTGGCCAGCACCTTGCCGGTTATCTTGCGCTCCACGGCATCGGGCTTGATGATAGCAAATGTTCTTTCCATGACGTCCTCCTAGGGTTTATCGCTGTACGAGAATATACAAAGACCGGTCTATTTATCATGTGGTCACATGCATGTCAAGGGGTTTCTGGCTCGGAAATAAAATAGCCTACAGAAAAAATCTGTAGGCTATTTTCGTCCAGAACAAACAGGAAACCGAGATTACTTCTTCTCAGCCGGAGCAGCAGGGGCAGCCGGAGCAGCAGGGGCAGCCTCAGGAGCCTTGGCAGAAGACATCGGTTTCTGCTCGGGAGCTTTCTGCTCAGCAGCCGGAGCCGGAGCCGGAGCTTCCTCTTTCTTCTTGCAGCCAGCAGTGAATGCCAGCGCGAAGGTCAGGCACAGAGCCAAAGAGATCAGTTTTTTCATTGACGTAATCACCTCTTTTCTTTTTTGATTACCATTATGGCGCGAAGCGCATGGTTTTTCGGACACAACAAATGCGAAATATACTACCTTTGAAACAAATGTCAACATTTTTTTAGCCGCCTATAATTTTTCCTTAACCCGGGATTTCAACCAGTTAGACTGCGTCGTAAACACCACGTGGAATAGCGGTTACAGATTAATGCAGACCATTTTGATGTTCGTCATCTCCTCCATGGCATAACGCACCCCTTCGCGCCCCAAACCACTCTCCTTGTTACCTCCGTAGGGCATATGGTCAACCCTGAACGTGGGCACGTCGTTGATGATGACGCCACCGACATCCAGTCTTTTGACGGCCTTGAACGCCTTGTTGATGTCACTGGTATAGACCCCTGCCTGGAGACCGTACACCGAGTCGTCCGCCATATCCAGAGCCTCGTCAAAAGTATCGTAGGGAAGAATTGAGACGATGGGAGCGAACACCTCTGAACACATTACCTTCATCTCTCGGGTCACGCCGGTCAGGATGGTCGGTTGCAGGCAGTTGCCGACCGCCTCGCCACCGGCAGCAACGACAGCCCCCATGTTTTTGGCCTCTTCAAGCCATTCCAGCGACCTGGCAAGTTCCTTGCGACTGATCATCGGCCCGATGTCACACCCCTTGTCCAGGGGGTCGCCAACCTTGAGCTGGCGTGTTGCGGCAACAAACTTGTCGACGAATTCCGCATAGCGGTTGCGGTGGACGAATATCCTCTGCACCGAGATGCAGACCTGCCCCGAGTTGGCAAAACTTCCGACGACACAGCGGCCGACCGCGGCATCCACATCACCGTCCTCCTCGATAATAGTGGGTGAATTGGAGCCGAGTTCCAGGGTCACCCGTTTCAGGCCGCAACGCGCCTTGATCTCCCTTCCCACCGGTGGACTGCCGGTAAAGGTGATCATGGCAAGACGCTCGTCCTCAACGAGGCGGTTGCCGACGGTGACGCCACTCCCGATGACCAGGTTGAGGGCACCGGCAGGCAAACCGGCCTCCATCAGGATTTCAGCAAGCTTGATGGAGGCAAGGGGGGTCTTTGTGGCGGGTTTAAGCACCAGTGCATTGCCTGCGGCAAGTGCGGGAGCCACCTTGTGAACCACCAGGTTCAGGGGGAAATTAAAGGGGGTAATCGCCCCGATCACGCCAATGGGGGTGCGCAGGTAAAATCCGAAACGACCGGCAGATACCGGCGAAGCATCCATAGGAACAAGTTCCCCGTGGCTCGCCTTGGCCTCGAGGGCGGCAAAGCGCAGCGTCTCGGAACTCCGCTCTGCCTCGGACAGGGCGAATTTCCACGATTTGCCCGCCTCACACGCAATGATTTCCGCCACCTCTTCCTTGTCCCGCAGTATGAAATCTGCCGCACGGTTGAGGATGTCAGACCGTTTATATGCCGGCAACGAGGCCATCACGGCGGCCCCCTTGAGTGCAGCCTCAATGGCGCGGTCCACTTCTGCGGCAGTTGCCTCGGGAACAATGCCGATCACTGAATCGTCATAGGGGTTGACAACCTCAATCCCGGGCCAGCCGTCACCAACCCACTCGCCACCAACAAGTACCCTGTAACGTTTTGCCATGAGTTCCTCCTGAGGAAGTCCATTAATTCTTGCCAAGCGACGGTCAAATATATTACGTTAAGAAATCATTAGCAACCAATTACCAGGGAGGATGACAGCGTGCAGAGCTTATTGACCAGTGAAGAAAAGCAACTTCTGCTAGAAATCGGCCGCGAAGCCGTCGTTGCCTCCGTAACAGACGGGAAAAAAACTCCTCGTACGGTAACCCAGGCAAACCTTCTTGCCAAACGAGGATGCTTTGTCTGCATCAAGATCAATGGTGCCTTGCGTGGCTGCATTGGCAACTTCACTGCCGACATCCCCCTCTTTCAGCAGGTTCAGGAGATGGCAGCAGCAGCGGCAACCCGCGATCCCCGGTTCTATCCCATGAAACCCTCGGATCTGAATGACTTCGAACTGGAGATCTCCGTTCTTTCCCCGCTCCAGAGCATATCCTCCCCGGACACGATCAAAGTCGGCCTGCATGGCATCTACATAGAGAAGAACTTTTCCCGGGGCGTGCTTCTTCCCCAGGTGGCAGTCGAACAGGGATGGGACCGGGAAACCTTTCTGCGTCAAACCTGCCTCAAGGCAGGACTTCACGAAAATTCCTGGATGGAGGGGGCCGCTATCTCCGTTTTCACTGCCGAAGTATTCAGTTGATCCACACACGGTAGGATCTGGATGAGTGCTGCGGTGACTACCGCTTAGAATAATGAAAAGGGGAGGTGCATTTGCACCTCCCCTTTTCGCGTTCAGACAATTTGCGGGCACATTAGGCCAGCTTGCGGCCGCCTTCTGCAGCCCACTTCTCGAGCATCGCGGTGGTAACCGACTTCGGACGCTCGATGGCGTAGCCGAGGCCGCGGTCCCAAGTGATGTTCGCCATGCAGCCGAGGGCGCGGCCAACACCGAAGAGGACGGTATAGAAGTCCCACTCGCGGAGGCCGTAGTACCACTGGATGACGCCGGACTGTGCATCGACGTTCGGCCAGGGGTTCTTCGCCTTGCCGTGCTCCATGAGAACGCCCGGGGCGGTCTCGAAAATCATGGCGACCAGCTTGAACAACGGATCGTCCTTAAGTCCCGGGGTTTTGAGGCAGAATTCGCGCTGCGACATGTAGCGGGGGTCGGTCTTGCGGAGAACGGCGTGGCCGTAACCCGGCACAACCTGACCGGCATTGAGGGTATCCCAGAGGGCCTTGGTGACGAGCTCTTTGGTCGGCTCTACGCCCTTGCAGTACTTCTCCTGGAACTTGATGGTCCAGTCGAGAACTTCCTGGTTGGCAAGACCGTGCAGCGGGCCGGCGAGGCCGTTGAGGCCGGCGGAGTATGCATAGTACGGGTCGGACAGGGCCGAGTGGACAAGGTGGGTGGTGTGAGCCGAGACGTTGCCGGACTCGTGGTCGGAGTGGAGGATGAAGTACATACGGGCGACGTCCTCGTACTCTTTGACCTGACCGATCATGCGGGCGAAGTTGGCGCCGCAGTCTGCGGATGCGTCGATCGGCTTCTGCTGATCGTTGCGGTACTTCAGGTTATAGATGAATGCGGCGATAACCGGGATACGGGCAACGAGATCATAGGCATCTTCGTAGACGTATTCCCAGGCGACCATCTTGTTGAACTTACCGGAGTTGTAGAAACCGGCGAACTTGGAGTCCTTCTGCAGGGCCAGGATACCGACGGAGAGCATCACCATGGGGTGGCTGTCGCGCGGCAGGGCACGAATGGCGGTGAATACGTACTCGGGAACGACCTGGCGGACTTTCCACTCTTTCACGACTTCGTCAACCTGGGCTTGGGTCGGGACATCGCCGGTGAGGAGGAAGTACCAGAAGGACTCGACCGTCGGGTAGTCTGAGCCCGGGGCCTTGGGGAGAGCTTCAAAGGTCTCGGGGATGGTCTTGCCGCGGAAACGGATACCTTCCTGGGGATCGAGGTAGGAAATATCGGTTACCAGGGAGCGGATATCGCGGGCGCCGCCAATGCACTGGTCGATGGTCACCTGGTCGATGATGACCTTGCCGAACTCCTTGGTAAGCCTAGTGGTGCGGGGACGGAACTCCTCAATCTTCTGCTTAAGCGTTTCCTTAAGTGCCATGGTGCGTAATCTCCTTTCGTCTGGTGGTGTTAAAAAATAACATTTAAAGTAACCTAATCCCTGAAGACGCCTGAAGCCCCTCCTTTCCAGTCCTGATATACGACAAACGCAAAGATGGAACGTCTATAACCACCCATGGATACGTATTTTGCATGATTTTAAAGAGAACGGTTACAAGGGAGGAAAAATGAGTTTTTAGTATACTGTATACAAAAAATTCTGCAACTGTATACCATCGCAAAAAATTAAATTCAACAAAAATCTTTCGTTTTTCTTAAAATTATTTAAATAACGACGAGTGATTGATCCGAATGGGTGAGCTGCTTGAGGCCGCTTTCGGTAAGATAGAAGGTGTCCTCGATCCCGACTGCTCCTTCGCCGGGGAAAACAACCTTCGGCTCGAAGGCAAACGCCATGCCCGGCTCCAGCCGCTGGTCATGGAATCCCCTCGCGAGGAAAGGGTACTCATCGATCTCGACGCCGATGCCGTGACCGATGAAGGATACCTGTGCCCCCCTGTTCCCCATGAAGCTCTCCGCGTAGCCAAGCTTCTCGGCCATGAAGAGGCACTCATCGTATATCTCACCCCAGGTGGGACGTTCCGGCGCCATCGCCACCATCCGCTCCTGAATTTTGAGCATGTCGTCGTATCCTTTGCGAAGCCGGTCCGAGAGGGCACCGATCACAAAGACCCGGGTCTGGTCCACCAGGTAGCCGTCGTAACTCCCCGCGAAGTCGACGATGATCGGCTCGTTGCGGCCGATCGGCTTCAGGCTGGCACCCTGGCCGAAGGAGGGGCTCGGCCCCATCCCCCCCAGGGGGGTATCGGTATAGGCCGGTACCGCACTGTCGGCACCCGAGAAGGTGTGGCCGAACATCATTTCGCCATTGAAGGCCCGCATCCGGATAAGTCCCAGATGCCCTTCCCTCCGGGCCACGTACTCAAGCTCAGCCGCCAGCTCCAGATCAGTCATCCCCTCGCGGATAACGTCCCTGGCCCGCCGATAGACCTTGTCAACCTGGTCGGCGGCATCCTGCATGATGTGTATCTCGTAGTGACTCTTGATCATCCGCACCTTGCGGATGATCGGCGTTGCATCGCTGTATTCCGCCTGGGGGTATACCTTGCGATAGCGCTCAAACAGGTTTACCGGCAGAACATCCATCTCCATGCCGATTCGTTTCGGCTCCGCGTAGCCGTAATCTGCCAGGATGCGGGGAATATCCTTCATGGACGCGAAGGGACAGACTTCTTTGAGTCCCGATTCCATCCTGGCCCGTCCAGCGTCCCGGCGTACCATATAGACCGGCTGCCCTTCCTTCGGGACGTAGAGGTTACCCGACTGAATGGTGCCGGTGAAGTAGAACAGATCAGCATTCTGCAGAATTATCACCGCGTCCAGGCCGGACAAGGCCATCTCCTCCTGCAGTCTCTTGCAGCGGTACTCGAGTTCAGTGGCGGGGGTAAGTCGCATAACTTCTCCTGTGAGGAAATGAAAAAAAACAATGAATGCGCTTTTTCCGGGGGGACCGCGGCCGGGAAACGGGAACGGAGTCGGGATTACTTCTTCATCGGTTCCTGTCCGGAAATCCGCTCCTGGCGGAGTTGTTTTTCCAGCCGCCGGCGCCGCCGGCCGCCAAGAAAAAGCTCCTCGACCACTATGGCTATAAAACAGGCAAAGAAGAGAAAAAACAGGGTTCCGAGAATAATGGATCGCACGGACACTACCTTTCGAGAGAGCGCTCACAACGGAAAGCGAACATCAGGCGCCCTCTCCCTCCTCCAGTTGAAGTTCCTTGATCGCCATCTCCCGCAGCTTGAACTTCTGGATCTTGCCACTTGCCGTCATGGGGTAACCTTCCACGAACTTGACGTATTTCGGTATCTTGTAATTGGCGATCTTCCCTCTGCAATACTCCCTGACTTCGTCCTCGGTCATGGCTTCCCCCTTCTTGACAATGACCGCAGCCATGACCTGCTCACCGTATTTCCGGTCCGGCACGCCGTAGATCTGCACGTCGGATATCTTCGGATGGGTATAGAGGTACTCCTCGATCTCTTTAGGGTAAATATTTTCGCCGCCGCGGATAATCATCTGCTTGATCCGGCCGGTGATCTTGCAGTAACCGTTCTCGTCCATCACCGCCAGGTCGCCGGTATGAAGCCAGCCATCCGCGTCTATCACCTTGGCGGTCTCCTCCGGCATCTTGTAGTACCCCTTCATGACCATGTAACCGCGGGCGCAGAGCTCCCCCTGCTTGCCCGGCGGCAGGGTGGCACCGGTCTCTATGTCGGTGATCTTCACCTCGGCACCGGGGAGCGCTCGCCCCACGGTGGAGACCCGAAGTTCCACCGAGTCCTCGGTGCGGGTCTGGGTGATGCCAGGCGACGACTCGGTCTGGCCGTAGACGCTGGTGATCTCGGTCAGGTTCATATCCTTGACGCACCGCTTCATCACCTCTATGGGGCAGACCGAACCGGCCATGATCCCGGTGCGCAGCGATGAAAGGTCGTACTTGGCGAAATCCGGATGCTCCAGCTCGGCGATGAACATGGTCGGAACGCCGTGTACCGCCGTACAACGCTCCGCGGCAATGGTCTGCAGCACCTTGAGCGGATCGAATATCTCCACCGGCACCATGGCGGTCCCGTGGGTGACCGAGGCCAGAACCGCCAGGACCGAGCCGAAACAGTGGAAGAACGGCACCGGGATGCAGAGCCGATCCTTTTCGGTGAACTTCATGCACTCGCCGATGAAAAAGCCGTTGTTGACCAGGTTGTGGCTGGTCAGCATGACCCCCTTGGGGAACCCGGTGGTACCGGAGGTATACTGCATCTGAATGGTATCATGCTTGTCGACCGTGGCCTCCGCCGCAGCCAGTTCGGCGTCGGAGACTTCCTTACCCATCTCCATGATCTGGTTGAAATTCAGCATGCCCGCAGGGGTCTCTTCACCGATGAACACCACGGTCTTGAGAAACGGCAGCTTGGGGTTGTTGAGCTCGCCCGGCTTGGTAACCGGCAGCTCGGGCACGACATCCGTGAGGGTGGCGACGTAATCGGTGTCCTTCCAGGATTTGACCATGAACAGTGTGGTTGAATCGGACTGGTTCAGGAGGTACTCCAGCTCCGCCGACTTGTAGGCGGTGTTGACGGTCACCAGAATGGCGCCGATCTTGGCGCTGGCGAACATGAGCACCACCCACTCCGGCACGTTGTAGGCCCAGATGGCGACATTGTCCCCCTTCTTGATGCCGAGCCTGAGCAGCCCCTTGGCAACCTGGCGGCAGACCCCGTTGAACTCCCGGTAGCTGTAGCGCAGTCCCCGTTCGGGATACACCAGTGCATCGTTGGCAGGGTAACGCTCCGCCACATGGTCCAGCAGCCCCCCCATGGTAAATTCCAGTTGCTGTGCCATAACCCCCTCCCCCCATCAGAAATGAAACTCAAAAATTCAGGCCTAAACCTGTTGATTTAACTGGGATTTTATGAATTAACACGGAGCATGCCGCAAGTCAAGACATTTGTAAAACAAGGTATTATTCCTTTTCGGCCCGTTACAAATGTGCTACAGGTAGAAAAAATGACTTGACAGAGATATTTCTCGAGGATTCCAAATAGTTACGATATATATCTGATTTTTAAAGGTTTTCTGGCAAATTATCCCAAAAAATTATCTGCTCTTTTTTTGTGCAATGAGCTAATAGCGGTTACTATTTGCACCCCTTGGGAAAACTCACCACCTTTTTCCACAAGGCTTTCCACAATTTGTGTGGATATGTCCAACCTGCCGGATTTACATCAGAATTAACATGAATGTAACATGACCGCAACTTTTTGCCGCTACCCTGTCGTCAGGAGTGACCCCATGAAAACCATCCTGATTATCGAAGACGAACATGACCTTGCGGAACTGGTGGCATTCAACCTGGAAAAAGAAGGGTATCGCCCCCTCGTCGCCCTCGATGGCCCGTCGGGCCTGGAAGCAGCTCGCCGCAACCTGCCGGACCTTATCCTCCTTGACCTCATGCTCCCCGGCATCATGGGAACCGAACTCTGCAAACTCCTCAAGAACCACGAAAAGACGGCAGCCATTCCGGTCATCATGCTCACCGCCAAGGGTGAAGAGATTGACCGGGTCGTCGGCTTTGAAGTGGGAGCCGACGACTATATTGTCAAGCCGTTCTCAAGCCGGGAACTGCTCCTGCGCATAAAAGCGGTGCTGCGTCGCACCATTCCCGACAAGGGGGGTGAAAAGCTCCTCCGCATCGGTCCGCTCACCATCGACACCGACCGGCACCTGGTCAATGTCGAAGGCGAAGAAATCGTCCTCACCACCACCGAGTTCAAGCTCCTCCTCAACCTGGCCGAACGGACGGGGAGGGTCCAGAGCAGGGACCTGCTCCTGAAAAACGTGTGGGGCTACAACTACATCGGCGACACCCGCACCGTCGACACCCACATCACCCGCCTCCGCACCAAGCTGGGGGAGGCCGGCGACCTCATCAGGACCGTCCGCGGTTTCGGCTACAAGCTGGAGGAATCATGAAAATCAGGATACAGTGGAAACTGATGGCGTCCTACCTCCTGCTGATACTGCTCATGGGCGGAGCTCTCTACGTCTACCTCAATCACACCCTCTCCGACTACCTGGTAAACGGTATCAGGGACAACCTTTTCAACGAAGCCCGCCTGGCAAGACTCACCGTAGCCCGTCACAGCAGCGACCTGCACAGGGACGCGCCAGCCCTGGCAGATGCAACCGGCAAGGAGATCAAGGCCCGGGTCACCATAATCGCCACCGACGGCCGGGTAATCGGCGATTCCGAAGTCAAGGCCGCCGACCTGGCGGGACTGGAGAACCATCTGCAGCGGCCCGAGGTACAACAGGCCCTGACGACCGGCAGCGGAAGCGCCATCCGCTACTCTTCCACGCTCAGGACCTCAATGCTGTACGTAGCCATCCCCATCCGGACAGAGGGGCCGACCCCCGCCGTTCTCCGTCTGGCTCTGCCCCTGGCTACGCTCGACAAGACCAGGGAGAACATCCACACCATGCTCGGCGCCGCCCTGGCGGTGGCGATCATGCTTTCCCTCCTCTTCAGCTATATCCTTTCCCGGATGACATCCCGCTCACTGCGCACCATGACCGCCAGCGCCGCACGTATAGGAAGGGGGGAGTTCGGCCGCCGCATCCCGGTCCGGACCAGCGATGAACTGGGAGAGCTGGCACAGGTGATGAACGACATGAGCGAACGGATCAAGGGGCAACTGGAACGTCTAGCTGCGGAAAAGACCCGTCTCGACACCATCCTGCGGGGAATGGGAGAGGGACTCATGGTGACCGACGCAGAAGGTGTCGTCACCCTGGTCAATCCGTCCTTCCGCACCCTCTTCGCTATCGGCGAAGAGGTGGAAGGGAAACAGCTCATTGCCATCACTCGCCACCCGGACCTCCATGAAGCATACCGCAAGGTTCTCGCCACCGGCTGCGAACGGATCGAGGAACTGAAGATCCAGCTCGGAGGTGATAAAACCCTCCTCACCCACTGGGTACCCCTCCAGGACGAAGGAACGCTCCTGGGTGTGGTGGCAGTGTTCCACGACATCAGCGACCTGAAACTGCTGGAGAAAATCCGGAGGGATTTCGTGGCGAATGTCTCCCACGAATTGCGTACCCCGGTCACCGTTATCAAGGGGTATGCCGAAACCCTGCTGGGAGGAGAGCTATCCGCCAATCCGGAACGGTCCGCCCGTTTTCTGGGGATCATCTACAACCATGCGGAGCGCCTCGCCGCGCTCATCGGGGACCTCCTCACCCTGTCGGAGCTGGAATCGGGAGATCTCGCACTGGAGGTTACCCCTGTCAACCTGGAAAGCACGTTGAACAGTGCCATCGCTTTGATGGAACACGCAGCCGACGAGAAGGGGATAACCATAACCTGCAGCGACCAGATCGGAGCGACCAGAGTCCTGGCCGACCGGGGCCGACTGGAACAGGTACTCATCAACCTGCTCGACAACGCCATAAAGTACACCCCGGAACGGGGGGACATAACCGTCGATTGCTCCAGAGAAGGGAATATGGTACGGATCGCCGTTGCCGACACCGGTCTCGGCATCCCCCCCCAGGACATACCCCGCATCTTCGAGCGTTTCTACCGGGTGGACAGCGCCCGGAGCCGCGACCAGGGGGGGACCGGCCTGGGGCTTTCCATTGTCAAGCATATTGTACAGCTCCACGGCGGAACCGTGGCGGTCACCAGTACGCCGGGAAAGGGCTCCGCCTTTTCCTTTACCCTGCAGGCCGCCTGAGACCGAACAGGCCAGCCTGCATCCCTGCACGGCACACCAACGAAAAAGGCTTCCGTTCCACCGGAAGCCTTTTATCATGATTCATCATCATCAATGTACCTGCAGGCGAGTTCTTAATTGCTGCTCCTGCCAGATGGGCGTGACGCCACGTTTACTCCGACCGGCGGCAGACGGCGAAAAACGGCCTTTGCACTCTTCACCCCGGCTGCCGTCAGGGTGCATTCCGGTTTCGAACCGCTGCACGCCCCCTCCCAGCCTGCGAATTCCGCCCCGAAATAGGGGACCGCGGTAAGGGTCACGCTGGTCCCGGGGACAAAACTTGCCATACATCCGGAACCGCAACTGATAGTCCCCTCCCCGCCAGTCACCACCCCGTCGCCTGGAGAACTCCTCTCCACGATAACGTCGGCCCGGAAGGGAGGATCGTACTGCCAGAGCGCAGGCCCCGTATTCGGACCGCACTCCCCTGCCCACGGATCCGCCAGCCGTATTCGCCCTTCTTCCCGTGCGAATACGCCGAAATGGAGGTGGGGAAGGAGGGATGCACCGGAACTCCCGACCTCACCGAGCTTCTCGCCTTGCTTTACCCTTTGTCCCACGACGACTGCCAGGGAACCGGTGCGCAGATGCGCGTACAGTGTGGCGGCAACCTCCGGAAAGCCCCGGTGGGCGACAAGCACGTAGTTACCTGCGTCGAACCCCCAGCTGAAACAGCCTTCCCTGGCGGAACAGAACTCATTGTCGGCCGCATCGTCACTGGCACGACCGGCACTTCCTGACAGCTGGGGTGGCAGGGCGGTGCGGCACTCCGGTTCATCGCCGTCAGGACAATGGTCGAAACGTCCGCCTGCCACCCATAATACCTCGCCATCAGCAGCTGCATAGACGGGTACGCCGGCCTCGGTGGATGAGACGACGATGTCGGTCCCCGTGTGCCCCGTATATCCCGGCGCTCCGCAGTTGAAAGCCTTCCCCACTCCATCCAGATCGGGGTACCCGACATAAAACTTGCTTCCCGCACAGTCCACGCCTGGAGTACAGCCGATAGGCCACGCCAGCGGGCCGGCTGAAGCCATAGCCGGTGCGACGATCACCAGTAACACACATATGACCAGTTTCAGTCTGAACATCGGAGTCACCCTTGAAGAATTGACAATACGGTCTACAATCGGTTGGGGAGGAAAGCACTCCATGAAATGGCCAGCCACCATAGCGGAAGCGAAACGACTCCAGGAAGAGATGGTCGGCAGGGTGAGGCTGACGCCGCTCACCTGCAGGCCCCTGACCATAGGAGGAGTTGACGCGGCCTACGGCAATGGGCAGACCGTGGCCGCCGCAGTGGTGTACGACTATCCAACCCTGACCCTCCGGGAGGAGGCGGTCGCGGCACTCCCCACCACGTTCCCCTACGTCCCCGGCTACCTCTCCTTCCGGGAAGGGCCGGCCATCCTTGCCGCCATCACCCGGCTCTCTGCGCTCCCCGACCTGTTCATCGTCGACGGCCAGGGGATCGCCCACCCGCGCGGCATCGGTATCGCCACATTCCTCGGCGTTCTGCTGGACCGTCCCACCATCGGCAGCGCCAAGTCACTTCTCGTCGGCACCTACGACGAGCCCCCCGCCGAACGGGGGTCCCGGACTCCTCTTTTCTACCGGGGGCAGGCCGTCGGCGCCGTCCTTCGGACCCGACAGGGGGTCAGACCGCTCTTCGTCTCACCCGGCCATCTCGTGACCATCGATGAGGCAGCGGACATTGTCCTGGACTGCTGCACCCGTTACCGCCTCCCCGAACCCCAGCGGGAGGCTGACCGGCTGGTGGGAACAAGAAAGCGGGATTTCTCCCCGCTCTGATGAACATTCCCCCGTCGATGCCGCGCGTCACCTCATCCCCAGCCTGCAGAGAAGAAGGCCGAGATGCTTGTTTATGATATTGTCCCTGCCGAGAAAGCCGATGACAGGGGGCTTGCGGGACCCTATCGTTTCGAGGAGCTCACCGATGACAGGGTGGGGAGCAATCGCCATCCCCTCTCGCAGGACCTCAAGCGCTTCCGCCTTGTTGCCGGCAAGGAGAAGAATCCTCCCCAGATTGAGGTAATGGTCCGCCATGCCAGGATCTTCCGCAATGGACTGGCGACAGAGCCCGATTCCTTTCTGCACCTGCCCCCGCTGAAGGGCAGCACAGTACCCCAGGTAGGAAAGGTAGCGCGGCCGGGAATCCACCTGTACCGCCTTCTCGAAATGAACGAGCGCAGCAAGGGTGTTTCCTTCCGAGAGATCAGCCATCCCCCGCGTAAATTCCCGTTCGCTATCAACGTGCGGCATGTCCCCTCCCGCAAGCTTGGTGTCCGACACTTTCCTCTTGGCACTGCATCCTCTGCGCTATGCAAAAAAAACGCCACCGGAGGACAAGCTCCCGGCGGCGTTTTATCATGTACCCACTAGCGTCGATCCGCCATATGACCCACATTGTCCGGGATAATGGCGGTGTAAGACGGGAAAAACCTCAATCTGCCGTCATCGTGCCAGCCCCCCCTCTCCTCGCGGGATAAATTTCAGGGCTGCCGAATTCATGCAGTAGCGGAGCCCCGTCGGTTTTGGCCCGTCGTTGAAAACATGACCCAGGTGGGCATCGCAGCGGGCACAGATCACCTCGGTCCGACGCATGAAAAAGGAGCGATCCTCGACGGTGCGGATGTTGTCCGGAGCGACCGGCTGCCAGAAGCTGGGCCATCCGGTTCCCGATTCGTACTTGGCCTGGGAGCTGAACAGATCCAGATCGCAGCAGATGCAACGGTAGATCCCCTCTGCGTGGTTGTTCCAGTATTCATTCTTGTAGGCAGGTTCGGTCCCTCCCTTCCGGGCAACCTTGAACTGTTCAGGAGTGAGCTGCTTGCGCCACTCCGCATCGCTCTTGACTACCTTGTCCGTCATGACGTACCCCCCCTTGGCCACCGAATAAAGCCGGATTTGCCCCCCCTTCTGCTGGGCCGCCACCGTTGCCGTACCGGCCATGACCGTGCAGAGCGTAATCACCGCAACCATTTTCCCCATTCCCATGGTCGTCACCTTTCGTCGGCGGGATGTAATCTATGGCTAATTACCCCATGAGCATACATTCATTCCACGCCGACTTCAAATTTTTTCCCATTCATTACCGGCATTTGACATTGCTGTAACACGGGTGGTCTAAGGTGACGTCTATTAACAGGGAGGAAACATGTGGAAAGAAGATGTCATCGATCTTGAAACTGGCGCGTTTTTTCGAAATCTCGGCCCGGGTTCTGCTGAGCCTGCTTATCACTGCCATACTGGTGGCAATCCTGGCAGGCACACTCTACACCTTTTACGACCTGCGGCTGGTACTCATGAGCGATTTCCATGGTGCCTTCCGGACCATTCTCGTCGACCTTCTGACCGTCCTGGCACTGGTGGAGGTCCTCCGGACAACCCTGGCATACTTTTCTGAAGGACGGGTCAAGGTGACCTATATCATCGACACGGTCATCGTGACGGTCCTCACGGAGGTAATGGCATTCTGGTACCGGGAAATGGGATGGGAGAAACTCGCCATGGTGATCGTGCTGGTCCTTTCCCTAGCCCTGGTCCGCATCATCGCCGTACGCTTCTCCCCCCGGCGTGCCCGGGAAGAATTCTAGCACGTTGCGGGAATTTTCCCACTGTTCAGCAAGCTGTGACACAGCTGTAACATTGATCTGGGTAGTATGTTCCCAGACAAGACAACAACCGACAGAAGGAGACATGTACCCATGCTCAAGAATGTTCGCAAAAGCCTGCTTGCCCTGGCCATCATGGCGGCAACCGCAGTGGCGGGTCAGGCCTCGGCCGAAACCCTCGTCAACGGCGCCGGCGCCACCTTCCCTTACCCCATCTACTCCAAATGGTTCAGTGAGTACGCCAAGGTCGACCCCAGCGTGAAATTCAACTACCAGTCCATCGGCAGCGGCGGCGGCATCAAGCAGATCACCGCCCAGACCGTCGATTTCGGCGCCAGCGACAAGTTCCTCTCCGATGCGGAGCTGAAAGCCGCCCCCGGCAAGCTCATTCACATTCCGACCGTCATGGGGGCAGTCGTTGTCATTTACAACATTCCCGGCGTACCCAAGGGGCTCAAACTCTCCTCCGAGGACGTGGCAGACATCTTCCTCGGCAAGATCACCAAATGGAACGACCCGAAGATCGCTAACGACAACCCGGGAGTGAAACTCCCCGACCAGCCGATCGTCGTGGTGCACCGGTCCGACGGAAGCGGCACCACGAGCATCTTCACCGACTACCTCTCCGGCGTGAACGCCGACTGGAAAAGCAAGGTCGGCACCGGTTCGTCGGTCAAGTGGCCGGTCGGGCTCGGCGGCAAGGGTAACGAAGGGGTCGCCGGCCAGGTAAAGAACACCAAATACGCTATCGGCTACGCGGAACTGGCTTATGCCTTTGAAAACAAGCTCACCTACGCCACCCTGAAGAACAGGAGCGGCCAGTTCGTCGAGCCCTCCATCAAGTCCACCAGCGCCGCAGCGGCGGCAGCGGCAAAGCAGATGCCGGCCGACTATCGCATTTCCCTGGTGAACCAGCCGGGCAAGGAGGCCTACCCTATCGTCGGCTTCACCTGGCTCCTGGTCTACGAGCAGCAGAAGGACAAGGCCAAGGGGAAGAAGCTGGTGGAATTCCTGGAGTGGTCCCTGCACAAGGGACAGAAAATGGCCAGCGGCCTCCTCTACGCACCGCTGCCGGAAAACGTCCAGAAAATGGTGGGAAAGACCATCAAGACCATCAAATACTAACCCGGATTGCTCTGTGATTCAGCCCGGCCGGCGTGCTTGTCCCCTTCGCCCAGGCCGGGCCTTTTTACTCCCCTGGCAATCATTACAGCCGGGTTAAGATTCTGCCACAAGAGATCGGCGACACAGGGAAAACTCCAGTCGCAAGGGAGCGGGAACCGGGAGCAAGGCGTACGGAGGTACGTCGAGCTTTCCGGCCCGCAGCCTGATGCCGCAGATGGACTTTTACCGACGCCGCCCTGGAGGTACCGTGTCCGACGTCACGGCATCACACCGATGGAAAATTGAAAAAGGATTGTCCGGCGACTTCATCTTCAAAGCCGTGACCGTCCTGTTCGCCTTCAGCATCCTCGTTATTCTCATGCTGATGCTCTACGAAATGGTCTCCCAGAGCCTTCCGTCCCTCAGGAAATTCGGCGGCCATTTCATTACCGGTATGGAATGGGACGCGGTCCAGGAAAATTTCGGCGCGCTTCCGTTTATCTATGGCTCGGTGGTCTCTTCCATCCTGGCGCTCCTTCTCGCCACCCCCCTTGCCGTGGGCACGGCCCTGTTCATCACGGAGATCGCCCCCCGCCGCCTGGGAGGGTTCGCCGCATCCCTCGTGGAACTGCTGGCCGCCATCCCCAGCGTCATCTACGGCCTCTGGGGGATACTGATCATGACCCCCTGGCTGCAGCAGACGGTACAACCGCTTTTGCAGAAATATCTCGGATTCCTCCCCTTCTTCGATGGACCCGCCTACGGCGTGAGCATGCTGGCAGGGGTGCTGATCCTGATGATCATGGTGGTACCGATCATAACCTCCATAACCAAGGAGGTTTTAATGGCAGTCCCCCGCAGCCAGCGCGAAGCCGCCATCGCCCTGGGTGCCACCCGCTGGGAAATGATCAGGATGGCCGTGCTCCCCTACGGCAAGTCCGGCATCCTCGGTGCGGTAATCCTCGGCCTGGGACGGGCAATCGGCGAAACCATGGCGGTGACCATGGTGATCGGCAATAACCCGCAGATATCCCTCTCCCTCTTCAGTCCCGCCTACACCATGCCGAGCGTCATCGCCAACGAGTTCGCCGAAGCGTCCTCCCCCCTCCACAGTGCGGCCCTCATGAACATCGGCCTGCTCCTGCTGGTCATCACCCTGATCATCAACGCCCTGGCGCGACTCCTCCTCTGGAGCATGAGCCGCGGGGCAGCACGGGGGACAAAACTGTGAACGTCATGACTTCAATCGACCGGTCCGCCGCAGAACAGCGCAACACCATGCGCTCGCTCCCCCTGCGCAACACCAAAAACACCATCATGACCCTGTTGATGGGAGGGGCGCTGCTGGCGGTCCTCTTCCCCCTCGGGCTCATCTTCGTCCATATCGTGAAGATGGGGCTGAGCGCCATCAGCCTCGACTTCTTCCTCCACATTCCGCGGCCGACCGGTGAAGTTGGGGGGGGGATGGCCAACGGCATGGTCGGCTCCATGGTCCTCATCGCCATGGCCTCCCTGATGGGGATTCCGGTCGGTATTTTCGGCGCCATCTATCTCTCCGAATACGGCGGCTCCCGCATCTCGACGGTAATCCGGTTCTGCGCCGACGTCCTCTCCGGCATACCGTCCATCATCACCGGCATGGTCGTCTACAGCATGCTGGTGGTGCCGATGAAGGGGTTTTCCGCACTTGCCGGCGCCTTCGCCCTCGCCCTCATCATGATCCCCATTGTGCTCAGGACCACCGAGGAACAGCTGAAAATGGTCCCCACTTCCCTGCGGGAGGCATCCCTTGCCCTGGGGGTCCCCCTTTGGCGCACCACCCTCAAGGTGACGCTCCGGAGCGCCCTGACCGGCGTGATGACCGGCATCCTGCTGGCTATAGCCCGCATTGCGGGTGAAACGGCTCCGCTTCTCTTCACGGCGCTGGGAAACCAGTTCTGGAGCAGCAAGCTGACCCAGCCAATCGCAGCACTGCCGCTCCAGATATTCAGCTTCGCCATAGCACCCTACGACGACTGGCACCGGCTGGCCTGGGCCGGCGCGCTGGTGCTTGTCGTGACCATGTTCGCCCTGAGCCTGACGGCGCGGTATTTCGGCAGGAGCGGGCACAAAAACTAGCACGGAAGAATTACTGTACGGAATGCACATAGTCTGCTTCCTCACCACATGAGGTTCCCATGAACAGCAAGGTTAAACTCGACGATCTGAACGTCCATTTCGGCGGCACCCACGCGGTCAAGGGGGTCACCATCGACTTCCCTGCCAACAGCGTCACCGCCATCATTGGCCCCTCCGGCTGCGGCAAGTCCACGGTCCTGCGCGCCATCAACCGGATGCACGACATGACCCCCGGCGCCCGGGTCTCCGGCAGGATTCTCCTGGACGAAACCGACATCTACGGGCGGGGTGTGGACCCGGTCGCCATCCGGCGCAGGATCGGCATGGTGTTCCAGAAACCGAACCCCTTCCCTGCCATGTCGATCCATGATAATGTGATTGCCGGCTACAAGCTGAACGGCCGGATGCGCCGGGACGAGGCCGACGAGATCGTCGAAACGAGCCTGCAGCGGGTCGCCCTCTGGGACGAGGTAAAGGACCGCCTGAAGAGCAACGCCATGGAGCTTTCGGGGGGACAGCAGCAGCGGCTCTGTATAGCCCGTACCATCGCCGTCCGACCGGATGTGATCCTGATGGACGAGCCCGCCTCGGCCCTCGACCCGATCTCCACCCTCAAGATCGAAGAACTGATCGAGGAACTGAAGGAGCGGTACACCATCATCATCGTCACCCACAACATGCAGCAGGCCGCCCGAGTCTCCGACGTCACCGCCTTCTTTTACCTGGGGGAACTGATCGAATGCGACGTCACGAAGAAGATCTTCACCACGCCGGACAGGAAGCAGACGGAAGACTACATTACGGGAAGATTCGGGTAAATACAGGGACCGGGGACCCGGGACCGGTAACAACCAAAAGCGATTAATCCAGAGAGGTTGGGTATGGGGTTTCGGTCTTACCGATTCCTGGTCCCTGATCACCAATCACGGAGTTTAATATGGAACGGGAACATTTCAGCAGACAGTACGACGCGGAACTCAACATCATCCGGGAAAAGCTCCTGGAGATGGGGGGGAAGGTGGAGGTGATGCTGGTCAACGCCATGAAGGCCCTGGTGGAGCGTGACACGGCACTGGCCGAGCGAACCATCGCCTTCGACCATGAGGTCAACACCCTGGAGATGGAGATCGACGACAAGTGCCTGGAGGTCCTGGCCCGGCGCCAGCCGGCCGGCCGTGACCTCCGCTTCATCACCCTCGCCTTCAAGATCGTCACCGATCTGGAACGGATCGGCGACCAGTGCGCCAACATCGCCAAGCGGGCGCGGGAGCTCAATGCCGAGCCCCCCCTCAAGCCCTACATCGACCTCCCCCGCATGGCCCACTGCGCCATAGGAATGGTAAAGGAAGCACTGGACTCCTTCGTCAGGGGGGATGACGAACTTGCCGTGAAGGTCTGCAAGGACGACGAGTTCGTAGACCAACTGAACGAGCAGATCCAGCGGGAACTCCTCACCTTCATGATCGAGGACCCGTCAACCATCTCCCGTGCCATCAAGGTGAACCACATCTCCAAGTGCATCGAAAGAATCGCCGACCACGCCACCAATGTGGCGGAGATGGTCATCTTCATGGTCAAGGGAAAGGATATCCGCCACACCATCGCCTGACATCTTCCCCCCTGGGACGCGCCGGCCGGTGCGTCCCAGGGGGAAGAAACTCTCCGTCATTTCCCAACCGACTCGGCGTACATTTTGCTTTCCTTTTGACAGGGGCACCTGTCGACCTGTCAGCACCGCATGCCGACCGTGCAATCATGCGGGATTCGACGCATCGGCCCCCCGCCATATTTTCAGCCAATTCTAATATATTCCGTCATTTCGCCAATCGGTCCCGGCCAATCCGGGCATCCCGTTTCGCCCTTCTCGGCCGCGGGAATTAACCTATTTTTATTTTTCGTTTTGTTTGGTAGAGTAGGGACTCTTTTTGCAGCTCACGTGTCGAGAGAGGGATGCCATGGCGCAGGAAACACCTCAAAAATCCCCGACCGGCTTCGCCGGGTCGGTCGATGGCCTTCAACTGGCAGATGTCCTGCAACTGAAAGGACACAACCGGTTTTCAGGCTGCATTACCGTGGAATACGGGACCGCGCAGGGGATGATCTTTTTCCGCGACGGCGAGATCATCCATGCGGAGCAGGGGAAAGCGACGGGGGTAACGGCCTTTAACGCCATCATCTGCTGGCCCGGGGGAAAGTTTGCCATCCAGCCGAAGGTGACCACCACCAGCCGCACCATCACGGAAAGCCTGAACTATCTCCTCCTGGAAGCCCACCGGCTCATGGACGAAGCACAGGCCGGCATCCGGCAGCCGCAGCCGGAGCCTCAGCAGGAAAGCAGACGGTCGCTCCCCGGCATCGCAGAACGGGCACTGGCCGTGCCCGGCGTTACGTACGCCGTCGTTACCGACAGTAGCGGCGTTCCCCAGCAGGATGGTACCTTCGAGGCAGAGTCCCTGGCCCGCCAAGGAATGGCCTTGACCCGGATCGGCAACAGCCTGGGGGGGTTGTTCGGCGTCGGAGCGGTTAAATCCGCAGCCTGGCAGGGGGGAAACTACCAGTTGCTCCTGTTCGAAGCACGGAACAATTACCTGTGCGTGGCGGTCCAGGGTTCCAGCCAGCTCGGGCAGGTGGAAACCGACCTCCGGGCGGCGCTCACCGCCAGGAAGCAGGGGTAACCATGAAAGAAATCCTTCATCAGGTGAACGGCGTGCCCGAAGTTGTCGGCAGCCTGGTGTGCGACACCACGGGCCAGGTCCTGGGCCACGACTTTCCGCCGCTGTTCGACGTGGCCATCGTCCAGAAGGCGGCATCACTTCTTACCGACAGCTCCCTCCCCCTGCAGAACGGCACCGCCATGAGCGGCATGCTCGACCTCCGGTACAGCGACGGGCGGATCATCGCCCGTGAATTGCACGGGGGGCTCCTCATGGTGCTTTGCACCAAGGCCGTCAACCTGGCGATGCTGAATATCTCCCTCAACGTTGCCAAAGCCAAACTGGAGCAGCTTCTCCCCTCCACCGCAGATACTGCTGCACAAACAACGACCACCACACCGGCCAGCACAGGTGAGGGGGCCCTTGTCGCCTGCCGGCTGGAGAGCAGCGCAGCCAGCCGCGGCTTCAACGAACTCGGCATGGTCGGCATGAACCATCTCACCGCCCGCCAGATCGGCGACCGCCACCAGTGCGGATCATTCAAGAAAGTGACCATCGCCAACCAGAAAAACGGCACGACCGGCACCTTCCCGGTCATGCTCATCAATGACGAAACGAATCAGTACGACGACATGCTCATTCTCAGCCCCGCCATCGAGAAAAAGCTCGGTGCCGCCGCGGGCGATCCGCTGGTCGTGACGCCGATTACCTGAAAAAGCCCCCACCTTCGTGCCGTGCGCCCGCAGGCCTGCGCCGGGGCGCCGGCCGCCTGCGGCCTACCCCAATTGGCAGTTGACATCCATCACCCCCGCAAATTAAAGTGACAGAAACCCATCTACACCTGCCGTATCCGAAATAACGGGGCAGTTCACCAGGAGGCATTGGCTTCATGATGCAGAGAGTAAAGAGATTCTTCCTGCTCACGACAGGCGTCACCATCGCCATCCTGGCCGTCATGGCCAGCATGCAGTTCGTGAAACGGACGGTAACCCGAAGCGATCAGGACTACCTGAATCTGTTCCGGCAGGTCATCGGCACGGTGGACAAGAGTTACGTCGAAAAGGTCGAGCCGAAGAAGCTCATGCAAAGCGCCATCACCGGCATGCTGGCATCCCTCGACCCCCACAGCGCCTACCTCCCCCCGGAACCCTTCAAGGAGATGAACATCCAGATGTCCGGCTCCTTTGGCGGCCTCGGCATCGAAATCACCATGAAGGACGGAAAACTGACCGTTGTCTCCCCCATCGAGGACACGCCCGCCTTCCGGGCCGGCATCAAGCCCAACGATCATATCGCGAAAATTGACGACAAGCCGACTCGCGGGCTGACCATCACCGAAGCGGTCAATCGGATGCGCGGCAAGCAGGGGACGAAGGTCACCCTTTCCATCCTCCGCGAGGGGAGCCCGACACCACTGGTCTTTCCCCTGGTGCGCGCCACCATCCAGACGAAAAGCCTGAAATTCCGGACCCTGGAGCCCGGCTACGGCCTCGTGCGCATCAGCCACTTCCAGCAACATACCGGCGATGAAGTCGTCGCGGCACTGGACAAGCTCAGGGGGCAGAATGACGGCACCCTCAAGGGGCTGATCATCGACCTGCGCAACAACCCGGGCGGCCTCCTGGAATCGTGCACCCAGGTGGCGGGGCGCTTCATCGGCGACCGTCTCGACAACGGCCTCATCGTCTCGACCCGCGGGCGCCTCCCGGACGCCAACCAGCAACTGACCGCCTCCATCGGCCCCAAGGAACCTCCCTACCCCATCGTGGTACTGATCAACGGCGGCACGGCCAGCGCCTCCGAAATCCTGGCGGGGGCGCTTCAGGACCATAAGCGGGCGATTGTCATGGGCACCCAGAGTTTCGGCAAGGGGTCGGTCCAGTCGGTCATAACCCTCCGCGACGGGGCAGGACTGAAGCTGACCACCGCCCTCTACTACACTCCCAGCGGCCGGTCCATTCAGGCAAAGGGGATAACCCCGGACATCGTCGTCGGCAACATCGACCTGAAGGAGGCGAAGAAACAGACCACCCCCGAGTTTCACGAAAAGGACCTGGACGGACACATGATCGTGCCGGAGAAGGGAGATACGCAGCCCCCTTCCCCCGCCACCAGGCCGTCAACCCCGGCGAAACCCGACGGAGAACTGGCAGGAGACTACCAGCTCTTCCGCGCCCTGGAACTCCTCCGCGGTCTCGATGTCATGGCGGTTGCGCCTCTCCCCAGAAAAAATGACCGGCATAACCCGCGATAGCAACCTGCTCGTGGTGCTGGGACCGACCGCTTCGGGGAAGACCCGCCTGGGGGTGGAACTGGCACGGCGCTTCAACGGAGAGGTCATCTCCGCAGACTCCCGCCAGGTCTACCGTGGCATGGACATCGGCAGCGGCAAGGACCTGACGGAGTACGGCAGCATCCCCCACCACCTCATCGACATCGTCGAGCCTGCGTACGAATTCAACGTCTTCGAGTTTCAGCGCCGCTTCCTGGACGCTTTCGGCGATATCCTCCAGCGCGGCCGGCTTCCCGTCCTGGTGGGAGGAACCGGCATGTACCTGGAAGCAGTCCTGAAGGGATATCGTCTGGTGGAGGTACCGAAAGACCGGGTCCTGCGCGGGGAACTGGCGAACCTCGCCGTGGATGCACTCGCCGAAAGGCTGCGGAGCGTCAATCCCCGCCTCCACAACACCACCGACCTCCTCGACCGGGAGCGCCTCGTGCGGGCCATCGAGATCGCCGCGTACGAACGGAACCATGCGCCTGAGCCGCTGCCGGAAATACGGCCACTCGTCCTCGGCATCCGCTGGGAACGAAGCGTGCTCCGCCAGCGCATTACCGACCGTCTTCGGACCCGGCTCGACCACGGGTTGATCGAGGAGGTGGCACGGCTTCACGCCGAAGGTATCCCCTGGGAAAGGCTGGAATTCTACGGTCTGGAATACCGTTTCGTGGCAAAACACCTGCAGGGGGAGCTCAACCGCAACGACCTGTTCCAGAAGCTGAACAGCGCCATCCACGACTTCGCCAAGCGCCAGGATACCTGGTTCCGCCGCATGGAACGAAACGGGACGTCGATCCACTGGCTCGACGGGACCGGCGACCCGCTGGCGGAAGCGTTGGGAATCATTTCACGGGAACGGCATGACACCTGATGTCCGCTCCCGTTATCTCGGCACCCGCACAATCGACGGCAGCTGGGAGCTATCCGGCTGCGGCGAAACCGGCTTTGCGGGAACCGTGGTCATCCCCGCTCTGGCGGAAAGCGCCCGCCTCGGCGCGACTCTCCGCTCCCTCGCCGCCAATCCGCCCGAACCCCTGGCCCGTTTCCTCATCGTCGTGGTGGTGAACCATAGAACCGACGCCCCGGATCGCGACAAGGCCGACAATCGTGCAACACTCGCGTTGCTCCCCGCGTGGGGCCAACGGCTCCAGCAACTCAGGCTTGCCTGGGTGGATGCTGCCACCACCGGCAGGGAACTGCCGGTCAAGGGGGGAGGGGTAGGCCTGGCCCGCAAGATCGGTCTCGATCTGGCCCTTTCCCGTCTTGCAGGCAACGACGTCGACCCGCTCCTGGTATGCCTCGATGCCGACACCCTCGTGGAGCCATCCTACCTGCAAGCCATTATCGATCATTTCAGGGTGACGAAACGCGGGGGCGCCATCATCCCCTTCCGGCACCAGGCGGGAGAGACATCGGCCGAACAGGCCGCCATCGACCGGTACGAACTGTTCCTCCGGAGCTACGTGCTCGGGCTTGAACTAGCCGGCTCGCCCTATGCCTTTCATACCGTCGGAAGCGCCATGGCCTGCACCGCGTCAGCCTATGTGCGGATGGGGGGAATGAACCGCCGGGCCGCGGGTGAGGATTTCTACTTCCTCCAGCAGCTCCACCGGACGGCTGGCATCGACCAGGTCCGGGGAACGACGGTCCACCCGGCATCCCGCCCATCCCATCGCGTGCCGTTCGGTACCGGGCGGGCCATCGGACGAACCCTTGCCGGTGACAGCTCGGCCATCGGCTTTTACCACCCGGAATGCTTTCTTCTGCTGGGGAAATGGCTGCAACTGGTAGGTAACGGTCTGGGTAGTGATGGAGATGAACTGCTGGCGGCTGCGGCAGACGCCTCACCCCATCTGGCCGAGTATCTGGAGAAAGAAAGTTTCGGCCCAACCTGGGCCGGGCTGCGACGCAACAACCGGCACGAAGACACGCTGCTTCAGGCTTTCCACGGCTGGTTCGACGGCCTCAGGACCATGAAACTGATCCACCACCTGGCGGCCGGGCCTCTCCCCCGCTGCGGCCCGGAAGCGGCGCTCCCTCCGTTGCTGGAGCGGGCCGGGCTGAAGCCGGCCATGGGGGTGGGCGATCAACTGGAACTGTTGCGCAACGTCCAGGGCATTGCGTTAAAATAGCTCATTGGTGCCAGGTAGAACCTCAGGCAATCTCCTCGAACAAGTCACTGACCAGGTCGCCGCGCAGGAACCAGATGGCGGCCAGGAATGGTGCGGCCAAGAGCGCAAGCATGACCAGAGTGCTCACCACGCCGATGAGATAGTAGAGGATGGTTGCATCGCTCGACGAACGCCGGACCCAGTTCACCAGGGAAACCAACTGGTCGCCGGCAACATAGGCCAGTCCCCACCAGGCACAGATCTCCAGTCCCCTGCGAGCCCAGGGGAGCAGCCTGAGAAAACAGGCGGCGACACCGATCGTCACGGCGCCGAACAGTATCTGGACAACCGGGAACACCACTCCACCCCATACGGAGTGGAGCGCGGCAAACTCCTCGGCAAGAAACTGGTCTCCCGCAACTTCCCGCAATTTGTCATAATAGGAGCTGATTCCCAGCCCGGAATAGACTATGACGGCGAGTGCTGCCAGGACGAACGTCCACCCCACCAGCTGCACCGGCAGGGGGACAACGGCTGCCGGCTCGGGAGGTAAGTCCGGCATGGCACCAGGACTGCCGTACGATCTGCCGGCATTCTTCTCTTCGAGCCGGCGGAGATCCTCTTCAGCACGCTGCCGTATTTCGGCCGGATCAAGCGCCTCTTGCTGCCGGGGGGGCCTGCCCGGCGCCGGCTGCGCCGGAGCACTCCCACTCTTCCCCTTCTTCTCGTTGTAATCCTTGATCACCAGACCGCAGGTTGGGCAGATATCGAACCGCTCTTCGGAAAAGGTCGAAAACCGGCAGGCCGGACATTCGGTAGCCGTATCCTTCCAGCTGGCAGTCGCCTCTTTCTTCACGAAAAAACTGGTCTTGCAGCGGGGACAATCCATGTTCATTCCCTCGGCGGGAACATTCACATCGCTTATCTGGCCGCTGAGCCGGCAATGGGGGCACTGAATTTTCATCGTCTGAACCTTCCTTACAGATGCAGTTGACGGGGAATCGCCGCAATCGACGTTTGCGTGTGGCGGGAACGCAATGACATCAATGACTGCACGGAGTTAAGGCTAGCAAATTTTGTACCCTGCGACATTTACATGACACTACGCTGCAAACACTGAAAAAATGGGCACAAACTAAATTGTTGCAGAAGAGACATCGGCCCTCAGACTGGCGATCTCGCCCCTGACTGACAAAAAACGTCTCCTCGACGCGCCATCGCCGGAAAGCCCGCAGAACCCGATTCCCCTTGTAAGCGACCGATAGTTATGGAATAATCTCAAGGTGATAACATTCCCCACGTGACCCCGGCCGACGAAGGATCAACCCCATGTACTGCACCTATTACGGGTTTCGGGAAAAACCGTTCACCATCACCCCCAATCCCCGTTTCGTTTTTCTCAGCAAAAATCACCGGGAGGCATTCGCCCATCTTCTCTACGGCATAGACAACCACGGGGGGTTCATCGTCCTGACCGGCGAGGTGGGAACCGGCAAGACCACCGTACTCCGCACCCTCATGGAAAAGCTGGACGACGGCCGGTATCGGACCGCCCTGATCTTCAACCCCTGCATCTCTGCCCTTGAACTTCTTCGCAGCATCAACCGCGAATACGGGCTCCCCGCAGAGGGGCTCGACAACGCCGATCTCCTCGACCACCTCAACCGCTTCCTGCTGGAGGAGAACCGGGCGGGCCGTACGGTCGTGCTGGTTATCGACGAGGCCCAGAACCTTCCTCCCCAAACCCTGGAGCAGATCCGACTCATCTCGAACCTGGAAACCGACACCGACAAGCTGATCCAGATCGTGCTCGCCGGCCAGCCCGAACTGGAGCGTCTCATGTCCCGCCCGGAACTGAGGCAGCTCGCCCAGCGAGTGTCAGTACGCTACCACCTCCTCCCCCTCGACTTCGAGGATGCGCGGGCGTACATCGATCACCGGGTAACCGTGGCGGGAGGTAGAGGAGCGGCCGCCTTCTCCCGAGGGGCGTTGCAGCGGATATTTCGCAGAGCCGGTGGCGTGCCCCGGCTCATCAACATCGCCTGCGACCGGGCGCTGCTGATCGGCTATACCGACGAGAAACGGAACATCTCTGCGTCCATGGCACGAAGGGCCATCAGAGAGGTTGGCGAATTCGGGAAGACCGGATGGCCAATGGAGCGGTTGCGCACGGCATGGACTGGCCTGTTGATCCTTGCTGCCGTTGTAACGCTTATTGCGGCCTTCCACCGTGTACAGCGAAAACCGGTGCCGCCTGCTGCCGCTGTTCCTCCATCCTCCCCGCCTGCCGCGAAAAAGGGGTCTTCCCCTTCGGCAAAGCCCCCTCTCCTTCCAGCAAACGACGATTTCGCCGCGGCGGTCCGCTGGGAACTGTCCTCCACGGGAGAAAGCGCAAATGCGGTTCGGGCTTTCAATGCCCTGACAAAAGGCTGGCATGTCCGGCAGGTTACGGCCGGCAGGAAACTCTCCCTGCCCGGCGACATGGAACTTCTTGCCGCACAGCGCGGGCTTCGCCTGGCGCGCATGGATGCGGACCTCGCCACGCTGCGCCGGTTCGACGTGCCTGCCCTGCTGGAGATCCCCCTCTCCGGCAAAAACGGTAGACGCTACCTTGCACTGACCGGCGTCAATGCACAGGGGGTTTCGGTGTCGCCACCACTACTGGGAAAGAGCTCGTTCAGCGAAGCTGACCTGAAGCGCTTCTGGGCCGGCCGCGCCTATCTCCCCTGGAAGGATTTCAACCAGCTGGCACACGCCACCGCAACCGACGCAAACAGGGTGGAGATACTCCGCCTCCAGATTCTGCTTGCGGGCGCAAAAACTTACGACCACGAACCGACCGGGGTCTACGACGAGGAGACCATGAACGCCGTCAAGGAGTTCCAGAAAAGGCACGGAATCCCGGAAGACGGACGGGCAGAGGGAATGACCCTTCTTCTCCTCTACCGTGACGCGGGAAGATTCGCCATACCTCGATTGGATGGCAAAGAAAACAGGCAGAAACGATGAGTTCGATTCTCAAGGCCCTGCAGAAACTCGAGCAGGAAAAATCCAGTCGCCGCCAGGGTGCTCCCGACGTTACCGTTGACATCGCCAAACCTACAACGGCTAAACGACGCTCTCCCTGGTTTATTCCTGCCGCCATGGCCGGCGTCACCCTACTGGCTGTCCTCATCACCTACGCCGCCATGGGAGGATTCTCCCGCACCAGACTGGCGCCAGTCGCCGTTGCTCCTCCTGCCGGCACTCTCCCGGGAAAGGTGACGCTGTCCCCCCCGGCAGCGGTCGCACCTGCGACGCCCCCCCCATCCCTCTCCACGCAGCTCCCGGTCAATCAGAAGCCCCAGAACAAAGGGGTGACACCTGACCTGACCAGGACCGTCGCCCCGAGATCCGCACCCCTTCCCCGGCAACAGGCCACCACGCCTCCCCAGCCCCCGGTCCAGGCTGCCCCCCCTGTCCCGGTAAAGGTGGAACCCGTATCCTCCCCCGCCGCTCCCCCTCTGCCGGCGCTGAAAGTAACCGGCATCGCCTGGCAGAAGGACAACTCGTCACGGCTGGCGATGGTAAATGGCGCAGCGGTGGCAGAAGGAGGGAGCGTGGGAGGTGCCCGGGTCGAGGAGATTTTCCCGGACCGGGTCCGCTTTACGGCAGGGAAGCAGAACTTCGAGGTTCCACTGGGAAAATCCTCCGCCGATCGGTGATCCGCGGCCGGGCTCAATTTGCGTCCCCCCTCTCCGTACGTTACTATTGGGGGAGGAGGTTGCATCATGACCGGACGGGAATTCACCGCCTTTGCCCTGGCAGGGGAGATAGACCTGAACAGGCTTGCCGGCCAACTCGGAATCCACCGTCGCTACCGATGGGAAGAACCGCTCCTCCTCAACCCCGACACCCTCACACCGATTACGGCTGAACAGGGCCAGGGGCGGCAGGTCTACCTCTACTATTTCGGCGGCGTAGTGTTCATTGATTGCCCCGACCAGGTCATGGCCGACTTTGCCCACCGGATGGGGAACACGGTAGAGGCATTCAAGACCTTTTCAGCCGGCAGATACCGGGAAACCTACTCACTGCGCGTGGAAGCCCGGCGAGAACCTGTCGTCGCCAACAACTACGCCATCGTGCCCGTCTATGCACCGATATTCTCCGACCTCATTGCCTTCGTCATCGCAAAGTCCGTCGCCCTTGAACGTATCGAGGAGAACGTGGACACGGTGCTCGATGAGGTCGAGGGGCTCATTGCCCTTCTCGACAAGGGGAAGGTCGGCATCCCCGACCGGCGCCTTGCCAAACTCGCCTCCACCATCCTCAACTTCAAGTACCGCTCCATCTCCCACGTTATGATCCTCGACAAGCCCGACATAACCTGGGAAGATCCTGCCTCCGAACGTCTCTACCTGACCATGGCCAATCAGTTCGAGCTTTCCCAGCGCTACCAGGAGATAAAACACAAGTCCGATACGCTTCTCGATATCACGGAGGTTTTCTCAAGCCTCTCCCATGCGCGGCGCGCCGCCCGCCTGGAGTGGATTATCATTATTCTCATCTTCATCGAGATCGTGATTTATGTTTTCGATATTGTCCGCAAGGGAGGATGATGCCGGAGATTTCCCGACGGCAGGTCAGGAGATGGCAGGAGAAGCGGCAGGGGTAGGGGTCAGCTGAAGTTTCCGCTCGAAGGCAGCTTCCATCAGGTCTCCCTTCAGCTTGCCGCCGAACAGTTCCACCGAAAGGTCTTCAGCCCCGGCCAGACGGAGGGTGAGTACCGACGGCGAAAGCGAGCATTCCACCCCCTGAACGAAAGAGTTGCGGCGGCGGTCGAGACCATCGGCAAGACGGAGGATGCCGCCAAGGCGGTTTACCAGCCGCTGATCGGGCGGGGCAAGACGGGCAAAGCTCTCGTGCTTCTTTTTCGGCAGGGACTTGCGGTGGTAACGGGCGATGTTGGCGATCAGTTCCATCTCCCGCGGCGTGAAACCGAACAGGTCGGCGTGACGGATCAGGTGGTAGGAATGCTTGTGGTGTCGGGAATAACTGATGAAATAGCCGATGTCATGGAGCAGGGCGGCACTCTCCAGGAGCTGTCGCTCCCGTTTCCCCAGCCTGAAGTGGTCCGCCAGGGGATCGAATATCTGCAGCGCCAGTCGTGCCACGTGACTGGAATGCTCCTCGTCGAAATGGCAGGAGCGGGCAAAATCGAGTACCGACTGCCGCCAGCTTCGCGCCCGTGGCGACCCCGGCAGCAGACGGTGCTTTTTCAGGCTGCGGAGGATGAGCCCCTCCCGGATACCCCGCTCGTTGACCTTGAGCAGGTTGGCGCCGACGAAATCCATCAGTTCGTCCACCGCAACCACGCCTGCCACGATGATGTCGGCCCGGTCCGGATTCAGGCCGGGCACCCCCCGCCGCCCCTTCAGATCCCTGCGCAGTAGCATGGCAAGAAGGTGCACCACTTCGGAACGGAGCACCTCGTAGCCATGGATCGAACCATACCCCTCCTTGCGCATGGCCATGACCATGGCGGCAATGGCGGTCATGGTTCCCCCCGAGCCGAGGATCGTGTTGAGCGCAACCTCTTCTCCGTAAAAGGCTTCCTTGAGGGCCTTGCGGACATGCTTGCGCAGTTTCGCGTAATCACCGCGGCTGACCGGGTCGGATCCTATGAACCTCTCCGTCAGGACAACCGCCCCCAGCTCCAGGGAATAGATCTCCTCGATGTGGGCGCCGAGGGCCGTGACGATTTCCAGGCTGCCGCCCCCGATGTCGACCATCGCATAACGCATCCCTTCCATGTCGAAGTTGTTCTGGGCGGAAAGGACCGCCAGTTCGGCCTCTTCGTCCCCACCGATTACGGTGACGTCGATGCCGATGTCGTTCCTGATGGCGTCGACGAACGCAACCCCGTTTACTGCCTTGCGCACCGCACTGGTTGCGACCGCTTCCACGTTTTTCACCCTGTAGCCGTCAAATATTTTCTTCATCCGGGAAAGGCCGTCCATCGCCCGCTGCCAGGCGGCAGGCGCAATCGCACCGGTCCTGGCAAACCCCTCCCCCAGGCGCACGGTCGCTTTCTCGTCGTCAAGAATTCTGAAGGTACCGGTCGCATCCACCTCCACCACGATGGAGCGTATGGAGTTGGTTCCGATGTCGATGGCAGCCAGCCGGTTTCCTTTCACAGCGCGCTCCTTACCCGTTCACCGATGCCGTTTAGGGGTTTGTCTTTCAGGAGAACCAGAAATTCCCCATGCAGTTCACGCCGTTCCCGGGCAATCGATTCCAGCACGATTCGCTCCGCCGAAGGGAGAAAACCCGCTTTCCGCACCAGCCCGGCGAACACATCCCGGTCGTGCATCCGACCAAGCAGGTCCTGGTAGCACTTCAGAACATCGATGTTTTCCTGAGATCCCCTGGTGACCGGAAAGGACAGAATCTCCAGCCGGTAGCGAAAGTGCTTGATTGCAATCCGCAGCTTGTGCTGGACAGCGATACCGGCTTCATCGCGCGCTTCCGGCACCAGGTCCAGCACCAGCGACAGCCGCTCCTCGATGGCCTGCCGGGCAAAGGAACCGATCGAGGAGAAGGGGTTCACCGCTTCGGATGGCAGGGAAAAGAGGCGGGGGGTACCGAGCGTTTTCCGGAAATTGTCGCGGACAACCCTGATTGACAATGATTCCAACGCCAACGTCAGATGCCGTGCCCCCTGATCCCGTTCCTTGCGCAGACCGGTGATGAGGGTGTCAAGGGAGGCGGCTTCCGGAACGCCCAGCCGTTCGACGAGGCAGCCGAAATAGAGGAGCGCCTCGTCAGCATTGCGCATCTCCCCCAGAAGCCGGGTTACCCCCTTCACCCGGCGGATGACACGGGCAAGGGGACTGGCGGGGTAGCAGGGGGCGAAAAGCGCCAATCCCTCCCGCAGACGCCGGGAGGCTACCCGCAGGTCATGGATCGGCTCCGCCTCGCCCCCCTCCAGAACCTGCTGCCAGCAGTGAAAAAACTCCTTCAATCGCAGGTGCAGGAGCGCACGGGCGGCAAGCCAGAGGGGCGTGTCGGCGCCGATCGTCATAAGGCTACCCGGTGTCTTCAAGGGAATGGGATACCGGCACCGCCACTTTCCCGGACTTCCGGAGTACCGGCAACTTCACCTTATCCTGGGCGTCGGTCAGGGCATCCATGAGTTCGCCGATGAGCCGGTCCACATCCTTTACGTCCTTAAGGCGCCCCTTGGCAGGCTTTACCTTGAGATGTCGCACCATGCGCAGCCATGCAGGCGCATCCGCCTTGACCCGGCCGGCAGGGAGCGCCGTAAGGTAGGCGATGAGAGTTTCGATCTCACCTTCCCGGCGCAGGATGAAGCTCTCGCCTATATCACGCACCAGGCGCCTCAACTGCCTGAGCTCCGCGGTCAATTCCGCCTGAAGGTCCTTGCCGTTAGCCCCTTTGCCGCGTTTACCGGTATCCTTTCGTCCCTTCCCTTCCTTGCCGAGCATCCCTAGACCTCCAGTTTCTGTTCGACGAGAGAGGTTATTTCCCTCCCGACGGACCGGATGGAAAGGTTGCCGCTTACCACATGGAAGGAGTACTCCTCCTGCATCAGGGCGAATTCCTTCTGGATCAGGCGCTGGTAGCGGATGAAGCTGTCGAAGATGTCCCGGGAAAGCCCCAGGTCCATCCCCGCCTCCCAGTAGTCGAGGGTGGGGTTTTTGCGAAAATTCCGCTCCACCAGCTGGGCCGGGCTGACCCGCAGATAGATGACCAGGTCAGGGACGGGGGCAATGCCATAGAGAGACTGCACCCATTCCCGGTCGGCACCCCGGACGACGTCACGGGCCATGAGGGTATAGATGTAGCGGTCGGCAAGGACGATGAAACCGGCCCGGAGAGCCGGCATGATGCGATTTTCAAGCTGGTCGGCGAAATCGGTGGCATAGAAGAGGCTCCGGGTGATCTCGCTCAGGACATTCCCCTGCTTGGCTTCCTGCAGTTCCTCCGATACGAGGGTGGAGCGCCGGAGTCCCATGTTGACCGTGGCATGCCCCTTCCCTTCCAGGTAATCCCGCAGAAGATCGATCTGGGTGGAACGCCCCGACCCGTCCGCCCCCTCGATCACCACCAGCTTGCCGACCAGTTCTTCCGCTCGCACGCCCGGTATGCCTTCGCCGTAAAATCTCATAACACCTCTGCACTGGCAGGTTTTGTCATCGCACGGTCTTCCAGCGGTAGCGGGGGAGGTCAATGGCCTGACTTACCATATCCCGAACCACCGCCTGTTGAGTCTCGATGGTGGCCGAACCGTCGATGACCCGAAAACCGAACTCATCCTTCATGGCCAGATATTCGCGATAAATCCGCTCCTGAAAAAGACGGAAGCTTTCGTAAGGGTCGTTCGCAAGCCCCAGATCCATCCCCGCTTCGTGGAATTTGAGCTGGGGGCGGCCGGAAAGGATGCGTGACAGGGCAACCTGAAGGGGGGTATTGAAAAAGAACGTGATATCCGGCCGGCGGGCAAAGCCATAGAGGTTATGCAGCCAGGGGCGCGCACAGCCGCGCACCGCATCCCGGGCGAAGGCGGTAAAGATGTAACGGTCGCAGAGGACCAGATACCCGGCCTTGAGGAGCGGCAGAATCTGCCGCTCGTAGCGGTCGGCAAAATCGGTGCAGTGGATGAGGCTGAAGGTGGTAGGGGTGAGGAGCTGTCGCTTCTTCCCCTTGCTGGTGGCCTTCTTGACGATAACCGATGAGTTCCATTCGGTGAAGAACACCTTGGCGCCGCTCATCTCCAGCCAGCGCTTGAGGAGATATATCTGGGTAGACTTGCCGGAGCCGTCGAGCCCTTCCACCGCGATCAGCCTGCCGGGGAGTTCGGTAGTGAGACTTGATTTCATCTAGGCGAACACCTTCCGGAGAGATTTGCGGGCTTTTTTCAGCCCCCTTCCCACATCCTTGAAACGGGCATCGGTTAGTTCGAGGAGGCGCTTTTCCGCTCGCACAAGCCCCTTCCCGGCTTTTTTCACCCGCTTCCCCAGCTTCTGCTCGACCTTTTCCAGAGACGCCAGCGCCTTGAAGAGCTCCTTCTCCACTTTCCGCCCTGCCTTGCCGGTGAGTTCGGCCTGGAAACGCTCCTTGAGCTGAAGGGGCATATCCTGCAAGCGCTTCTTGAGAAGTGCGGCACTCTTTTTCAACTCTTCCACCTTCTCTCTCCGGTCGCCATCAGCCGTCCCTGCAAGCGCTTCCGCCTGGGAGATGATGGACGGTATACTCCGGGGGTTGATCCCACGGATCTGTGCCAGTCCCGCAGTGCCGGCAGCAGCTATCTTGGCGAAGGTATCCAGTCCTGCCGCAGCAAGACGGGCTGACAGCACCTCTCCCACCCCCTTCAGTTTCTGCAGTTCCTTTTCCCGTTTTCCCGACATAGCTGGTTCCTTTCCTGTCTCTGTAGAGTTTCTCACGGCAGCTCTTTACTCACCTTGTTGCCGGCGATCAGCCAGCGAAACCGGGCCGATGCCGCCCCGTTCCGAATGTCGAGTTTCAGCGACAGCACCGCCCCCTTCTTCAGATGCACCGCGTCACCGGTTCCCAGCAGCTGTGCCGCCAGTATCCCCAGGTCGGGCTCGTGTCCCACCAGCACCAGCTCCCGGCAATCACCCATGCGCTCCATAATCTTCCGGAATCCCCCCAGGTCAAAACCGGGGGACAGCTCCCCGGCCACCTCGACTGGCCCCTGGTACGCAAGTACCTGTGCCAGAATCTCGGCAGTCTGAACCGCCCGGACCAGCGGGCTGACAAGAATGCAGTCGGGGGCAAGCCCCTGCTTTCCCGCTTTGGTAGATATTGTGCGGAACGATTCGCGACCGGCCGAAGTGAGATAGCGCCAGGAGTCATCCAGCTGCGATGTACGCTCCACCGCCTCCCCATGTCGAACCAGACAGAGCTTCACGGCAGTCACTCCCGTCGTTGAACCGTGTACCGTAAAAAACAGTTAACCAGAAAACGGAGGGAATTCAATGTGATTTCGTGGAAAGACGGCCAATCAGCGCAGTTTTTACCTGTTTGTAACATTTCAAGGCGCCACCATGCCGGCTCCGCAGGGTATCGGGTGCTGAATCATTGACAGCAGCGGTGGATTGTGTGGTATTCTGACCGCATGCACACACCAGACACCGACACTGAAGAGTGGGAAGCCCTCTGCACCCATTGCGGACTCTGCTGCTTCGAAAAGCTGGAGAACGAACGGGGCACCGTATTCTTCACCCAGACCCCCTGCCGCTACCTGGACGTTGTCACCCGCCAGTGCCGCATTTACTCCCGCCGCTTCGCCATCAATCCGGACTGCATCCAGCTGACCCCCGAGCTGGTGGAAAAGCTCCACTGGCTCCATGACGAATGCGGTTACCGGAAGGCTCTCGGTCTGAGTCGTACGAACCGGCAACAACGGCGCAAATCCTGACCTTCATCCCCTTAATCAGCACAACCCAAGGAGCACCGACAAACCATGACCAGCGATAACGACCGGCATAAGCCTGCCCTGTCCCTTTTGCCAGGAGGAAAATGCGACGCGCGCGACTTCGCCTCTCTCCCCCTGGACCGCAAACTCGCCATGCTGCACACCCTCCCCGCCCGGCGGAATATGGAGCTGATCCTCGACGATCCCGCGGCGGCAGCCCTGGTTCACGCCTTCCAGCCCCAGGAACTCTACTGGCTGGTGGAGGAAATAGGCTTCACCGACGCCCAGGAACTGATTACCCTCGCATCGCCGGACCAGTGCCGGTTCTTCCTCGACATGGAGCTCTGGGACAAGGAGACCTTCGTGCCGGACAAAGCCTGGGAGTGGTTCGGCCACTTGCTGGAGATGGGAGAGGAGCGAATCGTCGAAATCATTCCCGAACTCGACCATGAACTGCTCCTCCTCTTCCTGAAACAGGCGATAACCGTCGGCGGCGGGACCGGCGACCTTATCAACGACGAAGAACGGCTTTTCGAATGGGATCACACCTTCGACGAGCTTTACTTCATCAGCTACCGCGAGCCGCGCCATGCCCAGCTCGTCGGCGCGCTCCTCGACATCATCTACCGCCACTACCACGACCTCTACCGCGAACTGATGGAGGGGGTAAAGCACGAACTGTTCAGCGAGGTGGAGGAACTGGCCGGGCAGTTCCGGTCCGGCCGGCTCGCCGACCTGGGCTTCCCCGACCCCCTGGAAGCCGCCGCCCTTTATGCGTATCTCAACCCCGCCACGTTCTCGCCCGCCACGGATAAGGGAGATGTCATCCCCACGGAAGCAGAACAGGGTCTCCCTGTCCCCAGGAAAAGTGGAGACTCGTTTCTGGTGCGGGTACTGGATGGCGTTGCCAACGAAGGTATCTACCAGGAGCTGAACTACCTGGTGAACACCGCCCTGGTTGCCGAAGGTGCGCCCCTCTCCGATGTGGCTGCCCTGCAGTCGGTCATGGAAAGGGTATACGGTTGCCTGAACATTGCACTTGAAGATTTGAGCGGTGGGAACGAAGGAACGGGACGGGAGATTGTGACGGGAGAGTACCTGAAGCGGCTCTTCCAGCTGGGCTTCAGCATGCTTCTCGATCTGCAGCGGCAGGCGGCGGAAGTCAGGAGCGACAACTATGCCGCCAACAAGGCCCTCAAGGGGCTCAAGGCGACGTGTCCCCGGTTCTACCGGGGGCTCGACCCGGACCACGCCGACGGCTACCGGGAATTCAGGGCCCTGGCCGATGTGCAGACAGTGCGAGAATTCCTGCAGATACTGGCAGGTGCACATTAAACGCTGATGGACGCTGACGCGAACGGATTACCGCAGATTATAGCGGAAAGGTATGACCCTGAAATAGCAATTCATTACCACAAAGACGCAAAGTTCGCAAAGAAATCATAGAGTTAAAACATCTTTTTTGAACATCGTTTGGGTTACAGAATATATTCTTTACGTTCTCGAATTCCTTCGCGTTCTTCGCGTCTTTGCGGTTCAAGTTCCGTTTACAGGATAACCTCCCCCCTCACGAGTTCCCGTTCCACGGCAACGATCCGCACCGGCACTTCCCGGTTGACCAGTTCATCCCCCCCGGCAATGACCATCGGCAGATAATTGCGCGACAGACCATGCACGAGGCCGTCGCTGTCGGGACGCAGCACGAGGACCGGCAGCACGCGCCCCAGGAAGCGCCGGAAATAGGCGCGCCGTTTCTCGTCGGACACCCGACGGAGGGCCTGAGCCCGTTCCCGGATAACGGAGGGATTCACCTGACCAACCATGGTGGCGGCCGGCGTCCCTTCACGGGGGGAAAAGGGGAAAACGTGAAGGTAGGCAAGGGGAAGGGACTGGATGAACTCCAGCGTGCGGGTGAACTCTTCCGCGGTCTCACCCGGGAAACCGGCGATGATGTCGCAGCCGATGCAGACGTCGGGAATGGCGGTCACCAGGCTCTCCACCACGTCCCGGAAACGGGCCGTCGTGTAGTTGCGGTTCATCCGCTGGAGCACCTGGTCGTCACCGCTCTGGAGCGGGATGTGGAAATGGGGGCAGACCGTCCGGGACGACGTCAGGAAGGCAATCAGTTCGCGGGTTACTTCCGTCGGCTCCACCGACCCGACCCGTAGCCGCGGCACGAGCCGTCCCTCTTCCACCCCTTTCAGGAGATGGAGGAGCGTGATGGGGGGATTCAGATCGAGACCGTATCCGCCCAGGTGGATGCCGGTCAGCACCACTTCCTGGAACCCCGCGGCGGCAAAGGTCCGTACACCCGCCAGCGCTTCTGCCAGCGGGACGCTCCGGCTCCCCCCCCGGGCGTAGGGGACGATGCAGTAGGAGCAGAAGGCATCGCAGCCGTTCTGCACCTGGAGAAAGGCCCGGGTGTGTTCGGTGAAGCTCTCCAGATGAGTCCCCTCCGTCTCCCGCACCCGGGAGATGTCGGAGACCAGTACCCGCTGCTCGTCTCCCAGTTCCCGCAGAAGCCCCACGAGCCCCTTTTTCTCCAGGTTGCCGATGATGAGGTTCACCCCCTCCATCTCCTGCAGTTCTTCGAAGGCCACCTGGGCATAGCAGCCGGTGACCACGATGCGGGCCGCCGGGTTGCGCCGCCGGGCCCGGCGGATCAGCTTGCGGGATTCGGCATCGGTTTTGGCGGTGACGGTGCAGGTATTGATCACGTAGATATCCGCCGCTGCCTCGAAAGGAAGGAGTTGGAACCCCTCCTTTCCGAGTGCCTCACCCATGGCTGCCGACTCGAACTGGTTGATCTTGCACCCCAGAGTTGTTATGGCTACTGTCTGCATGCTGTCCTTCTGTCGTCGAATCTGCGGGAGGGTGCGCCCTGTGGAGCGAATGTGCCCGAGCACCAGCAGCTGTAGGCGAAATGAGGCAAAGCCGGCCGAACGGCCGGCGCGGAATGAGCCGTACAGCCGCGGTGCGAGGGTACCCTGAGCGCAACGGGGCGCTCCCTCCCGCAGATTAAGGTTTCATTCAAAATTCATACTTCAACATTCAAAATTGCCTTTTCGATCCACCCACCACCCAGCACCTCGTCATCCCGGTAGAAGACCACCGCCTGGCCGGGTGTGACCGATTTTTCGGGGACAGTGAAGCGGACCTCCGCACGGTTCCCCGGCAGCTGGATAACGGTGCACGGCACCGGCCGGTGCCGGTAGCGGATCTTGCAGGTGGCTTCCAGCGGAGCTTCCGGCGGGGTGATGATCCAGTTGAGGTCGGTGGCAAGAAGACCAGGGCTCACAAGCTCTTCCCGGCCTCCCACCACCACCTGCCGCTTCTCCGCATCCACTCCGAGCACATAGAGGGGGTGGGGATGGGCAATTCCCAGCCCCTTCCGCTGTCCCACCGTGTAGCGGTAGGTTCCACGGTGCCGGCCGAGGACGTTCCCCCGGCTGTCGACGATGTCGCCGTCCAGCTCTCCTGCACCCCGCGCCTCCTCCAGAAAACGGACGTAGTCGTTGTCCGGCACGAAGCAGATCTCCTGGCTCTCCCCCTTCTCCGCCACCCGCAGTCCATAACCGGCCGCCAGCTGCCGCACCTCCGGTTTGGTCATACCTCCGAGGGGGAAGAGGGTCCGGGACAGTTGCTCCTGGGTCAAGGTGAAGAGGAAATAGCTTTGGTCCTTACCGGCATCCTGTCCTGTGTGGAGATGGCAACGGCCGGTTTCGTCACGCTCCACCCGCGCGTAATGCCCCGTGGCAAGATAGTCGGCGGCCAGGTCCCGGGCCTTTTGCAGCAGCAGCTCAAACTTGATACGCTGGTTGCAGCGTACACAGGGATTGGGAGTGCGGCCGCGGAAATACTCCCCTACGAAGTCGTCGATCACCAGTCGCTGAAACTCCTCCTCGAAGTTCACTACATAGAAGGGGATGCCCAGTTGCTCCGCAACCCGCCGGGCATCGTGGATGTCGTCGAGGGAACAGCAGGTATCGAATTTCTCCCCGTCCGGAGCGGTGAATTTAGCGTAGTCCCAGACCTGCATGGAAATACCGATAACCTCGTACCCCTGCTCCTGAAGAAGGGCTGCGGTAACCGACGAATCCACGCCGCCGCTCATGGCGACGACCACCCGTTGTTTTCTGTTGGTATCTGTCATGATTCAGGAATTCCGCAACCTTTCCACGAGGGGGGGCAACAGTGCCAGCACCCGGTCCACATCCTCCTCCGTACTTTCCGCTCCGAGCGAAAAACGGACAGAACCCCTGGCGTAGACAGGGTCCAGGTCCATGGCGGCAAGGACATGGGAGGGTTTGAGGGTTCCCGACGCGCAGGCGGAGCCGGACGAAACGGCTACGCCGGCAATATCGAGATTGAGAAGCAGCGAGTCGGCAGCCACATCCCGGAAGGAGATGTTGGAGGTATTGGGAAGTCGCTCCGTCGGATGGCCGTTCACCCTGGTGTGGGGAATCCGTTCACTAACTCCCCGCTCCAGGCGGTCGCGCAGGGTGGCCAGGCGCTGCGCCTCGTCGGCAAGCCCGGCCCCGGCCAGCTCACAGGCCTTGCCAAACGCCACGATGCCGGCCACATTTTCGGTGCCGGCCCTGCGGTTCCGTTCCTGGGATCCGCCGTTCAGGAGAGGGTGGAGTTTCGTCCCGGTCCGGACCAGGAGGGCGCCAACCCCCTTGGGGGCGCCGAGCTTGTGGCCGGAGATGGCGGCCAGCCCTATCCCCATTTCCCTTACATTGACCGGCACCTTGCCGAAGGCCTGGACGGCATCGCAGTGGAAGCAGACCCGGCGTTCGGCAGCAAGGGAGGCTATCTCCTGCACGGGGGAAAGGGTGCCGGTCTCGTTGTTGGCGAACATGAGGGAGATGAGGAGGGTGCGGCCCGTTATGGCCGCCGCCAACTCGTCAAGGGCAGGCAGGCCGTGACGGTCCACCTCCAGCCACGTAATGTCGTACCCCTGCTGTTCCAGCGCGAGACAGGTGTTGATAACCGCAGGATGCTCAACGCGGGAGGTGATGATGTGGTTACCTTCTCCACGCCGGGCTGCAGCAACTCCCTTGATTGCCATGTTGTCGGCTTCCGTGCCACAGGAGGTGAACACCACTTCCACCGGCTCGCAGCCGGCCAGGGCAGCCACCCGCTCCCGCGCCTCCTCCACTGCCCCCCGAACCTGTCGACCGGCCCAGTGGATGCTCGACGGGTTGCCGAACTGCTGCCGGTAAAATGGCAACAACGCCTCCAACACCGCCGGTTTGACCGGTGTCGTGGCGTTGTAATCCAGGTAAATCAGCCCCATGCTGTCGTACTCCCTGCGCTCAGCCCGTCGGTTGGCAGACGCCTTTTTCGTTATCTCCTCCACCTGCCGGCCTGGTTCGCGCCTCCCGCGTCAGGTCCGCCAGGGTGATGGAATCGAGAAACCCCTTGATCCGCTCCCCCAACCCCTGCCAGACGGTATGGGTGAGACAGCGGGCACCTCGGCGGCAACTCCGGTCTCCCTCATCAAGGCAGGCCACGGGACTGAGCTGTTCTTCAACGGTTTCCACGATTTCACCGACCTTGATGGCCGATTCCTGGCGGGCCAGCACATACCCCCCGCCGGGGCCACGAACGCTTGTAACGATCTGTCCCTTTTTCAGGCGGAAGAACAGCTGCTCCAGGTAGTTGAGCGGGATCTCTTCCCGCCGGGAAATTTCTTTCAGCGACACCGGCCGCCCTTCGGAATAGAGGGAGAGGTCCACCATGGCCCGCACCGCGTATTGAGCCCGCGTGGAGAGACGCACGGTCAGGCCCCCTTGGAAATCTGCTGCTTCAGCGCCTCGTGCTCGGTCGCAAGAGCCTCATACTTCCGCTCCAACTCGCGGATCTGGTCGAACAGGCAGGCAATGGCCTTCGCCTCCGGATCGGGAAGCTTGCCGTGCTCCAGGTCCATCCTGTCGGCCGGCTTTTCCGTCGACACGACCACGCGACCGGGAATACCCACAACCGTGGAATTGGGAGGGACTTCCTTTACCACCACTGAATTGGAACCCACCTTGCTTCCCCGGCCTACGGTAAACGGTCCGAGGATCTTGGCGCCGGAGCCGACCACCACGTTGTCCTCCAGGGTGGGATGCCGTTTAACCTTTTCCCAGCTCACCCCGCCAAGGGTTACCCCGTGATAGAGGGTCACGTTGTCGCCGATCTCGGCGGTCTCGCCGATCACCACCCCCATGCCATGATCGATGAAAAACCCCTTGCCGATGGTGGCGCCGGGATGAATCTCGATACCGGTGAAAAACCGTCCCAGATGGGAAATCAACCGGCCGATGAAATACTGTTCGTGCAGCCAGAACCAGTGGGCAACCCGGTAAAACCAGATGGCATGGAGCCCCGGATAGCAGAACATAACCTCGGGCACGCTCCGGGCCGCCGGGTCGCGGTCGAACACCGCCTTTATGTCATTTTGCATGCGAGCAAACATCGTCTCCCCCTTAGCTGCGGCTGTACCAAAAACCTCTTTCCTGAGTAACATACCTTACTATAATTGTCAAGTATGCAATCGAATCCAAGGAGGAGATGCCCCTCCGCGGAACGCCCCAGTGCTGCGGTCAGCGCGTCAGAGGGAGAGGGAGTGGCGGGAACGGGAGGAAAATCGTGCCGATTCGCCGAGAAACTGGGGTGCAGAAGATTTCAGGAGGAAGGACAGCTCGGAAGGGTAAAGGTGAAGATGCTCCCCTTCTGGGGAGCGCTGTCGACCCACAGGTCTCCCTTGTGGGCCGCGATGATGCGCTTGCAGATGGTGAGGCCGAGACCGCTCCCTTTCCTGGGGCCGCTGGTCGCACCGACCTGGCAGAATTCGTCGAAAATCTTGCTGTGGCATTCTTCGGGGATTCCCACGCCAGTGTCGCTGACGGTCACCCGGACATGTTCGCCATGGCGTCCCGCCGAAATGCCGATCCCACCCCCGGGGGGCGTGAATTTAATGGCGTTACCGATCAGGTTGGTGAGAACGCACGCTATCTGGGCAGGATCGAAGCAGGCCGAAAGTTCTTCGTCAATCGGCTCGATGGAGATGTGCAGACCATTTTGCTCCGCATAGGGTGCGAGGACAGAGTAGACGTCCCGAATGGGTTCGATGATTTTTTTCTCTCCCAGGTTCAGGGTGGGGCCACCGCTCTCGATCCTGGCAAGGTCGAGCATGCTGTCTATCAGGTCCACCAGCCGCTCGCCACTCTCCACTGCCGCTTTCAGATACTGCCGCTGGGTCTCGGTCAGGGTCCCGGCGTCACTCTCGCCGAGAAGGGCGCAGTAGCTGTACATGATACTGACGGGGATGCGCAACTCGTGGGTGGCCGTACGGATGAATTCCGACTTGAGCCGGTCCAGGCTCCGCAATCGCTCATTGGCATCTTGCAACTGCTTCTGAAAGCGGCGTTCTTCGGTGACATCGGTGAAGGAGCAGATGAGGTACCTTCCGTCAAGCCGGTAGTCGCTCACCGACATTGATACGTGGAGCTTCTCCTCCCCCTTGGTGAGAAAAACCAGATCACACCGGCGCCGGTATTCGCGGCCGACAAAGAAACTCAGATGGTTTTCCAGGGCATCCTGCCGGCATTCATCCGCAACGATATCAGCAAGGCCAAGATCAAGTACCTCATTGCGTGAGTAACCGAGCATTGCCAAGGCGCTTCTGTTGACGTACACCAACTCCCCCCGGGCATTGAGAGCCATAAGCCCATCCGATGCATGCTCAAAGAGGAATTCAAAAAGAGCTTTTTCCCGCAGCTCCCGCTCCAGTCGCTCCTTGACCTCGCGCAACTCCTGGGACTCTCCCCGAGCCTTTTCGTAGAGGTAGGCATTTTTCAGCGCGGAGGCCGAGACATTGGCCACCAGTTCGCAGAATCGAAGCTCGCGGCTGGAAAATGAATTGCCGGCGCGGGCAGTCCTCAGCATGAGCGTGCCTATCACCTCGTTCCGGTAGATGACGGGCAGCACGAGAATCGAGGAGAACGCCAGCCCTGAGATATGTTCCCTCACCTCCCGCATGAGCGGATGATTCTTCACATCTTCCAGGACGAGGGATTTGCCGGTACGGATCACTTCGCGGATCTCCGGATACCGATCCAGCGTTATCCGTAAGCCATTGATGCCGGGGTCGTCACTGGATGCCAGCACATAGCCGTAGTCGTCCCCCTCTGACAAACGGACAATGGAACAACGCAGTACGTCCATGTTGCCGGCAATTTTTTCAACGATGATCTGAAGAATGCGCCGTGTATCAAGACTTGAGGTGATGGCCTGGGAAATCTCCAGCAGAATCCCCGTGTCCGTGACCTCCTGGCGAAGCATCTCGGTGGATGACCGTTTTGCCAGGTTGGAGTTGATCCGCGCCAGCAGTTCGTGACTCGCAAACGGCTTGTTGAGATAATCGTCCGCCCCGGCCGCAAAGGCGTCAACCAGTTTATTCTTTTCCTTGTTCGCCGTCAGCACGATTACCGGTATGGACGCAGTTTGTGGATCAGCCTTGAGCCGACGACATGCTTCAATGCCATCCAGGCCCGGCATCACCATGTCCATCATTATCAAATCCGGCTGGAATGTGGCAGCCAGCGCACACGCGGCTGCACCATCGGCCGCCTCCGCAACCAGCATTCCCGCGGCAAGGAGTTCGTCGTGCAAGAGTTGCCGGGCAAACGCCTGGTCATCTACTATGAGAATTTTTGGTAGTGCCATAAGCTCCAAGCCCCACGACTTCAATGGTATAAAAAATTGTGCAATTTACATACCATTGATTCGTGTATCCATATAAACCATAACGGCTACCGACCTCTCGTACCTGGGCGAGCGAGTAACACATGCTCTGCCAGCAAAAATATGTCAGAGAAATTAGCCCGTTAGCGCAGACGCCCTCTGTCCGCAAATTCATTCACGCAAAAACAGAGCAGACACACGCACCCACTACTTGTAAATTTGTCTAACAATTCACATATTTCACTCTCAAGACTTTACGCCATATAACTGTGAGCGCGACCTTACCACAACAACATAGCATGCACTGCTCAGCTAAATGGCGATGCTGTTATTTTTTAGAGATATATCTCAAAATAAGGGCCTACTCTGATGTTAAGTAACTTGGGCCAAATAACCAAACCTATGGTTTGAGTTTACGGGGTTTCCTCGTTAGACCAAGGGACATATCATGTAATGCTACCTGACCTGCGTCAAATTACTTGCACATAAAAAAAGAGGTAGACTAGTGTCTACCCCTTAACCTAATTGTTTAACACAATCATCTATTTACATGGTGCCCGAAGCCGGGGTCGAACCGGCACAGCCTTGCGACCGAGGGATTTTAAGTCCCTTGCGTCTACCAATTCCGCCATTCGGGCCTTATCCGGTCTCTTTCGCCGCGGTGAATCCCGGGATAAACAAACGGGAGGAGAATATCACAAGGTGATTTCCCCTCCCGCTAGAGACAAAACCGCTGCCACCGATCAGTCGAGGGTATTGACCCGTTCCCGCAGGTCCTTGCCGGTCTTGAAGAATGGTGTCCGCTTGGCCGGAATCCTGACGACTTCGCCGCTCTTCGGATTACGCGCCTCGCGCGGTCCCCGCTCGCGTATGGTGAAACTGCCGAATCCGCGGATTTCAACCTTCTCTCCCTTTTTCAGGGCAGCGCTCATGGCATCGAACACCAGGTTGACCACCAGCTCGGATTCCTTGCGGGTCAACACACTGTTGGCCTCTACTATTTTTTCTACGAGTTCACTTTTTGTCATACGCACACCTCTTCCCTGCAGTTTGCTTTCGGCTTCACGTTACTTGTCGCCATTGCCGTTTTTCTTGACCTCTTTCAGCAGGTCGCCGAGATTGGACGTCGCCTCTCCCTTGGACCCCATGAACGCCTCGAACTCGGCCTTTTCCAGCGCGCTCTGCAACGACTTGATGGAAAGCCCGATCTTGCGGTCGACGGTATCAACATTGAGAACCACCGCCTCAAGTTCGTCCCCCACGTTGCAGAATCCTTTCGGAGAGGCAAGTTTCTCGTGGGAAAGCTCAGAAACATGAACGAGCCCCTCGATCCCTTCTTCAAGTTCAAGGAAAACACCAAAATCGGTAACAGAGGAAACCTTCCCCACAACACGGGTACCAGGACGGTATTTGCCGGGGATTTCACTCCAGGGGTCGGGGGTAAGCTGCTTTATACCGAGGGAAAGCCGCTCGTTGGCCACGTCGATGTTCAGGATTACCGCCTGGACCGTCTCTCCTTTGCTGTATATTTCGCCGGGATGCTTGATCCGCTTGGTCCAGGATATATCCGACACATGCACCAGTCCGTCGATACCATCCTCGATACCGATGAACATGCCGAAGTCGGTAATGTTCTTGATCTGTCCCTCAATCTTGGTGCCGACCGGATAACGCTCGCCGACCACGGTCCAGGGGTTGACGGATGTCTGCTTGAGGCCGAGGGATATCCTGCGGTTCCCCGGATCGACACCGAGAACGACCGCCTCGACCTCTTCGCCAACCTTCAGCAACTCGGAGGGATGGCGGACCCGCTTTGTCCAGGACATCTCGGAGATGTGCACCAGCCCTTCGACCCCTTCCTCAAGGGCAATGAACGCCCCATACTCGGTCAGGCTGACCACCTTCCCCCGAACACGCTCACCCGCCTGGTACTTCGCTTCAACGTTGAGCCACGGATCGGGCATGGCCTGCTTCATGCCAAGGGAAATTTTCCCCTTGGCGCGGTCGAACTTCAGCACCATGACCTTGACCGTGTCGCCAACCTTGATAAGTTCACCCGGATGGGTCAGGCGCCCCCAGGACATGTCGGTAATATGAAGCAGGCCATCCAGCCCCCCCAGGTCGACGAATGCACCGTAATCGGTGATGTTCTTCACGACCCCGTCGACCACCTGGCCTTCGGCCAGTGTCGAAAGGGTGTCTTCCCGCGCCTTGTCCCTCTCCACTTCCAGCAGGACCCGGCGGGAAAGGACAATGTTCCCCCGTTTGCGGTTCATCTTGAGTATCTTGAAGGTGGCGGTCTGCCCCACATACCGGTCGAGGTTTCCTCCGGGACGCAGATCGACTTGGGAAGCAGGCAGGAAGCCGGTTATGCCGCCGATATCCACATTGAGGCCACCCTTGACCTTCGCGACAATCTTCCCTTCGACATCGCCCCCTTCGCCACCTGCTTCGGCGATCCTGTCCCAGACGAGATGGGCCTGGGCCTTTTTCTTCGAGAGAACGATGTACCCCAGTTCGTTTTCACGCCGCTCGAACAGGACCTCGACCGGATCCCCCACCTTGACGGTCAACTGGCCGTTTTCGTCCATGAATTCATTGGCCGGAACGCACCCCTCGGACTTGTACCCCACATCGACCAGTACGTAATCGGGCGAAATCTGCACCACGACGCCGCGCACAATCTCTCCGACGCGAAGTTGTTTCAGGCTGTCCTGGAACATCTCCTCGAATTCACCGCCGCTCCCCTGGTCCAGTTCATCATCCGTATCATGAAAGCGCTTGATCGGCATTTCTTTCTGCCGTTTCATCCGTTTTTCATCCATCATTAACCAAGTACCCCCTCAAATATTTGCCATTCGCTTAAGCATGTTAAATTAGCACATTTGCTAAAAAATTCAACGGTTATTTATTGCGGTTTATCTGTTGGATACGCTCCACCACCTCATCGATCAGCCACTTGGGGGTTGAAGCCCCGGCAGTCACCCCCACCCGCTCTACCTTGTCAAACCACGCCGGGTTGAGTTCCTGGGCCGTCTCGATCTGAAAGGACTTCGGCTGGAGTTCGGTACAGACCTCCGTAAGCCGCTTGGTATTGGCGCTGTTGTAGCCACCGATTACTACCATGCAATCGACCTGCCGTGCAAGCTCTTTGGCTTCCTCCTGCCGAATTGCCGTGGCATCACAGATGGTGTTGAATACCCGGATCTCGCCCCCCCTGGCCAGGCATTTCATCACCACATTCTGGAGATTTTCGAATGACTGGGTAGTCTGGGCAACCACGCCGATTTTCCCCATCTTGGGAAGCCGGGACGCCTCCTCGTCGGAACCGACAACATAGACCTTTCCCGTGGCATAGGAAACAATCCCCTGCACCTCGGGGTGGTCGGCATCACCTACGACAACCACGTCATAACCTGACTGGGAGAGGCTTTTCACGTGTTCCTGTGCCTTTTTGACAAAGGGACAGGTGGCATCGATTATGTCGAGCTCCTTGCGGACAGCCTCTTCCAGTTCTTCGGCCGCGACGCCGTGGGAACGGATGATAATCGTGGCATCGGACAGGCCGGCCAGGTCCTTGCGAACCTTTACCCCCATTTCCTCGAGCTTCTGCACCACCTGGGGGGAGTGTATGATCGGTCCGAGGGTGAACGTATTCCTCTTCTCCTTTGCAGCCTCGAAGGCCATCTGGGTGGCCCGTTTGACGCCGAAACAGAATCCGGCCCGTTTGGCAACAATGATTTCCATGCTTAAGACTCCCTACGGGTCGCAGGAGCTGGTTCCAGCCCCTTGCCCCCTAATCCTGCCTCGATAACTGCCGTCATCCGTTCCAGCACCTCCTCGATGGAAAGCCCGGAGGAATCGATGTCAATGGCGTCCGCCGCCCGCCGCAGGGGGGCGTGTTCACGCTCTTCATCCTGTTTGTCCCGCTGGACAACGGCGGCAATGGTTTCTTCGAGGGAAATATTTTCCCCTCTGGCTCTGAGCTCCAGATACCGGCGCCGGCCCCGCTCCTCCGCCGAAGCGGAAAGGAAGAATTTGACGTCCGCATCGGGGAAAACCACCGTCCCGATGTCACGCCCCTCCAGAACCACCCCGCCTGCGCTCCCCATCTGCCGCTGCAGTTCGAGGAGAAAATCCCTTACCACCTTCTGGGCAGAGATTGCCGAAGTGAGCAGACTGATTTCCGGCGTCCTGATGGCACGGGAAACGTCCTCACCGTTGAGCAGCACCTGGCAGCAGCCGTTGGTGCGTTCAAAGGAGATGGTGCACTCATGGCAAATGCGGGCAAGGGCAGGTTGGTCGTCCGGCGAAACCCCGGCCCGACGGACCGCAAGCGCTACGGTCCGGAACATGGCTCCGGTATCTATGTGGATGTAGCCGAGCCGGTCGGCCAGAAGCTTGGTTATGGTGCTCTTGCCGGCGCCGGAGGGGCCGTCGATGGCGATAATCAGACGCTTATGCCCCGCCCCCGAAGCGCTCACCGCTCTGCGACCTGTTCAAAAAGCGGAACAAACGTCGGAAACGAGGTGGCGATACAGGCGATGTCGCTGACCGTTACGCTGTCCCTTGCGGCAAGACCGGCAACAAGCATGGACATGGCGATGCGATGGTCGCCGAAACTTTCCGCCATGCACCCCTGCAGCTTCTCCGTGCCTGAAATCTCCATCCCGTCTTCCGTTTCCACGACCTGGACACCTGCTCTCCTCAAGTTGTCCGCCATGGCGGCAATCCGGTCAGTCTCCTTGACCCGCAGTTCCCGGGCGTCCCGCAGAACCGTCTTCCCTTCCGCCAGGGCGGCGGCGACGCAGATAACCGGAAACTCGTCGATTGCCCGGGGGACAACGTCGCCGCCGATCTCGACACCCTTGAGTCTCGACGCACGGACCAGGAGATCGGCAACCGGCTCGCCGGACACCTCCCGCCGGTCGAGAAGCTCGATAGCCCCCCCCATGGCAGTGAGGATGTCGATGATGCCGGTACGGGTCGGGTTGACGCCGACGCCACGGATAAGGAGTTCGGCCCCGGGAACGATGAGGGCCGCCACGATGAAAAAAGCGGCCGACGAGATATCCCCCGGCACCACGATGTCACGGCCGTCCAGCTCCTGTCCTCCGCGCACCGTTACGGTGGTGCCCGCAGCTTCCACGTCAGCACCGAAATGGCGGAACATCCGCTCCGAATGGTCCCGGGAAAGGTGGGGTTCGGTCACCGTCGTGGCGCCGTCGGCGTACAGGCCGGCAAGCATCAGGGCGGATTTGACTTGGGCGCTCGCCACCTTCGAAACATACGAGATGCCGGCCAGCTCACTCCCAACGATGGCAAGGGGTGCCTTGTCGCCACCCGCACGGCCGAAGATGGTGGCGCCCATCCGGCCGAGTGGCTCGATAACCCTCCCCATGGGGCGTTTGCGCAGGTACTGGTCGCCGGTCAGGACGGAAAAGAATCCCTGCCCCGCCAGAAGCCCGGTAATGAGGCGGATGGAAGTGCCGGAATTGCCACAATCGATGACATCGGCAGGCTCGGACAGGCCATGCAGTCCTGCCCCGCGGATGCGCAGGATTTCGCCATCGTCTTCGACCCTGACCCCCATGGCCCGGAAGGCATTGAGGGTGGAGATATTGTCCTCTCCCCGCAGGAAACCGCGTACCGTCGTCTCTCCCCGGGCAATGGAGCCGAGCATGATGGAACGGTGGGATATGGACTTGTCGCCGGGGACGCTGATCTCTCCCCGAAGCGTCTTTGCTGGCTGAACGATGTAGCTATTCACGCTTGTCCTCTCTATGCCAATGAAGGGACGGGACTCACCCCGCCCTGCGGACCGACCTACAGAATCGCGTCCCGCTGCTCCTTGGAGCGGGCGAAGAAGTCTTCCAGTCCTGCACCATCCTCCCCATCCACCAGCGATCTCAGTTCCGCAAAGTAGCGGGAAAAGAAGTCCATCATCTCCAGGATGCTCTCCCGGTTCATGAGGGCGATGTCCCGCCACATGGCCGGATCTGAGGAGGCGATACGGGTAAAATCCCGGAAACCGCCGGCAGAATAGGGCAGAATACCTTCTTCGAATCGGTCATATCCCCCCACTGCGTTGACCAGGGCGTAGGCCACCATATGGGGGAGATGGGAGATGGCGGCAAGGACCCGGTCGTGCTTCTCCACGTCCATCAGCACCACTTCGCTACCGGCCAGTTCCCACATCCGCACCACCTTGTGCAAGGCAAGCGGATCAGTGGCGGCAGTGGGGGTAACGATGCAGCGCCGTCCTTGGTAAAGGGAGGCAAAGGAGGCTTCGACCCCCGAATGTTCCGTGCCGGCGATGGGATGCCCCCCCACGAAGAAGGTTCCGGCCGGCATGAGCGCCTCGCAGGTGGCCACAATCTCCCCCTTGACGCTGCCACCGTCGGTCACGATGCACCCCGGCGCCAGATGGGGGGCGATACGGGCCAGAACGGACGCAATGGAGCAGACCGGTGTGGCGAGAAAAACCAGGTCGGCCCCCGCAACACCGCCAACGGGATCGGTCTCGTACCGGTTGATCACCCCGAGTTCAACGGCCCGCCGCAGGTTCGCTTCCCCCCGGCCGATCCCGACGATCTCACCCACTTCCCCCTTCTCCCTCAGGATCCGGGCAAGGGAGCCGCCGATGAGGCCGACGCCGATTATGCACAACCGCTGAATGAGCGGCATTGATTCTCCAAGGAAACAAAATTGGGTAATTCATGGACACTATCAGGACTATTCGGGTTTTACCTGAAGCGGCACAGCAAAAGGCTCCAGATGCAAGGCACGCGAGGACCGTGACGCGAGGCGTACTGGAGGTACGTTGAGTGTTACGGCCCGAAGCGTAACGCCGCAGATGGACCTTTGGCGAAGCCGCTCACTTTGCCCGGGGGTAGGAGCCGAGCACCTTCACAAACTGGCAGCACTGCTTGAGTTCCTCGATCGCCTCGACGATCACCGGATCGGAGACATGCCCCGCAAGGTCGAGGAAGAACATGTACTCCCAGGCCTTTTTCTTCATGGGACGCGACTCGATCTTGGAAAGGTTGATCCCCCGCTTGGCGAACGGCTCCAGCATCCGGTAGAGGATACCCACCTCATCCTTCACCGCGAACATGAGGGATGTCTTGTCGTCACTGCTTCTCTCCGTCAGCTTCTTGCCGATCACAAGGAACCGGGTGAAGTTGTTGACCTGGTCCTCGATCCTTGTGCGCACCAGCTTGAGATCGTACATGGTGGCCGCCAGCTCGCTGGCAATGGCCGCCGCCGTGTAATCCTCGGAAACGATCTGGGCCGCCACGGCGGTTGACGCCACATCAACCAGCGGTACGTTGGGGAGATTCTCCTCCAGCCATTTCCGGCATTGGGCGATGGGCTGCGGGTGGGAGTAGACTTTCTTGATATCCTCGATCCGGCCGGTGCGGGAAAGGAGGTCATGGTGAACCTCCAGCAGCACCTCTGCATTGATCTTCAGTTCGCTCTCCATGAACATGTCAAGGGTATAGGAGACCACCCCTTCGGTGGAATTCTCCACCGGCACCACTCCGTAGGTGGCACGCCCCTTCTCTACTTCTTCGAACACGGCGGGAATGGATTTTTGGGGAACCAGTTCGGCGGAATACCCGAAATGCTGCATGGTGGCAAGGTGGCTGAAGGTCGCCTTCGGGCCGAGAAACGCCACTTTCATGGGCGCTTCCAGGGCAAGGGACGCCGAGATGATCTCCCGGAACACGCTCTTCAGCCCCGCGTTGGGAAATGGCCCCTGATTGCGGGCCGTAAGGCGTTCGTAGATTTCCCGTTCCCGGCTCGGGACGTGAAAATCGCCCCGGGAGGCGGACTTCAGCTTGCCGACCTCCATGACCAGTCCGGCCCGGCGGTTCAGGATATCCAGAACCTGGTCGTCAAGGCTATCGATTTCCTGCCGTAATGTTTCGAGCGATTTTTTGTCGCGCAAGGTTGAGTCAGCCTTTGGGAAGGGAATGGGGGTGTGCCGTGGAGGGAGCTAATCTATAGCAATGCCGCTAAAAATGCAAACAGTTTTTGGCTGGCTGACAGGGCCGCAAGGCAGGGGAATCATCACCTGGCGGATTTTTGCCCCGCCTTAGCGCCCTGTTTCTTCCCCTGCTGCCGGGGTGGAATCTTCGTCAGCTCTGCCTGGCGGATGACTTCCTGCCGAACGTCCTGGTCCGACATGATGAAGTAGGCAAAATTGAGCAGGGTATGCTCCTGGGGAGCGTAGACGGTCCGGTAGGTTTCGTTGAGGATGCGAACGAGGTTTCCCTTGGCGAACAGGTTGGAATGGGCGCTACGCCCCACCCCCTTGGCGGCCTCCTCGAGAATCGGCAACGTGGCTGCGGTTACGGCCGATTTTTCCGGTTCAGCGCGGTTGATCTTCATGGTAATGGAATTTTTTCCCACGCTTCGCGCCACGGTATCCGTATCGGGAAACCAGGTGTCCCTGAATTGCCCGTAGTCTTTCTCCAGCCGTTCCTCCTTGAAGTTGCTGAACACCAGGCGGGCGGATGGCTGGACAATGGTGGCGTTCCCCTTCTGGCAGTCGAACCGGGATCCGGGGTTCCCCCTCTCCAGGAGATTGTTGAGCTCCTGGTACTGGGCAGGTGTGGCAGGTACCCCCTTGATGGCCTTGGGAGTGCAGTTGCGGGTCAGAAGAAGTTCGGTCGCAATCCTGGGGACCACGTACCCTTCGGTATAATCCTCCACGGTCAACCGGTAGCCCGCGGGACCTTTTTCACCGGCTGTAGCGCCAGAGTGGGCAAACAGGATCAGCATCAGGCCGGCTATGGCGTGGCAGCCATTCCTCATTTCAGGCACACCCGCCGTATCTCGGCAAGATCGGTCAGCCCCTGGAATACCTTGAGCAGACCATCCTGCTTCAGGGTCGTCATCCCGTCAGCCACCGCCTGCTCCACGATCTGTTCCGTGCCGACCTTCCTCTTGATGAGACCTTTCATCCGGTCGGTACATTCCAGCAGCTCATGGATACCGAGCCGTCCGCGGTAGCCGGTCTGTGCGCATTTGTCGCAGCCGACGGGGCGGGTCATGGTCAACTCCTCCCCCTTAAGCCCCAAGCGGACGAACTGGTCCGGACCGAACTCCTCGACAATGTCCGCCAGTTCCTGCTCGTCGGGCCGATACACCACCTTGCAGTCGTCGCACAGCTTCCGGGCCAGGCGTTGTGCCAGTACACAGAGAAGCGAATCGGAAAAACTGAACGGGTCAAGCCCCATATCCAGGAGGCGGGTCACCGTTTCCGGCGCCGTATTGGTATGGAGGGTGGAAAAGACAAGATGCCCCGTCAGGGATGCCTCGATGGCGATGGAAGCGGTTTCGATGTCCCGCATTTCGCCGACCATGATCACATCCGGGTCGAGGCGGAGAAACGAGCGGAGTGCGGCGGCAAAGGTAAAACCGATGCGATTGTTCACCTGTACCTGCCGCATGCCCCGCTGGGTTATTTCCACCGGATCTTCGGCGCTCCATATCTTGATCTCGGGGTTATTGATCCTGGCAAGGGTCGAATGGAGGGTGGTGGTCTTCCCCGAACCGGTCGGCCCCACCACGAGCACCAGGCCATAGGGCTTGGTGATGGTCGCGTCGAACACGCGCTGGTTCCTCTCGGTCAGCCCCAACTGGTCGAAGGAAATGGGTTCTCCAGTGGAGAGGATACGGAGCACCACGTCCTCCAACCCCCCCTGGGTGGGCATGGTCGCCACCCGAAGTTCCACGTCGATGGGGCCGAATTTCTTGAAGTTGACCTTTCCGTCCTGGGGACGGCGACGCTCGGCGATGTCGAGGTCGGACATGATCTTTATCCGGGACGGGATGGCAAACTTGTATTTGTACGGAATCCGCTGGTAAATCTTGCAGCGCCCGTCGACCCGCATGCGGACGATCACATCCTGCTTGCCGGCATAGGGCTCGATGTGGATGTCGGATGCCCTGGCCATGTACGCGTCGTAGATGATCTTGTTGACCAGCTTGACGATAACGCTGTCCTTCTCCGTAACCTTCCGGACCTCTTCCTCCACGTCCGGCTCATCCCCCATATGGCTCAGGAGTTCCCCTATATCTTCCGGAACAAGATCCAGCTCCACCTCCCCCTGGGTATCCTGTACCGCGGAGGTCTTATAGAGGCGCTGCTGGACCTGGACAATCTCGCTCTCCCCGGCTATGACCGGAATGATCTTCAGCCGGATGGTCGCCCCGAGTTCCCTCAGGTCATGCATGTTAAGGGGGTAGGCCATGGCCAGCGTAAGGGTGTTGCCGATCCTGGAGATCGGAACGATCTTCTGTTTCTGTGCGTAGGAAGAATTGATGAAGCGGGCAAGGTCTTCTTCGACAACAAGGTTCCCGAGCTGGACATAGGGCAGGTCGTACTGCGTGGCGATGGCCTTGGCCAGGGGCTCCTCACCGACGTAGCGGAGCCTGAGGAGCGCTTTCCCCAAGGGGATATGCTGCTGCTTGCTGAGGGTCCTGGCCTGGGCAAGCTGGTCCTGATCGATGAGCTTCTGTTTCTGCAGGATGTCTGACAGCTTCTGGCGCTTCCCCTGGTGCTCCAGGATGTATGAGAGATCCGACTCGTTGAGGTGTCCGAGCCGGCACAAAAGCTGTCCGACAGTCTGGTCGGGAAAAACCTTCTGCAGTTCGAGCGCCTCCTGCAATTGCTGCTCGTTTACAAGATGGTTTTCCAGCAGTATTTCACCGATTTTTTTCTGTGACATCTACACCTGTCTCCGGCGACCCGCATCCGCTCGCCCGGGCTCCTGCACTGGTTCTATTCGCGCACCACACGGAAATCGTTGTATTCCAGAAGGTCTTTGACGAGCGGGTCGATCTCCCGATCCGTCAGGAAAACCCGTCCCTCGCTTTTCCCGTCCTGGAGCATGACGCCAGACATCTGTATGCCGTAACTGCTGTCAGCCTGACTCCAGAGGTTGTGCATGGCAAAACTGCCGGGAAGGCGGAGGCGGGTCAGGAACTTTTCCGCAACCTTCCGGAAATCGTCCCGCGCATCCAGCAGTATCACCCTGTACCCACCCCCCTCAAGGAGGCGCATGAGGGTGTACTGGACCGGGTCGCCATCGAAAAAGCTGACCACGTAAGGGGTGCCGCCCCGCTCGAAATAACGATCCGTTCGTACCATGAGACTGATTCCGCCGGCATTGCCTCCCAGCAGGTTGACACTGTGGTCTACCTTGTAAGGAACTGCAAGGAATTTCATCAGTGAGTCGGCCATGGTCTGGGGATCACGAGCAGTCACCTGGAAGACGCGGTGCTGTTCACCGTGACGTCCTTCCCGGTAGACGGGATAGGTATCTATCGCATGGAACCCCTTCGATTCCAGAAAGCCTGTCAGAACCGGCGGCAAACCGCGACGGGCGTCATTGACGTTGAGGAGAACGATATCATTCCGCATGAGGCTGTCGGCATTCTTCTCGATCTTGTAATCCGCCAGCACCGTCACCTTCGGGTCGACCCCGAAGTCCATCCGGAAATCCTCTTCAACCGAATAAAATTTCGCCGCCGCAAGAAGAGACGAAAAAAAGCGCCTGCGGTTGGCGGGATTTTCGTGTATCACCCGGGTTTTCGGGTCCTGGGACATGATCAGGCTCTTGACCAGGGGGGGAATCTTCCCTTCCCGGTCAACAACGATCTTCCCGCCGTCGGCAGCCGGAAACACCGGGTAGCGACCGGGATCAAGTGAAAGGGAATAACTGTCGCTCCGGATATCCACCGGCTCTGACGCCACTGGCGGCGCAGGGAGCAGGCTGTCCCATACCTTGCGGACGGCCTCCATGCGGATACCCCTCTCTTCCCTGGCACCATTGTCCAGGTGGAAACTGGCAGCCGGCTGGTCATTCCTGACGAGGAGCTTTCTCTTGCCACCCCTTCTCTCCCCGACGTCCGTTTCTCCGCGAAGTTTAGTCAGGGAAGGCATCTGGATGGTTTTCCCGACCTGGAGGTTCTTGCCGCTGCCAAGATGGTTGATATCCCTGAAGCGGGGTATCAGCTTCTCCGCCTCATCATTGCTGAGCCCGTATTCACGCATCAGTATCTTGAAAAGGTTGTCGCCGGGCTTGATGGTATAGGCGGTTCCCTGAACGGAAACGTGGCGCGCCTTTTCCGAGGGGCGTGCCGCAGGCGCAGCGGATGACGGAACTTTCTTGTCCAACGCTTTGGGGTCGAGTTCGAACCGGGGGTCCATCCCCCATGCCGACGATGCCGTCAGCAGGATGCAAACCACAAGCATCGGCAGAAACGGACGAAACGACGAACTATAACATGGCAACATAGTGTCTCCATTGGGCAGATGCACTGTTATTCCTACGGAAAGGCGATGACCAACGCCCGGATCTCACCGGATGGGCGCTTGCGGTAGATGGCAAGTTCGATGTTCCCTTTTGCAGAACCTTTTTCCACAAGAAAACCATCCTTATCGGCGCGGAAACCGACCTGATAGGCACGGTTGCCACTGGCCTCATGGATTCTCTCCGCAACGTAGGCATCGGAAAGGGCCCCCTTCCGCAGCGCGATGATCTGAATCGCCTTGACGGCGCCACTCTCACGGAACACGCGGAAATCCATCGTGTCGTCGGTAAAACGTTCCCACCCCGGATGGGCAGCGGCATAACCGGCATCGGGCCTGTCCCGGGGAATGGAGGCAAGAATCCGCTCGGGCGCCGATGCTGTTGGGGATTGTTGCCCCGCCGGGGATACCGGGCCGACATCCCTGGTCACCGAAGCGTTGCGCGGAAGTGATAAGAGGTACAGATAGACAAACGCGCACACTGCAAGGACAGCAAGGAGGGCGATGACATACCGCCATGGACGGCGCTGGGGCTTGCGGCCGTTGGACTTGTTCGGCAAGGGGGGGAGAGTGCCGCGGAATTCCCCCGGTTTCCGCGTTCCGCCCGCGGCACTGATCGGTTGCGGCGGCTGCATTTCAACGTTGAAGACAGGCTCGGGGGGAGTGACAGATGGTGAAATGGCCTTTTCGCGGAGAGGTGATATCAGCGGCTCCGTTGCCGGAGAGCTTTGAGGTTCCTGCCCTGTAGCGGGAGGAGGAACCGGTTGCTGAACGTCAGGGAAATCGCGGGGTTCGCGGGGGAATCCGTCCGTCTGGGGGGAAGAGGCATGCGGCGGCATGGCCGAAAAGGATCCGGCCGACTCGGCAGTCGCCGCAGCCAGTGCCGCAGCATACTGATCGGAAGTGGACATGACGGGTACGACCGGTCCCTGGTCGGGGAGGAGGTCCTGCCAGGTGAAACCGGGGATGCTCTCCATCTGCGTGCGAACAGCCTTCTGAATATCGTCCCCGTCGAGGAACAGGTCGACACTGCCGTCATAACAGGATTTCGCCCCGAGCCTTACCTGCAGGGTCTCCCGCAGCAGGACCAGACGCGGTGCCTGTTCCCGGAGAAGCCCCTTGATGTGGCGCGCCACGGTTTCGCCCGAAACACCGTCAATTTCGCCCTGGATAAATACTAATTGGGGGCGTTTATCGAAAATATCTTTCATCCCCTGGTCAAAATCGGAGACAACATCGACCCTGATCTGGGGCTGGGATTTGAACTGCTCCACCAAGGCCATCGCCCGCTGATCGGTGGTTATGAGCAAAATGTTGAACATGGGACCTCTGTATCGCTGAACAGCAGTGTTTCGCGCCTCGCAGGAATTGCAGCGCAAACGGCAAACCCACCGTCAATTTCGGGTCTGGCGCCGGTTCGCACGTCGCTTACCAATCATGACATTCAATTGGATTAGCACTTTACATCATTTACGATGATTAATGCAAGGATTACGGGACAAACCGGGCCCGGCCGCCAATTTATCACCAAAAAATATATTATTCCAGTTTCATAAGGGAGTCAAACAAGCAAAGACAGCTGGTTATGTCAATGGATGGTACGCGCAGGCGGAGAACTTTAATCATCAACACACACTATATCGCCAGGAAATGCGCTGTCAATCCGCACCCAGCCTGCATGGGGAAAACGGGTCAGGGGGCAGAACGTTGCAGCGCACGCAATCAGGTAGACCGCAGTGCCTCGACGATATTCATCCGCGCCGCCCGAAACGCCGGAAGCACTCCCCCCACGAACCCCATGCCAACGGAGAACAGCAGACTTTTTCCGAGAATGTCGAGGGTGAGGGTGAACGTGAATGCAAGCTCGGAAAAGGTCTGCCAGTTCATGGTGGAAATGGTGATGAGTTGCATGAAGGAGGCGCCGAACAGTCCCACTACCCCTCCCAGGAGCCCGAGCAGGAGCGATTCCATGACAAAGGCTGCGAGGATGCTCGTCTTCTGGAACCCGAGTGCCCGCAGGGTGCCGATCTCCACCACCCGGTTTGCCACGGCTGCATACATGGTGATCATGGCGCCGATCACCGCCCCGAGAGAGAAGATGACCGTCAGGGTTATTCCCATGATGCGGAGGAACTTCGCCATCGCTTCCGACTGGTCCTCGTAATACCTGGTCTCCCGCTTGGCTTCCACGGTCAACCGCGGGTCCCCTTCAACCCGCTTTTTGAACTGATCGAACGCCGTGGCATCCTGCAGTTTGAAGGAGACCGACGAATAGGCCGGACGGCGGAAGGCCTGCATCAACTGGTCCACGTCCCCCCATATCTCCGAGGAAAAGCCGGTGGTGCCGGCGTCGAATATCCCGACCACGGTCCAGTCCCGCATGCCAAAGCGCAGCGTTTCGCCGATCCCTCCCCCCTTGAAGCGACGGGCGATGCTCGTGCCGGCAATGACCTCCGCCGAACCGGGCCGTGGCATGCGCCCTTCACTCAGCCTCACCTGGGGCCGCAGGAGAAGCGATGCCGGGGCAATCCCCCGGATTACCACGTTGGCAGGCTTGTTGCTCTCCCGCTTGGGGATATTGATAAGGACCACCAGTTCCTTCGCCAGCAGCAGCCGGCCATCACTTCCCCGCGCCACCTCGGGCTGGCTTTCGATGGTAGAGGCCTGCCCCCGGTCCACGCCGCTCTGCACCTCGGAATTGGCCGACTTGCGGATGACCACCACGTTGTCATACGAGCCGGTCTCCACCAGGGTCTTGCGCAGCCCTTCCGCCAGCATGAGGGTGGCGGCAAAAACGAAGACCACCAAGGCCATGCCGGACGCGGTCAGGACCGTTGTAAGCCTGCGGGTCCAGAGGTTGCGCATGCTGTAGGAGAAGGGGATCGCCATTCAGCCGATCCTCCTCAGCCCATCGGCGATGCCGATGGTCGCCCCGCGCCAGGTGGGGAATATCCCGGCAACCGTACCGACCATCGCCGCGGCAGCCAGATCGAGATATATGGTGGTCATGGAAACGGGAAAAGCGGGAAAGAATTGGGCAAGCTCCGTCTCTATCCAGTGGGACGCAGGAAAAGTCAGGGCCACGCCAAGGAGCCCACCGGAAAGGGCAATGACAAGAGATTCGCCGAAAACAACCCCCGCGATGTGCACCCATCCGAACCCGAGGGTCTTCATGGTCGCATATTCGGCGATCCGTTCCCGGGCAGTCATGGCCATGGTATTGGCCGCCACCACCATGATGATGACGATAACCACGTAGGAGACGATCTTGATAGCGATCATGATCGCTTCCGTCATGGCGACGAAACCGAGCTGAAAGGCCTTTTCCGTCTCCGTCAGCGTTTCGGCCAGCGAATTCCTGAAAATCCCGTCCACTGCCTGGGAAACTTCCGCCGCCAACTCCGGCTTGGTGACACCTATCATGTAGAACCCGACCTGATCGGCCCTGCGCGGCATGGTCTTCTTCAGGGTCTCATTGAGATAGTCCCAGTGGAACATGAGCGCCCGCTCTTCCGTGCTCTTCTCCGCCCCCCGGTAGATACCCCGCAGGACGAACTCCCACTGTCCGGGGAATATGGTTCCCCGCAGGGTAATGAGATCGCCAATCTTCCAGCCGTAGGTATCCGCCAGCCTCTTGCCGACAATGCACCCTTTCCGGTCGAGAAAAAAGGCTCCTTTCTGTTCGGGAGACAGAACAAATTCCGGGTAGAGGTCAAGATAGCTTTTCGGTTCCACCGCATAGTTGGCAAAGAAATGCTTTTCGTCAATATAGATGCCACCGAACCAGTTGCCGTACGATACGGCTTGCACACCCGGAACCTGGCGGATGCGGTCCTTGTGAGAAAGGGGAAGGGAGAACACGAGGGAGATGGCATTCCGGGTGACCAGCCGGGTGGCGGAGGAAGCTTCCACCCCGTGGTACCAGAGCCCGACCAGAGTTCGCAGCAGGCCGAACGCGAGGATGGCGATGGCAACGCCGACGACGGTAAGGGCCGATCGGAGCTTGTGGCGAAAGGCGTTTCGTATGATGAGCTTCAGGAGAAACATCGGACCGTAACCGGGATCAGGAACCGGCAACCGGTGAAGCAGGTTGCCCGTCACTATCGGTGAGGATCCCCTTCTCCAGGTGCCGGATGATGCGAGCCTTCTCCGCTGCGCGGGGGTCATGGGTTACCATGATGATGGTCTTGTCGAACTCGTGCACCAGCCGGTCCATGAGCTGCAGGATCTCACCGGCCGAAACCCGGTCCAGGTCGCCGGTCGGCTCATCCGCCACCAGGATGGCCGGATCGCTCACCACCGCCCGGGCAATGGCGACCCGCTGCTGCTGCCCCCCCGACAGCTGGGCCGGATAGTGATCCACCCGGTCGGACAGGCCCACCAGCTGCAATGCGAGGTCCACGTGCTCTCGGCGCTCGTTGCGGGAGAGACCGGTCAGGAGGAGCGGCAGTTCCACGTTTTCGAACGCGGTCAGTACCGGCATCAGGTTGTAGAACTGGAAGATGAACCCCACATTGGCGGAGCGCCACGCGGCAAGTTCCTTATCTGACAGGGAGGTTATATCGACCCCACCCACCCGGATTGTCCCCTGGTCCGCCTTGTCTATGCCGGCAATGAGATTGAGGAGCGTGCTCTTTCCCGACCCGGACGGCCCCATGAGGGCGAGGAATTCCCCGTCGGCGATGTCGAAGGTGATATCCTCCAGCACCGGGATGGTCTGGCTCCCCCGCCGGTAGGACTTGGAGAGATGCGCTATTTCTACGATGGGAGGTTTGCCGTTGCCCATGCCCACGATGTCATTTCTCCGCCGTTTTGATTTTCGTCCCGTCCTTCAGTTTGTCCAGGGGCTTCAGGGCGACCGAATCTCCGGGCCGGACGCCGCTCAGGATCTCGACCTGATCCCCGATCCGCTTGCCGAGAGTCACCACCGCCTCCACTACCCGGTCCCCCTTCACCAGGTAGACCACCTGTTTCCCACCGCGAGCCGCGACCGCAGACTGACTCACCGACGTCTTGGGGCGCTGTTCGGTCTCGGCGACCGGCCGCTCCAGGAACGCCACCTTGGCACTCATCTCCGGCAGGATGCGTCGATCGGGATCAAGGAAACGCACCTTGACCATGACCGTCGCCTTGCTCCGGTCCGCCGTCGGCACGACCGTGTGAAGCACCCCGCGAAACCGGACGTCCGGCAGGGCGTCCAGCTGGATCTCGCACGGTTGTCCCTCCTTTACCTTTCCCAGATTGGCTTCCGACACATCCGCTTCGACCTGGAGCGATTTCATATCGGCGATGGTCACCACCGCAGCTTTGGCATTGGCCGCAGCACCAAGGGGGGTCACGATATCTCCCACATCGGCGTCTTTGGTCAGCACCACCGCATCGAAGGGGGCACGGATAAGGGTATATTCCAGGGCAACATCCGCCCCCCTGAGGGCAGCGGCAGCGGAATTCACCGCGGCGTCCGCACCGGCGACCCCGGCTTTGGCCCTTTTGAAACGGGCTTCAGCCACATCGTATTCTGACTGCGCCACAATTCCCTGGGAGAGCAACTCCTTCTGCCGGCTGAAAGCCTGGCCGGCATCGTCCTGTTCAGCACGGGCCTGCTCCAGACCTGCCTTTGCCGTCACCAGGTTGGCTGCAGCCTGTTCGCGAGCAGCGGCAACATCACGGTTTTCCAGGCGGGCGAGAACCTCGCCGGCCCTGACCCGGCTCCCCTCTTCGACGCCGAGCCACTCCAGCCGCCCGGTGGCCTTCGAGGCCACAGCCGCCTTGCGCTGGGCGACCACATACCCGCTGGCATTGAGCAGGGTGAACCCCTGGGATGGGTAAACCTGTGACACTGTGGTCGTCTCTATCTCCACCCGTGGCCCAAGCCCACCCCACAGCAGAAATGCTGCCACAACGAAGAGCAGGAAAAGCACTATCCAGAACAGGGCTCGCTTATGGGCACGCGGAGCACCTTGCCGGTCTTTCTTTTCAATCTTCAACTTCGTCAGGTCTTCATTGGCCATAGGGCGGCGACTCCTGGTTGTTCATCGGGTCCTGTGCAGGGCACGACCGGCCTTCACGTTCCGGCAGCTAAAAAATAGCACCTATTTCCGGTCATGTACAGTGCCGAAATAAACACCGAGAAGAATAGACTGGGACCGTTCCGGCAGATGGCGGCAATGAAGCCGGAAGCAAACTGCAACAAAAAAGGCGCGGCCATTATGCCGCGCCCTTCAATGCCCAATAGAGTGGAGACAACCGCAGCACCACCCTACTCGACCACTTCGAGCACCCCTTCCATCCCCTTTTCCCGATGGCTCTCGAAGAAGAGAAGCTTCTTGGTACAATAAAACGGATAGGTTCCGGTCCTGGTCGGCGTGAATTTGACCACTTTCGGTTCCTCCCCCATTGACACACTGAAATCGATCCCCGCTTCCGGGGCCTTAATAGCGATATCGTGGGGGACGTAGCCCGCCTCCTTCCTGACCTTGAGTTCGACCGGCACATTCACCTTGACGATTATCCGGTTCGGGGTGAAGTAATAGCCACCACCGAGGATATCCACCCGCTGCACCCCGTCCTGACCGGCTGTCGCCCGGAACACCTTATCCTGCTTCGGCTTTTCTTCCGCGACGGCACCGGTGGGGTAACCGTACAGGAGCGTTCCCGCAAAAAACAGCATGGTCAGATACTTCATCATGGGCATCTCCCCTCTCATCTTCCGAGCAGTTTCATCATCTCCCGCAGAAACGCCGGCAGGTCGGCCGGTTCACGGGACGTGACCAGATTGCCGTCCACCACCACCTCACTGTCCTCGTAACGAGCCCCCGCTTCCCGCATCTCATCCGCCACCGTCCGGTAGCACGTGGCCCGCCGCCCCCCCATAAGCCCTGCGCTGATAAGGGTTTGCGGGCCGTGACAGATGGCAGCAACCGGCTTGTTCCCGGCAAAGAAATGCCGGGCTATGGCCAGGGCCTTCTCGTCGCGGCGAACGGCAGCCGGGGCCTTGCCGCCGGGGAGAACGAGCAGATTATAAGCGGCCGGATCAATTTCCGGCAGGGTCTTGGTCACGGTCACCGCGTAGCCATGCTTGCCGGTGATCTCCCCCTTCCCAGGAGAAGCGATGTCCACCGTGATCCCCGCTTCCAGCAACCGGTAATAGGGGACCAGCAGTTCCGAATCCTCGAACCCGTCCGCGCTGATGAAAAGGGCTTTCATATAGTGTCCCTCCCTATTTCAGACGGGCTTCCGCCCGCTTCCAGTCGATGTTCCTGAAGAACGCCTCGATGTAGTCGGCCCGCTTGAGCCCATAATCGAGCATGAAGGCGTGCTCGAACACGTCCATGATGAGAATCGGCGTCCCCCCGGCCGGATGGGAGACATCATGCTCGTTGATCCAGAAATTGATGAGCCTGCCGTTAGCCGGATCCTGGTACAGGACCGCCCAGCCGATGCCGCGCATGGCGCCGGTCCCCTTGAAATCCTTCTCCCAGGCGTCCAGGCTGCCGAAGCTTTCGGCCAGCTTTTTGGCCAGCTTGCCGTTCGGGTCGAGGGGCGCCTTCCCCCCCAGGTTCTCGAAGTAGTACTCATGCAGCCGCATGCCGTTGAACTCCCACCCCAGCCGGCGTTTCAGTTCGGCGAACTCGGGTGTGGCGGTCTTCCCTTCCTTCAGCACCTGGTCAAGGGTATCGAGCACCTTGTTGGTATTGGTCACATACCCCTGGTAGAGGGTGAAATGGTTTTTCAGCAGCGCCTCGCTGAAACCGGGCATTCCGACAAGCTTTGCATAATCCTTTGCGGTGTAACTCATGGTCCTTGCCTCCTTTTTGACCTGGGCACGCGACGGCAGTGCCCGCTCCAGCAACAGGGCGGTCCCTCCAAGCGCTGTAAGCTGGAAGAATTCGCGTCGATTCAGCATGATCCCCTCCTCGTTCTCCAAACCACCGAAGTACACGAAACGTTACCACGGCAGGGGGAAAATGCAATCCGCCCCGCCGGCACCATACCACACCATGGACAGGCTGTTTGCAGGCTTAACGCTCCTCGATATCGGCACTCACCAGTTCCACATCGGGCCGCTCCTCAACAAGCCATTCCTCCAGCTGTTCCAGGATGCGCCGACCGGCGGCCCGGCTTTCCGTAACCGTCACGAACCCGAGCATGGCCGAACCCGGCACGTCCTGCAGGTCCACCTCGGCGGCCGCCACGTTGAACCGGTTGCGCGCCCGCGCCAGCAGGCTTTTCACTATCCCCCGCTTCCCCTTGAGGGAATTGCTGGGGAGATGGAGGTGGAGTTGGACGGAAAAAACGTGCATGGAGCCCTCCTGCTACAGGGAATATGCAGTGAGTATAACAGGACTTCCCCTGTGGGACAGCGGGGAAGGATGATTGACTTGCTCCGGAAACCCTTTAGACTTGTCCTGTCGAAAAGGGTACCAGTTACCGCCTCGGCAACGCGCAATCTGCACCACGTCCACCATCTCTATTACCTCGTCCCAAGGAGCCTTCAGGTGAAAAACAGTGTGCGCTATCCCCTCTGGTCTCTCGTCCTGCTCGTCAGCACCCTTGTTGCACCCCGGCCGGGTTTTCCTCTGGAACTGACCCCGTTCCAGACCTTCAACCAGAGCCCGCTTGTACAGATATACGGTCTGCCGGCCCCGGAATCGGGGAGCACCGTCCCTGCCGGCAGGCTCCATACCCGCCTTTCCCTCGATATCGCCAACAATTTCGCCGTTGACACCAAGGGGGACGAAGCAATCACCCTCGATGGCGAAACCTACCGCACCACCCTCGCCCTCCGTTACGGGGTGACGGACCGTATCGAGCTGGGGCTCGACATCCCTTACCTTGTCGCCACAGGAGGGATGTTCGACAGTCCCGTCCAGTGGTGGCACCGCGAGTTCAATATCTCCCAGGCGGGACGCGATGAAACCCCGAAAAACCGGCTCATGTTCAGTTACAACCGCAACGGCGTGGAGCGGTTCAGCCTGCAGCACGGCAACGACAGCATAGGCGATATCCGCCTTTCGGGAGGGGTCCAGCTCTACCGGGAAGACCGCCCGCAACCGCTGGCTGTGGCGCTGCGGGCCAGCCTCAAGCTGCCAAGCGGCAACAGCAGGAAGCTGCAGGGGAGCGGGGGGACCGATTTCGCCCTCTGGCTCAGCGCGCTGGACCAGTTCGAACACTGGGGGATCTACGGGGCTCTCGGCGGGATGGCAGTTGACAAGGGGGATGTGCTGCGCGACATGCAGCGCGACCTGGTGGCTTTCGGCTGTTTCGGTATCGGGCTGACACCGGTGGAGTGGCTGTCACTGAAGATGCAGCTCTACGGCAATACCCCCTTCTACAAAGGAAGCAGCCTCAAGGAGCTGAGCGTATCGTCCCTCCAATGGGTTTTCGGCCAGACCGTGGCGTTCACCCCCGACACGGAGCTGGACATCGCCGTCGCCGAGGACCTGCTGGCTCTCACCACCTCCCCCGATTTCGGCGTTCACATCGCCCTGCGCATGAGATTCTAAGCTGAAACCAGGATCAGAATTATCAGTACCCCCGGACCACCACGTCCAGGTGGCCATCATCGGGGCAGAAGATAAGGCCGTGCACCGCCACGTCCCTGGGGATAAGGGGGTTGTTGCGGATGATGTTCACCACCCGTTCCACGTTATCCTCGGGACAGGCAAAGGCGCCGAGCCACTGGGAGAGGTCGGGGACCAGCCCCTCTATGGTATGGGCATCGATCCCCCGCTCGATCATCCGCTTCTTCAGGTGCTCGCCATCCACGCTGGCCATGCCGCAGTCCCGGTGACCGATGACGAAGATCTCCTCCACCCCGAGCATGAAGACCGCCGCCACCATGCTCCGGATCACCCCTCCCAGGGGGTCGATGATGGTATTCCCCGCATTCTTGATGACCTTGGCGTCCCCCCGGCTGATCCCCATGGCAGGTTCGAGGAAATCCACCAGCCGCGTGTCCATGCAGGTGAAGATGGCGAACTGTTTTTTGGGGTTCTTCGTCAGGGGGGGAAAGGCTCCCGGATGGACGAATTTTCTGTTGGCGTCGAGAATGGTGTCTAACAGCGTCATCGGCATTCCTCCTGGTGATGTTTAACTTTTCTTCAGATCAATACCGTAGCTCTTGATCTTGCGGTGCAGGTTGCTCCGCTCCAGTTCGATGGATTCGGCAGTCTTGCTGATGTTCCAGTCGTGCTCCTCCAGCTTCTGGATGATGAACTCCTTTTCGAACTCCTCACGCGCCTCCCGCAGGGAATTCAGCTCCAGAACACCGCCGAGTCTCCCCCCTCCGATCCCCCGCGACTCGTCGCCGCCGGCGATATAGTCGGGCAGATGGGAAAGACTTATGGTCTGCCCCGCCGTCATGATGACCAACCGCTCGATGATGTTCTTCAGTTCCCGCACGTTCCCCGGCCAGTCGTACTGCTTCATCAGCGCTACCGCTTCAGGAACCATCATCTTGAGCTGCCGCCCCTCACGTCGGCTGAACATCTGCAGGAAGTGGACGATCAGAGCGGGGATGTCGTCGCTCCGTTCCCGCAGGGGGGGGACCTTGAGGGAAACCACGTTGAGCCGGTAAAACAGGTCCTCGCGGAAATTGCCGGCACGAATTTCGTCCTCCAGCACCTTGTTGGTGGCTGCCACGATCCGCACGTCCACCTCCAGGGTCCGGGTTCCCCCGACCCGCTCGAACTTTCTTTCCTGCAGGACGCGGAGCACCTTGGCCTGGGTCTTGACAGACATGTCGCCGATCTCGTCGAGGAAGATCGTGCCGCCGTCTGCCAGTTCGAATTTCCCCTTCTTCTGGGCCACTGCCCCGGTAAAGGCACCCCGTTCATGGCCGAACAGCTCGCTCTCGATCAACTCCTCGGGAATGGCCGCGCAGTTGATCTCCATGAAGGGATTGTCCCGGCGTGGGCTGTGGTAGTGGATGGCGCGGGCCACCAGTTCCTTGCCGGTCCCGTTTTCGCCGGTGATGAGGACTGAAGCATCGGAGGGCGCGACCAGCGTGATCTCTTCCCTGAGTTGCCTCAGGGGGGAAGAACTGCCGACCATCTCGTGGTCCTGGAGCACCTGCCCCCGGAGGGAATCGTTCTCCTCCCGGAGACGGCGCATGTTCAGCACGTTGGCCACCGTCACGATCACCTTTTCCAGGGAAAGGGGCTTTTCGATGAAATCGTAGGCACCCATCTTGGTGGACCGGACCGCCGTCTCGATGGTTCCATGCCCCGACATCATCACCACAGCCAGGTCGGGATAGAGTTCCTTCAGCTTCTTCAGGGTATCCATCCCGTCCAGCCGGGGCATCCAGATGTCCAGCAGCACCAGGTCGGGGAGTTCCTTCTTCGCCAGTTCCAGTGCCTCAACCCCGTCCACTGCGCACTGGGTTGCATACCCCTCATCCTCCAGAATTCCCACCAGGGAGGTCCGGATGCTCTCCTCGTCGTCCACAACCAGTATCGTCGCGCCCATGAAATGTCCTATCCTGAATATAGTGGAAATGTTACTTCGTAAGCCCCAGTTCCTGCGCCAGTGCCCGCCAGGCGGGGAGACTCCGCTCGATCATCCCCTTCTCCACACAGTAGGCGACCCGGAAGAAGCCGGGGGCGCCGAAACCGGCACCGGGAACAAGAAGGATGTTATGCCGCTGCGCCGCCCGGACAAATTCCACGTCATCGGCGAGGGGAGACGCGGGGAAAAGATAGAAAGCGCCGTCCGGCTTCACCAGGGAAAAGCCGAGGGCCGTCAGAGTGTCGCAGAGAAGGTCCCGCTTCTCCTGATAGAGGGCGATATCCACCGACTCCCGCTGCAGCTTGGCCACCAGCCGCTGCATGAGGGCGGGGGCATTGACGAAACCGAGGACCCGGTTCGAAAATACCGCTCCCTCCATGAACTGCTCCACCTCCGCCATCCTCGGGTTGGCGGCCAGGTAGCCGATCCGTTCCCCGGGAAGTGCCAGATCCTTGGAGTGGGAGGTGACGATCACCGCGTTTTCCACGTGGGGAAAGATATTCGGCACGTTCTTGCCGTCGTAGGATATCCGGGCGTAAGGCTCGTCGGAAATAACGTAGATCTGCCCCCCCAGCTCCTTCTCCTTACGCTTCATCATCTCACCCAGCGTCCGCAGGCTCTCCGCCGGATAGATGACACCGGTGGGGTTGTTGGGGGAACAGATGATGATGGCGCGGGTCCTGGGGGTAATGGCGGCTTCGATGGCCGGAATGTCCAGCTGGAAGGTCGCCCGGTCGGTCCAGACCTCCACCGGCACTCCGCCGTGGTTGTCGATGTAGAACTTGTACTCGACGAAGAAGGGGGTGAGGATGATCACCTCCTCGCCGGGATTGAGGATGGTCTTGAGCACCACGTTGAGCGCCCCGCCGGCGCCGCAGGTCATGATGACGTGTGCCCCCTTGACGGGAAGCCCGGACGCCTCGGCAAGGACCTCCGCCACGGCGGAACGGGTTTCATCGTAGCCAGCGTTGTTCATGTAGCGATGCATGCCGGGAATGGGGTCAAGCGCCAGGCGCCGGAACTCCTCGTCGAATGCCGGCGGGGGCTCCACATCCGGATTCCCCAGGGTGAAGTCGTACACCTTGTCCGCCCCATGCAGCTGGCGAAGCCGCTCCCCCTCCTCGAACATCTTCCGTATCCAGGAGGCCCGCTCGATAAAGGCGGCTATCTTGGTGGCAATGGCCATAGGTCACACACTCCTTTGCTGTGGCAATAATGCAACACTTTTACCACAACGCGCCATATACCGCAAGGGGAAGGTGTGTCGCGACAGGTGAAACGGATCGAGGGCATTCGTTGTTGCCTATTCGCACTAAAAGATTTATTCTCCTCCCGTTCGGACAACTCCCGGCAGTTCGGTCTCCCATCGGCTGTCACAGAAAGAAGGTACTCCATGAAAAAAATCATCATCCTAGCGGTCATCGCCGCCCTTGCCGCATCAATCACCGCAAACGCCCTGGCAGCCGAGCCTGCGGCCGCCGACGGGCAGCAAACGGCTCCGGCAACTCCCCCTGCTGGCGACGTAAAACCGTCAGCGCCGGCCAATGTGACAGCCACGGCACTCCCCGCAACGCCGGCAAAAACCACCCTCATCGGTTACGTGGACATGGTCAAGGCCGCCACCGACTGTGCCCAGGGAAAGGCCGCCTTCGCCGAAATGAAGACGAAGACCGACAAGTACAAGCGCCAGATCGAGGCCAAGCAGAAACAGCTGGAAAAGCAGAAAGCGGCCATCGAGGCGAAGATCGAGACCATGACCCCCCAGGTGCGGGCGGCCAAGGCGAAGGAGTTCCAGAAGAAGGTGGAGGATTTCCAGAAATTCGTCCAGAACGCCGAAAAGGAAATGCGGGCCAAGGAAGAGGCACTCTCCGGAAAACTGTTCAAGGCAATCGAGAAGACCGCCGCCGACTACGGCAAGGCCAACGGCTATGCCGCGGTGGTGGTGAAGAAGGAACTTCTCTACATGGGGGAGAATGTGGACGCCAGGGACCTGACGGAAGAGATCGTCAAGGGGATCGACGCAAAGCCGGCAGAGAAGTAGGGGCGAAAAGCCTGATGTAAACCAAGGCAGGAGTCAGCCCTGCCTTGGCATATTCTTCCGTTCAGACAACCGGAACGGTCGCACGTCAACAGCCGCATCCCCGAGACTGGAGGGTCCTTTGCACCATGAGGCGGAAGAGGTCTTCCATCCCGGCCTGAACAGCAGGTGACTCGATGATGCCAAGCGCCCGGGCTATGGCTTCGAACGTGGCCAGACCGTTGGGATGATACTCTCTCCGTATCCCCCACTCGGTGCCGGGCCCTTCGGGGAGCCGGACCATTTCGGCATGCCGGAGCCCGGGAAGCCGTCGCCCCATTCTGGATGCCTGACGCCAGTTGCCATCGGGAACCACCAGGGTAATCGGACGGAGGTCCAGAATGTCCCTGCTGAGAACCGGGACACCATCACCGGGGTAGAGGAGAAGGGTTCTCCGCTCGGGGACATCGAGATCGCTGAAATCAAGGGGTCGGTCCCGATGCCCGTGAATGCGCACTTCACTATTGGGGAGCGCCTCCAGGGCAAGGGGACCGGTCGCGGTGGTTTTCACCGCTTCACGGTGATGCATCACGAGAACAAGACGGGTAGCCAGGAGATACCGGGGGATGGACGGACAGATGCACAGAGTGACATGCATCCGGCATCGCAGACAACGTTCGCTTCGCTTAGTTCTGGTACCCATATTCCCTGTAGCCCACTGTTCCATAAATGCGGTGAAGGATTACGGCCGTTAGCCGTTTCATCGGCAAAACCCGCCATCGATCAACCCGGTAAACGTTATAACTCCTGCAGGTTGCTGAACTCCCGCCATGCCAGAAAATACTCCGGCTTCAGGACGAAATCGTACAGGTTCTCCATGATGTTGTAATGCTTCTTCTCCTCGCTGGCGATCTTCAAAAGGAGCATGACGATATCGGGATTGCTCTCCTTCTTCGCCATATCCTCGTAGAGCCGCACGCTGTCCGCTTCAATCTTCATGGCGTGCCGGTAGCCGTCCAGGTCCTTCTTCATCCCGCCAAGCAGGTCCTTCTCACCCGTCAATTCCTGGAAAACGTTCTTTGCCTTCTCCAGGACGGTGGTCGAGGCCATGGTGCCGTCGGCTCCCTCCTTCATGGCAACCACCGTGTCGTAATGTTTCTGCTCGTCGGCCGCCAGCATGGTGAATATGGTCTTCAGGCCGCCGACCTCCGTTTCCGCCGCCATCCTCTCGTAGTATGCCTTGCCGTCCAGCTCCATTTTCATCGCAAAATCGAAGACGTTCATGGCTACCTCCTCTGGCATTCTGTTCCGCACAAGTACCGGTTATCTGGTGAAAAGAGTACCATAGGACGATATGAATACCAGAAAGGAGGGACGGACAATCGGAAACAGAGGAGAACTTTGCGCTGAAGCCTTCTCCCTAAGGGAGAGGGGAACAAATTATGGTCACTCCTTCACATGCTCATGGCTGAAGATATGCTCCTGGCAGTAGCCATGCTGGCCGGCGCACTGGGGACAGTAGCGGAAATCCATCCGGGGGTGGGTCTTATCCGTTATGCCGCAGACCGTGCAGCGGTGGAGCGGCTCTTCGTGGCTCCGGACCGGGGGCTGCCAGTTCTTCTTCGCCAGCTGCCGCCCTTCCCGCTTCGCCAGCCAGCGAAGATCGTTGGCGAAGAAGATGAGAAAGTTGCCGACGGAGGCAAGAACCAGCAGTCGGGTCGGCCCACCACCGGTGAGGAAGAGGACGCCGTAATAGAGCCAGGTAAGGAGGGCGAGCCACTTGATCCGGACCGGCAGGACGAAGAAGAGCATCAGGGTGAAATCGGGATAGAGAAAGGCGAAGGCGAGGAAAACCGAGCCGGCAATATAGGTATTGCTCACCGGGTAGGCCGGGATGAGAAAGGAGACGGCGACGGTGAGGAGATAGCCGATGAGGATATAGGCGTTGTAGCGGAAGGAGCCCCACTGCTCTTCCAGGGCCGACCCCATGAGGTAGAAGAGGTACCAGGCAAAGAAGGCAAAGATAATGCTTAGCCCCGGAGGATCGAAGGGGAAGGTGGCAAGTCGCCACCATTCCCCTGCCAGCAGGCGATCGGCGGCAAGAATGGACACGCTTCTCTCCAGCTTGCCGGTCATGTAGAGGACGTAGAAAAACGTTTGCCCGGCAATCAGGTAGACGGTCAGGTTCGGAACGGCAAAACGGCCGAAGGTTCTTTCCAACTTGTCGAGCAGTCGTTGCGGCATGGCTTCCTCCCGCTTCTGTTATGGCACCCATTCCCCGATGGTGCAAGCAGAACGATACTTTTACAGACTCAGCTCCCGGTGTCCATGGCAGAGTTCGTCCCTGGTCCGCGCCACCTCGCCATCCTCCAGATACTCGTCGAACCCCATCACCCGGTCGATGATCCCGCCCGGGGTAATCTCCACGATCCGGTTTGCCACGGTGGAGACGAATTCATGGTCATGGGAAGCGAACAGCACCACTTCGGAAAAGGCGATGAGACCGTTGTTCAACGCGGTGATCGACTCCAGGTCCAGATGGTTGGTCGGCTCGTCCAGGATGAGGACGTTGGCACCGGTGAGCATCATCCGGGCCAGCATACAGCGGACCCGCTCGCCGCCGGAAAGCACGCTGGTCTTCTTGAGCGCCTCGTCGCCGGAAAAGAGCATCCTACCCAGAAACCCGCGGGCGAAAGATTCCCCTTCGGTCGGAGGGGAATACTGGCCGAGCCACTCGATCAGGTTCAGGTCGTTGGCGAAATACGCACCGTTTTCCCTGGGGAAATAGGCGGAGGTGATGGTCACCCCCCAGCGGAAGCTGCCGCTGTCCGGCTCCAGTTCCCCCGCCAGGATCTGGAAGAGGGTGGTCTTCGCCAGGCTGTTCCCTCCGACGAAGGCAATCTTGTCCCCCTTGCGAACGGTGAGTGAAAGGTCGGTCAGCACCGGCTCTCCGTCAATTGACTTGGAGAGGGCATCTATCTCCAGGATGATGTCCCCGCAGGGGCGCTCCGGCTTGAACACCACGTAGGGATACTTGCGGGAAGAAACGGGCATCTCCTCGATGGTCAGCTTCTCCAGAAGCCGCTTCCGGGAGGTGGCCTGCTTCGCCTTCGACGCATTGGAGGAAAAGCGCTGGATGAACTCCTTCAGTTCGTTGGCCTTGTCGGTGATCTTCCGGTTCTCGTCCTGTTTCTGCTTCAGGTTGAGCTGGCTCGCCTGGTACCAGAAGTCATAGTTGCCCGTGTAGACCTTTATCACCCCGAAGTCGATATCGGCCACGTGGGTGCAGACCTGGTTCAGAAAATGGCGATCGTGGGACACGACAATGACCGTGTTCGGAAAGCGATAGAGAAATTCCTCCAGCCAGGCGATGGATTTGAGATCCAGGTTGTTGGTCGGTTCGTCCAGAAGAAGCACGTCCGGGTTGCCGAAGAGCGCCTGGGCCAGGAGCACCCGCACCTTATCTCCACCTTCCAACTCTTTCATTTTCAGGTTGCGCAGTTCCTCGGGGATACCGAGGCCATTGAGAAGTACCGCCGCCTCCGACTCCGCCTCGTAGCCGTTCATCTCGGCAAACTCGGCTTCCAGTTCCGCCGACCGGACCCCGTCCGCCTCGGAGAAATCACCCTTGGAATAGATCGCATCCCGCTCGGCCATTACCCGGTACAACCTGGTATGTCCCATCATCACGGTATTGAAAACCGTCTCTTCGTCAAAGGCGAACTGGTCCTGGCGGAGCACCGCGACCCGTTCCCGGGGGCCGAGAGTGACCGTTCCCTTGTCTGCTTCCGCCTCACCGGCGAGTATCTTGAGAAACGTGGACTTGCCGGCGCCATTGGCACCGATGAGTCCGTAACAGTTCCCCGATATGAACTTTATGTTCACATCCTTGAAGATGACCCTCTTCCCGTAGGAGAGGGATACGTTCGTTGCGCTTATCATGACTTGATTTCTCCCTTGTGGACAAAAAAAACCACAGGGGTGCACCCTGTGGTTCACATTCTGGGTGAAGCATATCACTCTTTCCCCTTCGGCGGCAATCACTTATTTCATGAGAAATGTCATCCCTCCCGTATTACCCCTTGATTAATATGTAATAAATGTGCAAATATATTTTGCATACATTTTATTTGTACTGAGTTTTATTTGCATACAAAATTTTACGGAGGATCCATGGCTGACGTACCGGCGGACATCATGGTTGCCGAAATCCTGGACAATATCAGGCGGGTATTCCAAGTGGTCAACGAACAGTCGAAGGAAGTGGAGCGGGAGACCGGGCTGACCGGCCCCCAGGCGTGGGCGGTCAAGGTAATTGCCAAGCACGGGCCGGTGCGCGTTTCCGATCTGGCCCGGCTCATGTACCTCCATCCGGCAACGGTCGGGGGTATCCTCGACCGCCTGGAGAAACGGGGAATGATCGTCAGGACCCGCTCCAGCGAAGATCGGCGTGTCGTGGAGGTCAACCTGACGGATGACGGCCGCACATTGATGGAGCATTCACCGGAATCCGCCTCCAACAAGATTGCCCGCGGACTGGAAACGCTCCATCCCGCCGAGCTTTCCACCATCCACCAGGGGCTCGACCGCCTGACCGTTATCCTCGATGCCCGGGAACTGCCGCCGAAACTGATCGGCACCACCGAAGTCAATCTCCCCAAAACCCCAACAAGGTCTAAAGCATCTGCCAAGGAGCAGCACTAACATGTATCGCAAACACCTTTCACGCTGGCTTCCCAAATCCGTCGAAGCGCTCAAGGGGTACAACCGGTCGGACTTCGCCGCCGACCTCACCGCCGGCTTCACGGTCGGACTGGTCGCCCTCCCCCTCGCCATGGCCTTCGGCATCTCCTCGGGGGTCACCCCCCAGGCGGGGATATACACCGCGGTTATCGCCGGATTCCTCATATCTGCCCTCGGCGGATCGCGAACCCAGATCGGCGGCCCCACCGGCGCCTTTGTCGTGGTCATAGCGGCCATCATCACCAAACACGGCCTCTCCGGTCTTCTCATGGTCACCATGATGGCGGGGGCCATCCTCATCTTCCTCGGTGCCACCGGCCTCGGTAACGCCGTCAAGTTCATCCCCCGACCGGTCATCATCGGCTTCACCAACGGCATCGCGGTCCTCATCGCCTCGACCCAGATCAAGGACTTTCTCGGGTTGAAGTCCGCCGGCAGCGTTCCGAGCGAGTTCATCGAACGGATGCGCTATATCGGCGAACACATTGCCACCACGGATCCGACCACCGTCCTTCTCGCCCTCATGTCGCTGATGACGATCATCATCATGCCCCGCTTCACCCGCCGCATCCCCGGCTCGATCCTGGCGCTCATCGGCGCCACCGTCTGCGTCGGCATTTTCAACATTCCCGTTGAGACCATCGGCAGCAAATTCGGCGGCATCCCCACCGGCTTCCCCCAACTCAGCGTCCCCGAATTTCGCCATGATCTCATCATCCCGCTCCTTCCGTCAGCCCTCACCGTTGCGCTACTGGCGGCAATAGAAAGCCTCCTTTCCGCCGTAGTTGCCGACTCCATGAGTGGTGACCGCCACAACTCCAACGTGGAACTGGTTGCCCAGGGGGTAGCCAATCTTACGGTACCGCTGTTCGGCGGCATTCCGGTCACGGGAGCCATCGCCCGGACAGCCACCAATATCCGCTCCGGCGCCCGCACCCCCTTTTCCGGCATAATCCACGCCCTGACGCTCCTCTGCATCATTCTTTTCGCGGCGCCCCTCGCCCGCTTCATCCCCCTCGGAACCCTCGCCGCCGTCCTCTTTGTCGTCGCCTATAACATGGGGGAATGGAGGGAAATCCCGATGATCCTCCGGCTCGACCGGAAGGATATCGCGGTCTGGCTCATCACCTTCGCCCTCACGGTCATAGCCGACCTGACCATTGCCGTGGAAGTCGGAATGGTGCTCGCCGCGCTGCTTTACATCTACCAGGTTTCCCGGACAACCGTCGTCGAACTCCTGACGCCGGAAGCGATCGAAAAGGCCAAGGCCCACATCGTCCAGGACCAGCATATCCCCTATTACGTCAGCATGTTTCATATCCAGGGGCCGCTTTTGTTCGGCGGTTCCGAAAAACTGAACCAGTTGGCCAGCAAGATCGATGACCTGCAGCCGGTCGTGATTCTCCGCCTGCGCTACATGACCGCCCTCGACGCTACGGGACTCCATGCCATAGAACAGTTCCACGAAAGCCTTCACGCCTCCGGACGCACCCTCATCCTCTGCGGGACGCGGGGTCAGCCGAAGCGGCTGATTTACACGTCGACCCTCCCCCGCATCATCGGCACCCGGAACATCCGCCCCAATATCAGTTCGGCCCTGAAGCGGGCACAGGATGTGCATGAACGGTTCGGCGGGGTGGGCGAAGAGGCCGCCCTCGGCCTGGCGCAAGCGCCGGTTTAGAATGACTTGACACACGTCCCGAACTCTGCCACTTTTCAGCAGGAAGGTCAGGGAAAGGAGGCACCATGGGAAGAGAGCTGTACGTGGGAAGCATCTCGTTCGATGCAGGGGAAGACGACCTGAGGCGCCTGTTTGCGGTGTCCGGAAAAGTCAGTTCGATCCATCTGATAACCGACCCCCAGTCGGGGAAATTCAAAGGATGCGCGTACGTAAAGATGTCCACTGCCGAGGAGGCAAAGGATGCCATAGAAAGCCTTGATGGCGCGCTGCTCCTGGACCGGACCATCACCGTCACCGAAGCCAGGCCACAGAAACCGAAGGCGCAGCAGCCTGCCGGCGGGCATCTGCGGAAGCAGGGGCCGGGGAAAGGCTCCGGAAGAGGCAGAAAGTAACCGTCACCCCCGGGCATCCGGTATAATCGACACGAAGAAGGCCTGCCAATCGGCAGGCCTTCTTCGTTCAGTTCGAACCGGGGCAGCATCTACGGCATGAACTGCACGACGCCGTCGGGTGGCACCGGATAGTCAACGCCTACGGAATTTACGCTCATGAGGGGGGACGAATAGAGCCTGAAGGCCGGCTTCAGCATCCTGGTGTCGCGATAAGCCTGAACGAACACTTTGTAATTCGCGGACTGCATGACCGCAGAGTTGTTGGGGGGCACAAATGCCACAAAGGGGGCCTTCCATACCCCTGCCCCGCTGTAATCACTGAAAACGATGCCGGATGTGATAGCTGCGGCTGCGGCATTCCTCGGCACGACCGCTACCGTTGCGCTTGACCAAGATTTAAAGGTGGAACTCGACAGCGGTTTGAATGCAGGCGATCTGAGCATCCCCGAAATCGAACCGGAAGTTGCAGGAGACGAAAATACCTCCATGATACGTATACCGGTTGGCTTGAGGTTATAGTCGCCGTTGCCGCGGACCACGATGGCGGTGTTCGGGTCAAAATCGAGGATAATGGCGTTGAGGACCCCCGGTTTCACCGTGAACTGTCCGAGCACCTTGAGCCCCGATTGCTGAGCACTGGGGGTCTTGAGAGGATACTTGACCGGTGTCGGCGACAGGTCAGTTTTCAGGGTGAGGTAATTGACCGGCGGGACCCCCCCGGTGGGGTTGGGTTCGAGGATGAGACGGACCTGGCTGTAGGTCCCTGCAGGGAGCGTAATGGTACCCAGAATTTCCTGCTGGAAATGAAGGGAGAGGATGTCGACCGTGTGCGGTACGGCGTAACTGACAACCACCGGCAGACGTGCATCGTTGTCCTGCGCGTTCTCCATGCCGGCCGGAACTACCCTCACCTCGCGGATTGTCACAACCACCTGCTGAAAATCATCGCGCTGCTTGTCCGTGAGTGCGACCTGTAACGATCCGGACGGCGTCGTGGCACCGCCACCTCCCCCGCCACCGCAACCCGGCAATTGGCTCACTGCGAAAATCGCCAGCACTGCCACGCCTGCCAGCCCCAATCCCTTGAATAACCTGTGCGCCATGACAAATACCTCCAGAGGATAGATTGTCCCTTTCCACCCCGCCACACTCTTGCAAACAAAACAGCCGGGGCAGAAATATGGATGATATTTCGGCAACCCGGCTGTCTCGGTGAGACCCGTAGGCTTTCCGCCCCATCCTCGCGGATGGTTGAGTAGTATCGTGTATCATCTCCGATAGAGACTTTGTATGGCAAGTAAAGCAAAAAAGGGGTGAATGTCAACTCCCCTTCGCGACGACCAGGCACCCTCGCAACTGCGGGCACCTATTCTCCTTTGAAAAACCTCCTGATATCCCGTCCCATCTGCCTGAACGCCTCACCGGTTTTCCGTCCCGCATCACGGAACCATTGCCCCACGGACCGGCCCGCCTCCTTCGTCTCTCTCCCCGTCTCCTTCCCCATCTCCTTAAATCCCTTGCCGACCTCCCTGCCACCCTCCTTAAAAGCGTGACCGACCTCCTTTCCTCCTTCCTTGAAGGCCTGCCCCACCTCTTTGCCCCCTTTTTTAAAGGCCTGGCCGGTCTCTTTCCCTGCCTTCTTGAAGGCCTGCCCCACCTCTTTCCCCTTTTCCTTGATCGATTCATCCCCCCATGCCGGCACGGCAAGAAAAAGCGCCAGCATGGCACCCATGAGCATATTCCGCATGAATTCCTCCCTTCTCCAGACAGGGACACTTTACCATGTCAGAGCATTGGCGTCAAAAGAGCAGCTGGGGCGCTCTGCGGCAGGCGATGGCAGTTTTGCCGGCAATGGATACGGAAAAGGCCCGCATCTGCGGGCCTTACCTTTCTCGGACATCACTCATTTATTCGCCGAATGTGCCGCTGTCGGAGATGACTACCGGGTCACAGACATTTGCCGCTGCATCGGCCCGGACACCGCAGCGACCACAGGAGAATGTGGCGTGCGCTGCCATGTTCCGGCGTTCGGACGCGTCCTCGACGTTACAGATTTTAGTATTTCCCATGCTGCCTTTCATGACTTAACCCACCTTTCAGGAAAAACGTTCTTCCTGATTCAACTCTACACCCGACAATATTGAATGTCAATTTCATTGCTTTGCCCCTGGCATGCAGTTTCCCGTTCTGGGTTTCCCATTGGCCATGAGGATAAAAAAAGAGCCACCCAACCGGGTGGCTCTTTACATAACTGATATATCAGCCAGATCAGGACATCCGCCCCTTGAGAAATTCCAGCCCCTTTTCCAGCAATCCCCCTTCGGGTATGGTTCCATCCGGCGTCATCTTGTCGATGATCCCGGGAAGAAACTCCGCAAGCTTCCCGCTCACTTCCTCCGGAGCAATGCCAGCCTTTGCTGCCAGATTCTGCACCATGTCGCTGCCGAGCACCTGCTGGATCTGCTCGCCGGAAACGGGAAGGTTCTCTCCCGTCCCGATCCATGAGGAGATGACGCCTCCCAGTCCCTTCTCCTGAAACGACTGTACCAGCCCTCCCAGACCGCCTGTATCCTTGTTGGCAAGCATTTCCATGACTCCACCCACGAGCCCGGACTGCTCTCCCTCACCACCCAGCATGCTGGATGCTTTCCCAACCAACTCGTCCAACAGTCCCATGGTAATCTCCTTTTTCCGTTAGCACCATGTCCCGGTGCCAGGACTCTACTTGGCTCCCGACTTGGACTCCCGGTAGCCCGCCTTGATCGCCTCTGACTCGGACATGTAGTTCCCCTGTTTGGTCTTGCCGTACCACTTGCTTCCCTGCTTGTGATAAATCTTGGAGTCCATGTTTACCCAGACCATGTCCTTGCCGGCCGGCGGGGGTGTGGCAGGTTTGGCGGATTTGGCGGCTGCACCGGCCGGAGTAGCTGCCGGGGCCTTTGCCGGGGCGGCAGCCGGCAGCCCAAGCGCCTTGGGAGCCGCAGGTTTCGCAGGGGCAGCCGTTGCTGAACCGACGATGACGAGGGGGGTAATTTTTTCGATGGTCTTTGCAGGAACCCCCGCTTTGGCAAGGTCGCCAACCGCGGCATAGGGGCGGCCGGCGATGATTTTCTTCGCCGTCGCGGAACCGATGCCGGGGAGCGTCTCCAGTTCCGCAGAAGACGCGGAATTCAGATCCACCTTCGCCGCTGCACCAGCTTTTTTCGCCTCAGCCTTGGGAACCGCCTTGGTTTCAGCATGACATACGGCGCCAAATACCATCATTGCTATAATTGCTGCAAATACGCGGTACATTTTCATCTGTTCCTCCTCGCTTTTTGTGGGCCATTACAAACTCGCATGACATGAAATGCCGTTGCTGGTGTCACTTTTTCTTCTTTGCATCTCCCTTGGCGTCGCCCTTTGCCTCAATGGTCGCGGCCTTCATGGTGTACGATACCGTCGCCTTGCTTCCCACCTTCAGGTCCCCCGTCACCTTGGTATCCTTGTCCTTGGCGATCTCCCACTTCTCCTTCCCCTTCTGGACCACCACGACATCTTCCTTTACCTCGAGCACCGGCCCCGTCACCTGGTAGGTTTTGGTCCCGGCGGCCATGGCAGTGGAAGCGGCCAGCAGGGCGATCCCCGTGAGTGCAGCAGCGATCTTCATGTTAGACTCCTTTCACGAACAAAGATTAGTAGGTTATTGATACCAGCAGATCGGCAAATGTCAAGGAGACATGCCACATGCCCCCCCTGCCGGCCGACGAAAGGGGGAATCATCCCTCCGGGTACTCGGCGAGAATCCGGCAGGTCTCCCGGAATTCGAAGGCGGCGACAGAAAACAGCCGCTCCAGGAGGCGGGTGGACATCGCAGGAGGAAAGAGGGGGAAGGTCAGGCGATACATGAGATCGAGCAGGTTGTCCTGGCGGTTTTCCTCGAGGAATATGGTGCCGTACTGGTGGACGGGGGTAGAGTAGAGGAACGCCTCCTCCATCACCGCTTCGTCTTCACTGAAGTAGGGAAGGATCATCTCCACAGACAGACTGAGGCCGTTTCCCTCCAGGTCTTCCACAACATAGACGAGCACCTCGTCCTGGGGGGCACTCCCGTACTCAACCGCTTCGGGACAGACCATGCCAATGGGGAGCACCACAAGCCTCCCATGCTCGGGATCAAGGCCATACGACCACTCCCGGACCGAGAAAAATCGCTCCAGCTTTTCGTACGCCTTTGCCTGCCAGGGGCTCAGTCCCGCGTAAAAGAGGGTTCTGAAGTCATCGCGGCGGGCCAGAAGATCTTCCAGGGGGAAGAATTCTTCTCCTTTGTCCGCCGGTCTGCCGGCCCGCTTCTCCGCATTATCCACAACCAGCCGCAGGTGCGGCCGTTTCCGATCATCCTTGTCCTGCGTCATAAACTCTTCCTCTCTGAGACACCATCGGCAGCGCCAGTCATTTTCACGGCTGTCACGCTCAAGACTGCCTACTCCATTACATTGGATTTTTTCATTACTACACATACACGAAAGCCATGTCAACGGGAGAGAACGGGGACGAATCATGCCATGGGTGAATTCGAGTGATTCCCGGCGGGGTTACATGATGGAGAAATTGGTGTGGATAATTTTCTGCAGCTCTTCAATACGAAGGATGGCACTCCGTATCTGTTCACGCTCATCGGTCGAAAGTTCGTAAGGGTTGAGATAATAGGAATCCTTCTGTATCCCCTTGATAACCTTGATCTGGAGGAGGATGCGGTGGCGGGTGAGCACGTGGTAGGCCTCTATGAGATCGCCGGCGGTGGTTGCGGATAGATTTTTCTGCTCCTGGAGGAGTTCGATGCGACGGAGGGTGCTGGTGGCGGGAACCCCCTGATTGATAGCGAGTATCCGCACGTTCATAACCAGCGGGGCCCAGGCAAGAAGCTTCAGGTTGAAGGCTCCCTTGTGCTCGCCAGACCCTTCTACCCATATACGCTTCATGAAACCGATGGCCAGCTTCATTTCAGTGGCGGCCTTGGCCATCCCCCAGAGGACCTGGAAGTAATCCTGTTCCAGGCCGCGTATCAACTCGACGAGGGACTGGGCGAGTTCCCGGTCTCCCGCGACATACCGTGCATCGGAAAGGACGATAAGGTCCATGAGGTTTTTGGCGTAGTCTTCGAACTCGTACCGGACGATGGAGAGGAGTCGCTTCCGCCATTGGGACAGAGAGCCTCGCCAGGTAGGATTTGTCGGCATGATGTCGCCGGTACATTTTTTGAAACCGATCTCCGCCAGGCGCTCCACGAGCAGCTCTGAAAAATCCCGGAACCAGGCATCTGCCTCCTCTCCCCCGTCGTCGGCATAGACGATGAGATAATCCTGGTCGGTAATGAGCGTCTGTTCTTCCCGTCCATCGCTCCCCATGCTGACGAGAGAGAAGGGGAGCGGCGGGGTACCTCTCCCCTTGCCCGCCATCTCCCGGGCAACCAGCTCCACAGCCCGGCCCGCCAGCATATCACGGTATTCGGTGCAGTTCCTGTGGAGTGACGTGACCGACTGTATCTTCAGGAAACGCTCCAGTTCCTGGTTATTAAGATACTCATGAATCTGCTTGAGCGATTCATAGGAGGCTTCCCGGACCTGCACCAGCAATGCGGACTGACGGCCTGCCAACTCCTGGAGAGCGCCGATCTCCCTGCTGGCGTCCGCATGCAGCGTCTCCAGCAAGTAGCGGATCTCGTCCTGATCGAGGAGAGGAAGAAAACCCCGGATTCGCCGCATGATGTTGGCCAGCACGTCATCCGGGGGAAGTTCTTCTATGCGGTCAAGGTGTTCGGGCATACATATATCCAGAATTACATAAAAAAAGGGGGGAAGGCGAACCTTCCCCCGATAGTATCACACAATACAGGTAAAACACGTGGTTTTTAGTGGTCGATCGCCTTGGCCATGCCGATGCCGGTATTCTGGCGGACATAGATCTCGTCGAACATCTCTTCCGAACGACGGCTCGGGAAGGCCAGGGTGCCGATGATGGCGGCCAGGAAGCCCAGCGGGATGGAGAAGATGCCCGGGTTCTTCAGCTTGAGGATCGGCTTGTCCAGACCAAGGATGGACTTGCCGTCCTTGTTTTTCTCGAAGTCCTTCCGGGCCTTGTCCAGAGCCTTCATATCCTTCTCGTCAAGGGTGGCTCCCGGAGGCAGGGCGGCCTGTTTGGCCTCCATGGCGGTGATCACTTTCTGTGCACCGGCAGCAATTACCTTGGGATAGGTCATGTTGGGGGAAACCATGACCAGGGCGATGGAGGCGACGGTGCCGACCAGCAGGCCGGAGATGACACCGGCGGTGTTGAACTTGCGCCAGAACAGCGACATGACCACGACCGGCAGGTTGCCGGAGGAGGCGACGGCGAAAGCCAGCGCCACCAGGTGGGCAACGTTCTGCTTCTCGGCGGCGATGCCGATGATGATGCCGACGGCACCGACGCACAGCGACGTGATACGTGCCGCCATGACCTGCTCGTGCTGGTCGGCATGGCCGTCCTTGATGACGTTGAC
>NZ_JAHCVK010000005.1 GCF_018476905.1 Geomobilimonas luticola
ATCCCGCTGGGCTTCCTGGCCGCCATCATCGGCACCCTGGCCTTCCCGAGCCGTCGTTCGGAAGAGATGTTCGACGAAATCTATGTCCGCCAGAATACCGGCATCGGCATGGCCAAGGCGATCGACCACTAATTCTCCGCCAAAGAGATTGTGATGATATGGGAGGCAAGGAAACTTGCCTCCCTTTTTTTACCGGTGCGGTGCAGAAAGCTGCGTGTGCCGCACCTCTCGATAGTATTGACAAGTGAGCTTGAGTAAAGCTACATTATCTTTCACATGCGAGCAGAAAAATGGTGGTCATATGTCAGGGATGATGTTGCCATCCCAATGAGAAGGTTTTTGAGGAGACAGTTAATTCTGCTCGCGCTTGTCCCCCTGGTGATAACTATTATTTCACTAGGGATCCGGGTGCCTGACCTTTCGGGGATTCGCTCGTCCGATCCAAAGCCCAAGCCACGGGCGATCATTTCCAACCAGATAAAAATCTGCAAGGAAACCATAAATAAAACGGGGGGACCAGTTGGTGTTCACGAGCCTGTTTCCTTGGCACTGTTGAATGAGCATTACCTTTTTCTCCTCTGTGATACCCCCAAAGCAGTAACTATCTCCTCCTTTGTTGTTGACCCGTCGAGAGCCCCCCCTTTGTACTCTAGTCCTCGTTATCCATTGTAAAATCAGCCGGTTTTGATCTGGAGTTCCCTTCGTTACGTTCGGGTTGGCCATTTGTCCTGCATGGCTTGAATGCCGGGCGGCTTTCATTTCCGTGCTGTTGTGGGTGACAACGCGATGACGTCAAATCCAAGCAGCAACATCGAGGAGAACCATGACCACTCTTTCCATTGTCATACCCGTTTACAATGCGGAAAAGACCATAGAGTCGCTCTGCAACACCCTGATCGATCTCTATGGAGCCCGGGCCGACCTGGAAATCGTACTTGTCAACGACAGCAGCACGGACAGTTCCCATATTGTCTGCCGACGGCTTCAGGAAATGCATCGGGAGGTCATTACCTATGTCCGACTCTCCCGCAATTTTGGTGAGCACAATGCCGTCATGGCAGGACTCAATCATGCGAGCGGCGAATTCTGCCTCGTCATGGACGACGACTTCCAGAACCCCCCCGAAGAAGTCGGCCGCCTGCTGGCCGAGATCGAGAAAGGGTTCGATGTTGTGTATGCCCGGTATCCCGAAAAAAGTGACGGTTTCTTCCGGAATATGGGAAGCAGGTTCAATGACAGGATGGCGAATGTTATCCTTCATAAACCGGTGGGACTCTATCTTTCCAGCTTCAAGATCATGAACCGTTTCCTGGTGGATGAGATAACCAAGTACTCGGGGCCCGATCCCTACATCGATGCCATAATTCTACGGACTACCACCAACATTGGTAGTATCGAAGCACGTCACGACAGGAGAAGGCACGGCCGTTCGGGGTATACGCTGGGAAAACTGGTTTCCCTCTGGGGAAACATGATGGTCAGCTATTCCCTCGTCCCTTTAAGGATTATAGGGTTGGCCGGCTTTGTCATAACCGCCATTGGTATAGGTGCCATGGGTTTTGCCTTGCTTCGCAAGATCAATCCTCGACTTGCAGATCCCACCGACATTGAGCAATTGTCGTCTAGCATGGCATTTTTCAGGGGATTTGCACTCATTGCACTGAGTGTTGTCGGCGAATACGTGGGAAGGATTTACCTGATGCTCAATCGTGATCCCCAGTTTGTGGTCAGGGAGAAATTTTCTGTACGACGGAAGCCGGCCGTCATGAAAGTACACAAAGGATTGGATGGTTCGGGAAATGAACAGAGAAAACCTTCACTATGACCGAGGAGACGAGCTGCTCGGATTTGATAGGCAGACAATGACAGACCTGCTTCTCTCCCGAGTTGCCGATGTGGCTTTCCACTCCGACAGTCATGTGGACGACTGGATTGCCGGACGGCTTGCGACTCCTCGCCTGATGGCGAATATTATTCCCCTCCATGCCATGGCCCGCTGGCGGATAGAGCGGTATTCGGGCAACATACGTCATGATACGGGAAGGTTTTTCTCCGTAATAGGGGTAAGTGCCAAGCACCGGACTCCCACCACCCAACTGGAATGGGACCAGCCGATTATCGATCAGCCCGAAGTGGGAATCCTCGGCATTCTTGCCAAACGGATCGACGGAGTGCTCCATTTCTGTCTCCATGCCAAGGAAGAGCCGGGGAACATCAATTCGGTCCAGCTTTCGCCAACGGTACAGGCCACCTACAGCAATTATACCTGTGCCCACGGAGGAAAAACCCCGCTTTTCGTGAAGTATTTTCTTGCTCCTCTCCCCGGAGGCTCGACATTTGCCAAGCTGCAAACGGAAGACGGGGGAAGGTTCCTCTACAAATCGAACCGCAACATGATTGTCAGAATAGGGGATCATGAACTGGGTGAACTTCCCGATGGCTATATCTGGCTGACTCTGCGCCAGATCGCCGGTCTCCTCCGCCGTGACAACCTGATACATGCCTGTACCCGAAGTATCCTTTCCGCTCTGCTGCTCCCCGACGCAGAGCCATTGGGTTCAACAGATTCAACCGCCATGGAACAGCACCGGCTTACCGACTCCATCGCCGATGCTGTCCAGTGGCTCGATGATCAGAAAGCTGCCAATCACATGCTGGCCCAGCGAAAGGGACTCGATACCCTCAAGGAGTGGGGGATGGACGGGGATGGATTCTTCGCTCACATCGACAAACGGTTCTTCCGGATCATGGGGCTTGAGGTCACGTCCGAAGGACGGGAGGTCTCGCGGTGGAGCCAGCCTATCCTGGCCAATCCAGAACCCGGTATCATCGGACTTCTCGTGAGGAGAAGGGGGAATGAACGCCAGTTTCTCATGCAGGCGAAAGCCGAGATCGGAAACCGGAGCGTTGTCCAGCTGGCACCGACGGTTCAATTTACCCCTGGCAACTATATCGGCAATATGCGACTCCCCAAACCGTTTCTTTTCGAGGAATTCTCGGGAAGCGGCCGTTTTCCGGTGCTGGCGGAAACCAGACAGGCCGAAGAGGGTGCCCGTTTTTTCCGTGAGCAGCATCTGCACAGGATACTTGCCCTCCCTGAAAATGGGGACCTTGAGCTTCCTCCGGACTACCGCTGGCTTTCGGAGTCACAGATCCGTTTTTTTCTCCACCTCGGGGAGTCGGTCAACTCGTGTGCCCGGAGTATTCTGGCCTGTCTGCTCTAGGGCAGGGCGTTACAACTAACTTGCCAAGGAGAAGAAACGCGTGGCACAACAAACGGGCCCATCCATAGGTGTGGGTATCCTCGGCTGCTCTGACATCGCCCGCCGGAAGTTCGTTCCCGCCCTTCTGTCGAGCGATATCGCACGACTTGCGGCGGTGGCCGCCCGCGATCTCGACAAGGCGGCCCGGTTTATCCCCGCAGAAACGTACGCCGTGCTGGAGCCGGAGGAACTCGTCGTCTGTCCGGAAGTTGAACTTGTCTACATTTCCCTTCCGAACCACCTCCACGAGGAGTGGACCTTGCGGGCACTGGAAGGGGGCAAGCACGTCATCTGCGAAAAGCCCGTTGGCCTTACCGTCCGCTCGGTGGAAAAGATGTTCCGCTCGGCCGAGGAGCGGGGGCTCCTTCTCTTCGAGAACCTCATGTTTCTCCAGCACCCCCAGCATGCCGCCGTAAAGGAAACGGTGGAGGCGGGACGGATCGGCCGGATCACCGCTCTCCGGAGCGTTTTCGGTTTCCCTCGTCCCGGCAACGGCGACTTCCGGCTCAACGCGGATGAAGGGGGAGGGGCTTTCAACGATCTGGCCCGTTATCCGCTGGCAACGGCCCTGTATTTTCTTGAGGGTGATCGATACCGGTTCCAGGGGGTATCTCTCGACCATGACGGTCTCAACCTGGCGATGCACGGCCTTGCCGTTACCTCGGCCCGGGAGGTGTTCACCTTCTCCATGGTTTTTGGCCAGCAGTACGAATCGTTTTACGAGATAATCGGCGAAGAGGGGAAAATCAGGGTAGATCGTGCCTATACGACACCGGTTGACCTGGCCAACGAAGTCAGGGTAACGTGTGGGACGGAGGATGCATCCTTCATCGTCCCGCCAGCCGACCATTTCCGTCTCACCCTTGACCATGTCTGCGGAGTTTTGCGGGGGAAGAATTTTCGGACGGTCCACGACCGGTCGAGACGTATTGCCCGTCTTGCAGAGGAGATGAAAAATGGGTGCATCCATGGCTGAGAACCAAAGGATGATGGCGGGGGGGGTCCGCTACTGGGATTATCTGCCGGACTACCACCGCCAGCGCGAGGAGATACTCTCCGTCATCGATGGAGTATTCGGGTCGGGCCGGCTCATTCTTGGGAACAGGGTTGCCGATTTTGAAAAACGCTTCGCTGCTTTCTGTAACGCCGGTTACGGTGTGGGGGTCAATTCGGGGACCGATGCCCTGTTCCTGGCCCTCAAAGCGCTTGATGTCGGTCCTGACCATGAAGTGATCACGGTTGCCAATACGGCGGTGCCGACCGTGGCGGCGATCCGGGCTACCGGTGCCCGCCCCGTTTTCGTCGATGTCCAGCAAGACACCTTTCTCATGGACGTGGCAAAGATCGAAGCAGTCCTTACCCCCCGGACCCGCTGCATCCTGCCGGTCCATCTCTGCGGGCAGTCGGTCGACATGGCACCTCTTCTGGAGATCGCCCGCAGCAGAGGAATAGGGGTGGTTGAAGATTGTGCCCAGGCAGCGGGAGCTCTTTACCGGGGAGAAAATGTCGGCAGCATGGGGGATATGGGAGCCTTTTCCTTCTATCCCACGAAGATTCTCGGCGCCTTTGGCGATGGGGGAATGGTTACCACGTCGCGGGATGACCTCTATCGTCGTCTGCGGCGGCTCCGTTTCTACGGCATGGAGGGAAGCTATTATGCCGAGGAGGAGGGGTACAACTCACGGCTCGACGAGGTGCAGGCCGCACTTCTCGACTTTCGCCTCCAGACGCTGGAGAGTGAAATGCTGGCCCGTTCCGCGCTGGCAGACGCCTACCACAGGGGGCTTGCCGGTGTGGGGGACCTTACCCTCCCTGTCGTGGGGGAGGGGTATACCCACCGCTATTATCTCTATACCATCAGGACGGGGAGGCGGGACCGGCTGATGGCCCACCTTGCGGAGCGTGGCATAGAGACCCGCATAAATTATCCGACGCCGGTCCATCTCATGCGGGGATATGCGTTTCTCGGCTACCGTCAGGGGGCGCTGCCGGTAACGGAGCGGCTGGCGGCTGAAATACTCTCGCTCCCCCTCTATCCATCACTTCCTGCGGATGACGTGGCGCGGGTCATCGAGGCCGTTCGCTCGTTTTTCGAAGCATGACAACAATGGAAAGGGGAGGGTGTGAACGAGCGGGAATACCAGCGTATGTATGAGGTCGAAGACAGCCACTGGTGGTATGTGGCTCTCCACGACCTCATTACGGGCTTCGTTGCACGGGAGGGAAGGGGAAGGCGGCTCCGGATTCTTGATGCCGGCTGTGGGACGGGGCGGCTCTGCCAGCTTCTTCTGCCGTACGGTGACGTGGAGGGGTGCGACATATCGGAGCAGGCGCTTGCCTGCAGCCGGGAGCGGGGGATTGAGCATCTTTCCCACGCTGACCTGAATTGTGCTGACCTTGGAGAAAACCGCTATGATCTCATTACCTCCATCGATGTTCTCTATCACCGTGCCGTAACGGATGACGCAGCGGTGTTGGCCAGATTCTTCAGGGCCCTCAGACCTGGCGGCCTGCTCATCCTCAACCTGGTTGCTCATGAGTTTCTCAGGAGTACCCATGACATTGCCGTCCATACCAGGAAACGGTACACGCGGAGCGAAATGGTTCACCATCTCACCCGTGAAGGATTCGTTGTGGAGAAGGCGACGTATCGCCTCGGGTTCCTTTTTGTTCCCATCGCCTCCTATCGTGTCGCGAAGCGGTTTTTGTCCTGCCGGCAGCCTGCGGAGCGGATAGCATCTGATGTGGACCTGCCGTCACGTCTCGTGAATGGCCTTCTTCTCCGTGTGGCCTTGATGGAAAACCGTATACTCAGGCATTGCTCTGCACCGATGGGTACGTCGGTATTCGTCCTTGCTCGAAAACCGGAGGTTTGTTAACCAAATGCTCTCCCGTAGTTCACTCCATCTTGTGAACCTTTTCCTTCTCGTCATTGTTTGCTGGCTTGTTTATGCGAGCAGCACAACCGGTCCCTTCATTTTCGATGATGACGTTTATCTGATGCAAAACCCCGCCATCAAGGATTTGCGGCTGCTGGCCGACCCGATGCGGCTCAAGGGGATGAACGTCGATCCCGATCTCCCCCACAATGTCATGACGAGACCGTTTGCCTACCTGACGTTTGCCGCCAATTTCAAGCTGCACGGCCTTGACCCCGCCGGCTTTCGCCTGGTGAACATCGCGATCCACTCAATCAACGCCTGTCTCGTCTACCTGTTGGTTCTGCAGCTTACTTCCCTTGCACGGCAACGGCAGGAGGATGACGGCCATCTGTCGCCGGAACGGGAAGAACAGTTGACGGCGCTTTTTGTTGCCCTCATTTTTGCCGTCCACCCGGTCCAGACGAATGCTGTCACCTATATCATCCAGCGCTTTACTTCCCTTGCCGCCTTGCTGTATCTGTTCGCCCTCTTCGCCTATATCAGGGCTCGGTGTGCAGCGGTTCGGAGAAAAAAGGTTATCTGGTATCTCTGCGCGATGGCAAGTACGCTCCTTGCCATGAAAACCAAGGAGACATGTTTTACCCTTCCCCTCATGATGGCCCTTGTGGAATGGCTCTTCCTTTCAGGTCCGCTGAAAAAGCGGCTTGCGTTTCTCGCTCCCTTCGCTCTCACCATGGCCGTCATTCCCGTTACCCTGTATTTCATAACCTACCGCAGTGCCGATACCACTCTCAAGGCGGTCGGTCAGGCTGCGAACCTGGTGAATTTCAGTCAACTATCTCCCCTCTCCTATCTGTTCACCCAGTTTACGGTGATCGTCACCTATATCAGGATCATGTTTTTACCTGTGGGCCTCAATTTTGACTATGACTACCCCGTATACTCTTCATTTTTTGAGTTCCGGGTTCTGGCTTCCTTCGGGTGCCTTGTCCTCCTCTTCGGGACGGCGATATTTCTTCTCCGCCTCGCCGACAGACGGGATCGGGTGAGCGGAGCCAGCCTGAGAATGGCAGCCTTCGGCATCTTCTGGTTCTTTCTCGCCCTTGCTGTCGAATCGAGCATAATTCCGATCACGGATGTCATTAACGAATACCGTCTTTATCTTCCCTCCATCGGCATTATCATCTTTGCGGTCTTTGCCTGCGAAGCTTTTATAAGGTCGTTGCCAGACGTCAGCGGGCAGGTGGGGAGAAGGATCGTCAACGCACTGCTGGTCGTGGTCGTCTGCCTGCTTGCATGGGGGACGGTTGCCCGCAACCGGGTCTGGGGAGACGAATTGATTTTCTGGCAGGATGTGGTGAGCAAAAGCCCTGAAAAGCTGAGGGCACTGACCTACCTTTCCTCCATCTACTGGCGTAGCAACATGCCCGACCAGGCAATTGATACCATGAAGCGCATTACCGACAAATACCCGGACAGGGCACGGGCTCACGACACTCTGAGCAAATATTACGAGTTGCTAGGAAGACCAGAAGAGGCTGCCAGAGAGCGAAAGATGGGGCAGGAGATACAGATTGCGATGTTCAAGCGGCAAATTGCCGATAACCCCCATCTCGGTCAACCCCATTATTTTCTCGGCATGCTGTATGCCAGCATGGGGCGACTCGATGAAGCCGTCAACGAATTCAAGGCTGCCATAGCCATCAGAGGAGACAAGCCGGAGGCACATTATGAGCTTGCCCGTGCCTACATCAGCCAGAAGAAGAAGGGCGATGCGATCCGGGCTCTGGATGCGGCGCTGGCAATCGATCCCCATAACGGTGCTGTAAAATCATTGCGGAGCACGCTGGTGGCTCCCTAAAGCTTATGTGGTGGGAGTAGCAGAACGGTTAGGCCCGTGGACGTCATGTCTGCGGGCTTTTTCGTGTCGAGTTTGCAGAGGACGTATTCTGTCACATCTTTCTTCTAAGCTTGCCGCGGCGGTGTGATGTCCGGTACAAAACGAAGGAGGGGTGTATGGATCTGGAGGAACGGCTGGGGATCCTGGCGGAGAACGCCAAGTACGACGTGTCGTGCGCATCGAGCGGGAGCCGGCGGGAAGGACGGGACGGGATCGGCAACGCCGCCTCCTGCGGCATCTGCCACAGCTGGACCTCCGACGGCCGCTGCGTCTCCCTCCTGAAGATACTCCTCACCAACGCCTGCATCTATGACTGCTCCTACTGCATCAATCGCCGGAGCAACGACGTCCCCCGCGCCGCCCTGACCCCGGAGGAGGTGGCGGAGCTGACCATCGGCTTCTACCGGCGCAACTACATCGAGGGGCTCTTCCTCAGCACCGGGGTGGTGCGTGGTCCGGACCATACCATGGAGCTCCTCATCCGGGCTGCCCGGCTCCTGCGGGAGACCCACCGCTTCAACGGCTACATCCACCTGAAGCTCGTTCCCGGCGCCGACCCGCTGCTGGTGGAACAGGCGGGGCGCTACGCCGACCGGGTGAGCATGAACATCGAGCTCCCGACCCGGGAAAGCCTGAAGCTCCTGGCCCCGGACAAGAACCGGGACGCCATCGTCGGGCCGATGCGAACGGTGAGCGGGCTCATCACCCGGAGCCGGGAGGAGCGGAGGGTGTCGCGCAAGGCGCCCCTCTTCGCGCCGGCGGGGCAGAGCACCCAGCTGATCGTCGGGGCGACGCCGGAGAGCGACCTGCAGATCATCCGCCTGGCAGAGGGGTTCTACAACCGGCTCGCCATGAAGAGAGTCTACTACTCCGCCTTCATCCCCGTGGGGGACAGCCGGCATCTCCCTGCTCTGCCGGGGCCGCCGCTCTTGAGGGAGCACCGGCTCTACCAGGCGGACTGGCTGCTCCGCTACTACGGCTTCGCTGCCCACGAGGTGCTGGACGAGGCCCGCCCCGACCTGGACCTGGCGGTGGACCCCAAGTGCGGCTGGGCGCTCCGCCATCTCCACCTCTTCCCGGTGGAGGTGAACCGGGCGGCGTACGAGGTGCTCCTCCGGGTGCCGGGGATCGGTGTCCGCTCGGCGAAGCGGATCGTCCGCGCCCGTCGCCAGCAGCACCTCTCCTTCGACGACCTGGCGAAGCTCGGAGTCGTGCTGAAGCGGGCCCGTTTCTTCCTCACCGCCCGAGGGAAGAGGCTGGAAACGCTCGACCTGGGAGAATCGGTGCTCAGGGCGCTGCTTACGGCCCCTGCGCCGCGACCGAAGGCGCGGCAACTCTCCCTGTTCGACGGCGTGGGGGGTGATGAGTCGGTGTCGGTGCTGACGGGGGAGTTGTAAAGGTAATGTTGGATTTTGAATGCTGAATTATGAATTGAGGAGGGAATGACGAGCTATCTCTATGACGGGACGTTTGCCGGGCTCTTGACCGTGCTGGCCCTTGTGCGGGAGGGGGGAGAGGAGACGACCTCCATCGGCACCGCTCCCCCGGCCCAGGCAGGGCTTTTTGCCGCCACCGTCCGTGTGGAGGCCGATGCGGAGGACGCGGAGCGCCTTTTGGACGAAATCGGCCGGCGGATGTCGCCGGCGACGGCCGCCCACCTCTACCATGCCTTCCTCAGCGAAACGGAGGGGGCGGAGATGCTCCTCCACCACTACCTCCGGCTGGGGTGGCAGGAGGGGCGGTGTCTTGATTCTCTCCTCAGTCACCCATCGGTCCTGCCGGTGCACCGGCTGGCCCACCGGGTGCGGTTCGAGGCCCACCGGCTCAAGGGGTTCGTCCGGTTCCGGGAGGTGCGGGAGGGGTTCTACTATGCCCCGCTGGAGCCGGACTACCGGGTCCTTACCCTCATGGCCCCCCACTTCGCCGACCGGTTCCATGACCAGGACTGGGTCATCCACGACGTCCGGCGGAACCGGGCGATCGTCCATGGAGCGCGGCGGAAGGGATGGGAGGAGGTGGCGCTGGAATTGACCGGGTCGCCGGTCACGGGCGGGCGGGAGGAGTGGTTCCAGTCCCTCTGGCGGCGCTACTTCGACCGACTCGCCATCGCCGAGCGGCACAACCCCCGCCTGCAGCAGGGAAAGGTCCCCCTCAAGTACCGCCGGTACCTGGTGGAGTTCTGATAAAGTGAGTAACGTTGGGCAGATTTTTAATTCGTTGATTATTAGAGATTTGTGTGATATTGCCTGCTTATGCCGCGAACCGCACCACTCGGGAGGCATTTAGGGAGCGTAGTTGTTGACTAGCTCAGCGCTTAAGCATCACCTAATCTTTCCTCAAGAATCTTCCCCCTAAAGACGGGCGGGTCAAAGCCGCCCCCGTTGGACCATAAATGAAGAATAAGACAGACCGTGAAGTTAATTTAGAAGAAGATATATCCATCCATATTTTTACTGCATCTGCGGCAATGGTGGGGGTGTGCCTTACAGTCATCGGATTGCTTCGCGTTGTCCTGACCATTCGCGGAGGCGTGACTTTTGCCGATGATCTCCTCGCGCTGGACGCATTTCTATTCCTTGTCTCATGTCTACTCTCATATTTTGCACTTCGGACGCGTAGTGTCCGTAGAATGCATTGGGTGGAACGTATAGCAGACGGCTTATTCATCACTGGTCTTATTCTGATGGTATTAGCTTGCGGCTTTATAGTTTATGAGATCATTTAGACGAACCACCATGTCACTAGATCTTTTCTCTAAAGCGCACGACTCAGTGGCTAAACCGTTAGGTTATGGAAGTACAGAGAGGAAAGCACGATGAGCAAGGAACAGGTGGCACCTGAGACAAAAGGTGTAACGGTGAAGTTACTTGCAACGGTTGACCTTGGCCCTGAGATCGAGGGTATGGCGGGACGTCAACTTCGAATGCGCATGGTGACCATTGAGCCTGGAGGCGTCTTCGGCCCGATTCACGACCATAAGGACAGGCCAGGCACCGTCTACATACTGCAAGGAACGATCACCGACCATCGAAATGGAATCGCTACGGACTACGGGCCGGGAGTGGGCTGGCCCGAGGACAGGAACACTAAACACTGGCTTGAGAACAGAGGAACTATTCCGGCAGTGGAGATCTCGGTCGATATAGTCGTGCAAGAGTAGGTTCAGGCCCGACATCTAACACTGCCAGGCCTAACACCGGGGCAGGCTCTGACGCGGCGAACAGTGCGTCGTGCAGGTCACGCCGCCACCCGCTACATAAAAACCTACCCCCAGGAGCCACATTGCCGTCTGAAAACGGAACAAATAGAGTAGTCATCGCCGTCGCCTGTACGCTCCTCATGTTGAACCTGGGAACCGTGTACGCATGGAGCTTCTTCCAAAAACCGCTCTGTGAAACCTATGGCTGGACCAACAGCCAGGTTGTCTGGACGTTCAGCCTTGCCATTTGCTTTCTCGGTCTTTCCGCCGCTGCCGGCGGTCTCCTCCTCCCCAGAGTGGGACCCCGCCCGCTTGCCCTCGCGGGAGCTCTCCTGTTCGGCTCCGGTTACCTCATTGCGGCACTCGCCCTCCGGATGCACTCACTGCCGCTCCTTTACGTCGGCTACGGCGTCACGGGGGGCATCGGCCTGGGGCTCGGCTACGTGACCCCCGTCGCCACCGTCTCCCGCTGGTTTCCTGACCGGAAAGGTCTGGCGACCGGGACGGTCGTGATGGGGTTCGGCTTCGGCGCGCTTCTCATGTCGAAGGTGATCGCTCCGTTCCTGCTGGCGCAGGTGAGTGGGGATATGGTGCTTGCCTTCACCGTAATGGGGGTGCTTTTCCTTGCGCTTTCACTCGCATCCGCGGCCTTCATCCGTAATCCTTCCGCTTCGTGGCTTCCCCCTCACGTCACGGCCAGGACTGTCCCGGATACTGATGCTTTGTGGGTGAGTGCCGGAAGTTGTATCGTGTCCAGGCCGTTCGCCTTGATGTGGCTGATCTTCTTCTGCAACATAACCGCCGGGATCGCCCTCATCGGATTCCAATCCCCCCTGTTTCAGGATGTCTGCGCAAAGCTCGATCCGGCGCTCGGGAAGGAAGCTCTCAGCGCTTACGGCGGGACTCTTATAGCCGCAAGTTCGGTGTTCAACGGGATCGGGCGCTTCTTCTGGGGAGCGTTGTCCGACCGTATGGGGCGACGCCGGACGTTCAGCCTGATCCTCGGTTCGCAGATCGCGGCGTTCGCTCTCCTGATGCAGACCTCCCACCCGTGGCTGTTCGCGACCCTCGTCTGCTACATTCTCCTCTGTTACGGGGGCGGGTTCGGGACGATGCCTTCGTTCGTCCTCGACATGTTCGGAGCCCGGTTCATGCCGGCGGTGTACGGGGCAATCCTCACTGCCTGGTCGGCTGCCGGGATCGCTGGTCCGCAGTTTGTGGCGATGATGAAAGACCGGTATCCCGGCCAACCCGGGCTCGCCTCCTTCTACAGCTTTGCCGCCGCCATCTGCTTCCTCAGTACCGGCCTCTTGCTCTCCTTCCTCGTGAAGGAACGAAAGGTGACCTTCCGCGAGGATTGACACCATTCCTCCACAGGGTATAGTGGTGCATCATGAACGATGCCACGGCTGCCAACAACCATCTCCTGACCGACCCGATCCCCCGCCTGCTGCTCCGGCTGGCGGTGCCGGTGGGTATCGGCTTCTTCTTCAACACCATGTTCAACGTGGTGGACACCTTCTATGGCGGCCTCGTCTCCACCCAGGCGCTGGCGGTCATGTCCCTCGCCTTTCCCACCTTCTTCGTCGTGATCGCCGTAGGGGCCGGCATCTCCACCGGTGCCACCGCCCTCATCGGTCACGCCCTGGGGGCGGGGGAACAGGAGGGCGCCCGCCGCTTCAGTGTGCAGTCCCTCTCCTTCGGGCTCCTCCACGGCCTTTTCCTCTCTCTCGCGGGACCGCTGGTGACGCCGCTGCTGTTCCGCTGGCTCGGCGCGGAGGGGGACTACCTCTCCCAGGCCCTTTCCTACATCAACGTGCTCCTCGCAGGGGGGGTGTTCTTCATCCTCAACCAGGTGCTCAACGCCAGCCTCAACGCCTCGGGGGACACGAAGAGCTTCCGCAACTTCCTGGTGGCCGGCTTCTTCCTCAACCTCATCTACGACCCCTGGTTCCTGTTCGGCGGGCTCGGCGTCCCCCCCCTGGGGCTCCCCGGCATCGCCTGGGCGACGGTGGCGGTGCAGCTCTGCGGCAATATCTACCTGCTGACCCGGGTCCGCCGTACCGGTCTCCTGGACGGCTTCCAACCCTCTCACCTTCTCCCCCGGCGACACACCTACCTTGACCTGGCCCGGCAGGGGTTTCCCGCCAGTCTCAACATGCTGACCGTGGCCATGGGGATATTCGTCATTACCTGGTTCCTGGGGCGGTTCGGCAAGGATGCCGTCGCCGCCTACGGCATTGCCGCCCGGCTGGAACAGATGGCGCTCCTCCCGGTCATGGGGCTGAACATCGCCACCCTGGCCCTGGTGGCCCAGAACAGTGGCGCCGGCCTGACGGGGCGGGTGCGGGAGACCATCAGGGGGGCGCTCGTGCGGGGGGTCTCTGCCATGGCGGTAATCGCCCTTCTGTTTTTCCTCCTTGCCGACCGGCTCGTGCAGCTCTTCACCCGCGACCCTGCGGTCATCGCCATCGGCACCAGCTACCTCCACGTGGCGGCGCTGGTTTTCTGCGCCTACGTGATTCTCTACATCAACGTCTTCGCCCTGCAGGGGCTCAAGCGCCCCCAGTTCGCCATCTGGATCGGCATCTACCGGCAGTTTCTGCTGCCGTTGCCGGTGTTCTACCTCTTCTCCCTCCATCTCGGCTGGGGGGTGAGGGGGATCTGGTGGGGGATTTTCCTCGTCACCTGGAGTGCCGCCGTCATCTCCATCGTCTATATCAGGCGGGTGATGGGGGAGCTGCCGGAGGATGCCGGAGAAGGGGGGACGGCATGAGACGGTTGACCGACAGGTTATGGATGGTGGTGGGTCCCGCCTGGCTGCTGCTCATTGGGGTGTTCATCGTTCTCCCCTTTGCCGGATTCGCCCAGACCGTGCCGGAGAAGCTCGTGTATGAACTGAGCTGGACCGGTATTCCGGTCGGTACGGCGACCCAGGAGATCAGTGAAGAGGGGGAACTGCACCGGATCGTCTCCACCGCCCGGTCCAACGACTGGCTGTCCGTCTTCTTTCCCGTGGATGACCGGATAGAGAGCACTCTGGCAAAGACTGGTGGCCCCTTCCCTGGGCTCACCCTCCATTACCGGATGCGGATAAACGAGGGGGGGCGTCACCGGGACCGGGAAATCGTCTTCCACCAGGAGAAGGGGGTGGCCATCTTCCGTGACCGTCTCTCGGGAGAGCGCCTTGAGATAGGGATAACTCCGCCAATATTCGATGTCTACGGGAGTTTCTACTATGCCCGGCACCTGCCGCTGGAAGTGGGGAATACCTACATGGTGAAGGTGCTGGACGGCAAGAAGGTAGTGAAGGTGGAGGTGCGGGTGCTCCGGAAGGAGAGGGTGAAGACCGTTCTGGGAGAGCTCGACACCATCGTCATCCGCCCCATGGTCAGGTCGGAGGGGGTCTTCGAAGGGAAGGGGGCGGTGCACATCTGGCTTACCGACGACCACCGCCGCATCCCGGTCCGGGCCCAGACCAAGGTGACCGTGGGGAGCGTCACCGCCGATCTGGTCGGCGGGAGTTACGGCCCGGCCCGCCGGTGAATCGGTGAGACCGGGTATCGTGCGGACGGTGACGTTCAGTCCAGAAGGTAGTAGTCCGCATCGCTGACGTCCAGGCTGTTCCGGGCGCCGGGAGCGAGCCGGGGGATGACGACCTTGAGTGGGAGGGGTGACAGTTCATGGATCTCGTAGGGGATGCCCCGCTTCATGGCGTGCCCGACCCCGGTGAGGACCACCACGAGCCGTTGCGGTTCCCGCTTGTGATAGGAGAGGAGATACCAGGCCATGGTCTGGTTCCGCAGCTGCTGGGCTTCGCAGAAGTGCATGAACTGCTGTCTGCTGCCGGTGCCGTGGTTTTCGAAGGCGCGGCGGATGAATTCCATGTAGGGGGCGTCGATCCGGCAACTCGCTATGGCTGGCAGCTGTTGCCGGACGGTGGGGGGAAGGGAGGCGAAGCCGTGGCGGGCGACCGTCATGGCGATCTCCCGCGGTATGTCGAGGGCGACCAGGGGGATGCGGTTGTTCCGCGCATAGAGGAAGAGGTCGTCGTACATGGCCCAGGGGATGGTCCAGCTCTGCTGGTAGGCCCGAACGAACTCGGGGAGGGGGATTTCCCCTGCGACCCACCGGTCCAGGAGCGGCTGGTAGTCGAAGCTGAACATCTCCACGCCGATGGCAACCGGTATCCCGGCCTGGTGCAGGGACTTGATCACCTCCAGCTGGAGGTCGTGGTGTTCCCGCTTGTCGTGGACCTCTCCCAGGAAGGCGAGCCTGGCTCCCTTCAGGTCGGCGACCATCCCGGCAAAATCGACAATCCTGCCGTCGCTGACCCGTTCGAAACGGCTTGCGCAGTCTCCATTAGCAGAAAAAAGCAGGAGCAGGAACAGGCAAGCCAGGAGCCTGAAGCATTTCACCGGGGGAGACGTCATGTCTCCTCCTTCGTTCCGTTCCGGCCGATGTCAGTAATCTCCACCGCCAGCCCACGACCGGGGGCGGAAACATAGACGAACAGGAGTTCGCTCTCCCCTTCCCGCCAGGGGGTGGTGCGGTAATCCCGGGCAAAGCGGCGTCTGACCCATCGTACCCTTCCGGCGGCATCGTTCCCCCGCTGCCGGGCCAGTTCCAGCGCCCGATCCCTCTCGTCCGGCCTTCTTTTTCCCCCATCTTCCTTCGAAAAAAACGCCAGTTCCCGTCCCCCCGGGTAGTCGGTCCGGCAGAGGTCGTAGCAGAGGGCGTCCCGGATCTCTTCCCGCACCTCCCGTGGTGCAAGTTCTGCAGCGCAACGCCAGAAGGCGGCGAACAGGTCGTGCTGGGACAGGCTGAGGGGGATATCCTCCCGCTCCCAGAGATCCGCCATGGCATTGAATATCCGGGAGGCGGGGGTCGTCCTTTCCCAGGCAGCCAGAGCGGTGGCGAAGCGGCCGCTGTTGTACACGAGATCCAGGAGCCGGGCGATGGTCTCGATCCGGCCGATCTCGCCGTAGCTGAGCCAGGGGGTGGAGAGTATCTTGTAGGGGGGGGTGGCGGAGAAGCGGTAGCCTTCCTCCCGGGCGATGGCGCGCATGGGGGAGCCCTTGAGCACCTTCAACGGCTCCACCTGGATGTGACAATCCGTCTTTTCCCGTCTGCCGGCGTTTGCAGAGAGGAGGTCGAAGACCTGCTGCAACGAGCGGAGGAAGCCGTCGTAATCCTCGTGGGGGAGGCCGGCCACGAGATCGAGGTGGACCGTGACCCTGGTCTCGGTCACGAGCCGGCGGACATTGGCGAAGAGTCGCTCCAGGTCAGATTTCCTCCCCACCCGGTCCAAGGTCTCCTTCCCCTCGGCCTGCACGCCGATCTCGAACCGGAACCGGCCAGCCGGGACCTGCTTCAGGAGCTCGATGTTGGCGTCGGTGAGGAGGTCGGCGGCGATCTCAAAGTGGAAGGCGCTCTCCCCGCCGCGGTCGAGGATGAACTCCCAGATCCGGTTGGCCCGCCCGGCGTCGTAGTTGAAGGTCCGGTCCACCAGCTTCACTGTCCTGACCCCGGCTGCCAGGAGGATGTCCAGGTCGGCCTCGATGCGGCCCGGGGAGTAGCTTCGAACCCCCTTCTCCAGGGAGGACATGCAGAAGGCGCAGGAGAAGGGGCAGCCGCGGGAGGTCTCGTAATAGACCAGCGGCTTGGCCAGATCCACCAGGCCGGCGGCGAAGGGGGAGGGGAGGGTGTCCAGGTCGGCCACCGGCGCCCGCTCCGGGTTGGCAACGATCTCTTCCCCCGACCGGAAGGTAATCCCTTCCACCTCGGACAGGCCGGCCAGGGCCCGGAGGGTATCCCTGAAGGAGGTTTCCCCCTCACCCCGGATCACCAGGTCCACCGCCGCATTGTGCTCCATCAGCTCGAACACCCCGTGGGCCGCCTCCGGCCCGCCGAGGACGATAACGGTGGCGGGGCGGAGCTGCTTCAGGTCGGCGGCGAGCTTCAGGGTCGCCTCGATGTTCCAGATGTAGCAGGAGAAGGCCACCAGGTCGGCCTCCTCCGCCACCAGCTTACGGAGCACCCCGTCGGCCGGCTCGTTCACCGTGCATTCCCGGATGACAAACTCGGTGCCCGGCAGGTCGGCACAGGCGGCAGCGAGGGAGGGGAGGGCCAGGGAGGCGTGGGCGTACTTGGCGTGGAGGGTTGTGAGAAGGAGTTTCATGGGGAAAGTCTAGCGCATTGCGGACAAATGCAAAACAATTTTATCGGGTACACGGGTATGTCGGTGGCCGTGCCGAAAGCGGGAACCTTTGCGCGCATTACCCCGACTCCATCGCGCAGACGTGGCAGGTTGAACAGGGGGGGATCTGATGCCGTTATTCCGCTAGCGGATCGCGTCCTCAACCTTGGCGACGAATTGGCGATGATCAAAAGGCTTTCGAATAAAGCCGTCGGCACCCGACGCGGTGACGAGTCGCCTGAGTTCCTCCGCCGGCTTGGATGACAACAGCAGGACCGGGATATGCCTGGTCAGGTCGTTCGATTTGAGCAACTTCGCCTTTTTGTCCCCATCCATCCCCGGTAGCATGACATCCAGGATGATAAGATCGGGTTGCCTGATGTCGAAAATGTACGCGTCGGACTCCTTTGCGTCCGGAGCGGTGACAACGTCAAACCCGCCCCCCTCCAGTGCGTCGCGGGCCATGGCCAGGACTATGTCACTGTCATCAACCACCAGAACTCTCTTTTTCATTCTCTTCTCTCCTCTATTTTCGCAATGATTGAGCGATGAACTCGGCGGAAACAACGTATCGCAGACTATAAGCAATTTTTCGCCAAACATAAATTAAAAACTGGAGAGTAGAACGATGATTCCACTTCAAGATGATGCGAGGGAGGAGAGTGAGGGGGAGTGGCACAGCAGCACCTAAATCTTATGTGTATCTACTTTTCGTGTATCCCCGCATTGTAAACCATCATCGTTGCCAATACTTGAGCAAATTACGATGCGCTTTGAAAACATTTTGCAGTAATAGTCTTTTAGCTATAACCGGAATTCCGGGGTTGAAATGCGATGTGAATTTGGAACAACGCAAACAGGGTATTTTTGTAAAAGGGTTATTCCTATCTCGTAATATCCTACTCCCAACCCGGTCAAGGTTCTCTGGTGTAAATATATCTTCGAGGTTGTTTGTTGCCAAATTTCCCAATGGTAATTGGGCATCAATATCCCAACAACAAGGGAGTAAGGTCCCGTCCCATTTTATAGTGGCTGTATTAAAGCAGCCCAATATTTGAAATAGCTTTGCGGGATTAGATCTTATTGCTTTTGAATTTTCATGTTTGTTACAATTTGGTTGTATTTTATCAGTATCTAAATTTGACGATGCTTCGAAAAGGGATTTAGCAATGTCTATGTTGCTGCAATTGTACTTATCATATTCAGACCTGTTTATTGTTGTCATGACTTCGGCTGGACCGCAACCTTTAGCAAGACATATTTGGTCTAATTTCAATTCAGTACATTTTCCTATAAATTCATGTGCCTGATGTTTATTAAATGTAAACACATTCATTTTTGCAGTTATACTTGGTTTTTGTTTTGATAATATATTTTTAAGATTCACTATTTTATTTAAGTTTTCAAATATTGCATTAACATCAGTATTTGGCCTTGATAGTTCTAATATATCATTGCTAACTGCATCTATAGTGACAGATAATCTATTTATCTTAAATAGACTGTCAATTCTTGCTTCATTTATTTTCCATTTTCCATTTGATTGTATAGTAAGATCAACTCCTGTTTCATAAACATAGTCAATCATATCATATATTTTATCGTTTAGAAATGGTTCGCCGTAACCGCAGAATATAATATTTTTATTACTTTTCTCGAAATTGAACAACTTGTCGACAATTGTTTTGAAATGATCAAATGTCATATACCCCTTATTCCTAAGTTTTTTATTATCACAATAAATACAAGGGATATTACAGTAATTCGTAAGCTCGAAATTGAACCATTCCGTTGCTGACAAAAAGTTTTGTAATTGAGAGTTATTGAGCATAAGACAACCACCTCCTGAATGGTCATTTTTTTAACTCAGCCAGTAGTAGAGCTTTTCGTTAAACCTTCCCTGCAGAGCATTTAGCCCTTATGTGCCATTAATCCACGCTTGAGTTTGTTTTCTGCGAGATATTCAAGCACGCACGTGGGTAGCAACGGGTATCTCAGCCTGTGAGAGCCCTTTTCTATCTACTGTACCTTAGGAACCCCGCCCGCCAGACCGAAAGCTAGTGTAATTTTGCGGGCAAGTCAAGGTATGATTACGCTTGGTGTTGCCGAGAATTCGGGGGAAGCCGGCGAAAGTTGGCGGGGGATTGGCATCCTGTGGCTGTTTGTGGTAAGGTGACGGCATGAAACGAAAATCCCTTCCCAAGCTTCTCTACGCCGACGCCACGGGGAATATCTTCGACCACCCCCACCTCACCATGGCCGGGATGAACGGCACCGAGCCGGTCCTCCCCGAGGATGTGGAACTGATCCCCCTCCCCGAGGACAGCCGTCTCTTCACCATTCCCCATACCCCCCCGGTGGCGTGGGACACGAAAAAACGCACCTTCGTCACCGTGGAGACGGTGCGGGATGGGCGCCGGGAGCAGCGGGTCCAGGCGGTCTCCGCCTTCATGGCCCCCGGCTACGTCCGGACCCTCCTCCCCGCCTGCGACTACGGCAAAAAAAAGGTCCATCTCCCCCTCTGGTCCTACACCGCCGTGGGGTGGGACGAGGAGAGGGAGCGGTTTGTGGTGGCGGCGAGCCGGGTGGACGGCAACGAGAACTGGCTCCCTAAAAACTACGACGACCGGAAGCTCGACCCCCTGGTGCGCAAGCTGGTGGCGGCGTTTCCCGACAACCGACTCCTCGTCCAACTGGCCCGCTGTGCCGTGGATTACCACTGCTTCGCCGCCAAGAACCTCTTCTTCCGCCGCTGGGAGGCTCCCATTCCCACCTCTCCCGCATGCAACTCCCGCTGCCTCGGCTGCATCAGCCTGCAACCCTCCGACTGCTGCCCCTCCAACCACGAGCGGATCGGTTTCGTCCCGACCCCCCAGGAGATCGTGGAGCTGATGCTCCCCCACCTGAACGAGGCGCCGGAGCCGATCGTCTCCTACGGCCAGGGGTGCGAGGGGGACCCGATCCTCCAGGCGGACACCATCGCCGAGGCGACCCGGCGGCTGAAGGCCGCCACAGGCCGCGGCACGGTCAACTTCAACTCCAACGGCTCGTTCCCCGACCGGATCGCCCTTCTCTGCGACGCGGGGATGGATTCCATGCGTTTTTCCATGAATTCGGTGCAGGAGGAGTTCTACAACCGCTACTACCGGCCGGTGGGGTACACCTTTGCCGCGGTGAAGGAGTCGGTCCGGCTTGCCAAGGAGCGGGGGCTTTTCACCATGATCAACTACCTGGTGTCGCCGGGACTCTCGGACCGGGAGGACGAGGTGGAGGAGCTCATCCGTTTCATCGGGGAGACCGGGGTGGACATGATCCAGATGCGGAACCTCTCCATCGATCCGGATTTCTACAACAAGCGGATGGGGGTGACGGGGAAGGGGATCGGGATGTACCGGATGCTGGAGCGGGTAAAAAAGGAGTTCCCCCGCATCCAGTACGGCTACTTCAATCGAACCAAAGAGAATTTCTACCCGGCGGGGTACGAGGAGGGGTGGCCGATCCGGGGGTAGTGCCTACCACCAGCGCCAGAGTGCCACGATCAGGGTGATGACGAATACCATGGTCAGGTTCATGTAGGCCATGAAGTAGAATACCCGCACGTGCAGCGGTGGCTTCACTTTAACCGCTTCCATTACCAGGCTGCCGATACGCGGCATGCCCAGCACCCGGTCTTCACCGTGGGGTGCCTGGGAGAGCGCCTCCGTCAGGTCGAACCCCGCCTGGTGCCGGCGCATGTGCGACCCTTCCTTCCAGAGCCGGCTCTCCGTCACATCGTAGACTTCCCCTTTATAGGCCACATAGGCCGGTCGTCCCTCTTTTCCATCGAATCCGGCAAGCGCTTTCAGCGTCAGATCACCGCCGGTTGCTGCTGGTGTCCCGCCGTTTCTTATCTGCCGGCGGAGTTTGGGGCCGATGACCATGACCACGTAGAGGGCGGAGATGACCATAATGGCGAAGAGGGAGATCTTCACGGTGAGAAGGATGCCGAAGCGGGTGGCGAGGAGGAGCGCGGGGTCGGGGACCCGGTAGTGGGTGAGGATGGCGCCGGTCACCGCCATGACCGCCATGGAGGCGAGGCCGACCCGCATTTCCCCCCGGGGAAGGCCGGAGGCGGCGTAGGCCGGCTTCAGCACCAGGTGGACGTAGAGGATGGTGCCGAACCAGAGGATGGCGGTGATGAGGTGGAGATAGCCGACCACCAGGCGGAAGAGTCGGCCGGCGGTGGAGCGTTCCGGTGTCGCGGCGGGAACCGGTGCTGTGGTGGGAGAAGTGGCGAGGGTTCCGCTCTTCTGGAAGCCGAGACCTGCCGCGGTCAGCTCGCCGCCGCCGGCCGGGTCGAGATGGCAGGCCTTGCACGGCTGGCCGGTCTGGCGGGCGTACTCCTCGGTGGCCATGGCACCCATCGACAGTGCCAGCAGTATGAGGCAGAAAAGTAGCGTTCTAGCGCCTGATGGCAAAGTCATCGAACTCCCCCGTATACTCGCCCCGCGCCACCTGTACTTCGTCCACCCGGGATGCGCTCGGTCCCATGCGGCACCACTCCACGAGGGACCGGACATTCGACTCCTCCCCCTCGAAACACCCCTCCACCGAGCCGTCGGGGAGGTTCTGTACCCACCCCTTCACGTCGAAGCGGAGGGCGTTCTGCCGGGTGAAGTGCCGGAAGTTCACCCCCTGCACGATTCCCTTGACGATGACCATGGTACGGATTTTCATGCTGCTTCCTTTCAAAAAACATACGTCATAGAGGACATATGGGACACAGAGGACACGGAATATCGTCAGCTTTATTTCTCTGTTGTAAAATGGTTTTTGCCGTGGCCTTACGACTCCAACATTGCCAGAAACTCGTCCTCAGTCAGCACCTTCACCCCCAACTGCCGGGCCTTCTCCAGCTTGCTTCCCGCTTCCTCTCCCGCCACTACGTAGTCGGTCTTTTTCGACACCGACCCGGCGGCGTGCCCCCCCTCGTCCTCCACGAGCTTCTTCGCGTCGTCACGGGTGAAGCGGGTGAGCGTGCCGGTGAAGACGAAGGTCTTGCCGGTGAAGCGTCCTCCCACTTTCTTTTCCGTCACCGACGGGGTAACCCCCGCCGCCAGGAGCCGCTCCACAACCTCCATGTTGTCCCGGTTATGGAAGAAGGTCCGGATGCTCTGGGCCACCTGGGGGCCGACCTCCCGGATGGCAAGGAGTTCCTCTTCGCTGGCCTTCGCGAGGTTGTGGATGCTGCCGAAGGCGTTGGCAAGGAGCTTTGCCGTATGCTCCCCCACGTGGCGGATGCCGAGGGCGTAGATGAAGCGGGAGAGCTCCCGCTCCCTGCTCGCGGCGATGGCATTCAGCAGGTTCTCCGCCAGCTTGTCTCCCATCCGCTCGAACTGCATGAAGTCTTCCTGGGTGAGGGAGTAGAGGTCGGCCACGTTCCGGACCAGCTTCAGGCGGAGCAACTGCTCGATAAACTTGTCCCCCAGCCCCTCGATGTCCATGGCGCGGCGGGAGGCGAAGTGGATGATGGATTCGCGGATCTGGGCCGGGCAGGAGAGACCGAGGCAGCGGACCGCCACCTCCTCGGGAATCTTCACCACCTCGGAGCCGCACTCCGGGCAGCTGGCCGGGATCGGGAGGTGACGCTCGGCGCCGGTCCGTTTCTCGGTGAGGACCCGCACCACCGCCGGGATGACGTCCCCCGCCCGCTCCACCACCACGGTGTCGCCGATCCGGATGTCCTTCTTCTCCATCTCCTCCCAGTTGTGGAGGGTGGCACGGGATACCATTACCCCGGACACCACCACCGGCCGGAGGTGGGCCACCGGCGTCACCACCCCGGTCCGGCCGACCTGGGGGATGATGTCTTCCACCAGGGTAACCGCCTGGCGGGGCGGAAACTTGACCGCCACCGCCCAGCGGGGGGAGCGGCTCTTCTCCCCCAGCTCCCGCTGGAGTGAGAATGAGTCCACCTTGACCACCACCCCGTCGATCTCGTAGGGGAGGGATTCCCGTTGGGCGAGCATCTCCCGGTAGTAGTCGGTGATCCCCGTGATACCGGCAACCGTCCGGATGAGGGGGTTGACCGGCAGCCCCCATGTCTTGATGGTGGCAAGAAAGTGGCTCTGGGAGGTGAACTCGGCCCCTTCCACCATCCCCGGCGCGTAGCAGAAGATGGAGAGGGGACGACGGGCGGTGATGCGGGAGTCCAGCTGGCGAAGGCTTCCCGCCGCCGCGTTGCGCGGGTTGGCGAAGGGGGGCTCCCCCGCCTCCTCCCGCTCTGCGTTCAGCCGTTGGAAGGGGGCGAGGGGGAGATAGACCTCTCCCCGCATCTCGAGCAGGTTCGGCGGGGTGTCGGTGGCGAGCCTCAGCGGTATGGACCTCACCGTTTTCAGGTTCCGGGTGATCTCCTCCCCGGTGAAGCCGTCGCCGCGGGTTGAACCGACGGAGAAGATGCCGTCCTCGTACACCAGTTCCACCGCCAGCCCGTCCATCTTCGGTTCGCAGACGTACTCGATTTCCCGGTCACCAGCCATGCCGAGGAAGCGCTTCACCCGCTCGTCGAACTCGGCAATTTCGGCCTCCGTGAAGGCGTTCTCCAGGGAGAGCATGGGGACCCGGTGCCGCAGCTGGGCGAATTTCTCCAGAGGGGCGCTCCCCACGCGACGGGTGGGGGAGGAGGGGGTGGCGAGGTCGGGATGCTGTTCTTCCAGCGCCAGCAGTTCCCGGAACAGGAGATCGTACTCGGCATCGGTGATCTCCGGCCGGTCTTCCTGGTAATAGAGGCGGTTGTGACGTTCTATCTCGGCGCGCAGCTCGCTCATGCGCTGCGCGGCGGCCTGTTTCTCCATGGAACGGCTCCTTGGCAAGGGTGGAGATTTTTTATAGCACAGGGGAGGGGGAAGGTAAACCCTTGGCATGAAACTCGCCTTCTTGATTTACCGGGGCCGTTCTGGTATCAAGGACAGAAGCGCGGAAGTCGGAAGGCTGGAAGCAGCCTTTACTTCCGCGTTTCCGTTCTTCAGACCTTCGTTCACAAGGTTTCCCATGCTCGATCTTCATACCATGAACCCGCCCCAGCTGGCGGCGGTGAAGCATACGGAGGGGCCGCTCCTGGTCCTGGCCGGCGCCGGCTCGGGGAAGACCCGGGTCATCACCTACCGGATCGCCTACCTGCTGGAAAAGCTCCAGGTGCCTGCTGAGCAGATCCTGGCGGTCACCTTCACCAATAAGGCTGCCCGGGAGATGCAGGAGCGGATGACGGAGCTGGTGGGGCGGGAGCGGTGCAAGGGGGTGATTCTCTCCACCTTCCACTCCCTCGGGATGCGCATCCTCCGGCGGGATATCGAGCGGCTTGGCTACAAGCGGAATTTCTCCATCTACTCCACCTCCGACCAGGTGGGGCTCATCCGCCAGCTCATGCGGGAGATGGACGACACCGGCAAGAAGTACGACGCCGAGACCGTCCTCTGGAAGATATCCGGCGCCAAGAACGCCCTTATCCCCCCCGACCGTTACGTCCCTCGCCCCGGCGACGACTACGAGCTCCTGGCCGCCCGGATCTACCCCCGCTACCAGTCGGCCCTCCAGGCGTGCAACGCCGTGGACTTCGACGACATCATCATGCTGACCGCCCGGCTCTTCCAGGAGCACCCGGCGGCGCTCAAGCACTGGCAGGAGCGGTTCCGCTTCATCATGGTGGACGAATACCAGGACACCAACCACGCCCAGTACCTCCTCATCAGCCAGCTGGCGGCCCATCACAAAAACCTCTGCGTGGTGGGGGACGACGACCAGTCCATCTACGGCTGGCGTGGCGCCGACGTGGAGAAGATCCTCGCCTTCGAGCATGACAACCCGGGGTGCCGGGTGATCAAGCTGGAGCAGAACTACCGCTCCACCGGCACCATCCTCTCCGCCGCCAACAGCGTCATCAAGAACAACCCGAAGCGCAAAGAGAAGACCCTCTGGACCGCCAGCGGCCCGGGCCGGGCCATCGACCTGGTGGTGGCCGCCGACGACGAGGAGGAGGCGACGACGGTGGTAGAGCGGATCCAGGTGGAGTGCACCCGGAACCGGATGGAGTACGGCGACTTCGCCATCCTCTACCGGACCAACGCCCAGAGCCGCGCCCTGGAGGAGCAGCTCCGCTTCGAGGGGATCCCCTACGTCCTCATCGGCGGGATGCAGTTCTACGAGCGGAAGGAAGTGAAGGACACCCTCTGCTACCTGAAAGCCATCGACAACACCGACGACGAGCAGGCGCTGCTCAGGATCATCAACTTCCCCCGCCGGGGGATCGGCGAGGGGACGGTGCTGAAGCTCAACCAGTGGTCTCTGGCCCAGGGCATCCCCCTGTTCGAGGCGCTTAAGCGGGTAGGGGAGGTGGAGGATATCCCCGCCGCCATCCGGGAGAAGGTGCTCGCCTTCCACGGGCTCGTCGCCGGGGAGGCGGACCGCTTCCGCCACCGGAAGACGGGGCTGGCGGAACGGGTAACGGCGCTCTTCAAGCGGCTCGGCATCGAGGATGAGCTGTACCGGACCATCGACGACCGGGCCGTGGCCCGGCGCAAGGTGGAGAACGTGGAGCAGATTGTCAACTCCCTCGCCTCCTACGAGGAGCGTATTCCCGCGCCAACTCTGTCCGGTTTCCTGGAGAAGGTCTCCCTCATGGACGAGGACCGCTTCTCGGGGAAGGACAAGAAGGATCACGGCCAGAACGCCGTCACCCTCATGTCGCTCCACTCCAGCAAGGGGCTGGAATTCCCCTACGTCTTCCTGGTCGGGCTGGAGGAGGAGATCCTCCCCCACAAGCGCTCGATCTACGAGGATTTCTCCATCGACGAGGAGCGCCGGCTCATGTACGTGGGGATCACCCGCGCCCGCCGCCACCTCACCATCACCCGCTGCCTGCGGCGGAAGAAGTACGGCAAGCTGGAGGAGCGGTTCCCTTCACGGTTCCTGGAGGAGATTCCCGCCGACCTCCTCAACGTCCAGCAGGCTGCCGCGGCCACCGTTCTCACCGAAGAGGAGACGGAGAAAGTGGCGAGCGACACCTTCGCCCGGTTGAAGGCGATGTTCGGGGAGTAGAGGGCGCGGTTTTGCTTGACAAAGGAGTTTGCACAATATAGGTTGCGTTAGCTACTCTTCAGTAAGGAATTTACATGGAGATACGGTAACGAAAAAGCCGCCGGCGGAGGATATGCTCCCGGGCGGCTTTTTGTGTTTTGGAGTGATCAGATCCAGAAATTGAAACGCTGCGGAACCTGCTACTCTAAAAAGGAGTCCTTCATGACCAAACCGAAAGCCTTGCTGCTGGCCGGATTCACCCTCTGGCCGATTGTCTACATGTTCCTGTTCATGGCGTTCATGTTCTCCCAGGTGTTTATCGGCATGGACAACCCCGCCCAAGGCGACGGCATGCCGCTGGCCTTCAAGATCATCTTTCCCCTCCATTTCCTCACCATGCTGGAGATCTTCGTGCTGATTGCCGTCTATATCTGGCACATCTTCAAGACTGACGTCATTGCCCAGGATAAGAAGGCGCTCTGGGCGGTGGTCATCTTCCTGGGAAACATGGTCGCCATGCCGGTGTACTGGTGGCTCTACATCTGGAAACAGGCGGGGGAGAGTGGGGCAAATCGGACTTGACTTGGAGGCAGGGACGCTTAGAATTACCACGTAGGAAAGATTACAACCCATAGCGACCCATGGGGAGGTGGTATCATGCAACGCCATTTAATCCGACTTCTTGTCGTAGCTCTTCTCACCATGCTCGCAGTCGGGACGGTGCTGGCAGCCGACCAGGACCAGCCGGCGAACGAACCGGCGATGGAGACCCCGCAGGAAGCGCCGCAGCTTCCCGGCGAACCACCGGCCGTACCTTCTCCTTCTGCGCCGGAACCACCCCCCCAGGATATGCAGGCACCTGCGGAGGCGCCACCCGAAGCTCCTGCCGATCCATGCAAGGGGTGCGCCTGCGGCGGGGGGATGGTTCCTCCCGCCTGCCTGGAATGCTGCCGGTGACGTGGCAGGGGCTGCTGCCGGTGGGGAAATCAGACAAGCCCGAACAGCAAAGGCCGCGTTACCGCGGCCTTTGTCATGTCCGGAATATACTGATACTCATTTTCCCAGGGTTTTCTGCCCCGGTTTCCAGCCGATGGGGCAGAGTTCGCCGGTCTGGAGCGCTTCCAGGACCCGCAGGGTCTCATCCACGCTTCGACCCACCGACAGGTTGTGGACCAGCGTGTACTGGAGGATGCCGTTCGGGTCGATGATGAAGAGGCCGCGCAGGGCCTCCCCTTCCTTCTCGTCCAGGATGCCGTACCGGGTGGCCACCTCTTTCTTGAAGTCAGCCAGGAGCGGATATTTCAGATCCCCCAGGTCGCCCCGCTGGATCCATGCCAGGTGGGAATACTTGCTGTCCACGGAGGCGCCGAGGACTTCGGCATTCAGCTTCCGGAAGGTGTCGAGGGCGGCGTTGAACCCCCTGATCTCGGTGGGGCAGACGAAGGTGAAATCATTGGGGTAGAAGAAGAGGACCACCCATTTCCCCCGGTAATCGGCCAGTCCCACCTTCTTGAATTCTCCGTTGATCACGGCGTCCAGGGTGAAACCGGGGGCCGGCTGTCCTACCTTGGCCGTTGTCCCCTCCAGGCGCGATTCAAGCGAATGGCCTGACGCGAACATGCCGTGGGCTCTCTCCATCTCCACGGCATGGGCACCGGTGCCACCGCATGCCACTATGGCGGCTGCGAGAGCCGTCCCGCTCATCCACTGTCGTCCATTCATTGACCTGGGCACCTCCTGGCTTGGTATTGACCCGTTGGCAGATGAACCGGCGGGCACACTAGATTGTACTTCTCTTCGGCCGGTTTGCAACTGCCGGCTGCCATGACGACCCGCGAAAAGGCTTTCAGTCGCATCGGGTTTTGTGCTACAAAGACCATTATTCATCTGCAAAGGAGATCGTCATGAGCGAAGCAAAAAATCCCCAGGTCCTTATGGAAACCTCCATGGGGAACGTCACCATCGAGCTGTTCCAGGACAAGGCACCCATCAGCACGCGCAACTTCCTCTCCTACGTGAAGGACGGTTACTACGACGGCCTCACCTTCCACCGGGTCATCGCCTCCTTCATGATCCAGGGGGGAGGGATGGACGAGAACATGCAGCCGAAAAAGACCAAGTTCGCCATCAAGAACGAGGCGGCCAACGGCCTGTCCAACAAGCGCGGGACCCTGGCCATGGCCCGGACCAGTGTGGTGGACAGCGCCACGTCCCAGTTCTTCATCAACGTGGTGGACAACCCCTTCCTCGACCACCAGGGGAAAACCCCCGACCGGTTCGGCTACGCGGTGTTCGGCCAGGTGACCGCCGGCATGGAGGTGGTGGATGCCATCAAGGGGGTGAAGACCGGTTCGAAAGCGGGGCATTCGGATGTTCCCGTGGAACCGGTGTTCATCACGTCGGTGAAGGTTGTCGAAGACTGAAAAGTGAAAAGTGAAAAGTGAAAAAAGGCCGGCGGGAAATTCCCCGCCGGCCTTTTTGTTGCTGTTCGTTGCGCTGCTTTACCAGTTCTCTCCGTGCAGTTCGAAGTGGGCCTGGGCATGGTTGCAGGCCGGGCAGGTGTCGGGGGCGTCGGTGCCCTGGTGGAGGTATCCGCAGTTGCGGCAACGCCAGGTGACGGGGGTCTCCCGGCGGAAGACCCGGCCCTGTTCGATGTTGGCCAGGAGGCCGAGGTAGCGCTTCTCGTGCTGCATTTCCGCCACGGCAATGGCCTGGAACACGTCGGCGATCTGGGGGAACCCCTCCTCCCGTGCCACGGCGGCGAAGGCGGGGTACATTTCGGTATGCTCGTGGTTTTCACCCGCGGCCGCTTCTCGCAGGTTTTCGGCGGTCGTGCCGATCCGGCCGGCGGGGAAGCTGGCGGTGACCTGCGCTTCGCCACCCTCCATGAACTTGAAGAGCCGCTTGGCGTGCTCCCGTTCCTGGTTGGCGGTTTCCTCGAAAATGTCGGCCATCTGGACGTACCCTTCGTTCTTCGCCTTCGCGGCAAAGTAGGTATAGCGGTTTCGTGCCTGGCTTTCACCGGCAAACGCCGTCAACAGGTTGATTTCGGTGCGGGTTCCTTTAAGACTCATGGCAATACTCCTTTACGGGGAAGGTTGGTCCCCGGTGCCGCAAAGAGCTTCCGGGGACGGAAATTCATGTCGTTGCAAGCCGGGTTGATTCGACGGGAACGGGGTCCAACATTACCGCTTTGGGGGAAGGGGTGTCAAGCCGATTTCGTGGCCTCCTGCACCTGCGCCACGTCTTTTTCCTGGGGAGGGGCCGAGAAGGTGATGCGGTTGCGCCCGTCTGCCTTGGCCTGGTAGAGGGCGACATCTGCCGCATGGATGAGGGCCGTTGCCGTGTCGCCGTCCTCCGGAAATGCCGACAGGCCGATGCTGGCAGTCAGACGTCCCAGGGGGAGTTCTTCCTCGCCGGCGAACGGCTCGCATTCAATGCCGCGCCGGACCCTCTCGGCTACGAAAATCGCCTCCCGCTTCACGGTCCCGGGGAGGATGATGCAGAACTCCTCGCCGCCGAAGCGGGTCACCATGTCCATGTCCCGCACGGAGCTCCTGAGGATCTTGGCGGTTTTCTTCAGGGCCTTGTCTCCGGCGATGTGGCCGTTGTAATCGTTGTAGAGCTTGAAATGGTCCAGGTCGATGAGCATGACGGTGAGACTGAGCCCCTGCCGGGCGCTCCGGTTCAGCTCCTCTTCCATCCGCTTTTCCAGGAAGCGCCGGTTATAGAGCTCGGTGAGCGGGTCGGTGAGGGAGAGTTTCTCCAGCACCGCCGCCCGCTCCAGTGAGTGGGTCCGGACGATCATGGCGGCGGCGTGCTCCACGAAGGTGGTGAGAAGCTCCAGGTCCGCCTCGGTGAACAGTCCCTGGTCTTTCTTGTCCGCCAGGTTGAGCACACCGAGAATCTGTTCCTTGAACTTGAGGGGGAGACTGATGAACGACTTGGTCTTGAAGCGGGGTCGATTGACCCCCTGGCCGAGATTGGCCTTTTCGATGTCGTTCACCAGCAGGGGGGTGCCGTTCAGTGCCACCCGCCCCGCAATCCCCTTGCCGACTTTCAGGTTGAGGCTGCGAGCCAGGTTGAGGTTCATGCCGATGGCCGCCTCTATGTGGAGATTTTCTCCCCGGTCATCCACCCGCATGAGGGAGCCGCTGGTGGCGTTTACCAGGTCAGCCCCCATGTCCAGGACCTGCCTGATCAGCTCTGCCTGTCCTTCGGTGAGCGCCAAGGAGCTGATGATGGACATGAGCTTGTCGGAAAGGGAGGTTTCCTTGCCGTATTCGGCCTGCTGCTGCAACTGCCGCAGTTTGCCCGCCACCCGACCGGTGATGATCTGGGTGAGGAGGAGGTCACGGGTGGGGAGCTCGCGGTCGAAAACCAGTACGAGTCCGAACAGCTCGCTGGCGGAGATGAGGGGGATGCAGGTGAGCACGTCGGCCATCCCTGCCGGTATCAGCTCCTCCGCGTCTTCGCCCTGGAGCACGATGACGTCGGTGGCAAAGCCGGGGATCAGACGCCGCAGCTTGTCCGCACTGATGCTTGTCTGGTCCAGCGGGATATCCCCCCAGGTTCGTTGCAGGGAGAAACTGCGGTCCCCCTCTTCGGGGAGGGCGACGGCGATGGTCGGCACGTCGAAGAGAATGCCGAGGGTTTCGCTCAGGAGGGCCACCACTGCATCAGCCGTAGCGGCGGCGTCGATGTCCGCCGAGACCTGGACGATGGCGTTGAGCTGCTCGGTGGTCTTTTCCACGTACACGGCGTGGTGTTCCTCCTTCTGGAAGGACGGGATGAGGCTGTGCACCTTCTGGGCCACCCGGAGCAGCTCGATTTCGTTGACGGCGGGAAGTTTCTGCAGCTGGTCGAGGATTGCCATCGGGTTGATGTCCTCGGTGCGGGCAATGGTTTCCAGCTTGAACAGGTCGAGGGAGCGTTCCCGCACGCCGCCGCCAATGACGCAGCACAAGGGGGCGGCGCATGAATTGAGGGGTACCGCGAAATTCAGAAGGCCGAGGGGGCAGTGGAAGACGGCGGGCTGGTTGGAGGTCACCACGCTTTTCAGCGCCTGCTCCACGGCCGGCTGGCAGATCCGCGTGCAGAGGTCGGCGGGCAAAAGGGAGTTGCAGAGCTTCCAGCCGGTCTCCGGGGGCGAGCCGTTGCCGTTCTTGAAGCAGAAGACATCGAGCTGGTAACTGGACAGGAAGCTGTGCCCCCTGAGGTTTCCCAGTAACTCTTCCGGCTTGAATGTCGGTTTCGGGTCAGTCAAGGAACGGTTCCTCGCCCATGTCACTCCGTCAGGCAGCGCCACCGACGGTAATTTCAGCTATCAACAGGGTCGGCTGGGCATCGGCCACCGGTACCCCCTGCCCATCCTTGCCGCAGGTGCCGATGCCGAATCCCAGGTCGCTGCCGACCTGTTCCACCTTCTTGAGCACGTCCGGCCCGCTGCCGGTCAGGGTCGCTCCCCGTACCGGCTCGCCGAGCGTGCCATTTTCGATGAGATATCCCTCGGAGACCTCGAACATGAAATCGCCGTTCACCGTGTTGACCTGTCCACCACCCATCTTCCGGACGAACAGTCCGCGTGCTACCCCTTTGATGATCGATTCCGGCGGGGTGCTGCCGGGGGCGATGAGGGTGTTGGACATCCGGACGATCGGTTTTGACTGGTACGATTCACGGCGTCCGTTACCGGTGGAGCGGCAACCATCCTTCATGGCGGTGAGCCGGTCGTACATGTACCCCTTGAGGATGCCGTTCTCCACCAGCACGGTCCGCTCTCCCGGGGTCCCTTCGTCGTCGAAGGAGAAGGAGCCGCGGGCATTGGGGATGGTGGCGTCGTCGACAACCGTCACGAGGGAAGATGCGACCTGCTGCCCGATCTTGCCGGAATAGACCGACATGCCGGTCTGGGCCAGGTCCGCCTCCAGGCCATGGCCGATGGCCTCGTGGACCATGGTGCCTCCCGCCTCGGCCGAGAGCACGACCGGCATCATCCCCCCCGGCGCCTTGCGTGCGTTGAGCATCATGACCGCCCGGTGGGCGGCTGTCAGCGCGATCTCCTCCGGGCTCTTCCGGTCGAACAGTTCGAAGCCGCGGAAACCGCCAAGGGGTTCGTAGCCGGTCTGGATCACCTCTCCGTCCGCTGCGACCACCTGGGTCACGAATACCGTCCCGGTGCGGCCGGTTTCATGGAATTCCCCGAGGGAGTTGGCGCTTTGGGAGCGGAGGGTGCTGTCCCGGTACATGACCATCACCTGGCGGACCCGCCGGTCGAATCCACGGGCGGCACCTTCCGCGCGGGTGGCAGCGGCAACCTTCTCCTTGAGGGGTATGGCGTCCGGCGGCAATTCGATGGGGAAGCCGGCACCGACCAGTTTCGGGCGGAGGTCGATGGCTTTGTCGAATGCCTTCCCCCGGACCGCCCTGCTGACCGTATCGGCCAGGTCGAGGAGAGCGGCTTCGGTGATCTCGTTGGTGTAGGCGTAGGCGGTGCGCAGGTCGGAAATCACCCGGATACCGACTCCGCGGTCCGTCCCCGCCAGGACCTTTTCGATCTTGCCGTCCTCGCAGACGATGGCGGTGGAGGCACCCTCTTCACCGTAAATGTCGGCAAACTCCCCCCCGCCCGCGAGGGCCCGGCGAAGGATTCTGGCTATGTCGAAGCTGTCCAGCATGAATAACTTCCCGTGTTCACTGCGCAATCACGATACCGTCTCTGCTGGAGGGGCAACTTCCTCCAGCGGAATTTCTCCCGCAAGGGCCAGCAGAAGCGACTCCGCGTCCCTTGAGGAACAATCGGGGTAAGAAATTGTAACAATCCCCCCCATTCTGTCAACGGTGCTGACGGTTAGCAGCCCCTCATATGCTTCAGTAATAAACTTCAGGTAGACGAGTTCGCGCCGGCTGGTCCGGAAATATCGTGTGACGGTCGGGTAAATGGCGGTATTCATCCTGTTCCTCAAGCTTATTGTAAGTAGCATTTAATCTTAAAAAAAACAACTAAAAATTAATATGTTGCGAAAATTGTTCTTCTATTTCAGGGAAATGTCGTTTTGGCATGACGAGGGAGAAATAGTGCGGTTATATCGCGGAGCTGTGACAGGGGAGAGGAGGTGGCCCATGATGAGGCCACCTCCTGGAGGAAGGGCTACCTCACCAGCTTTGAAAGCTTCTTGAATTCTTCAGTCCCCGCGGTCCGGAGGAGCTGGAAAAGCGCCGCTTCGGTGGAGGTGATGACGGCCCCGGCGGCGCGGGCGGTTTCCAGGCCGACGTGCCAGTTATCCTTGCGGCGGCTCATGACGGCATCGCGCACCAGGTGAACCGTGTATCCCGCGTCAAGGAGTTCGAGCACCGTCTGCAGCACGCAGACATGGGTCTCCATGCCGGTTATGATGACCTGCTTCTTCCCCAGCGCCTTCAGCCGTTCGGGGAAGGGGCTTTCGCCGCAGCAGCTGAAGGTCATCTTCTCGATGGCCGGATCGGCCAGCCCTTCCCTGAGGCAGGAGAGGGTCTCGCCGAGCCCCTTGACGTACTGCTCGGTCGCGATGACGGGGATTCCCATCTCCCGGGCGGCCTCCTGGAGGATGGTGACATTGCGGGTCAACCTTTCCAGGACCTTCTCGTCCATGGCCCGGCAGAGCTTCTCCTGCACGTCGATCACTACCAATACTGCCGTGCTCCGGTCGAGGAAGTATGTGTCCTTGATACCCATGTGAACCTCCTTGATTCAGGTAGAGGTAAAGTTAAAGATAGAGTGATGAGATTTTACTTTACCTCTACCTGTTCCTTTACCTGAGTTTATCAGTCTTTCTTAACTTCGATGCCCAACTCCTGTATCTTCTTCCTCAGGGTATTGCGGTTGATGCCGAGGATGTCGGCGGCCCGTACCTGGTTGCCCCGGGTCTTCTCCAGGACGAAGCGTATCAGGGGGCGTTCGACCTGTTCCAGCACCATGGTGTGGACATCGCCGCTCTCCATTTTGTCCATGTTGGAAAAACAGCTGCGGAGCTTGATGTCGACGATTCCTTCCAGGGAGAGTTCTTCGTTGGCCGCCCGTTCCCCGCTCCCCTTCTGCCGGCGCAGGCCGGGGAAGTCGGATGCCGTCAGGAGCAGGTCGGAAGAGAGGATCACAGCACGCTTCATGGTGTTCTCCAGTTCCCGCACGTTTCCCGGCCAGTTGTGGTCGGACAGGAGCCGGAAGGCATCGGGGGCGCACTGCTTCCGCGGCGTCTCCAGTTCGGCGCAGGCCTTCTGGAGGAAGTACTCCACCAGCGGGGGGATATCTTCCTTCCGTTCCCGGAGGGGGACCAGCTGAATCGGCACCACGTTGAGGCGGTAGAACAGGTCTTCCCGGAACTCCTTCTGCCGCACCTTTTCCTCAAGGTCCTGGTTGGTGGCGGCGACGATCCGGACATCCACGGCGATGTTCTGGCTCCCCCCGGTCCGGGTGACCTCCTTTTCCTGGAGGACCCGGAGGATCTTGGCCTGGAGGTCCAGGGGCATGTCGCCGATCTCGTCCAGGAAGATGGTGCCGCCGTTGGCCTGCTCGAATTTCCCCAGTTTCCGTTCCACGGCGCCGGTGAAGGCCCCCTTTTCGAAACCGAACAGCTCCGATTCCAGGAGTTCCTTGGGAATGGCGGCGCAATTCAGGGCGATGAACGGTTTGCCGAGCCGCCTGGAGTTGAAGTGGATGGCCCGGGCGATGAGCTCCTTGCCGGTTCCCGACTCCCCCTGGATCAGGACGGTGACATCGGAAGGGGCGACCTTGCCGATGGTCTTGTACACCTCGCGCATTGCCGCCGAGTTGCCGATGATGGTCTTCTCCAGCTGATAACGGTCCTTCAGTTCCTCCTTGAGGACCGTCACCTGTGAGGTCATCTCCTGTGCCCGGTTGACCTTCTCCACGATGGCGTCGATTACGTCCAGGTCGAAGGGCTTGGTGATGTAGTCGTAGGCCCCCCGCTTCATGGCCTCCACGGCGTTCTTCATGCTCGCTTCGGCGGTCATGATCACCACGAGCAGGTCGCTTTTCAGTTCCCGCACCCGGTCGAGCAGTTCCAGCCCGGTCAGTCCGGGCATCTTGATGTCCAGGATGGCCATGTCGTAGCTGTGGGTCTGGATGAGGCGCAACGCCTCGTCCCCGTCCCGGGCCAGGTCGACGCTGAACCCCTTCTTCCTGAGGGCCTTGGAAAGGACCCAGCGCATGCTCTCTTCGTCGTCGGCGACCAGAATTCTGTTGATGGACATTGATAAACCTCGAAATGCAGGCAATGGGCTATGGGCAATAGGCAAGTGGATAACGGTTGATGCTACCCTCTTGCCCATTGCCCCGTGCCCTGAGCCTGGTTTTATTGGATTAACGGCAGCATGACGGTGAATGTCGTCCCCCGCCCCGGCTCCGACTCCACTTTGATCATACCCCGGTGCTCGGCGACGATTTTCTGGCAGATGGCCAGGCCGAGGCCGGTCCCTTTGCTCTTGGTGGTGTAGAAGGGGGTGAAGAGGTGCTCAAGCTGCTCTTTGCCGATACCCGGCCCGTCGTCGGACACCTCGATGGCCACCATGCGGGAGCGCCGCTCCCCCTTCTGGGTCAGGCTGTAGTCGGCGAGAACCCGGCTGCTCACCCGAACCTGTCCCGTATCGCCCACTGCCTCCACGCCGTTCTTGATCAGGTTGAGGAAGAGCTGGGTGAGAAGCGCCTCGTCCGCCAGAATCGGCGGTATGCTCGGGTCGAACTGCTGCTGGAACGTTATGTTCCGGTCGTCCACGGCACGCTTCTGGAGAACGATGATATCCCCCAGGATCTTGTGGAGGTTGACCGGGGCAAGTTCCAGCTTGCGCGGGGCGGCCAGTTCCAGGAGTTCCTCCACGATCCGGTTGACCCTCTGGACCTCCTTGAGGACCACCCGGAGATAGTCCCGTTGCTCGCTCCCTTCCGGCAGCTCCATTGCCAGGAGCTGGGCAGCCCCCTTGATCCCCCCCAGGGGGTTCTTTATCTCGTGGGCGAGGCCTGCCGCCAGTGCTCCCAGGGACGAAAGCCGGTCGGCATGGCGTACCGCGTCCTCCAGGTCCCTTATGTTGGTGAGGTCGCGCAGGAGAAGGATGGTGCCGATCCGTTCGCCGCTCGCCATCAGGAGAGGAGACGTGGTAGCGCCGACCGGGATGGGGTGGCCGGTCTTCTTCAGCACGATGTTCTCGTGGTCGGAAATGGTCATCCCGGTACGGGCGGTTTTCTCGATCATCTCCAGAAGGAGCTCTTCCCCCCGGAACAGCACGGTGTAGTGCAATCCCATTGCCTGGCGCCGGGAGACCCCCACCAGTTCCTCCGCTGCCGGGTTGATGAGGGTGATCCCCCCCTCTCCGGCGATGACGACGACGCCGTCGCCGACGCTGTCGATAACGTTGGCGTAATAGTCCTGGAGATGGCTAACGGCCATGGACCGCACTCCCGAAAAAATTCTCCACGGCAGCGATGACGGCCGCCTTTCCCGTGATGCGATTGATCTGGTCCCGGAACTGGGCGGCGCCGGCAAGGCCCCGCGCATACCACGAAAGGTGCTTGCGCATCTCCCGCAGGGCGACCCGTTCACCCGCGAGGTCGATGAATATCTCCAGGTGGCGCAGTGCGACCGCAAGCCGCTCCGCTGGAGTCGGCATCTCCGGTTCTTTGCCTTCAAGGAGTGCGGCTGCTTCCCGGAACAGCCAGGGATTTCCCAGTGCGCCGCGGGCCAGCATGACGCCGTCGCAGCCCGTCTCTCCCATCATGCGGGCCACATCTGCCGCCGTGAACAGGTCGCCGCTGCCGATAACCGGGATGGCAACGGCCCTTTTCAGGGCGGCGAGTTTTTCCCAGTCGGCATGCCCCTCGAACATCTGGGCGCGGCTGCGGGGGTGGAGGGTGATGGCGTCGCACCCCTCGGCGGCGGCTATGCGGCCGATCTCCAGGAAGTTGTCACTGTCGGCGCCCCAGCCGGTGCGGATTTTCACCGTCAGGGGGAGGCGGGTGGCCCGCCGGACCTCCCGGACGATGGCTGCCACCTTCCCGGGTTCACGGAGCAGAGCGCTGCCTGCCCCGCTGTTGACCACCTTGCGGACCGGGCAGCCCATGTTGATGTCGAGGAGCTCGCCGTACTCTTCCACCAGCCGGGCCCCTTCGGCCAGAAGCCCGGGGTCGTCGCCGAACAGCTGGATCCCCAGCGGCCGGTCTGCCGGCGTGCTGGCAAGAAGACCGAAGGTCTTTTTGCCGTCGCGGACCAGGCCGTTGACGCTCACCATTTCGGTGAACGCCAGGCTTGCCCCACATTCGCGGACCATGAGCCGTACGGGAAGGTTGGTTATGCCGGCCATGGGAGCCAGCAGCAGGTTGTTGGGGAGCCGCAGCGAACCGATTACAAGGGGTTGTGCCATGAAAATATGTATACCCGGGGGAACTATTGCCTAATTTTTGGGCATACTAGCACACGTCGGGAAAAAGGCAAGGGAATTTTACCCCGGCTGATTCACCACCTCCAGGCGGAGGAATCCCGCCGTCAACGGTCGTTCACGTTACCATTGACATTTTTGCCGCCGCCGGGTACCCTCCTCTGCATCTATCCGGAGGTTGCACCCTTGCGCATCTGTTACGAGACGGCGGGATCCTGTGCCAAGAGGATCGACATAGAAATCGAGGCGGGCGTCATCGTGGATACCGTATTCGTCGATGGCTGTCCCGGCAATACCCGGGCAGTGGCCGCTCTGGTAAAAGGGATGCCGGTAGTCGACGCGATCCGGCGCCTCAAGGGGATCGCCTGCCAGGGAGACACCTCCTGCCCGGACCAATTGGCAAGGGCTTTGGAAGCAACAGTGATCAAGGGCTAGGGAAGGGGGCTGATGCCTTCCCAGGGAATGGGCGCTTTAAACGGCGCTCTGCATGCAGGCAGTCATGATTGACGAGGGTGCAATGGAACTGGTCGGCGGGTTCATGGTGATGGTGTCGATCGTGGGCTTTTTTCTCGCGGTCCTCTGGTTCATCCTCCCCTTCGTGATTTTTGCCATGAAGGGAAAGCTTGACCGGAGCCATGTCATGCTGGAAGACGTGGAAAAACGGCTGACGGCTATCGAGGCGCGGCTCGACATGGTCGTCCCGCCCGCTCCGGCAGCTAATTCGGAAGTTTCGACCGAAATCCCGCCTTCTCAAGCGCCTCCACCATCTGGCGGGGAGTAGCCTTCTTCCCGTCGTACCTCACTTCGACGAGATTTTTCTTCATATCGACCTTCACGTCAGTGATCCCTTCCAGCTTGAATAACGCCTTTTCTACGCTCTTCTGACAGGAAGAGCACATCATGCCGTGCACGGTCAGGGCCACTGATGTCAGGCCTGTTTTCCCCTCCTCTCCCTGCACGGGGGGAATTCCCGCGAAAATCACCAGCGCGAGCACTACTGTCGCAATCAGCCTCATCGTTTGTCCTCCTCGTCCTGGATCGGGGGTGGTTTGACCGACTCCATGATGCGCGTTATGGAACGTGAGAAATGTTCCACCACCACCGGGTCGAACTGGGTCCCCGCGCACCGGCGGAGTTCGGTCAGGGCGCCAGTCACCGACTGGCCCGGCTTGTAGGGGCGTTCGGCCACCATGGCGTCAAAGGCGTCGGTGACTCCGATGATGCGCGCTTCCAGTGGAATGGCTTCCCCCTTGAGCCCGGCAGGATAGCCGGATCCGTCATACCTTTCGTGGTGGTGGAGTATGCCGGGGATCACATCCCGCAACTGCTCTATGGGGGCGAGTATGGCCACCCCCTTCTCCGGATGGAGGCGCATGGGGGGGAATTCGTCTTCCATGAGCGCCGCCGGTTTGTCGAGCAGGGCCTCGATAATGCCGATTTTCCCGATGTCGTGGAGCAGGCCGCCGAGCCGCACCCGCTCCACCACCTCATTGGAGAGCCCCATTTCCCGCGCGAGACGGGTGGACATTTGCATGACCCGTACCGAATGTCCCTTGGTCCAGGATGATTTTGCGTCGATGGCGTTTGCCAGACTGGTGACGGTGCTGATGAAGAGGATGTGCAGGTCTTCGTAGAGGCGGGCGTTGCCGAGGGCCACTGCCATCTGGGAGGCGATCTTCTCGATGGTGAAGGTGGACTCCGGGGTGAACTGCCCCGCATCCGTATCCCCCAGGAGGAGCACGCCGTCGATCCGGTCTTTTGACAGAAGCGGAATGGCAAACAGGGACCTGATGCCCGCCTGCATCAGGAGGCGGTCAACGGGGCTGAGTCTTTCCCGCCCCCGCAGGTCGCCGACTCGCTGGCTGGATTGGCGGGAAAGGGCTGCACTGGCCGTGGATCTGCCCCTGATGCGCGAGCCTGGCTGCATTTCCGGGGGGACGGTGATGCCGTTGCCGAGGATGGCGGTTATCTCCAGGTCCTCTCCCTCCACCTGGAGGATGGCTACCAGTTCCGAACGGGTGATGCGCTCGATGTGCTGCATGGCCGTTTCCATGATCTTTTCCCGGGAGAGGGACGAGGAGATCGCCTTGTTGATCTCGTCCAGGGTCATGATGACGTCGATCCGGCCGGCCAGTTCGATGGCCATGTCCAGGGTTTCGTCGAACAGGCGCATATGGGAAACCACCAGGGCGGCATGGGAAACCATATCCCTGATTATGGCGATTTCGTCATTGGAAAAGGGGGGGAGCTTCCGGTCACGGGAGACGAACACCGCTCCCAGCACCTGGTTACGGACGATCATCGGCACGGCCAGCAGGTTCACGTCGCGCAATATCCGGCGGAAGCGGGGGTTGAGGAGCTCGGAACTGCCGGTGTCGGTGATGAGCAGGTGCTGTTTCTTCTGCAACAGGCCTTTGATGAGGGGGATGGTGGCCGATGCGAGGGGCATGGTCCGGAAGACCGGCTGGAAACGGCGGGGGAGTCCTGCACTGTGCACGGGGGTAAAATCACGCCGGTCCCGGTCGAAAAAATAGGCCGCCGTCCAGCGGCTCCTGACCATTTTCCTGAGCAGGCGGGAGAGGTCCTTCACCACCTCGTCGATGTCGTCGAGGCTGCTGAGACGCTCGCTCCCTTCTATGATGGATTTGAAGATATCGGCCATGGGTGTCGTACCGTCCAGTAATGAATTAAACCATAAAATTGGCCATAGTGCTTGCCAAAACAGGGAATATTTATTACTATCCCCCCTGCCTGTCCCTCCGTTGCCGCCGATAGCGATGGCGGACCGAAGGGGATGCATACCAGCACGTGGACGCGAGGAGGATGGTATATACATGGGGATTTTGCAGGGTAAGAAGGCGGTCATTTTCGGTGTCGCCAACGAGAAAAGCATCGCCTGGGCCGTGGCCGAGGCGTTCAAGCGTGAAGGGGCCGAACTGGCCTTTACCTATGCCAATGAGACGGTGGCCAAGCGGGTCATCCCCCTGGCCGAGAGCATCGGGTCAACCCTGATTCTCCCCTGCGACGTGCGGAGCGACGACGAGGTCAGGGATACCTTCGCCAGGATCGGCGAGGCATGGGGAGGGATCGACTGCCTTGTCCATTCCATTGCCTTTGCCAACCGGGAAGAGCTGAAGGGGTCGTTTCTCAACACCAGCAGGGAAGGTTTTGCCATGGCCCTGGACATCAGCGCCTATTCCCTCATTGCCCTTGTCAAGGAGGCCATGCCGCTCATGAAGGAGGGGGGGAGCGTGATGGCCATGACCTACTACGGCGGCCAGAAGGTTTTCCCGAACTACAACGTGATGGGGGTTGCCAAGGCGGCGCTGGAGATGAGCGTCCGGTACCTTGCCGAGACGGTCGGTCCGGAGGGGGTTCGGGTCAATGCCATATCAGCCGGGCCGATCAAGACCCTTGCCTCTGCAGGGGTCGGCGGTTTCAACCAGATTGCCGGCCATGTCGCCGAAAAGGCGCCCCTCAGGCGCAACATCACCCAGGAAGAGGTGGCCGGGGCGGCTCTCTACCTGGCAAGCGACCTGTCACGGGGGGTTACCGGCGAAGTTCATTTCGTCGACTGCGGGTACAACATCATCGGTCTTTAATGTCCCATTGCAGGCAACCCCCTGTGGTTGCCCATAGTCAGGGCCGGCGCCGGCCTGCCCTGTCAGACCAGAGGGAAGTCTATCAAACAGCTCCATGGCAACCTCACCGGCCTGAAGCCAAGCCAGCTCAAAGGGATCGAGCGCCTCTACCGGCGCCGTCTCGGGGTCAATGACGTGGTTTCCCCCGACATGGCGCGGGAACTGGCCGAGCTGTCCCGCGATGTCCGGCGTCAGATAGGTGTCCTGGCCAACCGGTTCGGCGAGGTCGAGTATGTCATCGTCGGCGACGAGCGGGGGCTTCTCATCCCGGAACTCTCCGACTATCCCCTCGGCAAGAAGCTCCTGCGCGGCCTGCGGCTCATCCACACCCATCTGAAGGGCGAACCCCTCACCGACGACGACCTTACCGACCTGGCCATGCTCCGGTTCGACCTGATCACGGCCCTCCTTCTCAACCCGAACGACACGATGATCGCCATCCAGAATGCCAGCCTGACCCCTTCCGCACCCGCCGCCGCTCCTTACCTCGTCGATCCACCCCAGCCCTTGAGCCGATTTCAGCTGGATTTCGCCGCGTTCGTTGCCGAGCGGGAAAGCGCCCTGCAGCGTGCCGCCAAAGGGGCCAGGGAGGTGCGGGGGGGGGAGGAGCGGGGAATCCTCATTTCGGTAACCAGCCAGCCGCCGGGAGAGGCGGCCGATTCCATGGAGGAACTGAAGGAGCTCGCACGCACCGCCGGCGTGGAGGTGCTGGACACCCTGATTCAGAGACCGCGTCAGTTCAACCCCCGCTACCTCATGGGGGAAGGGAAGATGCGCGAAGTAGTGATACGCGCACTCCAGCTCGGCGCTACCCTTCTGGTATTCGACCAGGAACTTTCTCCGGCCCAGGTCCGTTCCATCTCGGAAATGACCGAGCTGAAAGTCATCGACCGGAGCCAGCTGATCCTCGACATATTCGCCCGCCGGGCAACGAGCCTGGACGGGAAGGTGCAGGTGGAGCTGGCCCAGCTCAAGTACCTGCTGCCGCGCCTGACCGGGAGGGGGGTGCAGATGTCCCGCCTCATGGGGGGGATCGGCGGGCGCGGGCCGGGTGAAACAAAACTCGAAGTGGACCGGCGCCGGATTCGCGACCGGATCGCCAAGCTGGAGAGGGAGCTGGCCGAGCTGTCCCATGGCCGCTACCAGCGCCGCCAGAAACGGGTCCGCTCCGGCCTCCCCATCGTCTCCATCGTCGGCTATACCAATGCGGGTAAATCGACCCTCCTCAACACCCTTACCCGGAGCGACGTCTTCACCGAGAACCTCCTCTTCGCCACCCTCGACACCTCTACCCGCCGCCTCCGCTTCCCCCGGGAGCGGGAGGTGATCATCACCGACACGGTCGGCTTCATCCGCTCCCTTCCCCGCTCTCTCATGGGGGCCTTCAAGGCCACCCTGGAGGAACTCCAGGATGCCGATCTCCTCCTGCACCTGGTGGACTGCGCCAACCCCCGCTGCGAGGAGCAGATCGGCCAGGTGGAACAGATACTGGAAGAGCTGGAGCTGGCCGACAAGCCGCGCATCCTGGTGTTCAACAAGAGTGACCAGCTTGCCGAGCTGAAACGGCGCGACCCCCTGTCGTTCATGAAGGTGCGCCAGTTGGCGCGCCGTTACGGGGCAATCAGTGTTTCCGCCCTTGATGACGCTACCCTGGAGCCGCTTCTGGCCGAAATGGAGCGGCGGTTCTGGTCGTGATGCCCTGATGGTAAAAGCTTTGCTGTCGTAATTGTCGCTTTATCCCCTCCCTGACCCGCTGTGCATCCCGATTGACAGCCCGGCGATTATTGACTATACTGACCCCTCCTCGCAGGCTGCCATGTAATGTGTTGTCCAGTCATGACAGTCCAGGGATACTCAATGAACAAAATTCTCTCATGTGTCATAGCCCTTCTGGTGGCGTCGCCGGTGCTGGCGGCGGAGCTGCCGTCCGGCGATGGGGAACCGAACCTCCTCGTTGCGGGACTCGTCATGTCCGGTGGTCAGTCGTCACCTCCTGCCGACGGGGCTGCCTCCTCCCGGGAATCCCGTCTGGGGCGGGCCCTTGAACTCCCGGCGACGGAACTCTATCCCTTCGACGAACAGGCCGAAGTGGCCGCCGATTTCGACCTGAAGCTGCCGGAAGAGGACCTGCCCGATTCGGACATCCCCCTCACCCTGAACGACAAGGTGCAGTACTTCCTGTCCTATTTCCAGGGGCGCGCCCGGCCCGTGTTCGCCCGCTGGCTTTCCCGTTCCGAGCGGTATCTGCCGATGATGAAAGAGGTGCTCCGCAAGGAGTCCCTGCCGGAAGATCTCGTCTACCTGGCCATGATCGAAAGCGGGTTCTCTCCCCATGCCTATTCGGTTGCGAGCGCCGTCGGCCCCTGGCAGTTCATGTCCGCCACCGGCAAACGCTATTCCCTGCGCATCGATGGCTGGATCGACGAGCGGCGGGACCCGCTCAAGTCGACGGTGGCCGCAGCACTCTACCTGAAAGAGCTTTACGGGCTGTTCAACAAGGACTGGTACCTGGCTGCGGCTGGCTACAACGCCGGCGAGAACAAGATTCTCCGGGCCATCGACATGTACAACAGCCGCGATTTCTGGCAGCTTTCCAAGGGGTCGTACCTGAAGCGGGAAACCAAGGACTACGTACCCAAGCTCCTGGCTGCCGCCATTATCGCCAAGGAGCCCCACAAGTACGGATTTGCCGACGTGGCCTACCTTCCCCCCATCGAGTTCGATACGGTTCCGATCCCGACCCAGACCGATCTCGACCTGGTGGCACGTCTCTGCGACGTTCCCCCCCAGATCCTCCGCGACCTGAACCCCGAACTGCGCCGGTGGGCCACCCCTCCCGATTACCCCGCTTATGAGCTGAAGCTGCCGAAGGGGAAGAAGGAGCTGTTCGCGGCCGAATACGCCAAGGTGCCCGAAGATAAGCGCTATACCCCCAAGGTCCTCTATACCCGTTACCGGATGAAGAAGGGGGATACCCTTGCCGGCGTGGCCAGTCGTTATGGTACCACCCCCCAGGTCCTGGCGGAACTGAACCGGCTGGGGAAGACGAAAAAGGTGCGCGGACGGGTGTTGACCATACCTGTTCAGCCCGACGCCCATGAGGCACCTGTCAGCGTTGCCGCCAAGAAGGATAGTCGGGAGTTCAACAAGTACTACACCGTGAAAAAAGGTGACACCCTGCATTCGCTGGCGAGGCGTTTCAACGTATCGACCAGCATTCTCTCCGCCTGGAACAACATCAAGGGCAAGATCGCCCTGCGGGCCGGCCGGCGCATCATCGTCGCCAAGTATGTAGAGAAATCGGGCGCCATGGTTCCCGTAGCGAATGAAAAATCGTAAGTCGGAAAGGATTTCCCACAGATGTATAATGCACTGATTTCCGCGGCGGTGGCCGTGGTTGTTTTCGTCGGGCTCATGCTTGCGGTCGGCACCTGGTGGATCGCCGCCCTGGTTTCGCCGCTGGTGGCCATGCTGGTCTTCTTCCTGATATCCCGCATTGTCATGAAAAAGGTCATGGCTGTCATGGAGACCGCCAATCGGGACCTCCAGGGGCAGCGGGTGGACAAGGCCATCTCCGAACTGAAAAGCGCCTTTGTCTACGGCAAGTGGCAGATGTACGTCACCGGCCAGCTCAACGCCCAGATCGGCATGATCTACTACATGAAGCGCGACTTCGGCAAGGCGTTCCCCTACCTGGAAAAATCGTTCTTCAAGAACTGGGTGGCCATGGGGATGCTCGCGGTCAGCTACATGAAGCGGAACAAGCCCGAAAAGATGAGGGAGACCTTCGAGAAGACGGTGCAGTGGAGCAGCAAGGAGTCCCTCCTCTGGAATGTCTACGCCTACTGCCTGACTGAAATCGGGGATACGGCAAAGGCCAAGGAAGTGCTGGAGCGGGGACTCAAGAAGCTCCCCGGCGACGAGCATCTGAAGGGGAACCTGGCCCTGCTCGGAGAAGGGAAGAAGATGAAGATGCGGGGCTTCGGCGACATGTGGTTCCAGTTCCACCTGGAGAGCATAGGCGCGATCCAGAAGCATCACGCCGCCGCCATGGGGGGCTCGAAGCGCCGGATCATCCGGAAATAGACGCCGGCACGGCAGCGTGAAAGAGACCTTCGGGTCTCTTTTTTGTTATACTCATATACGGTTTAAGGTGGCCTGTGGTTGATCTCATAAAAACTCTCGTGGTGCTGGCCGTTCTCGTGGTGCTCCTGCGCCGCAAGGTCTATCTGGGGACTGTCATGGCGGTGGGGTCGCTGCTGCTGGCGCTCCTCTACCTCACTCCGCCCCGGGCGTTTCTGGAGGGGGTATACCGGGCGCTGCTCGCTCCCCGCTCCCTGGAAATGACGGCGATGCTGGTCTTCACCATGATCATGGAGAACGTGCTCAGGAAGACCGGCACCCTGAAGCGGATGGTGGCGAGCCTGGCGGAAATCCTCCCCGACGGGCGCCTGATCATGGCGGCCATGCCGGCCATGATCGGCCTCCTGCCGTCCCCCGGCGGTGCGGTGTTCTCGGCGCCGATGGTGAGCGAGGCGGCTGCAGGGACCGAGATCGACGCCGACCAGAAGGCATTCATCAATTACTGGTATCGCCACATCTGGGAATACGTCTCGCCCCTCTACCCCGGCATCATCCTGGTATCCGGCCTGACTGGTCTCCACTACGCCAGCCTCTCCCTGGCCAATGCGCCCTTTGCGCTGTCGGTGGTGGGATGGGGGGCGCTCTTCTGTTTCGCGGGGGTCGGTCCGGTCAGGATCGCACGGGAGCGGACGGCGGGGCGGTGGAAGGCGTTCAGCGCGTTCCTCCTGGCGGTGGCTCCGATCCTCGTCACCCTGGTGCTCGTGGTGGTCCTGCGGGTCAATCCTGTGCCAGCCATGGGGGGCGTGGTGGTGTTTCTCTATCTGCTGCACCGCTATTCGCCGGCCAAAGTCTGGGAATCCCTGCGGGAGAGCGTCTCCCTGAAGGCCGTGTTTCTCGTGCTTGGCATCATGGTGTTCCAGGAGACCCTGCAGGTAACCGGCGCCCTCGACGGGGTATCGCGGTTTTTCACCAGCAGCGGGTTGCCACCCATCCTCATCATCGTGGCCATCCCGTTCCTGGCAGGGTTGATGACCGGCCTTACCATCGCCTACGTGGGGATCACCTTTCCGCTCCTCCTGCCGCTCATGGGGGGGGCGACACCGTCCCTCGGGCTTCTCGCGCTCGCCTTTGGGAGCGGATTTGCCGGTGTCATGCTGTCGCCGCTCCATCTCTGCCTCGTGCTGACCCGGGAATATTTCAATGCAGATATGGCAAAGGTCTACCACCGGCTCTGGGTGCCGTCCGCCCTAGTGCTGGCCGCTGCGGTCATCCCGCTCTGGCTGTTCCGGTAAAAAACTGCTGCCGTCTGATTTTTCATGGGGAGCTGATGCTCCTTGACAAACAAGGAGGTTTGACATGCTGAAAAAATCGCTGCTGCTGGTACTCTTTCTGGTGATCGCGGTTTCCCAGTGGGGATGCGTCTCCCTCGGGAGGTTCGAACAGAAGGAGCAGGAGGCACAGACCCTCGACAAGAACCTGCAGGAACTGCAGAAAAAATACCAGGAGCTCGGCAGCGAAAACGACGGGCTCAAGGCCCGGGTCGCCAAGCTGACGGGTGAGGCGGAAGGGCTTGTCAAGGAGAAGGAGAAACTGGCGGCCGACAACAGGGCTCTGGACAAGGTCCTCAAATCGTCCCAATCCGAATCCCTCGGCACGATTGTCGAACTGCGCCAGAAAATTGCCGACCTGGAGCGGGAGAACGCCCGTCTTCGGGACGACGTGTCCCGGCTCCAGAAGGCCAAGGAGGAAGAGGTCCAAAAGACCAGCAAGACCTACGAGGAGCTGCTGGAAAAGATGAAGGGGGAGATATCCAAGGGGGAAGTCACCATCTCCGAACTGAAGGGGAAGCTGACGGTGAACATGCTCAATGAGATCCTGTTCGACTCGGGCAAGGCCGAGGTCAAGGCGGAAGGGCTCGAAGTGCTGCAGAAAGTGGTTGATATCCTGAAAACCGTTCAGGATAAAGCGATCCGCATCGAGGGACATACGGACAACAATCAGATCGTCGGCGCCCTGACCAAAAAGTATGCTACCAACTGGGAACTGTCGGCAGCTCGGGCCATCAACGTGGCCAGATTCCTCCAGCAGCAGGGGATTGACCCGACCCTGCTGGGCGCGGTGGCGTACGGCGAGTACAAGCCGGTGGCGAGCAACGATACGCCGGAAGGCAAGGCGAAAAACCGGCGGATCGAGATCATTCTGGTGCCCAAGGATTAGCAGTCTGACGGCAGGGGCCTCTCGCTCCGCCCCTGCCAAGGTGGTTTTGCCATGAAAAAGGAAAAAAAGCGGCTGCCGAAACCGAAGGACTTCTCGGCAACGCCGTTCAAGTCCCTCAAGGGGTTTCAGGCTGATTCGCCGGCCCCGCCGCCCCCCGCCTCCAAACAGGCTCCTCCACCGGTGGCCGAGGATGACAGCGACCTCTTCCTGCGGGCGGTTGCCAATGTGCGTCCCCTCCAGGAAGAACCGGAACGGCCCCGCCCGCAGAAACCCGCAGTTCCGCCGAAGGCGCGGTTCGAGGCGGCCGACCGACAGGTTTTTCTTGAGGCCATCGAAGAGCTGCGGCTGGACGTGAACTTTCGCGACGAGCTGCCGGACGACGTGGTGCCCCTCAAGCCGCTCCCCGTGAACAGGATGCGCCAACTCCGGCGGGGGGCGCTCCGGATCGACTACGAACTCGACCTGCACGGCATGACCCGGGACGAGGCCCTGGAGAGCCTGGCCCACTTCATTGCCGGCGCTCACAAGCGGGGTCAGAAGGCAGTGCTCGTCATAACGGGCAAGGGGAACAACTCCCCCGACGAACCGGTGCTCCAGGGTGCGGTTTCCAGCTGGCTGCGGGACCGGGGGAAGGGGATGGTGGCCGAGTTCGTCCCGGCACCGCGCCAGATGGGGGGAAACGGAGCGTTCGTGGTGTTTTTGCGGGACAAAGCAGGGGACCAGGAACTAGGAGCCAGGGACCGGGGACCGGGGATCAGGAACTAGGAGCCAGGGACCAGGGATTGAACGGGAGGGAGTATGGACAGAAGGTCGTTTCTCAGGGTTCTCGGGTTGTCCTATCTGTTTCATCGCTGGTTGCTGCGTGACCTGGCTGCCGCCGGGGGGCCCGTGCTGGCCGTGGCTGAAGGGGCCGACTATGGGCGCATAACCCGCCAGGCAATCAATGCCCTCGGCGGGATGGGGCGCTTCGTGAAGCCGGGACAGACGGTGGTGGTGAAGCCCAACATGGGGTGGGACCGGAATGCAGAGCAGGGGGCCAACACCCATCCCCTCGTGGTCAAGGCGGTGGTAGAGGAATGCCTGAAGGCGGGGGCGAAAAAGGTCAAGGTCTTCGACCGGACCTGCAACGACGAGCGGCGCTGCTATATCAATAGCGGCATCGAGCCGGCCCTCAGGGGGATGAAGAACGTGGAGGTGAAGCATATCGAGGATGAACGCTTCCGCAAAGTCCCCATCGCCAACGGCGCGGTCCTCAAGCAGTGGGAGCTTTACGACGAAGCGCTCGGCGCCGATGTCTTCATCAACGTCCCGGTTGCCAAGCACCACGGTCTCACCAGGCTCACCCTCGGGCTCAAGAACGTCATGGGGGTGATGGGGGGGAACCGGGGGAGCATCCACAAGAACATCGACGGTGCCCTGGCGGACATCAACAGCGTCCTGAAGAGCCACCTGGTGGTGATCGACGCCACCCGTGTCCTGACGGCTCACGGTCCCCAAGGTGGAGACTTGCGGGACGTGAAGGTGCTGAACAAGGTGATAGCCGGTACCGACATCGTGGCGGCCGATGCCTACGCCACCACCCTCTTCGGCCTCAAGCCCGCCGACATTGCCGTTACCGTGGCGGCACACAAGCGGGGGCTGGGGGAGATGGACCTTCGCAAGGTACGAATTATAAAAGCTTGACGCAAAGGCGCAAGGACGCAAAGAAAATACTCCATGACAGACAACGAGATAAGTCGGCACATTGTTGATTGTGCGATCGAAGTGCATCGAACCCTTGGTGGCCCGGGATTGCTGGAAAGCGTGTATGAGGAAGCTCTGGCCTGGGAACTTCGACAGCGTGGTCTTAACGCCCAGAGTCAGATCCAGGTGCCGGTCAGCTATAAAGGGAACAAGCTTGCTGCTCCACTCCGTCTCGACCTGCTGGTGAATGGCAGGGGCGTTGTTGAGGTCAAATCGACAATTGACTATAATCCCATATTCGAGGCGCAGGCACTCACCTATCTGCGGCTTCTTGATCTGAAACTTGCCCTGGTCGTCAATTTCGGCGAACAGTATGTCAGAAACGGCATTCATCGTGTTGTCCATGGCCTTTGACTCCCTTTGCGCCTCTGCGCCTTTGCGTCGAGTTTGACCATGCGTCACACTTCGTCCCGCATATCCCAGCTCTTCTTTCTCGCCCTCTTTCTGGTGCTCTTCCTCATGACCGAATACCGGGGGAGCGACCGGATCGGGGTGGCGGTGAATGCCTTCTTCCGGGCCAATCCCCTGACGGCGGCGAGCACCCTGCTGGCGGTAAAGGGGTGGGTGCCGTTCCTCCTCCCCGGCGTGATCGTCCTCGTCCTGTCCGTCCTTCTCGGCCGTTTCTTCTGCGGCTGGCTCTGTCCCCTCGGCACCGTCCTCGATCTCGTTACCGGCCGTATCCGCAAGACCGCGCCGCTCACCTGGCTGAAAGGGAGCGTGAAGTACTGGCTCCTCCTGCCGCTTCTCGTCGCGTCGCTGTTGAATCTCAACCTGGCCGGGCTCCTCGACCCCATCGCCATCCTCGTCCGGGCGCTCACCTTCTTCGTTCATCCCCTCCTGGGCGAGACGGTCCGCTCCGGCTGGGTCGGCCTCTATCGGGTCTTCGGGGAGGGGCGCGATGTCCTCGATCCGGGGTACCGCTTCCTCCGGGATTACCTCCTCCCGTTCCGGGACACCCTCTACCCCCTGGCCTTTCTCTCGGCCCTTGTCTTCATCCTCATCATCTTCCTGGAGCGCTTCGAGACCCGGAACTGGTGCCGCAACCTCTGCCCCCTCGGCACCCTGCTCGGACTCGTCGCCCGCCTCTCACCCTTCAGCCGGGTGCCGGCGAAGCTGTGCGCCGATTGCCAGGCATGTCGGGAGCTCTGCCCCACCTCATTTGATCGGGAGCTGCTCCAGAAAGAGGAGTGCATCCTCTGCATGGAGTGCCAGCTCCACTGCCCGAACCAACGGGTCCGGTTCCGCCTTGCCGGCTTCCAGCCGGCCGCGGGGGGACCGGTCATGGAGCGGCGGGTCCTGCTCGGCGGCCTGGTGGGGGGGCTGTTCCTGGCGAAGCTCTTCCGGTTCCGCGATCCCCAGTCCCAGGCGCGGCTGCTCCGGCCACCGGGGGTGCGAAGCGAAGGGGAATTCCTGGAGAAGTGCGTCCGCTGCGGGGAATGCATGAAAGTCTGCCTCCGGAGCGCCCTCTACCCCGCCCTGTCCCAGACAGGGATCGAAGGGCTCTATACGCCGGTACTCATACCCCGCCTCGGCTACTGCGAATACAACTGCACCCTCTGCGGCCAGGTCTGCCCCACGGGGGCGATCCCCGATCTGCCGGTTGCGGAGAAGAAGCGGGAGGTGATCGGCAAAGCAGTGTTCGACAAGAACCACTGTATTCCCTTTGCCCTCCGGAAGGAGTGCATCGTCTGCGAGGAGCACTGCCCCATCCCGCAGAAGGCGATCCGCTCCGAAGTGGTGACGGAGCGGGACTTCAGCGGCAGGCCGGTGACGGTGAAGAAGCCGTACGTGGTGGACGAACTCTGCAACGGCTGCGGCATCTGCGAGAATGTCTGCCCCTTGGAGGGGAAATCGGGAATCGAGGTGTTCGCGGTGAAGGACCGGACTCCTCTTCGGGAAGGGGGTTTGGAAAGCGGGGGAAAGGGCGGCGATCCGTATTCGTGAACATCACGGCGACGCAAAGGCGCGAAGACGCAAAAAAACTGAAAAAACAGAATGAAATACGGGAGAGCAGGTAGATTTGCAAAGCAGTGAAGTTCTTTGCGACTCTGCGTCTTTGCGTCAAAAGAAAAGGGGGCCGATAGTGCGGCCCCCTTTGTCGTTGGCGAGAGATGCTATCTGCCCGGCAGTTCCCGACGATGCATGGGCTGCTGGGGGCGGGATGGTGCAGGAGTCTCCTGGCGCTGGACAGCCGGTCGTTCCGCAGCCGGCAACTGGGCAGGGGCCGATGCCGGGCGTGAAGGGCGCTGAACCTCGGGCCGGACGGCGGCCGGTGCCGGAGGTGCCGCAGAACCTGCGCCAGGAAGTGGCTCCTGCCAGCGTGGTTCGCGGGGTGCCCCCCGTTCCGGCCGCGGTGTCAGTTTCTGCGACCCGCCGCGCACCTGGGGCGGGGCTTGGCGTGGCGCCTCCTGCTGACGGGGCTTCTCCGGCTTAACGGATTGCGGGACAGGTGCAGGTGCAGGAGTTGTTCTGGCCGCAGGGGGAGCAGGGGGAGCAGTGGGAGCAGGCTGAACTGCCGGTGCCGCCGGTTGGACCGAGGGGGGAGCGGGCTGCTGCCGTTCGCTTCGTGGTGTGGCCCTGCCTCCCTTGACCGGCTGCTGTGTCGGCAGGGCCGGATGCCGTTCGCGGATCATGGGTTGGGGCTCGTTCCGCTTCCTGACCGGCATTTCCGCTGCGGGACGTCCCCCCTTGAAGGCTGATCCCTTCTCTTCCCGCACCAGACTCCTCTCCTGCCTGATTTCATTGACGCTTATACGCCTGACCCTCTCCGGGGGACGTTTTGCTGCCGGGATGTCCCTGATGACCGGCATGCTGGTGGCCCGGGTCGGCCTGATGACGGGGGGGCCAGCCTCTATGTTTGTCGCGCGGAACAGGTTTCCCCTGACCCTGACCGGTTCTTTCCGGCCGGTCTGGAACGTGGTGCGGTTCACCACCGTGACGCCGTTGCGCGCGTTGATGTTCCGGTACTTCTGGACGACGGTCCGGTTGATGGTGGTGATGTTGGCGCTCCATGGTCCGTAGTAGCCACGGCCGTAGTAGATTTCACCAGGAGCCAGCGGCACCCAGCCGACGTAGGTCGGCGTGTGGACCCACCCCACGTAACCCGGCCCCCAGTAGACCGCGCCGATGGAGGGAGGAACCCAGCACCATCCCACGTTGGCCACGAAGGACCACCTGCCGTAATGGTAGGGGGCCCAGCCCCACGGTTCGTAGGATATCCAGACATAGTCCGCGCCGCGCCAGACCCAGCGGCCGACCTGGTAGGGGGCCCAGCTGACGGCGACGTTGAGGGGGGTCCAGCAGTAACCGTAGTCGGTGACATACACCCATCGCCCGTAGTCGTCCAGGTCATGGCTGTAGTCGTCCAGCTCCTCGGGGACGTAGCGCAGGCTCCGGTTGGACTGGGCGAGCTTGCGGTCACGCTCCCGGTTCCAGTTTTCCCACTGGTCCGGCGGGGGGAGGGGGGATATCTCCGCCGCCATGTCGGCTCCGAGGTGGAGGGTGGTGCCCGCCTCGATTCTGGTTGTCCCTTCCCTGCTCTCGGCAGCGGCGTACCCCTTGATGACCGCCACGTCGGTGCTGCCGTCCTGCATCACGTCGACCATCAGGAGGGTGTTGTCGTAGCATCTGACGGACGACAGGGGGGTGTCGATCTGGATCTGGTCGATTCCCCCCTTGCGGTTGTTGACATAGGCGTGGCCGCCGTTCAGGTAGAACTGGAACGCCTCCTCCTGGAACTGCACGAGGTCGAACGCCGTGGCCGAACCGAGGCGGATATAGATACCTCCCCGGAGTTGGATCTCGGTCCGGGCCCCTTCCGGCACCCAGATCCGGTCCCCTTCCTGGAGGGGCATGTTGATGGAGGCGGCGACCCAGTCCTGGGTGTCGCTGGTATAGATCTGGACGTCCCCCTTGATCAGGCTTATCCGCGCCTGGCCCAGGTCGGCGGCGTATGCGGCCCCCGGCAGGAGCGACAGGAGCACGACCAGCAGACGTAGCATCTTCATGATTTCCCTCCCTGACTTTGGTGGTGATATCCGTACATTGTAGCTCAGGTGGGAGAGAAGTAAATTAATGCTCCTCCCTCCCTCCCGTTTTCTGGTATCCTTAGTCGTGCGGTCGGCACGCGATCCCAATTAACCTGCTCCGGACCTATCCCATGGACCAGCCATCCCTTCAATCCATCCGCAACATCGGCATCATCTCCCACATCGACGCCGGCAAGACCACGGTGTCGGAACGGATCCTCTTCTACAGCGGTGAGACCCACAAGATGGGGGAGGTGCACGAGGGGCTGGCGGTGATGGACTGGATGCCCCAGGAACAGGAGCGGGGGATCACCATTACCGCCACCGCCACCAGTTGCCGCTGGCGGGAGTGCTGGATCAACCTGATCGATACCCCCGGCCACATCGACTTCACCATCGAGGTGGAACGGGCGCTGCGGGTGCTGGACGGGGCGGTCGCCATCTTCAGCGCCGTGGAGGGGGTCCAGCCCCAGAGCGAGTCGGTCTGGCGCCAGGCCGACCGTTACCGGGTCCCCCGCATCTGCTTCATCAACAAGCTCGACCGGGTCGGCGCCGACTACCGGGCTGTCCTCGGGCAGATGGGGAAGCGGCTCAACGCCCGCCTCCTCCTCCTCCAGCTTCCCGTCGGAAACGAGACCGGTTTCCGGGGGGTGATCGACCTCCTCTCCCAGGAACTCCTCTCCTTTACCGATGCCGACCAGGGGAAGACCGTGCTGCGGGAGCCGATCCCCTCCGATCTCGCGGAAGAGTCCCGCGCGGCCCGGGACGAACTGGTGGAGGCGGCGGCCGACTTCGACGATACCATCCTGGCCGATTACCTGGCCGGTGCCCAGGTGACGGCGGAGCGCCTCAAGGGTGCCGTCCGGCGGGGAACGCTGGAGTGTCGGCTGTTCCCGGTGTTTCTCGGCTCGGCCCTGCGCAACAAGGGGGTGCAGTCCCTGCTCGACGGGGTGGCCGACTACCTGCCGTCCCCCCTTGATCTGCCCCCCGTCCCTGCCCATCGGCCGACGGCGGGGGAGCGTGAGCTGCTGGCCTGCGATCCCCAGGCCCCCTTCTGCGCGCTCGCCTTCAAGGTCCTTGCCGATGAAGGGCGTAAGCTTACCTGGCTGCGCATCTATTCCGGCACGCTCAAGGCCGGCATGGCGCTGTTCAACAGTTCCCAGGGATGCTTCGAGAAGGCCGCCCGCCTGTTCCGGATGCACGCCCACAAACGTGAACAGCTGGAGACGGCCCGGGCCGGCGATATCGTGGCGGTGACAGGCCTCAAAGCGGCCCTGACCGGCGATACCCTCTGTACCCCCGACCACCAACTGGCCCTGGAGGGGCTGACCGTTCCCGAGCCGGTGGTATCCCTGGCGGTGGAGCCGCGGGGGACCGAGGACAAGGAGAAACTCCCCCCGGCCCTGGAAAAGCTGCAGTGGGAAGATCCCACCTTCCGGGTCCATGAGGATGCCGAAACCGGCCAGACGATCCTTACCGGCATGGGGGAACTGCACCTGGAGATCGTCACCGACAGGCTGGAGCGGGAGTTCGGGGTGGGGGTCAAGACCGGCCGTCCCCAGGTGGTCTACCGGGAGACCCTGACGAGGATGGTCGAGCGGCGCGAGGTGTTCCGCCGGGAATTCGAGGGTAAGGTGCAGGGTGGGGAGGTGCTGCTCCGGTTGACCCCCCTGGCGCGGGGTGAGGGGGTGCGGGTCGTGTTCTCACTTCCTCCGGAAGCGGTGGTGGCGAAGGAGTTGCGGAGCGCCCTGATGGACAGCCTCACCCAGGGCTGCGCCGCCGGCTGTCTGACCGGCTATCCCCTCACCGACCTGGAAGTGCGGGTTCTGGAAGCCCCCGTCGAGCCGGGGGTTACCACCGAGCAGGGGATGCGGGCTGCCGCCCAGCGGGGCTTGGTGATGTCCGCCCGGGAGGGTGGACCGGCTCTGCTGGAGCCGGTCATGGCGCTGGAGATCGTTTTCCCCCTCGACTGTTCCGGCAGGGTACTCGGCTCCCTCCAGCAGAAGCGGGGTCGGGTGGAGGGGCTCCAGACCCACGGGGAGATCGAGACCGTCCGGGCGCTGGTCCCCCTGGCCGAGATGTTCGGCTACATGACCGAGTTGCGGAGCGCCACCCGGGGCCGGGGCACCTTCACCATGGAGTTCGCCCGCTTCGAACCGGCGCCGGCCGACGTACAGCGGCGGTTCGGTCTGTAGAAAACGATGTGCAGCAGATAAAAAAACCGGGATACTCGCGAGAGCTCCCGGTTTTTTCGTTGCCTCTTTTTTCAGAGTTGCTGTTACGCGGCAAAACAGTACGTATCCTCTTCGGCACAGTCGGCGGTGGTTTCCAGAAACGTGGAATCCTCGATGACTTTGGATATGCCGTGATTGACGGACCACGTCGTCTCGCACACGTGGCACGTGTTGATGTTTTCGGCGAAATCATCCGTATGCAGGTTGATGCCAGCATACTCCCCGTGGGTCTTGCAAACCGGGCACTTCATTGCTCTACTCCTTTTATTCATAGCTTGATTTTAGTTAGACTATAATCTGTTGTTGAGTAAAAGGCAAGGGTTAATTTGAAAAAAATCAAATAAATTGAAATGTTACAGATGTATTGCGTTGTCAGTCAGACCGCTTTTTGTTTTTTGTTGATGCTAAAAATTTATCAAAACTATAACTGGCTGTAATGTTTGTTTTATTGTGGCAATAACAGAGTTCTATGTTTTTGCCGGGAGGTCGGCGGACTGGGCGGATTGTTTTGTCACAGATGTTCTGCGGAATGGCGATGAACGCTTTATGTCCGGGGGAGTGAGGCCAGAAAATCCAGGACCGGGGCGTTGAACGCCTTCACGTCCTCCAGGTTGGCCAGGTGGCCGGTTTCCGGGATGATGGCGAGCCGGCAGCCGGGGATGCCGGCGGCGATGGCACTGCTCGTCGCGGGGGGGGCGGCCTGGTCCTCCGCGGCGCCGATGGCCAGGGCGGGAAGATGAAAGCTACCGAGGAGCGGGGAATAGTCCTTCCGCTCGCGCATGGCGAGAAGCCCCCCCGCCAGGCCGACGGTGGCGTTTCCGACCATCCAGCCGTACACCTCTTCCACGAGCTTGGGGCGTTCCTCGGGGGTGCCGGGGGCGAAGAGGAGCTTTTCGAAGGAGTCGGCAACCACGTGGGGGCCGAACTTCCGGACGTCGTTGGCGAGTTGCAGCCGCCGGGCCTTCCCCGCCTCGTCGTCGGCGGTGGCGCGGGTGGTGATGAACAGCGCTCCTCTGACCCGCTCGGGGTAGCGCTCCAGCAGGTTGAAGAGGACGTATCCCCCCATGGACATCCCGCCGATGACCGCCTTCTCCACTTCCAGATGGTCCATCAGCCCTATCAGGTCGTCGGCGTACAGTTCCATGCTGTAGGGGCCGTCCGGTGCGTCGCTCTCGCCGAAGCCGCGCAGGTCGGGTGCGATGACCCGGTAGCCGGCCAGCGGCAGTTTGTTCCACTGGGGGCGCCACATCTTGCGGCAGAGGGGGAAGCCGTGGATGAGGATGACTGCCGGACCGCTGCCGGCGTCTTCGTAGGCGAGGTCGATACCGTTGATGAGGGCGTTCATGGTGGGCTCCTTACAGTTCCAGCAGCAGCGCTTCGGCGATGGTGTACCGCTCCCTGTCGGCGCGCCCAGCCGGGAAATACTCACGGCAGAACAGGGCATCCACCGCCACGAGGGCGGTATTGAGCCGTTCCAGGTCGATGACGGCGCTGCCGGGAAGATTGGTCACCCCCCTGAAGTTCTCCGGACAGAAATCGACCCGGGGGGTGCCGTCCAGCCGGGTAAGCAGGGGGAGACCGTGGGTGCGGCAGATAAGGGGGCGGGCGGCGTAGAGGAGGCAGCGTTCGTCCATGAGCAGGGGGCACGGGCCGTCCGGTGCCGACTGTCGTGCCCGGTTGCGGATCATGTCGGCCAAATCGGGGGGAAGCCCGTGCAGTGCCACGGCGAGGGCCACGGCTTCCACCGGCAGAAGGGTCAGGTGCCGGCAGCATCCGGCGCATCCGGCCCGGCAGACGATCTCTTCGGGGAATTTCTCGCCGATGCCGGCGCACAGCTCGTCTACCCGGCAGATCAGATCCCGGTAGTTTTTCAGCAGGTCATGGGGTGACGGGGTTGTCTCCATGGCTGCAGGATAACCGCAAACCGGGCAGCAGGTCAAGGGGGTGGGCGTCTCCGGCAGGCGGTGCTTGCCAATAGCCGCCGGTATCGGTATAGTGTTCAAAAACCACGGACAGGGGGATGGTATGACGGAGATGAGACGCTTCAGCCGCGTGAACTTCGATGCGGAGAGTTTCGTGGAGTTCGGCGGGGTCCGCGGGGAGGCCCACCTTATGGACATTTCCCTCAGGGGGGCGCTGATCGCCGCCGGCGACCACCCCTCCGTCAAGCTCGGCGACCCCTGCAAGCTCACCATCCACCTGGACGGCAGCAACGTCGTGCTCAGGTTCGAGGCCCAGGTGGTGCACATGGAGGATGATGCCATCGGCGTGAAGTTCGTGCGGGAGGACCTGGACACCATGATCCACCTGCGCAAGCTGATGGAGTACAACACCGCCGATCCCGACGAAATCCGCAAGGAGCTGGGGTTCCTGATCGATGCCCCCTGAAAGGAAAAGAACGGGAAAAGTAAAGGGTCGTTCCCGGAGGGAAACGACCCTTTTTTCGTGGAGCCGATGAGCGGATTTGAACCGCTGACCTGCTGATTACGAAACCTGTCTATGATGTATTCAATGGAATGTATTTTGTCCTAAGTAGTGATAAATTTAGGCATATTTACAAATTAACCTTTAACAGTTTAGCAAACTTTACCCTTTGTCCCTGAGCATTTAGTTCACAATTGGTTCACAATCAAGGCAGACGGATTGATTCCGATCTGCCTTTTTTTAACTGTTAAACCCAAATATTTGTAAGTTAACAATTTAAGCATTTTGTCCGTCATTGTAATTTGCTTTAAGAGAATTTTTTCTATATTCTAATTCGACAATTCCATCTTGTTTATTCTGTTTTAATCCCGATTTGATAATTAATAATGTGCTAACCGGCCCCATAAAAACACTTAATATTAGTGAACTGCAAAAAGTTTGGCATATTAATGATGTCGTAAGTTCCTTGCTTTCTACAATAACGAGTCTATCAAGATTAAACCGCATGCTATCAGCACATCCCAAGACAACAGATGTTATGTATAACGAGACTAGATAATTTTTGTAATTCAACTGTATGATTTCCAAAATAGTAATGTATGAAAACAAGGATATTGCAGACATGATATACAAAATAACACCAATGCCAAACACAAGCGTGATAATACCCCAAAATGATTCGTAGATTTTTTCCATCATTTTAACCTCCTTAATAAATCGGTATGAAAGTTAACCAAATGGTTACAGTTCATGCATCAACATCAGGAGTTTTGTCCTATCTCACACGCAATCTACAGTAAGTGTGACCCTTGAATCTGTTCTTGCTGGCAGATTGGATTCTTGTAATCTATAAATGTTTATGGCGTATTGCAAGCAATAAAGTGACCCCGGCGATGCATTTTGCCGTGATCTGAGGTAACGTCTTAGGATTTCTGGCGTCGACCAATGCCCTTTTATTTTGGCTGTGGAAAATGTCAATAGCTCGATCTTCCCCATATCAAACTAGGCAATGTTTTGAAATTCCGCCAGTCAACCATTGATCGCTGGATTGAATCCCTCTCTAGGCCAGAAAGTAGTACCCCTCCCTCTACCTTCGTCAAACGACTCCGAAAGCATTCGCACTCTTGATGTTAAATCAAGTGACATTCTAAATTCACTCTATATAAACAGCCAGTTAAAAGCTGTTGTGAAGTGAATTGTGAACCATTCACCCCCTTGCAATATTCAACTGAGTTGAGTATACTTATCCCGTGAACTGAATGCCTACGGGATGAAGGGAGGTGAACTAATGAAATGGACCCCAGCGGCAATCAAAGATTTTCAAATCAGGCATGGTCTAAAGGCGGTAGACGCAGCGGATATGCTCGGAATAACCCAAGCCCATTTTTTCTATCTGATCAAAGGCGAAAGGGAGCCAAGCAATATTTTGTGCAAGCTATTAGACTGTCTGGATGAAAAGTTGATTGCCGCGAGGCCAGAAATGGAGACCCGTAATGGCGCGTCAATCGAAAGGGATTTACAAGAGGGGTAATACATATTGGATTTGTTACAAAACGCTCGATGGTATGGTCAGGGAATCGACCCATTCAACTAGGCTAAAGGATGCTGAAGCTCTTCTGACAACAAGGCGAAATGAGGTCCTTGAAGGCAGAACGCCAATGATTCGGAAGATTCAGAACCCGACCTTTGCCGAAATGGTGGAGAAGTACAAAGAGTTTGTGTCCGGGCAAAAATCGTACACATGGAAAAAGTACATGCTCCGCCAACTTGTTAAGGAGTTCGGCAACGTGAAGTTGAACAACTTCTCAGTCGAACTGCTCGAAAGGTTTCGGTCAAAACTGCTCAGGGAAGGTCTAGACTCTTTATCAAGCAGGGTTGTATATGGAAAAAAGAAACCCGTAAGACCTGCCACGGCAAACCGATTCTTTGCCTTGATCAGTCATGTATTCACCAAGGCATACGAATGGGAGTTGTGTACTGAAGAAGTGTTGAAGAGAATCCGCAAGGTAAAGCTTTTGAGGGAGAATAACCAGCGTACTGAATTTCTGAGCCTAGAGGAAAGCAAGGAGCTAACAGAGGCATGTGATTTGACCACGGATACCAAGTACCTCAAGCCGATCATCACCTTTGCTTTGAATAGCGGGTGTCGTAAGGAGGAAGTCTTGGGGCTGAAGTGGGAGCATGTCGATCTTAGGCATGGGAGGATTACGTTGACTGAAACCAAGAACGGGGAGAAGAGGATGATCCCCATCAATTCAACCTTGAGGGAGACCTTGCAAGGGATCGTCAGGCATATCAGCTCACCCTATGTGTTTTGCGATGCCAAGGGGAATCGTTACAACGATATCCGCAAGACCTTTGAAAAGGCATGCAAAAGGATAGGGCGCTCAGGTCTGCACTTCCACGATCTCCGCCATACCTACGCAAGCCAGCTTGTCATGTTGGGAGTTGATCTGACAACGGTATCTAGACTTTTGGGGCATAAGAGCCTGACCATGACCCTGCGTTACAGTCATCTTGCCCCCAACCATCTTGATGATGCCGTTGAACGGCTGGCGGTAAGCATGAATGGTGTTACTTCACAATTAGTGCACAATGGGCAAGAAAAAAGGGTTAGCCTTGTGAGCTAACCCATTGATTTGCTGGAGCCGATGAGCGGATTTGAACCGCTGACCTGCTGATTACGAATCAGCTGCACTACCCCTGTGCTACATCGGCCAATAATTGCTCTAAATCAGCCATTACTTTCTAGCGTATTTTTCCCTGAGAGTCAACCTCTAAAGCCGTTTCCCCCGGTTTACCCCTTGGCCGCCTGCTTCTCCATGGCGTCGTCCATCACCTTGTAGGCGCAGAACTCGCCGCACATGGTGCAGGCGCCGTGGTCGGCGACCCCCGATTCTGCCCGGAGCCGCCGGGCCTTTTCCGGGTCGAGGGCGATGTCGAACTGCCCCTCCCAGTCCAGTTTCTTGCGGCACTTTGCCATCCGGATGTCCTTCTCCATCGCCCCCTTCACCCCCTTGGCGATGTCACCGGCGTGGGCGGCGATGCGGGAGGCGATGACCCCCTCGCGCACGTCCTCCACGCTCGGGAGCCGCAGGTGCTCGCTCGGCGTCACGTAACAGAGGAAGTCGGCGCCGGCCGAGGCGGCGATGGCCCCGCCGATGGCGCAGGTTATGTGGTCGTAGCCGGGGGCGATGTCGGTGACCAGCGGCCCCAGGACGTAAAACGGTGCCCCGTGGCAGAGACGCTTCTGGAGCAGGATGTTGGCCTCGATCTGGTTGAGGGGGACGTGTCCCGGCCCCTCGATCATCACCTGTACTCCCACCTCCTGGGCGCGCTGGGTAAGTTCGCCGAGGATAATCAGTTCGTGGATCTGGGCCCGGTCGGTGGCGTCGGCCAGGCAGCCGGGGCGGAAGCCGTCACCCAGTGACAGGGTCATGTCGTACTCCCTGACGATCTCCAGCAACCGGTCGTAGTGCTCGAACAGCGGGTTTTCCTTGTTGTTGTATGCCATCCACTCCACGGTGAAGGCGCCTCCCCGGGAGACCACGTCCATGATCCGCCCTTCGTTCTTCATCCGCTCCACGGTGCTTCGCGTCACGCCGCAGTGGACGGTGATGAAGTCGACGCCGTCCTCGGCGTGCTTGATGACCCCGGCGAAAATGTCCTCCACGGTCATGTCGACGATGGCCTTGTTCTTGGTCCGGACCGCGTCAAGCGCCGCCTGGTAGAGGGGGACGGAGCCGATGCAGGCGGTGGTTTCGGCGATGATGGCGCGGCGGATCTCGTCCACCGGGCCGCCGGTGGAGAGGTCCATGATGGCGTCGGCGCCGTGACGGACGGCGGTGCGCGCCTTTTCCAGCTCCTTGGTGATGTCCAGGTCGTCGGCGGAGGTGCCGATGTTGGCGTTCACCTTGGTGCGGAGCCCTTTTCCCACGGCCAGGGGGCGGCCGTTGCCGTGCTTAACGTTATGGCAGATGATGATGGTGCCGGCATTTATGCCGTCGCGGATGAACTCGGGGGACACCCCCTCGGCCAGCGCCGCCTCCTTCATCTTGTCGGTGATGATCCCCTTGCGGGCGTAATCAAGCTGCGTTTTCAACATTGACATGCTCCTTGAAATGAAAAGGAGGGATCGGAGCAGATGCCCCTTCCTCGCTTCCAGAATTAATTGTCTTCGATAACCGGTCCCCGGTCACTGGTCCCTGGTCCCTGCTTCTGCGCCGCGAGAAAATGATTCACCGGTCCATGCCCTTTACCTAGAGGCTGGGCGAGCTTGATGGCGGCGGTGATGAACTCCTTGGCCCTGCCTACGGCAGCAGGGAGAGGTTCTCCCTGGGCGAGGAAGGTGGCGATGGCGGAGGCGAGGGTGCAGCCGGTGCCATGGGTATTCTTGGTCAGGATGCGGGGGGTCGGGTAGCGGGTGAAGGCGCTGCCGTCGAAAAGGATGTCCACCGCCGTTCCGTCGGGGAGATGTCCCCCCTTGATCAGCACGTTACGGACCCCCAGTCGGTGGATGTGCCGGGCCGCTTCTTCCATCCCCGCTTCGTCCATGATGGAAAGTCCCGTCAGCTTTTCCGCCTCCGGCACGTTGGGGGTGAGGAGGTAGGTGAGGGGGAGAAGCCCCGCCTTCAGGGTCGTGACGGCGGTGGCATCGATGAGGCTGGCTCCCCCCTTGGCGAGCATCACCGGGTCGACGACCACGATGCGCCGGCCGAACTCCTGGAGCCGGTCCGCCACCACCTGGACGATCTCCGCCGAAAAGAGCATGCCGGTCTTGACCACGTCTACCGGGATGTCGCTCAGGACGGCAGTGAGCTGCTCTCCCACGAAGTCGGCCGGGACGCCGTGGATGCCGGATACCCCCCGGGTGTTCTGGGCGGTGAGGGCGGTAATGACCGAGGAGCCGTAACTCCCCAGGAGGGTAATGGTCTTCAGGTCGGCCTGGATGCCGGCACCCCCCCCCGAATCGCTGCCGGCGACAGTCAGCACAGCACCACGCGGCACGGTGGCCTTCCGGTTGAAGAGGAGGGCGAGTTCGGCGGCGGCCAGGGCAGGTTCCTTCTGCCCGAGTACCCCGGAAATGACGGCAACAGCGTCGGCGCCGCTGTCGATGACCCGTGCCCCGTTATTCCTGTTGATGCCGCCGATGGCGACGACGGGAATGCCGATGTGCGGCCTGACGGCCGCCAGGGTTTTCGGGCCTACCAGGTGCTCGATATCCTTGCTTCCCGTGGGGTACATGGCGCCGAACCCTATGTAGTCGGCGCCGGCCGCTTCCGCCCGTTGCGCTTCCTCCAGGTTGTGGGTGGAGACGCCGATGAGTTTTCGCGTGCCCAGAATTTTCCGCGCTTCCGCCAGGTCGCCGTCTTCCTGCCCCAGGTGCACGCCGTCCGCTTCAAGCTCCCGCGCCAGGTGCACGTCGTCGTTGACGATGAAAGTGACCCCCGCTGCGGCGCACATCTGCCGCAGTTCCCGTCCCAGTTCGGCCTTGGCGGCTCCGTTCCGCTCCTTGTTCCGGTACTGGAGCACGGAGATGCCGCCGCCGATGGCGTCACGGACCCTTTCAGGGAGGTTGCTCCCCTGGTCGGTGACGAGGTAGAGTCCCCTGATCCGGGTTTCGATTGCCCCCCGGTCCACCACGAGCTTGAGAAAATCCTGGCTGCGCTTCATCGGTATCCCAAATACTTCTGCTGAAAATCAAAAAGCCGCGACAAAAAGGTCACGGCTTCCCACTGCGATGATTGGGGAAAGAGTGCCGCTTTCCTACGCCGGTGCAAACCGGATCAGGTTCAAAGGGTTTGAGGCCGCAGGCCTCATCTCAGTTCTTGCGAACTCCCCCAGCTGGCTGTCGATTGTGGCCTTGCAGACTACGGGATTATTGCCCATAAGTCAATGAATTTTCCGGTTTTAGGCTTTACAGGGAAGGGGGATAAGTGGTAGAAAAAGGCCGGGACTCGGGACTCGGGACCAGGGACCAGGGACCAGGGACCAGGGACCAGGAAGCCGGGAAGTTCAAAATGCATACTTCAAAATTCAACATTCAAAATTCATAATTGGACTCATTATGGACAGTCGCCCCACCATAGCGGAAATCGACCTGGCGGCGCTTCGGCACAATTTCAGCCAGGTTCGCGCCACAATCCCCTCCGACTGCGGCATCCTTGCCGTGGTCAAGGCGGACGCCTACGGTCACGGCTTCATGGATATCTCCCTGGAACTGGAATCCCTCGGGGTGACCGCCTTCGGCGTGGCGTTTCTGGCCGAAGGTATACAGCTGCGCAAGAGTGGCATCGACCGGCCGATTCTCCTCCTCGGCGGCATCTACCCGGGGCAGGAGAAGAAGTGCGTCGGCTTCAACCTTTCCACCTCCCTCTTCGGCATCGAGCAGGCCCGGGCACTCAACGAGACGGCCGGCCGACTCTACCGCAAGGCACGTGTCCATGTGAAGATCGACACCGGCATGGGACGGCTCGGGATTCCCGCCGCCGAGGCGGGTTCCTTTTTCCGGGAACTCAAGGGGCTTTCCCACCTGGAACTGGAGGGGGTCATTTCCCATTTTGCCTCTGCCGACGAACTGGACGAAGCGGGCTGCGACTACACTGCCCGCCAGGCAGGCCTTTTCGCGGCCGCCCTGGCGGAGGCCCATGGCCAGGGGTTTACCCCCCGCTACGTGCATATCGCCAACAGCGCTGCGGTATTCAGCCAGAAGGTCCCCTTCTGCAACCTGGTCCGCCCCGGCATCGTCCTCTACGGGGCGCTCCCCTCCGCCGACTTTGCGGGGAAGATGGATGTCAGGCCGGTGCTCCGCCTGAAAAGCCGGATCGCCATGCTCAAGCGGGTCGAGCCGGGGACGAGCATCAGCTACGCCCGGCGCTACACCGCTTCCGATCGCCGGCTCATCGCCAGCGTGCCGGTGGGGTATGCGGACGGGTACAGCCGCGGCCTCACCAACCGGGGTGAAACGCTGGTCCGCGGCCAGCGGGCACCGGTGGTCGGGACGGTCTGCATGGACTGGATCATGCTCGACGTGACTGACATACCCGGCGTGACGGTGGGGGACGAGGTGACCCTCCTGGGGTGCGACGGCAACGGCAACTGCATCCATGCCGAAGAGTTGGCGGAGAAGGCGGGGACCATCCCCTACGAGATCTTCTGCGGCATCAGCAAGCGGGTGCCGCGGGTCTATCTCCATGCTTCCCGGTAGAGGCTCTGCAAAAGTCTCTGGTTGATCCGGTGTATGCGCATCATAACCCCCCTCAATCCCCCCTTATCTAAGGGGGGAAGCGAGCGGAGCGAAGCAGGGGGGTACAGATTCTGCAGTTTTTTTGCAGGACCTTAGAGGATTTATGACCAAACAGAAGATTAAACTTACCTCCATGGTGAAAGCGGCCGGTTGAGCGGCTAAACTGGGCCCGGCGGGCCTGGAAGACGCTTTGCGGGGGGTGGAACGGTCAGCCGATCCAGCCCTGCTGGTCGGGATGGAGACTGCCGACGACGCCGGGGTCTACCGGCTCGGGGAGAGGCTCGCCCTGGTGGAGACCGCCGACATCATCACCCCCCTGGTGGACGACCCGTTCACCTTCGGGAGGATCGCCGCCGCCAATGCCCTGTCCGATGTCTATGCCATGGGGGGGAGGCCGGTGACCGCCATGAATCTCGTCTTTTTTCCCGCCTGTTCCCTGCCGCTCCAGGTGCTCGGCGATATCCTGGCCGGTGGCCAGGCGGCGATGGGGGAGGCGGGGGTCTGTCTCGTGGGAGGGCATACGGTTGAGGACGACGAGCTCAAGTACGGCCTGTCCGTTACCGGTACCATCGACCCGGACCGGATCGTGCGCAACTCCACGGCCCGCCCCGGCGACCGGCTCATCCTCACCAAACCCCTGGGGACCGGCATCGTCACCACCGCCATCAAGGCGGAGATGGCCCCCGGCAACGTGGCGGCCGAAGCGATCCGCTGGATGACGACGCTCAATGCCGTCGCGGCGGAGATCATGCTGGAATGCGGGGCGAGCGCCGCCACGGACGTGACCGGCTTCGGCCTCATGGGTCATGCCGCCGAGATGGCCCGTGGCGCCGGTGTCACCCTCCGCCTGGAACGCCGGCAGGTACCGGTCATGGCCGGCGTCGGGGAACTCGTCGCCGACGGACTCGTCCCGGCCGGCTGCTACCGTAACCGTGACCATTATGGGGCAATGGTGGCGGGGGAGGGTGGCACGGGAGATGACCTCCTGCCGCTGTTCGACCCCCAGACCTCGGGGGGGCTCCTCGTCTCTCTGGACCCGGTGGCCGCCGAACGTTTCCTGGCGCTTGCCGCCGAACGGGGCTGCTTTGCCGTTGCCATCGGCGACGTGCTTTCCCTCGGAGAATACCCCCTTGTCATCACCTAGGCGCCTTGCCATCGCCATCGACCTCGGCACCACCACCATCGCCGCCTCCCTCCTGGATACGGCCACCGGCGAACGGCTCGCCATGGCCGGCTGCCTCAACCCCCAGCGACTTTACGGCGCCGACGTCGTTTCCCGCCTTGAGGCGGCCCATGCCTCTGCCGATGACCGGCAAACGATGTCCGCCCTCGTCAATGGGGCGCTGGCGGACCTGGTCAAGGAACTGCTCGGCGGCGCCGGTGCCAGCCCTGCTGACCTGACCGGCGTCGCCATCGCCGGCAATCCGGCCATGGAACATCTCCTCCTGGGGCAGCCGGTGGAATCACTCGCCTTCCCCCCCTACCGCCCGCTCTTCACCGCTGGCCGGACCATGACGACCGACGAACTCGGTTGGGACGTGACCGTGCCGGCGATGGTCTTCCCCCTCCCGGGCGGTTTCGTCGGTGGCGACCTGGTGGCTTTCCTTTTCGGTGTCGAATTGGCTTGTTCCCGGGTCCCGAGTCTTCAGGCCCGTAGTCCGGGGCCCGAGTCCCGAGTTTTCGGTCCCCGCCTGTTCCTCGACCTGGGGACCAACGGCGAACTGGCGCTCCAGGTGGGAGAGAGGACAGTAGCCACCTCGGCAGCCGCCGGCCCCGCCTTCGAAGGGGGAAATCTCGCCTGCGGCATGGCCGCCCTGGCGGGTGCCATCAACCGGGTGACGATAGCCGGCGACCGGCTGGAGCTGTCCGTCATCGGCGGCGGCACTCCTGCGGGGGTCTGCGGTTCCGGCGTGATCGAGACCATCGCCGGACTTCTGCAGGCGGGTGTCATCGACGGTACCGGCCGACTCCTCACCCTTGAGGAAATCCCTTCCAACCTGGCCAACCGGCTGGAGGAGATGGCCGGCCAGCTGGCCTTCGTCCTCTACCGGGATGCCCGGACCACGGTCTACCTCTCCCAGGAGGATATCCGCCAGGTCCAGCTCGCCAAAGGGGCCATCCGGGCCGGTATGGAGGTTCTCTGCGAGCGGGCCGGCATAACCTTCGACGCCATCCGGGAGGTGATTCTGACCGGTTCCTTCGGTGCCGAACTCTCCCCCCGCTCCCTGAAAAACCTTGGAATTTTCACCGAAAACATGATAGAAAGAGCGAGCTTTGTCCGGGAGGGTGCCCTCCGGGGAGTAGAGCGGGCGCTCTGCGCCCCCGACGGGTTCGACCGGGTGGCACACCTGGCGGAGTCCATCCGGGTCATTCCCCTTTCCGGCACCCCTGCCTTTGAGGAACACTTTCTCGAACAGATGAATTTCCCCTCGCTCCACGATGCGTAACCCTCAAGCAGGATTGGAAAAATGAAGGCTCTACACCATCCAATTAATCAGGGAAATGATTAGATTGATGGCAATTCCCCTCTTTCGCTGCTTTATTTCACCCCATTGGATATAACATCAGTGCCCCTTATGTCTTCCTTCTTACACTTATATAAGCGAAGCGGGGAATATTCCCATCCGGTAACACCGGTCACCGTCCTGTATGTGCTGCTGGGGGGTGTTCTGGCGGGAATGACGGCTGTTACCGGTCTCTGTGACCCGGATACCTGGTGGGTTATCGCCGATGGCAACCGCATCCTTGCGGGAGATTTTTCCCCTACCAACGCCTATTCCCATGCGTTTGGCTCCCATCAGTGGAACCAGATCGAATGGCTTTCGTCTGTTGTCATCGCTATTTTCGCAAAACTTGTGGGTCTCGATAACCTGACGCTCCTGCAGGTGATCATTTCCCTTGCCATTGCAGCGGTGGTGGCGGATATGACCCGCCGCGAAAGCGGAGAGATGTCTCCGCTGGTCTTCTTTTCCCTGTTTGTTTGCATGCTAGTGTCACTGCGTATCCGTCTCACGGCGCGTGCGGAACTGTTTTCTCTGCTGTTCTCTGCGGTGCTGTTAAACCTGTGGCTGCGACGAGTACCCAAATTCACTCTCCTCTCTGGTCTGTTGGGGGTGTTATGGGGGAACATGCATCCCGGTGTCATATATGGTCTTGGCATGATCTGCATCTTTGCCGTTTCGTCGTTTCTTGCAGGAGACAAGAGCGCGTCAAAGCGGGGGGGCTTCGGTGCCTTGGCTTTTTTTGCCGGATCTCTCTGCAACCCCTTTGGTTTTCTCAATTACTGGCATGTTATTGACACGTTGCTCTTTGTTCAAACACAGAAACTGAAGATAGCCGAAATGAACGCTCCTGTTCTGTGGCAGCATCCTACATTCATTATATCGATGATCCTGGCGGCATTGTGTGTAATTCCGGCACTTGTCAGGCGACACTTTTTATTCCTGCTCTTGTTTCTTCTCTTTTTCCCTCTGGCGTTCAAGGTCAAACGCTTCGTTCCCTACCCTGTGATGCTGCTTCTCCCGTTTACCCACTCTTATGTGAAGGAGGCCATCGCGTATCTTGCGAAGAAATGGGACTGGCGTCCGACCACGTATGCCATTCCTGCAGCTCTGTTAATATTCTGCGTCTGGGCAGCAGTTGCAGAACTGAAAATCTGGTGGCCTGTCCAGCCTTTTGAATGGAAAGTCAATTATCGATTCCTTCCATCCGGCGCCGCAGATTTCATTGACCGCTACAATCCTCCGGGCAACGTGTTCAATGATTTTAATCATGGCGGTTATCTCGCATGGCGCTTTTATCCCCAGCGCAGGATATTTATTGATGGACGCGTTCCTGCATATACGACGGAAGTCATGGACGAATACATTCAAGCGTCAGTTGGTCCACCTGGTGCGTTGAATGCACTGCTGAACAAATACAGTATGGATGTGGCGATTGTCGACCGTGCGGACCGCATCTACGATCATGGTGCTTTCGAGCGGAAATTCCACATGCTCGGATGGGAACTGGTGTATATCGAGGGGGCGGCTTTTGTGTATGTCCGGCCGGGTTCGGCCGCTGCAAAAGCCGTAACGGCGCCGAGGTTCAGAGCGCTGAAACCACTGGCTTCACCCGAAGAATTGCATGTAACGGCACAAGCCAGCCCGGCGGTTCTGATCGGCGAATTGTCGCGCATTGATCCGCAACGTCTGCTCACCCGCTATGACTTCCAGGCATACGGCTCTGCTGCCTATTCCGCCCATCGCCCCGATCTTGCCTACAGCTTTCTCGCAGCCGGGATGCAGCGTTTCCCTGCCGATATCGATTTGATGTATGGCTGTGCCGTGACGCTCAAAGACCTGGGGCGTTACCGTGAAGCGCGCAACCTTCTTTCCGTCGTGATAAAAGACGCCAGAAATCCCGACAAAGCCGATAATGCACGGCGAATGCTGCAGCAGATTCCTTCGGAACGCAATGGCCATCTTTAGAGCAGGAAGGGACATAGTGGTTGAAATGCCCCGCTGATTTGTGTAAAAATTGCACTTTCCTTTTCTTTCTTTTCCCCACACATTCAATCCACACAAAGGAGTATTCACAACCATGGCTACAATCACCCGTGCACTCATCAGCGTCTCCGACAAGACCGGCATCGTCGAATTTTCCCGGGAGTTGACCTCCTTCGGCGTGGAGATCCTCTCCACCGGCGGTACTGCCAAGCTGCTCCGGGAGGCGGGGCTGGCGGTGAAGGACGTCTCCGAGTTCACCGGGTTTCCCGAGATGTTGGACGGCCGGGTCAAGACCCTCCATCCCAAGGTCCACGGTGGTCTCCTCGGCATGCGGGGGAACCCGGAGCACGTGGCGACCATGAAGGCCCACGGCATCGAGCCGATCGACATGGTGGTGGTGAACCTCTACCCCTTCGAGGCGACGGTGGCGAAGCCCGGCTGTACCCTGGAGGATGCCATCGAGAACATCGACATCGGCGGCCCGACCATGCTCCGCTCGGCGGCCAAGAACAACGCCGACGTAACCGTCATCGTGGACCACAACGACTACGGTCCGGTGCTGGACGAGATGAAGGCTTCCCGCGGCTCCGTGGCGCCGCCGACCAATTTCCGCCTGGCGGTGAAGGTCTACCAGCACACCGCGGCCTATGACGGGGCCATCTCCAACTGGCTGGGGAAAAAGCTCGGCGAGGAGGATGCCACGTTCCCGCCGACCCTCACCTTCCAGTTCAGAAAGGCCCAGGGGATGCGTTACGGCGAGAATCCCCACCAGTCCGCGGCATTTTACGTGGAGCGGAACGTGGCGGAGGCGTCGGTGGCCACTGCCCGCCAACTCCAGGGGAAAGAGCTTTCCTACAACAACATCGGCGACACCGATGCCGCACTGGAGTGCGTCAAGCAGTTCACCGAGGGGCCGGCCTGCGTCATCGTCAAGCATGCCAACCCCTGCGGCGTCGCCATCGGTTCGACGCTCCTGGAGGCGTACGACCGTGCCCACAAGACCGATCCCGAATCGGCCTTCGGCGGGATCATCGCCCTCAACGGCGAGCTGGACGAGGCGACGGCCCGGGCCATCGTGGAACGGCAGTTCGTGGAGGTGATCATCGCTCCCAGTGTTTCCGCCGCGGCCAGCGAGGTGGTGGCCGCCAAGAAGAACGTGCGGCTCCTGGAGTGCGGGCAGTGGCCGGCAGCACCGGGACAGCGCCTCGACATGAAGCGGGTCAACGGCGGCCTACTGGTCCAGGACACGGACCTCGCCCTCCACGGTGAGCTGAAGGTCGTTACCAAACGGCAGCCGACGGAGAAGGAGATGATCGATCTCCTCTTCACCTGGCGGGTGGCCAAGTTCGTCAAGTCCAACGCCATCGTCTATGGCAGGGACGGGATGACCATCGGCGTCGGGGCCGGCCAGATGAGCCGGGTCAACTCGGCCCGCATCGCTGCCATCAAGGCGGAGCATGCCGGGCTCGAGGTGAAGGGGGCGGTCATGGCCTCCGACGCCTTCTTCCCGTTCCGGGACGGCCTGGACAACGCGGCTGCGGTCGGTGTAACGGCGGTCATCCAGCCGGGGGGGAGCATGCGGGACGCGGAAGTCATCGCCGCCGCCGACGAGCATGATATTGCCATGGTATTCACCGCCATGCGCCATTTCCGGCATTGAGAACGAAGGAATACAATGGTTATTCTCTGCTGCTCCCTTCGCTCGTGCTTCTTGTCGTTGTCTTTGCAGTGTATGGAGGAGTTCTCCACCATAACTTCCTCGACGGCTGGGATGACGACAGCTATGTTACGGCCAACCGGGCAGTCCAGGGAATCACTATCGACAATGTGAAGGCTGCCTTCACTTCGATCTACGTGGGGAACTACGCACCGTTGCAAATCGTGTCGTACATGGTGGACTATGCCATCTGGGGGCCGCATGCCATCGGTTTCCTCTTGACCAACATACTGCTCCATGCCGCTAATGGTCTCCTCTACTTTGCTCTGGCAAGAAGGCTGGCCGAAAGCCTCCTTCCTGCCTTCGTTGCTGCGTTCATTTTCCTTTTTCACCCCGTCCAAGTGGAGACGGTGGCGTGGATTTCCCAGCGGAAGACCCTCCTTGCGATGTTCTTCTTTTTGTCGGCTCTCCATGCGTGGGTGGCGTGGCGCGAACGGAAGGAACCGACGGGGGTGATTTTCTACGCGGTGTCGTTGGGGGCATTTTGCTGCGCAGTACTTGCAAAGTCGGTTGCCGTGGTATTGCCTGTAGCCCTGCTTCTCTATGACCTTTGCTTTGTTGCGAAAAACAGGCGTCAAGGACTTGTGGCAGGCCTGATCCCCTTTCTGTTGATAGCCCTTGCATTCGCGACGATGAATTTTGTTGTACAGGACCCCGCCTTGGGAGGTGGGGGGGGGAGGGCTGCCTGGCATGGAGGGGGGCCGCTGGCCACGCTCTATACCATGCTGCCCGTGGTTGTTCGTTACCTGGGAATGCTTGTCTGGCCGACGAATCTTTCGGCCTTTTACGATCCTCCAATAAGAAATGCGGTCGATCTGCAGGTGGCCCTCGCGGCCCTGCTGCTCGCCGTGCTTACTGCCGGAATGGTCTTTCTCTGGAAACGCAAGCGGAAGCTTTTCTTCTGGGGGGGGGTGTTCTGGCTGGGGTTGCTGCCGGTTTCCCAAGTTGTGCCACTCGTAACCCTCATGAATGATCGTTATCTCTACTTTCCGCTTCTCGGACTGGCAATGCTCTGCGGAGTTCTCCTGGCATGTCTTGCGGATGCCTTGGGTTATAGTGCGGGGCGCACATGGACGGTCGTTCCCCTGTTGGTGTTTCTCCTCCCTTTGCCGTTCCTTGCGTGGGAGCGGACCAAGGTCTGGCAAAATTCTCTCACCCTCTGGAGCGATGTGGTGGTGAAGTCGCCCACGAGCAAGTGGGGATGGATCGGTTTGGCTGAGGCCTACCGGAACCGTAACCAGACGGATATGGCTATTCAGACCTACCAGCGAGTACTTTCCATGGACCCTGCGTCGGTCAGGGCGCTCATAAACCTGGGACGTCTCTATACCATGCGTGGGGATACTGCGAAAGGGAGAGGATACCTGCTGAAGGCTGTCGAACTTTATCCGGGGTATTCTCCATCCTATGTCGCTCTCGGGGAAAATTACTATCGTGCCGGTGAGTGGGAGCAGGCGGTAGCGGCCTATGGGAAAGCCCGGGCGCTTGACCCGCAGGCCAAGGGGCTGGATAGTGTTTTACATGAGTTAAAGGGGCGTGCTGGCAGTCGTCAGTGATGGGATATGAGGCGACCACGGATGCCGAGCAGGTATAACGGACTATAAGCCATGATATCCTTGAGCAATTTTCATCTACGGCCCCATTATCTGTGCATTGGTATTCTCTTGGTGGTTGCCGGTCTTGTCTATGGGGGCATACTCGGGCACCAGTTCATCTTCAATTGGGATGACAGTGCCTACGTGGTTGAAAACGAGGCTGTGCGGGGGGTAACCCCCGACCATGTGCGGGCTGCCTTCAGCTCGTTTTACGTGGGTAACTACGCACCGGTTCACATAGTCTCCTACATGCTTGACTACAGCATCTGGGGATTGAGGCCGTACGGGTATCTGCTGACAAATATACTCCTCCACGCTTCCAACGGTTTGCTGTTCTACGTGCTCCTTGTCCGTCTTCATCTCGGCAAGGTGGGCGCACTGTTTGCGGCACTACTGTTCCTCGTCCATCCGGTGCAAGTAGAGACAGTGGCCTGGGTGGCCGAACGAAAAAACCTGCTTGCCATGCTGTTTTTCCTGATTTCCCTCTTACTGTACACTATGTACGGGGATCATGGGGAGCGACAGCGACGCGGCGGTAAAATATTCTATGGTGCTTCCCTGGCGGCCTTCGCCATGGCCGTACTGTCCAAGTCGGTGGCAGTGGTTCTGTTGCCGACCCTGCTGTTATATGATATCTGCTTCCTTCCGGCAGGGGAGTGGCGCCGTCGGCTGATCGAAAAAATTCCCTATCTGCTGATAGTGGTCGGCACCGTTATTGTAACCTGCATCAGCCAGGCGGGTGAATCCTCGGGTGGAATGCGCACCTATCATGGCGGCAGTCCCTTTGTCACGTTCTTGACCATGCTGCCGGTGCTTGCCGAGTACCTGCGCATGCTGGTCTGGCCGAGCCACCTGAGCGTTGTCTATATGCCGGACTTGAAGCAGCAGGTAGACGGCACGGTGGCCGGTGCCGCCATTCTGCTGATACTCGTCAGCTGTGCCGGCGTGTACCTGTTTCGCCGGCAGCGGCCACTTTTTTTCTGGTTCGCACTGTTCTGGATCGGGTTGGTGCCGGTGTCCCAGATTATTCCCATTGCGACCCTTATGAATGATCGCTACCTCTATTTTCCTCTTCTTGGCGCGGCAGCCATGGCAGGCTGCGGAGTCACGGCCGGCTGGAGTTCCACGAGTACGGGGAAGGGTAAGGGTATCCTGCTTGCGTGTGCCGGACTCCTGGTCCTGTCGTTGGCCGTTGCCGCACAGCAGCGAACTGACGTCTGGCAAGACGAGATTTCACTCTGGAGCGATGCGGCTCATAAGGAGCCGGAATGTCATGTGGCATGGTTCGGTTTGGGTGATGCCCAACTGTCCAGGGGGGCAACGGAAAAAGGTGTGCAGGCCCTGAATCGTGCCTTGGTAATTGACCCTACCTATGGCAACGCACTGCACCGTCTGGCACTATTCTACATGGAAAGGGGAGAGCTCCTTACGGCGCGTCCCTACCTCCAGCGCCTGGTGTCACATTGGCCCGGTGACATCTACGGTTTGACGGCCCTTGCCGCCAACTACTACCTGGCCGGAGATCTCCCCGGGGCTGCAGTCTATTACACCCAGGCTCTGGCATTACAGCCGGATTCCGCGCCGATCCTTACCTATCTCGGTCATGTGAATCTTGGCTTGAGGCAACTGGAGCCGGCCAGACGCTATTATCTCGATGCCCTCAAGATTGGCGGTTCCCGGGGAGAGATTGAATACAGCCTGGCGTGTGTGGAGGCCCTGGCTGGTCGACCTGCAACGGCCATCGATTACCTTGAGGCAGCATTGGCCGATGGATTTACCGATCTGGTCCGGATCAGAAACAATCGAGAGTTGGTGTCCCTGTGGGGGAAGCCGGAATTCTTAGCCTTGCAGGGGCGTACCGGTCGAGAGGAAGGAACGATTGGTGCGAAGGGCAGACAATAAACGTACTTGGATAGGAGCTTATATGAAAATTCTGGTTATTGGCAGTGGCGGGCGGGAGCACGCCCTGGTCTGGAAGATCGCCCAGTCCCCGCTGGTGAAGAAGGTCTACTGCGCACCGGGGAACCCCGGTATCGGCCAGCTTGCGGAGAACGTCGCCATCGGGGTTGACGACCTGCCGGGACTCCTGGCCTTTGCCCGGCGGGAGAACGTCGACCTGACGGTGGTCGGGCCGGAACTTCCCCTCTCCCTGGGGATCGTCGACCTGTTCGAGGAGTACGGTCTGAAGATATTCGGCGCCCGGCGCAACGCGGCGCTGATCGAGGCGAGCAAGGCCTTTTCCAAGGACCTGATGAAGAAGTATCATGTCCCCACGGCCGCCTACGAAGTCTTCACCGCTGTGGAACCCGCAATCGCCTTCATCGACCGGCTCGGCGTCCCCATTGTCATCAAGGCCGACGGACTGGCGGCCGGAAAGGGAGTCATCATCGCCCAGACCCGGGACGAGGCGGTGGAGGCGGTAACCGACATGCTGTCGGGGAATGCCTTCGGCGAGGCGGGTTCCCGGGTGGTGGTCGAGGAGTTCCTGAAGGGTGAAGAGGCGTCGTTCCTCGCCTTCACCGACGGGAAGAACATCATCCCCCTGGCGAGCGCCCAGGACCACAAGGCGGTCTTCGACGGGGATACCGGCCCCAACACCGGCGGCATGGGGGCCTATTCGCCGGCGCCGGTAGTGACACCGGCCATTCACGAGAAGGCGATGGCCGAAGTCATGCGCCGCACCGTGGATGGCATGGCGGCGGAGGGGCGTCCCTACCGGGGGGTTCTCTACGCCGGCCTGATGATCGACGGCGACCAGGTGAAAACCCTGGAGTTCAACGCCCGGTTCGGCGACCCGGAATGCCAGCCGCTCCTGATGCGGATGAAATCGGACATCGTGCCGATTCTCCTGGCCGTTGCGGAGGGGGACATCAGCCGTGTGGCGATCGAATGGCACGACCAGGCGGCGGTATGCGTTGTCATGGCGAGCGGCGGATACCCGGCGGAGTACCGCAAGGGGGATGCAATCCAGGGGCTGGACGCGGCGGCGCGGATACCTGACGTGATGGTGTTCCACGCCGGGACGGCGGTCAGGGGAGAAGAAACGGTCACCAGCGGCGGGCGGGTTCTCGGTGTCACCGCGTTGGGAGGAACGGTGAGGGAGGCGATCGACCGTGCCTATCAAGGGGTCGCCGCCATCAGCTGGGACGGGGTGCACTTTCGCAAGGATATCGGGAGCAAGGCTTTGAATCGGTGAATCGTGATCAGGGACCAGGGACCAGGGACCAGGGACCATTAGTGGCAATGAAGTTTTTACCGGTTCCCGATCTCCGGTCCTGGCAGTTAAAACAGTTTTTACCGGTCCCGGGTCCCCGGTCCCGGATACAAAGGAGTGTATTACAAATGGCAAATCCACAGGTATTAATAGTAATGGGGAGCGATTCCGATCTGCCGATCATGGAGGAGGGGGCAAAGGTCCTGGCCGAATTCGGGGTATCCTGCGAGATGCGCATATCCTCGGCCCACCGCTGTCCCCGCAAAACAGCAGCACTCGCGGCAGGTGCTGCCGGTCGCGGGATCAAGGTGATCATTGCCGGCGCTGGCATGGCGGCGCATCTGGCGGGGGTCATCGCGGCGGAAACCACCCTTCCCATAATCGGCGTCCCCATCGGTGGCGGATCGCTCAACGGAGTCGACGCCCTCTATGCCATGGTGCAGATGCCGGCGGGGATACCGGTGGCGACCATGGCCATCGGCAAGGCGGGGGCCAAGAACGCTGCCCTGTTCGCCATTCAGATGCTGGCGCTCCACGATGCCGGCCTGGCCGCCGCCCTCGTCAGTCATCGGGAAAAGATGGCGCACGAGGTGGAAGCGAAGGACCAGGCCCTGCAAGCATCCCGCTCGTAGCCGGCGAAAGGTCCCCCCCGTTCCTTCCATGAACCGTGACAAGTTCGTGCCGACGGAGCAGGGTTAATCCGTGTTAACGTGCACTGGGAGGGGGGTTGCGGGATATTTTTGCTTGACAAAGGTGCTGTTGTGTAATAGTTTTGCCGCGGTTTACATTACAGACGGAGGAGGTGAAATTCGATGAAAAAGATTTTTGCTGCGATGGCGCTTACGCTCATCTGTGCAGTGGCCGCCATGGCTGCCGACACCATCAATCTGCCTGCCAAGAACGGCAACGTGACCTTCAACCACAAAAAACATCAGGAAGTGGCGAAGGACTGCAAGGCATGCCACGAAAAAGGTCCCGGGAAAATCGAGGGCTTTGGCAAGGATTCCGCGCACAAGCTCTGCAAAGGCTGCCATGAGGAAAAGAAGGCCGGCCCGACCAAGTGCGGTGAGTGCCACAAGAAGTAATCCGTTTCAAGCTTCCAGAAACAACGAAAAAGGGGTAACAGGATTCTTGTTATCCCTTTTTCTTAGCCATAAATAAAATTAGTAAAATTAAATTATCCTTTTTGTGCTGTTTTGCATATAATCGCACGTTGATGTGGCACGGCATCAAATCATTATGTTCAGGAGAACACCTTGACTACCAAAGACCGCGGTTTTCTGCAAGCCCTCTGGGATTTTTTCTGTTCGCTCAAGCTTTCGATTTCGCTCTTGATCCTGCTGGCGTTGACCTCGATTATCGGTACGGTCATTCCCCAGGTACCCAACATCCCCGAGGAGTATATCCGCTCTCTGAGCCAGACCAAGCTGCAGCTGTACGACAAGCTCGGTTTCTTCGACATGTACCACTCCTGGTGGTTCATCCTGCTCCTCTACCTGTTGACGGTCAACCTGATCGCCTGTTCAATCAAGCGTCTGCCGCGGGTCTGGAAGATAATATCCGAACCGACTCTGGTGATGGACGAGGGGTTCGAGAAGTCCCTCTCCCTCACCCATGATGTGAAGCTGAAAGGGGACAGCGCCGCGCTCAGGGAGAAGATGGTCTCCTTCCTTACGAGCGAGTTTTCGAAGCCGGTCGTGACGGAGGTTGACGGGGCCTGTCATCTCTTCGCCCAGAAGAGCGCCTATTCGCGGATGGGGGTGTACGTCGTACACCTGAGCATCATCATCATCTTCATCGGCGCCATCATCGGCTCCTATTTCGGCTACAAGGGATTTGTCAGCATCGTGGAGGGGGAGAGCGTCGACACGGTCGGACTCCGTTCGGGCAAGAGCATTCCCCTCGGCTTCGCGGTGAAATGCGAGAAATTTTCGGTCACCTTCTACGATACCGGTGCCCCCAAGGAATTCAAGAGCATTCTGACCGTACTGGAGAACGGCAAGCCGGTCCCCGGTTATGTCAATATTCCCACCATCGTCAATGACCCCCTCACCTACAAGGGGATTACCTTCTACCAGTCAAGTTACGGCTCCGCCAGCGAAGGGGGGACGTTCTACTTCTCCGTCCGTCCCCGCACCGGGGGGACGCCGGTCAAGCTGACGGCACGCCAGGGAGACAAGGTTTCCCTCCCCGGTGGCGGCACCATGCAGGTCCTGGAGGCGACGGACGAGGTGCGCAACTTCATCCCCCAGTTTTCCGGGCCGGCGGCCCGCATCGAAGTGACCACCGGCAGTGGCGCTCCGCAAGTGTTTATCGTCATGCGCAATTATCCGGAACTGGACGAGCAGCGGGGCGGGGACATGGTCTTTACCTATGACGGTTCGGACCAGAAGTTCTACACCGGCCTCCAGGTGGCCAAGGACCCGGGTGTCTGGGTGGTCTGGCTCGGGTGCGCCCTCATGGTCGTCGGCATCTGCATGGCGTTTTTCATGTCCCACAAACGGGTCTGGATACGGATAGCCAACGGTCATGTCGTTCTCGGGGGGACTGCCAGCAAGAACCCGGCCGGTTTCCAGCTCCAGTTCGATTCCCTTGTGGATAAACTCTCTAAACTGTAACCCTTCGGAGGATACACCGATGTCCAGTTCGCTGTTGTTCAACGTCACAACCTTTGCCTATCTGGCTTCCACCGTTGCCTTCTTCGCATTCCTGGCCAGCAGGAACAAGAATCTCGGCCTTGCCGGCAGCGGCATCGCCTTTTTCGGCTTCATCGTCCAGACGGTCGCCATCGGCCTTCGCTGGCAGGAGTCCTACGCCATGGGGCATGGCCACGCCCCCCTCTCCAATCTCTACGAGTCGGTGGTCTTCTTTTCCTGGACCATCATCCTGATCTTCGGGATTCTCGACCTGAAGTACAAATACCGGGTTATCGGGGCGTTCGTGGTTCCGTTCGCCCTTCTCGGCATGGCGTGGGCCCAGCTCGGCATGAACAGCGGCATCGAGCCGCTCGTCCCGGCCCTCCAGAGCAACTGGCTGCTGTACCACGTCATTACCTGCTTCCTCGGTTATGCTGCCTTCGCGGTCGCCTGCGGCATCTCCATCATGTACCTGATCAAGGAGAGACAGGAGACAACCGACGGAAACTCCCAGGCCGGCGGTGTCATCTCCATGTTCCCTTCCATCAAGATACTGGACGACCTGAATTACAAGGCCATCATGATCGGTTTTCCGCTCCTGACCCTCGGCATCATTACCGGCGCCGCATGGGCCAATTATGCCTGGGGAACCTACTGGAGCTGGGACCCGAAGGAGACCTGGTCACTCATCGTCTGGTTCGTGTACGCAGCCTTTCTGCACGCCCGCATAACCCGCGGGTGGGTCGGAAGGCGGGCGGCGATACTTTCCATCATCGGCTTTGCCGCCACCATCTTCTGCTATCTCGGTGTCAACCTGCTCCTTTCGGGTTTGCACAGTTACGGCGGCGGGCAGTAGCAGGGGATTTACACTACGGCTGTTCGGGAGAATGAGAATGAGTGCATGGATGCGGCTGTCCGTCCCCGCCCTGCTCGGCGCACTGCTGGCGTTTGTCGTCCCCCCGGGGGAAAGCGGGGCTGCCTCCGAACTCAGGTGTCTTGGCTGTCATCCCGCCATCGTACGCGACAGAGTGGTGCACAAGCCGGTAGGCGACGGGGAGTGCGTTTCATGCCACCTGATGGTGCAGGGGAAGATGCACCCTTCCGAGAAAGGTTCGGCGACCCTGCAGGAAAAGGGGGAAAAGCTCTGCTACATGTGCCATGACAATCTGGCAGCAAAGAAATTCGTCCATGGGCCGGTGGCGAGCGGTGAATGCCAGGCGTGTCACGAAGTGCACAAGTCACCCAATCCCAAACTGCTGAAGGGTACCGGCGCCGATTTTTGCTTCATGTGCCATGAGAATAAATTCCAGTTCAAATATGGCCATGCCCCTGTCGCGCAGGGGGACTGCCTTGCCTGTCACGACCCCCACCAGTCCGACAACAAGATGATGGTCAGAAAGCCCGGCTCCAAACTCTGTTTCGACTGCCACGACAGCGCCATCGCCAAGGGGAAGTCTGTGCACGGCCCGGTGGCGACCGGTGACTGTCTCGGCTGCCATATGGTGCACGGTTCGCCATACCGGCACATGCTCAAGCGCGATAATCCCGATCTCTATTACATGCCCTACAATCCCGCCCATTACTCGTTCTGCTTCGATTGCCACAACCGGGAGTTGGCGAAAGACAAACGGACCGATACCCTCACCGGATTCCGCAACGGTGACCGCAACCTCCACGAACTGCACGTCAACAAGCCCGACAAGGGGCGGACCTGCAAGACCTGCCATGAACCGCACAACTCGGCCCAGGGACGGCTCCTCAAGAAAAGCATCCCCGGCTTCGGAAAATGGGATATCCCCATGTTTTTCACCGGCACCTCGACGGGGGGGACCTGTGTCGTCGGTTGTCACAAGCCCAAATCCTACGATCGGCTCCGGCCGGTCATCAATCCGTAACAGCTGTGGTCTGGCCGGCAGGGGCGTTTTCCTTGCCGGCTTCCGTTTCCTTCCCCCTCCCTGGCCCTCCCCCGCTGGGGGAGGGTAACATGCCCCGCCGAAATTCCTCCCCCCAGCGGGGGGAGGCGAGGAGGGGGGAGAATAAATCTGGTAGTATCAACGGAGGCACGATGTTCCGCACGTTCATTCCGACCATTGTCATCCTGCTGACTTCAGGGGTGGTAGCCGCCCACGCTGCCATCACCTTCGTCTACCCCGCTCCCAAAAGCTGGGTGAAGCGGGCGGACTACCTCATCCTCAAGCTGAACAATCCTGCCATCACCGGCGTCCGGATCACCGTGAACGGCGAGGCGAGCGGGCTCCTGCCGATCGGCACGCCCGAATACCGGAAGTCGTTTCAGGATTTCATCATCCTGCAGGCGCTCTGGGACAAGGGGAGGAATGACGTCTCCGTGGAGGCGTTCAGCGGCGACAAGAGGATAGAAACGGCCATGAACGAGGTACTTTTCAACCCGGGAGGGACGGGCGCCGTCCCCCCCGAGTTCAGCCCCAACAGGCTTCACGTGACGGAGAACGAAAAGCTCTGCGCCCCCTGCCATCCCATGAACCCGACCCCCGCCCAGCTTGCCAGCAGTCCGGAAAAGGGGAACCCCTGCTTCGGCTGCCACAAGAAAATGATGAATACCACCTTCGTCCATGGCCCTGCCGGCACCTATTCCTGTGCCTACTGCCATGTGGGGGACGGGAAGTCCAAGTACGCCGTCGTCAAGCGTGACGCCGTGCTCTGCAACGAATGCCACGCCGACAAGGGTGATGAGTTCACCAAACGCAAGTTCCTCCATGGCCCCATCGCCGCCGGGCTCTGCGAGGTCTGCCACGATTCCCACGGCTCCCCCTATCCGGCGCAACTCCTTATGCCGATCAACGACCTCTGTCTTTCCTGCCACGAGGATGTGGGGAAGGGGTATCACGTGGTCCGCACCACTTCCGGCGCCGGCCATCCCCTCAAATGGAAAATTGACCTGGCCAAGCCGGCGTCGGGGAGGGAGATGTCGTGCATTTCCTGCCACAACCCCCACAGCGGCGACGTGCGGTATTTCTTCGTGAACAACGAGCAGGATCGGATGCTCCTCTGCCAGATGTGTCATAACAAGTAATAAAGCGCTTATCAAATACGGTTCCAGCGGAAACAATCCAGCGTGGAAGAGGTGCGGTATGAAAAACATGAATAGTACGATTAAGAAACTTGCCGGTCTTATCTTCGGCCTCGGGCTCCTGGCGGGGTGTGCGGCCGAGCAGCAGGAGGTACGAAAATTTTACTGGCCCCAGCTTCCCGAGCGCCCCCGTATCGAATGGAAAAAGGCATACAGCAGCCAACTGGATTTCCCCCGTTCGGGGTTCAAGGCGTTTGTCTCCGCCATTGCCGGTACCGAGGACCCGATCCTCTTCAGTAAACCGGTTGACATCAAGTCAAACGGCGAGGGTAAGGTGTATGTTTCCGATCCCATGGCGGGAGTGGTGTACGTCTACGACATGGTCGAGGGCACCGTTCACCTGTTGGGGGGGGAAGATGCGGTCGGGCAATTCAAGAATCCGGTCGGACTGACGCTTGATGGCAGCCTGAATATCTACGTCAGTGATCAGGAAAAACTGATGATTCTGGTCTTCGACAGGAATGAAAAGCCGCTTCGTGCCATTCCCCTGCAGGGGGTGTTGGGGCGTCCCACGGGGATGGCGTTTGACAAACAGCGCAATCGCCTGTACGTGGTGGACATAAAGGACCACAGGATAGGGGTGTTTTCCCCCGAAGGGACTCTCCTTTCCACTATAGGCAAGCGGGGGGACGAAGATGGGGACTTGAACTTTCCCACGGCAGTGGCTGTCAACAGCAAGGGGGAAATCATTGTTGCCGATTCCATGAATGCGCGGATTCAGATATTCGACGCAGAGGGGAAATTCCTCCGTAAGTTCGGCCGCAGGGGCGACGGCCCCTCCGATTTCCAGATCGTCAAGGGGGTCGCGGTCGATTCCGATGACAACATCTACGTGACCGAGGGGAAGGGGCACAAGATGCTCATATTCAGCACCAATGGGGATTTTCTTCTCCTCGTGGGAGGACTGTATTCGGTTCTCGGTTCGGGCAAGGCCGCCCCCGGCGGTTTCCTCATCCCCCAGGGGATCGATATCGACAAGAACGATACGATTTATGTTGTCGATCAGTTGAACAAGCGGTTCCAGGTTTTTCAGTACCTATCCGACCGGTACCTGCAGGCCAATCCCGTTCCGGGGTATACGCCACCGAAACAGTAAAATCACGGCACGTGACAGAGCGTATCACGTCATTTCCCTGATACCGTGCCGGATGTAAGTGGGCACTTAATCCGTGTTATTTGACGGAACCTGGCCAGAATTGACGGTGAATGTGCACGTAAGCGACCGTTACGAAGAAAGCAGGTTTGAGATATTTCAGAGTGTTAAGTGTTAATGATGACTTTGGCCTCAATTTTGCTCTAGCTCCTTTCATATTCCGCGTTGCTGGTGGATGCATGTTGGCATGTGATTTGCTGTTATGTACGGTGTCTCTGCTGCAGAACCATTAATGGCCCGGATCAACACAAAGGTCTTTTACGACCGACATCAAGAGAAAGGAGTATTACCGATGAAAAAAGTATTAGCAGTCGTGGCGGTCGCCAGTCTCATGGCCGCTGCAACCGTAGCTGGCGCAGCAAGCATCAAGAACTCCAAGCACGACCTGAGTTCTACCGGGGGACAAACTGTCAGGGGCGACACCAACCAGCTGTGCGTGTTCTGTCATACCCCGCACAATGCCGTCCAGAATGGCTATCCCCTCTGGAACCGCAGCAACCCGGCTGGTAGCGCTTTTAAGCTCTATTCTTCCAGCGGTATGCAGAACGGCTACACCGCCGGTGGCAACGCGGGCGCATCCACGGGATTTACTGCTGACAGCGTCTCTCTCTACTGCATGAGCTGTCACGACGGCGTCACCTCTGTCGGCGCGGTATACAACAAGCCGGCTGACAAACTGTCCGGAATCACCATGCAGGGCACCAAAGCCGATGGTTCCCTTTTGGGGACGAGCACTGCCAACCTGGGGACCGATCTGCAGAACGACCACCCGGTCAACTTCAACGTGACCAGCAATCTTGACCCGGCGATTGCCCCGTTGAGCGGTGCCACGATGAAGACCTCCGACATCACGAATGCCCTGCCGCTCTTCAAATCCGCTCGCGGGAATACCTCCCTCGAGTGCGCCAGTTGTCATGCCGTTCATGACCCGGCCAATGTTCCGTTCCTGCGTACCACCATTGAGGGGAGCAAGCTCTGCCTCGGTTGCCACATCAAGTAAGTTCTATTGCATGTCTGCCGTTTTTATGGGGGATGGGAAACCATCCCCCTTTTTTCGTTGAAAATGACCGGTGTCCTGCCGCGTCATTTCACTTGTGCTGACGGGTCATTTAGCGGGACTTCGGTGATGCCCAAATTCTTCTTGATCCCGTTCTTGAAAATATGCCTAAAATCAATTAGTTGAAAGCTGTTACAGTGTGGTGGTTTTTCCGGCGTGAAGGCATAATATTTGCACCCTACAAGGGTCGCGTCAGATTTGCCCATCCGCGATTCAACCCGTCGAAGATATTGGAAAATTTCACAACAGGTTAATGGTTCCCTGATGCGGATAACGCACTACACATACCTCCGGTTGCTGCCACTACTGCTCTGCCTGTTCTCCCTGCAGTTCATTCCCCTTTCCGCCCATGCCCGCCTCACCGGCGAGGCGGAACTCGGTTACGTCAAGTACGATGCGACGGTGGATGGGGCCAAGGTCATCGATGCCAACTCCTTTCAGCAGCGCTATTCCCTGCTCTATTCCAATTCGCTGGCCTTTGCCGGTGGCCGGGTCGGCGGCGCCAACTATTCCCTCGGCTACGAATGGGGATCCTTTGACACCACCGTGAAATCCTCACTCCCCGGCGTTGGCCAGTCCGTTTCCCAGAATCGTGGCCATTTCCTTTTCAACGGAGAGGTGCTGATTGACCCGAAGGAACTGCCCCTCACGTTCTTCGCCTACAGTCGCGACATGAACAGGATGCAGTTCCAGGATGATCTCTGGCAGATCGGCTCATTCACCTCCAACGGCTTTGTCGGCGACATCGTCCGTCCCAACATGCCAAGCAACATTGTCGATGGCCAGCGCATCTACAGCGGCGCCACGCTTCTTCTTGGCGTGCGCAACGGAATGACCAACGGCTATAACGAGATTTTCCGTCTTTTTCCGATGCTCATGCTGGATTACAAAGATGAAATCATCCATGACCCCAAAAGTTTCACTCCCATGGATACCCGCCTGAGCCGGTTTGCCTTCGTCAGCCTCAACAAGAAGGATAACTGGTTCCATTTTCGCAGCACCCGCTACAGCGACTACATCAACCCTGATAACGACTGGAAGGAAAAAGCCTTCCAGATCGGTACGATTGACCAGAATCTGCAGCGGAAATGGGTCGACTTCACCAACTGGATCAAGCTTTCGGTTGATGGCGGCTGGACGAAACGGGATGCCGCAAACCCAATCTACACTACGGAACGCTATGACATTAACCTCTTTGCCATCGCCACGCGCAAGACGTGGGAAGCGAGGAACTTCAATACGTTCAGCAGGTGGACCGAGGGGAAGATTTTGCATTACGATGCGAATGTGCCGGTGTATGTCACCGGCACATGGGGGGCTGATACGGATTGGCGATTCAGGGTCAGCGACCGTGAGCAGAAGCTAATGAGCACTTCGGGCGTCTGGGAGAGCACCTCCGACGTCCTGTCCTCGCTCCAGGTTACCACCTTCAAACGTTCTCCCTTCACCCTCACGCCGTCCGCTTCCGTTGAATACTACGATACCACCACTACCGGTAAGACTCTTGCCCTGGAAGGCGCTGTGGAAACCGCCAGCACGCGGCGCTTCTCTTCCCGGTACGAGCTTTTCGGGCGTTATGACATAAAATATTTCACTGCCGAGAGGAGTGGCGTTGCGTCGAGCACGTACCTGACCCAGGATATTGACGGCCGTATTGCCTACATCCCATCGTCGAAATGGCGCTTTCAGCTGGAGCAGCGGTTTCAGATGGGGTCCGGCACCAACCCCGGCATTAACGGTGCGGTCATTACGGTCAACAATGACTTCAACACAATCACGGATAGCAACAAGTACATTCAACGGGACGGATTGACGATCAATGACTATACCCGCTCCGTTTCCAGCGCCACAGTGAACTGGAGTCCTCTGGCACGTCTGAGCATTTCCCTTTCGGCGTCCGAGGATGTATTGATGGCCTCGGGCCAGCCGGCAAGTTACATAACTAACCTGTCGAATACCGTATCCTATTCCGTTGCGGACCTGTCCGTGCACGTCAACAATCGCTATCAGATCCAGAACAGCAATCAGGGAACCAATAACGACTTAAACAGCAGCGCGCTTGTCAGTTACAAGCCAAACCGCAACATGGACGGTTCGCTCAATTTCATTTATGAACGACAGACGATCGATAGTGACAGTTCCACTTATATCGATCTGACGCAGAAATTCAATTATAACTTCTACCGCGTCAATGGCATAAACCGCAAGATTCTGGAGCTCAACGAACAGATAGACTACACCAAGAACAGTAACCAGCGCACAAGCTCGCCGCTCCTCATTTCCGGCCTGATGTCTGGCCTGGTGTCGACAACCGCGTCTTCCACCGTCACGCGCATCTCCCTGGGTGCCCGTTACTACCCACTTCAGCGCCTGTACCTGGCGGCAACCAGTCAGTATTACCTGCTCGAACCTGGCGCCATCAAAGGGCAGATTTACACGGGGTCCATAGGCTTCACGGCCAACAAACTCCAGGTAAGCCTGGATTACAGTTACGGCACCCAGCAGAACAGTGTCAAACGCGTGGAGCAGCGGTTTGCGGCCAACATGAAGAAGTTTTTCTAGCCGTCATACCAGGGCGCCGTCCGAAACGGCTACCAACCATCTCATACAACACCGGGTCTGCCCGGTTTTTCTGTTTGTGGGAGAGGCAGTGACCAGTTCGAAGTCCAGGGTTTCCATCATCGTACCGGTAAAGCCGGGGGGGGCAGTGACTGCGCTTGAAGGGCTGTCCAGGATTGATTATCCCGCCGATCTGCTGGAAATAATCGTTGCCGAAGGGTCGCAACCGAGCGCGCAACGGAACCGGGCCGCCCGTGAGGCGCGGGGCGACATCCTCTATTTCCTGGACGATGACTCCCGCACCGAGCCAGATTTTCTCAACCGGGCCGTATGTCACTATATCGACCCGGCGGTGGCGGCGGTGGGGGGACCGTCCCTGACTCCCGATACCGATTCGCTCCTGCAGCGAAGCATCGGGATGGCACTTGCCTCGCCCATGGGTGGGGGGGGGATGCGGAACCGGTATCGCCGCACTGGCCATGCACGAGCGACCGGCGATCATGAACTGATCCTGTGCAATCTCAGCTTTCGCCGCGAGCTGTTTCTTGCGCTGGGGGGGCTGGACGAACGGCTCTATCCCAATGAGGAAAATGAGCTCATGGATCGGTTGCGGCGACGGGGGAGCGTCCTCATTCACGATCCCGACCTTGCGGTCTACCGGAGTCAACGGCCGACATTCCGGGCTTTCATGCGGCAGTTCCTCAATTATGGCCGGGGGCGTGCAGAGCAGACCCTCATCAGCCGGAGTTTTCGCCCCGTCTCCTTTCTCCCGGCACTCATGCTGCTCTACCTGGCATGCGTTCCGTTCGTCCCCAACCCAGTTTACTATCTGCCGCTTTTGTGGTATGCAGGTGTGCTGTTTCTTGCCGCTTGCCTCGGGTCTTTACAGACCAGGGAGTGGAAGATGTTCCCGCTACTCATGGTCGTTTTCCCGACCATCCACCTTGCCTACGGGGCGGGGCTCTGGCGTGGTTTCGTCGGCTGGCCGCTCAAGAAGCCCAGGCCAGGGGAGCCGGCAGTCACATTGCGGTGGGTGAAGGAATTTGCCGGGGGTGGAGGTGGCCGAGTCTGACAGAATCCCCCTCCCCATCCCTCCCCCGCCGGGGGAGGGGAATGAGTTCTCCCCCTGGAGGGGGGAGGAAGGAGGGGGGAGACGCAACACGCATGACAACACCACCTTCATTTTTAGGATTATCAATGCAGAAATTAGCAGACATACCGAGGCTGTATCTCTTTCTTGCGCTGTTGGGCGTCACCCTGCTCGTCTATGGAAACACCTTCCGCAACGACTGGACCTACGACGACCGGTATGTGGTGGTGGACAACCCCGATACCCATTCACTGGCGGAGTTTGCCCGGAACCAGTATCCCGGCCGCCCCGTGCGTGAACTCTCCTACATGGTCGATTACAAGCTGTTCGGAACGAACCCGGCAGGTTATCACGCCCAGCAGCTCTTCTGGCACGGCCTGAACGGCTGCCTGCTGCTGGCGGTTTTCCTTAAACTCGGTGTCGGGCCACTGCCCGCCTTTCTCGGTGTCCTGCTTTTCCTGCTGCACCCGCTGCAGGTCGAGTCGGTGGCGAATGTGGGCCATCGAAAGGAATTGCTGGCACTCTTTTTCAGCCTCACTGCCTTTCTCTGGTATATGAAAGGGATGGCATCCGGCGGGCGCAGTCGGGTTCTGTTCGTTGTCCTGGCCACACTGGCCTGTGCCGGCGCGCTTCTTTCCAACGTCTCCACTGCCTTTATGCCGCTGATTTTAGTGCTCTACGAATATCTTTTTGTTCCGGCGGAGCGACGGTTTCTGCTGCATAGACCGCTGCTGCTGGCGTGTGCCGCGATGACGCTGCTCGGAACAACGGTCTACCACTACCGGGGGATGTTTTCCGCCACCCAATTGATGGCTCCCTACACCAAGAACGGTTTCACCGACTCCCTCGACCATTTCCCCTATTACATGGGTGCACTCAAGGTCGTTGTACTCTATGCGGGCAAGATACTGATGCCGCTCAACCTGGCACCCGAGTATGCGATCCGGTTCTCCAGCGACAGGCTGCAACCTGGCGCGCTGGCCGGGGCGGCTCTGCTTGTGCTCCTCGTTTTTTGCGTAGTGTGGAATGCAAGCCGTCAGCCACTGCTTACCTTCGCCGGCGGCTGGTTTCTTCTCATGTACCTGCCGGTCGCCAATATCGTACCCATCTCGTACATGATGGCCGACCGCTACATGTATACCTGTCTGCCGGGGATTGCGCTTCTGGCTTCCTGGGTGCTCGAGCGGTGGCACTCGAAAGCATTGGTGGCTGGCTCCTGTTCCCTTCTTCTTGTACTTGCCCTCCTTACGGTCCGGCAGAACAGGTTCTGGCTGACTGAACACACCCTCTGGCGCCATGCGGTACAGGTAAACCCGGACTCCAGCTATGTCCAGTCGGGTGTAGCCGACAGCTACATCCTGACGGGTGATTTTGCCACGGCGCGGGACCATCTGCGAAAGGCCCTGGAACTTAACCGGTTCAACCTCAAGGCATACCTTACGCTGGGGAGGGTGGAGGATATGCTGGGGAATCCAGAGGCAGCACTGAAAAACTACGAAATATTCCAGGCCTACGGGGATGCGGAATTTCCCGTCGCCACGGCCCAGGTGAGGAATTATCTCCCCTATTTACGGGAGAAGGTCCGACGTCTGTCAGGACAGAAATGAGATACATATGGATTTAAGCATAGTGGTACCCATTTATAATGAGGAAGAGAACATCTCCGCCCTCCACGAAAGCATCGAGACGGCGCTGGCCCCGACCGGTCTGGAGTACGAACTGATCCTGGTGGACGACGGTTCGTCAGACGGTTCGTTCCCCCTGCTGAAGGAACTCGCGGCGCGGGACAAACGGGTCAAGGTGATCCGTTTCCGGCGCAATTTCGGCCAGACTGCCGCCATGGCGGCGGGCTTCGATGCCGCCACCGGCACGGTGGTGGTCCCGATGGACGGCGATCTGCAGAACGACCCGACGGACATCCCGCTTCTCCTGGCGAAGATCCACGAGGGGTACGACGTGGTGTCGGGGTGGCGCAAGGACCGCCAGGACACCTTCATCAATCGCAAGCTCCCCTCCATCATCGCCAACGGGATAATCTCCCGCATGACCGGTGTGCACCTCCACGACTACGGCTGCACCCTCAAGGCCTACCGGCGGGAGGTGCTGGACGGTATTAACCTGTATGGGGAGATGCACCGCTTCGTGCCGGCCCTGGCCTCCCAGGTGGGGGCCAAGGTGGCGGAACTGCCGGTGCGGCACCACCCCCGGCTCCACGGCACCAGCAAGTACGGCATCTCCCGGACCATGCGGGTCATCCTCGACCTGATGACCGTCAAGTTTCTCCTCAGCTACTCCACCAAGCCGATCCAGTTGTTCGGCAAGTGGGGGATCTACACGCTCATGGCCGGTTTCTTCAGCGGTAGCCTCACCATTTACATGAAGCTGTTCGAACATATGAGTATGAACCGCAACCCCCTCCTCATCCTCACCGCCTTCCTGCTCTTCATGGGGGTGCAGTTCATCGTTCTTGGCCTGCTCGGCGAATTGAACGCCCGTACGTACCACGAATCACAGGGGAAGTCGGTGTATGTGGTGAAGGAACGAATCAATTTGGGGGACCGGGGACCGGGGACTAGGGATTGGGGACTGGGGACTGGGGACTGGTAAATGCGGGATCATAAAGAGCTGGAAGTTTGGAAATATAGCATGGGAATGGTTACGGAGATTTACTCCCTGACGACCGCTTTCCCCAAAGAAGAGCTATATGGGTTGACAAATCAGGTACGAAGGGCGGCGGTTTCTATTCCGTCAAACATTGCCGAAGGGGCATCTCGGCAAACAGAAAAGGAATTTGTACAGTTTCTGTATATTGCGCTGGCTTCAGCGGCAGAGCTTGAGACACAAATCATAATCGCAAACAACCTGGGTTATTTGATAGATTCTGATTCGATGCTGAATAGAATTATGTCAGTTCGGAAAATGTTGAATGGATTAATCCGCCATTACCGTAATAAGGTGACAACACGTGCCTAGCTTTTCCCCAATCCCCAGTCCCCAGTCCCCAGTCCCGAGAACCCTTCGGGTTCTGATGCTCGCCCCCACCCCCTACTTTGCTGACCGGGGATGCCATGTCCGGATATATGAAGAGGCTCGTGTCCTCATGTCACGCGGTCACGAGGTCCGGATCGTTACCTATCACCTCGGCCGCGACATGCCGGGAATACCCACGGACCGCATTTCCCGTATCCCGTGGTACAAAAAGCTCACCGCCGGCCCCTCCTGGCACAAGCCCTATCTGGATATCCTCCTCTTTTTCAGGGCGCTGAAGACGGCGCGGACCTTTCGCCCCCATCTGATCCATGCCCATCTCCACGAGGGGGCCTTCATCGGCCTGTTTCTGAAAATGCTCCTCCGGATTCCCCTGCTGTTCGACTGCCAGGGGAGCCTCACCGCAGAAATCATCGACCATGGTTTCATCCGCAAGGAAACCCTGCTCCATCGCTTCTTCAGTGCACTGGAACGGTTCATCAACGGGGGGGCGGACTTTATCATCACCAGTTCAGGTGCCGCTGCCGCTGATCTGCGGGACAACTGGGGGGTTCCGCCGGGAAAGGTGCTGGGGCTCATGGACGGGGTGAACACCGATGAGTTTCTGCCCATCCCCAGGGACGAGGCACGGAAGGCGCTCAATAACTCGTCATCAACCCCCACCCCACCCTCCCCCGCTGGGGGAGGGCAAAGTGTTCTCCCCCCGGAGGGGGGAGGAAGGAGGGGGGCACGTCGAGTAGTTCACACATCATCTAGCAATATCCCCCCCGACCGGCCGCTTGCGGTCTATCTCGGACTCCTCAATGCCTACCAGGGTACTGACCTTCTCCTGGAGGCGATAACCCTTCTCAAAAAGCGGAATTGCCCGCTCCATTTTCTCATCATGGGTTTCCCTGAGGAGCCCTACCGACGGAAGGCGGAGCAGATGGGGATTGCCGAACTGGTGACCTTCACCGGCCGGATCGACTACGACGAGGCATACCGCTGGCTCAGTGCCGGCGACCTGGCCGTCTCCCCGAAAGTCTCCCTCGCCGAGGCCAACGGCAAGCTCTTCAACTACCTGGCCTGCGGTCTGCCGACGGTTGTGTTCGACACCCCCATCAACCGGGAGATCCTTGGCGATGCCGGCGTGTATGCCCGCTACGGCGATGTTTCCGATCTGGCCGCTCAACTGGAAAAGTTGTCGGGAGATAGTGCTAGACGTGCCGCCCTCGCTGCCGCCAGTCGCCGGAAAGCGGTGGAGGAGCATTCCTGGCAGGCTCGAGGGGAAGAACTCATCGCTGTTTACCGAAAGTTGATCCCTCTCCCACCCTGACCCTCCCCCGCTGGGGGAGGGAATTGCCAGGGACTAAGTGTTCCTCCCCCCAGCGGGGGGAGGTTAGGAGGGGGGATGCATCGAGGGATAGAAACAAATGTCAACCGACCGTGAGAAAACACTGTTCTTGCCGTCTCCCGTTCCAACTCCACTGCTTGAAGCTGCCCGAGCCTTTCGCCGTACGATGACTGATGCTGAACAGTTGTTATGGTATTGTTTGCGTCGCAAGCAGTTAGGCGGGTTCCGATTTCGCCGCCAGCATCCGGTGGAACGATTTGTTCTAGATTTTTACTGTTGCGAAGCAAAATTGGCAATTGAGCTTGATGGTGGACAGCATAATGCTCCGGATGCAAAGATTCGGGATGCTGAACGTACGGCATTCTTGGCAACTCATGATATTAAGGTCATTCGGTTCTGGAACAGCGAGGTTTTATCAAATACGGAGGGAGTTTTGCAGAGAATTTATGATGCGTTGAATGAGCAGGGTACCTGAATGTTATTCTTCGTGCCTTCTTCCCCCTCCCTGACCCTCCCCCGCTGGGGGAGGGGACAACTGTTCATATGATGAACATTTCCCTTGCCTCTTTATGGTATTTCCGGTACTGTTCATTCCATGAACGATCACAGTGACAAGTCCGTCGATTCGTACCGTTCCTTCCTCCTCCTCTCCGAAATTGCCGGCGAGGAACCCCTCTCCCAGCGGGAACTTTCCCGTAGGGCCGGCATTGCGGTGGGGCTGGTGAATTCCTACCTGAAAAACCTGGTGGCCAAGGGGTACGTGCGGGTCAAGAACTTCCCCCGCAACCGCTACGCCTATCTCCTCACCCCCACGGGCATTGCCGAGAAGAGCCGGCTTGCCTACCAGCACCTGAGCTATTTCACCAATCTCTACACCGTTGCCCGGCAGGACTACCTGGCGCTCTTTCTGTCACTCAAGGCCGAAGGTGTAATGAAGGTAGTGTTCTGTGGTGTGGACGAGGTTGCGGAAATTGCGTACCTCTCCCTGCAGGAGGCGGGGCTCGAACTGGTCGCGGTTCTGGACGATGTCGTTCCGGGGGAGAAGTTCTTCGGTCTGCAGGTTATGGAGATCGCGCCGGGGATTGCATCGGGCAATGACACTATCGTTATCTCTTCGCTGAAGCGGATGGGGGAACTCCGGGAACAGTTGGAACACCTCGGTGTGCCGGAACGGAGAATCCGTTCTGCCAGCGAAGGGGTACGAAATGTAAAAGAACATACCAGGGAGGTTGCATGAAAGTCGTCATACTTGCCGGGGGATTGGGGACGCGCCTCAGTGAAGAGACGGTGGTGCGGCCGAAGCCGATGGTTGAGATCGGCGGCAGGCCGATTCTCTGGCACATCATGAAGATTTACTCCCACTACGGGTTCAACGACTTTGTCATCTGCCTCGGCTTCAAGGGGTACATGATCAAGGAGTACTTCTCCAACTACTTCCTGCATATGAGCGACGTCACGTTCGACATGCGCAGCAACAGCATGGAGGTGCATCAGCAGTATGCCGAACCATGGAAAGTGACGCTGGTGGATACGGGGATGGACTCCATGACGGGGGGGCGTCTCAAGCGTGTTGCGCCGTACCTGGAGAACGAAACGTTCATGCTCACCTACGGAGACGGGGTCGCGAATGTCGATGTCGCCGAGCTGGTGCGTTACCACGGAAGCCACGGCAAGCCGGCCACGGTGACCTCTACCCAGCCTTCCGGCCGCTTCGGTGCCTTGAACATGGGAGAGGACGGCACAATCCTCTCTTTCCAGGAAAAGCCTGCCGGAGATGGTTCCTGGATCAACGGCGGCTTTTTCGTCCTTGAGCCGTCGATTCTCGATCGTATCGCCGGTGATGGGACAATCTTCGAGAAAGAACCGCTGGAGGGGCTTGCCCGGGATGGGCAGCTGATGGCGTTTAAGCACAGCGGGTTCTGGCAGCCGATGGATACCTTGCGGGACAAACAGCATCTGGAGGAGCTCTGGAACAGCGGACGGGCACCGTGGAAACTGTGGTAATAAGGGATTGGGGACCAGGGACTGGGGACGGGGGAATGGTGAATTCAGGATTTTGGCAGGGGAAGCGCGTTTTCCTTACGGGGCACACTGGTTTCAAGGGCTCTTGGTTATGTCTTTGGTTGGCTAGTCTCGGTGCGGAAGTGACCGGCTATGCGCTGGAGCCGCCGACTGTGCCGAGTCTCTATGAGTCGGCAAGGGTAGGGGAACTGGTCACGTCAATCACTGCTGACGTGCGGGACCTGGACCGGCTCAAGGGGGAGATGACGAAGGCTGCCCCGGAGATCGTGATCCACATGGCGGCCCAGCCGCTGGTGCGGGACTCCTACAAGATTCCGGTGGAGACCTATGCCGTCAACGTCATGGGGACGGTCAACCTGCTTGAGGCGGTGCGCAACTGCCCGAGCGTCCGGGCCGTGGTCAACGTCACGACCGACAAGGTTTACGAGAACCGGGAATGGGTCTGGGGATACCGGGAGAACGAGCCGTTTGGCGGGTACGACCCCTATTCGAACAGCAAGGCCTGCTCCGAACTGGTTACCGCCGCCTACCGCTCCTCATATTTTGCGACGCAAGAGTTCAACAGTTCAACGATTCAACGCCACGGCGCAGCCGTGGCCACCGCCCGGGCCGGCAACGTCATCGGCGGCGGCGACTGGGCCACCGACCGGCTTATCCCCGATATCATCCGCGCCATTCTGGCCGGCGAGCCGGTGCGGATTCGCAACCCCCATGCCATCCGTCCCTGGCAGCACGTGCTGGAGCCGCTTTCCGGCTACATGGTGCTTGCGCAGCGGCTGTACGAGGATGGCGCGCGGTACGGGGAAGGATGGAACTTCGGTCCTGCCGAGAGTGATGCCCGGCCGGTGGAGTGGCTGGTAAAACGTCTCTGTGAACGGTGGGGGGAGGGGGCGAGCTACGAGCTCGACCAGGGGAAGCATCCCCACGAGGCCCGCTATCTGAAGCTCGACTGCTCCAAAGCCAGGGCGGAACTGGGGTGGCAGCCCCGCTGGAGTCTTGAGGCGGCGCTTGAGAGCATCGTGGCGTGGACGAAGATGTATCGCGATGGCGGTGATCTGCGGAGTGCCTGTCTTGCCCAGATCAGAGCATATAGTGGGGAGTGGTGTTGAGGCGCTGGAATGTTTGAGGTGTCTCAACTGTTTATAGCACTAATAGGAGGTTGACGTGGAAGGTGCGAGAGGGACGGAGCAGGAATTGAGGGATGCGGCGATCCAGGCTGCACTCAACTATTATGAATTCCGGCACAAGCCGGTGAAGCCTTTTGTTCCCGGCGATCGCATCCCGTACGCCGGCCGGGTGTTCGACACACAGGAAATTGCGAACCTGATCGATGCGTCCCTGGATTTCTGGCTCACCACCGGACGGTACGCGGAAGAATTCGAGCAGAAATTTGCCGGGTTCCTTGGCGTACAGCACTGCTCCCTGACCAACTCCGGCTCCTCCGCGAATCTGCTTGCCTTCATGGCGCTCACCTCGCCAAAGCTGGGTGAGAGGCGGATCAACCGAGGTGACGAAGTCATCACCGTCGCCGCCGGGTTTCCGACCACGGTTGCGCCGATCATCCAGTACGGGGCCGTGCCGGTGTTCGTGGACGTATCTCTCCCCACCTACAACATCGATGTGACCCAACTGGAGGCAGCTCTTTCTGATCGCACCAGAGCGGTGATGGTAGCCCACACCCTGGGGAACCCGTTCGACATCGCTGCCGTAAAGTCTTTCTGTGACCGGCACGACCTCTGGCTCATCGAGGACAACTGCGACGCCCTGGGCTCCCGCTACAAGTTCAACGATGCATCTTCAACTCCTCAACTTTCAACTGTCAACGAGTTCCACTATACCGGCACCTTCGGCCATATCGGCACTTCCAGCTTCTACCCCCCCCACCACATGACCATGGGAGAAGGGGGGGCGGTCTACACCAATGATATGCAGCTGAAACGTCTCGTGGAATCCTTCCGGGACTGGGGGCGGGACTGCTGGTGCCCTTCCGGCAGGGACAACACCTGCGGCAACCGGTTCGGCCAGCAGTTCGGCGAACTCCCCTTTGGCTATGACCACAAGTACGTCTATTCCCATTTCGGCTACAACCTGAAGGTGACCGACATGCAGGCGGCCATCGGCTGCGCCCAGCTGGAGAAGCTTCCGGGCTTTATCGAGGCCAGAAAGAAGAACTGGCAGCTGTTGCGCGATGGGCTGGCCGGCCTGGAAGACCGCCTGGTTCTGCCGGAGGCAACCGAAAATTCCGATCCCTCCTGGTTCGGCTTTCTGCTCACTGTGCGGGAAGGGTCACGACTCAGCCGCGAACGGATGGTGCATCACCTGGAAGGAAAGGGGATCCAGACCCGGATGCTCTTTGCCGGCAACCTGATCAAGCACCCCTGTTTCGATGAGATGAGGGCCGCCGGTAAGGGCTTTAGAGTTGTTTCCACTTCAAAATTCAACATTCAAAATTCATCATTACTCCCTGTCACCGACCGGATCATGCGGGACACCTTCTGGGTAGGGGTCTATCCGGGGATGATGGAGGAGATGGTGGGGTACATGATTGAGACAATCCGCGATAGCGTGGGGAAACAGTAGGGATATGGATATCCGGGAGACCGCCATACCGGGGTGTTATGAACTGACACCCCCCGTTTTCCGCGACGAGAGAGGGCTCTTTGTCAAGACCTTCCACGAGGAGGTATTTGCACGACACAATCTTGCGACCCGTTATGCAGAGGAATACTATTCACTTTCCGGGGCGAATGTGCTGCGAGGGCTCCATTTTCAGCTTCCTCCCAAGGATCATGTGAAACTCGTCACCTGTGTCGCCGGTGAGGTATTTGATGTAGTGCTCGATCTCAGAGCAGACTCCCCGACGTACGGTCGGTTTGAGACCTTCTCCCTCAGCGACGGGAGGGCAAACATGCTTTACATCCCGGCGGGACTCGCCCATGGCTTCTGCGTCACTGCGGCCCCGGCCCTCATGCTCTACAAGGTGACGTCAGTCTATTCACCAGAGCACGACGCCGGCATCCGCTGGGATTCAGCCGGCATTCCCTGGCCAATCGACCGGCCGGTCGTCTCGGCCCGGGATGCCGGGTTCGTGCCGCTCTCCGCGTTTGAAAGTCCGTTCCGCTATGGAGGGGGAGACTAATGGCGTCGAGAAAGGCACTTCTGACCGGAGCAACCGGTTTTATCGGTTCCCATGTTGCCCGCCGGCTGGTGGAGAGCGGCTGGTCGGTGCACGTGATTCTGCGTGCCGATTCCGATCTGTCACCGATCTCTGGCATTCTTGACCGCATCACCGTCCATCGTCACGACGGCTCCACAGAAGGGCTGGAGGATATCGTCCGCCAAGTCGCGCCTGACACGGTGTTCCATCTGGCGTCCCTCTTCCTGGCCCAGCACCGACCCGAGGATGTGGAATCGCTGGTCAGGAGCAATGTGTTGTTCGGTGCCCAACTCCTGGAAGCGATGGTGAAGCATGGGGTGCGCCGGCTGGTCAACACCGGCACGTCCTGGCAACATTATGAGAGCCGGGATTATTCGCCGGTGAATCTCTATGCTGCAACCAAACAGGCCTTCGAGGACATCCTGCGGTACTACGTGGAGGCGACGTCACTTCGCGCAATTTCGCTGAAGCTGTTCGATACCTATGGCCCCGGCGATCCCCGTCCGAAGCTCTTCACCCTGCTGCGCCGCGTGGCGCAGGAGCAGCAGCCATTGGCCATGTCGCCGGGTGAACAGCTGATCGATCTTGTCTATATCGATGACGTAACAGATGCCTTTCTCATGGCTGCCGAACGCCTGCTAGCGGATTTAGTCCCTGGCCACGAGAGCTATGCCGTTTCTTCCGGCGCGCCGGTCAGGCTCCGGGAACTGGTTGAGACCTATGGTCGGGTGCTCGATAGGCCGCTGCCGATCCAGTGGGGGGGGCGTTCCTACCGGGAACGTGAGGTGATGGTTCCCTGGAATGCCGGCAAGTCCCTGCCGGGTTGGAGACCGAAGGTGGGGCTTGAGGAGGGGATTGAACGGATGGAAGGGGCGCATTGAGTTCACGGCATGAGATGCAACCCGAAAAGCGCGGCAGGTCTGGAAGATCGGAAGAAAATGCCGCGGGATAACTGTCTACAGGGAATTGTGTCGCTATTACAACCTTCCGCTTTTTGCGGTTCTTTCCTGTCTTAACGGGCTGGTACGCCCTTTGCGGAAGCTATTTTGAGGCGTGTTGACAAGCGCCGTTGTGGCAAGCCTGCAGATTGAAATGTCGAATGTTACGATGGGCTGTTTTGCCGGGCAACCCACTCCTATGGGCGGGATTTAAGATTACGGCTAGGCTTAGGCATAAAGATGTTCTTGTTAGATAAAACCACTAAATTCTGTTAGGTACTTATTTGAGTTCAGAGACAAGTTCACGAATAGCAAAAAACTCTCTGTTCAATGTTATCAGGACCATTCTTACCGTCCCCATAACACTGATGCTGACTCCTTATGTTATTAGGCACTTGGGGAAAGAAGAGTTTGGCATTTGGGCTTTGGTCGGGGTCATTTCATCTTATGCCCAACTAAGCGATTTCGGTATTACTGAGAGCCTTATCAAATTCATTGCCGAGTACAAGGCACATGACGATACGCAACGTCTTAATCAGCTGATTAGTACCGCTCTTGTTGTATATCTGCTCCTGAGCGTGGTTTCTTGTGGCATATTTATTATGGTGTTGCCATTTGTCATTGAATGGATGCTGAGTATTCCGCAGGTACACCAAGGCAAGGCGACCCATGTCTTCACCATTGCCATTATCCTTTTCTCTATAAATATGCTGATGGGGGTTTTTGGTTCACTGATTATAGGTTTCCAGCGGATGGGCTACAGCAATCTTATCGCACTGACTTCAACTGTCATTACCGCGTGCGGTACCGTCATTTTTATTTCACATGGGTATGGCTTGTCGGGACTTATCTACAATAATGCAATTGTAACTGTCTTTGTTATTGTCTCGAATGTATTTGTGACCAAACGATTGTTTCCGCGCTTGAAAGTCAATCCCTTTACTTATTTTAGCCGGGAAATATTGGGAAAGATCTTTTCCTTCAGTTGGAAGGTGCAGGTAACGAACCTCACTCAGTTGATGGTGTATCAGTTGGACAGGGTGCTATTGAGTCATTATATCGGGCTTGAGGCGGTTAGTTACTATGAAGTTGCCAACAGAATAGCTACCCAGGCCAGAAGTTTTATCGCATCAATCTTTTCCCCGATGGTACCTGCCGCCTCTGCGCTACATGCGACCGATGAACATGAAAAAGTAGCTGCACTCTATCGCAGGTCATTCAAATACATGACCATGGCAGCGATACCGTTTTCGTTTCTGGTTATAGCCCTTGCACATCCTTTTGTCAGGACATGGATGGGAACTGGCTATGAGGTGAGTGCCTTGACGATGCAGTTGCTGATGGCAGCGTATATGGTAGCCCTTATGACGGGGCCAGGGGCGTTCATTCTTAACGGGATAAACAAACCGCAGATAAGCATGAAGTCATCGGTCGTGGCGGGAGTGATGAATCTGGTGTTATGCCTGACTCTCGTTCAATGGCTCGGCTATTACGGCATCATCATTGGTATTCTCATATCAATCTTCGTTTCAGGAATTTACTTTATATGGAATGCGCACCGGAATATCCAGAACCTTACTTGGGATATGTATACCCAGAGTATTTTGCGACCTTTTTTCACAGCGTTATGTGCGGGATTAGCGTTGCTCGTCCTTGACGTCATATACCCTCTTACGGGCTATGTAGTCCTTTCCATAGTAGGTATTCTTTACTCGGTTGCGGTTGGTGTCGCAATGTCTAGCGGGAAATATCTCGATGATTTTGATCGTTTGACGATAATGAAGCTAAATCCTCTGAAGGTTATCAGGTTTTGACACAATACAACGTTCATAAAGTCAGTGTCTGTATACCGACCTATAATTACGGCAGGTTTATCGCCGATGCTATAGAATCAGTGCTGGCTCAAACGTTTTCCGACTATGAACTCATTATTTCAGATAACTGTTCAGATGATAATACCAGGCATATTGTTGAGAAATATACAATAAGTGATTCCCGGATACGCTACTACTGTAATGAGCAAAATATCGGGATGGTGGGGAATTGGAACCGCTGCCTTGAACTGGCACAAGGGGAATATGTAAAAATCCTATGCGCTGATGATCTGCTGGAACCGATATGTCTTGAAGAGTCGGTAAATGCCCTTGAATGCTATACTAATGCTGTATTGGTCTCCGGTGCCCGTTTGTTAGTAGATACCCACCTTAAACCTGTGGCTAAACATTCCTTCGGTGATAGTTTACAGGTGGTCCTTGGCACTGACGTCATACAGCGGTGTCTTGTCGAAGGAAATCTAATCGGCGAACCAACATCTGTCCTTTTTAGGAGAGCTCTTGCCGTTCGTGGATTTGATACTGCCTATCAGCAGATTACCGATATGGAGATGTGGTTTCATATTCTTGAGAACGGGTACTTTGCGTTTGTGCCTGATGTGATTTGCCGATATCGTCAGCATGAAGATCAGGAGACGCAGACCAACCGCAAGTCACTGTCAATTGTTGAGGACCAGTTTACTCTGTATGGAGGGTATCTAGAAAAACCTTATGTTAAATATGGCTTTCTGGAAAGAGAAGAAATCCTGTTTAATGTTGCCTTCCATGCTTGGAGTCAACGGATTCTCGGGGTTGACCTCAAATCAGTGATTCGGTGTATCGCTCGGCATTTCGGCCTAATGAAATTTTTTGTACTGCTTGCGTTGAAAACTTTGAAACGCCGATTTTCCGCATCATAATGGGCTACGATAATATGATCGTTTTTCAGTTATAAAAGAGATGTTGGCCTCTGATACCCTTTGCTGATTAGTATATCTTCGGTGGGTTTGTTTAAAGCGGACTCTAGTGTGCAGGATTATTGTGATGAAAATCCCCCAGACATACATGCCATTCGTGCAGAGCCAGCTAGGGTCGCTAATGTCCCTCCCCGCAGTTCCGGGGCGGTTGGGGGAAGGGGGGAGCAGAACTTCCTGTACGCAAAACGAGTCTTTTCCCGGTATGCCTCTGGTGTCAATTGTAACCAGTGTTTTTAACGATGGACAGCACCTTGAGAAAACCATCAGGAGCGTTATCAGTCAATCATATGAATGTATCGAGTACATCATTATTGACGGCGGTTCACGGGATGAAACCCTTGATATTCTGAGCACCTATGCAGATAAAATTGATTATTGGGTCAGTGAACCTGACCGTGGCATATATGATGCTTGGAACAAGGCCCTGAGCGTAGCGAACGGCGAGTGGATAGCATTCTTGGGTAGTGGGGATATCTATCTTGATGATGCCGTTGGCGAATATATTCGGTATATCCAGAATTCCGCTTGTGAACGGGAATTTGTTTCGGCACGCATTGAAATCACTAATCCTGTGACTGAAAAAGGATGGATTTTCGGCGACGCCTGGAATTGGCAAGAATTTAAAAAAAACATGACTGTCGCTCATCCGGGAGCATTTCACAATCGGCGGTTATTTCAGCGCTACGGGATGTTTGATGCTTCTTATCGCATTGCCGGCGACTATGAATTATTGCTACGGGCAAGAGAGAAGCTGCGAACAGGATTCCTTGATACGGTGACTGTTCAGATGCTGGGGGACGGGGCCAGCACGAATCTTGAAGTTTTTCGTGAAAATTACAGGGCAAAGACAGTGTCCGGTGGGCGAAACAGGTTCATCTGTTACCTTGAGGAAAAACGTAAATGGTGGTCAATAGCAAAGCATCATATTCCCAAGTCCTGTAGCCTAGGGCGTAATCAGTGAATATCGCTTTTTGCACCCGCAGTGACTTTCTCTCCGTTAGGGGGGGCGACACGATCCAACTCCTGCAGACTCGGGAACTGCTCCAGAACAGCTATGGAGCGAATGTTGATGTCGTTGCCGACCCGGAGAAACTGAATGCAGCAGATTACGACCTCTGCCACATTTTCAATATCCAGAAAATCGAGGATACGAAAGCCTATCTGACAAAATGCCGTACCGCCGGGGTGAAAGTTGCCCTTTCTCCCGTCCTGTGGGATTTCTCTGCTGTCGTATCCTATACCTTTATGGTAAAACGCCTCTCCGCATGCCAGTTGTCGGAGCGGCGAATAGATTTGGCTTCCCGGTTGCTCAAGCTTCTTGCTGGTGTTGTTGGAATGCCGACAATATACACGCACAATCACCGTGAGTATCTGCGGCAGACCCTTTCCGCTGCCGATCTGCTGCTGCCCAATTCGGTTGAGGAGGCGGATGTGCTGGCCCGATTGTCGGGGCTTGATCCCGATGAGCTGCTGGCGAAAACACGACCGGTCGTGAATGCTGTTACGGTTGCCGAGCCAAAACCGGCTACAGATGCCGACTTTGGCGTGATGAACCATTTGCCGTCCGGTTACATCCTTCAGGTGGGGCGGATCGAACCGGGGAAGAACCAGTATTCCACCGTCAAGGCGTTGATGGATGACGGGCACCTTCCGATCCTCTTTGTCGGGAATCAACGGGTTAACCCGGCCTATTTCCGTGTGGTCGAGGAGTTGGGGCGACGGCGGGGGAATGTGTATTTCATCGACGAGGTCCCCCACGAGCATCTGCCCCTGTTCTACCGGAATGCTGCCCTTCACGTTCTCCCTTCACTCGGAGAAACCACGGGGCTGGTGAGCCTGGAGGCGTTAGGGTACGGCTGTCGGTCGGTGGTGGCTGATGGGCGTTACTGCCCTTTTGAAACCTATTTTGCCGGGTTTGCAACCCCGGTCGATCCATTGAATTATGGCTCCATACGGAAGGGGATATTTGCCGAGCTTGCCACGGAACGGGATATGTCGGCAATCAGCAGGCGGATTAGGCAAGATTTTTCATGGGATAAGGCGGCACAGCAGACGCATGAGGCATATATACGGCTATTGGTCGGCTAGGATGAGGCGATGCAGATACTGAGAAAAGCAGCTTGGAACGGAGTGCTGGCACCGAAACGGCTCATGGGGTTGTTTGTCCTGACCATCGACCGTGACGCCGTGGCTGTTACCTATCTCAAGGGTGACGGTGTCGAGATCGATGTGTTGCATAACCTTATATGTGCAGGCGGTTCGTGCTGAATTCCCTTCGAATAGCTGCCGTCGTGGTTCTGTACCATCCCGGTCCTGAGGTGGTCGCTAATATCCGAACCTGGGCTGGTCAGGTGGAGGCCATCTTTGCGGTTGACAATACGGAGGGGGACGTTTCCGCCGCTGTCTCCGCAATTGCCGCCTTGGACAAGGTGGTTCTTGTCCGCAACGGAGAGAACGAGGGAATAGCTCGCGCACTGAACATCGGCGCGGAAATGGCGCTTGCCGAGGGCTGCGATTTCCTTCTCACCATGGACCAGGACAGTAGCGCAGCGCCGGACATGGTGGAGAAGATGCTGTTTTGTCTTGATGGACAGGATCCTGCCAAGGTTGGTATTGTTTCCCCTTTTCATGTTACGAGAGCGGAACCAGCACCAAAAGGGAGTTGTCATTCTTGTCGCGAAGTGCTGACGGTAATGACGTCGGGTAACCTGCTTAATTTATCGGTGTATAAAGCGGTAGGCCCTTTTATGGATGAACTTTTCATTGATTTTGTGGATCACGAGTATTGTCTGCGGTTGCGTGAAAAAGGTTACAAGACAATACAGTCAAACCGTGCACTTCTTGAACATAATGTCGGGGACATTCATAAATACTGGATATTCATTGCCACTAACCATTCACCCCTCAGAAGATATTACAAAACGAGAAACAGATTCTACGTAGTCGATAGATACAAATCGGTTGCACCGCGGTTTTATTATGAAAACTTTGTCAGATTTGCAAAAGAGGTTATTGTCATTGCGTTTTTTGAACACAAAAAAATTGAGAAATTCAAGATGATTGTAGCAGGTTATTGTGACTACAAAAAAGGGGTATTGGGCAAGTTCGCCGGCAAGAGCTGATTGCGGATATTACCTAGAGTGACCGATATGGATTTTGTGAAACAAGCCGAGACCGGCCGTCTGGTCTCTCCTAAAACCCGGGAACGACTTTTCTATGATGAAGACAGCTCCAAACTCATTACCCAAGACAAAACCGAGTCATATTCAGTGCTGAACGGGAAAGTACCAGTCATGGTTATTGACCCCGAATGGGCTGGGGAATATGCAGACTCGTCCCGTCAGATGGTGAACGAGTATATGCCGGAGAACTGTCTAAAGATTTTCCTGAGAAAGTGCGTCGAGTCCCTCCGGGAGAAGGATTTTCGTTCGGTGGCTTCCATTGAAGCTTTCAACAGTATTTTCGAAGGAGACGATGACGACAGGCTGTTTCTATCGGTGGGAGGGGGGCCCCAGCGGCCCCATCCTGCTCTGGTCAACCTGAACATCGGTCCTTTCCCCAATGTCGACATCATTGCCGATGCCCATCAGCTCCCTTACGGTGACGAGAGTGTCGATGCCATTTACTGCGAGGCGGTGCTGGAGCATTTGCAGGAGCCGAAAAATGCCATTGCCGAGATGTGGCGGGTTTTGAAGCCGGAAGGCAGGGTCTATGCCATTACGCCTTTTTTGCAGGCTTATCATGGATATCCTTATCATTTCCAGAACTACACGTTGACCGGGCACACGTACGCATTTGAGTCTCTTGGTTTCGATATTGTTGCCTCCGGCCCCTGTGTCGGTCCGATGAACGCAGTCGTCGGCGTTATTTCGACCTTCATGAAGGAGTATCTCCCGAAAATCATCGGAGTACCGCTAAGATTCATTTGGGAGATGGTGGGGCTCATGGTATTGAAACCGTTCGACAAACTTCTGCTGAAAAGACCCAATGCCTATGTGCTTGCATCGACCACCTACCTTCTTGCCAGAAAGAAACCAGTTGTTGAAACAGATAAACCCTTGGAGAAAGCCTGATTTGAAAATCGTTTTTCTCGCACCGTTCGGCATCCGCCCCAAGGGGACGGTTATCGCCCGCATGGTCCCGCTGGCGGCCGCGCTCCAGGAGTCGGGCCATACCGTTACCATCATTGCACCCCCCTACACGAACCCTGAGGACTCGGGAAAGACGGAGGTGGTTCGGGGAGTTGCGGTACGCAACGTCGCACTCGGGCCTCGTAATAAGGCCCTGGCTGCGCCGGTCCTGGCGGGGCGGATGTTTCGGACCATGCTGGCTGAAAAGCCCGATTTGGTCCATCTCTTCAAGCCGAAGGGGTACGGCGGCCTGGCAGCCATGCTCCACCTTCTTCTCCAACGGCTGGGGGTGCGCCTTCCCCCACTCTTCGTGGACATGGATGACTGGGAAGGGGGAGAGGGAATGAATGCCCTCCATCAGTATTCGCGGCTGGAACGCCGGGTCTACGACTTCCAGGAAGCATGGCTTCCTCCACGGGCCGCCGGCGTGACCGCTGCGAGCCGTACCCTTGAGGAGCGGGTACGGAGCATGGGGGTGGAGAGGGTACTTTACCTTCCCAATTGCGTCGAAGCGGTAGCTCCGGGTAGCGGCGCCGTCGCCAGGGAGAAGCTGGGGATTCCACCCGGTGCACCGGTGGTGCTGCTCTACACGCGCTTTTTCGAATTCGACCAGGAGAAGCTCCACGTCCTCTTTGCCGAGATCTGCCGGCGGGTTCCCCAGGTCAGATTCCTGGTGGTGGGGAAGGGGCGGAACAACGAAGAAGCCCTTCTCCTCCAGGCGGGCGAGCGGATGGGCTTTGCCCCGGCCCTGGTCGTGGCGGGGTGGGTTGAGCCGACCGACCTCCCCGATTATCTGGCTGCGGGGGATGTTGCCATCTACCCCTTTGCCGATACCCTGGTCAACCGGGCCAAGTGTCCTGCAAAACTGACCGAACTGCTGCGCGCCGGCGTGCCGGTAGTGGCCGACCGGGTGGGACAGCTGGCGGAGTACATCAGTGCGGACGCCTCCGGCATCCTCTGCGACCCGGACGACTGGCAGGAGATGGCGGATCGGGTGGTGGAACTGCTCCTCGATCCATCGAGAGGGCGAACTCTGGGTGAAACGGGAAGACGTTACCTTCTTGAGCAGTTCAGCTGGCGGGATTTTTCGCTGCAGTTGCAGGAGTTTTATTTACAGCGAAAGGCTTAACGCAGGGACGCAAGGACGCAGGGGGAACACCCGGAAAAGCTTATTTGAATCTTTTTGTTTGGTTATACCTGTTTTCCTGCGCCTCTGCGTTAGGTATTTACTGAGCAAGGGCAAATTATGATCGAAAACCAGATAAGCGGAAATATTGTCGCTTGTGCTGTTGAGGTTCATAGAAATCTCGGTGGTCCCGGCTTATTGGAAAATGTCTATGAAGAAGCATTGGCTTGGGAACTGCAACAACGTGGCTTCGTAGTTGAGCGCCAGAAAACCGTGCCGGTAAAGTATAAGGGGAATCTGTTGGCCTCACCACTTCGCCTCGATTTATTGGTTGAAAATCAGATTATCGTTGAAGTGAAGGCAGCTGCTCAATATAACCCGATATTTGAGGCACAGGCGCTGACCTACTTGAGAATGCTTGATCTGAAACTTGCTTTGGTAATCAACTTCGGGGAAAAGTTTGTAAAAGATGGTATTCACCGGGTAGTAAATGGTTTGTGATTTTTGATGCTTAACGCAGAGACGCCAATGCACAGGGGAAAACTGGAAAGGCTTTTTGAGTAAGCTTTGGTTTATTGTTTTTCCTGCGTCTCCGCGTCCCTGTGCCTCTGCGTTGAAGCCTGAAAAGAATATCGGAGTATTTTACATGACCGAACGGAAAAGAAACCTGCTGGCATTGGCCGGGTTGCTGGCGGTGCTGCTCATCTATTTTGCCAAGATCCTCTTCACCCACCAGATTATCCGGGCACCTGACATCACCAACGAGTTCTACTGGACCGTTCGCCACTTCAAGGATATGGGGTTTTTTGACCTGTTCCGGACCCACCTGCAGGCCGGCTGGGACATGTACGCCAACAGCGGCGGGACCGAGGGGGGGGGGACCCTCTCCCTGCAGTTCCTCTATTACCGAAATCTGCTGTTCTGGCTGATTCCGGCGCCGGCCAACGTAGCGTGGTTCATCGTCTTTCACCTCTTTGTCGGTGGCGCCGGGACCTATTGCTATTGTCGCCTCATTGGTTGCAGCAGGACGGCGGCCTTTCTCGGCGGGCTGCTGTTCGCCATCGTGCCGGAGAACGCCTCCCTCATCAACGCCGGCCACGCCCAGAAGATCGCCACCATCAGCTTCGCCCCCTGGGCCTTCTATTTCTTGGAAAAGGGGTTCATCTGCCGGCGGGTGATCTGGTTCCTGACTGCTGGATTCGTGCTCGCCTTCCAGTTCTTCAACATGCACTGGCAGATCGCCTTCTATACCTGTATCGGCATCGGTGTCTACGGTGTAGGTCGCTCTGTCGGCATCCTGATTGCCGAACGGCAGCGGTCGCCGGGTCAGGTCGGCCGGCTGGTGGGGCTCAACCTGGTGACCATGTTCTTCTTCCTCTCCACCGTGGCCATTTCCCTCATCCCCCTGGCGGACTGGTCCAAGGATACCACCCGTGGCGTGCAGAGCGGCGCCAACCAGGGGCAGGGGGGACTGAACCTGGAAGAGGCCATGTCCTGGTCCATGCCCCCCGAGGAACTGGTGACCTTCGTCGTCCCGGGCATGTTCGGTTTTTCCCGCCAGGAGGGGGGGTACAATACCGGGGATATCGACGCCTACTACTGGGGGCGGATGGTCTTCACCCAGACCATCGACTATATGGGGCTTCTCCCCTGGCTCCTCCTTCCGCTGCCGCTCATCTTCCGGCGTGACCGGTACACCTGGCTGGCACTGGCCGGCGTTGTCGGCGGCATCCTCTTTTCCATGGGGAAATACACCCCCTTCTACTGGTTCCTCTTCGAGCATTTTCCCGGGGTCAACCACTTCCGGGTGCCGAAGATGATGATGTTCATCCCGGCCCTCGGCCTGGGGGTTCTGGCCGCACGGGGGCTCGATATCCTCCGCGACGGCGGGGTGCGCGGGACAAGGGCGTTCCAGCGGTATATGGTTGCCGTGTTGGCGTTGCCGGCACTGCTCCTCGTCATGGTTGCGGTGGAGATGGTCGGGCGGGACTTCTGGCTGAGTCGGTTCATGGACGCTTTTGCCCAGCCGACCCGGTACGAGCAGGGCCCGCAGCTGGTGATGAACCGCTGGAACAACCTGGTCAGGGAGACGGCGATTGCGGCGGTGGTGGCGGCTCTTCATGCCGCTGTGCTGTTCGGACTTGCCCGGAAATGGTTCTCCATGAGGGTCGTGCTGCCGGCCCTTTTCCTCCTGTTTCTGGCCGATACGGGACGGGTGAACGCCAAGTTCATGCTGCTGCAGGATCTCCCCCCATCGCTGCGGGGAACCAAAACTCCTGTGATGGAGTACCTGGCCCGGGATTCGAAGGCGTACCGGGTCCTTCCCATGAACGGCCGGGATCCGATGCATTATGCGAGCAACGGCATCCCGGTGATGTTCACCTCCAATCCGGTGATGGTACAGCGCTGGCAGGATTTCCTTGACGGGTTTACCTTCGATTCGGCCATGCTGGACCTTCTGAACGTGAAATATCTCATTTACGACAAGGCGCAGTACGAGAAGGAAAAGGACAAGTTGGGGGGCAGGTTCACGCCGGTTTTCACCTCCCCCGACGGTGTGGAAGTAGTGGTGGAGAACCGGACCGTGCTTCCCAAGGCGTGGCTGGTACCTGCGGTGCTTGTTACTAATGAACCTCGTCAACAATTGGGGCTCCTCCGGAGTCCGCTCTTCGACCCGCGTCGCCTGGCGCTGGTGGAGTCCCAACCTTCCCTTCCTCTGGCTGATCCGATGGCGTCGGGGAGTGGCAACGTGGGGGAGGTGACCGTCGGGACGTACGAAGCCAACCGGATAACCTTGACCTGCCAAGTGACCCGGAATTCTCTGCTGGTCATGGGTGAGAAGTATTACAAGGGGTGGCGGGCACGGGTAGACGGCAAACCGGCCGAGATTCAGCGGGTTGACTACATTCTGCGCGGCGTGTACCTTGCGCCGGGGACCCACACGGTGGAATTCACCTTCGACCCGCTGCCGTTCAAGGTCGGCAAATACCTGACCCTGGCCTCCTTCGCTTTTTTTGCCTTTATGGTGGCGCGGGAGTGGAGAAACAGAAGAAAGGTGAATGGTGAAAGGTGAAGGGTGAGGAAACCATCGACGAACTGCGGGACTATGACCTTCGCCTCGTCCAGCCCCGTCACGGGTACCGCTTTTCCCTCGATCCGCTCCTCTTGTGTGAGTTTGCCGGTGTCAAGGATGGTGAGAGGGGGGTGGACCTGGGGACCGGTTGCGGTGTGATCCCCCTGGTGATGGCCCGTCGGGCAGCACATGTCGAGTTTGTCGGTGTCGAACACCAGCAGGTGATGGCCGGGATTGCGGAGCGAAATGTCCTTCTCAATGGACTCTGTGAGCAGGTGACGATTCTGGAAGAGGATGTGGGTCGGGTGCGGGCACATTTCCCCGTTTCTTCCTTTGATCTGGTGACAGCAAACCCTCCCTACCGGCGGCGCGGTACCGGTCGCATCAGTCCCCGGGCGGGGCGGGACCTGGCCCGGCATGAGTCGACCGCCGGTCTGGCCGATTTCCTGGCCGCCGCCAAGTACTTGGTGAAACCGACGGGGCGGATATGTTTCATCTCCCACCCATCCCGGCTAGTAGAGTTCTTCACTCTGGCGACGGACCTGAAGCTGGCACCGCTTCGCCTGCGGATGGTGCATGGGCACGGGGACGCCGATGCGCGGATGTTCATGGCCGAACTGGCGAAGGGGCGGAAGGGGGAGTTGAAGGCACTGCCGCCACTGTTTGTCCGTGACGGGGGGAGGCATTGTGGCGAAGAGATTAAGAACGTCAATGGGGGGAGCGAGCGATAGAATGTTGAACGGAAAGAAGATAGCGGTGGTGCTTCCCGCCTATAATGCGGGAAAAACGCTGGAGATGACCTACCATGAGATACCCTTCGAGTTTGTGGATGAGGTGATTCTTGTCGATGACGCCAGCCGTGACGATACCGCGGAGGTGGCGCGACGGCTGGGGATACGGACTATTGTCCACGAGCAGAACACGGGGTACGGCGGCAACCAGAAAACCTGTTACCGGACGGCGCTGGAGCACGGTGCGGACATCGTGGTCATGCTCCATCCCGACTACCAGTACACGCCGAAGCTGGTTACGGCAATGGCGGCCATGATCGCCTTCGGCGAGTTCGATGCGGTGCTGGCCTCACGGATTCTTGGCATCGGTGCCCTCAAGGGAGGGATGCCGCTCTACAAGTACATCGCCAACCGGTTTTTGACCCTGTTCGAAAACCTCCTGCTCGGGCACAAGCTTTCCGAATATCATACCGGCTACCGGGCCTTTTCCCGGGAAATCCTGGAATCCCTGCCGCTGGAGAAGAATTCCGACGACTTCGTGTTCGACAACCAGATGCTGGCCCAGGTCGTCTGGTTTGGCTACCGGATCGGCGAAGTGAGCTGTCCGACCAAGTATTTCGATGACGCTTCATCCATAAATTTCAGGCGCAGCGTGATTTACGGGTTGGGGGTTCTGAAAACGGCGGTACAGTTCAGGCTGGCGAAGATGGGGCTGGCCGGTGCGGCAATTTTTACCAAGGGGGGCGGTTGTGCGGGGAAATGAGCCGTCCGGGACGGAGAACCTGACCAAAGGGGACCTTCTCCTCATGGGGGCTCTGTTCCTTGTCGCCCTGGGGATAAAGTTCTACTTCCTGCAGTTCTACCGGGTCATATCTTCGGATGGCGTCGCCTACGCCCAGATCGCCCGGGACATCCTCGGCGGGAGGGGGTTGGCCGGCGCCACCCATTTCCCCCCTTTCTATCCGCTGCTCGTGGCCCTTTTTCATACGATGTTCAGCGACATAGAGCTTGCGGGGAGACTGGCCGCCATGTTCATGGGGAGTCTCCTCGTCGTGCCGGTCTATCTGCTCGGCCGGGAATTTTTCGACCGGCGGGTCGGCATCATGGCCGCCGTGCTCGTCATGGCCTGGCCCAGTCTCCGGCAATGGTCGAACGAGGTGATGAGCCAGTCAACCTACATCACCCTGGTACTGCTGGGTGCGTATCTCGTCTGGCATGCCTGCAGGAACAGATCGTTGGCATATGCCGTGGCCGGTGGCGTGTCCATGGGGCTGGCGCACCTTACCCGTTCCGAAGGGGTACTGGTTTTTCTTGCCCTTTCCCTTGTCCTCGCGGTCGATGCGGCGATACAACGTAACGGCCGGCAATTCGCCTGTCTGCTGGCGGGGTGGGGTGCATTCGTTGTCGTGTTTTTACCCTATGCCTACTTTCTCCATGAGGTAACCGGCACGTGGCAGCTTACGGGAAAGAGCCGCGTTGCCCTTGCCGATTCCCTGATGGAATTTCTCGGCCGGCCCGACCTGAAGAGGGATCCCGCGTTCCAGGAAATCGGTTACCTGGATGTGGTGAGACAGTATCCGGACTTTCTCCGCCAGAATAGTGCCGGTAATCTTAAGAAATTCGCCAGAGAATTCGTCCCTCCCGTTATCTGGCTTTTCGGCCTGCTCGGCTTCTGCGCCGGCGGCTGGAGCCGGGAGCACCTCAAGGAGCGGGCCTTTCTGGTTGCCACCTTTGCGCCGCTCGGGATCATCATCGTTTTTTTCTTCATTGGGCCGGAGTATATCCAGCCGTACCTGCCGGTATTCTTCCTGTGGGTTTCTGCCGGTGCCCTCTGGATGGAGACGCGGGCACTCGCCCTTGTGGGAATGGACCGCCATCCGCTCCTTACCCTGCGGGGGGCGGGAGGTATGTTCTCGCTGGCGGCAACGGTGCTGTTCGCGCTCTATCTTCTCGCGGGGCAGGTCCCTGCAGACCGAAATATCCCCTATCACTTTTCACAGGATGGGGGGAGGTATGATCACAAACGGATAGGCCTGCTGTTGAACGAGTATCTGCCGAAGTCTGCCAGGATAATGACACGCTGGGGAAGGGTCGGGTTCTACGCGGACCGGGGGTGGGTAGACATGCCCCAGGCCAGTCTCGAGGAGATCGTGGCAACGGCCCGGAAGGACGGCGCCCGGTATATCGTTGTCGATGGGGCACTTGCCGGCTTGCGTCCGCAGTTGGGAGTGTTGTACGAGCCCCTTTTCGTTGAAGGAGCCAGCGGGGTCTACGTGGAAAAGGGGGCGGGTTTCAGACCTGTTCCCGGGCTGAAATTATTTTTCCTGTTCCGGGACCCTTCAAGTGTGGGGGTTGCGGTCTACGAAGTGATGGGATAACATGTTCCGCTGACGTTCATTTCTTCCTGCCCGGGGGCTCCGTTGCCAAGTGCTTGCTCAGCAGGCCGGCAATGGCGTCGCGCAGTTCCTGATTTGCCACGGCAGCTGTCTGCTCGACTACCCGTTCCCGTTCGGGGGGGGAAAGGGTGCGTGATGGCGGCGGCGGGGATTTCACCGCTACGGGCTGAGTTTCGGGCTGACCGGCCCGCAGGTAGATATCCTTGACGAGGTCGCATCCGAGCCGGACATTGAGCCGGGCAATAATGTCCCGCTTGAGGAAGGTGAGTTGCTGCATCCAGGGGGCATTGGCGACCGTGACGGTCAATACTCCGTCGCGAAACCCGGTCGGACGGGCTTGGGCAGCGATTGCAGGGCCGACCGTCCCGTCCCAGAGGAGCCAGATCTTTCCTTCCTGAAGCCGTTTCTCGACTGGTTTGCCGTGCAGTGCCGTGGCGAGCAGGTCGGCTACGGCCAGGGGACGTGGCATTTTTCGCCGCTTTTCATTGATTGCCATGACGCTTCCGGTGGAGGTACCCCCCGATAATCTGGCCGGCCACCGCTCCTCCCAGGGTCAGGGGGATGAGTTTCCAGCTGAAGCCGGCTTTGATGCGGAGATAGATGATGAGGGGGATGGAGATGTGGACGTAGAAGTACCAGCCGAAGGTGAATTTTTCACAGCTCTGCCTCAGGTAGCCGAAAGGTACGTTGATGGCAAGGGCGAGCAGAATGAGGCATATGAGGGTCACGAGCGGGTGCATCGGCCCATAGTAGGGATTTGGCAAAATTTTGTCAATCCGCATCTCGAATGCGATGACTTGCCAGGCCGGCATCCTGCCGGGAGAGAGGTGGAGTGGTGATATATGGTTAAAGAAGGTGATTACGTGGCGATTTTCAACTCGATCCACCGGGTGATGAAGGCTGAGCAAATCCTCAAGAGTCGTCACGTGGCGATGCTGCTCATCCCTGCCCCCCGAGACCTCAGTGCCGACTGCGGGCTTGCCATAAGGTACGCTGCATCGGACCGGGAGGCTGTGGAAAAGGCGCTGTCGGAGTCGGGGCTCGTTCCGGAAGTGATCTACGTTCGCCTGGACGGGAAGTATGCGAAGACCGGGACCAGGGACCAGGGATTAGGGATTAGGGATTAGGGATTAGGGATTAGGGATTAGGGATTAGGGATTAGGGATTAGGGATTAGGGATTAGTCCTTTACCGGTCCCCGATACCAGGTCCCCGATTTTAAAAGGAGATACGATGAAAACGATAGATTGTCGGAATATGGCCTGTCCGCTGCCGGTGGTTACCGTCAAGCGGTCATTGGAGGAGGCGCCGGGAGAGGCGCTTCAGGTGCTTCTGGACAATGGGGCGCCCCGGGAGAACGTGACCCGCTACGCTGCGAACCGTGGGCTGGTGGTGACGGAAACGGCCCTGGAGGAGGGTGTTGCCCTGGTGATAACGGGCGAGGCGACAGCTTCCAGGGATGGAGGCGGGACAGCGATCGGTCCGACCGTGATGCTCATTGCATCCGATCGAATGGGGGATGGTCCGGAAGAGTTGGGGCGTCTGCTCATGAAGAACTTCATCATTACCCTGCTGGAACTGGACCGGTTGCCGGATCGCGTCCTGTTCGTCAACAGTGGTGTCCTTCTTACCACCGACGGGTCGGATGTCGTTGAAGTGCTGGAGACGCTGGTTAACCGGGGTGTAGAGGTTTTTTCTTGCGGCATTTGTCTCGATTATTTCAATCGCAGGAACAAACTCCTGGCTGGAGCGGTGACCAACATGTTTACCATCGCCGAGAGTCTGCTCACGGCAGGTTCGGTCGTGCGGGTGTGAGGAGAAAGGTGAAAGTGCGCGGGAAAAATTGTCTTGACAAAAACTCTTGCCCCCCACTATAGTTAACCTCTTTACTGGTGGATATCTGCGAGCCGAAGCCGGTGATTGTGCTTTGCTCGCCAACCATAAGAAATAACTAGGGTTTGAATGTTCGAAAACCTTTCTGATAAGCTTGACCTGGTCTTCAAGAAGTTGCGGGGCCAGGGGGTGATGACCGAGGAAAACGTCAAGGATGCCCTGCGCGAGGTCCGGCTGGTGCTTCTCGAGGCTGACGTCAACTTCAAGGTCGTCAAGGATTTTGTCGAAAAGGTCCGAAGCCGTGCGGTCGGCACCGAGGTACTGCAGAGCCTTACCCCTGGCCAGCAGGTGATCAAGATCGTTCACGACGAACTGGTCGCCCTCATGGGAGGAGGCGAAGACAACAGCCTCGACCTGGCAGCGAAGCCGCCGGTGGCCATCATGATGGTCGGTCTCCAGGGGGCCGGAAAGACCACGACCTGCGGGAAGCTTGCCCGCTACCTGAAGAGTCAGCGCCGGCGGCCTTTGCTGGTGCCGGCCGATGTTTACCGGCCTGCGGCCATCGAGCAGCTGAAGACCCTGGGGCGGCAGTTGTCCATAGAAGTGGTCGATGCCCGGGCCGATCAGGACCCGGTGGATATCTGCCGGAATGCCTTGCAGTACGCCGAGCGTTCGGGTTTCGATACGGTCATTTTTGATACCGCCGGCCGGCATCAGATCGACGACTTTCTCATGGACGAGCTGGTCAGGATCAAGGGGGCCGTGGAGCCTCGGGAAATCCTGTTCGTGGCGGATGCCATGACCGGCCAGGAAGCGGTCAACGTCGCCAGCGGCTTCAACGACCGCCTCGACATCACCGGTGTGGTGCTGACCAAGCTGGATGGCGACGCCAAGGGGGGGGCCGCCCTTTCCATCAAGGCGGTCACCGGCCGGCCGGTGAAGTTTGCCGGTATCGGCGAGAAACTTGACGCCCTCGAGGTTTTCCACGCCGACCGTCTGGTGTCGCGCATTCTCGGCATGGGTGATGTGCTGACCCTGGTGGAGAAGGCCCAGTCGGTATTCGACGCCAAGGATGCGGAACGGCTTCAGCAGAAACTGAAGAAAAGCCAGTTCGACCTTGAGGACTTCAAGTCCCAGCTCCAGCAGATCAAGAAGATGGGGTCCATCGATTCGATTCTCGGGATGATCCCCGGTGTCGGCAAGATGATGAAACAGCTCCAGGGGGCCCAGCCTTCGGAGAAGGAGCTGAAGCGGATCGAGGCGATCATCGATTCCATGACCCGCGCGGAGCGTGCCAATCACAGCATTATCAACGGCAGCCGTCGTCTCCGCATAGCCAAGGGGAGCGGTACCTCAGTGCAGGAAGTCAACCAGCTTCTCAAGCGCTTCACCGAAGCGCAGCGGGTCATGAAGCAGTTGCAGAAGCTCGGCCCCAAGGGACTCATGAAGGGGATGGGTGGACTTGGCAAGGGGATGTTCCCTTTTTCATGACGTCGGTTATACTTACAGACTACATAAACTAGACTCTCAGGCGGTCCATGGACCGTCACACCACCAGGAGGAAGAAATGGCAGTAAAAATCAGGCTTGCCCGGGCAGGCGCAAAGAAGAAACCCTTTTACCAGATAGTCGTTGCCGACGTGCGATCCAAGCGCGACGGGCGTTTCATCGCCAATGTGGGCACCTATGACCCGAACCAGAACCCCGCGGCCGTCACCTTCGAAGAGAGCGAGACGCTGGAATGGCTCGGCAAGGGCGCCCAGCCGACCGATACCGTCAAACAGATCCTCAAGCAAGCCGGAATCTGGGAGAAGTTCGTTTCCAAGGCCGTGTAATCCTGTTCCCCCCGGTCCGCCGGACATTCTACATCGACAGAGGATACCGACATGAAACAGCTTGTAGAAACCATCGCCAAAGCGCTCGTAGATGATCCCACCCAGGTGAAGGCAACCGAGGAGATGGAAGAAGATACGACCGTCATCAAGCTGACCGTGGCAAAAGAGGACATGGGGCGGATCATCGGCAAGGAAGGGCGGACCGCCAAGGCAATCCGGACGCTGTTGAATGCGGTTTCCACCAAGGATAACAAGAAGGCTGTCCTGAAAATCGTCGAGTAATGCCGGACCGCACCGAACCGATTCTGATTGGCAAGATTGCTGCGACCCACGGGATAAGGGGACAGCTGCGGGTGATATCCTACTCGGGAGAACCTGCCAATCTGACCGGTCTCAGGTCGGTGCTGCTGAAGGGAAGCGCGGGCGACATGGAGCGTTTCGCCGTTGCCGGGGCTTCCGTGCATGGCACGAAACTGCTTCTGTCACTCAAGGGGTATACGGAGATCAACACGGTGCTCCACTTTGTGGGACGGGAACTGTATGCCGACCGGGATCAACTCCCCCCCCTTGACGATGGAGAGTATTACTGGTGCGACCTCATCGGGCTGCGGGTTATGACCGACCAGGGCGATCTGCTCGGTACCCTGACGGAGATTATCGCCACCGGCAGTAATGATGTGTACGTGGTAACTGCCGGGGAGAGGGAATACCTGATTCCCGCCCTGGCTGACGTGGTCCTGGACGTCGACCTGGCTGCCGGCACCATGAAAGTCAGCCCCCCGGAGGGGCTGTTCGATCTATGAAAATAGATGTTCTGACGCTTTTTCCGGCCATGTTCACCGGGCCCCTGACTGAAAGCATCATCAAGCGGGCCGTGGATAAAGGTCTTGTGGAGATAAGCCTCCACAATATCCGTGACTACGCCGTCGACCGCCACCGGACAGCGGATGATACCCCCTACGGTGGTGGGGCCGGGATGGTCATGAAAGTAGAGCCGCTGACCGCCTGCCTTGAGGCAGTTCTTGAGGCGAATCCCAGGGGACGAGTGATTCTGACCACCCCCCGGGGAAAACAGTTCAATCAGGGGATGGCTGAGGAACTCGCCCGGGAAGAGGGACTCGTCATCATCTGCGGGCGGTACGAAGGAGTGGATGAACGTGTGAGGGAGCTTTTCGGTGCGGACGAGATATCCCTCGGCGATTTTGTCCTGACCGGCGGAGAGATTGCCGCCATGGCCGTGACGGATGCCGTCACCCGCCTGATTCCCGGAGTGCTGGGGAGCGCTGAGTCGGCTGCGGCCGATTCCTTTTCCGACGGCCTCCTCGAGTACCCGCACTATACCCGCCCTCCCGAGTTCAGGGGGCTCTCGGTGCCGGAGGTGCTCCTTTCGGGTAACCACCGGGAAATTGACCGGTGGCGGCGCTGCCAGTCACTGGAGCGTACCTTGCGGGAACGCCCGGACCTGCTGGCCACCGCGCGGCTGACCGATGCAGATCGCCGTTGCCTTCGGGAGCTTGGCGAGGATGATGGGCAATGACCATGTCGGGTTTGCCTGCAGCCAATGTCTGCATTGCGCTGCTCCACTATCCGGTTTACGACAAGAACCGGCAGGTGGTGACCACCGCGGTTACCAACCTTGACCTGCACGACATTGCCCGTGCCGCCCGGACCTTCGGGCTTCACCGCTATTACGTGGTGACACCGGTCGCGGAGCAGCAGAAACTCGCGGAGCGGGTAATACGGCACTGGCAGGAAGGATGGGGCGCAACCTATAACCCCAAGCGGAAAGCCGCCCTCGATCAGGTGCGGGTGATTGCGGCACTCGCTGATGTGCTGGATGACATGACGAAACTATATGGTCGCCCTCCACGGGTTGTGGTGACCGGTGCCGGTGAGCGAAACAATACCGTCTCTTACGGGACACTGTCGGAACTTTGCCGTGACCGGTGCCAGCCGTATCTGCTTCTGTTCGGTACCGGCTGGGGGATGACCGAAGAGATTTTCGAACGGGCAGATTACGTGCTTCCACCCATCAAAGGGCCGACGGAGTACAACCATTTGTCGGTTCGTTCGGCGGTGTCCATCATTCTTGACCGCCTGTTCGGCGAACGGGCTTGAGTACGAAAGCAGTTACCATTCTGCATTGAAATGCTGAGAGAAAGCTTTGGCGAGCATAAGAAAGGAAGAAAGAACATGAACAAGATTGACGCAATCGAAATGGAACAGATGAAAAAAAACATCCCACCGTTCAAGGCTGGCGACACCGTGCGGGTGCAAGTCAAGATCGTTGAAGGGGACAAGAGCCGTATCCAGGCCTTCCAGGGAGTGGTGATCGGTCGCCAGAACGGCGGGGTCCGGGAAACCTTCACCGTCCGGAAAATTTCCAACGGTATCGGGGTAGAGCGCTGTTTCCCGCTCCATTCGCCGATCGTCGATGCCATCGAGGTGATTACCCGTGGCCATGTACGGCGGGCAAAGCTGTACTACCTGCGCAAACTGCGTGGCAAGGCAGCGCGCATTCGCGAAAAGAAATACGTGGCACAGTAACCGGCTGGAAAGCCCCGGGTTTCCCGGGGCTTTTTATTTTGTACTTCGGTGACAAGGGGGCTCCGTGGATCTGTTCGGTCAGGCACTGCAGCCGTCCATGAGGCAATTCGAGGAGTTGGCGGCAAGGCGGGGATACCGGCAGGTTGCCGGCGTGGACGAGGCGGGGCGTGGTCCGCTGGCCGGGCCGGTCGTCGCGGCAGCGGTAATTTTGCCGGCTGATGTTGATCTCCCCGGTGTCAACGATTCGAAAAAACTGACCCCCTCCCGCCGGGATGAACTGTTCGATCTCATCCATTCCCGTGCGGTGGCGGTTGGTGTCGGGATGGGGGACCACCTCCTCATCGACCGCATCAACATCCTCCAGGCTACCCTTGCAGCCATGGGGGAGGCCGTAGGTGCTCTCACGCCCCCCCCCGACTATCTCCTCGTCGACGGCATTTCCTGTATTCCGCTTTCCATTCCCCAGCGCACTATAAAAAAAGGTGACAGTGCCAGCATCTCCATTGCTGCCGCTTCCATCATCGCCAAAGTCACGCGGGACCGGCTGATGGCCGCCTACGACCGGCAGTATCCCGGCTACGGTTTTGCGGAGCACAAGGGGTACGGCTGTGCGAGCCATCTGGCCGCCATTGCCTCTCTCGGTCCCTGCCCGATCCACCGCGCTACTTTTCGAGGCGTTAAAGAACACGTGAAAGGTGAAAGGTGAAAGGTGAAGCGGGTTCGGACAACAGGAGTGTCGGTGCACGGGGGGAAGAGGTTGCCGTTGCCTTCCTGAAGGGGAAGAAATATGTCATCCTGGAACGGAATTTCCGCTGTAAGGGAGGGGAGGTGGACATCGTGGCCCGGGACGGCGGAACCATCGTGTTCGTGGAGGTCAAGAGCCGTCGCAGCGAGTCCTACGGACCACCCCAGTTGAGCGTCACACCTTTCAAGCAGCGGCAGATATCCAAGGCTGCCCTGACATGGCTGGCAAAAAACCGGCAGCACGACGCCAGCGCCCGCTTTGATGTGATCGCCATCCTTTTGCTGAACCACCAGGTTCCCGCTATTGACCATATTCTCAATGCCTTCGACCTTGCCTATTGAATACCCGGGACGATTGCAATGCCCACTTCCCTGTGGTAATAGTTGACGAAAATTGCGGAGACGACCATGGATTTTACCGTTGCACTGGCACAGATCAAGCCGAAGCTCGGCTGTGTTGCTGACAATCTGGCTCTGGCGGAAGCGGCAGTGGCCGATGCTGTCAAAGCCGGAGCCGGGTTGGTACTCTTCCCGGAACTGGCCCTGACCGGCTATTTTCTCAAAGACCTCGTACCGGATGTCGCTGTGCGTCTCGACGCCCCCGAGATTATCCGGCTGCAGGAACTCTCCCGCCACATAGCCATCGTCATCGGCTGCGTGGAGGTCTCTTCCGATTATCGTTTCTTCAATTCGGCCCTCTACTTCGATGGGGGGGAATTGAAACACGTGCACCGCAAGGTCTATCTCCCCACCTACGGGATGTTCGACGAGCAGCGCTACCTCGCCCGGGGGGAACGGTTCCGTGCCTTCGGCAGCCGGTTCGGCCGGATGGGGATACTCATCTGCGAGGACATGTGGCATCTGTCGGCCCCCTACATTCTCGCCATGGACGGTGCCACTACGCTCCTCTGTCTTTCCAGCAGTCCCGGCCGGGGGGTAAGCGAAGACGAAAGCCTCGGTTCCACGGCTGCCTGGCAGAAGCTGACCGCCACGACCTCCATGTTTTTCAACTGCCGGGTGCTCTACTGCAACCGGGTCGGTTACGAAGACGGCGTCAGTTTTTGGGGAGGGTCGGAGGTGGTGAGCCCCGCGGGAAGCGTGACCGCCAGGGGCAAGCTCTTTGAGGAAGATCTGGTGGTGGCCCGGGTCGAAGAGGGGGAATTGCGCCGCGAACGAATATTCTCCCCCTTGATGCGGGACGAGAGCCTGTCCGTCACTCTCAAGGAACTTGAGCGGATCGACCGGGAAAGGGGATGCTGATGGGAAGTCTTGGGATGAATACGACGCTTGCGCGGACGATCCTGGTCGGGTTCATTCGCGAGGAGGTGCGGAAGGTCGGCCTCTCGCGGGCAGTGCTCGGTCTTTCCGGCGGCATCGACTCGGCCCTGGTCGCCTTCCTGGCGGCCGAGGCCCTTGGCCCCGAGAATGTCCGGGCCATCATCATGCCGTACCGGACCAGCAACCCGGAAAGCGAGGCCCACGCCCGGCTGGCGGCGGAACAGCTCGGCATCGGTCATGAGGTGATCGAGATCACGCCCATGGTGGACGCCTATTTTGCGCGCTATCCCGACGCCGACAACATGCGGCGGGGGAACAAGATGGCCCGTGAACGGATGACCATACTCTATGACCATTCGGCGGCCCGGTCCGCCCTGGTGCTCGGCACCAGCAACAAGACCGAACTCCTCCTCGGCTATGGAACCCTCTACGGCGACATGGCGAGCGCCCTCAACCCCATCGGCGATATCTACAAGAGCCAGGTCTGGCAACTGTCGGAAGCGGTGGGGGTGCCCCGGGTCATCATCGACAAGAAACCCTCCGCCGACCTGTGGGCTGGGCAGACCGACGAACAGGAACTGGGCTTCACCTACCGGGAGGTGGACGAACTCCTCTACCACATGATCGACCTGCGCTACAGCCGTGACGAACTACTTGCCAAGGGGTTCGGGGCCGAATTCATCGACAAGATCCAGGCCAAGGTGCAGAACTCCCATTTCAAGCGCCGCCTGCCGGTCATCGCCAAGGTCTCCAACAGGACCATAGACCGGGATTTCCGCTACTCCCGCGATTGGGGGAAGTAATGGGGACTAGGGACCAGGGACCAGGGACTGGGGAAAAACGGGATACAGTAGAATCATCGAGTAGTTTACCGGTCCCCGGTTCCCGATCCCCGGACCCCGGGGTTTTATACATAGTTGCAACCCCCATCGGGAACCTGGAGGATATGACCTTCCGGGCGGTCCGTATCCTCAAGGAGGTGGATCTTGTCGCTGCCGAGGATACCCGCCATTCCCGCAAGCTACTGACCCACTTCGGCATTTCCCGCCCCCTCACCTCCTATTACGATCACAACCAGAATCTCAAGGGTAACTACCTTCTGGAGCGTCTGCAGGGGGGGGAGTCGGTGGCGCTCATCTCCGACGCCGGCACCCCCTGTATTTCCGACCCGGGCTATCAACTGGTGCGGGATGCGGTGGCAGCGGGAATAACCGTGGTACCGGTTCCCGGGCCGTCTGCGGCCATTTGCGCCCTTTCCGCAGCCGGGCTTCCCACCGATTCGTTCGTCTTTGCCGGTTTCCTGCCGAACCGTTCAGGAAAGCGCCGCGAGAAACTTGCCTCACTTGCTGGTGAGCAGAGAGTGATGGTCTTTTACGAGTCCCCCAACCGGCTCCTTGCCACATTGACGGATATGCTGGAACTGTTCGGTCCGCGGGAGACCGTGGTGGCCCGGGAGTTGACGAAAATCTACGAGGAGTTCATCCGCGGTTCGCTCCCCTCGGTCATTTCCAACCTTGATGGCCGGCAGATCAAGGGTGAGGTGGTTATCCTGGTCGCTCCGGACGATGCCCCCGGAGCGCCACCGGTCACGGCGGTGCCCGAACTGCTGCGACGCTGTCTGGAGGAAGGGCTTTCCCTGAAAGATGCCGTGAAGCGGGTGGCGCTCGAGACCGGGCAACAGCGCAGTGCGGTGTACGATGAAGCACTCCGGCTCAAAGGGGTGGAGTGATGAACCGAGGGGTGTTCCGCGGCATCTCGGGGAACGTCCTCGTACTGGGGGTCGTCAGTTTTCTCACCGACGTCTCCAGCGAGATGATCTATCCGCTCCTCCCCCTCTTCCTGACGACTGTCCTGGGTGCGGGACCAGCCATTCTCGGGGTCATCGAGGGAGTGGCGGAATCTACCGCTTCTTTCCTCAAGCTCGGTTCCGGCATCCTTTCCGACCGGCTGCCGAGGCGCAAGGGCCTCGTGGTGGGCGGCTACGCCGTTTCCTCTCTGGCCCGGCCGCTTATCGCCGTTGCGACAACCCCTCTGGCCGTCCTCGGCGTCCGTTTCGCCGACCGGATCGGCAAGGGGATCCGGACCTCACCCCGGGATGCGCTCATCGCCGATTCGGTCGATGCCGGGGTGCGGGGCAAAGCCTTCGGATTTCACCGCTCCATGGACCATGCCGGGGCAATCGTCGGCCCGCTTGTGGCGACCGCCTGTCTTGCCTGGTTCGCCTTCGACCTGCGGGCCGTATTCTGGCTCGCCGGCGTGCCGGGAATCCTGGCGGTGCTCCTGATAATTTTCAAGGTACGGGAGACCGGCCGCCGGCACCTTGAGGACGGTCGCTTCCTGTTCACGATTCCCAGGGGGCGGCTGCGTGCCTACCTGCTGGTCCTCTTTATCTTCACCCTCGGCAACTCCTCCGATGCCTTTCTCCTGCTCCGGGCCAGCCAGCTGGGGGTCACGCCGGCCCGTATTCCCCTTCTCTGGACTTTTTTTCACCTCATCAAGATGCTTGCGACCATGCCATTCGGTGCGCTCTCTGACCGTATCGGCCGGCGGAGCGTCATCCTTGCCGGCTGGAGCGTCTATGCCCTTGCGTACGGGGGATTCGCCCTGGCGACCACCGAACTGCACATCTGGCTCCTGTTTGCCTTCTACGGACTCTTCTATGGCCTGACTGAAGGGGTGGAAAAGGCCCTTCTGGCGGATATTGCTCTCCCTGCAGAGCGGGGCGCGGCATTCGGCTGGTACAACTGCGCCATCGGCATCGGCGCATTGCCGGCCAGCGTCATCTTCGGCATGCTCTGGCAGCGGTTGGGTCCCCATGCAGCCTTCGGCTGTGGCGCACTGGTAGCATGTCTGGCGGGGCTGCTCCTGCTGCTGATCGTTCCAGCCCGGCGGCCGGCTGCCACCACCTGACTTTGTAGCGCTCGCCCCGTCTTCCCTTCACAATTCTTCCTGCATGTGATGTCGGTCTGTCCGAAGTCACCCTGTAGCTTTGAACGCAACAGGCGAGCTATGGGGAAATGGCCATGCTCCTCCGCGAAAACCCTGCCTCTATGCCTTGCCTGGCAGGGGCCGCCATGGACCTTGTGTCATGGCCTTGAGGCAATGCGCTGATATCAAACCAGTTTTTTCATTAAACGCACATGCATTAATTTTGGCTGGCTTTGTGCAAATAGGGGTTGGATAGGTTGCCGGTCAGAAAATCGATGTTACACTGTATACACTCTGTTTTTTTACCGGGAAATGTAAGCAAGCGCTTACTAATAACCTGCTGCGAACCAGCTTTCGAGTTGAATGTGGGCATCCCCGACCCCGTACAAGATACCAGAGAACGAATACTGAGCGCTGCCCTGAAGCTCTTCGCGGAGAAGGGGTATGTCAGCGCCTGTACCAAGGATATCGCCCGGTCGGCTGGCGTCGCCGAAGTGACCCTGTTCCGTCATTTCACCAGTAAGGACAGGCTCCTCGAAGAGGTGCTGTCCCATTTTACCTTTGTCTCCGTCATGCCCCAGCTGCTCAAGGAGATTGCCGATCTTCCCTGCGAGGAGGCGCTCACTATCCTTGCCGGGAGATTCATCGACTATCTCATCCTGAGAAAAGATTGGGTGAGCATCATGCAGGCTGAAATGCAGCGGGCTCCGGACAAGCTTTTCACGGTTTATCATGCCTTCCTGGACGAGCTGTTCGGAGGTTTTGTCGCCTGTTTTCGCCAACTGCAGCGGCGGGGCTGCATGGGAGATTTCGACCTGGAGCTGGGTGCGCGGATGTTCCATGGCATCTGCTTCAACTATTTTACCCAGGAGGAACTGCTGGGGCGCAAGAACTACAAGTCTGCCGATCGGGACCTGGTACTCCGGGGGTTCGTGCGGATATTTCTGTATGGCACGTCACGCAACAGGCGTTCTGAATGATGGAGAGGTAAAAACTTAGAAAAGGAGGGATGTAAGCGGGCAAAAACTGTCTGACGTAAGCTGCAGAATGTGATCAATTCAGAAAGGAGGTCCGATTGAATGGGGATTAAATGGGTAACACGAATGTGTCTCCTGGGGTCTCTGCTGGTTTCCGCGACGGCCTGGTCCGCGGAAATCCACGGCAGAAGCTCCACCCAGCTGTTATGGTACAACAACGAATTCCTTGAGCAGCGCCAGTTCGAAGCTGCCGAATACCTGCGCCTTTCCATCACCAACATCGACAAGGCGGGCAAATTCAACATCTACGGTTATGGCAGACTCTCCCAGGATTTCACCAACGGCGAGGGAGGGGCGGGGCGACTCTACTACCTCTATGGCGAGTACCGCGATCTGTTCGATAAAGCCGACATCCGGGTCGGCCGGCAGTTCGTCAATGTCGCTGCGGGGAGTGCCGTCATCGATGGCCTCCAGCTCGATATCAAGAATGTCGGTCCGGTAGGGTTTTCACTCTTTGGCGGCCGCGACGTGGTTTTCGGACTGGACGGCGAGCTCGGCTACAGCTGGAACACCGACCTTGGCATGTCCGCCTACCTGACCGGCTTCAAGCAGACCGATGCCGAGGTGAGCTGGTTCCGCAAGTGGGATCACGGCAATGTGGCCCGCGACATCCTGGGGTTGTCGGCCAAGCAGTACCTCTTGAACAACCTCAAGGTCTACGGTAATGCCAAATATGACATAACTGCCGAAACCTTCAACGAGGTCCAGGCCGGGTTGAAATTCTACCCCACGTCAAACCTGGTCTTCAGCGGCGAATACTACCAGAGCTACGCCACCTTCGACACCACCTCGATCTACTCGGTGTTTGCCGTCAACCAGTACCAGGAAGGTCTGGTCCGTGCCGATTATACCTTCAACGACATGGTGTCGGTCAATGCCGGCTACAACCGTCAGTGGTATGGCGAAGGGGCCGTTGCCAATGTCTACCATGTGGGACTTGGCGTGCGGCCGTTCGAGCCTTTGAAGGTGAACGTGGAATATGACAACCGTACCGGCTACTATGGCAGCACGAACGGGGTCATCATCGACGCGGATTACGAGATCACCAAGAACGCCAACGTGGCCGGTGGTTTCACCTACGATGTCTACCAGCGCGACAAGGTGACCGGCGACGAAATTGCCCGCAGGTACTGGCTGGGTGGCAAATACAAAGTCACGAACAACATGGCCGTTTCCGGGCGGATCCAGACCGACGCCAACGCGCGTTACAGCCATAACACATCAGGACGTGTAACGTTCGATTATGACTTTTAGAAAGGGGGTGCACCTGTGAAGAAACTGCTTTTCGCCTGTTTGCTTCTGGTAATGCCTGCCTTGTACGTGCAGCAGGCCGTAGCCCAGAAACAGCAGCACAAAGAATATGCCGACATGAAGATCGCCGAATGCAATGATTGTCACAAGGCAGAAGGGATTGCCCCCAATCATGGCGGTGACTGGCTCCAAAACCATCGGACGCTCGTCAAGCAATCCACCAACAACTGCGCGCAGTGCCACAAGCAGTCGTTCTGTCTCGATTGTCACAAGGGGGGCGGCATCAATGCCGACCTGTCGGCTGACACCTTCGGACGCGATTATGTGCCCAAGAGCCACCGGAGCGATTTCGTCACCATTCATCCGATCAAGGCCCAGGACAATCCGCAGACATGCTACCGCTGTCACGACCAGAAATACTGCACCTCCTGCCACGACCGCTTCCCCAAAGGAAAGCTGCGGATCAAGTCGCACCTGATGCTCGGTCCGGACGGACAGAGGTATGCCCCGGCGCTTAATGAGCATGCTTCCGAAGCACGGCGTAACCTCCAGTCCTGCCAGACCTGCCATCCGGAAGGGGATGTCTGTATCCAGTGCCACGCCAGCGGCAAGACCAGCCCCCACCCCCGCAACTGGGGGCGGATCAAGGAAAATATCCGGGACAAGGCCGGAGACAAGACCTGTAGAAAATGTCATCTGCCTGGGACGTATTGACGTTCAAGTAGCCTACCAACACAAGGAGGAAACAGCATGAGTAGAAAAAGCCTGAAGTATTCAGCCCTGCTTTTTGCAACACTGCTGGCGACCGCGCTTACCGGCTGCGGTACCGGCAACAAGGAGGGGGGAACCGTCGCAGACGTGGCGAAAGTTGACGAAGCCAAGTGCAGGGTCTGCCACGCGGATACGATCGATCCTGTATCGGGGACAAGCATTCTGCAAGATTATCTCGGTACAAAAGATTCCACCGGCGCTGTAATTACTCCCGCCTCGGTACATTTCCAGCTTCCCGACGGCACTCCCAATGCGGACGCCGGCTGCCAGGGCTGCCATGGCGGAGGAGCCCAGCACAACGGTGTGGGGCCGATCCCCTTCAACAATCCGTTGGCTGAAGGCCGGTGCAATGCGGCTGAATGCCACAACAACAAGGTTCCGACAGGGCTTACCGGAACCGCTTTTGCTGCCACGTGCGGCGGCTGCCATAACGCAGCTATCCACGGTATCCAATTTAAAGACCCCGCGCTGTTCAATGACTGCATCGGGTGCCATGCCATCGCACAGACACATCCGACCAATGTGGTCAAGGACAACAACAGCGGCGTTCGTGCCGTCACTGCCGAATTCAGCAAGTGGTCGCACCACGTAACGGGTGTTAATCTGCAGAATGCCCATTGCGCCGCCTGCCACCTCGAAGGTAAGGCAGAAGGTGGAAAAATTGTCGTTGACCGTGCCTACCACATGGCTGACAACAAAACCCATCTGCGTCACGCCGATACCGACGCCGACATGCAGTGGGATCCGGCTGCGCCGAACCACACCACCATGGACAACTTCTGCATGAGCTGCCATGACGCCAATGGCGCAACATCCGCACAGAGCGCCGTCATCCGCGCCCTGATGATCCCTGCAGCCGGCAAGACGGCTTCCGCGAGCAACCCGTTCGGCGATACCATCTCCAACCGCTACGACAAGATGCTCCGTCCGGCCGTTGTCAACGTCGACAGCCAGTTCAACACAACCAACAACTCGCACCACGGCGTAAAAGGTCCGCGCTACTCCGGCCGCACCAGAGACGCCGGCCCGCGTCAGATCAAGAACCCTGCGGCATTTGCCGCCAACTCATCCTCCACCCTGTGGGGCAAGCGTTCCACTATTTATGACTCCGTTAATGCTATAACCGGCGTCAAAGAGACGGTCAACGCTGCATTTAACGCTCTCTATGTTCCGCTTGAAAATGCCGGCGGCGAAGCATCCCCGCGTACCGGCGCCCAGACACTCGGTGATGATTCGACCCTCCACTGCGGCGATTGCCACACCGTCGGCCAGTGGAAACCGGGAACGGCCAAGTCCTTTAACCCGACCGGTCCCACGAGCGAAGTCGCCGGATTTGTTTCACCCGCTATCGGTGCACACGGCTCCAACAACGAGTACATGCTGCGCAACAGCAGGGGTACCGACGAGCGTCACACCCAGGATGCCTATGTGGCAAGCGCCGGCGTTATCACCCTCCAGAACCCGAACGCCGCGTTCCTGGTCTGCTTCAACTGCCACAGCTACAAGCGGTACGGCAGTGTCTACAACGCTACCGGCACCACCGGTCCGCATGCCGGTGAATACGACGCGTCCGGCCGCTGCAACGGCGTCGGCAACACCATTCCGTTCAATGGCTATACCACCGGTACGGCCACCGACGGCACCCAGTTCCTGAGCCGTATTGGTGAATTCACCAGGGCTGAGGGTTCTTCCACCCCGGCTTTCGCACCGGGCTTCCCGCTCAACTTCGCAAACGCTCCTGGTGGTGTTCAGGCTGCTACGTACACCGGCGAGCAGAATGCCGACTTCGGCAACGTCTTCGGCATCCAGTGCCTCAACTGCCACAACTCCGGTCTGGGCAACGGCTACGGCGGCATCCACGGTTCGGCGAACAACTCTCCGGGCACGGCCAATACCGCAGCAGCCGGCGGTTACCTCAATCCGGATCCTTCCGTCAAGGGTGGTGCCTACGTCGATGGTATGGGTAACACCGGCAAGGTTCAGCGCTTCCTGCCGGGCCTCGGTAACGTCATGCACGTTCCGGGTACCCTGGGTGGCGTCACCGGTGGCAAGGTTGCCGGTCCGATCACCAACTCCACCTCGGTATACACCTTCGTCACCGGCGGTATCTCCAACGATACCAACTGGGAACAGGTAGCGTGGCAGCAGGTAGCAGGTCAGCCGGTAACCGTTACGGCAAGGGCCGGTGCAGGCTGTTACACCCTCAACGACGAGGGAACGGGATCCTCTCTTGACGATCCTGCCTCCGCTGCCTATGGAATCAAAGGGCAGTCTTTCGATGGCAACCCGGCTTCCACCCCGAACGCAGCCAAAACCTGGGGCGGATGCGATGACCATACGGGTACCGTTGTAGGCGGTGGTGACCACGGTTTCATCAAGCGTATTAACCGTCCGGTCACTTACTAATCGGTAGTCTGAACTGGAGAGAGGGGCAACCCTCTCTCCTCCCTGAACATGTACTGCAGGCCGGCACCCAGGTGCCGGTCTTTTTTTGCAGGTTACGATCAGGGACAGGTGGGGCGCAACCGAGGGGGGCAAACGGGGAAGCACTCAGCCCGTCCCCACTCCTGGAGAAGGAAGCAGTCTGCACTGCAATCTGGCCGGAGGTCAGATCATCTCAGCATCGGATTCATTATTACAGTTGACGGCACTAAAATAATGCTGCTAGTATCGCGAATGCCCGTTTCGGGCGAGTTTGGTCCAATTCCATCATTTGGATTCATGGAGTAAGAAATGAACTGCCTACGCTCTATTAAAACCGCACTTCCTCTCATTGCCGCAATCATGGTTTGTGGCTGCAATTCGGGAAAGGAAGCGCCTGTCGCACCTTCGGGAGCCCCTCAGCAAAAGGCTGCCGCGCCCGTGCCGTCCAAAGACAAGGGGACCGTGCCGACAGTATCCCCCAAGGATGAAATTGCGGCGGAAAACGCTGCTGTCCACGTTCTTGCCCAGATGGAAGCGGGTGATTTTTCCGGTATCTACAAGGGAGCTTCGGCAGGCTTCAAGCAAATCGGCAGTGAAAGCCAATTTGTCTCCAAGTTTCAACAGACCCGCCTGCGGGTCGGGGTACTGAAAAATCCCCGGAAAGTCAGCACTGCCGTACGCCCTGACAAGAGTATCGTGCTCGTTTACCGTGTGGAGAACGAACGCTACAACACCGACATGCGCCTGACGTTTTCCCGTGCAGAAGACGGAAAACTGGAACTGGCCGGTCTGAACCAGCATGATGAACCTAAAAAGTAGCAACCATCCCTATCCCTTTTTCCAGTGAGGAAGCACTTTACCCTATGAGCGCCGTAGCGACGTTTTCTCGATTGTTGTTGGTTTCACCATGGTCCTTGCTTGTTTTTCTCATCATCCCGCTCCTGGTTGTCCTGAGCGTAGCGTTCCATGTTCAGCTCCCCTTTGCAGGGGATGCCCGGCTGCTTCTCATAAACAATGTCTGCTTTGCGCTGGTCGTAGCCGGTCGCCTGCTGCGTTACCTTGCTTTCATGCGAAAGCCTGTCCGTTACGGGACCGCTTGGTGGTGGCCGCGCCGCAACCTGGTGCTTGCCGCTTCTGCAGACGAGGTGCGAACAACGCTGGGAAGGGAGGGGTACGCTTTTACCGCCGACGGCCGCTACGGCGAGAAGCGGGATAGCGGTTACCTCGGTACGACGGTGATGTACGCGGGACTGCTTATCCTGTTGACAGTCGGCTGCTGGGACAATCTCACCCAGTTCTCCGGCGTGCTGCTGGACGGGATGGGGCCGGCAACCAGCCTGAACAAGCTCGAGTCATACCGTCTCGTCAACAAAGGCCCTTTCGCGTCACTTCCGGCGTCTCTGCCGCGGATGCAGATCATCAACCAGTACCTTCTGGACGACACCTACCCCATGGGGGCGACTGAGGTTGCTTTCATTTCACCGGACGGCAAGAGCGAGAAGCTGCTCCTGAAACCGAGAGATCCGGTAAGCATCGGCGCCTATGACGTTTATATGGCGAAGCTCGTCTTCGAACCCCAGATCGTCATCAAGAACAGGGACTCCGCGACGCTGTTCGACGCCTTTGTCACGTTGCACCCTCTGGTGCAGAAGCGCGGCGTGTACAGTTTTTACGGCCTGTTCCAGGGGAACAGTGTTGGCGGGGGGGTATATTTCCAGCCGGAAAAAAACACCCTGAAGGTTGTTATCAGCCAGGGCGACAAAAAAGTCGTTACCGACATGGTGTTCCAGGCTGACCAGCAGGTAGTCCAGGGGGACTACATTCTTTCCTGTGCCAAAATGGGTCAATGGTCCGAGATCCATGTCGTCCACAGAAGGCACAAGGGGATGTTGATTATAGGTGGAGTTCTGGCGGTCGTCGGCCTGTTGCTGAGGCTTGCAATCCGTCCGCAGCGGGTCTGGCTGGAAGAAGCGCCAGAAGGGTGCTCCATCTGGGCGTCAGGTACGGAAACGATGAACGCCCTGAAGACTAAGGACTGAAGACTAAACTCAAAAGGCTGAGATCCTGCGTTCAGCCTTGTGCACCACCCTAAGGAGTAGAAAATGGCATTCTGGGAAATGGTTTTTTATCTGGTATCGATGGTTGCCTACGCTCTTGCCGGCGGAGGCTTCATTTACTCCTTCGTCTTCAAGAACCCGCGGGTGGTTTCGAAGCTGACGGCGCTGGTCGCCTTTGGATTCCTGGCCCAGACCATAGCAATCGTCGCCAGATTCAACGCGACAGGGCATCTTCCCTGGTCCGGCCATTATGAATATACCCTGATGGGGGGCTGGTTCATTATTGCCGGGACCCTTTTCGTCGGCTGGCAGAACAAGCAACTGCAGGGGTTGGCGGCCGGCACCGTGCCGCTTGTGCTTATAATGCTCGGCTACGGTTATATGCAGAACCCGGGGCTGACCCCCATGGCTGCGAGCCTGAAAACCGTCTGGCTGTACATCCATGTCTATTTTGCCTGGCTTTCCTTTGGTGCCTACTCTCTGGCGATGGCAGCGGGGGTTCTTTTCCTGCTGAAACAGAAGAGTGAAGCGCAGGAGGTGCCGAACCCGGCATATGATCGCTTTCCCTCCCTGGGGCGTCTCGACGAGCTGATTTTCCGGTATGTTGTATTCGGCTTCATCACGGATACCATCATGATCTCGGCCGGTGCCATCTGGGCGAAAGACCTCTGGGGGAGCTACTGGGCCTGGGATCCCGTCGAAACCTGGTCCCTCATTTCATGGCTTACCTACGGCATTACCATTCATCTGCGGGTTACCTTCGGCTGGAGGGAAAAGCGCCTTGCCTGGCTGGCGGTTGCCGCCCTGAGCACGGTCATTATCTGTTTCTTCGGGGTCAACCTCGTTGTCAATACCAGTCTGCATGTATTCCAGGTAAGGTAGGGTGGTGTGAAGAAGGTCGGGGTTTGTTCGAGCCTTTTTGCCTTCCGATGCCAGTCCGAATAACTATGTTCAATAACCTACGCAAATATCTCAGTTCTCTCCGCTTTACCATTCTGCTCATCAGCCTGCTCGCACTGATTTTTGCGATCGGCCTCTGGGTGCCGCAGAAGAGACTGCTGAAGGCTATTTACCTTGAGTGGCAACGAAATTCCCCTACACTCGTGGCGTTCCTCGATGCACTCGGGTTGACCACCATCTACACCTCTCCGATTACCATAACGTTGTGGCTGCTGTTTTTTCTCAATCTGTCGCTGGTGCTGTGGCAGCGGTGGCCCATCGTCAAAAACCGTATAACGATATCCGATGCGAAGATCGCCGATCCGGTGACTGCGGGAGGATACCCGTTCCGGAGATCGTACCCCCTGCCGGGCGACCTTGACGGAGACAGGGTTGTCGGGCTGCTCCGGAAAAACCGCTACACCGTGCTGGGCGACGCAGCCGGATTTTACGGCGTCAAGAACCGTCTGGCGCCAATCGCCTTCATGCTCTTTCATCTCAGTTTCTTTCTGGTCCTGCTTGGCGGGCTGATCAGCGTGTATACCGAGTTTGTCGGCTATGTCGATCTTGCCCAGGGAGAATCGTTCCAGGGGGAACTTAACCGCTACAATGCCTCGCCGCAGCCGAAACTGCCGAAAATCGGCTCTCCGCCCAGCGTTTCGTTCTCGGTAAAGAGCATAGTCCCGCGGGTTGTCCAGAACACGCCTACCGGCATCAGTGTGCTGCTGGTGGACGACCGCGGCACCACCCACGAGGTCGACATCAACAGGCCCTACTCGACGGGGCATTCGTCGTTCGTCTTCAATCACCTCGGCGTGGCACCGCTGCTTGTGCTGAAGGACGCCACCGGTAAGGAGATCCAGGGTTCCTATGTGAAGCTCGATGTCCTGAAGATGAAACCGGACCGGTTTGCCCTCGGCCCGTTTACCTACACGGCGACCTTTTACCCTGATTTTGTCATGGACGAAGGGAAGCGGGCCACCCGCTCCATGGAATTCAACAATCCGATGTTCTTCATTGCCGTGGAACGGGATGGGAAGAAGGTCGCCGAGGGACTTGTACCGAAAGGGGGAGTCCTGGAGTTTGCCGGCTACCGCCTTGAACTGCTGGATATGCCTTTCTGGGCTCGCTTCTACGTCGTCAAGCAGCGCGGACTCTCGATCTTGTATGCCGGCTTTGCCATTGCGACACTCGGCGTGATCTGGCGACTGCTCTTCTACCGGCGAGAGATCCTCGGCGCCGTGCGGGAACAGGATGGCGTACGCTGTCTGGTAGTGGCGGGACGTTCCGAGTACTACAAAAGCCTTGCGGAAGACGAGTTTGCCAAGCTGTTCGGCGACATTTCGGGGAAAGCCTGAGAGTTGCCGGTTTCATTCATTGATAGGCTGTCATACATGACATGGAGAAAGAAATGAAACGTGTACTGATGCTCTCCCTTGCGCTGCTGGCGCTCTGCACCGCCTGCCAGCGGGAAGAAAAAAAGGTCGCCCTGGATAACTCGCTGCGCCTTCTGGTGAAGTTCAACGGCAAATACGGCTACTGCGACCGCGGAGGGACGACAGTCATCCCTCCCCAGTTCGACTCGGCCTCCCTCTTTTCCGAGGGACTCGCTGCGGTCTATGTCGACGGCAAGCACGGCTTCATCGATACCAACGGGACGATGGTCATCCCCCCCAGCTTCGATAAGGCATCACTGTTCCTGAATGGCAGGGCATCGGTACAGAAGGGGGATAAGTGGGGCTATATCGACCAGACCGGCAAGGCGGCCACCGATATCAAATATCTCTCGACTTTTGCCTTCACCGAAGGGTTGTCCGCAACGTTTGTAGCCGAGGGGAACGTCGCCAAAGCCGGCTACATCGATGACAGGGGCAAATTTGTCATCAAGCCCCAGTATGATGACGCCGCTCCGTTTTCCGAAGGTCTTGCCGCCGTAAAAATCGGCACCAAGCATGGCTATATCGACAAGACCGGGAAAATGGTGATTCCGGAGCAGTTCTTCCAGGCCGCCATGTTTCGTGATGGCCTCGCCATGGTCAAGATCAACGGCAAGTTCGGACTGGTGGGATTTATCGACCATGGCGGCAGCATGGTTATCCCCGCACAATACAGTGAAGCGACCAATTTTAACGATGGGGTTGCTGCGGTAAAAATGAAAGATAAAGAGGCCTGGCAATTAATAGACAAAACCGGAAAACCGATAATCGACCAGGAATTTTCTTCCCCGACCGTATTCACCGAAGGACTGGCTCCGATAATGACAAAGGGGAAGGTCGGCTATATGGACAAGCAGGGCAAGATGGTGATCAAGCCCCAGTTCGATGCCGGTTCCATATTTGTCGGTGGAATCGCCCCGGTCAAGGTGGGTGAGAAGTGCGGCTACATCGACAAAAACGGAAAAATGGTGATAGAAGCGCGCTTCGAGTGGGACCAGCGCTCAATCGACCAGTACACGCACTATTACACCCATTTTGTCGCGGATGCACCCCAGGATAAATAGCCATGCAGATCAGCCCTGAACTCGGCGTAGCCATCATGATGAACAACTATTTCCACGACATGGCCACCGGCCTGTTGGTGGGGAGCGGCTTCGCCCTGCACGCGATCATCCGTATCCAGGCGTCCATGAATACCCCCGAGGCGACGCTCTTCTTCCTGAAGACCAACCGCCAGATGGTCAAGCTGTTCAAGTTCGCTCTCTGGTGGGTGGTGCTGGGAGGGGTTCCCCGCACCATTTTCTACACCAGCTTCGAATGGGCCAACGCCGCCGACAAACTGCAGATTCCGGCCCTGGCGGTAAAGCATGTCATGATGTTCACCGCGGTGGTCTGGGGGATCATCGCCTGGCGGCGGATGCAAAAAAAGGTTGAGCTGCTGAAGGCATCGCTGCCGCCGGAAATGCGGGCAAAAATTGCGTAGCACCTGATCTTCATCCCACGGAGATGGCTTAGCGTAGGAGAAAACCCTCAGTGCTCTTCCGTATCCTCAAAAATTCCTTCCTCAAACGTCCCAAAGCGGTGTTCCTGGTTTTTCTCTCCATTGCCATGGGGGCTGCCGTGGCCACCGCTTTCCTCGGTATTGCCGGGGAGGTCTCCCACAAGATGGCCCTGGAGCTGCGCAGCTATGGCGCCAACATCCTTCTGGAACCGTCCGCTGTCGAGGGGGGCGGTTTTTTGCGCGAGGAAGACCTGCCGAACATCAAGACGGTCTTCTGGAAATACAATATCACCGGGTTTACCCCCTACCTGTTTGGCGTCGCCGAATTTTCGGCAGGAGGGAAAAAGGAGCGAGGGGTCGTTTCCGGGACATGGTTCTCCAAGCAGCTGGACGTGCCGGGGGAGGACCCTTCCGTTCAGGGGATAAAGGGGATCGCACCCTGGTGGGAGGTGCAAGGGCGATGGCCGGAAGATGCTGCTGAAGCCATGATCGGGGCTGCACTGGCCAAACGCCTGCACGTCGTTCCCGGCGGTGAGGTGACGACGACGGTGCGGGGGCGCGCCCAGCAGTTCAGGATTGTGGGTGTCGTCACGACCGGTGGCTATGAGGAGGAGCAGTTGTTCGCTCCCCTGGTTACGGTCCAGTCGCTTTTGCAGCAGCAGGGCAAGGTCTCGCGGGTTCTGGTGAGCGCCCTGACGGTGCCGATGGACGATTTCGGCAAGAAAGATCCGGCCACCATGTCGAAGGATGAATACGAGAAGTGGTACTGTACGGCGTACGTGACCTCCGTGGCCAAGAATGTGGAAGAGGTCATGGCAGGCAGCCGTGCCAAGCCGATCTGGCAGATTGCCAGCGCCGAGGGTGCTCTTCTTAAGAAGCTGAACAGCGTGATGCTCCTCCTCACCGTGCTGGCGCTGGGAGCTTCGGCCACGGCGGTATCCACCAGCCTTATGGCCTCCATGGCGGAGCGGAGCCCCGAAATTGCCCTGATGAAGGCGGTCGGTGCCGACCGGTTCCAGATCAGCGCCATTTTTGTCGGGGAGACCCTGATCATTTCAGTGGCAGGCGGAGTGGTCGGCTATCTGCTCGGTGACCAGCTTGCCGAGATCATCAGCCGAACGGTATTCAACTCCACGATATCGTCACCCCTCTGGCTATTCCCCACTGCCATCATCTCGGCCTTTGCCGTCGCCATAGCCGGCAGTGTCGCGCCCCTTCGCCGGGCGCTCCTGATCGAGCCGGTACGGGTTCTGAAAGGATAACATGCAGAGGCGTCGCTGGCTGCTCCAACTCGTTTTTCGGGCACTTGCCCATCGCAAGGGGCGTACCGCGCTTCTGCTGGCGGTGCTGGCCATGGCGTCGAGCCTGGCCACGGCCCTTGGCATTGTTTCGTATTCCATGGAGAAACGGGTGGCGGAAGAGGTCCGCAAATACGGGGCGAACCTGATCGTCACTCCCGAGTCGGCCCGTCTTGACGTGGGGAGCGGGGGGCTCAATTTCGGCGTTGTCAGCGAACCCGCCTACCTGCAGCAGCGTCAGATGGAGGACGCCCTCGCGAAAAGCGGCCTGAAGGCGGAGCGCTCCTTCCATCTGCGAGGCGTCCTGCACGGGAAAGATGCCGATCTCATGGTGGAGGGGGTGAACTTTGCCGACATTCGCCGTCTTTTCCCCTGGTGGCAGCTGAAGGGCGCCTGGCCGGCGGCCGGGGAGATGGTGGTCGGTAGTGATCTGGCAACCCGCCTGAAGCTCAAAACGGGAGATGTGATGGAACTTGCCGGGAAGGCTCAGACCGTGAAGCTGCGCATCGCGGGCATTGTTTCTTCCGGCGGCGAAGAGGACGGCCTGCTGTTCATGGCGTTGCCCGAACTCCAGCAGGCACTCGGCCTGGACGGCCAACTCACGCTGGTTCGACTCATGGTGACCGCCGGCGACGACCGTCTCAAAAAGAGCGCAGCCGCCCTGCAGCAGCTGCTGCCGTCGGCAAAGGTCAACGAGGTGCGCCAGACCGCCCGGACTTCCGAGGGGCTGCTCGCCAAGGTAAAACTGCTGATGTTCATGGTGACGGCGGTGGTGCTGGTCTCTGCCGGAAGCAGCGTGGCAGGTACCATGAGTACGACGGTGCTGGAGAGGGGCAAGGAAATAGGTCTCATGAAAGCGATGGGGGGGACCCGCTGGGAGGTCATGCTGCTCTTTTGCGGGGAGGCTGCGATGCTGGGCATTCTGGGGGGGGGCGCGGGCTACCTGTTCGGCAGCGCCATCGCCCAATTCATTACCCGGACCGTCTTCTCTGCCTCAGCCGAGTTTCTCCCCCTGTTTGCCGGCGTATCTCTGGGAGTGAGCCTCTTTCTGGCTCTGCTCGGGAGCGTCGGGCCGATGATAGCGGTGTTCAGGCTCGATCCGGTCAGGAGTCTGCGCGGAGAGTAGGTGGTCCGCCTTCAAGCATAGCACGGGAGTCGATAAGCAGATGACCGAAAGCAGACGGAAATACTTTGCAGTGCCCCTGCTCCTCGCCGTCACCGGCGGGCTTCTTGTCGCCATTCCCCGGTGGCTTTTCCCCACCTGCGGTTTTGCTCACCAGTCGATGGCGGGTGCGATGATGCGCTGCGACACCACCGGCAGCATCACGCTGTTTCTCGGCGTGGCGACCCTGGTTGCCGCCCTGGCTCTGTATCTGCTTTCTTCCGGCCCTGCCAGGAGCGGAGTGCTGTTTGCCGCCGTTGCGGCTGGATGCGTGCTCTTTCCCCTGTATCTCGTCTGGCCGGGCGTCTGCATGGCGGCCACCATGCCGTGCCGCATGGGCACCCTCCCGGCGGTCCTGCTGACTGGAGGGGTGCAGGTGCTGGTGGCGGTTACCTCACTGGTAAGATCAAGGAGCAGAAGAGCGTGAGCGAACGGTTCGGCCTTGCCGGCCTGGCAGTGCGCATGACCGTCAGGGCTCCCCTGAAGCTCTTCTCCATGGGGTTCCTGCTGGCTCTGGTTTCCTTTCTCCTGGCCGGTGTCGTGCTGGTGCGAAGCGGTGTCGAGGAAGCGACCGCACGGGGGGCGAAACGCCTGGGGGCAGATCTGATGGTGGTGCCGCAGGGTGCGGAGGTTCCCCTTGGTGCGGGGCTTTTCGGCGGGGTCCCGGTACGGTTTTCCCTTCCTGAAGGGATTGACCGGCGTATTGCCGTCATGCCGGGAGTGCTGGTTGCCGCACCGCAATATTTCCTCTCGTCGGCGCCGGCTTCCTGCTGTGAAACAGGGAATCTCCTCCTGGTCGGCTTCGATCCGTCCCGCGACGTTACCGTCCTCCCCTGGCTGAGTCCGCATGTCCGGTTAAAGATGGAAACGGGGTCGATTCTGGTCGGCGGTTCGGTCATGAAGGGGACGGGCGCGGCCTTGCGCTTCTACAACCATCCCTTCACCGTTGCTGCCCGCCTGGAAAAGACCGGCATGGGCTATTTCGATAATGCCGTTTTTATCCCGCTGGATGGCGTGTCGGCCATGGAACGCTCTTCCGGGAGCGCCGGCGGGGTTTCGCTCCGGGTGCCATGGGGACGTCCTTCGATTCTGCTGGTCCGGCTCGCCCCCTCGATCGTTCCGCGGGATATGGCTTCCCTGCTGGAGCGCCGGTATCCCGGCATCAAGGTGCTGACGATCCCCGGGCTTTTCCGGGAGAATCGACTGAGGATGGAAAAGCTCGCCCGGGGGCAGCTGCCGCTTGCCGCCGCGGCCTGGCTCTTCGCCGTGCTTGGCGGTGGTGCACTTCAGTTTCTCTACTGGCGTGAGCGCCGGTCGAGCCTGGGGCTGCTCCAGGCCTTCGGCTGCGGCAAGGGGGTGCTTATGCTCCTGTTCGGCGCTGAAGCGTTCGTTCTTTCCCTTGCCGGGATGGTGGCGGGGAGTGCCGGCGCGTTTTTCGTGCTGCGGCTCTTCGCTTCCTATTTTGCCGTGACCGCCGGCATGCCGCTCCTGCTCGGCGGACTCGACCTGTCCCTTTCGGGGCTCCCCTGGCTCTGGCTGGTTTTCGCGGGAACCATGGCGGTGGAGGCGGTCATCATCATGTTTCTCATGCTGCGCCGCGAGCCGGCTGACCTGCTGCGGGGCGCCTGATGCGAGTGGAACTGCAGCAAATCCGCAAATCCTACCCGTTGCCGGGGGGCGACGGGACCGTTGCGGCCCTGGACGGCGTCGACCTGGTTATCGAGAGCGGTACGCTCTGCATTCTCAAGGGGCCATCGGGGAGCGGCAAGACGACCCTCCTGAGCGTGATCAGCGGGCTTTCCCGGCCCACGTCGGGGAGTGTCCTCCTGGATGGCACGGTGGTGCGCAACCCTCTTGACCGGCAGCGGGGAATGGTCGCCCATGGTTTCCAGGAAGCGGTCTTCATCCCCGAGTTGACGGTAGTGGAGAACCTTCTCCTGCCGGCTCTCCGCTGCGGGGACCGCCTTGCTGTCGACCGGGGCGAGCGGCTCCTCGAAGCATTCGGGCTCGGGGAGATGTTCGATGTGCCTCCCGCAGCCCTGTCCGGGGGAGAAAAAAGGCGCCTGAACCTGGCGAGGTCGCTCTTCCTCCCCCCCCGCCTGCTGCTCATCGACGAGCCGGCAGCGTACCTGGACGATGGGTGGCAGGTGAAAGCGATGGAAATGATTATCCGGGAAGTCCGCGATGCGCGGGCCACCCTGGTGATGGCGACCCACACCCCTCTGCCGGGGGATGAGGGGTTTCGACATATCCTGATGCACAAAGGAAAGGTCATTGACGATGGCACCAGCGATTATTGAAACGGGGGGACTCTCCAAAAGCTATGGAGACATCTGTGCCCTGAAGCCGCTTGACCTGCAGGTTCCAGAGGGTGAATGGCTCTCCGTCATGGGACATTCCGGTTCCGGTAAAAGTACCCTCATGAACCTGGTGGGGGGGCTCGATCGGCCGAGTGCCGGTTCCTTGAGGGTTGGCGGGGAAGATCTGCTGATGCTGTCCGAAGACGGTCTGGCCAGGTTCCGCAGGGAATTCGTCGGCATAATATTTCAGCAGCACCATCTGGTTCCCTACCTGACGGCGGTCGAAAATGTCATGCTGGCGCAGTACTTTCACAGCGTGCCCGATGAGGCCGAGGCCAGATCGGCCCTGGAGCGGGTCGGCCTGGGCCATCGCCTGAAGAACCGGCCGGGTGAGCTGTCGGGGGGGGAGCAGCAGCGGGTCTGCATCGCCCGGGCAATCATCAACAGTCCGAAGCTGCTGCTGGGGGACGAGCCGACCGGCAACCTGGACCACAAGAGCACGGTGATGGTAATGGAGCTGCTCAGGGAACTGCGGGCAGAGGAGCGTTTCACCGTCATCATGGTGACGCACAACCAGGAAGTAGCCACCTGGGGAGACCGGACAATCTACCTCGATGACGGGGTGCTGGTGCGGGAAGAGCGGACGAGGTCCTGATGGCCGCCGTGAAACTCATTCCCCAGCTTCTCTCCTGGGCCGTGATTGTTCTGGTCCTGTTGCGAGGGTTTCCCGCGCGGAGACCGATCGTGACGGCGGCATGCCTGTCCGGTTTTCTGGTCGGGGTGGCCGGAGCTGTTGTCCTGTTCCGTTCATTTCCCGAGACAATTCCCTTCGGAGTCGTCAAGTCGGCACTGGGAACGGGGTTTCTCCTGTTCTGGGGCATTTCCGTCGTTGCCCTCTACCGCAGCACCGGCCGGCGCGTGGCGACCTCCGGGGGAGCGCGGTTTGTCACCACGTCGAGCGGTGCCGGAGCCGGCGCACTTCTGGCGGGCATCATAGCGGGGGCGGTTTGCGCCTGCCGGCTCCCCGGACCTGACGGCAACCTCCCCGCGCTGCTGACCCTCGTGCTGGGCGCCGGAATTCTGACCCTTTTCGCCCTTGCGGTGGAAAAGATGCTGCCGGCTTCCCTGACGGTGTCGCCGTCAGGCGTGCTGACAGCTGTAGTGGCACTCCTGCTCTTCAGCTCGTCGTCGATTCTCCGCCTCGACCTGTTTTCCCCCTTGAGCATGAAGGTGATGAAGGGGGTGCATGATTTCGTGCATCAATTCATGGAATCGGTTCTGATCCCGGATCACCTCTTCGTCCGTTCCGAAGTCTGGGGATATATCGGCCTCCTGTTCGGCAAGGAGGTCGGTTTCTGGGGGGGGATGGTCATCTGGTTCACGCCGGCGATTCTGATTGCCCTGGCTATCAGCTTCGAGCGGTTGCCGTCGGTGGCCCATATCCGCCAGGGAGCACAGCGTCGCAAACTTGTGGCTGCCGCGATCAAGGCACGGCGCTACCGGCTCGTCATTCCGGTGCTCTCCGTGGCGATCTTCGCTGCCGGGGCTTACCAGAGCCGGTTTCCGAGCGTAGAATACTGGGACCCGAAACCGGTGCCGGTCTCTGCAAACCAGGAGGGAGAGATTTTCATCCCGAAAAAAGGAGAGATCGACCTGGAGGACGGCAAGCTTCATAAATACCTTTTCAAGCAGGGAGGGCAGGAAGCGCGGTTTTTCGTGCTGATGACCCCTGGGGGGCAGTTGACGGTTGTCCTCGATGCCTGCTCCATCTGCAAGCCGGACGGGTACGGGCAGGCAGAGGGGACAGTCATCTGCTATTATTGCGTGACCCTCATCCCCCTGGAAACGGTGGGTAAGCCGGGAGGATGCAACCCCGTCCCGATCCCGTTTGCGGAGCGGGCCGACGGTGTGGCTATCGACGGCAAGACGCTCATCAACAGCTGGAGCTCGACCGTCAGTGCGACGGCGCGGGTAAAGGAGGGGGGCAAATGAATCGTCTGCTCCGCGCCATCCTGGCAGCGGCATCGTCCCGCGCCCTGGCTCCCCTGGTTATCGGGTTTTTCTTTCTCCTCTATATCGGGATTGCCTTCTTTACTGATGAGACCTTGATCACCCTGATGGCCTTCACCCGCAAGAGCCTTGTTCTTGCCGGCATTCTTGCCCTGATCCCGCTGAACAGGGCGCTCCGCGTTCTGCACGAATCGGGCAGGCATCTTGAAATGCGCAGGGCGATGGCCGGCAAAATGACCGAGGTCAGGCGCGACCTGTTCGACGAAGCGGTTGAATTGCCGGTTTCCCCCTCGTTCCCGGAACTGCAGAACCGTCTCGGTGCAGTGGGATATACGACCCGCCACTCGGAAAACGTGCTTACCGCCTGGCGCGGGGTCAGCGTTTTCCCTGCCCGGATACTCTTCCTCGCCGGAACGTTCTTTCTCTTCGCCGGCATCCTCATAAGCATCACCTCACGGACCTCACACCGCCAGATGGTCATCGAGGGGGAACCGCTCCCCATGCCGGGAGGGACCGGAGGCCGGGTGGAACGGATCATCCTGGCGAATTCGTCCGGCCCGATACTGGGCAAGACCCTGACCATGGAAATCGCTCCGTCGAGTTCAGGGGAGGGGAAAAGAACCTTCGGGATATATCCGCCGGCCCTGTACGGGGGATATTTCGTCTATCCCCGCTACCTGGGGCTTGCCCTCTTGCTGCGCTTTTCCGCTCCCGACCTGCCGGCCGGCTACGAGAAGCCCTGCATTCTGAATTGCTACCCCCCGGGAAGGGAGGCCAGCGAAGACATCCCCGGTTCCCCCTATCGAATCGTGTTCAGCATTCCGGAACCGGAAGCCGGGAGTGGCTACATATCCTACATGACGGGCGACGTCACTCTCCAGTTCAAGCTGCTGAAGGGCAAGGACGTTCTCTTTACGGGGAGTGCTCCCGGCGGCGGAGAATTCGTCCGCGACGGTTACCGGCTGGCGTTCCCCGACATACGGCGTCTTGTGGTCACCGATTACATCGGGGATTATGGTGTTCTCTTCATATGGGGGGCGTCTCTGCTCTTTCTCGCCGCAGGTTGTATCTGGCTGCCGATACGGGCGTTCTTCCCCCGCCGGGAAATGCTGTTCAGGTTTGACCAGGGCGTTACGACAGCCTGTTCTTTCGCCGAGGGGGGAGGGAGGAAGCACGTCGGAGTGTTTCACGAAATGCTCGATTTGATTGATGCCCGGAGAGGCGAAACACCGGTCACCTGATGCCGGTGTTTTTTTCGCCGCTTCAGCACAGGTTCTGCTGTTTACGAATGGCAAGAGCCCGTTTGCACGGAGTGAATCTGCGAATAACGGCCCCGCAAAAACAGTTCATGTACCGATTCGGATGTATCATCATCCTTCTGGCGGTGGTGTATGGCACGACCCTCACCCATGATTTTGTGTGGGACGATACCTATATAATCGTCAACAACCCGCTTCTGGAAAAGCTGGGCAACATCCCCGCGTTCTTCCTCTCCGAAGACACCATCGAAGAATCTTCCACCGGCTATTACCGTCCCGTGACCTATATCTCGTTTGCTCTGGACCGGGCTGTCTGGGGGGTGAATCCGGCGGGCTTCCACCTCACCAATCTGGTCCTGCATATAGTGGCAGTGTTGCTCTTTTATGCCGTGACGGCGGTATTGTTCAAAAAGGAGCGCCTGGCTTTTGTCGCCGCCCTGATCTTTGCCCTGCACCCGGTCGCCGGGGAAACCGTCAATTTTCTTGCCGGGGGGAGGAACACCCTGCTCTCGGCCTGTTTTGGGCTGCTGGCACTTCTTTTCCACGTCAGGAACAAGCCTGTCCCGGCGCTCGCCTGCTTCACGGCAGCAATATTTTCAAAGGAATTTGCCCTGCTGTTTCCGGCCGTCTTCGTCTTGTACGATCTCCGCATGCAACGGGAAAAATTTCGTGCCGGCCGCTATGCACCATTCCTGGTCCCGGTTGCAGTCTATTTGACGCTCCGCTCCTTTGCCGTCCAGAAAGCAAATTTTCTCGATGCCATTAATCTTCCGGACGCAGTGGCGGCGCCGTACCTGGTGGCGAGATACCTCCTGAACATGGTGGCGCCGTTTCAACTCAAAGTTTTGTACAGCATCAACCCGGGGACGACGAGTGTCATACTATGTTGTGTGTTCGCAGGGGGTGTAACCGCAGCCGTCTATTATTTCAGAAAGCACGACGAAATCCTTTTTTCAGCATTCTGGTTTCTGCTTTTTCTCCTCCCGGTCATCAACATCATCCCGCTTCATACCACTACAATGATGGCTGACCGGTATGCCTATTTTTCCCTGATGGGCTTTTCGCTGTTTCTCGCAGCGGTCATCGGCAAGCTGAACGGACGGGGAATGGCCGTTGTCGTCGTGGCGCTTTGTGCGGTTTATGCGGCCATTGATATGCGACACAACGGCGTCTGGAAAAATGATATCGAATTTTTTACCCGGATGACGAAAGATGCTCCGGAGCGCTTTGTCGGCTTCAAGAACCTGGGGATGGCATACTACCGGAAAGGTGACACAGCACGTGCGGTGGAATACCTCGAAGCCGGCGACACCAAAAGGGATATTTCCGTCAACTACCTGATCGGAGATGCCTATATTTATTGGAAGGAAAACCGGCTGGACAAGGCCGAAAAGTCCTTACGCCGGGTCGTGGACGTAAACCCCTCCAATCCCGAACCGTACCTTCTGCTCATGATGATACACGAACAAAAGGGAGACAGCGACACGGCTCAGGATTACCGAAACAAGGTACTCGGCATGGTCGGCTCACTTGACAAATTGATGACCGACAGAACCTTCGAAATGTGTCGAACGGGTGAAACCTACATGTCCAAGGGTCAGTATGCCGATGCGGAGATTTACCTCTGGCAGGCCTTGAAGATTGATCCTGACTACATACCCGCACTTGTCGACATGGGGAGCCTGAGGGCCGGGCAGGGAAAACTGGCGGATGCGGTAACGTACTTCAGCAAGGCGCTGGACCTTGAACCGTTCAACGCCTCTGCCCGCTATAATCTGGCGATGGTGTACCAGATGCAGGGGCGTACGGCAGAAGCGCGGGCAGAAATGGTGAAGTTCAGGGATGCTGAAAACAGGGAGAAACATAAAGAAAATGTTCTCCGGTAACGTGCCGCGTCAGAGTGCCGGCATCTGCCTGGCATTGATTGTCATGGTATTCGCCCTGTATTTCCAGGTTGGAAACCACGCTTTCCTGAATTATGACGACAATGTCTATGTTACGGCCAATCCGAATGTGGCAGGCGGCATAACCGGCGAAAGTATCATCTGGGCCTTCACCTCGTTTGACGCAAGCAACTGGCATCCGCTCACCTGGCTCTCCCATATGGTGGATGTCGAATTGTTCGGCATGGATCCCCGCGGCCATCACCTCACCAGCGTCGCTATCCATGCGCTATCCACGGTGCTTCTGTTTCTGCTTCTCCTCAGGATAACCGGTTCGCGGTGGCACAGTTCCTGTGTCGCCGTATTTTTCGCGATCCACCCGCTGCACGTGGAATCGGTCGCCTGGGTGGCGGAAAGGAAGGATGTCCTCAGCGCCTTTTTCTGGTTCCTCACCCTTCTCCTGTATGCCTCCTATACCGTACAGCAGAAGCGCGTGTTCTACCTTCTCGCGCTCGCTTCCTTCGCGTTGGGGCTCATGGCCAAGCCAATGCTCGTGACCCTTCCCGTCGTCATGCTCCTGCTGGATTACTGGCCCCTCGGCCGCTGCCGGACAGGGGGGGCAGATGGGGAGGGACGCTCATTCCGGGTGCTGGTCCGGGAGAAAGTCCCCTTTTTTGCCTGTGCACTGGCATCATCCATCCTTACCGTCTTCGCACAACGTTCGGAAGGAGCGATAAAAAGCCTCGGGGCGGTACCCTTTCCGCTCCGCCTTGAGAATTCCCTGGTTTCCTATGGAGCGTACCTCGGCAACATAATCTGGCCCGACGACCTTGCCATCCTGTACCCCATTCCTTCGTCATACCCCTTATGGCAGGTCATCGGTTCACTGTTCGTCCTGCTTTTCGTCTCTGTGGCAACTGTCCGCGCCCGCCACCGTTTCCCCTATCTTGCGGTGGGGTGGCTCTGGTTCCTCGTCACGCTCGTACCGGTTATCGGTCTTCTCCAGGTGGGGGTTCAGTCCATGGCTGACCGCTACACCTACATCCCCTCGATTGGTCTCTTCATCATGGCTGTCTGGGGAATTCCGGAGCTTCTGGCGGGCTTCACATACCGGATGGCAATCCTGACCCTGCTTGCCGGTGCGGTCATCGGCGCAAAAACCGCGGTGACATGGCAACAGCTCGGCTACTGGCGGGACAATTTTTCTCTCTACGAACAGACCCTCAAGGTTACGGACGACAACTACGTCATTCACAATAACCTGGGCATCGCCCATGCCGATGCCTGGAATCTGGATGCCGCGATCGGGGAATTCCGGAAGGCACTGAGGATCAACCCCAACTACGCGGAAGCGCATTACAACCTTGGCATCGCTCTGGCCATGAAGGGGGAACTGGATATGGCCATCCGTGAATTCCGCGAGGCGCTGCGGATACATCCCGGCGATGCGAAGGCGAACTACAACCTGGGGGTTGCCCTGGAGCAAAAGAGGCAACTGCTTGGGAGCGGGAAATAGACGTTATCGTTTGCCGCTTGCCTGGATCGAATCGAGCAGTGCGCGGGCGTAGGCTTCATTCAGGCGCTTCAACTGCACCTGTTCCTGGTAGGCAAGGTCGATATTGCCGGTAATGAGATAGGCATAGCCAAGGCGCACATGCCCCTCCACATCGTCCGGATGCAGCCTGACCGCCAGGCGATAGGCCTCGATCGCTTCGGCGTACCGTCCCGCCATCTGGTAGGAGTTGCCGAGGTTTCTGATCCCCTCGATTCCTGTGGGGTTGAGGCGTACCGATTCCTGGAAGTGAAGGATGGCTTCATCATTGCGGTTATGCTGGGAAAGCAGTACCCCCATGTTGTTGTGTGCCAGCCAGTTTCGCTCGACAACGGCCAAGGCATGGGCATACAGATCGTAACTGCTCTGCCAGTAGCGAATCTGTTTGACGGTCAGTACCGAGAGGATGGCAACCACGATTACGCTCACGACCGTTACTGCCGGGAGCCCGTTGCGCCATCTGCCCGCTAGTTCCCCCCCGCCCCAGGCCAGTATGATGAACAATCCCACCAACGGAATGTAGGTATAGCGGTCTGCCATGGCCTGACCCCCCACCCGTATGAAGCCGATCACCGGCAACAGGGTAATCAGGTACCAGAACCAGCCGAAAACCAGGTAGGGCCGTTTTCTCCCCTGCACTACGGCCAGGCCGGTCAGCAGCGCCAGAAGAACAACCGCTCCGGCGACCCTGGGTGCGGTAACCGCCGATGGTTCAAAAGGGTAGAACAGGGCGAGGTCCACCGGCCAGAACATGTTCCGGATGTACTTCACGTAGGAGAGGAACGCATTCCCGCCATGGAGAAGAAGGGATTCTCCGTCCACCCTGAACAGGGCCTTTGCCGAAGCGTGGGCGCGGAGAATCATCAGTGAAGCGGCCGCGGCCATGACAACGAGCGGAATTTTTTCAGCCAGGAGAAACCTGAGGTCAGTCCCGCCCCGTTCACCCCGGCGGGGGGTGAGACGAGCGAGGGGCCAGTAGTCCATCAGCAGGAGGATAACGGGAAGGGTCACCAGCATCTGCTTTGCCATCAGTCCCAGGGCAAACAAAACGGCAACGGGAAGATAGCGCTTCAGGCCAGGCTTGCCGGTGTACCACACATAGGCCCCCATGGTCAGGAACCAGAACAGGGTGGAGAGGACATCCTTGCGTTCGGCCACCCAAGCCACCGACTCCACATGGAGGGGGTGAATCGCAAACAGCAGTGCAACGACCAGGCTTCTGCCGACAAAACCGGTCAGGCGGTACAGCAGGGCACAGAGCAGCATCGAATTTACGGCATGGATGAACAGGCTCGTGGCATGATGCCCCGCCGGATTCATGCCGGACAGTTCCACGTTGAGCATATGGGACAGCCAGGTGAGGGGGTGCCAGTTAGCGGCATGGAACGTGGTGAGGGACCAGAGAAATCCCTTGAGCGACAGCCCCTGCTGAACCATCAGGTTAGCCGTAACATACACGTCATCATCGAAGTCGATGAAGCCGTTCCGCAGGGCTGGCCAGTAAACGGCGGTGGTCACCGCAGCTATGAGAATCAGGGCGAGCGGCAGATGCCATTGGACGGCACGGCGGTGATTCCGTATATCCCCTGCAGTTCTCACGGTGTAACTCCTTGGTTATCCATGTCTCAGGTCACAGGTTAGCGCGGCAGCCAGTCATACCATTCGGGAGTGGCATGCATCAGGAACCAGGGGAAATCGTACGAAATGAAAAGCAGTGCCGTAGCCAGCGCCAGCGACCACCGGACGTAATCGCTGCGGAAGAGAAGCAGCAGGTAACGGCAGATTAAAACGTAGGCGGGGGCAAGCAGGAGGAAAAGGTACCTGCCATACATGGTCAGTCCCGGTTCACCGTAGTTGAGATAGTTGTCATAGTTCACTTCGTACATAAGGTATCCTGCGTAGAAGATGACGATGGCCGCAAGGGCCGGCGGCAGCCAGCCCGATTCCCGGGGACGCCAGCGAAGGATAAATCCGATGGCCGCAAGGGCCAGGAGCAGGTAGACAGGGATCAGGTACGGAGGGGGTTTGAGCATTACCAGGTGAGCCTTGATCCCGAAAATCGTGCCCAGCATGTTTTGGAACCAGAGTTTCGCGTAGGCGGCCGGCCCCATCCATAACTGAGGATTTCTCTTCAGGTTTTCATAGTTCATCAACAGGAAAAAGGTGTCGGCCTTATCCCCGGGGTGCTCGATCTCTCCCGCCAGCATCAGGGCATCCATGTAGGAGATCGTCCCTTCCCTGTACTGGTTGAAGATCATTCCCCGGGCACCGAGACGGTATTTCATGGCGGCCTGCGGGGAGAGAACCTCTGCCATCCCGGGATTGATGACCCCGTAGCGGAGATAATTCCCGCCGTACAGTTGCAGATTCAAGCCGGCAAAGATGAGAAGCAGGGCCACCGCCAGGCTTGCGCGGCGCGCGGATGTCCGGAAATACTGCCGGACGCCGGCGGGGAATGAGCCCAGGTTGTGCCATTCGTGGAGCACCAGCAGAATGTTGAGGGCCAGAACCAGCGGCAGAAAGGTGATCTTGGTCAGGCTGCCGGCCAGCTGGCAGATGAGCGAGGCGACCAGCAGGCCGCCTGAGCGCTTGCGGAAAAAGGCAAACTGAAAATAGACGGCCATCGCTGCCAACAGGTTGGCCATGTTGTCGTAGGACGCCGAAGCGGACAAAACGGAAAACATGGGGGTGTTGGTCAGTACGACCATGAGCAGGAGCAGGGTGAGCCGGTCGTCCGTGAAGAGGCGGAGCAGGCGGACAGCATACCAGACGGTGCCGAAGGCAAGGGGGATATTGAGAAGGCGGAGGAACACGAGGTCGGAGAGACCAAAGAGATTCACCTGGAGCAGCTTGCCCATTATCCCGTAGTACAGCCAGGGGATGTTGGTGACCAGGCCGAATTGATACGTTTCGGGAGAATTGACCGGCATCAGGGCGGTTTGTGAAAAGACCTTGCAGAGTCCTGCGTGGGTGACTTCGTCCGGCGGTACGAATGATGACAAGCTTAAAGCGAGAAACACCAGACGAGCACCGAAATAGACCAGCAGGATGCTCATTATTCCTTTCAGTGCCGACGGAGAGAGGAACCCTTCGGTTTCCCGGTCCGCCAATGCTTCAGCGGTCTCTTTGCCGTCAGTCCGGAATTCTGGGGACATGGTGGTTACCCTTTGGTGATCGATCATGGACTGGAACCTGGCAGGTTGCCATCGGGATGGTCGCTGCCGGCTTCGGCAACGTGAGGCTGAATCGAGGCTGAAAGTAACATTTCAGGGCGTAATAGTCAATTTGGCAGTACCTGGCAGAGGGGCGGTTGAGATAAAAACTTTATTACCGGACAATTAACCGGTATAATAGGCGCCGCTGGCTGTTGAGTGGGTATAACGATCTAAGGAGTCAACAATGAAGAGAAATGTAGTAGCCGGTATGCTGGGTTTCGTGTTGCTGGTGGGCGCAGTGGATGGGCATGCTGAAAAATGGGTAAAAAACAACGTTGACGTTCCGAATCAGAACCTGGAAGCAAATTATTATGATTCACAGAGTGTCAAGGTTCGGGGAAAAACGATAAGTTGGACTGAAAAATTCGTTTTGACAGACTTTGGCGAAAAAGCTTATTCAAAGCACCTGATGCAGTACCCGGCATGCAGTGCAAGTATCGAGAAAAAAGGAACTGTTGCCTATCACAAGATCGATTTCGAGATCAAGGATGGCAAATTCAGAACCGTTGCCAAACGTAACTACAACAAAAACAATGAACTGATATGCACTGATAAAGAGATGGGTACCGAATTTGACAAGAACTGGTATGAAATCGTCTACAAATCACCCATGTACGAGAGACACTATATTCTGGTAACCAAATACAAGCTGGGAAATCTTTGAGGAAAGATGACGGCCAATTGACAGGGAATTGAGCCGCTCGATCTCCAGAATGAGTGTTGGTGCAATAGCCGGGATGGGATTCCCGGCTAGTGTTTTTAAGTCGCTTGAAATTCTTCGATCGAATCGACCAGGGAACTCCAGGACATGTTTGCGGAGGTGAATTGCAGGATATTTTCCGCAAAATCAATCTGCCTGTTGTTCATAAACCAGACAATCCCGTCGGCAAACGCCTGCGGGTCGTCCGGGGGAACCAGTCTGCCGGTGTACCCGTCCTGGACGATCTCGTTAAATCCCCCCACGTCAGTGGCGAGAACCGGCTTGCCGAATCCGTAGGCAGTGGCTATGATGCCGGAAGTGACCGCCTGCTTGTAGGGGAGGACAACCAGGTCGGCCGATGAAAAGTGCCGGCTCATTTCCCTATCGGGGATGTAGCGGTCAATAATGTTCACTTTTTCAGTAATGCCAAGGTCGCTGGCAAGCTTGAGAAATTCAGCCTTGCCGTTCCAGAACTCTCCGGCTATGGTGAGCGAGATGTCGTAGTCCTTCAGGATTCCGACCGCCTTGATCAGGGTGTCGAGCCCCTTGTACGGTCTGACGAATCCGAAAAACAGAAGATGGAGTTTTCCCGGGCCGCTTTTGTGGGGCGGCCTCGTCTCGTACGCGAACAGAGGAAGAAGATGCTTTTTCACCGCAGCCCTGGGATTGATTCCCCGGGCTGTATTTTTTTCCTGTTCGGAATGGACAAGAATGGAGTCAACTTTTCTGAGGATGTATTTCGTTGCCCATTTTTTCAAGGCATTGTCTTCGTGTTCAAAGATGTTGATGCAGAGAAAAAGAACCTTGATCCCTTTCTTCTTCAACGATGAGAGGAGATAGGCATACATTGGTGTCCAGTAAGTCACCCACCAGGGGAGTATGACCAGGTCGGGACCGAACGCGGCGATCTTTGCGGATGTTGCAACCCAGGACCGTATGCTTACGGAATCGATATCGTAGGCCAGGTGTCTGAATTCACGACGCATGCGCGCCACGTCGCAGGTCGGGTCCACCTGGCTCTTCCTGCCGTACAGCAGTTCAGGGTACTGCCTCTTGTAGCTCAAGAGCAGAAGGTCGTGCCGTTTCTCAAGTTCCCGGGCGAGGGAATGGCAGTATTTGGCTATTCCTCCCCTGAATGGAGGAACCGGCGCGATCAGGCAGATTTTCATGGTTTCCCACCGGTCATGATCTCGATACGGCTCCTGCAGAGCTTTCGAAAATTCTCCCGATTCAGCAGTTTCAGGTCGTTGCGGTGAAATCCCCGATTCAGGACCAGAGAGCGGATCAGGGTACAGGCAGATGCCGCGGCAGCCAGGGCAAGGCGGCTATTGCCGAACAGGCCCGGCAGACGGGCCGCGCAGAGAATGGAGCACGAGGTATAGACCCTGGTCAGCGGTGCCCAGCCGAAATGCCGGCGGGTGACGCCAAGGGATTCCTCACTGTTCCTGATGAGTGTGTCGCTGCTGATGGTCTTGGATGTTTCGTGCAGACGGTAGGTTGCAAGCATCCGGGGGATATGGTGGCAGGAGAAGCGTCTGCCAATCCTGATCCAGAGGTCGTAATCCATGGCAAAGTGAAGCGTCACGTCCAGCCCCCCGACCGCAGTGAAAGCCTGCCGCCGGAAAAAGGCCGCGGGCTGGCAGACGATGTTGGCGGAGGCCAGTCGGTCAAGGTCGAACTCTTCGGTCCGGTACCTGCCGATGACGGCGCCTGCCGTGTCACAGTAATGGGCGTCACCATACAGAAGGCCGGTATCGGCATGAACGCGAAAAGCCCCGGCTACCGTCTCAAGCGTTCCGGGAAGGTAGGTGTCGTCGGAATTCAGCCAGGCGAAGATGTCCCCCTGCGCCAGGCGAAAGCCCTTCATGAGGGCATCGGTTTGCCCGTTGTCCCGTTCGCTTATCCACCGGTACGTAATCCCCCGGCACGCAATCGGCCATTCCCTGTTCCGCAGCAACGTATCATAGTGTTTGATGATAGCGAGGGAGTCGTCGCTGGAGCCGCCATCGATTATGAGGTAATCGATGGAGAAGTCCCCCTCCTGGCGGATGACGCTCTCGATCGTCTCGGCCAGGAATTGACCTTGGTTGTAGGAGGGGGTGATAACGGAAATTATCATCGCAAGGTTTTCTCATACACACGTATGGTTTGCCGGGCCATGGTATCCCTGTCGAACTGTTGTACCCTAGCAAAGCCCCTGGTTTTCAACTTCTGTTGCAACGCCCCATCGTTCCAGAGTTGGCGGAGCGTTTCAACCAGATCTTCGACGGAAAGCGGATCGAATGTCACGGCCGCATTACCGGCGACTTCCGGGATAGAGGTGGCGGCAGAGCAGGCAATGGGGCATCCGCAGGCCATCGCTTCAAGCAAGGGAATGCCGAACCCTTCCGACAGTGATGGAAACACCATCAATCGTGCCAGATTGTAGAGACAGGGGAGCTCCTCATGGGGAAGATAGCCGAGTACGGTGACGTCGTCACGCAACCCGAGCCGCCCGATCTCCCGAAGAACATCGTCGTTCGCCTGCTTGGCTATACCGCTGAGCACCAGGTGACCGTCAAAACCGTAACTCTCCTTCATGATCTTGAGGGCCGCCAGGAGCCGCTTGTGATTCTTGTGGGGCCAGGTTGCTGCCGGATAGTACATGAAAGGCTTATGCAGGCCGAGTCTGGATCTTGCCGATGCAAGCACGTCCGGATCGTCCGTACGGCGGAATTGGGGATTGTAACCGGTATAGACGACATCGATTTTGTCCGGTTCGATCCCGTATCGCTCGACGAGGCACGTTTTGACATACCCTGAAATCGCAATGATCCTGGTGGCCTTTTCAGCGGAAGGTCTCCAGAGTTTCTTTCGCGCATTCAAGGCATAGGAAGAGAAATACTCAGGAAAGAACTCGTGCTGCATGTCGTGGAACGTCAGCACCGAGGGTATGCGGTGGTGCAGTGGCTGGAGAATGGAGAACGGGTGGTGGACAATGTCCGCATTTAGCCGATTCATGAACGGTTGCAGAATGTCAAGGGAGGTTGTGTGCCTGATGGCTGCGCGCAGGTACCAGAGCAGGGAGGGTTTGGTATAGCGGCACGCCAGCAACCGGAAACGGGGTGGTGACAGCTGGAGCGAATCGAGATGGTGTTCGTTGCATATCAGGCCATAGTCATTGCCGGTATCGGCACCCTGCAATGCATGCACAAGGGTGCGGAAATAGGTTTCCACCCCCCCCATCCCGCCCGGGCTATATGCGATCGCGTTCAGAACTATGTTCATCTATGATGACCAGCTCCTTTTAAGCTGTGGCGAGCAGGCGTGTCCATCATCTGTGCCGTACACGCCCGTTAGCAAAATGGGTGAGCAGGCGCACAATAACATACCAACAATACATACGTACCCTGAGAAAAGCAAAACTGGTACGGAAACCGGTGTCACCACCCAAGCGTGCGTACAACGCTCTGGTGTGCGACGCTTCATTCCCGTGATTCGACATGGCACGATAAAAAGTGCCAACCAGGGATTTTTTTTGTGCAAACTCGAACCTGGCCGTACTGTAGGCATACGTAATGATGTGAATCCTGGCGATCTTCAGGAGGTTTCGAGAATACGTTGCCATGAGCGTTGGATGATGCAAAACATCACTGCATCGTTTCAGCAGTTCCTGTCCCGCGACCCGGTAGTTTTCCAGATCCTGATTGCTTTCACTGGCAGAATCACCATGACGGCGGAACACATAACAGGGAACATCCATATAAACGATCGTATCCAGCAACGCACACCTCACGAGAAAAAGGTACTCGCAATGGAACCCTATGGCCGAAGAACACATCTCTTCGACACCACCCACCATCTTTCTGAGGGTGGCGGTATGGAACAGACCGCATGTCGAGGTGATCTTCGGGCGCCGGTCCGAATACCAGTCCAGAAAACCCCGCCCCGTAAAGTTTAGCGTAGCAACGTTATTAATCCTGCGGGGTTGGAACCGTTCAGACGGTTTCAACATCCTAAACGAGGAAAAGAGTGCGGGGGGAAAGCCGGATTTTACCAGACAATCATGTGCCGTTTGCAGGAAGTCGGGTTCATACAGATCGTCGTCAAACAGCCAGGTAAAGTAGTTCCCGGTCGCCCTGTCAAGCAGGGCATTCATGTTGCCGACTTCCCGCAGGTTGCGGGGATTATTGATGATGCGGATACGCGAATCGGTTATGCCGAGCATTTCACAGGTCAGCACCTCGGCGGTATAATCATTCCCTACAATAACCTCGAAGTCGGTGAATGTTTGGGCAAGGACTGACGCCAGGGCTTCTTGCAACATGCCATGGCGATTATAGGTCGGGATGCCTATAGTGAAAAAGGGTTGTGACACTGAACCGTTACCTGAACCCAACGGGGTGAACCCGGTCATGTGCGAGACCGCTGGCCATGTTACCAACCTGACCGTATAACATCGCAGATTTTGTCAACCTGCTCGATGCTGATTCTGGGGTGCAACGGCAATACAAGATATTTTTCCTCGATCGCGTCCATATTCGGGAGGTTGTTCCGTCTGCCGCCAAACACGGTATATCGGTCATTCCGATAGTGGACCTGATTGGATTCAATATGGTGCGCTCTCAATTTGGCCTGCAACCCCGGCCTGTCTTCAGCAATGACAGTAAATATCCAGGCGGCATGCTCCCTGTCGGTATAACCGTCCCCGACGATTTGCAGGCCAGGAGTTCCCTGTAATTGTTCAGAATATCTTCTGAACAGCTTTTGGCGCAGTGCCAGGACGCCGTCAAACTCTGCCAGAGCCGACAGGCCCATGGCCGCGGCAATGTCGTTCATTTGGTATTTGTACCCTATTTCCGTAATGTCATTGTCCCAATTTCCCATCTGCTTGGCAACCCGATCAATGCCGAACCAGCGAATACGCCGGGCCTTTTCCGCCAGGCTGCCGTCTTTCAGAACAAGCATTCCCCCGTCACCGGTGGTTAATTGTTTAATGGCCTGGAAAGAGAACATGGAAAACTCGGAGATTGAGCCGACCGGTTTGCCATTGTAGGTACCCCCCAGGGCGTGGGCGGCATCCTCAATAATCGGTATGCCCCGTTCGGCCGCAATAGCCGAAAGTTCGTTCAAGTCGCAGGGCAACCCGCCGTAGTGTACGCAGACAATCGCTTTTGTCCGGTCGGAAATCAGCTGTTTTACATGGGATGGGTCAATGTTTAATGTGCCTGGCTGGACGTCGGCGAATTTAATTTCCGCTTTTTGGTACAAAAGAGGAATATTGGTCGCGGCACAGGTAAAAACGGGCGTTATCACTTCGTCACCCGCTTCGATTCCGGCGAGAATGTATGATAAATGCAAGGCGTCGGTACCGGAACCAACGGCGATTGCCGTTCTTCCCTCACCAAATCTTGCGCCGAATTTCTGTTCAAATTCGTCCACTTTTGGACCCTGGCCGATCCATCTCGTTGTCAGTGTCTGCTGGACAAGGCTAACGGCAGACTCCGGGACGTGCGGATGGAACAGGACTATGTTGTCGTCACCCACATCCATCAGTGACATGTCTCTCACGCTGTTTTTCATGGAGCTCTCTTTCGCGGCGATAATATTTACCCTGCCCGGTCCGTTCACCGGCACGGCGGGCTATGCTGCCCTGTTGTTCCCTGTTTTAATACACCAATTTCATGCCCCGTTTAATCTCGTTGAATAGTTCGATCCCCTTGGTGCCGAGTCTATCAACGACACATTCGTAATATCTCTCCATGGATAACGCTTGGGAGGTGCTTTCAGGAAAGTCGATAGTGAGAAATATCCTCATCCATCGCTCATCGATATGATACTTAACAAAAAACGTGGCAAGTTTACATAAGTTTCTCAACTTCTTCGTCACGTCGTCGCTAAAGGCAATACCCGGTATGCCGGTATTGGTATCGCCGCTGGCCAGCGCACTCAATGCCAGGTTATGGTCGCGGCAGTACTTTTCCATCATGGTGCCGGGATATATCTGCAAGGGGTAGACCGAGCAAATGCTTCCCGGGCCGATGCGCTGCAAGCCTTTTACCGTTTCCAGTGCATCCTCTACCGGATCTTCGACGGGCAGCCCGACAATTGCCTGCAGATTGACGGCAAACCCGTATGTTACCAGCCGGTCGTATGCTCTCTTCATGTTCTCTTCATTGTCCCAGGCACGGTTGAGCAGTTTGAGCGACTCAGGTCTGATGGCCTGTATGCCGATGCCGATGCAATTGACTATTCTTTTCAGGGTAGCCAGTACGTTGTCAGAAACCTTCAAGGTAAGGGTCGATGTGGACGAGACGTACATCGGAACGCCGATCTCTCTCTCCCAGGTGTCAACAAACTCCGGGAGCCATGTTTCGATATCGGGCCCACTGAAGATGTCATCATCCACCCACTCGATTTCCTCAGTTTTGCCCAACGCAAGAATCTGCTTTGCCTCTGCGATGATTGCCGGAATTGGCCTTCGGGAAAGGTAGTAGCGCCGGTGAGCTTCTTTACCGTAAATGTCTCGCAGGTGGTCCGCCGATGAGCTGCAGTAGGCACAGTTCCAAGGACAGCCCAGCATGGACAGCATGAATTTCCGGTAACGTGACGCTATTCTCGGGATGTCCCGGTAATACTCGATTCTTGCGGGAACGGGCATATCGGCGGGATCGGTAAGGGGAGTCCTGATCAATCCTTTTTCGCCGGAGAGAATTTTTTCTATGGAGCCCCGCACCGGCCCGACAACCACAACATCGATCTCCTCCCGGTCAATTATTGCCGGATCCGAGCAGGCATGGTGGCCGCCAAAAACCGAAATCACACCAGGTATATGCTGTCTGATCTCCCGAAGCATGTTCATCGCCGCAGGAAAATATCTTGTCAACGGTGAGAAAAAGATATAGTCGGGCATCCAGGCGACGATCTCGTCGGTAATGGCGTCTTTCTCCGCATCGAAATATCTGATCTCCTGATCGAACTGCAACAGTTCCCCGCCAACGAACAGCAATCCGTAATTTTCTTCGGTTCCAAAACAGACGAGTGCTATTTTATGGTGTGGCCTCGTGCTAACCGGCATGGTCATATTCCTTGGATAAGAGTAGTCACTTTTTCCCGAAGAGGGAGCGTTTCGCAACTGCACCGATACGGTCCATTTGATCAATCACCGTTTTCAGCACTGCTTTTTGTCTGTCACCGATCATGGAAGAGAAGCACGCTTGAGACATAGTGTTGATTCGTTGGCAGAGATGTTTGTGTCTGATCTCATGGCGAAGGTCCAGCAGTGAAATATCGTCCCCGTCAATCGTATCCAATATCTGCCGTCCCATTTCCGGAACGCAGTAAGTCAGAAAAACGTGTGCACCGTTTTTCATGCAGCGTTTGCACATCCGGTGATTCTGCCTGAGTTTCTGTATGGTGTCCAGCGGCAGGGCAAGATAGTTTCCCAAGGAGAACTCCCTTGCGTCAAAAATCCCGCAGCACAAGAGCACATTTCCCTGGAAATCCAGACTGACCTGTCTGTCCCTAAGCCGGCACGGCTGGTTCTGGTAGTTTCGTGCGGCCGCCAGCGTGTTTTTCAAGGGGAATGCCAATGAATCGATTACCGTGTGATCCTCTTCAGTCAAAGGGAAGTCCTGGATATCCCCATCCGCGTATGCAAGCACTTTCTCAAGAGGAAACATGAGCGCCCACACCGGATCGAAGCCAAAGCCGAGTCTATCGGCAAAATCCCGCATCATGGGTTCCTCTTTCAGGTTGTGCCGGTAGCGGTGATAGGTAACGAAAATGCGTGTAGCGGCGCCGTTTCTTTTTTTTGCCTCTGCCAGCGTGACCATATTGTTTTTGACCCGTGCGATATTCCCGCCCCGATGGGTAGTGCCGTAAACGTCCTGGGTAAATCCGGAAACCGAAATCTTGAAGCTGGCAGGGCCTGCCGCCATGATGGCGTCTGCATCGGGAAGTATGTTGAGGTTGGAGCTGAGATGGCACGGAATGCCTGCTCCCTGCACAATATGTATCAGTTCTGGGAGCCGTGGATGCAGCAGCGGCTCAGTCCAGTTGAACAAGTTGATGCCGGTTACCCGGCATTCGGACGTTGCCTTCCGGACGATCGATGCAAGCAATTCAGGTTCCATGAAGCCGTGGGGCAGCCGGTATGTCTCGATGTTACCCTGGGGACAGCAGGGACAATGCAGATTGCAGGCACCGCTTATATCAATGTCGAAAATGAAGGTATGCATTTTCCTCAAGTAAGTATTCGCCTCCAGGTCACTTGAACAATCACGTGGCTGCACCTGTTCGGCATGTTCTTTTTTTCTGCGGGATTTTAAACGGAAAGTTTGCTTTATGATAATCTCCATCCCGCGGTTTGTAGTTTAAAAGCCCAAAGCGCCCAAAAGCGCGTTCGATATTTGTGTACAAAGAGCAATCTCTGCATAGTTCCGGTATGGTTTGCCGGGAGAATGACGTTCTGAATTCTTGTGCCTGAGGGCCGGTCCATGTTTCTTTAATCGTTTGGTGGCGCATATCTCCAATGATGTGGCGGGCGGCCCAGTCGACACACCCGCAACCCACAACGGTACCATCTGCATTGATACACAGCGTTGCCCACGGCGCTACGCAATCCTTTCGGACTGCCGTATTGTCTGCCTTCAACAACAGGGCTCCCGGAGGCAAATCTGCCTGCGTTATCATACCCCCCCATGAAAAGTAGTCCGTCCTGATTTCCTGGATTGCGAATGTTCTGCTTAGTCTGGCGAGTAGCTGATTTCCCGTACTATTTTTTGGGTTATTCGTTCTGAAATTCAAAGCCAGATTTATTGCAATACCGTTTTTATGTACGATGTCTTCAATTCTGAACAACTGGTCGATAACAACGTCAAAGGCGCTTATTCCATACATGAGGGCGTAATCCTCTTTGCTGAATCCTCCGATGGATATATCCAGACAATCGAATGTTTCCAAAAAGGTTTTCAGTTCATTGTCGGATAAATTCGATGCCCCGGCTAGCATAGTTGCAGTATGCAAAATGAAGCGGTCCTTGAACTGCTTCAGAATTTCCAGTCGTTCCTTTAGACAGGTGTCGGAAAATATATCCGACTGCATTGAACATACCCCGACAGACCCACCGCCAATAGCGTAATAGTCTTCACATATTTTATTAAAGAGCCCCATATCCATTGTCGACCTGGCCCTCGTCGTCTTGCTGTTCGGGCAAAAGACGCAGCGTGAGGGACAAACGCTGGTGGTCTCAATGTTTATTTCTACCGGCCTGACATTCACAATAGTCATCATATGTCGCATGACTATAGGTCTGACCAGATTGTTTACGGCATTTCTGAGCATTTGAAATTACGCCTCCAGGATTACTCGAAACAATTGGGGCAGTTCACTGGATACATTCCGTTTATCATGACACTGGTGATAATTTCTGCCGGTAATGGCGGAACCCTTTTTTATAGACGTGCAATAATAGCCGAAGTTTATCTGTCAATGATGGCGCAGTGCCGAAGTTATTGCATCTAAAGCAGACGGATTGGAGCTGGGGTGTGGTTTTGCGGTTCAATGCCCGCAAGCGGGCATCGAGGTATTTGGGGCCATACCAGATGTCGTTGAATGATTCGTTGAGAAGGTCACCAAAGGCGCTTTCTTTATCTCTGGCCTCACAGCAGGGCAAAACGCTGCCATCTGCCATTACCACAACCCGGGTAAACAATTGGTGGCATATGCCTTGAAACAGTGGATAGCAATAGTCGCCTTTGTAGCAATCGCTGATGAAGGCTCCGTTCTGCGGTAACCAGTCACGTTTCCTCGCCCCAATGTCGTAGCATTCATGGCGTGTATCAGGTTCATTGTCCCCGAGGCTGATAGGCCGCAGTTCGAGGGCTATTTTCAGGTCGGCGGCAACTTTCCGGGCGGCCGGTATTTCATGTTCATTGTGTTTATTCACGAGAAACTGCCAAATGATGCGGGGCGCTTTGCTGCGGGATTTGTTTTTAGCGACAATCAGCCTCCTGATGTTGGACAGCACCAGGGCACAGTCGCCGCCGACCCGGTATCGCGAGTACGTTTCTTGGGAGACCCCGTCGAGTGAAACAACCAACGTGTCCAGACCGGACGCGACCAACTCATCGAAAAAGGCGTCCGGCTTTGCAAAGCTGAAGTGAGTGCTGGTCACGACTTTGATGTCCCGATTGCTGGCGTATCGGATCATGGCAAACAGTTCGGGGTTCAAGAAAGGTTCCCCCGAACGGTACAGGTCTATTGTCCTGAGGAACGGCATCTTGCCGAGTATTGCTGTGAACGTGTCCATCGGCATGATGACACGATCATGGGTGATTATTTGAGCCCCGACGGGGCAGAGCGGACATTTCAACTGGCATACATTGCCTGCGGGATCGATATGGGCGCTATCGGGATAGGGCAGTCGGTCTGAGGTTAATAAATGGTCAATTATGCTTGCAAGGCTGGGCATTGATGCGCTTCCATCAGAATGACGAGAGATTTACCCCGTGGATTTCCCGGGTGGCCGGAAAGACTACCAGATTTTGGGATAGATAATTGCTTTGCTTATCATGGCGCCGGTCCTGAATGTGGATTTGAATAAAAAACATGATCCATGCCCCGCGAACCAGTAAGCAAAAATCGACGCAACAACTGCACCCATTCCGCCGTAGCGGGGAATGAGGAAATAACAAAGAACAATGTTCAGGATACACCCTGCGAGGGCTGATATAAAGTAGATTTTATACCAGTTCATGGATGCAAGAAATGTGCTCCTGGCTATTTCCAGGCTTGTGAAAAGATGGGCCCAGATCAACCAGGTCACCATGAGGCCGGCCCTCGTATATGCCTCGCCGAACAAGCTGTCGACCAGCCACTGGGAACAGAGCGTCATTGGAATTGCGATGGCGTACGCCAGCAGTGCCACCAAATTGTAGAATTTCTGCAGGCGCTCGTAGAACAGCTCGTCACTCACCTGCTTCGCCTTCACGATGCTTGGGTATACCGACCAGTAAATGGCATTCGGGATGAATATCCAAACCTCCGAAAGGCGAACCGCAACCGCATATATACCGACTTCGTGACTTCCGCTCATTTCCTGAAGCATTACCTGATCGATTCGCTGATAGATGCCAACGGAAACGAAGGAAAGCGCCAGCGGCAAGCTGTCTCGCAACAGGTTTTTTGCGGTCGCAAAGGTGGCATGCCATTTCTTGAAAGATCCCCCTGTCGCTCGATACGCAACAAGGAGGCCGGTGGCTGCGATTACCGTCTCAATGGTTACCACGATGGCAAAGGCGGTAAGGGGGGCCCTGGTCAGAATAAGGAGAACCCTAATGATGGTGCAGAGGGCAAAAGCAGCATTACGGGCGAGTACGGCATATTTCGTCTGAACCTGGGAATTAAACCATATATCTATGATGTTGAGAGACTGGAACAGGCTGCCGGCGGCGATGATGCCGACCAGCCAGTGAGTCAGGGAGTCGGCGGGGCGCAGTATCATTGCCGTCGCTGTTGCGGCGGCAAAGGCTGCAAAACCCCCTGCCAGCTTGACGGCAAAGGCTGTCCCCAGCGTCTCGTCCTTGTTCTCCGGATCGCGAACGACATTGCGAACCACAATTTCGTCAAGACCAAGAGTTACAAGTGGGACAAAGAGTCCGGCAAATGCGAGGGCATAACTGAGCAGACCAAAGTTTTCAGGGCCGAGATAGCGGGCTATCCAGACGTTGACGAACAGCCCTACGCCCATGCGCAGAATCTTTTCGAACATGAGCCAGCCGCTGTTGCCGATGGCCTTCTGGAGTTGTTGCCGCCCATCCAGTTTTTCCCGAAGGATTCCGGGCAGGTATTTGGTCCAGGCTGCGTTCATGGTCGCAGGCTTCCCATGACCTCAACTGGCGACGGCCAACCCGAAAGAATCTGATCCGACCAGTAACCCGCGACCGGCCGGTAGCCGCGGGGGCTGGATGGCGACGACAGGGCCGTTACGCCGGGCGGCAGCCATTCCGCAATATTCGAACAGCGCGACAATGCCAGGGTTCGGCACCCCAGATATGCGGCCAGGTGCATCGGCCCCGAGTCATTGGTGATGACGCATCGGCTGTTGCGCAGATGCGCCACCAGTTCCGGCCATGCCGGCCTTTGCACCATAGCATCTGAGATCCCCGATGGAAGCTGGTCCCTGGGGCCGGCCAGGATCTCTACGAGGTTCCCTGCTTTCTTCAAAAGCGCTGCCAGTTCGCCCACATGGGGATACTGTTTGGAGCGCCATTGTGCGCCGACGTGAATCACTACGGGGGCATTTTCCTGTTTCTCCGGGTGGGCGAGGCAGGCCCGTTCGAGCGAACTGAAAGGGATACCGACGGCTTTGGCCCAGGCGCAGTAGCGATTGCGCACACCCAGATAGCCATGTTTGAAGGGCAGGTCAAACAGGGATAGTTTCCGGGCACAAAATGGCAGCCAACCGCTGAAATTGAAGGTCGCTCCTCGAATAATCCTGTGCGCCGCAACCCAATCGCGAATATCGCCGCGAATGCTGATTACCTCTGTTATGTGGTGTGTGTCGGATTTTAATGCAGTTACTGTTGAAATGGCGTCCCCGAGAGAGAAGAGCTTTTTGTCGGTACGCCAGACATAGGGAAGATCCAGAGGCAGCAGGTTGAGCGAGCCGTTGGATGCCAGTTGCAGTACTTCATGCCAGCGACTGTTACATGCAAGGATTATGCGGTCAGGGGTGAGTCTGGCGATGGAAGCGGCGATGATGGCATCGCCGAGGTTCCAGGGTTCAAAGAGCAAGATCACCATACACTCCAGCTATTTCAGTTTCTTGTAGCGAGCGGGCGTGTATCCGCTTACCTTCATGGTGAATTTGTTGCCCTTCAATTCCACTCCGTAGGCAATGGGTGCCTTCGACCAGTCACTCTGCGAGTTCCCCATCATGGCCAGCATGATGTCCATCCCCTTCAGTTCCGGGTTCTTCGCGGTTGCAGCCTCGGCTTCTGCCGGCGTCGGATTGACTTTGTACCTGAACGGCATCGGCATATTGGCTGATATCATTTTCCCGTCGGCGGTAAAATCTATCTGCTTGCCGACAAAGGGGCAGGGCTTGCCATCTTTGCCCATGGCATTTTCAACCAGCTTCCAGGTGCCGACAAGTGCTGCTTTGTCCAGAGCCACTGCTGCTGATGCCATTGACATGACGATTGCCAGTGCTGAAAAAAACAGAATTATGCGATTCATAAGCAGATGTTCTCCCCTGGTTTATTTTGCTACTGTTTCTCCCGGATGCCGGGATGAGGGTCTGTTGGACCGGGGTGTTCCAGTTTCTTGACTCGATACTGGACGTCTTCCATCAGTCGGCGGTTTACCGCCAGGAGGTCGGCCAGGAAAGCGGTCAGTATGGTCTGGAAGCCGACGCCGAGCAGTATGGATGATAATATCAGCGACTGCACATGCCCGCCACCATCGCCGGTAACGTAATAGTACAGGAATCTGGCTCCTCCGAGCAAGCCGAGCGAGAGGGCCGTCAACCCCACTGACATGAAGAATCTGAACGCCTTGTACACGACAAAGATCCTGACGATCGTGACCAGGGACTTTCTGATGTAGGATGAATTGCTCTTTACCAGACGCGACGGACGCAGTGAGCTGTTGACGCGTACCGGGACCGATGCCGTGGCAATGTTCTTCTGGCCCGCCTGGATTATGGTTTCCAGCGTATAGGTGTAGTCATTGAAAACATTGAAACGCATGGCGGCTTCGCGGGTCATGGCCCGGAATCCGCTTGGCGCGTCGGGAATGGTTGTCTTGCTGACAAAGCGGACGATGGTGCTGCCGGCCTTTTGCAACATCTTCTTCGTCAGCGAAAAAGACTCGATTTCGTCGATGGGACGGGCACCGATAACCACATCGGCGCTCCCTGCGAGAATAGGGGCGACCAGGGCCGGAATATCGGCGGCCAGGTACTGGTTGTCGGCATCGGTGTTGACGATGACATCGGCGCCGAGCTTGATGCAGCTGTCCAGTCCGGCCATAAAGGCTCGGGCCAGTCCCTGGTTTTTGGTGAAGCTGACAACATGGTCCGCACCGTTATTCAGGGCAACCTCTGCGGTTCCGTCAGTGCTGCCGTCGTTGATGACCAGCCATTCCACGCGGTCAAATCCTGGTATTTCACGCGGCAGATCTTTCAGGGTAACGGGCAGAGCCGCTGCCTCATTGAAGCATGGTATCTGGATGATGAGTTTCATAGGCGTTTCCCGCTATTTTTCACACGGCATGCTTGCCGGAAATGGCTGGATTTTATGGCTGTATCATGCTAGTGTTCCATGTGATTTGTCAGAAATGCAACGTACTGTATTTCAAGGGAGATGTCGAATAAAAACCGCCGCAACCCCCAAGAAAGTCCTGTTTGTAACCCCTCCTTATCACAGTGGCGTGGATGAAATTGCCGGCCGCTGGATTCCCCTCGGTTTGGTCTATCTTGCCGGTGCCGCCCGTCTGGCGGGTCTGGATGCAGGTATCTACGATGCCATGGCCAAGGGGCATGCCTATCCCGAGATCGAGCACCGTCTTCGCGAATCCATGGCGGATTACGTGGCCTCCACCGCGATTACCGCTACCATCAATGACGCGGTCAAGACCCTTGACCTGGCCAAGAGGACCAACCCGGATACCGTAACCATCCTGGGGGGCGTGCACCCGACTTTCATGTCTGAAGAGGTGCTGGCAAGCTCTGCCGCTGTTGATTACGTCATCATCGGCGAGGGCGAGGTCACGTTCCGGCATCTGCTGGAGGTGCTGGAGGCTGGCGGCGATCCGGCAACGGTTGCCGGCATTGCCTTCCGACGGGATGGAACGGTCGTCAAGACCGGCAGGCGTTCCCCCATGGATGCCATTGATGATCTCCCGGCCGCGTGGGATCTGCTCGACTGGGGGGACTATTACAGTCTGGTGATTCCCGACTCCCGCCTGGGGGCGATCAGTACCTCCCGGGGGTGTGATCATGACTGCACATTCTGCTCCCAGCAGAAGTTCTGGGAACAGTCCTGGCGCGCCCGGGACCCCCGGAAGGTGGCCGACGAGCTGGAATATCTGCATACGATGCACCGCGTCAATGTTTTCATGATTACCGATGAGCATCCCACCCACAGCCGGGACCGTTGGGAGGCCCTGCTCGATGCCGTTATCGCCAAGGATATGCCGGTATATCTCTTGATGGAAACCAGGGCCGCGGATATCATCCGGGACAGGGACATCCTCTGGAAGTACCGCAAGGCAGGCATCATCTATCTATCAACCGGGATCGAGACAGCCGACCAGGCTGTCCTCGATGCAGTGAACAAAGGGATGCTTCTGAGTGAAGTCCGGCAGGTCTTTGATCTCCTTCGCGAGCAGGAGATCGTGTCCGAGGCGTCGTTCATGGTCGGTTTTCCCGACGAAACGTCCGAGAGCATAAAGAAGACCATGCAGCTGGCCCAGCAGTACAACCCCGACATTGCGAACTTTTTTACGTTCACCCCCTGGCCGTATGCAGAAGGGTACCATGACCTCAATCCCCTTGTGCGGGTCCACGATTATGCAAAATACAACATGGTCGATCCTGTCATTGAGCCCCGCAACATGAGCATGCTCCAGATAGAAGTTGCCATAGCCGACGGCTACCGCAATTTTTACATGGGCAAGATAGTAGAATACATGACCATGAAGGCCGGCTTCAGGCGTGACTATCTGATGCGCATCACCAAGCTGTTCATGAGCAGTCACTTTGTCATGAGAAAACTGGGAATCGGCATACTTGGCAAGATTCCGGCGACAATTGATGCGATGAAAATGAAATCCAGGGGATGACAGGGTAATTGGCGTATGGAACCCCGGCTACTTGCAGAAAAAATGGCATCCGGACAGCCTCCGACAGTGATAGACGTCCGCACGGGATTTGAGTTCAAGGCTGGCCATATTCCCGGTGCGATCAACGCGCCGGTCTGGAAAATACTGCTGCGACTGGTTTCGCTCCCCCAGGATAAAAACGCCGAACTTGTCGTGCTGTGCGAGCTTGGCCCCCGTGCCATGATGGGCAAGGCGCTGCTCGGCTTCCTCGGTTTCCGCAAGGTCACGCTTCTTGCGGGTCACATGGCTGCCTGGCGGCGTTCAGGTCTTCCCGTAGTTCATTGATTCGGAGAAAATGGCATGTCCCAGTCCATCGGCAACCAGGGAACGGTGTTGATCGTAGAAGACGACCGCAATACCGCCGCGCTGGTCGCAACGTATCTCGAACGGGAGGGGTTCTCGACGGTTGTTGTCCACGACGGTGGGGAGGCGCTCCAGGCCGCCGACGACTGCAATCCCGTTTTCGTCATCCTCGATGTCATGCTGCCGAACGTTGACGGCTGGGAGATTTGCGGGGGTCTGCGGAAAAGTTCCGATGTCCCCGTCCTGATGCTTACGGCAAGGGAAGAGGAGGTCGACCGGGTTGCGGGCCTGGCCATGGGGGCGGACGACTACGTCGTAAAGCCGTTCAGCCCCCGCGAGCTGGTGGAACGGGTCAAGGCGATCCTGCGCCGCATCAGGCCGGTTTCGCCCGCCATGACGACAACTCTCTCGTTTGCCGGGCTGGAGTTGGATCCCGAGAAGCGCAGGGTCACCCGCGATGGAAAACCTGTTCCCCTGACAACGTGGGAGTACAAACTTCTGTACGCCCTGATGAGCTCTCCCGGGAAGGCCCTTTCCCGTGAGGAACTTCTGAGTCAGTGCTATCGGAACAGCGAGGCGGTTATCGACCGGGTCATCGACGTGCACATCGGCAAACTCCGTCAAAAGATCGAGGATGATCCTGCCACCCCCCGTTTCATCCTGACCGTGCGTGGCCATGGCTATTCTTTCAGCGACGGGGCACAACGATGAGGCAGAGGTTTCTCTGGAAGCTGCTGGTTGGCCACTTTGTCCCGATTTTTGCGATTTTTTCGCTGGTGGCCTGGCAAGCCGTAGACCGGCAGGCGGCGAAGTATTACCAGGAGCTGGAAGAGCGGTTCCACGTCTCGCCGCTCGATGCGCACAACAGGTTTCTTGACGCTATCCACCACCACATGTTCTGGGGCATTTTCGCTGCCCTGGCCTTTACCCTGCTGTTTACCTACCTCCTGACCACCTGGGTCCTGCGCCCCCTGCTGCAGATCACCGACATCACCAGGAAGGTTGCCGACGGCAATTATTCCGAACGGGTCAACGTGGTATCACGCTATGAGGGGGGGCAACTCGCCGATGCCTTCAACCACATGGCCGATAACCTGGAGACGGTTGAACGGCTGCGCAAGAACATGGTCGCCGACATATCCCACGAGCTGCGCACCCCGCTGACCAACCTGCGCGGTTACCTGGAGGGATTGAGCGACTCCGTCGTGCCCCCCACTCCGGAAACCTTCAGGATGCTCGAGCAGGAGGTCTTGCGTCTCGTTCATTTGGTCGACGATCTCCAGCAACTGGCGAGAGCCGATGCCGCCAAGGCATTTCTCGAGTGCCGTGAGCTCTCCCTCCACGAACTGCTCGGCCAGATCATGGCCCTGTACCTGCCCAATTTCCAGGAGAAGGAGATTGATGTGCAGTGGCAACTCGACCCAGCGGGGGATCTGGTGACGGCAGACCGGGACAAGCTGCTGCAGGCGATTCGCAACCTGGCCGACAATGCCTGGAAATATACGCCGCGCCGGGGAACCGTGACCATTTCGACGCAGCGTACCGCGGACGGCGTAAAGACTGTCTTCGCCAACAGCGGCGCGGTCATTGCGGCAGATGATATTCCGTATCTGTTCGAACGGTTTTTCCGGGCTGATCGTTCCCGCTCCCGGGATGCCGGGGGTGCGGGTATCGGGCTGGCAATCGTCAAGGAGCTTGTCGAGGCCCATGGCGGTACGGTAGGCGCGGAAAGCGACGGGAAATGGACCCGCGTCTGGTTCAACCTCCCTCGTGCCGTTGCGGTACACCTGACGAATGCTGGCAAAAACGTGTAACACAACTCTTCCTTTTATCCCTCGACTCCCCTTCTGTTCATCTGATTCTTTACCAAATCTTTACATGACCATCATGCGTTTCGTTGATACAGTTCATCAGGTGCTTTGCGCGCTTCGCCTTTTCAAAATTGAGTCATGTATGCCGGGGAGGAACAGATGAGCAAGATTCTTTTCGTAACAGCCCCTTACCACTGCTGGGGAGTGCAGGTTGTCGGCAAATGGCCCCCCCTGCATCTGGCCTATCTCGCCGGAGCCGCGCTTGAGGCGGGACACGAAGCCAGAATATTCGATGCCATGAACAAGGGCCTTGGGTTTGGCGATATCAGGGGGGAGATTGAGCGATTCCAACCCGACTTCGTCATGACCCTGGATTACCTTCCGGTTACCGGCGCCATAAGCACCGCTACTGTTCCCGATGCCCTCAGGATTCTGGATGTTGCCAAAGAGGTGAATCCGGCCATTGTCACCCTGCTGGGAGGACCCCATCCCACCTTTATGTTCGGTGAAATTCTCGAAGACGGCAATAACCACGTCGATTATATCCTGAAGGGTGAGCCGGAGCAGACCTTGAAGCAGCTGCTCGCCGCAATTCCGGAAGGAAAAGGGAAAGACGTTAAGGGGATTGCGTATCGGGAAGAGGGGAACGTCGTTTCGAACGCCAACCAGCCCCACATTGTCGAGCTTGACTCCCTGAATCCGGCGTGGCACCTGCTGGATTGGGATGACTACCAGTACCGCGTCGCGCCCGGCGGCAGAATGGCATCCATCCTGACATCCCGCGGCTGTGACATGGAGTGCGCATTCTGCAGCCAGAGGATGTTCTGGCGCGAGGACTGGCGCTGCCGGAAACCGGAAAACGTCATCAATGAGATGGCCCACCTGATCGAGACCTACAATATCAGCTTTTTTACGCTGATTGATGCCTACCCCACCAAGATCCGGGAGCGCTGGGAGCTGTTTCTGGACCTGTTGATCGAGCGGAAGTTTGGCGTCCAGCTCCTCATAGAAACCAGGGTGGAAGATATCATCAGGGATGCTGACATTCTGCACAAGTATGCGGAGGCCGGGATCATCCACATATACATCGGTGCGGAGAGTGCCGACAAGGATACCCTGAACAGTCTGAACAAAGGCACCAGTTTCGAGCAGAACAAGCAGGCACTGGATCTGTGCCGCGACGCGGGCATCATCACGGAAGCATCGTTCATGATAGGCTTTCCGAATGAAACATGGGATTCCATCGACAGCACCATCGAATCCGCCAAGTATCTCAATCCGGATATCGCCGTGTTTCCCGTAGTCACCCCCATGCCGTTTACCCCGATTCATGCGGATATGAAGGATCGTATCAGGGTATGGGATTACTCGAAATACAATCTGGTTACTCCCATTGTCGAGCCGTTCGAGATGTCCATGGACGAAATTACCCAGGCGCTCGGTACCTGTTACATGAAGTTTTACACCGACAAGGTGCAGGAGATTGTCGCGCTGGAGGATGGGTTCAAGCGACGCTACATGATGAGTGCGTTCAAGCTGATGATGAAAGATCACGGGAAGCATTTCGATTTCTCCGCTTCCGGCATGCCGATGCATTTTACGACAGACGCCTTTGTGAGTTATTGAGATTGTTTTTTTAGTGTGTAGGTGTATCGAATAATCCACACTCTGCGGGTGTGACAGGCAGCTGACAAAGTCCTCGCCAATGGCGGGGACTTTTTTTACAATGCTGACTGGGATATCTAGGAGGAAAGAACGTTCGCCATGAATGAAAGAATCCGCATACCGGCAATCTGTGTCTGCTTGTCCATCATGGTGCACTTCCTTCTGCTGTCTCCACTGGGGAAGCTTGGCAGTTACAATTTTGCCAGACCGGTCAGCCTGCTTCAGGCTGTTATGGTTGATTTGAAGAGGCAAGGTGATAATGCTGAGCCTGCCAGGGGAACCGGGGGCAAAATACCTGTGCCTGTTGAGGCAGCAGGCGGTGACGCAGATACGAAAGATTCTGCAAGCCCTGTTTCCGCGGCTGGTACGTTGGTCGATACGCCGCAGAAAGAGGCCCCTCAGCGCCAGATCAGCCCGGAGCAGGCAGCTGACGGGGCTGCGCTACCTACGGCTAAGACTGACCCCCCTACCCAGAACAATGCAAATCCCAGCGAGTCAATGCCTGCGGCAGCACGGAAAACAGTGTCGGCACACGCAAAAAACCCGCCGCTGAGAACAGCCGGCGAGTTCCTGGCAACGGAACGGGAAAAGCTTACCTACCAGATAAGCATGTTCGGCCTTCCGGTGGGTGGTGCCGAACTTGAGGCGAAAAACGAGCGGGGGGAGGTGCGGATCACGCTCAAGGTCACGACAAACGCTCTCCTCTCCAGTTTGTATCCCGTGGATGATTTCGTCGAAACGCGACATATCGGCGGCAATTTCATTGTCACCAAGATACGGCAACAGGAAGGCTCGTTCCGCAGCAATCGGGGATTTACTCTCTTTCTGCGGGACAAGAAAGTATTCTGGCACGACCTCCTCAGCCACAAAAGCAGTAACGAAACCGTTCCCACAAGCGATGTTCTCGATCTTCTCTCCGGATTTTACTTCCTGCGAGGGAAGCCGCTTAAAGTCGGTACGCCGGAATTGCTCCAGGTCTATGACAGCGATCGGTACACCGAAATTCCCGTCGAGGTGCTGCGTCGGGAACAGGTGAGCCTGCCAGGTTTCAGGAAAGCCGATACCCTCGTGATCAAACCGCAACTCAAGACCGACGGCATATTCAAGCGGACCGGAGATGTGACGATCTGGCTGACAGATGATGACTTCAGGGCGCCGGTGAAGGTGGAGACCCAAATCCCCCTCGGCACGGTGACGGCAGAACTCCTGTCAGCCGAAACCGAAAAGGCGAAGGCAGCTCCGACCGCTTCCCTGCCCGAAGCGCGGGAATAGCTCCACAGCCATCGTTCAATTGTTTTCAGGGGAGTTGATGCGATTGCTCCCTGTCGGCATGGGGCAAGAAGGGTTATTTATCCCCAATGTACACCGTGGCGATGCCGAAGGTGAGATCAATGTGGCGGAGGTGTCTGAAGCCCGCCGCTGCCATGAGGGTTTTGAATTCCTCGCGGGGGGGGAATTCCATGACAGAATCGGGGAGGTACTGATAGGCGCTCTGGCGGGAGAAGAGGCCGCCGATGCGGGGGAGGACCTTGAGAAAGTAGAACTGGTAGATTGCCCGGAACGGGGGGAAGGTGGGGGTTGAGAATTCCAGGATGACGACCCGGCCTCCGGGCTTGAGCACCCGGTACATCTCGTTGAGGCCAAGCTGCCGGTCCACGACGTTGCGGATGCCGAAGGCGATGGTGATGCCGTTGAACCGGTTGTCGGCGAAGGGGAGTGCCTCGCAGGGAGAAATCTCGAAGGTGATGCGGCCGGCATGGGGTGATGCGGCAACTTTTTGCCGGCCGATCTCCACCATTTCGCGGCTCACGTCAGCGCCGACGATGGTTACATCCCGCGGACTCTGCCGTGCTATCTCCAGTGCCACGTCGCCGGTACCGGTGGCGATGTCGAGGAGCTCTCCGCTGTCCGGGATCGCCAGCTGGCCAACGGCAAAGCGCCGCCAGTGCCGGTCGATGCCGAGGGAGAGGAGCCGGTTGAGAAAGTCGTAACGGGGGGCGATCTCGTCGAACATCGACCGGATCCTATCCCCCTTTTCGCTTAATTTATACATTTTTACTACCTTTATTGTGGTGGAAATGGTATGAAATCGGCTTGTGAACTGCTGTGTTTGCGGGTCCGACAGGTTGTAACATAAAACCAGCCGGCCATGCCAGTAAATTGTTGCGGGGCTGTGGGGTCCAGCGGTACCCTTGGAACCTGCGAGGGACTACCTGCAACAGGGACGAACCGCCAGAAAAGGAATTCAGTGTTTCCCTATATCCGTGTCCAGGACGTAATCGATATCGTCATCATGAGCTTTCTGCTCTACCAGCTTTATAGCTGGTTCAGGAATACCAAGGCCATGCAGGTGGTGATCGGGCTTGGCTTTCTTGGCGCCCTCTATGTGGTGACCAAGAATCTGGGGCTCTTCATGACGAGCTGGATCCTCCAGGAACTGGGGACGGTTCTGTTCGTGCTCCTCATCGTCATCTTCCAGTCCGAGATACGGCAGGCGCTCTACCGATTCAGTCTGCTCCGCAACCTGTTCGACCGCCAGGAAAGCCCTGTCCAGCTCGACTTCATGGATATTGCGAACACCGTGTTCTCCCTGGCTTCCCGTCGAACCGGCTCCATCATCGTTTTTCAGCGCCGGGAACCACTGGATGAATACCTGCTGCATGGTGTGCCAGTGGACGGCCTGGTGACTGCCCAGCTCATCGGGAGCATCTTCCGCGACGGCACTCCCCTCCATGATGGCGCAGTGCTCATTCGTGACGGTCGTGTGATCCAGGCATCCTGCCATCTCCCCCTTTCGGCGAACGCAGACATCCCCCAGCATTATGGAACTCGCCACCGGGCAGGGCTTGGCATTACCGAACGGTCCGACGCAGTGGTAGTCATCGTGTCAGAAGAACGAGGTGAGGTTTCTCTCGCACTGGCCGGGGAACTTCATTCTGTTGCCACTCCCGAGCAGTTGAGCGAGAAACTCCACACGCTCCTTGCTCCTCCGTCCCCGGATGCCGGGAAAATTTCCTGGCGCCATCGGCTGTTTGGCAATCTGATGCCGAAGCTGGCAACGGTTTTGCTGGTGGTGGCCTGCTGGCTGCTTATCACCACCCGGGAGGGAGGTGTCCTTACGGTCGCGGCACCAATCAAGTATCACAATCTTCCGGACGGGCTTGTCCTGACGCGGACAACCCCGGAAGAGGTGGAGGTACAGCTCAAATTCATCAGCCGCCTTATTCCATCGCCGAAGAATCTGGATGTGGTCGCTGACTTGGACCTTTCCGGCATTCGGGAAGGGAGCAGTCAATTGGCGGTCAAGGAGGATAATTTCCAACTGCCGACCGGGGTAGTGGTAACCGGGGTAAAGCCGTCGATGGTACGCCTTATGGCCGAGAGAAAAATTCGCAAAACGGTCCCTATCCGGATAAAAACGGTGGGAACGCTCCCGGGTCAGCTGCGGTTGAAAAGGCTTGCAAGTGAGCCCAGGACAGTTCAGGCAGAAGGGCCGGCCCATTTATTAAATCAGTTGGAGAGCATTGCTACTGAAGAAGTCGATCTTGCGGTGATCCGCCAGAGCACGGTGATGGAAAAACGCCTGATGATGCCGTCTCCCCAATTGCGAGTGCTGCAGGACGAGCCAGTAAAGGTGCGTGTGACTATAGTCGGTCGCTAACGCTTTGATTTGGCAGGTTTCCTGCAAGCTTGACAAAAGCGCCGAGTTGTTATATAAAGATGCTCGCTTTTGCTATTTTTATAAAACAATGAGAGGAGGGGGCATGAAGAAGAGCAGTGCAATAGTTTGGGTCTGCCTCGTATTTGTGATGACCTTCCCTTCGCTTGTCTTTGCGGCAAAGACGCATCGTGTCAAGCGGAATGAAACCCTTCACGCCATTTCAAAAAAATACCACGTTACCGTGGCCGACCTCAAGACCGCAAACAATCTGGTCCACAATCAGGTAAAAAAAGGCGATACCCTGGTCATTCCTCTGCGCTCCGCCGGTGTCAACGGCAAGAAAGCTGCTGCTGGAACGTATCGCGTCAAGAAGGGTGACAATTTTTCGCGGATCGCCAAGAAGACCGGCGTGTCGCTCAGCGAATTGAAGCGGTTGAACCCCAGCACAAAGGGCCGTTTAAAGGTTGGACAGGATATTGCCCTGCGTGATGCCGATGCGGTGGAGGATGAAAAGCCGCGTATTGCCAAAGCAAGCGGTGTCTACCTTAAGAACAACGACCTGTTCAGCGAGAAGGATTACGAGCAGAGTCTTGCGGATCTGACCGAGGCCGACCCGTCCAAGCCGGTGGACCTGACCAAGAACCTGGAGTTGAAAACCGATAACGTAACCCTCCTGAAGTCGAAAGCCTACGGCTTTCTCGGTACGCGCTACCGTTTCGGAGGCAGCAGTCGGAACGGCATCGACTGCTCCAGTTTTGTCCAGCAGGTGTTCCGCGAGATGGAAGTATCCCTTCCCCGTACTGCCCGCGAACAGTTTGAGGTGGGCAACGAAGTTTCCCCCGGCGATCTGCAGAAGGGTGATCTGGTCTTTTTCCGCACTTACGCCCGTTTCCCTTCCCATGTCGGCATCTATCTGGGGGGGAACAAGATGATCCATGCCTCCTCCAGGGACCGGCGCGTGGTGATTTCCACCATGGATACCCCCTATTACCGGGCCCGCTTTCTCGGTGCCAAGAGGATCGGCAAGATCAACCCCCAGGTATTCAAGTGGGATGACCTGCTTTCGGGCGTCGAGGAAGAGATGGCCGATGACGCCCAGGCAAATGATGCTCTCGGCATTTCCCTCAACAACAACTGAGGAAAATCGGCAGCAACGCTGAAAAATCCGGCCTCTGGCCGGATTTTTTTTTGAGGTGACCATGCATCCCCTTCTCGTTACGGCAGCCCTTATCGAACATGGCGGGAACGTACTGTTGACGCGTCGGCGAGCGGATGTCCCCTATCCCAATCTGTGGGAGTTCCCCGGCGGCAAGCTCGAACCGGGAGAGGACCCCCGCACCTGCATTGTCCGGGAAATTTTCGAAGAGCTGGGGATAACGGTTACAGCAGGGGCCGTCTTCGACGTAATTTATCACAGGTACCCGGAACGCACTGTTCTGGTCCTGGTCTACCGCTGCCACTGGACTTCCGGAGAGATCACGGACCTCGAAGTTGCCGAACACCGTTGGGTCCGGCCGTCCGACCTTGCGGGCTATCGACTGTTGCCGGCAGACATGCCTCTGGCGGAAAGGATCAGCAGAGAGTTCGGTCATGAGGATACTTCTCGCCTATAAAACCACCGGCCGTAGCGCCGCCGATCCCTATACGTCACTTCTCCCCGTCGGGCTGGCCTCCATCTGTGCGCTGCTCCGCCGGGAGGGAATGAGGGCGAGGCTTGCCAACTTTTCTCCCTTTTCCTGGGAGAAAACCACGGACTTGCTGGCCGAAGAACAACCCGATCTCGTGGGAATATCCCAGTTCACCCATAACCGGTTCGCAACCCTGCGCCTGGCTGAACTTGCAAAACGGGTGAATCCCCGGTGTCTAGTCGTGTTGGGGGGACCCCACGCGACCCACCGCAGCAGGGAACTCCTGGCCGGTTTCCAGCAGGTGGACGGGGTGGTGCTCGGCGAAGGGGAGGAAACGTTTCTTGAGCTTGCACGCCATCTGCAGCGGTCTGGTGACCGTGATTTGACGGCAATTCGTGGGCTGGCATGCCGCCGTGGGGATGAAATCGTCGTTACGCCGTCACGTCCCCCCATTGCCGACCTTGATGCTCTCCCTTCCGCTATATCTTGTTATCACGACGCCATCGGGGTTGACCTCCAGCGCCAATTGGAATTCATCATCACCTCCCGGGGGTGTCCCGCCGCCTGCCGCTTCTGCTCTTCTCCCCTGTTCTGGGGACGCAGCCTCCGTTTCCGTTCTCCCCGGGCTATCGTGGACGAATTGCGAGCCATACGCGACACTCACGGCCTCCTCTATTTTTCACTGCGGGATGATACCTTCACCGCCGACCGTCGGCGTGTTCTTGAATTCTGCCGCCTGCTCGTGGAGGAGCGTCTTCATGTCATGTGGAACTGCCAGTCCCGGGTTGCCAGTGTGGATGAGGAAATGCTCGGCTGGATGAAGCGGGCTGGCTGTGAATGCGTACAGTACGGCGTGGAGTCCGGGTCCGAGCGGATACTGAGATCCCTCGGGAAACGGATCACCCCCGAACAGGTCCGGCAAGCGGCTGCCGTCACACGCCGGGTCGGACTCCATCTCTCCATCTATCTTATTACCGGGGTGCCTGGCGAAACCGACGAGGATCTTCAGGCGACTCTGCGGCTCATTAACGACATAAAGCCCCACGACGGGCAGGTATCTCCGCTTGCCTGTTATCCCGGCACGAGCCTTTTTTCGGATCTTGTCGCGTCGGGAGGGTGCACTTCCGACCTGTTCGAACGGGACCGTCGGGAGGCATTCTATCTCCGTGACGATCCCTTTGTTGCCGTCTCGACACAAAAACTTCTCGACCGGCTGACGCGAACCGCGGCCCGCAACGAATTTCGTCCGGCCGATTTTGCAGCACAGAAAAAGCTGTTGGGGTTTTGCCACGCAACCAATCTCATGGCGGGGGAACGGTATGAAGCGGTGGGTGATATGTTCGAGGCGGAGCGGGAATACCGGGAGATTGTCGCCCGGCAGCCGGACAACCCGTGGGGATGGCTGGCAATCGGTGAACTATACGGTGGATTGGGGAACATTGGCGAAGCGGAGAAGGCCTTTCTCCGGGTGCTGGAACTGGTTCCCGCCCATGCGCCTGCCTGTGTGGCGCTGGGGGAGTTGTGCCGGCTACGTGGCGCTAAGCCCCAGGCTGAAGCCTGGTATCGCCGGGCATTGAGCCTCACTCCCGGTGAACCGACTGCTCTGGCCGGACTCAACCTGCTGACAAAATAAAAAGGCGAAACCACCATCGGTTTCGCCTTGCTGATTAAATTGAAAGAAATATGCGCCCTAGTTGACTTTCAGGCCCGGAGCGAAGATGATCTTGTCGAAGGTTCTCTTCAGGGTCTTGCTCTGGAAATTGACCATGGGGGGAGAGTCGGGGAATTCGACGACATCGCCCACCTTGACCTTGGTCTGCATGACTGCTACCCACAACTTCTGTCCCTTCTCTTCCACTTCGATGTAAGTGTAGCCGGCAGCATCCATTGTCTGCACAACTTTCCCCTTGTGACCGACGCCAGCCGGAATTTCCTGGGGCTTGAGACCAGCATGGGGGTCACCACCGCCAGGCTGGGCGGCAGGCATCTGCTGGGCAGGCATGCCACCTTGGGGAGCCATGCCTTTGGGGGCTTCTTCCTTCTTCTGGCAACCGGCGGCCGCAAGTGCCATGACTGCAAGAACCACCACTACTGTTTTTTTCACGGGTATCCTCCTGATGAGTTGTTGTGACCATTGAGAAAAATAGCATACCCGGCAATTTATTGACAATAAAAAAAGTGAGCTGCGCATGAGAAATATCTCATGTCACTTGCCCATAATGACTTCGCCGGTGTTGGTTATCAGCTTTGCAGGGAGTTGGAATATCCTCTTGAAGATGTCAAATACCCCCTTGGCCATGGAATCGATGGGGATGGCCGTGACGTCAGGGTCATTTATCTTCCCCTTCGCGACAAAATAGGCGGAAACGAGGGTCCGCTCTTTGCCGGTAAGCACCCACCCCACGATGGGAATCCTGCTTACCACCTTGTCAACCGTCTGGAGAGGCTGGGTGCCGATGGTGACGTCGAGTTCTTCCCTGACCAGGTTGATACTGCCCACGACCGAGATATTGATGGCGTTGCTTTTTATGAAGAGGTCGCGGGTGGAAACAATGCCGTCGCTTACGGCAAGGGTGCCGGTGATGTCGTTGAAGGGCATGCCACCGGAAACCATATCCGGGAGTTGCAATTTCAGCAACTGGGAGACATTGAGGATGGAGAAAACCTTTGAAAGGGTGGCGAATTTGCGCAGAAGCCCCTTCTCCACATGGATACGGGTCGAGCCGAGGGATGTCCGCAGGATTTCGTCAGCCGTTTTCCCCTTGGCGGTGAGGTCCCCCTGCATGGAAAGGTTTCCCATTATTTCCTGCTGTTTCATGCCAATTGCCCGGGCGAGTTGGTCGGCACTGGCGTTGTCAATAGTGTAATTCACCTGGTAACGGGGGGCGTCGTCCATGCCGAAATCGATCCGTGCCTTGCCGGCGATCGCCCCTCCAAATGCTGCCATTTCTGTCTGCTGCAGGTAGAGTATCCTGTTTTCATAGTGGACGTCGGTGTGGAGCTGCTGAAAGGGGAAATCTGCGAACCTGCCGGCATTGGCATCGACCCTGGCGTTAAGTGCCAGGCGGGTACGGGGGGTGTTCGCCTTTTTCAGAGGCTCAAGTTCCGCCAGCAGGATGATGTCATCCACATCCAGGTACGTGGATGCCACGGTCAGGTCGAGTTTGGGGTTGCGCAGGTCCTGGACGGTTCCCCTGACGTTGAGGGATGTATTGTTGAGTTTGGTAGAGAGGGACTTGATCTGGAGATTATGGTTCTTGAGATCGATACTCCCTTCGACCCCGGTCAGTTTTACCTCCTTGCGGGGTACACCGAAGCCCAGGTCTGCCATGTCAAGAAGTGGCGAGAAAAAACTCAGATTGAGGGTCGGATTGCCGAAGCCGACCAGTTTCCCCTTGCCGTAGATGGTTGACGTGCCGAGGCGAGCCGTGAGTTGGGATGTTTCCAGGCTGTCGCCGTTGAAATTGATGGTGCCGGAGAGGTTGCTGACGGGGCGGACTGTTTCCGCCGGCTTAAAGGCAAAACCGTTGAAGGCGACGCTTCCGCTCCAGGAGAGGTCGTCGATGCTCTTCCCCTGGCTTGTCGCACGTACCGATGCCTGTAGTGAGCCCACCGGCTGGTACGTATGTACCTTGGGGAGCATGCCGGCCACTTCCTGAAGGGGAAAGGGATTTGATTTGAAGGCCAGTTCCAGGCGGGGAGAGTCGGTATAGCGATAAACGGCGCTGATTGCCAGATCCATGGGGGCGAGCCGGTAGCGCAGAAGGCTGATTCTTGCCTCCTGCTTTGAGATGGTTCCCGCCACCGAAAGGATGTTGGCCCGTCCCATGGGCTTGCTGATCATGTCGGGATAACTGTAGGAAGCCTGTCCCAGGTTCCATTCCCCTGTCAACCGGTATCCGCTGGTAAAACCTTCCCCTGTCAGCCGAAGAGGCGCGTCTCCACTGTAAGAAAGTTTTTTGCCACGCTCAGGTCCGAGCAGCCAGGCCACTTCCGCCTGGTGCGGTGTCATGGACATGGTGAAGGGGTAGCCCGACGGGGTGTTGAGGGGATAGTCGGTGATCTTCCCGTCAAGCGTGAAGGGAGAGGTGCCGAAGTTGCCGGACATGCCGATGAGGTTGAAGTTTTTGCCGCGCATTTCCAGGGTGCCGCTGATCCCGTTGAAGGCAGGAATCTGGGGCCCGTAACTGACGACCCCCTGCTGCACCCGCCCCTTTATGAACAGGACGTCGTAATTGGTCCCCTGCTCCATGTGGAGGATCTGGCTGATCCTCCCATTGAGGCGCCCGTCGTCCAGTTTGTAGATGCCACCCTTGATGTGCTGCTCGATAAAATCTGCGGTGTCCTTGACGATGATTCCGTAGGGTATGTACTGGGCGAAATACTGCAGGTTGAACTGGGATGTAACCGCCCGCGCCGTTATGCGCGGGTCGCTTGTATGGATATCCCCAATGGAGCAGCTTCCCTTGACGTTCAGGGCGTCTACCGTAAAGTCGAGTTCCTTGACGTTGACTTCCCGGGGGGTGACCGCCATGTCGTAGGAGAAATGGAGGTCCTTCGGGGTGAGAACCGCATGAAAAACCTGGGGGTAATCGAAGCGCAGACCGGCAATCCGTATTTTCCCCCGGGAGGTGAAGTCAGCGAGTTTTCCCTTGAACGTGCTGTCCAGGTCGACCCTGGCCAAGACCTGGCGAAATGGCACATAGCCGCTGTAGTAAGGCCAGTAGGGAGTTGCATCGAGGTTCTTCCCCTTGACGCTGATGTTTACCGTTGTGTCGCTGGCGGGTTTCCCTTTCGAAGGGATGGTAGCCTTGCCAGTGAGGGAGAGGCTTCCCTTTTGACCATTGTCCAGAACCGTGGTGGCGATTTTGATGGTGCAGGTCTTGCCACGGCCGATGTGGTCAAGGTTGAGGTCGGTATCTTCAAGGAGAGTGACGACTCCCTGGGGGGCGACCGCCAGGTCGGTGAAGCGGATGCGCCCTTTCTGAAGTTGCACCCCCCTGATCTGGAGCGGGACTCCCTCTGGCCGCTCTTCCAGGAGGTCGCTGATGTTGAGGCGGCCGGTCCGGTCGCGGACCAGTTCGACGGCAGGTTTTTCCAGTACCAGGTCGCGCAGTACGATCTTTTTCTTCAAGAGCGGCAAGAGGGCAACCTTGATAACCAAGCGGTCGGCACCGATAAACGTGGAGGTGCCATCCTTTTCCTTTACCACTACCTTTGTGAACGTGAACGTCGGGAAGATGTGGTAGGAAAACTCACCCGTTTCGTAAGACACCTGCCGGCTGAGGGATTGCTGGACCTGTGCCAGGATCTGATCCCTGTAGCTGTCGAGATGGAGCAACCGGGGAAGGATAAGGGTGGCAGCCAACGCCATCAGGAGCAGGAGTGCGAGGGATGCGAGGAGATAGGATTTCTTGGGGATCAGCCGCATGAAAGGAAGTATAGATGATTTCCCACGCACTGTAAATTGCGAATCCGTGCGGGTAGAGCGCCCCGCTGCGTCCCATCTATTCCTTTACAATAAATCCCCTCCTCTGCTACTATACGGCGGTTTATGAGAATCAAACGACTTGAAATACTCGGTTTCAAATCTTTTGTGGAAAAAGTCTCGTTTGACTTCACCGAAGGGATTACCGCCATTGTCGGACCGAACGGTTGCGGCAAGTCCAATGTGGTCGATGCCATACGCTGGGTCATGGGGGAGCAGTCCGCCAAAAATCTGCGGGGCAGGCAGATGGAGGACGTCATTTTCGGCGGCAGCGAATTTCGCAAGCCGCTCGGGATGGCGGAGGTTTCGCTGGTCTTTTCAACCGAGGACGGCCGTGTGCCGGCCAGATATCTGGACTACAGCGAAATCCAGGTGACCCGGCGGCTCTACCGGGACGGAACGAGCGAATACTACCTCAACAAGACCCCCTGCCGTCTTCTGGATATCTCCGAACTGTTCATGGATACCGGTGTCGGGGCGCGGGCCTACTCGATCATTGAGCAGGGAAGGATCGGCATGATCCTTCTTGCCAAACCGGAAGAGCGCCGCTTCCTCATCGAGGAAGCGGCCGGCGTGACCAAATTCAAGTCTCGCAAGCAGGTTGCCCTCAAGAAGATCGAGGTGACCCGGCAGAACCTGCTCCGGATCGGTGATATCGTCGCGGAGATCCGGCGGCAGCTCAATTCTCTCCAGCGGCAAGCGAAAAAGGCGGAAAAATTCCGGGAATACCGGGAGGAACTGAAGGAAATAGACCTGCGGGGAGCCGTCCGGCAGTACCTGACGGTCATGGGCGAAAAAGATCGCCTTGCCGGCGGGCTGGAGGAGCTGAACACGGCAGTGGCCGCCCTGGCGCTGCAATTGGAGCGCGGGGAACTGGCCCTGGAGGAGCGTCGCATAGCTCTCCTCGAAGAGGAAAAGGCTCTCACCGCGGCCCAGGAGGAGATCTTCCGTGCAAAGGGTGAGCTGCAGGCCTGCGAGAACCGTCTGGAATTCCAGCGCAAGGAGCAGCTCAACCTCGAACGGCACCGGGAACGCTTTACGGGGGAACTTGAAGGTCTTGCCAGACAGTTGTTCGAAGCGGAAGCCGAGCTGAAGATGCTGGAAGACAGGAAGGGGACTTTCGCGTCCGAACTGGCCGGCGAGGAGCAGACCCTCCAGGATATGGAGCGGGAACTCGAAGGATTCACCGCGGCGGAAGGCGCGCTTGCGGCAGAACAGGATGAGTCTCGCCGGGAGCTTTTTTCGGTCCTGTCCCAGGTCGCTCAGCAGAGTAACATTCAAGGAGGGGCTGTCAAACGTCTTGAAGCACTGGATGAGCGGTGCGAGAGGAGCCGGCGTGAAGATGCCGTGCTCAGGGAAAAGCTCGCTGAGGCGAGCCGGCGTGTGGAGGAGCTGAGCCAGTCCCTCCAGATGCTTGCTACCGGCAAGGCCTCGCTGGTGGAGGAGCAGGCCCGACTGAAGGTGAGGGAAGAGGAGCTGAAGCTTTGCCTGGTCCGGCTCGACGACGACCTGCAGAGTGCACGCAATGACCTGAGCAGCAAGGGCTCCCGGCTCCATTCCCTGCAGGAGCTCGAAGCCCAGTTTGCCGGCTATGGCCAGGGGGTTCGCTCCCTGTTCCTTTCAGAACACTTCAAAGGGCGTTTCGACGGTGTCGTGGCGGATTTCCTCGAGACGGACGAGGAATGCGAAGCTGCACTTGAAGCGGTGCTGGGGGACCGTCTTCAGTATGTACTTGGCGGAGGAGAAGCGGCAGTGGGGGATGCAATTGCCCACCTGCAGGAAACCGGCGGCGGCCGGTGCAGTTTTCTTCTGGGAGGGGCCGATGGAACGCTGGACGGCCCAGTCCCCCGCACCATGCCGCGTCTTATCGACCGGGTCAGGATAGCCGACCAGTGCAAGGAGTTGATTGCCCCCCTGCTGATGGGGATTTACATCGCTCCCGACAGGGTGACCGCCATCGAACAGGTACGGCGCTACCCCCACCTGACCTTCGTCACCCTGAATGGCGATGTGGCTGCCAACGGCGGGGTTGTGACGGGGGGGGCTCTGGAAGCCGTTGCCCTGGGGTTGGTTCATAAAAAACGGGAGATCAAGGGGTTGTCCGTCGAGGTTGAGCATCTTGGTGCCAGGGTTCTGGAGCTGGAGAGGGAACGGGAACAGCTGCGCCGCGAGATTTCCGCTGTCGAGGAGGGGGAACGCAGCCTCAGGCAGCGGCTGCACCAGGCGGAGATAAACCTGCTCAATGCTGAAAAGGACCTGCAGCGGGTGCGGGAGGACCAGCAGCGGGTCGAGGAGAGGCTGGCGGTCAGGGGCATGGAGGATGGTCAGCTGGCCGAGGAGCGAGTGGTGCTGGAGCGGGAACTTGCTGCTTCCGGGGAGCAGAGAACGATGCTCGAAGCGCGGAAGGCCGTGCTGGAGGATAGATTGGCAGCCGTGCAGGAATCCCTGGTTGCGAGGCGCCAGGAAATCGAAGGTGCCCGGGAACGGCTGACTGCCATGAAGGTCCGGTCAGCTGCGCTCCGGGAGAAGCGCGAATCGAACCTTCGGGCAATCCGGCGAGTGGAGGAGCTTGGCAAAGACCTGCAAGGACGTATTGCCTCCCACGAAGAAGAGTTGAAAAAGAGCACGGCGGATCGTGAGCGAATTGCCGAGAGCATCGGCACCAGTGAGAAAGGTTTGCAGCAACTCCTGGCCCGGCAGCTGGAGGCCGAGGCTGCCCACGCTGCGGTCCGGGAAAGGTACGTGGCCGGGGCAGGCGTGATTCAGGAGGAGGAGGCCGGGCTCAAGGGGGTGCGTTCACGTCATGAGGCGTCCCGGCAGGCGCAGGCAGCCGCTAACCTCAAATTATCCGAATTGACCATGGGGGTGCAGCATCTGGAGAATTCGCTCCATGACCGGTACCGGGTGACCATGGCGGAACTGCTCCCCCTGTACCGAGATGTGGAGGTCGATGTGGACGGGGACGAGCGGCGCCAGGCGGAGCTGCAGCGGCTGGTGGACGAGATGGGGGAGGTGAATCTGACCGCCATCGACGACTATCGGGAGCTTGAGGAGCGTTTTTCCTTTCTTTCCACCCAGAAAAAAGACCTGGAGGAGTCACTCCATGGACTGCAGCAGGCGATCCAGCGCATCAACCGGACCACCCGAAAACGTTTTCTCGAAACGTTCCAGCAGGTCAACGCCAAGTTCCAGGAGGTGTTCCCGCGGCTCTTCTGCGGCGGTCGGGCGGAATTGCGGCTGACCAACGAAGAGGACCTTCTGGAAACCGGCATCGACATCATCGTTCAGCCGCCGGGGAAAAAGCTGCAGAACGTGACCCTGCTTTCTGGAGGGGAAAAGGCCCTGACGGCCGTAGCGCTCATCTTTTCCATTTTCCTCATCAAGCCTTCCCCTTTCTGCCTGCTTGACGAGGTGGACGCTCCCCTCGATGATGCCAATATCGGCCGCTTCAACGAGATGGTGCGGGAGATGACGGCCTTTGCCCAGTTTATCATGATCACCCACAGCAAGACCACCATGGCCGTGGCCGATACGCTCTACGGGGTTACCATGGAGGAGCCGGGGATATCGAAGCTGGTATCGGTAAAATTGCACTGAAGCAATGGACTAAAGCCTGGAAAATTTCTGCGCGGTAGTGACCGTTCACCGGTCACCATCACCGCCTTCAAGGAGCTGAAGGTGCCGTTCAAGACAATCCTCAGAGAACTGGTCGAAACCGTTCCCGGTGCCAGTGGAGCAATACTGGCGGACTGGGAGGGGGAAGCCGTGGAGCAGTACTGTCATTATGACGATTTCGAGCTGAAGGTGCTGGGTGCCCACAAGGGGATTCTTCTCAATCATTTCAAGGAACTGCATGCAGGGTTATCGACCGGAGATCTGGAAGAGGCGATCATTACCACCGCAACCCAGCACGTGATTGTTGGCGTTATCGGACCGGATTATTCGCTGGTGATGACGCTGAACCGGAGTGCCCTTCTCGGCCAGGCGCTCTACCACTTCCGTCGTGCGCTGAAACGGCTGACCAAGGAGATATGCTAGGATGGCAGACGAAAAAAAAGGATTTTTCAGTGGTCTGATGGGGAAGCTTGCCGGTGGGGGCGGTCAGCCACAGGAAACTGTGGCACCGCCTGTTACCGGGTCCGAAGCGACGCGCCCCGGCTTTTTCGAGCGCCTCAAGAAGGGGCTTTCAAGGACCCAGGAAAACCTTGTCGGACGCATCGATACACTGCTTCTTGGAAAAAAGCAGATCGACGCCGATACCCTGGAAGAGCTTGAAGAGATACTTATTACCGCGGATATCGGGGTCGCCACGTCGGTCGAATTGATCCGGACCCTTGAGCAGCGCCTGAAGCGGAACGAACTGCAGGACGGAGAAGCCCTCAAGCGGGCTCTCCGGGAGGAGATCCTGGCTCGTCTGGAAAAACATGCTGCGCCGCTTGACATTGCCAGCGCGACCCCTTTTGTCATCGTGGTCATCGGGGTGAACGGGGTCGGCAAAACCACTACCATCGGTAAACTGGCCAACCGCTATGCCCTGTCCGGAAAAAGGGTACTGCTGGCAGCTGCCGACACGTTTCGGGCCGCCGCTGCCGAACAGCTGGAAATATGGGGGGAACGGGCCGGTGTTGATGTGATCCGCCACCAGGAAGGGGCGGACCCCTCGGCGGTCGTCTTTGATGCCTGCAAGGCTGCCCTGGCCCGGAAGGCTGATCTGCTGATCATCGATACAGCAGGACGACTCCATACGAAAATAAACCTCATGGAGGAGATGAAAAAGATCCGGCGGGTGGTTGGGCGCGAAATTCCTGGGGCTCCCCACGAGACGCTGCTGGTCCTCGATGCAGCCACCGGTCAGAATGCGATCTCCCAGGCGAAGCTGTTCAAGGAGGCTGCCGAGGTTTCGGGAGTCGCCCTTACCAAACTTGACGGTTCGGCCAAGGGGGGGATCGTGGTGGCTGTCAGCAATGAGTTCCAGTTGCCGGTCAGATACATCGGTGTGGGAGAAGGCGTTGATGACCTCCGCGACTTTGAGCCGCAACAGTTTGTGGCGGCTCTTTTCCAATAATTGCCTTGACTTTTGAGGGGTTGTCCCCTATTATCGCACGCGAAAAGAGTCAAATATGGATGCGCAACTTATCGGAGAACTTGAGCAGCGGGTGGTCAGTCTGCTTGATGGCTATGCCAGTCTGAAGCAGGAGAACCTGCGGCTCCGGGAGGAAAATCGCCGGATGGTGGAAGAGCGGGAAATGCTCAAGCAGCGGGTCGATGCGATCCTCCGGAAGCTGGAAGAGGTATAGCACCGTTGATCGCATCCCATCGTATCTGTATCATGGGAAGGGAGCTGCAGGTGAGAAGTTCTGCCGCTCCCGAAGCAGTCAACGAAGTTGAGTCGTTTGTCAATGCCAAGCTGGCTGAGGTTTCAGCGGCAGTACCGGGCGGAGACACACAGGTAATGGCGATTCTCGCTCTCATGAATATAGCTGAGGCCTACCTTGCCGCTATGCGGGAGCGGGACAGCCTTACGTCGCAAGGAGAGGCGACGGTCCGCCGTCTCCTTGGCAGAATCGAACAGGACCTCAGCTGAAGGTTCAGGTCTCTTCAGGGAGACTTCATATATACAAAAGTTCGGGGTAGGAACGTTTTACCAGTCTTAACGCGGTAGGTTGTGTTTCAGTCGATAGCATACCCGTTTTGCTGATAGGTAGTCTGTAAGAGCATGTTCAATGGTAGTCGAAGGTGTTCAAGAATGTCGCTTTGCTTTTCCTGTATCCGCAGCCTGAGCTGAGCGGCTCTACCTAACAAGCCCGTCGAGATTTCCCCACCCGAACCGACCCCCCCCTGAGGACCATTCCACCGGGCCACGGCCCACAACTGTTCGTTTGCGTGTTTGTTTACCCTGTTGTACAGCGTGTGAGGGCCCATGCCGAAGAGGAGTCTCCGGCAGCAGATGCTTGCCCGTCGCAGGTGTCTCGATGCTGCCGAATACCTGGCCGCAAGTCTTCGCGCACAGAGAACCTTTCTGTCCACCGCCGAGTACGGGCGGGCGAAGGCACTGGCGCTCTATGCGCCGGTGCACAACGAGGTGGACACATCGCTGGTGCTCTCGACCTCTCTGGATAACGACAAACGGGTGTTCTATCCCGTTGTTGTCGGCTCTTCACTGGAGTTCAGGCTGGTAACCGGCAGCGGTGACTTGCATGCAGGCTCTTACGGAATTCTTGAACCGGCGGCCGGTTGTCCCGTAATGGCAGTCGAGGAAGCGGATGTAATCGTCGTTCCTGGTGTAGCCTATGACCTGACCGGGCACCGTATCGGTTATGGCAAAGGATATTACGACAAGGCTCTGCATCAACTGGAAGGGGAAGGGCATCTTGTGGGATTATGTTTCGACTTTCAGGTGGTGGAAGCCCTTCAGGGCGAGCCACACGATGTGAAGATGGATCTGGTGATTACTGACCGGAGGGCCATCCGCCCTCAGGATTGATCATAAAGAAGGGGAGGTACATTACAAATGGGCATTGAAATTGTCATACTAGCTGTTCTGGTTGCAGCGGCAGCCGGTTTTTTCGTCGGCAACCTGCTGCGCAAGAAAATGTCGGACTCATCGGTCTCCAGAGCTGAGGAGCAGGCAACCAAAATCATAGACGACGCTCGGCGTGAGGCTGAAACGGTTCTCAAGGAGGCTTCTCTTCAGGCCAAGGATGTTGTGTACCAGGCCAAGGCCGAATTCGAACGGGACACGAAAGACAAGCGCCGTGACCTGCAGGCATTGGAAAAACGCCTGCAGCAGAAAGAAGAAAACCTCGACAAGAAAATGGCCCTTTATGACCAGAGGGATGCCGACTTTGTCAAGCGTGAACAGACCCTGCTCAACCGTGAGCAGTCGCTGTCCCAGAAGGAAGAGAAAATCGGACAGTTGATAGATGAGCAACTCCGGAAGCTTGAAACTATTTCCGGGATGTCCTCTGCCGAGGCGAAGAAGGTCCTCATGGAAGCAATGGAAAGCGAAGCCAAGCTGGATGCGGCCAAGCGGATCAAACTCATTGAAGAAGAAGCCCGTGAGACTGCCGACAAGAAGTCGAAGGAAATCATGGCCCTGGCCATTCAGCGTTATGCAGGCGAGTATGTGGCTGAACGGACCGTATCGGTCGTGGCGCTCCCCTCTGACGAGATGAAAGGGCGGATCATAGGCCGTGAAGGGCGAAATATCCGCGCCCTGGAAGCCGCGACCGGTATCGATCTGATCATTGACGACACCCCGGAGGCGGTCATACTGTCAGGATTCAATCCGATTCGCCGTGAAGTTGCCAAGCTGTCCCTGGAAAAACTCATTGCCGATGGACGCATCCATCCGGGACGTATCGAAGAGGTTGTCGCCAAGGCCGAGGAAGAAGTTGAGCTGGCGATCAAGGAGGCGGGGGAGCAGGCTGCCTTCGATCTGGGCGTACATGGCATCCATCCCGAAATCCTCAAACTGATCGGTCGCCTCAGGTACCGGACCTCCTACAGCCAGAACGTCTATCTGCATTCCCTGGAGGTTGCATTCCTCTGCGGCATCATGGCGGCGGAACTGGGGATCAACGTCAAGCAGGCGAAGCGTGCGGGTCTCCTTCATGACTTGGGAAAGGCGGTGGACCACGAGGTGGAAGGGTCCCATGCTGTCATAGGGGCGGAACTGGCAAGAAAGTACGGCGAATCGCCTAAAATTGTCCACGCCATCATGGCGCACCACGAAGACGAAAAACCATCGACGGTGCTTGCCGTCCTGGTCCAGGCTGCTGATGCTCTCTCCGGAGCCCGTCCCGGAGCCCGGCGCGAGATGATGGAGACCTATGTCAAGCGTCTTGAGGACCTTGAGCGGATTGCCACCTCGTTTGCCGGAGTCAGCAACTCCTTTGCCATCCAGGCCGGGCGTGAAATCCGTGTCATGGTTTCTAGCGAGCAGGTGACCGACGATCAGGCCGTACTCCTTGCCAAGGACATCGCCAAGAAGGTGGAGGCAGAAATGACCTACCCCGGCCAGATCAAGGTCAACGTGATTCGGGAGACCAGGGCCGTCGACTATGCCCGTTAACATCCTGTTCATCGGTGACGTTATCGGGAAACCTGGCCGCCAGGCGGTGTCCCGGGAACTTCACCGCCTGGTGGACCGGTACCGGCTCGACCTGGTCATTGCCAATGGTGAAAATGCTGCCGGCGGTTTCGGTATTACCGAGGAGACTGCCAAGGACCTGTTCAAGAGTGGCATCCATTTTCTGACGTCCGGCAACCACATCTGGGACAAAAAGGATGCCCTGGAATTCATCGCGCGAGAGGAGCGCCTGATCCGCCCCGCCAACTACCCGCCGGGAACTGCCGGTCGGGGGAGCGCAGTGGTGAAAACACCCGGCGGGGCGAAGGTGGGAGTGCTCAACCTGGAAGGGAGAGTCTTCATGAACAACCTGGACTGCCCGTTTCGTACGGCGGACCGGGAAGTTGCACGGCTCAGGGAAGAAACTTCGATCATCTTCGTCGATTTCCACGCCGAGGCAACGTCAGAGAAGGCTTCCCTTGGCTGGTACCTGGATGGGAGGGTCAGTGCGGTGGTCGGCACCCATACCCACGTCCAGACGGCCGATGAGCGGATTTTACCGGGAGGCACCGCCTACCTGACCGATGCCGGTATGACGGGTGCCTTCGATTCGGTAATCGGGGTTCGGAAGGACGAGCCGATCGAAAAATTTCTCACCCAGGTGCCGGTAAAGTTCGAGATCGCCAAAAACAATCTGCGCCTGAACGGCGTAGTGGTTACGGTGGACGAAGATACGGGCCGGGCCCTTGGTGTTGAGCGGGTCAATCTGGAGTGCACGTGAAGCGGATCCAGTATTTTTCTGTGTGAGGGGAATTGTCATGACGGTAGCCGAGCAGATGGAGATCATCAAGCGTGGAGCGGTCGAAATCCTGCTGGAGAAGGAACTCCAGGAGAAACTGGAAAAATCCGCCAAGACCGGGACCCCACTGAGAATAAAGGCCGGCTTCGACCCGACTGCTCCCGACCTGCACCTGGGGCACACGGTGTTGATCCACAAGCTGCGGCAATTTCAGCAATTAGGCCATGAAGTCTGCTTTCTGATCGGGGACTTCACGGGAATGATCGGCGATCCGACGGGCAAATCGGAAACTCGCAAGCCGCTGACCCGCGAGGATGTTCTCCGAAATGCCGAAACCTACAAGGAACAGGTGTTCAAGATACTCGATCCCGCCAAAACCAGGGTGGTCTTCAATTCGGAGTGGCTTGGGAAGCTTTCCGCCACCGACATGATAGGTCTTGCTGCCAAGTACACCGTTGCCCGCATGCTGGAGCGGGAGGATTTCAGCAACCGGTTTGCAAATCAACTCCCTATAAGTATCCACGAATTCCTCTATCCCCTCATCCAGGGGTATGACTCCGTGGCACTCCAGGCCGATGTGGAACTTGGAGGGACGGATCAGAAATTCAATCTCCTCGTCGGGCGTGAACTGCAGCGCGAATGGGGGCAAACACCCCAGACGGTAATCACCATGCCGCTGCTGGAGGGTCTCGACGGCGTCAACAAGATGTCCAAGTCGCTCGGCAATTACATCGGCATCAATGAGCCGGCCGATGAGATATTCGGCAAGGTCATGTCTGTTTCCGACACACTGATGCTTCGCTACTATGAACTGTTGAGTGACCTCTCGCTTGCTGGGCTGGAGGAATTGAAGAGGTCGATCAAGGACGGGACACTCCATCCGATGGAGGCGAAGAAGCGGCTTGGCCGGGAGATGGTCACCCGTTACCATGGTGCTGCCGCTGCTGTGCAGGCGGAAGAAAATTTCGTCAAGCGCTTTAGGGACAACCAGACCCCCGACGATATGCCAGAAGTAACCATTGCCGCCGAGGGTGAAAAAATACTCCTCTGCAAGCTTTTGGCCCAGGCAAGCCTTGTTCCCTCCAACAGCGAGGGGCGCCGTGCCATCCAGCAGGGCGGGGTCAAGGTGAATGGCGAGAAGGTTGCCGACGAAAACCTGGAAATCAAGTGCGCTGGCGAGTATGTCATCCAGGTTGGCAAGCGACGTTTTGCCCGGGTAATATTTAATCCGAATTAACCAAAAACATCTTGACGTGGCGAGGGTGGTTTGATATAAACACGTCTTTCGCCGGGCGGGGAAGCGAGACGCC
>NZ_JAHCVK010000006.1 GCF_018476905.1 Geomobilimonas luticola
ATAAATCAACTGGACAACTGGTCAAAGAACTACGTACACTAATTTCGAAAAACAAAAACTTGATGGTCTAGAGCCTTCGTATTATCAAGGAGCCGAGTGAATGAAACTCAAAACATGGCATACGGCGCAAGAGATCGCAGATATTAAACTACCTGGTATTCCTACTTCGAAAAATGGTGTGCTCGACAGGGCTAAGCGTGAAAAATGGCCATTTCGTCCGTACAGAGGGCATGGTAAAGGTAAAGAGTTCCCACTTAGCGTTGTTTTGTTGGGGGCTCAATTGGATGAGATGACCCCTGAGATCAGGGATAGGCTGATCACAACAATAGATCAGCTCGAAGTCAGTCACAAAGCGGCCGAAGATGTGCTTGAGCGCTTACGCCAATATCTAAGGGCAAGAGGTATTCGGCGGTAAGATGACTAGATTTATAACCTCATAGCATAGAATGAGATCAAGGGCGGGAAAAATTCCGCCCTTTCTTTTTGCCGAAAATCAAAAATTCTTTGACATGATCAAGCGGTTTTTTAAGTCGATTTATGTCAATTTTGAGTGGAAGTTATGTCGCGTCCGGATACACCGGCATTTAAAGTTGACACCTTTCAGGTTGTCAGTGTATTGAATCAATCATGGTCCGTAATGGTTCTCACGAGAGGAAGATGCACGACGATTCAGCCAGGACAGCCGGGGAATTGCCCGTCGTCAGTGCAGTCATGCGCTGCTGCGTGGGACTCGTCGTCATAGCGCTGCTCCTCGTCAAGCCTTGCCATGCCTCAGTCCCGAGTGATTCCCAGCTTTTCATGGACAGCTTCAACCTGTTTCGCAGCAACAACTATCCGTCCTCTCTTGCGAAACTGAACCGACTTCTTGCCATTTATCCCGATACCCCATTGCGCGACGTGGCACTTCTCCTTCAGGCACAAGCCAGCGCCAAGATCGGCAACCACTTGGACGCCGCACAGGCGATGCTCAAATTCCTCACAGAATATCCAGACAGTCCCCTCACGTTGAATGCGAACGCGGACGTGATGAAGCTGGCTGTCCGCCTGCAGCGTGGGGAGAAACTGGCAAACCGATTACCCGTCCAACTGGAAACAACGGTAAATGAGGGTCTGGTTGTCGCTCTGGAGAAACAGGAAGTAATCAATAAGGCTGGCGAGGAGAGACTCGCTGGAGAAAATACCGAACGGAAACGTCTGGCGGCAAAGACCGAAGAGCAAAGGCTTGCCAGGGAACGGGCCGAGCAGGAGAAGCACGCACGGCAACGGGCGGAGGAAGAGAAGCTTGTGGCTGAAAAGGCGGAGCGCGAACGCCTTGCCCGGGAAAAAGCCGAGCTGGAGCGCGTGGCCCGACTGAAGGCTGAAGAAGAGAGTCAAGCCTTCGAACGTGCGAAGCAAGAACAGCTTGCGTGGGAAAAAGCCGAGCAGGAGCGACTAGCCAGGCTGAAAGCTGAAGAAGAGAGGCTGGCAGCCGAACGTGTGGAGCGGGAGCGGCTGGCCAAGGAAAAGGCGGGGCAGGAGAAGCTCGCACGGCAACGGGCCGAAGAAGAGAGGCTCGCGGCAGAAAAGGCGGAACGCGAACGGCTGGCACTAGAAAAGGCTGAACAGGAGCGTTTGGCCCGACTGAAAGCTGAACAAGAGAGGATTGCCCGGGAGAAACTCGAGCAGGAACGGCTGGCACTAGAAAAGGTTGAACAGGAGCGTTTAGCCCGACTGAAAGCTGAACAGGAGCGTATTGTCGCCAAAAAAGCCGACCAGGAACGACTGCGCAGAGAACACGCCGAAAATGAGCGGATAGCCGCTCAGAAGCTGGAAGACGAGCGGGTCTTGGAACGAAATACAGCAATTGCAATGGGAAGGCGGACCAGTGCTGCCAGAAGAGTCGGTACCCAGCTAAACACAACGGACGTAGCCGTGAAAACTGATCCCCTGTTGACAGTCCCTTCTGACGGTCATGCCCTCATTTCTGCTGCCCAAGCAGCTCCCTCTCCATCTTCCCTACCGGCGCATTCACCTCCCGAGTTCTCAATGGAATGTTTCCCCCCGGGGGAAAGCAGTGAAGTCGCGGGGATGGTATCCATCCCCTTTACCATAACCAATCTTGGTGCGGAACCGGACCGGTACCGCATCACCACCGACCTGCCGACCGACTTCAACGTTACCTTCGCGGCAGTCGGCAGACCGGGACGTCTCCTGCGCGAAACCGACACCATTGCCCCCTCCTCCGCGTTCCGGGGAATTATGAAGCTGCGGATGCCGGGCAAGAGCATAGACGGACAGATATTCGCTGCCAGCCTGACCGCCGCTTCCAGCCGGGATGCAAACGTTGCCATTTCGAAAAAATTGCAGCTCGTAGCAGCCGCACCTCTGCTCAGTTCAGTGATCAAACCTCTCCAAAAACGGGCTGCACCGGGAGATTCCGTTGTCTATCGCCTTATCGTGATGAACGTGGGAAGCATGACGGCACGCGAAGTCGCCATGAGACTCGTCTGCCCCCCCGCCCTGGAACCTGCTCCCCTCGAGGGTAACGGCTTCAGACGGGATACGGACGGGTCCCTCGTGACGGAAGGGATAGAGCTGCCCACCGGAGAAATACGGGAATTCGCCCTGACGTATCGCGTCGGCACCACCGTGGCATCTGACACCACCCTCTCCTGTCGGCTGGATACGGAAAACCGGCAGCTTGGCAGCGCCTTTACCGTGACGTCCGGAAAGGTGCTGGTAGGCCCCTGAGGGACGTTGTTGCCATGCAACTGAAAGGAAATGGAATGACCGGCTTGGAGAAGGTAATGATCATTGGGTGCGGCGATATCGGCCGCCGCGTAGCACAGCTTGTGCAGGAAGAGAAGGGACTGGTAACCGCCCTGATACGGTCCGACACACGACGTGATGCCCTTCGGGAGATGGGCATCCGGACCGTGCCGGGAAATCTTGACGAACCGCTTTCCCTGGCGAACCTCCCCACGAAAGGCGCCGTAGTCTTCTATTTTGCGCCCCCCCCCGGCGGAGGATTCACCGACCCGCGGGTCCGGGCTTTCTGCGCTGCCATTCCCCCCGGTGCCGAGCCGGCAAAGGTCGTCTACATGAGCACCAGCGGCGTGTACGGAGATTGCGGCGACACAGTGGTGACCGAAGAGACTCCACTCAACCCGCAGACGGCACGGGCGAAACGGCGACGGGACGCCGAAACGGCTTTTCTCGAGTGGGGGAAGGAACGTGACGTTCCAGTCGTCATCCTGCGCGTCACCGGTATTTACGGGCCGGGTCGCTTTCCCGTCACCCAGCTTGCCAGCGGCCAGCCGGTCCTCAAGGAAGAGGAGGCTCCGCTTACCAATCGCATCCACGCCGACGACCTGGCCCGGATCTGCCTCGCCGCGGCGGTAAAGGGGGAAGCGGGAGAGATATTCAACGTCAGCGACGGCCACCCCGGCACCATGACCGAGTATTTCAACGCCGTTGCCGACGCGCTCGGCTACCCGCGCCCCCGCCAGGTGACCATGGAAGAGGCCCGCGAGGTCATGTCCCCCCTTATGCTCTCCTATGTCAGCGAATCACGACGCATGGACAATTCGAAAATGCTCACCCGCCTTGGCATCAAACTTCTCTACCCCACGCTGGCTGACGGGATGAGGAAAAGCCCCGGGATTGATTAGGCAAAAAAATCGTTGTCGATGAGAGATTTAAGACCTTCCGGAGTGAAGGGATAGGAACTCACTTTTTCGTTACCCGCTCCATCCTGCCATTTCCAGAGAATGATTTCTTCCCCGTTCTGCACGGTCCGTGTCACCTGGTCGGGATTGAGGTCCGTGAAAAGCCTCCACATCCCTTCCAGGCCGAGCAGTTCGAAACCGTCGACAGACTGACCATTTTCCACCTTGGCGAGAAAGGGGTCGATCAGCTCGAAATCGACTACGTCGTCCGCTGTTCGCCACCATTTGACGAAACAGTCCCCCTCTTTTCTCAGTGCCTGTACCTGCGCTGCCGCTTCCCGTCCCGTCATGAACTCCCTCCTTGCTATGCAATGGTTGCTGATGGCATTCGAATCCGTCGATGACGTTCCAAGTATACCATGGAATGCTCCTCTGCAAGCCCTTGGATTGGGATTGACCTTGTCCCTGTTCCGGTGTAGTAATGTCGTGAGAACAGAGCGTGCCATGAGGAGGAATCACATGTCCCAACCAAAACCCGAGGTAACCTTCAAGTATGTTGTCGCCCCCGACTACAACCCTGTTTATATCAATGGCGCCCACGGCGGGGTCTCGCCGCGGGGCGAGATCATGGTGAATTTCTACATTGAACGGCTCCCCCTGCCCGATTCGATTACCCATGAGATCAACCCTAACGGCACCATCGGCAACGAAACCGCAAGCACACCGGCCGACCTGAAAACAACGCTGGTGCGCCACATCGATACAGGTATCATCCTTACCGCCGAAAACGCACGGATGTTCCATGCCTGGCTCGGAGAACGAATCAGGGAAGCGGAGGCAATCGAACGAACCAGGTCGGCCGCTCCTCCCCTTGCCCCCCCGGCGATGGGCGACGGAACGACCCATTGAAATGCGAGACAGAAGGACCCGTACCACTGCCTATAACAAACTAAACTTCTAGTCACGTGAAGAGGAGCTTTCCATGGAATATCTCAACCAAACGGGCAAACCGGCCCGATTTCAATTTGCCAGTGACAATTATGCTGGAATCTGTCCCGAAGCGTGGCAGTCTATGGATGAAGCCAACCGCGGCTACGCCAGCTCTTATGGCGATGACCCCTGGACCGCCAGGGCCTGCGAAAAACTGCGGGAACTCTTCGAAACTGACTGTGAGGTGTTTTTCGTCTTTAACGGCACTGCCGCCAACTCCCTGGCCCTGGCCGCCCTCTGCAAGTCCTACCACAGCATCATCTGTCACGAAATGGCCCACGTGGAAACCGACGAATGCGGTGCATCGGAGTTTTTCTCCAACGGCACCAAGGTGCTGCTCGTGCCGGGAAATGACGGCAAAATCGATCTGTCGGCAGTGGAGCACACCATAAAACGCCGCACCGATATTCACTACCCCAAACCGCGCGCCCTCAGCATTACCCAGTCCACGGAACTGGGAACCGTCTATTCGGCGGCAGAGCTTCAGGCAATCGGTGATTTTGCCCGGCAGTATGGGTTGCGCGTCCACATGGACGGTTCACGTTTTGCCAACGCCGTTGCCTCGCTGGGTGTTGCCCCAAAAGAACTGACCTGGAAGGCGGGGGTGGACGTTCTCTGCTTCGGCGGCACCAAGAACGGCATGGCCGTTGGCGAGGCAGTGGTCTTCTTCAACCGCGAACTGGCCAACGAATTCGACTACCGCTGCAAACAGGCCGGCCAACTCGCCTCCAAGATGCGCTTCCTCGCTGCCCCCTGGATCGGGATGCTGGAGAACGGGGCATGGCTCCGAAACGCTTCCCACGCAAACAACTGCGCTCGGCAACTCGCCGACGGACTGAAGGGGATACCGGGAATAACTCTCGCCCATCCCTGCCAGGCAAATGCCGTATTCCTTGAATTGTCCCCCCCCATTGCCGAAGGTCTCCACTCCAGGGGATGGCACTTCTACTCCTTCATCGGTACCGGGGGGGCGCGGCTCATGTGTTCGTGGGAGACCCGCACCGAGGATGTGGAGGCATTTGTCAGTGATGCCAGAGAGCTGGCGCAGAACTGACCGGGGAACGGGGGGACCGGACGCCGCGTTGGTATGTAAATTGTAAGTAAAACCTTGACGTCGCTCTGTACATCACCGGAATTTTTTGCTATTCTGTTTCAACCATCGCCGCAATGGGTGTTGGCCGGGGTTTTCCGACATGATCTCCGGTTGATGACGGCAGACAGCCATTTGACAGACAACAGCGCGGTAACGCTAATTTGCGCCCCCGCCAGACCATAGGACACGTTACAACAACGGAGGTACCAGTCATGCATGAAGACAAGAATGTTACGGGAACGCTCTTTGTGTCGTTTATCGCGGGGGCGGCGCTCGGCGCCGGGATTGCCCTCCTGCTCGCGCCGGAAAAGAAAAAGGAGCTTGAGCTCGGCTACGATGAAGAGCCGCTTTTTGTCTGATTCCTTCCCCTGCAGTCCCCCTGTACGCCTGAGGACCTGTGGATCATGAGTGCAACCCTGCTCTATCTCCTGATCGCGCTGGTTCTTATTGTCATCGGCCTGGTGCTGGTGCTCATTGCCCGGACATCCCGGAATCCTGCGGATGGACTGGACTCCCGCTTCGATGCACTGGAACGCAACCAGGAGCGCATCGAGAGGATGTTTCGCGATGAGCTGGCCCAGAGCCGGGCAGAATCAACCACCTGCAGCAAACAATCCCGCGAAGAACAGATCACTGCCTTCGGAGCATTCAGCGAGGCGGTTCTGCGCCGCATGGCAGAAGGTGCTGAAAACCAGAAGCGGCAACTGGACATCTTTTCCGGGCAACTCAAAACCCTCACCGACCACAATATCCAGAAACTGGACAAAATCAACGAAACCGTCGAGAAGAAACTCGCAGGCCTCCAGGAAGACAACAACCGGAAACTGGAACAGATGCGGGCCACCGTGGACGAGAAGCTTCACGATACCCTGGAAAAACGGCTCGGAGAGTCGTTCAAAATCGTGAGTGAGCGGCTGGAACAGGTGCACAAGGGGCTCGGCGAAATGCAGCATCTCGCCACCGGCGTGGGGGACCTGAAAAAAGTTCTCACCAACGTCAAAACCCGCGGCACCTTCGGCGAAATCCAGCTGGGAAGCCTGCTGGAGCAGATTCTCACCCGCGAGCAGTACGAAGTCAATGTGGCGACCAAACCGGGAAGCAGCGGCCGGGTGGAATTCGCCATCCGTTTGCCGGGACGGGGCGATGAGCACGAGCGGTCCGTCTGGCTCCCCATTGACGCGAAGTTCCCCCAGGAAGACTATCTGAGACTGGTCGAAGCCCAGGAACAGGGAAATCCGGTTCTTGTAGAAGAAGCTTCCCGACAGCTGGAGCGGGCAATCAAGGAAATGGCGAAGAACATCCGGGACAAATACCTCGACCCGCCCCACACCACCGATTTCGGCATCATGTTCCTGCCCACTGAGGGGCTTTATGCCGAGGTACTGCGCCGCACCGGTCTGTTCGAACAGTTGCAACGGGAGTTCAAGGTGGTGGTTACCGGCCCGACCACACTGGCGGCGCTCCTCAACAGCCTGCAGATGGGTTTCCGCACCCTTGTCATCGAAAAGCGTTCAAGCGAGGTGTGGACCCTGCTCAGCGCGATCAAAACCGAATTCGCCACCTTCGGCGTGGTACTCGACAAGACCCGCAAGAAACTCCAGGAAGCGAGCAACACCATCGATTCGGCTGCCACCCGCTCCCGCGTCATCGAGCGGAAACTCAAGAGTGTCCAGGAAATACCGACCACCGAGGCAGCACGCCTGCTTGATCTCGGTGAAGAACCGATGGAAGCTGAAAACCCCGGACAGAGCTGACTCCTACCCCCCTCATCCAGGAATCTTTGCCATGCGCCTGAAACTCGGTGAAATGCTGGTGAATGAGAACATCATCACCCCCGATGAGCTGGACGAAACCCTCAAGTGTCAGGTCATTTTCGGTGGCCGGCTCGGAACCAACCTCATTGAAATGGGGTTCATCAGCGAGGAGCAGCTCGCCAGCTTTCTCGCCAGGAAAGCCGGTGTCCCCTGCACGACTCCCCAACAGCTCAACAACATTCCGACCGATATTCTCAGCCTCCTTCCCGCCGAGCTCGTGAAGAAATACATGGCGATCCCCATCGCCCTGGACAAGAAGCGCCTCACCCTCGCCATGGCCGACCCGACCAATCTCCCCGCCATCGACGAAATCTCCTTCCGGACCGGCTATATCGTATCCCCCCTCGTCGCCCCTGAACTGCGGCTTGTCTTCTGCATGGAAAACTATTACGGCATCAAGCGCGACCTCCGCTACTTCCCCACTAACCGCGCCGTGGGCGGAAGGCGTCGACGTGAACACATGTACGATGAACCGTTATCGACAGGCGAGCCTGCCGCACAACCGGAACACCTCGATCCTTTCACCATCGACCGGGAGATCATCGAATTCCCCCCGTTCGAAGGCTTCGACACGGAACCCGCTGACGAACCCCCTGACGAGCCATCCACCCACGAACAGATTTCGGCGGCACCCCCAGTACCCCGCCAGACCATGGAATCCATAGCCGAGCGTCTTGCCGAAGCCCGGAACAGGGACGAAATCGCCGAGGCCCTCGTTACCTACCTGGGGCAGGAATTCCAGCGGGTTGCCCTCTTCCTCATCCGCGGAGAAATGGCCGTCGGCTGGCGTGCCGTGCATGACAACAGGCCGGTAGCGAATTTCGACCATACGGAGGTCCCCCTCGACAATACATCGCTCCTCCGGATGGTTGTCGATGAAAAACGCTACTACCGGGGAGCGGTTCCCCATACGGCGAGCAATGCAAGAATGCTCGCCGCCATGGGCGAGACTCCTCCCGACATCGCCCAGATCATTCCGCTTATCCTGCTCGGGCGGGTGGTGACCATCCTCTACGTAGACGGCCGGCGGGCAGATAAAGAAGCGCGCCTCTTCGACCTGCAGAAGCTGATCGGCAAGGTCGCCATGGCATTCGAAATCCTGATCCTGAAGAACAAGATTCTCATGAGCTGATTGACGCCGGGTGCATAAAAGTTTTGCGGTCAAGGTAAAGTCGGCGAAGATGGAGCCAGTTGGGGAAACGCGGAAAAAATTCCTTGCAATCTTCAGGAAAGATTGCTATAAAGACGTCTCTTCATTGCCGAAGTGGCGGAATTGGTAGACGCGCCAGATTCAGGTTCTGGTACTCGCAAGGGTGTGCTGGTTCGATTCCAGTCTTCGGCACCATTTAAGTGAAAAAGCCTGTAACTCTCAGAGTTACAGGCTTTATTCATTTCGGCCAAATTCTACACCGTCAGTATCACTGATTTCATGCAGTAACCGATAGTGAACAACTCTCACCACTCGCCCCGAAAACCCACGCACCCCATGGGATCATTTCCACAAACCTGTGGATAATTCTGTTGAATTCATCCCCAAACATGTCGAAGCCTCGGAAAATAGCTACAGTCTTTAGCAAAGTGAACAAATATGGTGCGCGCCAAAGCCCCACGTGCTCCAGGCAAGCCTTCGACAGATCATCTTCCCCCTTTTTTACTGACGGAGCACCAGTCACAGATAACGGTCGACCAGCTCCTCAATCAATTCACCGATTGTGGTCCGGCGATGGGCGGCGGCTATCTTCAGCTTCAGATGGAGATCTTCCCGGATATTGGCGGTCAGCCGCACATCCCCCGCCGGCACCAGGCCGGAAACCGGTTTTACCTTTACGGGCAATTTCACGTCACTGACCTTCCCGCGCCCCCTTGTCCCGGTCGTCCGTTTAGGCAAAGCGGCCGCTTTCGCCACAGTGGGTTGCACGGCTGCCACCGTCGAGTCCTGGCCGGAGGGGTTGACCGGTTCAACCGGTTCCGCTGCAATCTGCTCCGCACCGGTCTGCACGTCTGTGCCATCCTTGGCCGGCACGTCACCATCCCCTTTCTTTCGCTTCACCGCCTCGGGTGGGGGATCTTTCTTCACGGTAACCATACCGAACAGCCCCAACTGGTCGTTCATTTCATCATTGAGCATGTGCTGTCCATCCTCTGGAATTAATGCAGCTAATCAAGTGTCACGCCTTATACCATTATTTACTTACCCATGCAAGTACGCATGCACATACGGCATGTCCGGGCAATAAAAAAGGAGTTGCGGTCACTACCGCAACTCCCTGCTCTTAACGTCGACGATCCTTTTGCCCGGGTCCCCCGGCCGGCCGGGGTCGACCGGGATGGACCAGTCGTTCCACTTCTGCCGGCGCGAGATGCCGGTACTCCCCCGGCTTCAGGTCGCCCAGTTCGAGAAAACCGTAGCGAATCCGCTTGAGACGTACCACCGCCAGACTGACCGCCTCGCACATGCGCCGAACCTGACGGTTACGCCCTTCATGAATGGTTACGGAGAGCCAGCTGTTGTTGTCGCTTTCACCCGACAGAAACACCTTGGCAGGCGCGGTTCTGCCTTCTTCAAGCCCCACGCCGGCAGCCAGGCGCTTGATCTGGTCGGGAGTCGCCTTCCCCCGCACGCGCACCAGGTATTCCTTCTCTATTTCGTGGCGGGGATGGGCGAGGCGATTTGCCCACTCGCCGTCGTTGGTCAGCAGTAGTAACCCTTCGGTGTTGTAGTCGAGCCGCCCCACGGGATACACCCTCGTGGCAATATCCTTCAGCAGGTCGGTGACTATGGGGCGCCCTTCGGGGTCCTTGAGGGTCGTCAGATAACCGACCGGTTTGTAGAGGAGGAGGTAGATCTTTGCGTCGACCGGACGGACCGGTTTGCCGTCCACGGCAATCTGGTCGGTTGCCGGGTCGGCCTTGGTACCGAGTTCCGTCACCACCTGGCCGTTGATCGTAACCCGGCCTGCGACGATGAGCGTTTCCGCCTCGCGCCGGGAGGCGATGCCCGCCTGGGAAAGCAATTTTTGCAGACGTTCAGTCATGGGAGAATCCTCAAAAAACAAGGGCGGTAAAAACCGCCCTGTGCCTGTTTCCTGCTGTCAGCTCCCGGAATCTATTCTACGAACCGGGACATCTTGCGGAACTTCTGGTACCTGGCTTCGATCAACTCTTCCGCCGGCAGCTTGCGCAACTCTTTCAGATTGCGCGAGATGGCTTTGTGGAGGTTGTCTGCCATTTCCTTGTGGTCGCGATGGGCGCCCCCCGTCGGCTCGGGAACGATCTCGTCGATGACTTCAAGCGCCTTGATGTCCTGGGCGGTCGGCTTGAGGGCCTCGGCTGCCTGCTCACCCTTGGTACCGTCGGACCAGAGAATGGCGGCGCACCCTTCCGGCGATATGACCGCATAGACGGAGTACTGGAGCATGAGGATACGGTCTCCGACTGCAATGGCCAGGGCCCCCCCCGACCCGCCTTCCCCGGTTATGACGACGATGATCGGCACGGTGAGTCGTGACATTTCCCGCAGGTTCCTGGCGATGGCCTCGGCCTGGCCCCGCTCCTCCGCGCCGATGCCGGGAAACGCCCCGGGAGTGTCGACGAACGTGATGATGGGGAGCCTGAACCGCTCGGCCATCTCCATGAGCCGGAGCGCCTTGCGATATCCTTCGGGGTTCGGCATGCCGAAATTGCGGTAGACCTTCTCTTTGGTATCCCGCCCCTTCTGATGTCCGATCACCATTACCGGCTCGCCGTCAAGCCTTGCCAGACCGCCAACAATAGCGTGGTCGTCGCCAAAATTCCGGTCGCCGTGGAGCTCGACGAATTCCGTGAAGATGAGGTTGATGTAGTCCATGGTAAAGGGTCGATTGATGTGTCGCGCAATCTGTGCGGTCTGCCACCGGGTCAGGTTGGCAAAGATGTCGCTTCGCATCTCTTCCGCTTTCTTTTCCAGCTTGGCGACTTCTTTTTTCAGGTCGACACTGTCACCGGACAGTGCCAGCAGTTCCTGTATCTTCTGCTCCAGCTCGACAACGGGTTTTTCGAAATCCATATAAATTTGGGTTGCCATGTCGTAGTCTCTCTCCTTTACCACAATGTGAATGCGAAACCAGACCTGTTTCCAGCGGTTCCGTGGTTAACCACCCGGCAGGCATGTCGCCACCCGGGTCGGCTACTCAAAAGAAACGGCATTATACCCCAGCAGGTTCTTCACTTCCACCATTAATTCTTCACTGGCCACCAGCGTGCTGGTGTCGGGCAGCCGGATGGTCGTATTAACCGTATCCTGAATGTCGATATGGAGCAAGGCCTGACAGCTGCCGCGGTAACGGCCGAATATCCCCTTGAGCTCTTCCAGCTGTCGCCGCTCCAGCCCGGTCCCCCGGAGATTGACGTGTATCCGTTGCGTCTCCCGCTCGCTGACCTCCCGCAGGGGAACGATATCGGTCGCCTTGATCTTCGTGCTCTTCTCCCCGACATCGACGGTGCCGGTCACGATCAGCGGCTCTTCGGTTTTCAGGTAGTGGCCGGCCTTGGCATAGGTTTCGGGGAATACCACCACTTCCACCGACCCGACCAGGTCCTCGATGGTCGCAAACCCCATCCGGTCCCCTTTCTTGGTTATCATCTCCTTGAGGGCGGCCACGATCCCGCAGACCCTGACCTCCTTCTCGTCGGCAATATCCGCCAATCCGGCGGTATCGGTCGTGGTGAAGCGCCGCATGTCCTGGGCGTAGCGGTCGAGAGGGTGTCCCGTAATGAAAAAGCCGAGGCACTCCTTCTCGAACGCGAGCTTCTGCTTGTCGTCCCATTCGGGCATGTCGGGGAGTTTTCCCCGGCCGTTGCCATTGACCTTGACGATCTCCGCGGTACCGAACAGGGATACCTGGGCGCTCTCCCGCTCCTGCTGGATCTTCTGGCCGAGGGCCGTGGCATCCTCCAGGCCCGCGATGAGTACGGCCCGCCGCGCACCGGTGGAATCGAAGGCGCCGCACTTTATGAGGGATTCCACCACGCGCTTGTTCACCCTGCGCAGGTCGACCCGTTCGCAGAAGTCGAAAAGATCCGTGAATGTTCCGTCACTGCGGGCCTCGAGTATTGCCTCGATGGCCGACTCGCCGACGTTTTTCACCGCACCGAGGCCGAAACGGATGGACTTGCCGAAAACACGGAAGGAAAGGTGGGAATCGTTGATGTCCGGCGGCAGCACCTCGATACCCATCTCCCGGCAATCGGCAATGTTCTTGACCACCTTTTCGGTGCTCCCCATGTCGCAGGAAAGAAGCGCCGCCATGAACTCCACGGGGTGGTGGGCCTTAAGATAGGCAGTCTGGTAGGCGATGAGCGCGTAGGCCGCGGAATGGGACTTGTTGAAGCCGTATTCGGCAAACTTGGCCATCAGGTCGAAGATCGCCTCGGCCTTTTTCAGGTCGATCCCCTTCTGCTTTGCCCCCGCCAGGAACGGTTCCTTTTCCTTTGCCATGACCGCCGGGTCTTTCTTCCCCATGGCACGGCGAAGCAGGTCCGCGCGCCCCAGGGAATAGCCGGCCAGGGTCCGGGAGATCTGCATGACCTGTTCCTGGTACACAATGACACCATAGGTGTCCTTGAGGATCGGCTCGAGCTCGGGAAGATCATAGACCACCTTCTTCCGGCCATGCTTGCGCTCGATGAAGTCGTCCACCATGCCCGAACCGAGCGGACCCGGGCGGTACAGGGCGCAGGCGGCTATGACATCCTCGAAACATGAGGGTTTCAGCTTGACCAGCATCTCCTTCATGCCGCTGGATTCAAGCTGGAATATCCCCGTGGTGTTACCCGACGAGATCAGCTCGTAACTCTCCCGGTCATCGTCACGCAGGCGCGTGATGTCGAACGCGGGGTCCTTGTCCGCCTGGATCAGCCTGACGGCGTTGGCGATGACCGTCAGGTTCTTGAGACCCAGAAAATCGAACTTCACCAGCCCCACCATCTCGACGTACTTCATGGAATACTGGGTGTTGAGGGAACCGCTCTTCTGATCCTTGTAGACCGGGCAGAACTCCTCGAATGCTGCCGGCGCCACCACCACGCCGGCAGCATGTGTCGAGGCGTGACGGGCAAGCCCTTCGAGGCAGAGGGAGACATCCAGCAACTCCTTCACTTTCGGGTCCGCCTTGGCAAGCTCGTTCAGCTTCGGCTCGATCTTGAGCGCCTTGTCCAGGGTCATCCCCAGTTCACCGGGGACAAGCTTGGCAATCTTGTCCACGTCGCCGTAGGTCATGTCCATGGCCCGGCCGACGTCGCGGATGACCGCCTTTGCCTTCATGGTACCGAAGGTGATGATCTGGCAGACCTTGTCGCGACCGTACTTGCCGGCAACGTACTGTATCACCTCGTCCCGCCTGTCCTGGCAGAAGTCCACGTCGATATCGGGCATGGATATCCGTTCCGGATTGAGGAAGCGCTCGAAGAGGAGGTTGTACGGGAGCGGGTCGAGATCGGTGATGCGGATGGAGTAGGCGACTAGGGAGCCGGCCGCGGACCCCCTCCCCGGGCCGACCGGTATTCCCATGTTCTTGGCCCAGTTGATGAAATCCGCAACGATGAGGAAATAGGCCGGGAATTTCATCTGCTTGATGCAGTCCAGCTCGATCCGGAGGCGATCGTAGTAGGCCTGCTCCTGCTCGGCAGTCAGATCGGGATATTTGGCGCGTATGGTTACCAGTCGATCCTTGAGTCCCGCGGAGGCCTGCTCTTCCAGCATTTCATCGTGGGTCTTCCCGGCGGGGGGCTCGAAGTGGGGAAAGAAGTAGTTGGTCGGGTCGTTCAGCCGGAGTTCAAGATTGCATCGCTCGGCGATGCGCACCGTATTGGTGATCGCCTCCGGCGCGTAATGGAAGGCAGCCGCCATTTCCTCCGGTGACTTGACATAGAACTCGTCCGCCGAAAACCGCATCCTGTTCTCGTCATTCATGGTCTTGCCGGTCTGAATGCAGAGCAGCACCTCATGGGCGCGGGCATCCTCGCGATTGAGGTAGTGGCAGTCGTTGGTCGCCACCAGGGGGAGGGAAAGCTCCCGCGCAACCTCCATCAGGCGCTTGTTGGCGATGTCCTGCTCGGGGAGGGTGTTCTCCTGGAGCTCGATGTAATAGCTGCCGGGAAAGGTTTCGCTGTACCAGCGGGCGACCGCCACGGCATCGTCCATGCGGTTGCGGCTGCAGAGGGTGGCGACCTCCCCCTTGAGACAGGCGGATAGGGCTATGAGCCCCTCGCTGTGCTCAGCCAGCAGTTCCTTGTCAATCCGCGGCTTGTAGTAAAAACCCTCCTTGTAGCCCGATGAAACAAGCTTCGACAGATTTTTGTACCCCTGCAGGTTTTCACAGAGAAGGATGAGGTGATAGCTGGAGTATTCGCCGGAACCGCTCCCCTGCTCCTTTACCAGGCGCGAACCGGGCGCGACGTAGACCTCGGCGCCGATAAGAGGCTTGATCCCTTCCTTCCGGCACTTTTCGTAGAATTCGATGGCACCGAACATGCTGCCGTGGTCGGTTATGGCCACGGCAGGCATGTCGTAGCCCTTGGCCTTTTTGACCAGGTCGCCGATACGGATGGCCCCGTCGAGGAGGGAGAACTGGGAATGGAGATGGAGGTGCACAAACGGCTGCTGCATGGAAAAGACCTTTTTAAATACAATGATGGGAGCCCACATGGTGTGCAGCCCCCACTTTTACCGTGCCGAAATTTCCGTCGATTATGCCATACCTGAACGAGACCTGTCAATGAAACCTTGGAGCGCTCGTACGGCGTTCCGGCGGGGATTTTTTTTACCTTTACAGCATTCTTGAGGGGCTGGTACTATGCAAAAGAATCATGTCCCCGCCTGATGGCATACCCCATGTAAACAAGGAACCGTACCAATGACCGCTGACGTCACTCTGATTGATTCACACGCCCATATTTACGGCAAGGAATTCCATGCCGACTTTGCGGAGATGCTGCAGCGTGCCGCCGATGCAGGCGTGTCACACATCATAACCGTCGGCGCCGACCTGGAGTCGAGCAGGCAAGCCTGCGATCTTGCAACGAGTTACGAACAGATTCATTGTGCGGTGGGAATCCACCCCCACGACGCCGACCGGGTCACCGACAAGTGTTATGAGGTCGTGCGGGAACTGGCGACACAACACCCGAAGGTCGTCGCCATCGGCGAGATCGGCCTCGACTTTTACCGCGACCGCTCCCCCCGGGACGTGCAGGAAACCGTGTTCCGCCGCTTCATACGGCTGGCCCGGGAGCTCTCGCTGCCGGTCATCGTCCATGACCGGGATGCCCACGACCGGGTCATGGCCATCCTCCGGGAAGAGAAGGCGGAAGAGGTCGGCGGGGTCCTCCACTGTTTTTCCGGCGACCTTGCCATGGCCAGGGAGTGCGTGGAGATGGGCTTTTACATCTCCATCCCCGGCACCGTAACCTACCCCGGCAACGAAGCCCTGCGGGAGGTCGTACGGGGCATCAAGATCGAACATCTCCTCGTCGAGACCGACTGCCCCTACCTCACCCCGGTCCCTCACCGGGGAAAGCGGAACGAGCCGGCCCACGTCCGCCTCACTGCCGAAAAGGTGGCGGAAGTCAAGGGGCTTTCCCTTGAGGATGTGGGGCGCATCACGTCCCTCAACACCCACCGGCTGTTCGGCATCGGCACGGTCCCCCAGAAGACCCGCATCGCCTACCGGATACGGAACTCCCTCTACCTCAATATCACCAACCGCTGCTCGAACCGTTGTTCGTTCTGCGCCAAGTTCGACGATTTCACGGTGAAAGGACACTACCTTCACCTGGAGCATGAACCGGATTTTGCCGAAGTCATGGCCGCCACCGGCGATCCCGCAGGTTACGACGAAGTGGTTTTCTGTGGCTACGGCGAACCGCTCCTCCGCCTTGACCTGATCAAGGAGGTGGCGGCGGCACTCAAGCAGACGGGGGTCCGGATCAGGATCAATACCGACGGGCAGGGAAACCTGGTCCACGGCCGCAACATCCTCCCCGAACTGGCGGGACTGATCGACACCGTTTCGGTCAGTCTCAACGCCGCCGATGCCGTGACCTACGCCCGACTCTGCAACACTCCTTTCGGCCTCGCAGGGTTCGAAGGCGTCTGCTCCTTTCTTTCCGAGGCAAAGAAGTATATTCCCCAGGTGGTCGCCACCGCCGTCACCATTCCCGGCCTGGACATTTCTGACGTGCGACGGCTTGCGGAATCGCTCGGCGTAGAGTTTCGCGCCCGGGAATACGCCGAAGTCGGTTAAGGGGTCTGCTTTCCCGGAACACAACCAGGCATTGGCATGCAGCCGGCTCCCCTGTCGTAAGGTGGCTTATTGCAACATCCCGCATGCCCCCCCCTGTGTGATACCAGAGCGCGCAACGTTCATACTCTCCATCTAGCAGGTTTAGTGAGCATTTTTCATGCTCTATTCTTCTGCCCCCTCTTATCGCCCCTCCCAATAAGCCACCACAAACCGAATAATAATAAAATGTTCGCCATCATTCCCTTGACATCCGGCGGACATCTGGTATGGTTTGGTCAGTTCGTTTCATTAACAAAGGCTCAGCCCGAGCGGGCGGTCGTGCATTTCCGGTCATGCAGCCCGAACCGGCGGTGGACGGCCTAATTTTTGCGATGGAGGAGGGATTCAATGCTCGAGGAGTTCAAGAAATTTGCCATGCGCGGCAATGTGGTCGACCTTGCGGTCGGTATCATCATCGGCGGCGCCTTCGGCAAGATCGTCAGTTCCTTCGTGGCCGACATCCTCATGCCCCCCCTGGGCAAAATCATGGGGAAGGTTGACTTCACCAACCTGTTCATCGACCTGTCAGGTACCGGCTACACTTCCCTGGCGGAAGCGAAGAAGGCGGGCGCCGCGACCATCAATTACGGACTGTTCATCAACACCATCATCGACTTTATCATTGTCGCGTTTGCCATCTTCCTCCTGATCCGCCAGATCAACCGGCTGAAAAAGGAAGAGGAAGCACCGCCGCCGGCAACCAAGGAATGTCCCCATTGCGTATCCAGCATACCCATCAAGGCAAGCCGTTGCCCCAACTGCACCTCCACCCTGGAGGGGGGCGCGGCTTAATTCAATCCATCAAGGAGGTAATCAATGCGCAGAAAACTTTTAACCCTGTTGAGCGGCCTGTTACTGCTCGGCGCAACTACGGTAGCCCACGCGGAGGTCAAGGCGGGGTCCTTCGGACTCACCCCCTTTGTCGGCGGCTTCCTTTTTGACGGTGCCCAGCACCTGGAAATGATGCCGATGTACGGCATTCGCGCCGGCTACAACTTCACGGAGAATTTCGGTTTCGAGGGGGTGTTCAACTACGTTCGGACTGAACCCACCGCCGCGAGATATGTCATCCCGGGACAGGGAAAATCCAACGTCTATAACTACCGCGGCGAACTACTCTACCACTTCATGCCGAAAAGCAGGTTCGTCCCCTTCCTTGCTGCCGGCTATGGAGCCCAGACCATCGACCCGGAAAACGTAGCGAGCGATACGCACGGCGCGTTCTCCGCCGGCGGCGGTTTCAAGTATTTCTTCACCGACAGCATCGCCCTGCGGGGTGACGTCCGCGACCTGGTCATCAACAAGATGGCAACTCTCGCCGACCAAACCAAGAAGCAGACCGTGAATAATGTGGAGTACGGCCTGGGCATCTACTTCCAGTTCGGCGGTGAGAAACCTGCCCCGGCCCCCGTGGCTGCCCCGGCTCCCCCGCCGCCGCCCGCACCTGCTCCGGCCCCTGTCAAGAAAGAGGTCGTCGCACCGGCGCCACCGCCGCCACCAGCTCCGACGAGCAAAATATCCGTAACTCCGGCAACCATCACCAGGGGGCAGGCAGCAACTCTCGCCTGGTCTTCGGAGAACACCACGGACTGTACCGTCGAACCGGGCGGAGCCGTCCAGACCCAGAACTCCATCTCCGTAACCCCCACGGCCGACACTACGTACACCCTCACCTGCAACGGCCCGGGAGGCAGGACCACCAGCACCACGAACCTGACCGTTCAGGCGCCGCCGCCTGAAAAGGTATGCATCGTCCTTGGCGTCCAGTTCGACACCAACAAGGCCGTCGTGAAGCCCAAGTATCACGATGAGATCAAGAAGGCAGCCGACTTCCTGACCAAGTACGATTTCGTAACGGGCGTCATCGACGGTTACACCGATAACGTCGGTACGTACAAGTACAACCAGAAACTCTCCCAGAAGCGTGCGGAAGCTGTCCGGACCTATCTGATCGAGAAATTCGGCATCAAAGCGGACCGCCTCACCGCCAAAGGTCACAGCTACGACAATCCCGTCGCCAGCAACGACACGGCTGCGGGCCGGGCCAAGAATCGCCGGATCGAAGCCAATTTCGAGTGCGTAATCCAGAAATAGCCATTGCGTAAAAAAAGGCCGCATCCCCCGGGGTGCGGCCTTTTTTCGTTTTTGCTCCCATCATCCTTTATCAGAGGCCATCATGTCATTACGGCGCAAAATCTTGATCGGTGCGGTTGCTTTGTTTATAGGCAGCCTGCTCTTCGCAGCCTTCATACTCCCTTCCATCCTGCGGAACCTGGCAGTCGAGAAGATCGAAGAAGCTACCGGACGAAAGGCCTCGATTGCAAAGATATCCATCAACCCCCTCAACTTGAGCGGCCGTGTTACGGACTTTCGGCTGGCAGAAAAAGGGACAAGCGCCACCTTCGTCTCGTTCAGCAGTGCCAGAGTTTCCATCAGCCCGGCATCCCTGGTGCGGCGAGCCCTCATCGTCTCCCGGATAGAGGTAGCCTCCCCCTATGTCAACGTAACCCGTTCAGCAGCCAATACCTACAACTTCACCGATCTGGTCACGCCGAAGAAAGATGCGCCGCCGTCCAAGCCTCTCCAGTTTTCACTCAACAACATCGTTATCAAAGGAGGATCCATAGATTTCCATGACCAGGCGGCACGCACCCCGACACACCACACGGTCCGCCGGATGGAAATTGCGGTTCCGTTTTTCAGCACCATCCCCTATCTCGCCGACAGGTACGTTGCGCCACACTTCAGCGCCATGATCAACGGGGCCGAACTCTCCGCCAGTGGCAAGCTGAAGCCCCTCGCCAAGACAATGGAAACGTCGATCAATCTCAAGCTCAAGGACTTCGACCTCCCCTACTACCTGGCCTACCTTCCCGTCACCGTGCCGATCAGCATCGGTTCCGGCAAGCTCTCCACCGACCTGGAACTGAGTTACCAGGTTTCGGCCCGGAACAGACCCGACCTGGGCATCGCCGGCCGCCTCGAACTGACGGGTCTCGCGATCAAGGAGAAGACAGGCGCCCCCCTCGTCGCCCTCAACCGCCTGACGGCACAGATAAACAAGGCTGCCATCTTCAGCCAGAACGTCGATCTGGCATCCCTGGAACTGGACGGAACCGCCGTGCATCTGGAGCGAAGCGCAGCGGGACAATGGAATTTCGAAAGGCTGAAAGGAAAGCAGCCCGCAGCTTCAGCCCCGAAGACGCCTCCGGAGAAAGCCGGAACCGACAAAGATGCCCCCAAGCCCACCGTGAAGCTGAAGACCCTTAAGTTCACCAACGGCTCAATGACGTTCAATGACCGGTTGCCTCCCGGGGGCTTCCGGGGCTCACTTCAGAGGGTCACCCTTTCCCTTGAGGACTTCAGTACGGCAGCGGGACAGAATGCACGCTGGAGTTTCGCATGCAGGAGTGATCGCAACGAGTCACTGGAGGCAGGAGGAACCGCTTCGGTCGAACCCGTTGCCGTCGCGGCCGACCTGAAGACCCGGGGAATTGCCCTTGGCGCCTACTACCCCTATCTGGCCAACGTGCTGACCGCACCGGTCACCGGCTCAGTCGACGTAGGCGGTCACCTCGCTTTCGACACCAATGCCGGCCTTGCCATCGACAAACTGGCTCTGACCGGCAAGGGGCTTGCCACCCAATTCGCACCCAAGGAAGGGATAAGGTTGAACGAGCTGGTCGTGGGTGGTGGAAATCTCTCCCTGAAAGAACAAAAGGCCACCGTCGAACTGATTGAATTGAAGGGAGCCACGTTCCAACTCTCCCGGGAAAAAGACGGTACCATCTCCCCCATGCGCCTTCTCCGCGAACCTTCGCCAGGAACGACAACCACCACGGCCGCAGCGCCCCCAAAAGGGAAGAGCCCGGCCAGACCTTTCACCTACCTGCTTCGTAAAATCGGCGGCAGTGGTATCGGGATAACTTTCACCGATCGTATGCCGAAGGACTCACCGGTCATCGATCTGCGGCGACTGCAATTCACTCTGGCAAACGTCACCGGTCCCCGCTTCGGATCGATCCCCTTCACCCTGACAAGCCAGGTGGGAAAACAGGGGACTGTCCGGACCAACGGAACGGTCGTTCCCGCACCTCTGAAGCTCAAAGGAAATGTTGAACTGAAAAAAATCGCACTCCGCGATTTCGAAGCGTACCTGCCGGAAAACCTCAATCTCTACGTGGCGGACGGAACCATCGATACCCGCATCTCCCTTGCTCTGGCCAGGGAACAGGGGAAAGGCCTGACGGGTAATTACGCGGGTACCCTCGGCGTCCGTTCATTCTATTGCCTTGACACGGTGGAATCGGAGGACCTGCTCAAGTGGGAGAGCCTGCAACTGGATGACATCAAGGGGACCATTTCCCCCTTCTCCCTGGCCATCAGGGAAGTTGCCCTCAACAACGTCTACTCCCGCATCGTGATCAACAAGGATGGCACCCTCAACCTCCAGAATCTTACGAAGAAGGAAGCCGCTCCCGCACCCCGGCAGGCATCCGGGACCGAGCCCCCGGCGGAGCCTGCCGCGCCGGCACCGCCCGCACCCCCGCCTGCCACGGGAGAAAAGCAGGTCCGGATCGGCGCGGTGACTATACAGGAAGGCACCCTCGCCTTCAGTGACCGCCATCTCCCCGGCGGCTTTGCAACAACCTTCTACCACCTTGGCGGGAGGGTGAGCGGTCTTTCTTCGGAAGAGAACCGCTTCGCGGATGTCGATCTGCGGGGCAACCTGGAAAATCAGTCGCCACTCCAGATTACCGGCACACTCAACCCCTTGCGGAACGATCTGTTTGCCGACCTCAAGGTGAGTTTCACCGATATCGATCTGACCCCCGTCACCCCTTACTCCGGTACCTACCTGGGCTATACGGTGGAAAAGGGGAAACTCTCCCTCGACCTGAAGTACCTGATCAACAAGAAGGCCCTCAGCTCGGAAAACAGGGTGTTCATCGACCAGTTCACCTTCGGCAAGAAGGTTGAGAGCGACCGCGCAACCAATCTCCCCGTTCGGCTTGCCGTCGCGCTCCTCAAGGACCGCAAGGGCGAGATTCACCTTGACCTGCCGGTCAGTGGACGGACCGATGACCCGAAATTCAGTGTCTGGAGCGTAGTTCTCCAGATGCTGAAAAATCTTCTCGTCAAGGCGGCCACGTCACCCCTCGCGCTTCTGTCGGCGTTTGGCGGTGCGGATGATTTCAGCAGCATCGGCTTTGTCCCCGGCAGCGCCACACTCGCTCCCGCCGAACAGGAAAAACTCCTCAAACTTGCCGGTTCCCTCAATGACCGTCCCTCCATAAATCTGGAGATATCCGGTTTCGTCGAGCGGGAGAAAGACCGGGAAGGGTATCGGACGGAACTTCTCAACAAGAAACTGAGGGGAGAAAAGTTTCTCGCCCTGGTCAAGAGCAAGCAGAACAGGCCGGACCAGTCGCCCGACAACGTTGAGGTTCTTCCCGAGGAATATTCCCGCCTGCTGAAAGAGGTATATCGCAAGGAAAAGTTCCCCAAACCCCGCAACGTCATCGGCCTGGTCAAGGATCTCCCCGACGCGGAGATGAAAAAGCTGATCATCACCAATACGACAGTTGGCAACGAACAACTGGAAACCCTGGCCCGTGACCGGGCGACGACGGTGCGCAACTTCCTCCTGGAAAAGGGGAAACTCCCCGCGGAGCGGTTGTTTCTGAAGCGTGACGACATCTACAAGGCACCGGCAAAGGAGGGAGAACGGGGGAGCAGGGTTGAATTCGGAGCGAACGTTAAATGATGCCTGGCTGAAACGTAAAACAAGATTGACAATTCCCCGCCACTTGCCATAATTTGCTCTCACCGGAATGTTGCGGAACGGCGAATAGTGACACTGCTCGAAGCTATGCAGCCTGTCCGCGACCAGCATCAATAACCAACGTGCAAAGGGGAACAGCGTGAAAAAATGGAGATGCGTCATCTGCGATTACATCCATGAAGGACCGGAACCGCCGGAAACCTGTCCGGAATGCGGCGCCAGCCGCGATAATTTCGAGGAATACCAGGGGTAGAATCAAACATATCCACGAGGAGGCGTTGATGGGATTCACGACACTGGAAGAGATTATCACGTTCGCCGTACAGCGGGAGGAAACCGCCTACCAGCTTTACAAGACCGCGGCGGAAACGAGTACGAGCATCGCTGCCCGCAAGATGTTCGAGGAAATGGCCGCCGAAGAAAAGGGGCACAAGGAAGTCTTCAGCAAGATCGACCTGGCGGAGGCCGCAGGGTTTGGTGCCCGCACCTCGACCGACATGAAACTGAGCGAATACCTGGTGGATATCCCGCTCCGGCCGAACATGACCTACCAGGAGATCCTCACCTATGCCATCAAGACCGAAGAAAGCGCCTACCGGCTTTACAAGGCGGCGGCGGAGATGACCGACGACCCTAAGCTGAAAAAGACCCTCCTGGTCTTCGCCGACGTGGAAAAAGGGCACAAGCTGCGGGTGGAGAATCTCTACGACGAGCACGTCCTGACCGAGAATTAACGGCTTTCAGCGTCCGTCTGTGAATAGTCACAATACAAGGGATGCCCCCGAGGGCATCCCTTTTTCGTGCATTATACTCATGCCCGACAGGCTTCTACCCCATGCGGACTACGATTTTCAGCTCCCCCCCCCGTTCCGCCGCCGCATCCCGGAGCAGTTCCACCACCCTTTCAAAACTGTCACCCATGGCCGCCCGGGAAAGCCCGGCCCTGTTCCAGACCAGCTCCAGGGGACCCGGCACGTCAGCTGTCAGCACATCCCACAAGGCATCAAGGTTGCGGCCGAAATGGCGGGGAAGCGCAAGCTGCCGTTCCAGTTCGGCATAGAACGTCTCCATGCTGATCACGGTCTGTCCGTCAAGGATGCAGCGTCGCACATTCACTCGCATGCCGGCACCTCCCGAAAGCTCCGGTAGTGGTCTACCGTCACCATACGCAGGCCGCCATCGGCGTAGAGGAGGCGCTTGGCACCACGGTGGCCGCCATGATAGTCCAGGTCTGCTTCACGCCACTCCCCCCTGCCGTCGGGGAGCCGCCGTTCACGGTTGCCAAAACGGTCTCCGCCGATACTTTTCCCCCGCAGGGAAGGTACGCTCCAGAGATCGCTTCCCGGTCGCCAGCCGGAAGCCCTCGCCTGCCGCTTGGTAATGAAAGCGAGAGGGAGCTGGCGGTTGCGGCTGGCATTAAGGCTCCGCAGTACTGTCACCAGTTCCTGTTCGTTGATCTTTGATCGCAGTTGCCGGTTAAATTCCCGTACCGTGTCCTCGCAGCGGGCGGCCACAACCTGACCGGCGCCGAGCAGCAGAACAGCGGCACACAGCACGATACCCCTGATGCACATTCCCATTGGACATCTCCTCCCATTGAACCGTTATCGGTCTTTCCTCCGGGGGAGGACAATTCCATTCCCCTGCAGGAAATCCGCCACCCTCTGCAGGTCGGGAATGCCGCCCCGTCCCCCCGACCGGGTACATTTCAGGGCGGCCATGGCACTGGCGAACGGGAGGACCGTCGACAGTTCCCACCCCTGCAGCAGGCCAAACAGGTAGCCGCCATGGAACACATCCCCCGCCCCGGTCGTGTCGACCGCCGCTACCGGAAAGGCGGGCTGGCGGAGAACGCCCTCCTTCCACCAGGTCAGGCTCCCCTCCGTGCCGCGAGTCACGGTAACCACCGGCGCCCCGATTGACCGGGCGAACCCGGCAAAGGTACCGTCTCCCCCATCCCAGCCGAGATCGAAGGCAAACTGCTCGCCCGCCACTACATAATCGCATGATCTCGCCAGGTCGGCCATCCCGGGACGAAGCCTCCCCGCATCGAGCATGACCGGAATTCCCCGCTGGCGGGCATCTCCAGCCGCTGCCAGGGAGACTTCCACCATGAGGCCGTCGAGCAGGAGAAAACTGCTGCCGTCCAGGTAGTGGGATGAAAGCTCCCCTTGAGAAAGGGGCTCACCGGTCGGACGCTGCCAGAAAATGGTACGGCTGGCGCTCCCCTGCTCAACCACAATAAATGCCCGCTGGGACACTGCACCGGAACGGGTGACAAGTCCACGGCAGTCTATTCCTTCCTTGTCGAGAGAACGGCGAATTCGCACTCCAAGTTCATCATCCCCGACCACGCCATGAAACGTCGATCGTACCCCCAGGCGTGACAGTGCCACCAGGGCGGTGGCGACCGGCCCACCCCCCTGCTCTTCCCAATGCAGCACTTCCTGCTTGCTGTCCGCCGGAGGATAGGTATCCACCGTCGCCAGGAAATCCCAGCTGCATTGCCCGATTCCCGTCACCACCATGACGACCCTCCTTTTCCTGGACTAACGATACCACAAGATCAGTGACAAGTGAATGACGGCCGCCAATCAACAATATTGAATTTCTTTTTCAATATTTGTAAAATCAACTTAGAAGACAGCATGATGCAAAGGAGGTGTCTGACATGAGAAAAAATACAGTGCTGAAAGCTGTCGGCAGGGAACATCCTGCAGGTGATGAGACCAAAGCAGGAACGGCTCAGGGACAAGGGCTCCGTACAGAAGTCGAAAGGGGTGGACTTCCCACCTTAATGGACGAAATGGAGCGGTTCATGGAGGATTCCTTTAACCGGTCCTTCTTCTCGACGGGGATGCTCCCCTTCAGGCGGTTGTTCCACGAACTGGGGAACAGGGGTATGGTCTATCCAAGCGTCGATGTCTACGAAGAGAAAGATACCATTGTCGTGAAGGCCGAACTTCCGGGAATGGAACGTGACGATATCGACATTCGGCTGATGGATAATGCCATCATCATCTCCGGTGAGAAAAAATCCGAGGAAAAGGTGGAACGGAAGGACTATTTCCGGATGGAGCGGTCCGAAGGGTCGTTCAGCAGGACTTTGAACCTGCCGAATGGCATAGACGCCGACCACGCCAAGGCCAGTTTCAAGGACGGCATACTTGAAGTGCGGATCCCCAAAACAACCGATCAGAGATCCGGTCGGCATCTCAAGGTAGAATAATCACGCACGGAAGCAAGACAGAGGGGGGAAGAGCGATCTTCCCCCTTTTTTGTTCTTCGCCATTCCCAGCCAAACCCGTTGCCCAACCCCGTAAAAACCGCTATAATCCCTTGTCTCATTAATTCAGGATTCCCGGTCCGTCACAGGATGGCACCCATGAGCGAAAAAACCCGCTGGCTCCTCATGCTCTGCCTGGCCCAGTGTTTCATCATGCTGGTGTTCATCAACTATTCCGCCATCCTCCCGCTCCTTAAACAGGAATGGGGGATGAACAACACCATGGCGGGGAGCATCTTCTCCGTCTACCAGCTCGGCTATATCGCCTCGGGTGTCATCCTGAGCACCCTCACCGACAGGCTCAACATCCGCAACATCTTCATCGTTTCGATACTCTGGTCCGGCACCGCCAACCTCCTCTTCGCCCTCTATGCCCATGACTACCTTTCCGCCATGGTGCTCCGTGCCCTGACCGGCATCGGCATGGGGGGAACCTACATGCCGGGGCTGAAACTGGTGGCGGAAAAGTTCGCCCCCCACGAACGGGGAAAAGCCATCGGCATCTACGTCGGGGCACTGATGCTGGGAGCGTCCCTGTCGCTGGCCGTTACGGGAGGCGTTGCGTCCCTGGCCGGCTGGCGCACGGCGTTCATCGTCTGCTCCGTCGGCGTCTACCTGGGAGCACTCGTCTCGCTTCCCGTGTTCCGCGGTTACCGCCCCACGGTACACGCCCGCATGGAACATGGATTTCGTGGCGAGATCGTCCGCAACAAACCGGCTTTCCTCATGATCCTCGGCTATGCTTCCCACATGTGGGAGATGTATGGCATGCGGAGCTGGCTCGCCCCCTTCTACGCCGCGCTCCTCATCGGCCACGGCATCTCCCAGGGGAAGGCCACCGGCTGGGCGGCAACGGCAGCGGCCGTCATAACGGGCATGGGCACCTTTTCCACCGCCATCACCGGCACCCTGTCGGACCGGCTGGGACGGACCAGGACCATCATGCTCGTCATGACCGCCAGTGCAGCCTGCTCCTTCGCGTTCGGCTGGCTCATCAACTTTCCCCCTTACGTCGCCCTTGCGGCAGGACTGCTCTATGGCTATCTGACCGTGGCCGAATCGCCGGTCTTTTCCACCGGCCTGACCGAGCTGGTGGCTCCCGGTTACCTGGGGGCAGCCATGGGAATGCAGTCCCTCGTCGGCTATACCCTCGGCATGATCTCCCCCACCGTCTTCGGCTGGGCTCTTGACCTCTGTCGTGGCTGGGACCCCTTTCCCGGAGTTGCAGTTGACTGGGGGATAGCCTTTTCCACTGCCGGTTTAGGCGCCCTCGCCGGACCGGTCTTCATGTATCTCCTCCGGAGATGCCCGGAAAGCGGCAATATGGCGGGAGGACGGCGATGAAACGACTCACGCTGTTCAAGAAGATACTCCTCGCCATGCTCCTCATCTCCCTCCTGCCGCTTCTCGTTTCCTCCCTCCTCCTCTCGGTCAACCTGGGGAACACCCGGGAAAAACTTGCGGCCCGGATCGCCGCCACCGCCGACCAGGAGGCATCGGAGAGCCTGAGACTGAAGGCCGAACAGGTGGCGGATAACATCACCGACTTTCTCGCCACGTGCGAAGGAGACCTGAAGCTCCTTGCCGCCCTTCCCCGCGACCCGCGAACCCTCAAGGCCTTTTATGACAGCAGGCGGGGGGAAGTCTGGCACCGATTGATGACACCGACGGGGCCCGGCGAAATCCGGGAGTGGTTCCCCCGTTACGCATCGCTCTCCATAGTCGACCGTTCGGGGCAGGAAACCTTTGCAATCCAGGAGGGGCGCATCCTGCCGCGGGGAGAGCTGCGCGATGTTTCCCTTCCCGCCAACACAGAATTCAAGAGCGAGGAGTATTTCCTGAAGACCCGCTCGCTCAAACCGGGTGAGATCTACGTTTCCCGTCTGACCGGTTTCCATGTTTCCAAACAGGAGCAGTTGTCCGGCGCCCTCGACCCGGAATCCGCAGTGCATGGCAAGGAATACCGCGGGGTCATCCGTTTCGCCACCCCGATGACGGACAGTCGCGGGAAATTCGCCGGCATCGTAGTCCTCTCCCTCGACCACCGTCATCTCATGGAGTTCTCCCAGCACATCCTCCCGGGAAAGAACGCCACGACGGTCTTCCCCTCCTACCAGAGCGGCAACTACGCCTTCCTCTTCGACGACGAGGGGTGGATCATCACCCATCCGAAATTCTGGGATATCCGGGGTCTCGACCGGGACGGCAAACTCATCCCCCCCTATACCGCAGCCTCCAGCAAGGAAGACGTGGCTACCGGCCGCATACCGTACAACCTTGACCATGCCGGGTTCGTTCATCCCAATTATCCGGTGGTGGCCAATCTGGTGCGGGAAAAGAAGAGCGGACATGTGGACATCACCAACGTGGGGGGGGCGACCAAGGTCATGGCCTTCGCACCCATCCTCTACCGGACGGGCGAATATGAACGGTCCGGCATCTTCGGCGGCGTAACCATAGGTTTCCAGACCGACCAGTTCCGGGAGGCTGCCCGGACCAGCGTCACCCTCATCAACCGCCAACTGCAGGAGCACATCACCACCAGCGCCTTCATTGTCGCCCTGACGTCGCTCCTGGTGGTGTTCTGCGCATGGCTGCTCTCCCGCGGGATCACCCGCCCGCTGGCGGTCCTCACCGACCGTGCCCGGCAGCTTGCCGCAGGGGAAACCGGCAACCGTGTCGATGTGGCAAGCAGCGACGAAGTGGGAGAACTGGCCGAAAGCTTCAACCGGATGGCGGGCGAACTGGAACAGCGCAAGAACAACCTGCTCCGGACGCTGGGGGAACTTCGCACCGAGCGAAACTTCAAGGAGAGCGTCCTCGACAGTATCTCCAGCGCCATCCTCACCCTTTCACCCGATGGCACCCTCACCTCCATCAACGGTACCGGTCGGCGCTTTCTCGGTACGGCAGGCGAGATTGGTGCCCACCACCGCGACGTATTCCGCCAGTGGGGAGACATGCCGAACCGCATCGAACGGGTACTGGGGGGGGAGAAAGCGTACGGACGGGAACCGCTGACCATGGACCAGGACGGCCGTACCCACTACTTCGAAATCGGTTTTTTCCCCATCTACGAACATGCGACCGGCGGCATCACCGTCACCATGCGGGACGAGACGGAAAAGGAGGAACTGAGGGAAGAAATGACCCGGATGGACCGGCTCGCTTCCCTCGGCAAGCTCTCCGCCGGCATTGCCCACGAGGTGCGCAACCCCCTGACCGGCATCTCCCTTCTGCTGGACGACCTCCATGACCGGACCGGCCTCGATGCAGACAGCAAATCCCTGATGGGCAAGGCCCTGGCGGAAATCGAACGGGTCGAACGGCTCATTGCCGCCCTGCTCAACTTCGCCTCTCCCCCCAAGGCACGGTTCGTCGAAGGGGACCTGAACCAGGTGCTTCAGGACACTTTTCTGCTCCTGAAGCGGGAATGCGAGCGACAGAAGGTCGAACTCAGCTTTCTGCCGGCCCGTCTCCCCTCTTTCCCCTTTGACGGTGAAAAAATCAAGCAGTCCCTCCTCAACATCGTCAAAAATGCCCTTGAAGCCATGCCCGACGGGGGACAGATCGGGGTACGGACCGGCCTCCAGGAGGGAATGGCAGTCATCACCGTTGCCGACAGCGGACCCGGCATCCCGGAGGCAGATCTTCCCCTCATCTTCGAGCCGTTCTTCACCCGCAAGGGAGCGGGCACCGGCCTGGGCCTCTCCATTACCCAGCGGATCGTGGAAGAGCACCATGGCCGGATAAGCGTGGAGAGCACGGCCGGCAAGGGAACCCGTTTCACCATCCTGCTCCCCCTGGAACCGGTCGTCTGACCGAACGAAGAAAGGCCGCAGCTTTCCCAGCCTGCGGCCTTTCTTGTCATCCCTGCGTCCAGGTCGTTATTTTTCGCGATAGCTGATCCGGTAGACGAAGCTCTTCGGTTCATAGAAGTCAAGAGCCTTCCCTCCCACCTCGGCATAGGGATAGCCGAAGGTATTCAGGGGCGCCCCGGCCTGGGGTGGGTTGAGGATCAGGTCGCGGCCTACTGCCAGCTTGATCCGGTACGGGTCGATCCCCCCCCAGAAATAGGCGCGGTAGTCGGCCGTCTTCGGATCCGCCAGTTCCAGTTTTTCCGTCAGCATCGCCTTCCGGACATCGGCCGGATCGACCGGTACCCAGCCGTACCCCGGCAGGAAGAACTCCGCCCAACAGTGCTGCCAGGTGGTGATGTCCTCCGTCTCCTTCTTTCCGAGCCGGATGCCGAATATCTCCCGGGCCGGCACACCGGCTGCGCGACAGAGGGAGATGAAAACCGAGGAGATATCGGTGCATTTCCCCCCTGGTTTCGGAAGAAGGGCGCAGACGTCCCCCTTGCCGCAGCCGCGGGTGGCGGGATCGCGGTAGGTGTTTTCACAGGTCCAGTCGTAGATGGCCCGCGCCTTTTCAAAAACGGTCTTTTTCCCTTTGGTGATGCTGTCGGACAGCTTCTTCACCTCACCGTCAACGGGACCGAGACTGGTGGCGGCCAGGTAGGGTGCGAAATCGGCACGGTTCCAAGCCTGCTCTTCCCGGGGAAGCTCGCGCCGCAGGACTTCCTGGCGCTCCACGGCAAAGGAAAGCGTCAGCTTGCGGCTCTTCGCCTCCTTGCCCCACCTTGCATAGAGCATCGGCGTGCCATTGACCCTGTCCGTGTAGACACCGCTCTCCGCGTAGTCACCGGCTACGTTGACACTGCTCACCAGCTGATCCTTGTCGGAAACCGGGTACGGCAGCCACAACTTCGCATCCGCTCCCGTTGCCTGGGCCGACAGGTCCACCTCCACCGTTATCACGCCGGCACGGCTGCCGGCCCAAGCTGAGTTCCCCGCCAGCAGCAGCATGGTCATACACATCATCATCGCCTTCTTCATGCACGCTCCTCTATTTAGTACTTTCCGTTCGCTACCTGCCGCTTACGGTCATTTCCGGATAGGGCCACCCATCCATTCCCTTTTCCAGGATAAGGAGACGCGACTCGGCTACCCCCTGCTCCTTCAGGTAGGTGAACGCGTTCTTGGCGCCGCCACCCCCACGGGGACAGACGATGACCACATCACCCCGGCCGGCCTTGATCGCCGGTAGCACGGCATCGAGCTTTTTCCGGTCGGCATCGCTGTTTGCCGGAAAGGCGCCGGTCTCGATGGCTCCCTTGAAATGGTGCTTGACAAATTGGTTGGGAAGCTGAATGTCGACAATAACAACCGGCGCACCACTCGCGAGCAAGTTCCTGAACGTTTCCTGCTTCACGTACCGATAGTCGCCGGCACCGGCGGCCGTGCACCAGAGCAGCGCAAGCAATGCAACCTGTGCCACAAATAAGTATCTCATCCCTGTTTCCTTTCACTCCCTACGGGATTATTGCACACTGAATAACCAGTTGACGCGATGATGGCTGAACATTAATAAGCCATTGACAGCCACAATGCAAATTGATAATTTTCATGTTACCGATAAGATATATCGAATTTTTAAATGGTGATCTATGAACTTCAAGCAACTGGAAGTGTTCCTGGCGGTAGCCGATACGGGTAGTTTTTCCCGGGGAGCCGAGGCGACCTTTCTCACCCAGTCCACCGTAAGCCAGCACATCGCCGCCCTGGAAAAGGAATTTGGCCTCAAGCTGCTGGACCGGACCGGCCGGGGTGCCCTCCTGACCGAAGGTGGCAAGGTACTGTGCCAGCATGCCCGGCAGATACTGGCCGGTGCCGCCGGCCTGGATCATGCCATGCGCCGGTTCAAGGGGATTGAAGAGGCCGTGCTCAGGATCGGTGGCAGCAACATTCCCGGCGACTACCTGATACCCGCTGTCCTCCCCCTCCTCTTGGAGCGTTTCCCCGGGCTGCAGGTGACGCTGGTACAGGGGGACAGCCACGAGATACTGGAAAAACTGGCCCGGGAAACCGTCGAAATAGGAGTGGTCGGGAACGCCGATTCCCGGGAAGATGTGGACTTCGAGCCGCTGGTCCGCGATACTATCCGCCTGGTCGTAGGACGCGGGCATCGCTGGCGTAATAAAGGCGACATCGCACTGACAGAACTCGTCGAAGAACCGTTGATCCTCAGGGAGGAAGGTTCGGGCACCGGCAAGGCACTCGCTGTTGCACTTCAACAGGCAGGAATCGACATCGGCAAATTGACCATAAAAGCACGGCTGGGAAGCAACGAAGCGGTTAAACAGGCGGTGACGGCCGGGATTGGAGTGGCCTTCATGTCGGAGCTGTCGACGGGAAGGGAACTGGAGCGGGGGGATCTGGCGGCAATTGACGTGAGCGGGCTGCAGGTGGTGCGCTCGTTCTATATTGCCACCCGCGCGGGTCGCGAGCTATCGCCAGCGGCACGGGCCTTCGCAACGGTGATGAAAGAAAAATATCAGCTCCCCCCAGGAAGGTAGTCATGGAAAAGATACTGATCATCGACGACGAGGCCTTCATCCGGGAAAACGTGGAAAGGATTCTCCGGGAGGACGGCTACACGGTCCTGGGTGCCGCCAGCGGGCGGGAAGCCCTGGAGCAGGTCGGCGACGAAGATGTGGATCTGGTGCTCCTCGACCTGAACCTGGGGCCCGAGGACGGCATCGAGGTTCTCAAGGAGTTGAGAAAGTTCGACCCGGAACTGCTCGTCATCATCATCACCGGTTTCGGATCGGTGGAGAGCGCCGTGGATGCCCTGAAACTGGGGGCCTTCCACTACATGAAGAAACCGTTCAAGGCCGATGCCCTGCGGGTCATCGTCAAGCTGGCGCTCCAGACCCAGAGCCTGAAGCGGGAGGTACGCAATTTCCGCAAGGGGGACCTGGAACTGTTCGAAAAGGTCCCCATGGTCGGCGCCAGCCCCGCCCAGCTGGACATCAACCGGCAGGTACGGGAGATTGCCCGTTTTCCCGCCTCCACCGTCCTCATCACCGGCGAGTCGGGAACCGGCAAGGAACTGGTGGCAAAGGCCATCCACCACCTGTCGGACCGGCGCGAAGCGCCGTTCATCGAGATCAACTGCGCCTCCATCCCGGTGAACCTTCTGGAGAGCGAGCTGTTCGGCCACGAAAGGGGGGCGTTCACCGATGCCGGGCAGCGCAAGCTCGGCCTGTTCGAAGAGGCGAACAAAGGGACGATCTTTCTGGACGAGGTGGGTGAGATGGACCCGGCCATGCAGGCCAAGCTCCTGCGGGTATTGGAAGAGCGCAGGATACGGCGGGTCGGCGGCACACGCAACATCGACATCGACGTACGGGTCATCGCCGCCACCAACCGCAACCTGCAGAAGTCCATCAAGGAAGGGCACTTCAGGGAGGACCTCTACTACCGGCTGAACGTCTTCCCGATCCCCATTCCTCCGCTTCGGGAACGGCGTGAAGACATACCGGTCCTTGCCACCTTCTACCTGGAACTGTTCAACCGGGCCTTTTCCCGGGGATTCCAGGATATCGAACCTGCTGCCATCGATCTGATGCGGGGATACGACTGGCCGGGCAACATCCGCGAGCTGAAGAACGTCATCGAGCGAATCTGCATCATGCACAGCGGTCCCCTCCTGAAACCCGAGCATCTTCCCCATGAGCTCGCCCAGCAGAATGGCCAGGAACTGACTGCTCCCCAGACACTGGTGACTGACCTGGCGTTGGGACTGGAAGAGGCAACGGAGCGTTACGAGAGCGCCCTGATCCGCCAGGCCCTTGACCAGACCGGAGGCAACGTCCTCCAGACAGCCCAGCTCCTCAAGGTGCCACGGGGAACGCTACGGTACAAGATGGGGAAGTACGGGTTGTAATCGCGCAAAAGCCCGCTTCAGAGATCACGATCACTCTGAAGCGGGCTTTCCCGTCTCACGGATTTCCCTGCTGCAGCAGGTTACTTCAGAAGCTGCTCCAGCTGCTGGGTATCGGCTCCCACCACCTGCTTGCCGCCAACGAACATGGTCGGCGTCCCCTGTACCCCCATCTTTTTCCCCAGTGCCAGGTGCTCCTGGGCCAGCGCCTTGATCGCCTCGCTGTAACTGTCCTGGGGTTTGGGCTGAGTCGGGTCGAGCATCATCTCCTTGTAGGCCTTTTCCTTGTCCTTGGCGGCGAGGATGTAGTGCACCTTGTTGATCGCCTGGGGATGGGCCAGGGGAGTGAAATAGACATAACGGGTGACATCGGTCCGGTTCTTGAAATACTCCGAAACCTTCTTGCAGTAGGGGCAGTCGGGATCGGTGAATTCGATCACCACCTTCTTGCCGTTCCCCACCTTGACCGCCTTGTCAAGGGGAAGGGTCTGCACCAGCTTTGCGGCCAGCTCTCCCCGTTTTTCGGCGGTAAGACTCTTGCCCGGCGGAGCGTAGATGTCCCCCACGAAGAGATATTCCTTTTCGGGGTAAAAATAGACGATATTCTGCCCGACTACCACTTCATAGAAGCCCTTGACGTCAGCGGGCTCGATACTGTCGTATTTCAGCTGCGGAAACGCCTTCTTCAGAACCGCTTCGACGTTGCCTCCTGCCGTCGCACCGAACGCAACCTGCGCACAAACCAGCACCGCAATTCCTGCCGACAACAGGGGGTACCTGCTTCTTCTCACTGATTTCATTGAGTGTCTCCTGGTCATCTGTTGTTAGTTGCCCGTAATCAGGGCAAAGAGCGACTTTCCGTGGATACGGGGATTATCGCCGATCACTTCCACGACCGGCCCGCTTTCAAGCTCCTCCAGTTCACCCGTGTCGTCCTCGTAATCCGCCTCCCCGACAGCCCAGTTGTAGAGCTTGTGGGAATCGAGCAGGACCGGCCGGGCAGGGATATCGTAGACCCTTTTCTGCATCGCTTCATCATACACCCCGATGCAGCCGTGGGAACCGGGCCGCCCGGGGAGATCGCGGGCATGGATCCAGTACGACACATTCTCCTTGTCGATATAAAAGCGGATCGCGTTGTCCATGGGGTACTGCTCGCTCTCGTCTTCGGTCTTGTAAAGGGAGGAGGTGTGATTCCGGTGACGGGCATCGACCCGGAACACGCCGGTGGGGGATTTGTGGGTATCGCTCCCCGTGGCGACCGGCATGGAGAACTTCAGGTTCCCCTTTTCGTAGGCACCGAGCCACTGCTCCGTGAGGCTGACGAGGATGTACTTCCCATGCCGCCGGGCAGGCTCGTAGGACCGCGGCAGGGGGGTATAGTCGCGGATGTCGTCCATCCGCTTCGGAACCTTGATGGTCATGCCGGGATAGACATGGCGACGATCGATCCTGTTGAAGCGGGCCACCAGGGGCCAGTCCTTACCGAACAGTGATTCGATGGTGTCCTGGGGCTGGATGAATCGGGGTTCCCACTCGATCTCCGCCTGGCTCGGATAATCGATCCTGCTCAGGTCTTCCTTGGCGGGGTCACGGGGATTGGCCGCGGGCTCGGACGTGGCTTCGGGGTTGTAGACGACAATGGCAACGAGTGAAATGAGCAATAGGATGTAGACGACTTTGCGCAGCATGGTGCTCTTCCCTGTCTGATGAAAAAACAAATGGGGCACACGCCCCAAATTGATGCTTCAATACGTACCATTTTTTCATCGACCGGGTCAAGGAAAAGGGTCAGGGACCGACCAGCAGCCGCTCCGCCACGATCTCTTCCACGGCACTGTAGGGGTCCTTCTCCCGGGTCATCATGCCGGCGACGATCTCGCGGAAACGGCCGTTCACCTCGATGTGACCGAAAACCTCGCTGAAGAGCCGCTCCCGCAGTATTTCCAGGAACTGCTTGGCGTTCTTTTCTTCGAGAAGGTGGCGGATCGCCCCGGAATCGTGGAGATACCCCCGGTGCGATTCGAATTCGTCCACCAGTTCCTCGATCCCCCGGTTTCGGCTCGCTTCGGTCTTGAGCACATGGGGCTGCCACCCCCTACCCCGGTCGGGATTCATCTCCAGCATGGTGACGAGTTCCCGGACGGTCCGGTCCGCATCGTCCCGGTCGGCCTTGTTGACCACGAACACGTCGCCGATCTCCAGTATTCCCGCCTTGATGGCCTGGATATCGTCACCGAGGCCCGGGACCATCACCACCGTGGTAGTGTGGGCCATGCTGACGATGTCAATCTCGTCCTGCCCCACGCCGACCGTTTCTACGATGACCACGTCCATCCCCATGGCATCGAGGACATTCACCACATCCCCCGTGGAGCGGGAAAGCCCCCCAAGGTGACCACGGGTGGCAAGACTGCGGATGAACACACCGGGATCGTCCGCATGGCGATTCATCCTGATCCGGTCCCCCAGGATGGCCCCGCCGGTAAAGGGGCTGGTCGGGTCGATCGCCACGATACCCACCGTCTTGCCGCGCTGCCGGTAGGCGGCCGTTATCTGGTCTACCAGCGTCGACTTGCCGGCACCGGGCGGACCGGTGATGCCGATGATATAGGCCTTGCCCGTGTGGGGATAGAGGATTTTCAACTCGTCAACGGCGCTCCGGAAGCCGTCGTCGATGTCGCGCATGAGGCGCGCCGCGGCCCGGATGTCCCCCGTCAGGATCTTTTCAGCGAGTGCCATGATTTTTCTTTCTGTTCAGGAATGACTGCATCTTCTCCGCCCGGGCCTCCGTGGCGAAGAGCGAAGAAAAGGCGCCCAGTTCCATCACGCAACCGCTCTTCAATTCCACGTCTTCACTGGCATTGATGATTTTTTTGCCGTAGAGGAGCGGTTCGACGGGATGAGCCGCTATCCGTCCGGCAAATGCCACCACGTCATCCCAGAAGCTCGCCGCGGGGAAGAGGCGGTTGATGAACCCCATCCGCAGCCCATCGGCCGCCGTGTAGGGGTCGGACGTCATGAATATCTCCCGGGCGAAGTTTTTCCCCACCAGTCGCGGCAGTTTCTGGGTACCGCAGAAACCGGTGATGATACCGAGCTTGGCGCCGGGGTGGGCAAAGAGAAGTGCATCGCTGCCGAGCCTGATGTCGCAGGCCAGGGCAAGGTCGCACCCTCCCCCCATGGTGATGCCGTTGAGGGCGCCGATGATCGGCTTGCCGCACTCCTCCATCTGGGCAAACAGTGACTGGCCCAGTTCGGCAAAGGCAAACCCCTCGGCGGGCCCGAAATCCCGCATCTGGGCAATGTCCGCCCCGACCGCGAAGGATTCGCCGGGGTAGCCGCTGAGGACAATGACGGTCACCGCCGGGTCGGCCTCAAGTTCGCCGAAGGCCCGCTTCAGTTCCCGCAGGGTGGTGATGGAGAGTTTGTTGAAACGGCTGCCGGACTGCATGAGGATAGAGCCGACCCGGTCGATAATCTCGATGTGGAGTTTCTTGTAGGGCATTGCTTCCTCAGGCGCGGGGCTGGACGTTGTCCTTCACCCATTTGACGATGTCTTCGGTGGACGTCCCCGGGGTGAAGACCTCCTTCATGCCGGCAGCTTTCAGACCGGGGATGTCGTCGTCCGGAATCACCCCGCCACAGAAGAGGGCGATATCGGCAGCCTGCTTCTCCCGGAACAGTTCGCACACCCTGGGAAGCAGGGTATTGTGGGCGCCGGAGAGGATGGACAATCCCACGCAGTCGACATCTTCCTGAATGGCAGCCGCCACGATCTGCTCGGGGGTCTGGTGCAACCCGGTGTAGATGACTTCGAAGCCGGCGTCACGGAATGCACGGGCAATGATCTTCGCCCCCCGGTCATGACCGTCCAGCCCCGGCTTTCCCACCATTACCCGCAATTTTCTTTCAGCCATGATATTCTCCTTTGCTAGCATTTATAGGTCAATAGTCATATTTTACAGAGATGAGTTATCCGGCACGGCCGAAGAAACCGCGACGAAATGCCGCTACTTTTCTATACCAACCCGGGCCCGCACCCCGGTTTTGTAATAGTGCTTGATCTCCCGCATCTCCGTCACCAGATCAGCGGCCTCGATGACCCGGGGATCGGCGTTGCGGCCGGTCAGGACCAGTTCCACGTCCGTCGGTTTCTGTCCCATGAGCTCCAGTACCTGCGCAACCTCTACAAGGCCGAACGAGACGGCGCCGTTGATCTCGTCAAGAATGACAAGATCGTACTTGCCCCCCGTAAGAGCCTGCCGGGCCAGTTCAAACGCCTCCTGGGCCAGGCGCCGGTCCTCCGGATCGGGATGGTCGCGGTCCACCCACCCTGCCCGGCCGGTGGGGATGATCGTCAGGTACGGGGCGAGGCGCTGGGCGGCCAGGTGTTCACCGTAGGGGCCTCCCCCCTTCATGAACTGAACCATGCAGACCATCATCTCCCGCCCGACGGCCCTGAGAGCCAGGCCGAGGGCCGCAGTCGTCTTCCCCTTGCAGTCTCCCGTATAGACCTGAATATGCCCCTGCTTGAGTTTCATGGCTCGTACCTCTCAGCGGCCGGGGAATCTGGCCGGCCGCTTCTCAAGAAACGCCCCCATCCCTTCCTTCTGGTCCTCGGTTGAAAAGCAGAGGGCAAAGGCATCCCGCTCCATAAGGCAGGCGTTGGCGAGGTCAATGTCGTAACCGGCATCGATGATCTCTTTACCCATGCGCAGGGAGAGGGGACCGCGACTGCAGATGGTCTGCATGAGTTCCAAGGCCTGGGCAAGCAGCTGATCAGGCTCGTAAACCCGGTTGACGAGCCCGATTGCGTGGGCCTCTGCTGCATTGATGCTGTCGCCGGTGAAAATGAGCTCTTTTGCCTTGGCCTTCCCCACGAGGCGGGCCAGGCGCTGGGTGCCGCCGAAACCGGGGATGATCCCGAGTTTGATTTCCGGAGCAGCGAAAAACGCCGCAGTGGATGCCACAATGAAATCGCAGGCCAAGGCGAGTTCCAGCCCTCCACCGAGGGCATGGCCGTTCACCACGGCCAGGACCGGCTTACCGACCCGCTCTATGGCGAACATCAGCTTCTGTCCGAGCTCAGCAAACTCCACCGCCGCCATGGGGCTCATGGCAGCCATTTCTCCGATGTCACCACCGGCGCAGAAGAATTTCCCTCCCCCGGTGATGATGACCCCCTTGACCTCCCGATCGTCCTTGAGTTTGCGAAAGGTTTCCAGAAGTGACTGTATCATGGCACCGCTCAGGCAATTGGCCGCCTCGGGCCGATTCAGCCTGACCAGCGCGATATCCCCTTCATGCTGCACCTGAACCGCTCTCGTCAAAACAGACTCCCATTTTAGCAGGAATAAAAAGCGGAGTTGAATATATCAACCGCGCTGTTTTGCTGTCAAGGTCTATTCAGCCACGTATAACGATTTTTTAATCCCGCTGAAAAGCGGCGTTGAGCGGCCTGCTGGCGCTTTCCTGCTTGACAGACGCTCCGCCTTTTGTTATTCAATAGGAACTTTTAGGGCGATTAGCTCAGCGGGAGAGCACTGCCTTCACACGGCAGGGGTCGCTGGTTCGAACCCAGCATCGCCCACCAAATTTAGAGGGAATCCAAACGGATTCCCTTTTTATTTTCAGAGCATTACAGATACACCCCTTACTTTCCCCACTCACCCTTTCCGTCATTCTGTAAACTTTCTGTAAAAAATAGGGGGTGATAATGGGGAATTTTACCCCTTTTTTAGAGGTCATATTCTCCCCCCTGTTCACACAACCTTTCAAGAAACGGCCAGAAAATTCTGCACAATTATATTTGTTCGGTTCGGATTAGCTAGTCCAAAATTAAAAGGAGTTTACAGACATCGTATCTGTAAACTCTTTTTTTGGTCTTCATAAAACCTTCTAATATAAACCCACTATTTTCAGACATCAATAAACCATAACCAGTGTACAAACAGGTTTAGGTTACGTTTACAAACACTTCAAATTGTACTAGACTGAGGTTATCCGTTCGGCTGGGGGGGATAATATAAGAGGTATATATTTGGCACCAAATACTACTTACAATTATTTTCATTTATACATCTAACACTACGTATTATATAGTCATTTGTGTGAAATGCTTGATACCCTACAGAATATTCTATGTTTTGATTAGTCCACTCGGTCATTATTGAATATGTCCAAAAGTCTGGCATTTCGTGTGTTGTTGTGGTTGTTTTGTTGTTGTTTCCGTTCTGCTTATTGTATAAGTCTAGTAGCAAGTAATAGTTTTTCATTGTGGTTTCATAAATTCTCGACACAGTTACTAATCTATCGTTTTTAAACTTAAATATATACTTTACTGTGGTTGCTTGGTCTTTTGGACTTGCGAAAATACCGTTTTCCACTTCTTTTATCTTGTATTGGTCTCTTTCTGTCAGTTTGTCATAAACATTTTTATATGTCATTGACAACTCGTATCCATCTATACCAACAGCATAAACAGCATTGTTCATTATTACTAACAGTATTAATATCCTGATTAATGTTTTCATATCCGTTCCCCTTCACCTTCCCTGTAAAGTGTCATCCACAATATTTTTCAGTAAAGGTCCCAAAAGGGGTATATATCACTTATTTTATTAATTGCAACTAATCTTATAAACCCTTGTACGTACAACCTTTACAGGAATCATTCAAAAAATTTTGTACACAATTTTTGACACATCTGGATTTAGAAAGGTAATTTCATTTCAATAAGTGGTTTCTGTACGTACAAAGGTCACAGGAATGGTCAAAAGTTAGGAAGCAGTATCTCCCCGTTCAGGTGTTTTTTAAACGTGTCCATTGTTCCCCCCTGACATTTCCCAAAAAGTGATTTTTACAGAAACATTCTGTAAAGTTTCTGTAAAAAAATGTCAACGGAAAAATTACATGAATTCAGGCAAGTTATTGAAATACAATAAATTATGTCCTATATTTCAACAAGTTACAGAAATTATCAACACATTGAAAATACAGGGTTTTTGTGTTTCTTCTTGGTTCGAACCCAGCATCGCCCACCAGAAATATCAAGGGACTAGCCAATTGGGCCAGTCCCTTTTTTTTTTACGCTGAAGTCCTGTGAACATATGCGGCATGGGTTTCCCCCGCAGTTTTGGCGCTCGACTGAGGGCAATGAAGTCCCTTAGTAGATGCGCAGAAACATTTGTTCCATAATCACTCACCAGACAGCTTCTGGCCGAGCCTGCCCCGCCCCATGATCAGTATACCCGAGAGCGCCGCAACTCCTCCCAGGATCAGGTTCACAACCAGAAAGGCGCGCTGTGTGCCGGAATGCTCCAGCGTACCCCAGAGCGTGCCGGCAAGGATACTCCCGAGCGCCTGTCCCGTCACTCGGGCGATGGAGAGCAGTCCTGAAGCGACTGTCGTGGTTCCTTCGGGTGCATTGGAAAGGACTGCGGCATTATTGGCTGCCTGAAAGAGCGCCCTGCCAAGTCCGATACCCAACAAACCCACAACTATTGAACCACTGACACCCTGGCCGATAGAGGCAAACATCAGCACAATACTGCCAAGCCAACTGATTCGATCATACCCGATCCTGTCGGACAGCTGGCCACAGCGGGGTCCCACAGCCATCAGGATTATGGGGGGAACGAGCATCATCAACCCGACTTTGCTGGGAGAGATTCCGACTGCTTCAAGGTAGAATGGCCAAACAAGGTTGGTGCCGAAGGATTGAACAAAGAAAAAAGCCGTGGAGAGCAGTGCCAGTATGAATCGCGGCGCATGGAGAGACCTGCGCAGCCCTTCTTTGAGGCCTACGCCGTGGAGGTCGGTTAATCTGCCGGAGAGAATCAAGGCAAGCAGTCCAAAGGGAAGGTTTATGTAGAAGATTGATTGCCAGCCGAACCATTCGACCAGAAAGCCCCCCAACGGCGGCCCCATAAGGGTTCCAGCCGCAACCGATCCCGACACCATGCCCAAGGCCCACCCACGATGCTCTTTGAAGGTAGAAGCTGTCATGCCGGGAACCAGACCGACAATACCTGCACCGGCGATCCCCTGGATGAACCGGAGCGCCAGGAGGGTGTGAAGGTTGGGGGAAATCACCAATATCTGGGAGATGAGGGCAAAGACAGCCAAGGAGAATCGGTAGACCTTGACCGTCCCGATCTTGCCGGCTAGACCTGACAGAGGCAGAAATGCAACTGCAGCTCCGATCAGGTAGAGCGAGGAGGCCCCCTGAACGGCAGCGGCATCGGTCCTGAAATGAGCGGCAAGTGAGGGGAGTGCCAGATTCAGCGCGCTGGAATCCACCGTGGACAGGATAACGCCTATCAGAAGTGCTGCCAGCCTTACATCAAAATGGGGTTTATCATCTGTCATGGCGTTTCAAATCCCTTAAGACTCAGTTCTGCTCGTCGGTACCGCTCGTCAGCCCATTCACCCGACCTCGCCACCTACCGGTCAAGCCCTGGGTGATCCTCCAGGGCCGCATGTCCTAGCGGCAATCGCACCGGCCCGCTCTAAAAAAATGTGACGACGCTTGACAATTGTTCTTGCTGCGTTACAGTTACATCAGCCTGTTTCCGAAACGGTAAACTTGGAAGAAATTCCGAGGGCACAAAGCTGACGGACCCGTTAACAAAGAGCATACCATCTTGTAGCAAGGATGGATTTCTTACTGACAGGTAGCCGAGCTCCCGAAGAAACAGGTGAAAATTTCAGGAAGCCGTTTCATCAATCACAGGTGATGGAACGGCTTTTTTTATTCCAAAAACTTCGAGATGGATTATTACGCATGGGGCACCGTAAAATCAAGACAGGAGTGCTTAGAACTTATCCACGCATGAATGAAAATTATCTGTTCGCTGATGCAGACAGGTCTCCCGTCGAAACGCCCCCCCGCCGTAGAAAATTCTACACCCGTAGGCGAATATTCTTCTTAATTAAATCACCTGTCCTCAACACCCACCGATAAATTTGTATTTGATATTAGCCGGTTACACTTATAAAAACAATTGGCACGACACTTGATAAGAGAACTGTGTCAACGCAAGGAGGTTTATCATGCGCGCAAAAAACATAGGTACCACGTTCCTCATAATCACGGTCGTCACCTTGCTGGTGGTCCTCGCTTTTCACGTAAGAATCGGCGCGACGGCAGACTCCGTCGTAGTCCTGAGGACGACCGGCATGACCTGCGGCAGCTGCTCAAGCAAGATAACCAAAACGCTCCAACGTGAGAAAGGTGTTGCCGTGACTGAAGTGGATATTGACGGTGGCTGGGTCATCGTCGGTTATGACACGAAAACGGCCCATCCTGAAAAACTCGCCCAAAAGGTAAGTGAAGCCGGGTTTGGCAGCAATGTGTACGCTGTGCTGACGCCGGAAGAGTTCAGGCAGATTGCGGGCAGGGAGATCGGCACAAGCGCCTCCTCGGCAGGATGCGGAGGGTGCGGAACGAAGGGTGGATGCGGTACTCAACAACAGAACTAAAAGGAGATAGAAATGTCGGTAATTCGGACAAAACATGCGGTTTGGACAGCGGTCGTTATCGTGGCGTTGCTGATCGGAGCCATAAGGGTATCGGCCTTCTCTCTGGGGAAGTATGAAAAGGTGAAGGTGAGTGGCGGTGTCGCAACGATACCCGTTGCCAAGCTGGCCGACGGCAAGGCCCACTTCTATAAATTCGAGGATGGGGGCAAGGAGATCACCTTCTTCGCGATAAAAACGGCCGACGGCAGCTACAAGACCGCCTTCGACGCCTGCGATGCCTGCTTCAAGTCCAAGAAGGGGTACGAACAGCAGGGGGACAAGATGAACTGCAAGAACTGCAACCAGAAGTTCGCCATCAATCGCCTCGGTCCCAACGCCACCGGCGGCTGCAATCCCGGTTACCTTCCCCATCAACTGAACGGCAGCACCATCTCCATTTCAGTAAATGACCTCAAGGGGGGAGCGAGATACTTCTGATGAAACTGCACACCATTTCCATCAACAACCTGAAACGGCGCAAGGCCAAGATGGCATTCCTGACCATCGGCCTGATGGTGGGAATCGCCACCATCGTCACCCTGGTGACCCTCACCCGCTCCATGTCCAGCGACATCGAGCGGAAGATGGACGAGTTCGGCGCCAATATCCTCATCACTCCCCAGAGCAACGGTCTCTCCATGAACTATGGAGGCATCAGCCTGGGGGGTGTGACCTTCGATCAGCGCGAGATTATCGAAAGCGATCTGGCAAAGATCAAGACCATCGCCAACCACAAGAACATCTCGGCGGTCAGTCCCAAGGTGCTGGGGGGGGTTACCGTCAACAACCACGACGTGCTGCTGGTGGGAGTTCACTTCGAGAGCGAACTGAAGATGAAGCAGTGGTGGAAGGTCTTCGGGACCGAGCCGAAGAGTGAGCACGACCTGCTCCTCGGCTCCGACGCTGCCAAGGTGCTGAACGTTTCTCCCGGCGACAGCCTGACCATCAAGGGAGAGAGCTTCACCGTAGCCGGCGTTCTGGACCAGACCGGCTCCCAGGACGACTCCCTGGTGTTCGCCTCTCTGCCCAAGACCCAGAAGCTGCTCGGCAAGGAAGGCAAAATCACCCTGGCCGAGGTTGCGGCACTCTGTTCCGGTTGCCCCATCGGCGACATGGTGACCCAGATTGCCGAGAAAATACCGGATGCCAAGGTATCGGCCATTCAACAGGTAGTGGAAGGACGTCTCAAGGCCCTGGACCAGTTCAAGCGATTCTCTTACGCCATGGCCGGCGTGGTGGTATTCATCGGTTCCTTGATCGTTTTCGTCACCATGATGGGAAGTGTCAACGAGCGGACCACCGAGATCGGCGTCTTCCGGGCCATCGGTTTCCGCAAGTCCCATATCATGCGGATCATCCTGTTTGAGGCGGCGCTGGTCAGTCTCCTGGCCGGCTTTCTTGGGTATGCCGCCGGGATGGGTGGTGCGAAACTGGCGCTCCCCTTCATGGCGGAAAGCAAAAACGCCCACCTGGTCTGGGACACAACCATTGCCTTTGGCTCTATCGGACTGGCATTGACGCTCGGTCTCCTGGCAAGCCTCTACCCGGCGCTGCACGCATCTAAGATGGATCCAACCGAAGCGTTGCGGGCACTTTGAAACGAGGACATCATGGCACTTATTGAGATAACCAAGGTAAAGAAGCAGTACTCCAGCGGTGATGATGTCGTCGAGGCACTGCGCGGTGTGGATATTACCATCGAGGCAGGCGAATTCATCACCATCATGGGGCAGTCCGGTTCCGGGAAAAGCACCCTTCTCTCCGTACTCGGCGGGATGAACCACCCGACCACGGGCGAAGTGGAGATGGCCGGCGTCAAGCTGTACCAGCTTCCCGGCGAAAAGCTGGCCGACTTCCGGGCGAAGAACCTGGGGTTCGTTTTCCAGTCGTTCCATCTCATCACCTACCTGACCGCCCTTGAGAACGTCATGCTCCCCCTTGCCATCGTAAAGATGAAGGGTTCGGAAAAAACCGCTGCCGCGCGGCGCGCGCTGGAACGGGTCGGCCTTGGCAACAAGACAGACCGGCTCCCCAACCAGCTCTCCGGCGGTGAACAGGAGCGGGTGGCCATCGCCCGGGCCATCGTCAACAATCCCCATATCCTCCTGGCGGACGAGCCGACCGGGAACCTGGATTCAAAGACCAGCGAAGAGGTCATGGCGCTGTTCAGGGAGCTGAACGACGCCGGCCAGACCGTTGTCATGGTAACACACAATCCGGAAAACGGGGCCTACGCGGACCGTACCATTCACCTGAAGGACGGCATGGTCATGTGAGAACCAACGGAAAACTGGCCGGCGCTTGCTGGACTTTGATTAATAACGCTGTATGTTCAATATGATATATGAGCGATACATTCTGTAATTCTGCTCTTAAATGTCCCCGAGGTTACCATGAATATGCGTATCGGTCTATTTGTCATCGCCCCCATCATGGCGTTGAATGTGAGCTTCACCCACGCCGCAGACGCACCTCCCGAACATCTCGCCAATCTCGTGGCCTCCGCCCTCGCCAACAATCCGGAACTGAAGTCTTCCCAGTCCCGCTGGCAGATGTTCGCCAACAAGGCCAAGCAGGCATCGGCCCTGGAAGACCCGATGTTCATGTTCAAGCTCCAGAACATGCTCGCCCGCGAGCCGTTTGTTTTCAACAAGGATCCCCAGTCCGCCAAGGTGATCGGCATCTCCCAGCAGGTGCCCTTCTGGGGCAAGCGTGCTCTCAGGGAGGAGGTCGCCCGGTACGAGGGGGAGTCATATAAATGGGCCGTTGAGGAGCGCAAGCTCGAATTGGCTCGCATGGTCAAGGAGACCTACTACCAGCTCTATGCCGTGGACAAATCATTAGAGATCGTCGGTAAAAACCTGAAGGTCATCGATGATTTCGTGACGATCGCGGAGACGAAGTACTCGGTTGGCCAGGGGGTGCAGCAGGACATCTACAAGGCCGGCCTTGAAAAATCCAAGATGCTCGACATGCAGATCACCCTCCGGCAGCAGCGCAAGAGCCTGGAAGCCAACCTGAACTACCTTCTCTACCGGCCGGTAAATACGCCGGTCGGCACCATTGCCGAGTTCACCCTGCCACAGCTTACACTCTCCGCCGAACAGCTGAACGAGACCGCCTTTGAAAAGCGCCCCCAGGTAAAAAGCCTCACCATGCTGGCCGAAAAGGGGAAGGCCTCACACCGTCTGGCAGAGAAAGAGTTCTATCCCGATTTCAATCTCTCCTTCGAGTACATGTTCAAGGAACGTGTCGCCACCGACATGGTAAACGATCCCGGTTACAACATGTTCAGCGTCGGCCTGACCTTCAACCTCCCGCTTCAGCAGGAACGCCGCCGGGCCATGCTGGCCGAATCCACGTCCGAAACGAGCATGGCAACTGAAGAATTGAACGTGCTCAAGAACAGCATCAGGTATTCCATCAACGACATTCTTGCTCAGATGGAACGTCGCCAGAAACTGGTGGAACTGTACACTAGCGGCATCATCCCCCAGGCGGAGCAATCCCTGGAGTCGGCGGTCATCGGCTACCGGGTGAACAAGGTGGACTTCCTGACCCTCCTCGATGGACGGGTGAATCTGTTCAACTACGAGCGGGAATTGTACGAATCCCGGGCCGAGTACATGATGAAACTGGCACAACTGGAAGCAGCAGTGGGGATGGAGTTGACAGCCGCTCCGTCCCAAGAGGCCAAATAAGAACAAAGGAACCTGCCATGTCCTTGAACAAAAAGATTGCCGTTCCCCTGATTATCCTGATTGTCGTCGCGCTGGCCGGCGGAGGCTGGTACGCCTGGCAGCATAAAGGCCACGACCACGAGGCCGAAAAAGCGGCACAGGGCAAGCAGCTCTATACCTGCTCCATGCACCCGTTCATCATCAAGGACAAGCCGGGCACCTGCCCGATCTGCGGTATGGAACTGATCAAGAAGATCGACGGCGCGGCCGGTGGTGCCCAGACCCCCGAGCAGAAACAGCAGGCCGAGATGATTGGCCATGTCTCCCTCTCTCCTACCCAGCGGGTGATGGCGAACGTGGCAACCGTGGAGGCGAAGCAGCAGTCGCTCAGCAAGGAGATCAATGCCGTCGGCATCGTCCAGTTCGACCAATCACGCCAGGCCAGGGTCACCGCCTGGATCGCCGGCCGCATCGACAAGCTGAACGTCGACACCGTCGGCGCTTTCGTGTCCAGGAACAAACCGGTAGCCGAAGTCTACTCCCCCGACCTGCTGGCGACCCAGCAGGAGTACCTGCTGGCCATCAGGAGCCGTGACCAGTTGAAGAACTCCCCCATTCCTTCCATTTCCCAGAATGGCGACGGACTCGTGGCATCGGCAAAACAGCGGCTGATGCTCTTCGGGGTCAAGGAGAGCCAGATCGCCGAACTGGAAAAGGCGGGCAAGCCGAACATCCGGCTCCCCATCTACACGCCGCTCTCCGGTGTCGTCATCGAAAAGATGGTCCAGCAGGGGCAGTACGTCAACACAGGTGACCCTCTGTTCAACATCGCCGACCTCTCCACGGTCTGGGTGGAGGTGGAGGTCTACGAAAACGAATTCCCCAATATCCGCATCGGGCAGAAGGTGGAGATCCGTTCCCAGTCCTTTCCCGGCAAACCCTTCACGGGCCGGGTCGCGTTCATCTACCCCTTCCTCGACCCCAAGACCAGGACCGTCAAGGCCCGGGTGGAGATGCCCAACCCCGGCATGCAGCTGAAGCCGGACATGTTCGTCAACGCCATCATCAAGGTGCCGCTCGGTTCGGCAATCGTCGTCCCGATTACGGCGGTCATGGACACCGGCAAGCGCCAGGTGGTCTGGGTGGAGAGCGAGCCCGGCATGTTCGAACCGCGTGATGTCCAGGTCGGACAGCAGACCGACGACAAGATCCAGGTGCTGTCGGGGCTCAAGCCGGGCGACAAGGTGGCGGTTTCCGGCGGTTACCTGATCGACTCCGAATCACAGCTCAAAGGTGGCGGCGGCCAGGACCATAGCCAGCACAGCGGTGTCAAGCCGGAGGCCACAGGTGAGCCTGCACCGGCCGGCCACAAGGGTCATGCGGCACCAGATGCGGCGAAACCGGCTCCGGCCAAGAAGCCGCTGAACATGGATGATATGAAGATGTGAAATAAGCAGGGACTAGGGACTGGGGATTGGTTTAGATTCTAACTCTTGATTCATGCCTTTAACTAGTCCCGAGTCCCCAGTCCCCAATCCCGAGGTTCTTGAATGATTGAAAAAATCATCGAATACTCCGCCCGCAACCGGGTCATCGTCCTCATGCTCTTCGGGCTCATCATCGCCTGGGGCGTCTGGTCGGTCTACAAGACCCCGGTGGATGCCATACCCGACCTGTCGGACAACCAGGTGATCGTCTTTACGGACTATCCGGGCCGTTCTCCCCAGGTGGTGGAGGACCAGGTCACCTATCCCCTGGCGGTGAACCTCCAGGGGCTCCCCCAGGTCAAGGCGGTGCGCGCCTCCAGCGCTTTCGGCTTCTCCATGATCTACGTCATCTTCGATGACAAAGCGGATATCTACTGGGCCAGGACCCGGGTGCTGGAGCGGCTGAACTACGCCGCCTCCCTCCTCCCCCCCGGTGTCGTCCCCACCCTCGGCCCGGACGGCACCGGCGTGGGGCATGTTTTCTGGTACACCATCGAGGGGAAAGGCTACGACCTGGAGCAGCTCAGGACCCTGCAGGACTGGTTCGTCCGCTACCAGTTGAACACCGTCCCGGGGGTTGCCGAGGTGGCATCCATCGGCGGTCTGGTGCGCGAGTACCAGATCGACCTCGACCCGAACAAACTCTTTGCCTACAACATCAAGGTCGGCAAGATCATGGAAGCGGTCAAGGCGTCCAACAAGGACGTGGGGGGGAAGCTGATCGAGCAGGCCGACGCCGAATACCTGATCCGCGGCCGCGGCTACGTCACCTCCAAGGCCGACCTGGAAAACATCGTCGTTGGCGCCGACATGCGCGGCACCCCCATCTATGTCAAGAACCTGGGGACCGTCCAGATGGGGGGGGCGATCCGGCGCGGCATGCTCGACATGAACGGCGAGGGTGAGGCGGTTGGCGGCATCGTGGTCATGCGCTACGGCGAAAATGCCAAGGATGTCATCGACCGGGTCAAGGTGAAGATCAAGGAACTTGAGAAAGGATTGCCCCCCGGGGTCAAGATCATGGTCTCCTATGACCGTTCCGACCTGATTTCCCGTGCCATCGACACACTGAAGCACGCGCTGCTGGAAGAATCGGTAGTGGTCTCACTGGTCATCCTGATCTTCCTGCTCCACTTCCAGAGCTCCCTCGTCATAGTTCTGACCCTCCCCATCGCGGTGCTCATCTCCTTCATCACCATGAAACTCATGGGGGTCACCTCCAACATCATGTCCCTGGGGGGGATCGCCATCGCCATCGGCGTCCTGGTGGATGCCGGGGTCATCATGGTGGAGAACTGCTACCGCCACCTCTCCGAGATGCCGCCCGAAGAGCGGGCCGAAAAGCGGCTGGAGGTGATCATCGCCAGCGCCAAGCAGGTGGGTCGCGCCATCTTCTTCTCCCTGGCCATCATCGTGCTCTCCTTCGTGCCGGTCTTCCTTCTGGAAGGGCAGGAAGGGAAGATGTTCCATCCGCTCGCCTTCACCAAGACCTTCTCCATGATGGGGTCGGCTGTCATCGCCATCACCCTGGTGCCGGTCCTGATGTACTACTTCATGCGCGGCAAGATGCCGCCGGAGAGCGCCAACCCGGTTTCCACCTTCTTCATACGGCTCTATTCGCCGGTCATCCGCTGGGTGCTGGTCTGGAAGAAGACCACCATCGCCCTCAACCTTGTGGCGCTGCTGATTGCCGTACCGATGTTCATGAAGCTGGGGAGCGAGTTCATGCCCCCCCTGGATGAGGGGTCGCTCCTCTACATGCCGGTCACGCTCCCCAACGTTTCCATCACCGAGGCGAAGCGGCTGATCCAGGTGCAGGACAAAATCATCAAAAGCGTCCCCGAGGTGGAGCACGTGCTCGGCAAGGTGGGTCGGGCAGAGACCTCCACCGACCCGGCACCGGTCTCCATGTTCGAGAGCATCATCATCCTCAAGCCCAAGGATCAGTGGCGACCGGGGATCAAGAAGGCGGACATCGTCGCCGAACTTGACGCTAAGCTGCAGATACCAGGGGTGCGCAACGGCTGGACCCAGCCGATCATCAACCGGATCAACATGCTCTCCACCGGGGTGCGCACCGACCTGGGGGTCAAGATATTCGGCTCCGACCTGAACGTGCTCAAGGACCTGGCAGTGCAGGCGGAAGCGATCCTCAAGCCGATCAACGGCGCGGCCGACGTGGTGGCGGAGCGGGTCACGGGGGGCAACTACATCGACATCGACATCGACCGGGAAGCGGCCGCCCGCTACGGCGTCAATGTGGGTGATATTCAGGATGTGATCGAGACCGCCCTGGGGGGCGAGATGCTCTCCACCACCGTCGAGGGGCGCAATCGTTTCCCGATCCGGATCCGCTACCTGCGGGACTACCGTGACAGCATCCCGGCCATTCGCCGCATCCTGGTGTCGGGGATGGACGGTGCCCAGGTGCCCCTTTCCCTGGTGACGAAGCTGAAAATATCCACCGGGGCGCCGGAAATCAACAGCGAAGGGGGGCTTTTGCGCTCCATCGTTTTCCTCAATGTGCGCGGCAGGGACATGGGGGGCTTCGTAACTGAGGCCAAGGACGTTCTGGAAAAGCAGTTGAAACTCCCCCCGGGCTACTATGTGGCCTGGTCGGGGCAGTGGGAAAACCAGATCCGGGCCAAGGCCCGCCTCCAGATGCTCGTGCCAGCGGGCATGCTCATCATCTTCATTCTCCTCTACTTCACCTTCCACTCGGCCCTGGAGGCGAGCATGGTCATGCTTTCGGTCCCCTTCGCGCTGGTGGGAGGGGTCTACCTGGTGTCGGCCCTGGGGTATAACATGTCGGTGGCGGTCTGGGTCGGCTTCATCGCCCTGTACGGCATTGCGGTGGAGACCGGGGTGGTGATGGTCATCTACCTGCACGAGGCCCTGGACAAGAAGCTCATTAAGGGGCCCTGCACCGAGCAGGATATCTACGACGCCACCTTCGAGGGGGCGGTGCTGCGGCTGCGTCCCAAGCTGATGACCGTCGCGGTGGCCCTCATCGGCCTGATCCCGATCATGTGGTCAAGCGGCACCGGCGCCGACGTGATGAAGCCGATCGCCGCCCCCATGATCGGCGGGATGATCTCCTCGGCGGTGCATGTGCTTATCATGACGCCGGTGATCTTTGTGCTGATGAAGAAGCGTGAACTCAGGAAAGGAACGCTGAAGTATTCGGGGATGAAGCATTGAGAAGAATATTCTTATCCATGGTGTGGATTATTCAACATTGTGCCTCGTTTGACTTGAAATAACCACTGTATTTACAGCATGTTTTATGGTGGCATGCAGTATGCTAAAATCAGAACAGACAGCATTACCCACGAAAAGGAGAAAACCACATGAAAAAAATTACCGTACTGATTGCAGCACTTTTTGCCCTCGCGGCCCCCATGGCATCTTTTGCCATGGACCATGCTTCCATGGATATGGGACATGGGAGCCATCAAGGGGATGTGGCCCATGAGGAGGTTGTGGACGGTGTCAAGGCGACCTTCAAGGTCATGAGCATGAAGGAACACCTGAAGGCCATGAAGATGGAGATGCCGAAGGGGATGAAGGAGACCCACCACATCGCGGTCGAGTTCAAGGATGTCAAGAGCGGCAAGGCCCTGACCGAAGGAGAAGTAAAGGTGAAGGTGCAGAATCCGGACAAAACCGACCAGACCAAGGACCTGATGGGGATGCAGGGGCACTTCGGGGCCGATTTCGACCTGTCCAAAAAGGGGAAGTACGGCGTGATGTGCAAGTTTCAGTTGAAGGACGGCAAGGTGCGTAACGCCAAGTTCTGGTACACGGTCAAGTAGAACTCCTCACGAGGGGCAGTCCAGCTCGAAAGGACTGCCCCTTTTTCAGCTTATCTTTATAGATGCAGGAGAGACTTGAAGGTGAGGCCGTGATCGTAACCGCCATGATGCCCCAGCGCATATGCTCCCTCAATAACGCCCCCGTCACCAAGGGTCCGGTTGTCTACTGGATGAGCCGCGACCAGAGGGTGGCCGACAACTGGGCGCTTGTCCATGCCCAGGCCCTGGCACTGGAACGGCAGGTCCCCCTGGCCGTGGCTTTCACGCTGGCGCCGGCATTTCTCGGCGCGACGCTCCGCCAGTACGCCTTCATGCTGAAAGGACTGGCGGAAACGGCCCGTCGCCTTGCCGACCTGAACATCCCCTTCTATCTTCTCCACGGCGAACCGCCCGACGAGATCTGCCGCTTTGCCCGGCTCCATGACATCGGAACGGTGGTGACCGATTTCGACCCCCTGAGGGTCAAGCGGGCCTGGCGTGAAGAGGCCGCGGTGCGGTTGGAAATCCCTGTCGTTGAGGTGGATGCCCACAATATCGTGCCATGTCGGCTCGCTTCGGGAAAACTGGAGTTCGGCGCCTACACCCTCCGTCCCAAAATCCAGCGTCTGCTCCCCGATTTCCTCCACGAATTCCCACCCCTCCAGCACCACCCATTCCCTTGGCCGTCCCCCCCGGAAACATTCGCAGTCGATTCTGTCCTGGCGACACTCGCCATTGACCGTACGGTCCCCGAAGCAGCCTGGCTCCTCCCGGGAGAAGCGGAGGGACACCAACGGCTGGCTGCATTCATCGCCCATGGCCTCGCCAGCTACGATTGCCGGCGCAATGACCCGTGCGCGGATGGTCAGTCGGGACTTTCACCGTATCTGCACTTCGGCCAGCTGGCCCCCCAGCGGGTGGCGTTGGAGGCCCGCCGTCATCACCCCTCTTCGCCCTCTGCCCTGGCTTTTCTGGAGGAATTGATCGTGCGGCGGGAGTTGTCGGATAATTTTTGCCTGTATAATCCCTTCTATGACAGCGTGCAGGGATTCCCGTCCTGGGGCGTGCGAACCCACGACGAACACCGCCACGACCGGCGCGAGTATGTCTATTCGAGGGAGCAGTTTGCGGCAGCCGCCACCCACGATCCTCTCTGGAACGCTGCCCAGCGGGAAATGGTCACGACCGGCAGGATGCACGGCTATCTGCGCATGTACTGGGCAAAAAAAATCCTTGAGTGGACACCGACTCCGGAGGACGCCCTGGCAACCGCGATCTACCTGAACGACCGCTACCAGCTGGACGGCCGGGACCCCAACGGCTATGCCGGCATCGCCTGGAGCATCGGCGGGGTCCACGACCGTGCATGGGGCGAACGTCCCGTTTTCGGGAAAATACGTTACATGAACGCAGCTGGTTGCAAACGGAAGTTCGATGTGCGTGAATATATCCGGCGCTATCAGGGTGACCATTGAAATGACGCACCCTTTACCGGAAGGAGAAGGCGTGACGAGCCAGATAAGGATTGGTGTCAGTTCCTGCCTGCTGGGGGAAAAAGTCCGCTACGACGGGGGGCACAAGCATGATCGCTACCTGACCGATATTCTCGGCCGGTTTTTCCAGTTCGTACCGGTCTGCCCCGAAGTGGAGTGCGGCATGTCGATCCCGCGGGAAGCAATGCGCCTTGAGGGGGACCCTGCCGCCCCCCGCCTGGTAACCAACCGGACCCGCATCGACAAGACGGGCCAGATGCTCGACTTCTGCAGAAAGAAGGTTGTGGAACTGGAAGGCGAAGACCTCTGCGGTTTCATCTTCAAAAAGGATTCCCCCAGCTCTGGCCTCTACCGAGTCAAGGTCTACAACCAAGGGGTCCCCGCAAAAAGCGGCAGCGGACTGTTTGCCGCCGCGGTGGTCCGCCATTTCCCCCTCCTCCCGGTGGAAGAGGAGGGGCGACTCAACGATCCGCACATCCGGGAAAACTTCATCGAACGGGTCTTCACCCTGCGCCGCTGGAAGGATTTCCTGCGGGGGGAGAAAAGTATCGGCGCGCTGGTCACGTTCCACACGTCCCACAAACTCCTCGTCATGGCTCACAGCCCCAGCCATTACCGGGAAATGGGTGCATTGGTCGCCCATGGCACCGAAATGCCGCTGGACCAGCTGCTCGAGCGCTACCGGCACCTCCTCACGGAGGCGATGGCCCTCCATGCCACCGTCAGCAAACAGACCAACGTGCTCCACCATATCATGGGATATTTCAAGAAGGTTTTGACAGCGGCTGAAAAAGCGGAACTGGTGGAGGTCATCGCCCGGTATCACGACCATCTCGTACCACTCATCGTCCCCCTGACCCTCCTCAATCACTACGTGGCCAAATACAACCAAACCTACCTCAGGGGGCAGATATACCTTACCCCTCACCCTGCGGAATTGATGCTGAGAAACCATGTATAATTCTGGAAATACTTGGCGAGACTGGACCACGAAACAAAACAGGATATACTGTACAATAAGATTTTCTTCGCAGAATGGAATAGTTATGGAAAAGCGCCATTTCAAACGACTGAGTTACTGGGCTGAGGCTGACCTCTTCTGTAACGGTGAGGAGCTGCAGGGTTCCGTGGAAAACCTCAGTTTCAGAGGCCTGTATTTCCGATCCGATACCCCCCTCCCCTCCTGCAAAACGGCGGATATCACTGTCCACTTCGCCGGCAGGACATCCCCCCTTGTCATCCACCTGGAGGGTGCCGTCGTGTGGCGGACGGAACAGGAGATCGGCATGGAGTACACCCGCACCGACCCGCGCTCCTTCTCACGGCTCAAAAACATTCTTGCGTATAATTACAAAGCCCCGGAAGAGTTCAGCGACGAATTCCGCCACTGCGCGGCAATCCTCGAACGGCAGGAGTCCTGAACCAGTCCTGGCTTGCGCGGCAACACACAAAAAAAGGGACAACGTCATGTTGTCCCTTTTTTGCTGCGCAGGAGAAAAATTGCTTACTGGAGTCGTTTGGCATAAAGCGGAAAGCGCCGCATGAGCGCATTCACCCGCCCCTTGACCTCCGCCAGTTTTGCCTCGTCCGCCACATTGGCAAGGACATCGGCGATACAGGCAGCCACTTCCTCCATCTCCTTCTCCTTGAGCCCGTGGCTCGTCGCCGCAGGGGTACCGATCCGGATGCCGGAGGTGACGAAGGGGGAACGGGTCTCAAACGGCACGGTGTTCTTGTTCACGGTAATCCCCGCCCGGTCGAGTGCCTCCTCGGCCACCTTGCCGGTCAGTTCGGTGCCGGAAAGGTCCATCAGCATCAGATGGTTGTCCGTACCGCCGGAAACCAGCTTGAATCCGCGCGCCATGAGCCCTGCGGCAAGCACCTGGGCATTTTTCACGATCTGCTGCTGGTACGCCTTGAATTCGGGGGCGAGGGCCTCCTTGAAAGCCACCGCCTTGGCGGCGATCACGTGCATGAGCGGACCACCCTGGATGCCGGGGAAAATGTTGGAGTTGAGGGTCTTGGCGAACTCCTCCCGGCAGAGGATCATGCCGCCGCGGGGTCCCCGCAGGGTCTTGTGGGTGGTGGTCGTCACGAATTCTGCAAAGGGGACGGGGCTCGGATGGAGTCCGGCAGCGACCAGACCGGCGATGTGAGCCATATCCACCATCACCACGGCACCCACCTTGTCGGCAATCCTGCGGAAAGCCGCAAAGTCGAGGATGCGCGGATAGGCACTTGCCCCCACCACGATCATCTTCGGCTTGTGCTCCACCGCCAGCCGCTCCACCTCGTCATAATCGATGGTCTGCGTCTCCGGAGAGACACCATAGGGGACGACGTTGAAGAAACGTCCCGAGAAATTCACCGGGCTGCCATGGGTAAGATGGCCACCATGGGAAAGATTCATCCCGAGGATGGTGTCTCCCGGCTTGAGCACCGTGAAATAGACCGCCATGTTGGCCTGGGAGCCGGAATGGGGCTGCACATTGGCATGGTCCGCGCCGAACAGCTCCTTTGCCCGCTCGATGGCAAGGTTTTCGACGATATCCACGTGGTGGCAGCCGCCGTAGTAGCGCTTGCCCGGATATCCTTCGGCATACTTGTTGGTGAGCACCGAACCCTGGGCCTCCATCACCGCTTCGGAAACGAAATTCTCCGAGGCAATCAACTCCAGGTTATATTCCTGCCGTTCGGTTTCCAGCCGGATGGCACGGGCCACATCCGGATCAAACGATTCCAGAAAAGACATACGGTCGCTCCTTGAGGGTTATGAAAAAGGAAACGGGACCTTGCAAGTCCCGTCGGTATTACAGGGTAAAGCCGGCAATGCTATTTGTACAGGTCCCGCTCCAGGGCGGTAATCTTGTCAAGGCGTCCCTGGTGCCGCCCACCTTCGAAGGTTGCGTCGAGCCAGATGGACACCATGTCCCGTGCCTTGTCCGAATCAAGCACGCGTCCGCCGAGCACCAGGATGTTGGCGTTGTTGTGTTCCTTCGCCATCTGGGCCATGAAGGCATCGGTAACGAGGGCAGCCCGCACCCGCGGGTATTTGTTGGCAACGATGGACATCCCTATGCCGGTGCCGCAGAAGAGGATCCCCTTCTCCACTTCACCGGCAGAGACTTTACGCGCAACCTTTTCTCCGAAGTCGGGATAATCCACCGAACTGCCGTTATCGGTACCGCAATCGACTACGGCAACACCGCGCTCGCGGAGAAGTTCCTTTATGGACTCCTTGAGCTCAAGACCTCCGTGATCACTTCCCAACGCAACCATCGCTTCCCCCTACACCTTCTTGAAGAGCAACGTGGCGTTGGTGCCGCCGAAGCCGAAGTTGTTGCTCATGGCGCAAGCGACCCTGGCGTCCCGCGCCGTGTTCGGCACGTAATCGAGATTACACTCGGGGTCAGGGTCGTTGTAGTTGATGGTCGGAGGAACAACTCCCTTATCCATGGCCATGAGCGTGAAAACCGCTTCCAAGCCGCCTGCAGCGCCGAGGGCATGCCCCGTCATCGACTTGGTGGACGAAACCATGAGTTTCTTCGTGTGGGCGCCGAACACCGTATTGATAGCCATGGATTCATAGAGGTCGTTCATCGGCGTTGAAGTGCCGTGGGCGTTGATGTAATCCACATCCTCCGGATTGAGCCCCGCGTTTTTGAGGGCCATTGACATGCAGCGTGCAGCCCCCTCGCCTCCCGGCGCCGGAGCGGTGAGGTGATAGGCATCACCAGTGAGCCCGTAGCCGACAACCTCGGCATAAATCTTCGCACCACGTTTTTTTGCGGATTCGTACTCTTCGAGAACGACAATGCCCGCCCCCTCGCCCATGACGAAACCGTCCCGGTTTTTGTCGAAGGGGCGCGATGCGGCCTGTGGATCGTCATTATTGGTGGAAAGCGCCTTCATGACCGCAAAACCGCCAATCCCAAGAGGGGTGACGGTTGATTCCGTACCGCCGGCGATCATGGCATCCGCATCTCCCCGCCGGATAATCTGATAGGCATCGCCGATGGAATGGGTTGCCGTGGCGCAGGCGGATACCGACGATATATTGGGTCCCTTGGCACCGTACTTGATGGAGATATGACCCGGAGCAAGGTTGATGATCAGCATCGGAATGAAAAACGGCGAAATCTTCTTGTAACCACCCTCAAGCAGTGCAGTATGGTACTTCTCGATGGTAGGGAGGCCACCGAGACCGGCGCCTACCAGTACCCCCACCCGTTCCGCATTGCTTTCGTCGATGGTGAGCCCGGCATCCTCCATGGCATAATGGGCGGCCCCCAGGGAATACTGGATGAAGAGATCCATCTTCTTGATCTCTTTCTTGTCGATGTAATCCTCGGGATTGAAATCCTTGACTTCACCGGCAATCCTGACCGGCATGTCAGTGGCGTCAAACCTGGTAATTTCAGCAATCCCCGACTTGCCGGCAACGAGTGAATCCCAGTTTTTCCTGTTACCGCACCCCAGCGGGGATACAACGCCCACCCCGGTCACAACAACTCTTCTCATAAACACATTCTCCTCGACATCAAGACAGCGGTTCAAAATTTGGATGACACATTCCCAAAGAGAAAGGGGAAGATGTGTCTTCCCCTCCGGTATCAATCAGGTATGGTCGGTAATATAATCGATGGCGTCCTGAACGGACTGGATCTTCTCGGCGTCTTCATCGGAGATTTCGATATCGAACTCTTCTTCAAGGGCCATGACGAGTTCGACGGTGTCGAGGGAGTCGGCACCCAGATCATCCATGAAAGACGCTTCGTTGGTCACCTGGGCCTCATCAACGCCGAGCTGCTCGGCTACGATCTCTTTTACTCTTTTGTCAATCGTTGACATTCTTTCTACCTCCGTTGTGTGTGTTTACCTTTTCAGGTTTTCAATGACTAAGCAATGTAGCTACATAACATGAAACAGGGAAATTGCAAACGATATTTTTTTACATGTACATGCCGCCGTTTACCGACAAAACATGGCCGGTAACATAACCCGAAGCCTCTGCGGCAAGGAAAACCACGGCGTTTGCTATGTCGTCGGACGTACCGAGCCGCTCCAGCGGAATCTGGGCGGTGAGCTCGGCCCGCACTTTCTCCGGCAGGGCATCGGTCATTGCCGTGGCGATGAAACCGGGAGCGACGGCATTGACGGTGACATTGCGCTTTGCCAGTTCCCGGGCATTTGATTTGGTAAGGCCGATAAGGCCCGCCTTGCTGGCACAGTAGTTGGCCTGACCGGCGTTACCCATCTGCCCGACAACCGAGGCGATGTTGATGATCCGGCCGTAGCGCTGCTTGGCCATGACCTTGGATGCCGCGCGGGTGCAGAGGAATGCCCCCTTGAGATTGACAGAAAGGACCGCATCCCAGTCCTCGTCCTTCATCCGCAGAAGGAGACCGTCGCGTGTTATGCCGGCGTTGTTGACCAGAATGTCCACCCGGCCGAACGCCTCGACTGCCGCATCGATCATGCGCTCCGCGTCTGCGGCATTGGTCACGTTCCCCACGACTGCCAGGGCCTTTACTCCCGTACCCTTCAACTCCTCAACCACCGCTTCGGTCGCCGCCTGATCCAGGTCGACGGCCACAATCGTGGCTCCGGCAGCAGCGAGGGAGAGTGCGATACTCTTACCTATTCCGCGGGATGCTCCCGTGATGACAGCTACTTTATCCTTCGGCACTGGTCTCTCCTTTCATTACAGTCTTGATAGTAGCCTGACTGACGGGGTAGCCCGTCACTTGTCGGCAAAGGTCGCTTTCAGAGCGCTTTCGGTCACAAGCTTGTCGCCGACAAACGCCCGGCCGGTGAACGACCAGATGCCCCGCTTACAGCCAACCGCCTCCAGTTCGAGGCGCAATTGATCTCCGGGGACAACCGGCTTGCGGAACTTTGCGTTGTCGATCCCGACAAAATAGGTCACCTTGGAACGAATGCTCTCGTCCGAGGAGAGATAGGCAAGAATCCCTGCCACTTGCGCCATTGCCTCTATTATGAGCACCCCCGGCATGACCGGGTGCCCGGGGAAATGCCCCGGGAAAAAGGGCTCGTTGCAGGTGACGTTCTTGACGCCGACGATCCGTTTGCCTGCTTCCATTTCCACAATGCGGTCCACAAGCAGGAAGGGGTAGCGATGGGGAAGGATCTTCATGATGTCATTGACGTCGAGCATTGCATCTCCCTCCATTGACCGGGTGACGTGTGGGACTTAACCGCACAGGGCCGCGAGACCGGCTGCATCTTCGAAATTGGCGGTGGCGACTTCTTTAGTGATCCGCTTCACCAGGCCGGACAGGACCTTACCGGGACCGATCTCGATGAACGACGTGACACCGAGGTTGACCATCTCCTGAACCGACGTGTCCCACAACACCGGCGCGCTCACCTGCCGGACAAGCAACTCCTTCACGCGCCCCTTCTCATTATTGGCCTTCGCCTCCACGTTGGTAATCACGGGAACTGCCAGCTCGTCCAGCGCGACGCCGTCCAGTACCCCCGCAAGCCTCTCTCCAGCCGGCACCATGAGGGGGGAATGGAACGGTGCACTTACCGGCAGCAGCATGGCCTTCCGGAATCCGCGCCCCTTGGCGATTTCGATTGCCCGGTTGACCGCACCGGCATGACCGGCGATCACTATCTGCCCGGGGGAGTTGAAATTCGCCGGGGAAACCACTTCCCCCTGGGCCGCCTCGGCACAGATTGCAGCAAGGACATCGGCCTCGACGCTGAGTATGGCAGCCATGGCCCCCACACCAACCGGTACCGCTTCCTGCATGAAGGCCCCACGGGAACGGACCGTCCGGAGCGCATCCCCGAAATCCATGGCACCGCTGGCCACGAGAGCGGAATATTCACCGAGGGAATGACCGGCCAGGTACGCAGCCGTATGGCCGGTTTCCGCCTTCAGCACCCGCAATGCAGCCACACTCGTGGCAAGAATTGCCGGCTGGGTGTTTGTCGTGAGCTTGAGGTCTTCTTCCGGCCCCTCGAAGCAGAGCGTGGAGAGCTTGGCTCCGAGGGCGTCGTCAGCCTCGGCAAAGGTATGCCGGGCCAGGGGGAAATTGTCGGCCAGATTCTTTCCCATACCCGCATATTGGGACCCCTGACCGGGAAAAATGAATGCCTTCATGGGAATAATTCCTTTCTAAGACTGCCAGCGCAGCAAAACCGATCCCCAGGTGAGTCCGCCGCCGAAGGCGTCGAACAAGAGGAGATCGCCTTTCTTGATCCGGCCGGACCGGTTCGCTTCATCGAGAGCAAGGGGAATGGAGGCGCCCGATGTGTTCCCGTATCGTTCAAGATTTATGTAGACCTTGTCTCCATCCAGCCCGAGACGCTTGCCGATGGCATCGATTATGCGCCGGTTTGCCTGGTGAGGGATGAAAAGATCGATATCGGCTACCGTCAGGTTGTTGGTATTCAGCGCTTCGTGGGCAACCTCTTCCATGGCCCGCACCGCAAGCTTGAAAACCTCGTTACCCTGCATGGAAATGTAGATGAGCCTGTCATCGAGCGTCTTCTGGGTCGCCGGATTGCGATTGCCGCACCCCCGCTGGCAGAGGAGTTCCCAGTAGCTGCCGTCGCTGTGGATGTGGGTGGAAAGTATGCCGGACTCCCCTTCCCTGGCCTCAACGACCACTGCACCAGCGCCGTCTCCAAACAGGCAGCAGGTATTACGGTCGGTCCAGTCAACGATACGGGAGAGGACCTCCGCCCCGATAACCAGGATCTTGCTGGCGGCGCCGCAGCGGATTGCCTTGTCCGCGAGGGAAAGGCCGTAGAGAAACCCGGAACATGCTGCCGAGATATCGAAGGCGGCGGCTTTCGTTGCGTTGAGATTATGCTGCACGATACATGCTGTTGCAGGAAAGGGGAAATCGGGAGTAACGGTGGCGACGATAATCTGGTCAAGCTCATCCGCACGAACACCGGCCATCTGCAGGGCACCCTCGGCAGCCCGGGTGGCAAACGTCGAGGTAAACTCGCCGTCTCCAGCAATGTGCCGTTCCTTGATGCCGGTCCTGGTGGTAACCCATTCGTCGCTGGTATCGACCATTCTCTCCAGGTCATGATTGGTCAGAACCCTGTCGGGCACCGCTGAACCGGTGCCGGTAATCGTCGCCCGCTGCATCCGTTCCACCTTATCTAACCGGCCGCCTGGTCCTGCAATGGCTCACGCTGTTGTTGTACCGTAATCGGGTAATTTGCCTGGAGCTTTTCCGCCATCCGTTCATTCACCCCTTTTTCTACGAATTCATGGGCAAACCGGATGGCATTCTTTATCGCCTTGGCATTGGAGCCGCCATGACTGATCATGCCGACGCCGTTGATGCCAAGGAGCGGCGCGCCGCCGTACTCGGCATAATCCACCTTCTTTTTGAAATTGTTGAACGCTTTGCGGGCAAGGAGATATCCGAGCCGGGCAATAAAACTCTGCTTGAATTCATCCTTGAGCATCTTCCCCACCGCCTCGGCAAGCCCCTCGGACAGCTTCAGCACAACGTTGCCGACAAAACCGTCACAGACCACCACATCCACGAGACCGTAAAAGATATCGCGTCCTTCCACATAACCGGCATAATCGAAGGAGATGTTTTTCAGAATTGCGGTGGTTTCCCGGGTCAGGTCGTTCCCCTTGCTCTCCTCTTCGCCGTTGGAAAGCAGACCGATGCGGGGGTTGGCGATCCCCATCACGGAACGTGCGTACACCTCTCCCATGATGGCAAACTGGACGAGGTTGAGCGGTTTGCAATCGACGTTCCCCCCCACATCCAGCACCAGTGTACGATCGCGCAGCGTGGGGAAAACCTGGGCTATGGCAGGGCGGTCAATACCAGGAAGACGCTTGAGAACGAACATCCCTGCAGCCATGGTCGCACCGGAGTTGCCGGCACTCACTACAGCAGCAGCTTTCCCTGCCTTCACCAGTTCGAAGGCGACCCTGATGGAAGAGTCTTTTTTCTTCCTTACGGCATCCGACGGTGAATCGTGCATCCCCACAACTTCGCTTGCGTGGTGTACAACGATGTCAAGCCCCTTGCAATCGTGCTTTGCAAGTTCCTGACGAAGCCTGTCGGTATCGCCCACCAGAGTAACGGGAATGCCGAATTCCCTCACAGCGGCAACAGCCCCCTCGACTTCCACTACCGGAGCATTATCGCCGCCCATCGCATCAACAGCAACTCTCATATGACCCCTAGGCATGGCTGTCCGGCCGGGAGACCGGAACAACAAACTTACAGATCTTCTGCCTTCAGAACTTCTTTGCCTTTGTAGGTGCCACAGGAAGGACAGGCACGATGAGGGAGCTTGGGGGCCTTGCACTGGGGGCAGGTCGAAGCGTTGGGCGGGGTAAGGAAATCGTGTGCCCTTCTCATATTCTTGCGGGACTTGGATGTTTTCTTCTTAGGTACTGCCATGGTAGTTCTCCTTTACTTTTCTGCCTTAAAGTTCTTCAAGGCGCTGAATTTCGGATTAATGACCTGTCGGTCGCAGCCGCACTCGGTCACATTCAGGTCCGCCCCACAGATGCCACAAAGTCCCCGGCAATCCTCCCGGCAAAGGGGCTTCAAGGGAATCGCCAGCAGCACCTGCTCGGCGATCTCGCCGGAAAAATCTATTTCATCCCCTTCGTAGGTGGCGGATATGAGGTCCTGCTCGGCAAGTTCGACCTCTTCTTCGTCCTGTGGCAGCCCGGCATCCCTGGAGTAGAATATGGTAAATGCCGATACCACATCATGCACGGTATCGCCAAGACAGCGCGAACACCCCATACCCACGGAAGTTGCCACGTTGCCCTGAACCCTTATATGGTCGTATTCCCTGACCACCGTCAGATTCACGGCAAGCGGCTTCACGAAGCGGCACTCGCCAGCCGTCTCCATTGCATGCAGGGTGGGGTAATCGACGATCTGCTCCTCACCGGCAAGCACCAGCTCTTTGTCTTTTATGTCATGTACGCGAATTTTCACTCAATAACCCGCAGCGCCGTATCCAAAGCTTTCCAGTATATAGACGGGGATGTTTTTGTCAAGAAAAATCAGTCACTAGGGCATGCCACATCCCCGGTTGCGGGCACATCTCTAATAACCCATTCACCGGTAATTTGCAAGCAGAAAGGATGTCCTCCTCTACAACCAATAAACCGCCGTTTGCAGCATATCGTGCAACAACTAACATCAGTACCGGCCTGCAAGAACGGGGCGAAAGCGACGTACGCGAAACGTGCGGCGAGGATATCCGAAATGGTCGAAAGCCTGATTGTTTGATTTCGAACCAGGTCAGATGATTATGGTCTCACCCGGCCTGAGTGGAGGTTGCTGAGGTGAATTGATGCTTCGGAAGAAAAGGGTAAAAAACAGCAGTATGGCCACAATGAGAACGAGCATGGAGCGCAAAAGCCGTATATCACGACTGTCTGCCCGGCTGTTAAGTGCGCCGGCAAGGGCGATCATGATTCCCAGGCCGCTGCAGAGACCTCCGCAAAAAAGCCCGAAGACAATGAACCGTCTCTGCCCCGAAATTGTGAGGGAAAGAAGCTGGGTGACATCGCTGTTGAAGAACGTGGAGAGGGTGATAGCGACTATGCCGGCACTTATCAGATTCAGACCCAACCTGACCGTACGCTTGTTCATGGGAGGAGAGGACCTTTCAGACGCACCAGCTCACGTCACCCATCCCCTTGCGGAGCACTTCGGGAACATCGCCCACCAGGCTTACCACCGAACTCACCTCGGCGGACAGAAATCCCCCGTCAATAACAAGGTCGAGCTGTTTCCCCATTGACTGTTCGACAAGGAAGGGATCACCTATCGGTTCTTCACCCGAAAGGTTGGCACTGGTGGTAATGACGGGGTGACCGAGCCTCTGTACCAGGGACAGACAGATGGGATTGTCGGGAATCCTGATCCCGACCGTTTTCTGTTTGGTCTGCACGAGATCGGGGACGATCGAGGAGGCTTCCATGACGAAGGTATAGGGGCCGGGCAGGAGGCGTTTCATCACCTTGAAGGCATAGTTGCTCACCTTGGCGTAGCGGGCGACTTCGGAGAGGTCAGCGCAGATGAACGAAAACGGTTTTTTCTTCTCCCGCTGCTTGAGGAGATAGATCCGCTCGATCCCCTTCTTGTTGAAGATGCTGCAACCTATACCGTAGGTCGTGTCCGTGGGATAGGCAATAATGCCTCCACGTTCCAGCACCTCTACAACCTTGACTATCAGCCGTTCCTGTGGGTTTTCCGGATTTATCGCCAGTAGCATGTCAATCCCGCGGGTTGAGGTCGAGCAGGTTCTTGTGCACGAACCGGCCATCTTTCTGGATAAGGGTACTGTCGAACCATATCTCCCCATCCCCCTTGAGCAGCTTCACCATGTCCCAGTGGACTGCCGACCGGTTGCCATTGTCGCATTCATCGTAACACTGGCCAGGGGTAAAGTGGATCGAACCGAAAATCTTCTCGTCGAAGAGAATGTTCCTCATCGGTTCCGTAATACCGGGGTTCACGCCGATGGCAAATTCACCGATGTAGCGGGCACCGGGATCGGTATCGAGAATCTTGTTGAGTTCAGCATCCATGCCGGGCGACGTCGCGCTGACGATCTTCCCCTTCCGAAACTCCAGTCGCGCGGAGGTATACTCCTTACCCTGGTAGAGGGTAGGACAGTTGTACGTGATGTACCCTTCCACCGACTCCTTGACCGGCGCGGTGAACACTTCACCGTCCGGTATGTTGAAACGGCCGTCGCATTTGATCCCCGGAAGCCCCTTGATGCTGAAGGAAAGGTCGGTATCGGATGCAAGAATTCGGACCCGGTCGGTCTTGTCCATCAGTTTCTTCAGCTTGTCCTGCTTGCGTGATTCTTGCGCCCAGTCGATGCAGCAGGCGGCGAAGAGATACTCCTCATATTCCTCCAGGCTCATCTTTGCTTCCTGGGCAGCACCGTGGGTTGGATACCGGGTGATGACCCACCGGGTGTGCTTGACCCGCCAGTCGCTGATCGGCCTGACCACCTTGGCATACTCGATCATCCCCTCCTGCCGCGCCTTGGCCATGACCATGGAATTATCACCGGCAGAGATGGCGATAAAGACGTTCACCTTTTTCATGAAGTCGAGTTTGTGCTGGGGGAAATAGGTCAGCTGCTCCCTGCTGGCGCGGTTATAGAAGTGACGGCTCAACTCGGGAAGGGAAAAATCGTACTCAACATAACGCGCCCCCTTGCCGAGGCACTGGATGTAGAGCTCCTTGACGAGCGGTGCTGCTTCGAAGCCACTGGCGCTGATAAGCACCACGTCACCCTTTTTCACCCGGGTGGAATAGTTGACCAGCACTTCTGCAAGCGTGGTAATCCGCGGATCTTTCATTCGTCATTCCTTGTCATGCAGTAGTGAACAGCACCGGCAAACTTCCGCCATCATCGCCCCGTATGACCGAATCCCCCGTCACCCCGCCCGGTCTCGTCAAGGTCGTCAACCTCCACCAGCTGTGCCCGGCATACCGGCGCCACTACCAGTTGGGCGATCCGGTCGCCACTCCTGATGGTGAACGGATCAACGCCATGATTAATGACGATCACCCCGATTTCCCCGCGATAATCAGCGTCAATGGTGCCGGGGCTGTTGACCAGGGTAATGCCGTGGCGGAGAGCCAGACCGCTCCGGGGACGCACTTGCGCCTCGTACCCGACGGGAAGGGCGATGGCAATGCCGGTCGTAACCAGCAGCCGCTCTCCCGGCCGAAGCTCCACGTCGGCGGCCAGGTCTGCATAGAGGTCCATACCGGCTGCATGATGGGTCATGTAGTGGGGAAGAAGATTGCATCCCCCCCTCACCCGCTTGATCCGTACCGGAATTGTCGATGTCTGATTGGTCATGGGTGGAGGCTAAAGCGCAATATCCGCTTCCGTGAGGTTCACGTCATCCAGCCTTCCCATCATTTCCAGGGTGAAGCTGGCATCGTCGAGGAGTTCATGGCTCAGCTGGAGCAGGCTTTCCAGAGTAACCCGGTCAAAACCGCTCATGATTTCAGCAATGGGCTGGTAACGCCCGAAATAAATCTCGTTTTTGGCGAGCTTGGACATGCGGTTGTCACTGCTTTCAAGGGAAAGAAGGAGATTCCCCTTCAACTGCTCGCGGGCAGAATCCAGCTCGACCTGTGAAACCGTTTCGTTCTTCAGGCGCCTGAGCTCTCGCAGGATGATTTCCAGAACATCGAGACAGCGTTCATGACTTGTTCCGGCGTATATAACCAGAGAACCGGCATCGGAATGGGATGCCATGTACGAATAGATGGAGTAGACGAGGCCGAGTTTCTCCCGCACCTCCTGGAACAGGCGGGAACTCATGCTCCCTCCCAGGATGGTGTTCAGGATAAAAGCGGAGAAGCGCTGGGGGTGGTTCTGGGCCGGGCCGCGACTTCCGAGACAGACATGTACCTGCTCCAGTTCCCTCGGGATCAGTTCCACCTTTTTCCCGTAGACCGGTTGCCGGCAATCCGCACGGCCACTCCCTCCGGCGATTCCCGTGAAAAGGCCGTTCAGCAGTTCAAGAAGTTTTTTGTGGCTGACGTTGCCGGCGGCAGTGATGATGATATCCTCCGCCCGGTACATCGTATTTTTATAGTCGAGAATCGATGAACGGGTAAGACCGTTGACGCTCTCCTCGCTTCCGATAATGGACATGCCGAGGGGGTGGCCGCGCCAGAAATTCTGGTGGAACAGGTCGTGGATGTAATCGTCCGGATTGTCCTCCAGCATGCCAATCTCCTGGAGAATGACCTTCCGTTCCTTCTCTATCTCATCATCGTCAAAACGGGAATTGAGGAAGATGTCGGCCAGCAGGTCAACCGCCCTGGGAAGGAACGTATCGAGCACCTTGGCGTAGTAGCAGACATACTCGCGACTGGTGAAGGCGTTCAGCACACCTCCCACCGAATCTATTTCCCGTGCGATATCCAGCGCACTGCGCCGCTCGGTCCCCTTGAACATGAGATGTTCGATGAAATGGGCCACGCCGTTCAGGCTGGGAAGCTCATGGCGGGAACCGTTGGCTACCCAGATACCGATGGAAACGGAATGGGCGTGGGGCATCTGCTCGGTGATAACCCGGATGCCACTATCCAGAATGGTTTTGTTGATCATGGGATTAACTATACCGTGTCACAGGCAAATTTCCATACAGCGGGAAGATAACCGCGGTTCCTTTCATCGAAACCGAAAAAAAGGCGGCGATATGCATCGCCGCCTCTCTATCAACTTCCGGGCGGAGTGCCGGCTCAGTTTTCCGGCAGGGTCGCCCCAAGGGCTTCCTTGCGGGAGAGCTTGATTTTACCCTGCTTGTCGATACCGATACACTTGACGAGAACCTTGTCACCCTCGTTGAGGATATCGGTCACATTTTTCACCCGCTCCTTGTCCAGCTCGGAAATGTGTACGAGGCCGTCGGTCCCCGGGAAAATCTCCACGAAGGCGCCGAACTCCATGACCTTTCTGACCGTACCCATGTAGAGCTTGCCTTCTTCGGCCTCGGCGGTCAGATCCCGGATCATCTTGATGGCCAGGTCGCAGGCGGCCTTGTCGTGGCTCGCGATGTTGATCTTGCCGCTATCCTCGATGTCGATGGAAACGCCCGTCGCCTCGGTGATCCCGCGAATATTCTTGCCGCCGGAACCAATGACGTCGCGGATCTTGTCGGTCTTGACCCAGATGGTGGTGATGCGCGGGGCGTAGGTTGAAAGGTCGGGACGTGCTGCGGAAAGGGTCTCTGCCATCTTGCCGAGAATGTGGAGCCGCCCTTCCCGGGCCTGGGCAAGGGCCTTCTTCATGATCTCCTTGGAAACACCGGTGATCTTGATGTCCATCTGGAGGGCGGTAACACCTTCTGCAGTGCCAGCCACCTTGAAGTCCATGTCCCCCAGGTGGTCCTCGTCGCCAAGGATGTCGGAGAGGATAGCCACGTCGTCCCCCTCCTTGATGAGCCCCATGGCGATGCCGGCTACCGGCGCGCTTATGGGAATGCCGGCGTCCATCATGGACATGGAACCGCCGCAGACCGTCGCCATGGAAGAGGAACCGTTGCTCTCCAGGGTATCGGAAACGATCCGGATGGTGTAGGGAAAGTCGTCGTGCTTGGGAAGCACCCGCTCCAGAGCGCGCTCGGCAAGGGCGCCATGGCCGATCTCGCGCCGGCCGGGAGCAAGCCGGAAACTCGTCTCACCCACCGAGAACGGCGGGAAGTTGTAGTGAAGCAGAAAGCGCTTCTTGCTCTCGCCATAGAGAGAATCGATCCGCTGTTCATCGCTGGAGGTCCCGAGGGTGGCGGCAACCAGCGCCTGGGTCTCACCCCGGGTGAAGAGCGCAGAACCGTGGGCTCGGGGAAGCAGGCTGGCCTCGGTCGCGATCGGCCGGATGGTCTTGGTGTCGCGGCCATCGATGCGCTCGCCGTCCTTGATGATATGCTCCCGCACCAGAGTGTATTCGAAATCGCCGAGGATGCCCTTAATTTCCTTCGCCCGCCCTTCGTAGTCGGGAAGCAGCGTTTCCAGCACTTCTCCGGTGATGGCATCGATCCGGTCGTGACGCTCGCCCTTGGCCTTGATCCTCACCGCTTCCTTCATCTTGGCGTAGGCAAGATCGGTAACCTTCGCCTTGAGAGCCTCGTCGACTACAATCGGTGCAACTTCCCGCTTGGGCACGCCCGCCTTTTTCTTCAACTCTTCCTGGGCTGCCAGGATGGGCTGGACTGCGGCATGGCCGAAAAAGATCGCCTCAAGCATGACATCTTCCGGAACGATTGCCGCGCCACCTTCCACCATGCAGATGGCATCCTTGCTGGCAGCGACCACGATCTCGATATCGCTCTTCTCCAACTGCTCCGCAGTCGGATTGGCCACGAATTCCCCGTCGACCCGGCCCACCTTCACACCCGCGATGGGGCCAAAGAAAGGGATGTCGGAGACTTCAAGGGCGGCGGAGGCGCCGATCATGGAAAGGATGCCGGGGTCGTTGTCCTTGTCGGCAGAAATGACCGTAGCCATGATCTGGGTGTCGTTGAGGAAGTTTTCAGGAAAAAGCGGCCGAATCGGCCGGTCGATGAGCCGGCAGGTGAGGGTTTCGCTATCCGACGGGCGTGCTTCACGCTTGAAGAAGCCGCCGGGAATCTTACCCCCCGCATAGGCCTTTTCCTGGTAATTGACGGTCAGGGGAAAGAAATCCTGCCCTTCCTTCGCCGTCTTGGTCGCCACCGCCGTCACCAGCACCATGGTGTCGCCGCAGCTCACGACCACCGCACCGTTGGCCTGCTTGGCCATCTTGCCGGTGGCGATAGTTATGGTCCTGCCACTGAATTCTACCTGTACTTTTTGTTCCATGTTGTTACGGTCTCCTCTAGCCTTGATTGTTGGCAGTTGGGGCCGTCGATGCAACAGCCAAGCCGTCGGCTTGGCAGCTCGATCCACGCCCCCAACAAAATAAATGGGCCTTGCAGCCCATTGGTGAAAAAAAGCAAAGGCAATATATCCCTGGCAGACGCAAGAGATATACTGCCTTTTCTTACCTTCTTATACCGAGTTTCTCGATGACGACCTTGTATCTTTCCACGTCTTTGCTCTTCAGGTAATCGAGGAGCCGTCGTCTCTGGCCAACGATCTTCAACAGACCGCGGCGGCTGTGGTGGTCCTTCTTGTGAATCTTGAAATGCTCGGTCAGGTACGTGATCCGCTCGGTCAGAATGGCAATCTGCACTTCAGGAGACCCGGTGTCGCTGTCATGCAGCTTATAGGTATTGATAATTTCCTGCTTTTTCTGGGTTACCAGCATCTGGTCACACCCCCTTTCATCGTTCATGATGGTTGGATATATTCAACGGCCCGGTCAGGCAATCGTTTTCCGGTGCATCAAGTCTTTTACCACAAAGGTCGCTGCATGTAAAGGACAAAGCTAGTGAAACACTCTCAAAAGTCGCTGGATTTGCACGTGCCTACCGTCATTTACCACGGCGGCTTCGGCAACCGCCACAAGCCGTCCACTCCGGGAGAGCCGCACCCGGCCACCTGACAGTGCCATATCCCCCCCTGATTCGAGGTCACCGGCATCGGGAACGATCCCATTGCCAACCTTTGCGACACCCCGTTCCCTCAAGAGTAATTCCGGTAACGGCGAAAGTGCCGCGAGGGGAGAAACTACCAGGGCCTGTACCTTATCCGACGCTGCGGCGTCCGCCAGTTGTTCAATGGTAACGGCATTCTCAATGGCAAAGGGCCCGCTGCGGATCCGGCGCAGTTCGCGGAGATGGGCACCACAGCCAAGGCGCCCGCCCATGTCGGCAGCCAGTGTCCTCACATAGGTGCCCCGGGAACAGACAACGGAAAAGGCAACGTCAGGAAGTTCGGTCCGTTGGAGGACGAGGGAGAATATCTCGATATTCCGCGGTTGACGCTCAACTTCAGCTCCCTGACGGGCAAGCTTGTACAAGGGAATGCCATCCCGCTTGAGCGCCGAAAACATGGGGGGCACCTGGCTGATGGGGCCGACAAAAAGCCGGGCAACGGCGTCGATGCCGTCCGGCGTCAACTGGCGCCAGTCACCACGGGAAATTACCTGACCGGTAAGGTCCTGGGTGTCGGTTTCCTCACCCAGGCGCATGACGGCATGGTATTCCTTGCGTGATTCATCCAGGAAGGGGATGGCCTTGGTTCCCTCTCCCAGGGCAACCGGCAGAACTCCCGTGGCAAAGGGGTCAAGCGTCCCGGTGTGACCGACCTTCTTCTGACCGAGAATGCGCCTCACCCTGGCGACAACATCGTGGGATGTCATCCCTGCCGGCTTGTCAACGACCAGAAATCCGTCCATGCTCACATGACGTGCTGAAGGCGGGCAAAAACGGTCTGCTTCACCTCGTCCAGCGTTCCCGCCATGTTGCATCCCGCTGCGTTATGGTGGCCTCCGCCGCCAAAATTGGCCGCCAGCGACGAAACGTCCACCTTCCCCTTGGAGCGGAACCCGACCTTGTAGAATCCCGGTTCGATCTCCCGGAAGAAGACTGCCACCTCCACGCCACGGATTGAGCGGGGATAATTCACGAAACCGTCGGTCAGTTCGGCGTTCGTGCCGGTCTTCTCGTACATCTCCAGGGTGACTGCAATGGCAGCCAGATCGCCCCGCGGTGAAACCTCCAGGGTAGCAAGGGCAAGGGCAAGGAGTTCCAGTCGCTGGCGGGGCTGACTTTCGTAAAGCCGCTCGGCGATGAACCAGGCGTTGACTCCCCGTGCGATCATCTCCCCCGCAATGGAGAACGCCTCGGGGTTCGAGTTGGAATACCTGAAGGAGCCGGTGTCGGTAATAACCGCCGTGTAGATGCAGAGTGCCGTATCGTAATCGACCTCGTGGCCCGCAGCCTTGATGATCCGGTATATCAGCGCGCCGGTGGCGCAAGCCTGTGAATCGATAAGGTTCAGCGCGCCGAACTCCTCGCAGCTCAGGTGATGATCGATATTGATGAATTTGCCGATCCGCTTGAATCCGGCCAGTTCCTTGCCGGCGCGGCGAAACTCCCCCACATCGAGAACGAAACAGACGTCGTAATCCCGGTCGGGAATGGACGGGACAACGGTGTCCGCAAGCGGCAGGAAACGGTAGATATCAGGGACGGGGTCACAGTAGTGGACCGTGACATCCTTGCCAAGCCGCCGCAGGTGGTTGGCAAGGGCAAGGGAGGAACCGACCGCATCGCCGTCGGGGTTTTCATGGGTGGTGATGAGAAAACTGCTGCACGCGGCTATTTCCGCAATGATCTGCTCAATCATTACCCGGTTCTCCACTGCCGATTTCCTTGAGAATGGTTTCGATGCGCATGCCGTACTCCACCGACTCGTCGTAAATGAACTCTACATCCGGTACATACTTCATGCGGAATTTTTTGCCCATCTCCTTGCGGATAAAACCACGGGAACTGTTCAGACCTGCACGGGTGGCCTTTTTTTCCTCATCACTGCCGATGACGGTGAAATAAACCTTCGCCAGGTGGAGGTCATCGGTAACCTTGACCCCCGTTATGGTGACAAACCCGATGCGGGGATCCTTCAATCCCTTCACAAGCAGTTCGGAAACCAGCTCGTGTACTGCCTCGCCAACTTTTTCGGAACGCTTGAACATAAATCCTCAGGTAAAGGTAAAGGAAGAGGTAAAGATTGCTGATTTGTTTCTCACAACCTTTACCTCTACCTCTGCCTGTTTTCTACAAAGTTGCCGCGACCTTCTCGATTTCAAAGGCCTCAATGATATCGCCGGTCTTGAGATCGTTGTAGTTCTCCAGGCCGATACCGCATTCGTAACCGGTTGCAACCTCTTTCACGTCGTCCTTGAAACGGCGCAGGCTGGACATTTTCCCTTGGTAGATAACCACGTTGTCCCGCAGCAGACGGACCTGCGCGTTGCGGAGCATCTTGCCGTCCTGAACATAGCAGCCGGCGACCATGCCGACCTTGGGCACGGAGAATGTCTCGCGAATCTCGGCCCTTCCCAGGTATTTTTCCCGCAAGGTCGGCTCCAGAAGCCCTTCCATCGCCTTCTTCACATCCTCGACCGCATCGTAGATGACGTTGTAGAGGCGGATATCGACCCCTTCCTTCTCGGCAAGCCCCTGTGCCTTCACTTCGGGACGTACATTGAAGCCGATAATGATAGCGTTGGAGGCGGTAGCCAGGTTGACGTCGGTTTCGGTAACCGCGCCGACAGCGGAATGGAGGACATTGAGCCGCACCGCGTCGGTGGAGAGCTTGCGCAGCGACTCGCCGACCGCTTCCACCGAACCCTGCACGTCCCCCTTGACGATGACGTTGAGGTCCTTGACCTCCCCCTTCTGGATCTTTTCGTAGAGTTGCTCCAGCGAAAGCTTGCTGTGCTTGGCCAGTTCCACTTCACGCTGCTTGATCTGCCGCAGCGTCGCAATCTCCTTCGCCTGCTTCTCGTCTTTCATGGCAACGAAAATATCGCCGGCATCGGGAACGCCTGAAAGGCCGATCACTTCGACCGGCATGGCGGGGCCGGCTTCGACAACCTTATCTCCGCGGTCGTTCTGCATGGCGCGCACCCGACCGGAGTGGATGCCGACCACACAGTAATCTCCCAGCTTCAGGGTCCCTTCCTGGACCAGGACGGTCGCCACCGGCCCGCGTCCCTTGTCCAGCTTGGCCTCGACGATGGTGCCACGCGCCTCCTTGTCGGGATTCGCCTTGAGGTCCATCACGTCGGCCTGGAGGAGAACCATTTCCAGCAGTTCTTCCAGGTTGAGCCGTTTCTTGGCCGAAACTTCCACCATGGTGGTGTCGCCACCCCACTCCTCCGACACCAGGCCATGCTCGGTCAGCTCCTGCTTGACCCGCTCCGGCTTTGCCTCCGGCTTGTCGATCTTGTTGATGGCAACAATGATCGGCACCCCTGCTGCCTTGGAGTGGTTGATCGCCTCGCGGGTCTGGGGCATCACCCCGTCATCCGCCGCCACCACGAGGATGACGATATCGGTAACCTTGGCTCCGCGAGCACGCATGGCGGTGAACGCCTCGTGGCCCGGCGTGTCGAGGAAGGTAATCTTGCGTCCGTTGAGCTCAACGTCGTAGGCACCGATGTGCTGGGTGATCCCCCCCGCCTCGCCGGCGATGACGTTGGCTTCGCGGATGGCGTCGAGGAGCGAGGTCTTGCCGTGATCGACGTGTCCCATGATGGTAACCACCGGTGACCGTTTCACCAGGCTCTCGGGAGCATCGGGAGTGGTTTCCATCATCTCGTCAAGATCGACCGCCACGTTTTCAATCTCGTAACCGAACTCGGTGGCCAGGAGTGTGGCGGTATCCACGTCGAGGGGGTGGTTGATGGTCGCCATCAGCCCCATTTTCATCAGGACGCGGATCAGGTCGTTCGCCTTCACCCCCATCCGTTTCGCCAGTTCACCAACGGTAATGGTTTCGGAAATCTTGATGATCCGCTTGATGGCCTTGGGGGTGGTGATTTCGGTCTTTCTCCCCTCCGGAGCCCGCTCCTTTTCCCGCCGTTTCCCCTTGCCGGGGCGGAAGCCGGGCTCGAAAACCCGTTCCCGTTTTTCAATGACATCTGCCCGGGAAAAGGTATCCTTCTTTTTGGCTGCCGGCACACTCTTCTTCGCACCCTTTGCTGCATCGGCAACCGGCGCGTCCTTTCCCTTGCGCCCTTTCTTGCGGTCGCCGTTTCCGGGCATTTCCACCGGTGCCGGTGCCGCCGGTCTCCCCGCCGCACCTCCGGCAGTTCCCCTGTCAGCGGGGCCACGGTCAGGACGGGCACCCGGCATCGGGCGAGCACCGGGAGCAGCAGGACGGGCACCCGGCGCCGGACGGCTGCCGGGAGCAGGACGCCCGGCAGCAGGGGCATGCTGGTATTCGCGCCGTTCGTGCGGTTTCTCGGCAGGCTTCAGGCCGGGGATTTCCACATGGCCGAGTATTTTTGCCCGGTTCGCCGTCGGCTTATCCAGCGGTTGTTCCGCCACAGGCTCCACAACAGGCTCTGCTTTCGGCTGTTCGGGCTCGACAACTGGTGCGGGAGGCGCTTTCGGTTCGGCAGCAACCACGACGGGCGCGGGCTGAACCGCCTCAATGGCAGGCTCTTCCTTGACAGGCGCAGCTTCCACCGCAACCGGTTCCGGAGCAGGCGTTTCAACGACCTTGGCGCGCCGCCTGATAAGCGTCGTCGTGACCCGGACCTCTTCCTTGGAAACCTCTTTTACGGTCGGAGGGACCTTGAGTTTATTGGCATCCGCTTCTTCAATAACCGACATATGGCTCTTCACCTCGATCCCCATGGCCTGCAGCTTGGCCATAAGCTCCTTGTTGTCTATCCCCAGCTGCTGAGCCAGTTCATGTACGCGGATTTTAGTCATGTATGCGCGCCCCCCTCCAAGAAATTCCTGTACCTGATCAACTCGTTCCTCATTGGTGCAATGAATCCGCCCTGCTCGATCGCCACCACTCCCCGCAGTTCCTTGCCGAGCAATTGCCCCAGCCGTTCCTTGGGGAACATGACGCAGAGTTCTACTCCCGCATGTTCCGCCTGACGGGCAATCTTCTCCCTGCTGTCCGGCGACAGGTCATCGGCGATAAAAACCAGGCCGGGCACCTTCCGCTTCAGCAGAGCGAGCACGTTGTCCGTGCCGGACGCCACCTTTCCCGCCTTGTTGGCAAGGGCCAGGTATGCCCCGATCCGTTCCTCCAGGCGCGCCGTCACCAGCTCCACCAGTTCCGCCGGAGAACCGAACCGGACTTCCCCTTTGAACACACGGGAGAACTGATTTCTGGTCGCAGCGGCCAGCAGGCAGGACCTGCACACGCAGGTGTAAGCGCCGCGTCCCGGAAGCTTCCCCTGCAGGTCCGGCACCAGCGTCCGGTCCGGGGCAAGCACGAAGCGCAGCAGGTCACCCTTGTCCCGGACGGTTCGGCAACCGATGCAGCTCCTCTGGGGACCGGTTTCGTTCATCCGTTACTCTTCCGCCTGCTCCCCGGCAACTTCCGCAACTTCGGCCTCGCCTCCAGCAACGTCCTGCGCTTCCTCTTCCTCGACGGCAGACCCGTCAAAGGAGGCGTACTGCTGGAGTTCGGCTTCAGCGGCCCTTGTTTCGCTCTTGATGTCGATCCGCCAACCGGTCAGCCTGGCAGCCAGGCGGACGTTCTGCCCCCGCTTGCCAATGGCGAGAGAAAGCTGGTCGTCGGCTACGATGATTTCCATGGCCCGGTTCTCGTCATCGACATACACCTTGGTCACCACGGCAGGGGCCAGGGCGTTGCAGGCAAAGCGGGCCACATCTTCCGACCAGGGGATGATATCGATCTTTTCACCCCGCAGTTCGGAGACCACGTTCTGCACCCGGCTTCCCCGCATCCCGACGCAGGCGCCGACCGGGTCGACGTCCGAGTCGTGGGAATAAACGGCGATCTTGGAACGGCTTCCCGGCTCCCGCACCACCCCCATGACCTCCACGATCCCTTCGGCAATCTCCGGCACTTCAGCCTCGAACATCTTGGCAAGAACGTTGGGATGACTGCGGGAAAGGAGTATCTGCGGGCCTTTGGTAGTCATGCGAAGGTCGGTGATGAGCGCCTTGATCCGGTCTCCCTGGCGGTAGACCTCGCGCGGGGCCTGCTCCTTGTGGGGAAGCACCGCTTCGGCACGGCCAAGATCAACGATCAGTTCCCCCTTCTCGAAACGGCGCACCACGCCGTTGATCAGTTCGCCGACCCGGTCCCGGAATTCGTTGAAGATCGTCTCCCGCTCCGCCTCCCGGACCCTCTGGATGATGACCTGCTTGGCGGTCTGGGCTGCAATGCGGGAAAAACCGCTGGCATCCATCTTCATGCCGAGAGAATCGCCGACCTGCACCTCGGCGTCGATCTCGCGGGCCTCTTCCAGGTCGATCTCCTTGTAGGAATCCTGCACTTCGTCAACCACGGTGACGAACTCGAACAGTTCAACCTCACCCGCTTCTTCGTTATAGTGAGCTTCCAGGTCGCGGGTGTTGCGGAATTTCTTGTTGGCTGCCGTCAAAACGGCCTGCTCCAGAGCTTCCAGCACGATCGCCTTGTCAATACCCTTCTCCTTGACGATCTGATCGATGGTATGCTTGAGGTTGAAATTCGTCTCCACGGTCCTGTCTCCTTGATTCTTTTGTTAGTGATGTTTGGTTAAAATTCAAATTCCAGGTTGGCCTTGGCCACCTTGTCAAGGGGAATGGCAGCGGTCTGTCCTTCGTTCAGCCGGATACGTATCATCCCGCCTTCCAGCCCGAGCAGTTCACCGAGAAAAGTCTTGCGACGGTTCCCCTCATCGTCTGCCAGGAGATCGAAGGTCCTGACCTTGATGAGTTTCCCCTTGTAACGTTCGTAGTCCGCCGGTTTCTTCAGGGGGCGGTTGAGCCCGGGCGAGGACACTTCCAGACTGTAGTGCCCCGGAATCACATCTTCCACGTCAAGAAGCTCCGACAACTCCCTGCTGACGACGGCACAGTCATCAAGGGTAACGCCGCCTTCCCTGTCGATGAAGAGGCGCAGAACCATGTCGCGCCCCTCCTTCTTGTACTCCAGCTCCACAAGCTCAAGACCCTGGGAGGCAAGGAGCGGCAGGGACATCTCCGTAACCCTCGTTGCCACATCAACTTTGCTCATGACTATTTTTCCCATAAAAAAAAGCGAGCCGGAGGAGCTCACTTTCAGTGAACAGTAACATGTAGGTTAGTTTCTAGCATGGGATAACAGAAAATGCAAGCACTTATTTGAGTATCGTTGGCGGAAAGAGAGACTCCTCCTTAAGAGCCACCCATCCCGTACACGACCAGAATTCATATGCACGGGATGGGCGTCTCAGCTCACTGGAGAAGTGGCTGGGGAGTCGTCGGGCTGTTGGGGGGAAGGATCGGATATTCCACCTTCGGCTGACGACCGGTCAGGGTGCCGAGGAAGGCTACGATGTTGCGCGCCTCGTCGTCGTTCAGCTTGATGCCGAGCTGGGCAGAACCCATGATCGCCACGGCCTCACCCAGTTTCCAGACCTTTCCGGAATGAAAATAAGGGGGGGTCAGGTCGATGTTCCGCAGGGAGGGGGACCTGAAGACATACTCATCACTGGCCGTGTTGGTGACTTTGAAACGCCCCGTATCCGCGACCGGCCGTATCTCTCCGGCCGGTTTCTCTACGACACCGAAGGGGAAATACCCGCCCCCTCCCACATTCACGCCGCTATGGCACGCGGCGCACCCCTTGTTCATGAAAAGCCTGAGCCCATCCTGTTCCCTGGCGCCGAGAGCCTTCCGGTCACCCTTGAGGTAACGGTCGAACTGCCCGTCGGGTGTAAGGAGGGTGGCTTCGAACACCTCGATCGCCTTTGCCATGTTATCGAAAGTCACCGGCTCCTTCTGCCCCGGAAAGGCCTTGGCGAAGAGGCTCACGTACTCGGGGATGCTTTTGAGAGTTTCCACGACCCGTTCCGGTTTATTGTTCATCTCCACCGATGCCTGCACCGGTCCCTTGGCCTGCTCCATCAGGTCCTTGGCACGGCCATCCCAGAACTGGGCGACGTTGAACACCGCATTGAGGACTGTCGGTGCATTGCGCGGGCCCTTCTGCCAACCGTGTCCCACGGAAGTCTCCTGTAGGTCGCCGCCACCAAGGCCGACATTGTGGCACGTGTTGCAGCTGATGAGATTGGACGAGGAAAGGCGCGGGTCGAAATAGAGCATCTTCCCGAGCAGGAGTTTCGCCGGCGTCTGCTTGTTCCCCTCAAGCGCGGGAGCCGACCGGGGTATCGGCTTGAACATCGTCTGGGCCCGTTTCTGCAGATCATCCGCTCCCCAGGCCACACCATTGACAATTAAACATGCCATGACTCCACTGACCAAGCAATCGAATCTCATAGCTACCTCCCTGACAGGCATAAATGATTAGACAACTGTAATTTAACCACACATGGGAGAAAGCTCAACCTGTCGGATAAATTCCTGGCAGTGCAGGATGGACTGGCATAACCGCCTACGGCTCACCAGAGGGGAAACGGCGGCACGTAACCAAGTCTGCCCAGAATCCGCCAGAGCCCCGCAAAACCGATGAGCGCAACCAGCAGGCCTGCCAACCGGGACACGACGCCTTTGAGCTGGACGGAACAGAGGGTCGCCAAGGAACCGAAGCCAAGCATGACCGGCAGGGTGCCGAGACCGAGGGCCGCCATGACTGCCCCTCCCCGCAGGGGGCTGCCGCTGCTTGCAGCAGCAATGAGGGGCGCGTAGACCAGACCGCAGGGAAGAAAGCCGAGGATGAGACCAAGAGGGATCGATCGGGCGGAGGAGGAACCGGCCAGAGCCCAGCGGAGCGGCCCTGCCAGGAGTCGGCCACCACTGCTTTCCAGCGTGACGAGGTTGTAACGGCTTCCCAGGAGTGACGCCAGGCCGACAAGCATGACAAAGCCGTTGGCTGCGACAAAAACCCAGGCGGAGAGGGATTTGAGAAGGAGGACATCCAGGGAGGCGCCGATGAAGCCGGCCGCCACACCGAGCAGGGCATAGGTCCCCATCCGTCCCAGGTTGTAGCCCAACTGGAACAGCAGGCGTCCCCGGCGCCCCTCCTGCCGACAGTTGAGCGCCAGGGCCGTCACGATGCCGCCGCACATCCCCAGACAATGGGGACTTCCGGCCAGACCGGCGAGGAAAGCCAACCAGATTTCGGTCACGGGCGCCGCTCCTCATCATCGTCCAGCATCCGGTGCTTGGGGCGTTCCATGTCGTCGAATTCGCCCTTTTTCACCGCCCAGATGAAGACCAGCCAGCAGCCGGCACCGAGCAGAAGGGAGAGAATAATAAGGATGACGATCGATTCATCCATGGTCGGACCTCTGGAGACGTAACGAATTCCCCACCACGCAGAGCGAACTCAGGGCCATGGCCGCCGCGGCGTAGACGGGGGTTAGCCGGCCGGTCATGGCAAGGGGGATGCCGACCAGGTTGTAGATGAAGGCCCACCCCAGGTTCTGCCGCACCACGGCCATGGTGCGGCGGGCCACCCGGTGGGCAAGGCGAAGCCTTGCCAGATCACCCTTTGCCAGCACCAAATCAGAGGTTTCGATGGCAATGTCCGTCCCCCCCGCGAGGGCGCACCCCACTGCGGCAGTGGCAAGGGCAGGCGCATCATTGATGCCGTCGCCGGCCATGAGCACCACTGCGCCCCCTCTCTGCATATCTTCTATCAAAGTCCCCTTGTCGGCCGGCAGAAGGTCTCCCCGGACGTTTTCGATTCCGACCTGGCGGGCAATGGTGCGGGCGGATTCCTGGCGGTCACCGCTCAAGAGGTGGCAGGCCACCCCCCTCTCCTGGAAGTAGCGGACGATGTCGGACGCACCATCCCGCACCCCGTCCTGCAATACGAGCGTTCCCCGGTAGCACCCCGCCTCGGACAGATGCACGGCGGTCTCCCCCGGCGCTGGCTCCTGCAGGTCGTCCGGCACCTGAACCCCCTCTCCCTGGAGAAATCGCCGGTTCCCCGCCGCCACCCGCATGCCGGCGACCACGCCGGTCACGCCACCACCGGCAACAGTCCGGACGTCTTCGGCCGGAGTGTCCTTCCCTCCCGACCTTGCATGCTCCGCAACGATGGCACGGGCCAAGGGATGGGTCGAACCAGCCTCCACCGCGGCGGCCAGTCCCAGGAGTCGGTCCCCGGCAATGCCCGGCACGGGAAGAACTTCCGTTATCCGGGGCTCTCCACGGGTCAGGGTGCCGGTCTTGTCGAATGCGACCACCGTCACCCGGGCCAGCCGTTCGAGCACGTCACCCCCCTTGAATATGACTCCCGAAGCGGCAGCGACGCCGGAACCGGCCAGAATCGCCGTCGGCGTGGCGAGTCCCAGGGCACAAGGGCAGGCGATGAGCACCACGGCAAGGGCGTTCATCAGTGCGATGGCGGGGGCGGCCCCTCCCGCCAGCTGCCAGCAAAGGGTGATCCCGGCCAGGACGAGCACCACCGGCACGAACAGCGCTGCAACCCGGTCAGCCAGTTGCTGGACCGGCGCCCGGCGATTCTGTGCCTCTTCCACCAGTCGTGCCACCCGGGCAACGAAACTCTCCCCGAGCGGCAGATCAACCGTGACCTGTACCGTGCCGGTAAGGTTGATGCTCCCCCCTATCACCGGGGCACCGGGCTGTTTTGCCACCGGCAGGGCCTCGCCGGTGGCCGGCGATTCGTCCACCTCGGTCACGCCGGCACTTACATGACCGTCAACCGGAAAACGCTCCCCCGCACCTACCAGCAGGATATCACCGGGGCGCAGAATGGCGGAAGCCACCCGTTCGACGCCGTTCGAGGTAAGCCGCTGCGCTTCGGGGGGGGAGAGGGAGAGGAACCGCTCCACGCCCGCCGCAGCCCTCCTTCGGGCCGCATGCTCCAGGAGACGGCCGAACAGGATCAGGGTGACGATCATGGCGGCTGTTTCGAAATAGACCTCGCCACCGCCGAACAGGGCGTAGACACTGTAAAAATAGGAGGAGAGCGCGCCGATGGCGATCAGGAGGTCCATCCCCGGGGTACGGTTCTTCATGCCACGCCAGGCGCCCACCAGGAATGGCCAACCGCAGTAAAAAACGACCGGCGTGGTGACCAGCAGGGAGAAGAACTGCATGGTCTGCCTCGTGTCGGCGGCTATACCCTGGAAGTAGCCGGCATAGAGGGCAAATGAGTAGGCCATGAGCTGCATGGTGAGGAAAAACGCGGTGCCGAAACGGATGAGGAGCCCCCGTTTTTCCCGGGCTGCCGCCGCCTCGCTGTCCGCCAGGGTGTAGGGGCGCGGCAGGTAACCGAGATCGGCAATGCGCTGGAATATCCGGGAGGGCGCCGCCAGGGCCGGGTCGAATCTCACCCGTGCCCTGCTGGTGGCATAGTTGACCCGCACATCACGTACCCCATCGAGCCGGGCCAGTATCTTCTCGTTGAGCCAGGCGCAGCTGGCGCACCTGATGCCGTCAATGAGGACCTCCAGCACCCCCTCTCCCTCTTCGTGACGGACAAACGGGGCCAGATAAGAGTCGCTGTACTGCTCCCGGTACGCACCCGCAGGCAGGCCGGCATTATCCCACTCCCGACGACGGTAGAACTCACCGAGCCCCACGCCGGTTATGAGCAGATAGGCGCCATGACAGCCGCGACAGCAGAAAACACGCTCCACCCCCTCGTTTTCCATCGCTATCCGCTGGGCTGGCAGGATTTCCGCACCGCAGTGACAGCACTGTTCGGCAGCCGCGCTCACTGCAGAAGCACCAGACGGGACGCCACGGCGGCATTGCCCCTGCTTACCATGACCTGTCCCCGCAGATCGCCGGGATGTGCGAAAACGACCCGTGCACGGTAGACACCGGGACTCTCCTCCGTGAAGCCCGGCGTGGCGAAGCCGCTTTCACCCTGCGGCGTCCGTCCCCTCTCCACATTACGCAGCACCACCCTCCCGCCGCTGACCGGTCGCCCCGCACCGTCTGTGGCCCTGAGAGTGACAATTCCGTCGGCATAGGCGGTTTCAAGACGCCACCCCAAGCGCACACCATTGGCCAGCTGTTCGCCTTCCCGCTGGTAATCGAGGCCATGGACATAGTACTCCCGGTCCACCACCCGGCTGACGCGCCGGGAGGCGAGGGATAGGGAAACAATCATCGCGGCGGCAAACAGGGCCACCAGCCCGATAACAGCGTACTTCCAGCACGTGCCATGTGAAGCAGTATGGTCTGACATGTCGAAATGTTCCTTTGCGCGACGGTTGCCCATCAGCGGACCGGAAAGGAGGCAAGGGCGGTCGCCAGCACCTTCCCCTCACTGCTGAGGGAAACGGTCAGTTGCGACTGGTCCTTCGGCGCCGGCACCAGTTTGACGAAGAAATCGACCCGGCGGTTGGCGTTGGGGTCGAGCCACAGGCCCCGCACCCGGCCGAAAAGCTCCGTCCGACTGCCGGCCGGCCCCGAAACGCTGATGGTGTACTCTCTCCTTTGCCGGGACCGGTTCTCCAGATAGGCGGAATAGGCGTTGACCAGCGTGCCGTCAGGGAGGCGGCGGACCTCGCCGCTTCCGGCCCGCATGATCTTGATGGTAGCCTGCTTGCGGGTAACCACGGCATACACCAGCATTACCGTCAGAAGAAGGACCATCCCCGCCAGCAACACCGATTTGACGTTGACCGGCCTCCCCCCCCCATCCTCCTTCCTGCCGAACGTGTAATGGATAAGGCCAGGCTGGCGGTCCGGCGCCATGACCTGTCGGCAGGCATCCAGACAGCGTCCGCAGTTGATGCACTCTACCTGCAACCCTTCCCTGATGTCAATCCCCACAGGGCAGGCCCGCACACAGGCGTCACAGCGCTTGCAGCGATCCGCCACAGCCGGATCGAACTCCAGGGTCAAGGTGTTCCGGTCCATGGTCATGAGCTGGATGCGCCCGTAGGGACAGACCGTCGTACAGAACGTGCGGCGCACCAACGCAAGGTCGAGATAGACGATGGCAGCCACGCTGACCAGGGTTATCCCCGCCACCAGCCCCGTCTCCCCCCTTGCCAGCCGCGGGAAAAAATCGTAGGGAGAGATGAAATACCAGACGAGATTGGCAGCCACGGTCGACGCGATGGCAAGGTAGACCATGTGCCGCAGTACGAGAGAGGGGGACCCTTTCCCGGCCAGCCTTCCCACCTGCCGGTCAAGGAACTCTGCCAGATCGGTGATGGTGGTCTGGGGACAGAGCCAGCCGCACCAGACCCGGCCGAAGACCATGGTGATGAAGAAGAACGCGAAGACCAGGATGAGAACTGCCATCAGGAAGAGATAGAACTCCTCGATCCGGAGTGTGGCGCCGAAAAAGAGGATGGAACGGCTGGCCGCATCGATGCGGAGGAGCGACTCGCCACCCGCCCGGAGAAAGGGAAGCAGGAGAACCAGGAGGGTGGTGAGCCACTGGACCAGTTTTCGCTTGGACGCAACCAGCGGTGGGTTCATCGGTTACTTGAGTGACAGGACGTACTGCACCAGCGCCTCGATCTGCTCATGGGACAGCTGGCTCTTGAACTCGGGCATGCCGCCGGGGCGCCCGTCACTGATAGACGAGGTGACGGCTGCCATATCCCGGCCGAATTTGTAACTGCCGGCCGTCAGGTCGGGACCGATACCCCCCTTGGCCTCGGGTCCGTGGCAGGCGGCACAGCGCTCGGCATAGAGCGCCTTTCCCGTGGCCACATAGTCTTCCTTTTTCCCTTCGGCATGGGGAGCGGTCAGGGCGGGCGCCTTGACCAGCATCTCCTCCTTCGCCTTCTTTTTCTCGGCAAATTCGGCCTCCGAACTCCAGCCGCTGAAGAGGTAGTACCCCATGAAAACGACACCCCAGGCCGCAAGGCCATAGAAGAGCAGGCGGAAAACGCCGGGAGACTTCTGTTCTTCCCGGTACTTTATCCCATCGAAGTCGTGCTGTTCAGCCATCATATCCTCCTGAACGGTCTCCGGCCACGGTTTCCGAGCCCTTACGGCTCCTGAGACCGAAACGGAAACTCGGAACGGTAAGTTAATCTTCGTCCAGCATCCGGTATTTGGGGGATTCACCCTGCTCCCGTCGCTTGCGGCTGTAAGTCCGGGCAACGATCAGCACGAAAACACCGAACAGAAGCAGGGTTACTCCGAGATAGTAGACGCTCGCCAGATCCATGTCATTTCCCTTGGTGGTACTTGATGAAGGTGGTCAGCTTCCAGACCCGGTCTTTGCCCAGGGACTCTCCGTAGGCAGGCATGCCGCCGGACTCGATGCCGGCGTAGATGCTCTTGAATACCTCCGCATCGGGTTTGTCGATGTCGGCAAGCGCCGGTCCCACCCCACCCTTCAGGTCAGCACCGTGGCACTGGGCACACTCCTTGTCGTAAAGAGCCTTCCCTTCCTGGATAACTGTCTTGTCGTCCTGGTAGGGATTTTTCATATCACCCGTCACCGTCACCTGTGACGCCTTGCGCCACGGGATGTCGTTCCCCAGCTTCTGCATGTAGGCCACCATCGCATCCATTTCCGTCTTCCCCTGCAGCGCCGCCAAATCGGCGTGGGTGTAGGGGAAGCCGAGGGCCTTCATCTTCTTCTCCGTCAGACGTGAATCGAGCTGCTTTTTCAGAAAGGCGTACTTCGGCATATTGGAACGGGGAACCATGGACTGGGGGTCTTCCATGTGCCGGTAATGCCAGGCATTGGGATATTTCCCCCCGATGCGCGCAAGGTCCGGCCCGGTCCGCCGCGAGCCCCAGAGGAATGGCTGGTCATGGACGAATTCCCCGACCTTGGAGTACTCGCCATACCGCTCCACATCAGCCAGAAGGGGTCTGACCGTCTGGGTATGACAGTTGTTGCACCCTTCGCGGATGTAGATGTCGCGACCTTCCAGCTGCAGCGGGGTGTAGGGTTTGACGCCGGCCAGTTGCAGCTTGGGATCGTTGATCCACTTGAAAGGGGCTACCATGGTAACGATGGTTCCGACAAGGATAACCGCAGTAGCCAGCAAAAGAAGGATAATCGGTTTTTTCTCCAGCATGGTCTCTCCTTTCCTAGGCTCGTTCCGGCGCGGATGCCAGCCGGCCACCGTTTGCCGTTTTAATGATGTTGTAGAGGAATATCACCATGCTCGCCAGGTAGATGATGCCTCCCAGCGCCCGGCCATGCCAGTAAGGGTACAGTTCGATGAGCGTCTCCATGAAGCTGTAGTGGAGGCTGCCGTCGGGATTGGTGGCATGGAGCATGGTCGCCTGCTGCACGCCGGCAATCCACATGGTGATGGAGAATATGAGCTGACCGATGACCGCCAGCCAGAAGTGGAGGTTCACCAGTTTGACACTGTAGATCTCGGTGTTGTAGAGACGGGGAACCGTGTAGTAAATGGCGGCGAACAGCACCAGCGAAACCCAGCCGAGCGTTCCCATGTGGACATGGCCGGGGACCCAGTCGGTGTAATGGATGAAGGCGGAGAAGGTGCGCACCGCCTGGGATGGCCCCTGGAGGGTCTGGAGACCGTAGAAGGTAATGCCGAAAATGAGGAACTTCACGAGGTAGTTTTCCCGCATCTGGTGCCACTGGCCGTTCATGGAGAAATAGCCGTTGAACACCGCTCCCCACGAAGGGGCGATGAGCATGATGGAAAAGGCCATGGCCAGGGTCTGGACCCAGTCGGGGACCGGAGTCCAGAGGAGGTGGTGGGCACCGGTCCAGAGATACATGAAGATGAGGCTCCAGAAGGCAATGACCCCCATGCGATGGCTGTAGATCGGCACACCGGTGGACTTGGGAAGGAAGTAGTAGAATATCGCCAGCGGCGGCGTGGTGAGCACCATGGCGACGGCGTTGTGGCCGTACCACCACTGGACGTTGGCATCGTTGGCGCCCGCATAGGCGGAATAGGACTTGGTGAGGGAGACGGGAATACCGGCGTTGTTAACCAGGTAGAGGACCGCAACCCCGACCAGGGTGGCGAGTATGTACCAGAGGGAGATGTACATCTGCTCCTCTTTACGCTTCACGATGGTCATGATGATGTTGACGGCGAAGATCACCCAGAGCACCACCACCAGCAGGGCTACCGGCCACTCCAGTTCGGCGTACTCCTTGGAGCGGTTCATCCCCAGGGCGAGGGTGACGGCGGCCAGGGCAATGACGACGTTGAACAGATAGAGTTGAAACCTGGCAAGACCGGGGCTCCAGAGGGGAGTCCTGGTGAGCCGCTGGGTGATGTAGAAGAAAAAGGCCATGAAGCTGCCGATCCCCCAGCCGAATATTCCCGCATTGGTATGGATGGGTCGAAGTCGTCCATAGGTGAGATAGGGGGGCAGGTTCAATTGCGGCCATGCCAGCTGCAGGGAGACAAGGACCCCCACCAGCACCGCCACCAGGCCCCAGACCATGCTCCAGGTGATAAACCCCTTGACCACATCGTCCGCATAACCTTCCTGCTGATTCATGAAAACCTCCTGCACGGGAATAAGCGCCGGCTACTGTGGTACGCCGGCAAACAATTTTAGTGTAAACGATAACCGTAAGAATGGAAGTTCATGTACGCGCCATCTCCAACAGGCAGCATTATAAGATGCCGCTAACAGGACTTATTTTGTCCTGTTTTCAGGCAAAAAAATCAGCCCTGTTACCGGGCCAGTTCTTCGATGGTAACGCTTTCGAGTATCTGCACTACCTGACTCTGAACACGACGCCAGACCGGATGGACGTTACATTGCCTGTCGAAATCACAGGCCCCGTTTCCCATCAGGCAACGGTTCGGGATGATAGGCCCCTCGACCGCCTCGACAACCTCCCGCAGGGTGATCCTGGATGCGGCGCGCCCCAGCATGAACCCGCCACCCGTACCCCGATACGAGTTGACCAGGCCGAGTTTGGCAAAATTCTGGAATATTTTCGCCAGAAACGTCTGGGGGACCTCGGTTGCCTCGGCGATTTCGCTGATGAGCGCCATCTTTCCCGGCGCCTGCCGGGCAAGATAAATCATCCCCCTGATCGCGTATTCTCCCTTACGGGTCAACTCCATCATCGATACACCTTTAGGACCTGTTTTGTCTTTTATATCCGAGCAAACAACCGCTGTCAAGATACAATTCCGATTCCCCGAGAAAAAGGTACGGCCGGTGATTGATCGAAACTAGAATATAACCTTCCGCCAGACATCCACTACCGTTCCGACGATTCTGGTGTTCGGTTCCGGCTTGAAAGGAGCATAGGATGTGTTATCCGGGGAAAATATCGTCTCTCCTCCAGAGACCCGGTAACGCCGCATGATCACATCACCCCAGAGGTTGTTCAGCAGGACGACGTCGCCGTTTTTGGGCTCCAAGTCCGTAACGAACAGCACCAGATCACCGTCGAGAATGGTCGGTGACATGAAATTGCCGTAACAGATGAGGGCATAGCACCCCTCCCCCGCTTTCGGAGCCCTTATGTACTCGACCACGTCCTCCGCTTTGATCGATGCGGGAAACCCCTCGGAGATTTTCTGCAAGAGCGGAATGCTCGCCGCCTCGCCCCGCATGCGGGTCTCCCCTCCTACCCGACGCATCTCCCCGCGTCCTATGCAGAGCCATTCGCGGTCGATGTTGAAATAATGGCAGAGGGCAATGATCAACGTTTCGGACGGAACCTTCTTGCCCCGCTCTATGCTGCTGAGAAACCCCTGGACGATCCCGAGGGAATCGGCGAACATCTGCTGGGTGAGACCCAGTGCCTGCCGTACCTGCTTGATACGGCTGCCGATAGTGCTGTCCGGTTGCAGTTTGTGTATGGTCATGGGAAGCTCTCGCTGTGCGGAATATGGTCCGGAGGCGGGACCAATGAAAACTCGCAACAAGTATTACACACTTCAACCCGCTCGGCAAGAATAATAAATTACAGTGAAATATACCCGTTATCTACTCTGGTGACGGGTGCTCCGGCACGCCGTACTCCCTGGTCATATTCCCCTGCCATTCCTGTACCACACCGGAATAATCAACGCCATAATCGGCAAGTGCCACCCCGATGGCATCGGCAACAGGCTTTCCGGTCCCCAGCAACCGGAGAATCTCCTGTATCTTGTGCCAGCCGTACCGTCCAACCATGAAATTCACCAGGGCATAACTCTGCTGATAGGCCAGGGCCACCTGTTTGTCGGACAGGGTACTGAACGGCCTTTCGAGAAGCTGAAAGGATACATATCCCCCGCGTCGTGCCACGCGACCCAGTTCGGCCATGGGCTGGTTGAACTCCTTTCTCCCCTCCAGTTCCGCCAATCCCTCGTTGAGCCAGGTGGGGCAGTTACCTTTTGTCATCTCGAATACCACCACATGGGTATACTCGTGAACAAGAACGTTTCGAAGCAGGGCCGTCATCCCCGTGGCCCCCCCGAGCGGAATACGGATCTTGCCGTCGTAGAGGCCACCCGACCAGTCGGGGCTGTCGGTCAGAGCCTTGAAATCTTTTTTGGTGTAGAGAAGCACCTGTACCCGAGCATCGGGGAAATATCCCAGATCAGCGCCGACCCGGTTGTAGGCCGCCTCCAGGACATCGAGGATCTCGCCGGCGAGGAGCGACTTCAGTTCCGTATCGTAGGAGAGAGAGAACCGGGAACTGTACCCCTTGTCCATCCGCCCCTCCAGTGCCAGCTCACGCCGGGCCTTGTCCGCCAGTTCCCGGATGGCGGCACGGGCCGGGTCCAGTTCCAACCCCTTCTCCCACATCTCAAGGGCAAGGGCCAGATTGTCGCTGTCGTAATAGGCCCTCCCCAAGTGGTAGTAGAGCTCGGGAGAGGTCTCACCCAGGGAGCGGGCCCGTTCCAGTTCATGAATCGCCCCCTCATAACGCTTGACGGCATGCAGGGCGATACCGCGGAGGACAGCGTAACGGGGTGCCTCGGGAAACAGTTCCCGCGCATGGTCGAAACTGTCCGCTGCCGCATCGTAGAGTTTCTGCTCCATCTGCCGCATCCCCACGTAGGTATAGGCCTCCGCCAGGTTCTTTCGCAAGGTTTCATCATAGGGAGAAAAAGCAAAAGCCCTCTGAAAATGTTCGAGTCCTTTCTCGTACTCCCCCTGTTCGAGGAGTTTCAGGGCGTAATCGTTGTGAAGGACCGGATCATTGGCAAAGGCGGGGGAAATAACCGCAAGGGTCACGAGGAAAACAAGGGGAAGGAATAGCTTTCGCTGCACCGAAAGGGATGTCACGGTATTACCTGCTACCCCACAACGGCGCATCGGCAAACTGGCGCCGGAGACGTTCGTCGGGGTTCTGTTCGTAGAACTCATCTTCGGCAAAGGAGTAGCGGTAATTCTCCACATAGTCGCGGATGATCCTGTAGGCGGCGTTGATCGCCCGAATCCGTTCCGGATCGTCCACCTCTCCCCCGTCGGGATGGTAACGCCGCACCAGCTCGCGGTGACGGTTCTTGATCTGGCGCAGGGTAACCCGCAAGGGAAGGTCAAACAGCGCAAGGGCCCGGGTAAGCTCGTCGTAGGTCATGGAACCACTCTAGCACAGTTTTAACCGTGCTGTACACGCTCGAATAAAGCCGGGATGCTCCGGCCTCACACGTGCATCTTCTTCCGAACCGCTGCCGCTATCCCCTCCGGATCGAGACCGTAGCGGCCACGCAGTTCGGGCTGTTCCCCCTGTTCGATGAACTGGTCCGGAAAGCCGAGGCGAGCGACGGCGAGGTCGGCGTATCCTTCATCCGCGAGAAGCTCAAGAACCGCCGAACCGAAGCCACCCTGCAGAGCGTTCTCCTCCACGGTAAACAGCGGGCAGTTCCGGTCGGCCAGGGAGAGGATCAACTCCCGGTCCAGGGGCTTGACGAATCGGGCGTTCACCACCGCCATCCCGATCCCCTCGCCGGCGAGGAGTTCGGCTGCCTCAAGCGCCGGAACAACCATGGTGCCAAGGGCGATGATGACCCCGTCCTTACCCTCCCGCACCACCTCCCCCCTGCCGATGGGAAGGGAATGAAATTTCTGGTCGAGGGGGACGCCGTAGCCGTTCCCCCGTGGATAGCGGACCGCCACGGGAGATCCCAGATCAATGGCGGTCTGGAGCATGTGCTGCAGTTCGTTTTCGTCCTTGGGAGCCATGATGGTCAGGTTGGGGAGGGAGCGGAGATAGGAGAGGTCGAATACCCCGTGATGGGTCGGCCCGTCGCTCCCCACGACCCCTGCCCGGTCGATGGCGAAGACCACCGGCAGGTTCTGAAGGCAGACGTCATGGAATACCTGGTCGTAGGCCCGCTGGAGAAAGGACGAATAGACCGCAAAGACCGGTTTGTACCCCTCAGCAGCAAGACCTGCGGCGAAGGTGACGCCATGCTGCTCGGCGATCCCCACATCGAAAAAGCGGGCGGGAAACTCCTTGGCAAAAGGGGTCAGACCCGTGCCGTCGGGCATGGCGGCAGTGATGGCGCACACCTTGTCGTCCTCGGCGGCGATCTTCTTTATTGTCTCGCCGAATATCCCCGTATAGGATGCGGCTCCCCCCTTCCCCTTGATGATCTTGCCGGTGGCGATCTCGAAGGGGCCGACGCCATGGAACAGGGAGGGATTCTCCTCGGCGGGTCGGTATCCCTTTCCTTTCTTGGTCAGCACGTGGATCAGCACGGCATCGTCGAACCGCTTCACCCTTTCCAGGGTCTCCTGCAGGAGTTCCACATCGTGGCCGTCGATGGGGCCGATATACTCGAAACCGAAAGCCTCGAAGAGCATACCCGGCGTGAAGAGCCCCTTGAGGGATTCCTCGGCCCGCTTCGCTACCTGCAGCACATTGCGGCCAAGCCCGTCGAGTCCCTCCAGAAAACCTTCCACGTCCTTCTTGATCTTGTGGACGAATTCGCTCGTGATGGTGCGTGAAAGGAACTTGGAGAGCGCCCCCACGTTCTCCGCGATGGACATCTCGTTGTCGTTGAGAATCACCACTAGGTCCTTGTTCAGGTGCCCGGCATGATTGAGCCCCTCGTAGGCGATCCCCCCGGTCATGGAACCGTCCCCGATGACGGCGATGACCTTGTTGTTCCCCTTCCGCAGGTCCCGCCCCACCGCAAAACCGAGGGCGGCGGAAATGGAGGTGGAGGAGTGCCCCACGTCGAAGGCATCGTGCACCGATTCGGCACGCTTGGGGAAACCGCTTATCCCCCCCAGGGTCCGGAGGGTGCGGAAGCGCTCGCGGCGGCCGGTCAGGAGCTTGTGGGCATATGCCTGGTGCCCCACGTCCCAGACGATCTTGTCCTGGGGAGAAGAGAACACCCGGTGCAGGGCAAGAGTCAACTCCACCACGCCGAGGCTCGGTGCCAGGTGGCCGCCATTGGCAGCGCAGGTGGCAATGATCTCCTGGCGCAGTTCCTCCGCCAGTTGTACGAGTTCCCTGCCCCCCAGCTTCTTCAGATCCTCGGGCCCGTTGATTGTTTCCAGGATCGGTGCCATCACGATTTCCGGTACACGATGTATTTGGCGATCTCCCGCAGGGGATCGGCCTTGGCATCGAACGGACCGAGGGCCGCCAGCGCCATGTCGGTCAGTTCGGCGGCCCGCCGCTTGGCCTCGGCAAGTCCGACCACCGCCGGATAGGTCGCTTTTCCGCGCGCCTCGTCGCTCCCGGCGTCCTTGCCGATCTCCTCCGTGGTCCCCTCGATATCCAGGATATCGTCGGCAATCTGGAAGGCCAGGCCGATCGCCTCCCCATACCGGGTGAGGGCCGCCACTTCCGCCTCGCCGGCTCCGCCGAGGATGGCGCCGGCCTTGACGGACGCCTTGATGAGGGCCCCCGTCTTGTGGGTGTGGATGTACTGGACCGTCGGCAGGTCGATCTCCTTCTTCCCCTCGCTCTCCATGTCCACCACCTGCCCCCCCACCATACCGCGGGAACCGGCGCACCGGGCGATTTCCTGTATGACCGCCACCCGCTCCCGGGGAGGAAGATCGCCGCCCGCTTCCGGACTGCTGAGGAGGATGAAGGCCTCGGTCAGGAGCCCGTCGCCGGCCAGGATCGCGGTTGCTTCCCCGAACACCTTGTGGTTGGTCGGGTTACCGCGCCGGAAATCGTCGTCGTCCATGGCCGGCAGGTCGTCATGGATGAGGGAATAGGTATGGATCATCTCCATGGCGCAGGCAGCCGGCATCGCCTGGTCGATGTTTCCCCCCGCCGCCTCGCAGGCGGCCAGCATGAGGATCGGCCGGACCCTCTTCCCCCCGGCAAACACAGAGTACCGCATGGAGCGGTGGAGAGAGGAGGGCAGTTCGTCCTCCCGGGGGAGATAACGGTCCAGCGCCCCGTCCACCAGCTGGCAGCGCTCTTTCAGATATGCTTTAAGGTCCATGGTTCTCTCTCTTTACTATGGGTAGTGAAACATTGGATCCAATGCTGGTTGCACATCCCCGCGAAATCATACTGAAAGGTGGCGGGGGTTCTCGCGGAGAAAAGGGTCCCGCAAAAAAGCACCTGACGGGATTTAAAAGGAAAGCATCAGAAACAGCAACTTAGTACGCGTTGAAAAGCCGAGTGTGACGCTTGACTCTTTTCGGAGCGAGTGCCCCCCGCCGCCTCACCCCTCACTCAGACAAATAAATAGTTACTCGTCGTCCAGCCTGAACGGCACCTTCCCGAAGCTCCCGTCCTTCTGCTTGAGGAGCATCTCAACCCGCTGTTCCGCCTCGTTGAGCTTCTTGTTGCAGAACGCCGCCTGCCTGACCCCTTCCTCGAACGCCTTGAGGGAGTCCTCCAGGGAAAGCTCACCCCCTTCGAGCTTCTTGACCACCTCTTCCAGCTTCTTCAGGGATGTTTCGAATTTTTCCACGGCCATGGCACGGTCCTTCCCCGGCAAAAGTGAGCCGTTATTATACAGAATACCCGTTTCCAGTCAAGTTGAGCCTGTCGGCGGAGTGAACGAAGCTCCCTGCAACTACCATTTTCAGATTAATCCTCACAGGAGTCGACCCGGCAGAGGGCGCTCCCCTTCGAAAAGCGAAGGCTCAGCCGGTCCCCCGCCGCGAGCTGCGAGCTTTGACGAATCACGGTCCCTTCCGGCAGCAGGTTTGCAATGGCATAACCCCGCGCCAGGGTCGCTAGGGGTGAAAGCGCTTCCAGCTTGCCGGCACTGAACGCAATGCCTTCCCGGGCGTTCTCCAGGCGTCGTTCCATGGCCCGCTCGGCCCTGTTCGTCAGCCCCAGCAACAGCTCCCGCCCCCGCTCCACCTCAACCTCCGGATTCTGCAGGCGTAGCCGGTTGACGAGCACCTGCACCAGATGACGGCGCCGTTCCTCCCCACCGCGGCAGGCCAGGGTGAGCCGGCCGGCCAGATCGTCGACCCGCTGGGCGAGATGGCCCAGGAGCAGGGTCGGGTCCTTGAGCGAACGGCTGAGGACCTGCACCTCCCCTCCGAGTTCTGCCAGCCGGCGATCAATTGCCTGCAGGAGGCGGTGGGAGAGGGAATCCACCTCGGCAACCAGTTCGGACTTGCTCCGGACCACGAGCTCCGCCGCCGCCGAGGGAGTCGGAGCCCGGAGGTCGGCGACGAAATCGGCGATGGTGAAATCCACCTCGTGCCCGACCGCCGAGATGACCGGAATCCGCGACTGGTGGATGGCCCGGGCCACCTCCTCCTCGTTGAACGCCCACAGGTCTTCGAGGGAGCCCCCGCCACGCCCGACGATGAGCACGTCCGCCATGCCGAGGCGGTTGAAATCCCGTATGGCTCCGGCGATCTCTGCCGCCGCCCCCTCCCCCTGCACCCGTACCGGGTAGAGGAGTATCTCCAGGTTGGCGAAGCGCCGGTTCAGCACCGTGAGGATATCGTGGATGGCCGCGCCGGTGGCGGAGGTGACGATGCCGATCCGCCGGGGCAGGCGCGGAATCGGTCTCTTGTGTTCCTCGGCGAACAGCCCCTCCTTCGCCAGACGCTCCTTGAGCTGAATGAAGGCCATCTGCAGCGCGCCGAGCCCCCGGGGTTCCAGGTATTCCACCAGCAGCTGATAATCGCCCCGCTGGTCGTAGACCGTCAGGCGTCCCCGGACGATCAGCCCCATGCCATCCCGCGGCTTGAACTTCAGCGCCCGGGTCGAGGCGCGGAACATGACGCAGCGCAGCTGGGCACCGGCATCCTTGAGCGTGAAATAGAGATGCCCCGACGCCGGCATGGCCAGGTTGGAGATCTCCCCCTCCACCCAGACGTGCTCGAAATTCTCCTCCAGCACCCCCCGGATGAGTCCGGTCAACTGGGTGACGGTCAGTATCCGTTTTTCACCGAAAAGCTCCACCATGGTCTCCCATCAGTTCGCCATCTCAAACCGGTTGACGATACGGTTCGTTCCATACTATCATCCCTCCCATGGAAAATCACGCATACCCTTATGTCATTACCGTTTCGTCGGAAAAAGGGGGGGTCGGCAAGACCACCCTCGCCACCAACCTCGCCATTTTTCTCAGGGCACTCCATGAAGAGCTGCCGGTCTCCATCTTCTCCTTCGACAACCATTTCTCCGTGGACAAGATGTTCGAATTCAAGGGGCAGGCACCCCGGGGGAGCGTAGCCGACCTCCTCATGGAGACCCCCGGCTGCGACCTCCTCCACACCGGCCAGTACGGCATCAACTACATCCCGTCGTCCACGGCCCTCGGTGACCTGAAGGGCGCCATCCGGAGCCCCATGACCCTGGCCAGGCTTCTGGCCCAGTCCCGGATCCCGGGAGTGCTCATCATCGACACCCGCCCCGACCTGGATATCCTCACCCAGAACGCCCTCTATGCCGCCGACCGGGTGCTCATCCCGGTGAAGGACATGCCTTCCCTGGAAAACTGCCGCAACATCTTCGAAACCTTCGACAAACGCGGCCTGGACAAGAAGAGTCTCTCCCTCATCCCCTGCCTCATCGACGAACGGATCAAGTTCGACGGACCGTTCAGGGACCAGAAGAGCCTGCTCAGGGCCTATGCCGTCAACCGTGGCTACCGCTGCCTCAGCACCTTCATCTCCAAGAGCCCCAAGGTGGAAAGCCTCAACACCAACCCGGACGGCCGCATCTACCCCATCCTCACCCATGCCCGGGGAACGGACGTCCACGGCCAGTTCGCCGAGCTGGCGCGAACGATTCTGGATGATATTTCGGCGACCATCGAACCCCGCGCCCTCCTTTTCAACCAGTGGCAGACGGCGGAAACGGACCGGAAGAAGGCGGAATTTTTCGGCAGGCTGAGCGGGGTAAAACGGGAGTGCCTCTTCTGCGGCCGACCGGCGGGGAACGGCTCAACCGGCTATTTCTTCGAAACCTCCGACGGGGGGGCCAGCGGCTTCCTCGACACGGATTGCTTCGACAGCTTTCTCACCACAAACATTTACGGCATCGGCACGGAGCAGGCCGCCTCCCCTGCCGCCCAGATGGTACGGGACGTGGCCCGGGAGTCGGTGTTCGTCTGCCGCCCCGTCGCAAACGGGTCGGGGCAGCAGGTGGAATTCAGCCGCCTCAAGCGGGACGGTTCACCGCTGCAGCGGAAGGATTTCCCCGTGAAGGAATTCGAAGGTGGATTTCTCAGCAGGGAACGGAGCAAACTGCACCTGCTCATGACGGAGACACTGGCGGGGCTTGACAGCGGGTTCCGGGACGGGGTGCTCTTCATTCATCCCGTCAATCCCCAGGAGCCGGACGCGATCCTTGAGGAAGAGCGTTACCGGGAATTCGCCCGGCTGAAACGGAAGATCATGGAGCAGTTGCCCGCCAGACCATAACGACGTTTGGCCCTGATGTCTGATTACAGCGTCAGATTTGAGATGATACCAAGGCGGCAAGGAGGAAGCGACGAGGCGTACATCAGTACGTCGAGGAAACCGACGACGCGCCAACGCAGGTAGCGCTCAAATGTGGCGCAGTATTTAGTTGACCAGTTCCGACGCCGCCACGAACCTGATCCCCTCCCGCTGCATCCGGGGCATGGCGGCGGCAAGGGCCTGGATGGTCTGCCGATGGGGATGGCAGATGGCGATGGCGCTCCCCCGCTTGCGCGCCAGAGCGGCCACCTGGTCCAACTGGCTGGTGATAGCGGCCACATCAAGGGTGTTGTCGAGAAACACCTGGCGCGACGCCGCCCGCATCCCCATCTTTTTCGCCAGGCTGTAGCCGACGGAGGCAGACGACGTCTTGCTGTCGATGAAATACAGTCCCTTTCCCTGCAGCACCTTCAGCACCACCTCCATCTTTTCCCCGTTTTCCGTAAAACTCGACCCCATGTGATTGTTGGCCCCTACCGCATGGGGGACCGTCTGGAGATACTCCGCCATCTGCCGTTCGATGTCGGCACTGCTCTCTGAGAGGAGCAGGCCGTTTTTCTCCAGTTTACGCTGGGGAAACCCCTTCGGCTCCATGGGGATGTGCAGCATCACCTGGCGTCCCTTTGCGTGGACCTCCTCGGCTACGGAACGGGACTTGGCCAGCCCCGGTATGATGGAAAAGGTCAGGGGAAGGTTGATGGCGAGCAGTTGCCGCGCCTCCTCCATGCTGCTCCCCATATCATCGATAACGATCGCCACCGTCCCCGGCCCGGCAACCCGCGGGAGGGGCTTCTTTTTCGGCGCAGGGGGGATGACCACCGAGGTATATTCCCTGAGGATGACCGGTGTTTCAGCTGAACGGGACGGGATTTTCTGTCGCTCCATTGCCGCTGGCGGGACAGCGGGTATCTGCAGGGGCGTGCGGGATTTGACCCGTTCCAGCAGGAAAAATATGCCTGCAATCAGCAGGATCACCACGAGGAGCGTGATCAGCGGCTTTCTCCCGCCGGGTGAGGGCTTGCGGCGATTGGTGTTTTTGCGTCGTGTGGCCAAACGGTCTCCTTCCCGGTACAACAATTCATCGCTTTATACCTGCATGAACGGCACTGCCATAAAGAACAGGCCCACCGCCGCGATGGCAATGGGCCTGTACCCTTGAGGTCACGACGCCATTCCCCGGCCTACTTCTTGACAGGCTTTACGCCGGCCTGGTTTTTCGACCCCATGGCCAGGTAGTTGGCGGTGAAAATGTAATCATCGAGGTAATCGCGCTTGCCGTCCTTGTTCAGGTCGAAGCGGGGGGCCTTGTCCGTCCCCCTCTCCTTGAGGAACTGGCTGAATTCCGCCTCCGTCGGAGCGACACCCGGCATGACGACGGTTATGTCCGTCGGCGGCGCCACGACGACCGGCATCTCCGTAACCGCTCCATCCAGCAGCATGATAACGGTCGCGGCAAAGACCCCCTTCGCCGGCTTTGCCTCCACGACCCATGCTCCGTCGGCATCCCGACGCAGGGAAACCAGCTTGGCATCCTTCAGCGCGAAATTGGGGGCGTTTTTCGCCGTTGCCGGCACGGCCACCCTCACCTTGACTGCCGTCACGCCGTCCGACAGGGCGACAGGAGGCTGCTGGCGGTAACTCGTCCCCTCCTCCGGCTTGAACAGTTCCTGCAGCGCCTTGGGAGTCCGCTCTCCCTTGAAATCGCGAAACTTCGCCAGGACGCCCTTTGCGACAGCCGTCTTCCGTTCGGCTGGCGCAGCGACCGGTGCAACCGGTGCAACAGGGGGCTCGGCGGCAGGCTGTCGTGGCGCGGGAGCTGCCATCGGCTCCTGGACCGGTTCCGCCGTCGGCACGGCCGGTTCCTCTTTTCGATCCTTGGCAGGTGTTGGGGCGGCAACAGTACCAGTCTGAAGGTTCAGCCAGGTCGTCTGGCCCGTGCCGACGGTTACGGGGATATTCGATGCTGTGCCTCCACCTTGGTTAGACTTGTCATCGCCGGACTTGTCTCCCGTTTTGTCATCGCCCGTCTTGTCCCCCGCTTTCTCATCACCTGTCTTATCCCCCGTTTTGTCATCGACCGTGGTGTTTACCGGCGCCGTATAACCAATGGGTATAACCGACAGCTGCCGGCCGTCTTTGTCCACAACGGAAGCCGTTATCCCCAGGTTGCCGGTACTGCTCCCCTTGCCGGTAAAGGTGACGAAGGCCACCGGTCCGCTCCCCTTGAACGGGGTGGCGTTGACTATGGCGATGTGGACGGCTCCGACAGTATTGGGATTTGCAGCCAGGAGCGCCGATCCGATAACGCTCCCCTTCTCCACGACCGGGCTGGCCAGAAGGTTGCTGTCATAGGTGATGGTAAAGTCCAGCGCGGCAACCCCATCCATCGGGCTCCCGTTAATGACGAACCTGTTGGTGCCGGAAGGTGCTAGGGACAGTGTCACGGCGGCATACCCTGCCTGGGCCACTAGCAGCGACACAAGAACCGTCAGCATGGTGATGAGCGATCTTGATTTCATGGCGACCTCACGAACTGTCTTGATTGGTGGAGATACTGGCGATACACCGCCTCTTCCCGTGTGCCAAAACGCCGAATCAGTATACTGCAACGGCTGCGTAAAATCCAGTATTGCGATGGGGAGACACCCGCCGGGAATCACCGCCGTGACGGCAGCTCGTCCGCCCCGGTGGGAAGAGGCAATGGTGCGGCGGTGGAGGGAACGGACGCGGGATCGAAGGCCTCCACTCCCCAGGCGAGGATTTCCGTACAGGGGGCCCCGTTCAGGTCCGGGGGGGGAGACTGGCCGAGAAACCGGAGTGCCGCGAACAAGAGTCTCCAACCTTCCCGCGCCAGGTCGCGGTCCGCCAGAGAAACGGCGTTTTCCCGCTTGGAGAGTTTTGTCCCGTCCGGGTTGACGACCAGGGGGAGATGGCCGTAGACCGGCACCGGAAAACCAAGAAGCTTCTGCAGGTAGATCTGGCGGGGGGTCGACTGGAGGAGGTCGGCACCGCGCACCACCTGGTTGACGCCGCTTTCCCCATCGTCCACCACCACCGCAAGGTGGTAGGCGAAGGGGCCGTCTGCCCGCTGGATCACGAAATCGCCGCAGGACGAGGAGAGGGACTGACTGTAGTGCCCGACGAACAGGTCGTTGAACTCGATCAGTTCGTCATAGACCTTCACCCGCCAAGCCCGCTCGGACTTGCCTTCCGGCAGGCCGTTACGGCAGATGCCCGGATAGACCAGTTCGGCGCCGTGGGGAGCCGAGGATATCCGGGCTATCTCCGAGCGGGTGCATCCACAGGAATAGGCGAGACCGGCCCCGAGCAGCTGCTCCATGGCCGACCGGTAGGCCTCCGTCCGCCGGCTCTGGTAGACGACCTCTCCATCCCACCGGAAACCGAGGGACTCCAGGGTACGGAGTATGTCGTCGGCAATGCCGGATACCACGCGGGGGGCATCCAGGTCCTCCATCCGGAGAAGCCATTTTCCGCCAGACCGGTGCGCCATGACATAGCTCCCGAGGGCCGCCACCAGCGACCCCAGGTGAAGCGGCCCCGTGGGGGACGGGGCGAAACGGCCGATGACGGGCACTTCGGTAATGTCGGCGGCAGGGGTCATGAAAAGACACGTATCCCCTCTCCCTCGGGGAGAGGGTCAGGGTGAGGGGTAATTGGTCGAATGCCCCCCCTCATCCGGCCGTCAGCCACCTTCTCCTTTAGGCCCATCGGGTCCTCGAGGGAGAAGGATTCAGCTGCAGATTGTTTCTCGGCGGGATAGTAAGCATATCACCCCAGAAACGAACAGCAGTAATCGGTGAGGGTATTCACCTTCATGGTAAAGGATGAGTTGGCCGGCACCTCGAAGGACTCTCCGCCGCCGATGCGGTCCCACAGGTCATTCCCCGGCAGCTTCACATCCAGTTCTCCAGCCAGTATCTCCATCAGCTCCGCCGCGCCGGTATTGAAGGTATATTCGCCGGGCTGCATGATGCCGAGGGTCTTCTTCGTGCCATCGGGGAAGATGACGGTGCGGCTCGTCACGGCACCGGCGAAATAGACGTTTGCTTCGCGGACTACGGTTACGTTGGTGAATTCTGACATTTGTTCCTCCGTTTGATTGATTGGGTTATGCGATTCCCGCCAGTTCCAGCCGCCCGCCCCACCGTTTCACCAGTTCCTCCTTCAGCCGGGGATGGCGTACAAGGTCCGGGTCCTGCTCCAGAAGGGCAAACGCCTCGTGCCGGGCTTCCTCCAGCAGCCGCCCGTCCCGCAGGATGTTGGCGACCCGGAAATCGGGGATTCCGGCCTGGCGGGTGCCGAGGAAATCGCCAGGGCCGCGGATCTCCAGGTCCGCCTCGGCGATCCTGAAGCCGTCGGTGGTCGCCTCCATCACCCGGAGCCGCTTCTCCCCGTCCTCGGAGAGCCGGCCGGGGGTGAGGAGAATACAGCTGGATTTGGCGCTCCCCCGCCCCACCCGACCGCGGAGTTGGTGGAGTTGGGAGAGGCCGAACCGCTCAGCATGCTCGATGACCATCACCGTGGCATTGGGGACGTCGATCCCCACCTCGATGACGGTGGTGGCGACGAGAACGTGGATCTCCCGGTTCTTGAAGGCGGCCATCATCCCCTCCTTCTCCTCCGGCCTGAGGCGGCCGTGGAGAAGGCCGATCTTCAAATCGGGAAAGATATCCTGCTGGAGATGCTCCGCCATCTGGGTCGCCGCCTTCAGGTCCGACTTCTCCGTCTCCTCCACCAGGGGGTAGATGATGTAGGCCTGGCACCCCTTCCCCACCTCCTCGCGGATGGTGGCATACACCTGGGGGCGGCGGGACTCGAAGCAGATGCGGGTCTCGATGGGGGTCCGCCCGGGCGGCAGTTCGTCGATCACCGACAGGGAAAGGTCGCCGAACACCGTCATGGCCAGGGTGCGGGGGATGGGGGTGGCGGTCATGACGAGGATGTCCGGGCTCGCCCCCTTTTTCTTCAAAAGTCCCCGCTGGATGACGCCGAACCGGTGCTGCTCGTCCACGATCCCGAGGCCGAGGCGGAAGAACTCCACCCTATCCTGGATCACCGCGTGGGTGCCGATGACGATCTGGGCCGTCCCGTCCGCCACCCGGGCCAGCACCTCCGTTTTTGCCTTCCCCTTCAGGGAGGAGGTGATGAGGCTAACGGCAACCCCCAGCTGCTCGCACCAGCGGTGGGTGGTGAGGTAGTGCTGCTCGGCGAGGATCTCGGTCGGGGCCATGATGGCGACCTGGTAGCCGTTCTCCACCGCCACCAGCGCCGCCATGAGCGCCACCAGGGTCTTACCACTCCCCACGTCACCCTGAACCAGGCGGTGCATGGGATGGGGGGCCATCATGTCCCCCTTTATCTCGGAGAGAACCCGCCGCTGGGCGTTGGTCAGCTGGAAGGGGAGGAGCTGCAGCAGCGGCTTGGTGTACCTGTGGGTGACGGCGAAGGGAATCCCCTCCTCCAGCGCCACCCCCTGCTTCTTCAGGGCGAGCCCCAGTTCCAGGAAGAAGAACTCGTCGAAGACCAAGGTGCGGTGGGCGGGGGTCTTTCCCTCGTTCAGCGCCTCCAGCGTCGCGGCTTCCCCCGGAAAGTGCACCTCCCGCAGCGCCTCCGGCAGGGGTATCAGCCCGTTGCGGGTGACGACATCCGCCGGCAGCGGGTTCACGGCGGCAGCGGCGAAGCCGTCCACCACCTCCTTCTGCACCTTGCGCATGGTCTTCTGGTGGACCCCCTCGGTGAGGGGATAGACCGGCACGATCCGGCCAAAGTTGAACGGGTCGCGGGCCATCACCGTCGCCAGGCTCTCCCCCTCCGCCAGCCACTCCACGTCCGGGTGGTGCACCTCCCGCTGGAAGCCGTACTGGGCCACCTCGCCGGTAAATATCCCCTTCCGTCCCGGTCGCCAGGCCTTCTTCTGCCAGGCGGGGTTGAAGTGGAACCACTTGAGGGAGATGGTGCCGCTCCCGTCGCTGACGATCGCCTCGAAAAAGCGCCGCCCGCCGCGGGTCGCCACCGTGTCGGCAGTCAGCACCTCGCCGTGGAACACCTCCGTGTGGCCGGGGCGCAACTTCCCCACCGGCCGCAGCTCGCGCCGATCCTCGTAGCGGTTGGGAAGAAGATAGAGGGCGTCCTCCACCGTGGCGATCCCCTTCTTCGCCAGCGCCTCCGCCAGCTTCGGCCCTACCCCCTTGATGAACCGGAACGGGGTGGCCAGGTTCTTCTTCTGGATACTCTCCTGGACGGGGGTCATGAGTCGGGAAACCACGTCGCGTTCGGCGACGGATGCAGCCACCCGCCGTACCACGAGCGTCCCCCCATCTCCCTTTTCCAGGGACAGGTCGTCCCCCGGCTTCAGGTCAAGCTCCTTCGCCATTTCTGCAGGGATGGTCAGGCTGTTGTTGTCGGAAAGCTTGATGATAGACATGGGAAGCGCCGCCCCCTTCCGAAGCGGCGGGTGCAATTCTAGCATTCCTGCGGGGGATTTTGGAGAAAATTGTGCATTTGGGGTGCGATTGTCGGGGTTGAACATGTCAACACCCCTCTCCGCCCTCCTCCGGGGAAATAGTTGAGCAACTAACATGAATTATTGTTAAATCGCGTATCTTGAAGCGGTATGACGGTCCACAGTGTATCCCATAGCAATACATCTAGCCCACCTTTATGCTGCCTAAAAATATTATTTGCGCAAAAACAGGCCTACTAGTGCATGGGGCAATAATATGGATATTTGTATTGGCATACGTAATGCTACTTATCCGAAATTAATTCTTCGCATGGCAAGGCACCAGACGGTTAGTACGGCTCTTTTGGTGGACCGCTGCACCCAGTTTCGGGACGCCGCCCATTGTTGTTATGCAATTAAACTATCATTTGAAGGAGGCGGCATGGGGCTGGACAAAGGTAATTCAACCCGGACAGGCGTGCATACTGAAGGCAGCGATGTTCGCAAAAAGCTCACCCCTCTCCTTTCCCGGATGCCACCACTGTCCGTCGTCAATCCCTCCGAACTCTGTACCCTTATACCCGAACATACCCCTTCCGCCGTCATGGCCGCCTTGGCTACCCTTGTCACGGGCACCTCGGACGATGGTCCCGATTTCTCCCGTCATGCCCTGGGGATGGCGGTCGATTGTCCCGACAACACCGTCAGGCAGCTGCTCTTCTCGTTGCCAGGACTTCCCCGGGACCATATTCTCGATGACTTCCACGTCTCTAACAGGGCGGACCTGGTCGTCCAGGAACTTTGTGAAATCTACGGCAGGAAGACCATCGAATATTGGGGATACGCGACCCAGCGCCGTGCCGTGGAAAGGGCAAGACGTGGGATGAACAGGGTTGTTGCCAGCAGCCGGATCTGCTGCAGAGTCTGCGAACTGCTCGGCAGGAACTACCCCCACTCTACGCCCCGGCCGGTCAGTGCATGCCACATGATCTCGCGGAGGGCAGTTTTCTGGCGCAGGGTACGAGAGGTCCATGGCCTGACCTCTAACATCTTCTGCGACGACGCCGTCGAGCTACTGACCAGGAAACTGAGGAGCGACAGGTTCCATCACAACGACCGGTATCTCCTCCATCTCTGCCGGGAGCATGACAAGCTTTTTGTCGGCGCCGTGGTAGGAACGGACGCCTCCTCACATCAACACGCCCCTTACACAACCCTTGAACAATATCTGTTCTGAGAGAAGCAAATTATAATTCTTAAGCACTATCGATAGTTACTCCGAAAAGTGCAAATCCGGGGCAATCCGGAGACGCAGAGTCACAGCTCCCTGAGAGGGATGGCCGGGCCACCGAAGTGACGAGCGCTTTCGCTGATCCGCTTGACCGGCAAGACAAAAAGAGCGGATTTCTGGAGGGAGGGGATATGGGACAAAAGGGGAGAAGACCTCTACGGCCGACACAAATCGTTTTTCTGGCAATGGTGGTTGTTCTCGGCATATATCAGGCTGCAGAAGCTTTTCATGCTGGCTGGACCGGCGACTGCGACGGCTGTCATGCCCCTTCATCTCTTGCCGATGGAACACGTGTCGGGCTAAGCCTCACCTCGAGCGAAATGTGCCTTCGCTGCCATTCCGCTGCCAAGCCCGTTGACCACCAGGTCGCTACTAATCCGATCCCCCCTCCCGGCATCCCACCTGTTTCGCTGACACCAGGAGGAGATTTTGCCTATCTACAGAAAATGTATTATTGGACTGACCAGGAAGAGGGAGGCTCTGTTAGTCCGGGAGAACGGCATGGGCACAATATCGTGGCTCCTGCATATGGTTATGCTGTCGATGTGACACTCGCATTTGCGCCAGGTGGGTCTTATCCTGCCACCGGACTTTCCTGTATCAGCTGCCATGATCCCCACGGCAATTATCGACTTGTCGACGCCTCCGGCACCATTGTCCGGAGCGGCAACCCCATCAGCGATTCTGGGTCGTACGGCACCCCTCCCTCGGCTACAGAAGCGGTCGGAACCTATCGGATGCTGGCCGGCAAGGGCTATGGCACCAAATCTGTCGACCACACTTTCCAGTATGATCCGCCGATTGCCGTAGCGCCACGGAATTACAACCGGCCTGAGGTCAATGTGGATACGAGAGTAGTCTACGGCAAGGGGGCCAGCGAATGGTGCCTGAACTGCCATGATGGGTTTGCGAGCCGAACACGGGGCAGCGGTCATATGCATGCAGCCGGAGCAGAACTCGGTGGAACGATCGCCGGCAATTACAATCGTTACGTCAAGACCGGTGATCTCGGTGGGAATCAATCCACTGCCTTTACATCTCTGGTCCCCTTCCAGAGCGGGGATATGACAGGTGTGCAGCAGCTTGCCGCTCTGACAACATCCCTCGAAGGACCGCGGCCGGAAGACAAAGTCACGTGCCTCACCTGCCATCGGGCGCATGCGTCGGCCTGGAACGGCATGACCAGGTGGAACACCAAGGGAAGCTTCCTGCTTGTCAATAGTGATTATCCTGGAATAGATGCTCCCGGTAAGGGGGGCGGCAGGAATGCCGGTGGCAAGACCAGGGCCGAGTACAAAAAAGCGATGTATGATCGCGATCCGTCAAGATTTGCCGCTTTTCAGCGTTCACTTTGCAACAAATGCCACGCCAAGGACTGAGAACGCGATGGCCGCCACCAGCCAGAATTTCCAACGTACATCCAGAGTCAGGGGAAAACAAAGGGGACAGGCAATTCGTGCCTGTCCCCCGGTATTTCCCCGTTGCAGAGACCTGTCAGTCTATCTGTTCCACCAGGTAGTTCTGGACCCCCATCTGCTTGATCTGGTCCAACTGGGCCTCGATCAGATCGATATGATCTTCTTCCTCCTTGAGAATCGACTCGAGCAGTTTGCGCGTGCCGTTGTCCCCGACTTCTCCCGCCAGCCGGATGCTTTCGTTATATCCCTTTATGGCTGACTCTTCGGCACTGTGGTCGTTCGCGTGCATCTTCGCAACCTCGGTGCCGATATGGACCTTGTTCAGGTTGGTGACGATCGGTATTCCCTCGAGGAAGAGGATGCGCGCGATGAGCTTCTCGGCATGCTTCATCTCATCGATGGACCGCTTGCGGATCATGCCATGCAGCCGCTCGTATCCCCAGTTTTCGCACATCTCCCCATGGACGAAATACTGGTTGACGGCGGTCAATTCCTCGGCCAGCCGCGCGTTCAGGTGCTCGATGACCTTCTCGTTTCCTTTCATGAAAGACCTCCCTTTGTTCAATGCGTTACAGCCGTGAATGGGGCCATTCTCGCCAGCATGTTCTGGTTCATCAAGTGAAACAGACTATCGGGAAAGGTCAAGGGGAAGATGCCGTGTGGTCAGCTCATGTTTTGGTAAAAGGTATTTCATGTGCGTGAGTTGACTTTGCGCGGATTTCTCGGCTATAGTTGCCGGGATGAAGGAGGGCGTCACTTCATGAACCATCACATAACCAGGAAGATGCACCGGCCAAAAGCCGCCGGTGATCTCCCGGGCCGTTGGGCAAAGGAAGGAAGAATAAAAAAGGAAGAAAAAGACTCAGGACTGATTCTGAGGATGATCCTTCAGCCATTCCCGGAGAGCATTGTTTATTCTGGTCTGCCATCCTTTACCTGTAGCCTTGAAAGCTGCAAGAACATCAACGTCAAACCGGATTGTCTGTGACTCTTTGGTCTTCCCGGCCGGACGGCCACGACGGACGACTTTAGCACCTTCCATAAGATCTGCTTTTTCGAACCATTCTTCGGTGAGTTCCGGAGCATCGTCCGGATCAACGAAGGTATGTTTTGTACCGGCTAATTTCGCGGTCATTGGCGTACCTCATTGAAATTATACGTCGAGCCTCATTTCTTGGAGTCCAGACTAAGACCACTATCCGGTCATCAAGAGTGCCGACGGTTATGAAACGATCTTCTCCATAATCAAAACGATCATCGGGTGCGGTAAAATGAAGACCCTGAAAAACCTTTCCAGAATCAGCAAAATCAAGGCCCCGCTCCAACAGCGTCTTTTCCCTTTTAGCGGTGTCGAACTCGATGATCATGGAATAAATGTAACAACTAAAATTATTGGAGTCAATCGATAATTCCCAAAAGACGCCCAACTAGACGGGCAGAGACGGACGGCTTCGCCGCCGCTCACCCTGAAGGCGTTATCTTTCATCTACCACGTCTGAGTTACCGAATCGGGCGTAACAGCCAGTGTGGCACGCAACCAGTCGAATTTCGACTTCAGCAGATCGAAATCCGGTCCGGACGTGATGAACGCGGCCTTCCCCTTGATGAGGAAGCCGGCACCCGGACCGTGCAGCCCTTGCACTTTGCTGCTTCCCAGGGTAATCAGCACCTCGGGGTTGTAGGTAACGTTCGCCTCGGTGCGATGCATGTAACCGGCAGGGATCAGCAGGCGGCCATCGGCGGAGATCCGGATGTAACTGTTCCACGTGTTGACCAAGTGGGGCCCATCCTGGCCCAGAGTGGCGATGGCGACTATACCGTCCTGTTTGAGTATTTCCAGCAGTTTTTCGGGAATCATGGGTACTACCTCCTTAATGTGTGTGTCATGACGGGAACCAGCCTGTGTTTATTCTGAATAGTAACGATACTGCTCCATTATACAAGCAACTCTATAACCAGATCCGCGAGCATGTGCTGTCGGGGAAGCTCCCCGCGAATTCCAGACTTCCGTCCGTCAGGGATCTGGCCGCCGAACTTTCGACCAGCCGCAACACGGTCGAAGGGGCCTACCAGGAGCTGCATGCGGAAGGCTATATCTACAGCAGGGAGCGGAGCGGCTATTTCGTGTCGGTGCTCGACCACGATGTGGCGCCGCTGTCACTGTCCCCGAAGCCTCGCACGCCGGGCACCCTCCCCCAGCCTTCGCCAGGCTACACCTGCGACTTCCACCCTGCCCGGCTCGATCCGGCCAGCTTTCCCACGGCGCTGTGGCGCGCATGTTTCCTGGAGTGCCTGCGGGAGAGTTCCCGCGAGCTTACCCAGTACGGCGATCCCCAGGGGGATTGGGAATTGCGCAGCACCATTCGACAGTACCTGGAGCGCTCGCGCGGCGTGATCTGCGAGCCGGACCAGATCGTGGTCTGCGCCGGACTGCAGCAGAGTCTGGACATGGTCGCCCACCTGGTTAAGGGGAACCATTCATCGGTGGCGGTGGAGAATCCCGGGTACCACCTCCCCCGGGCGGTCTTCCGGAACAATTCCTTCGACATCGTCCCTATCAATGTGGCGTCGGGCGGGATCGACCTGGAGATGCTCACGTCCAGCGGCAGCACCATCGTGTATGTCACTCCATCGCACCAGCTCCCCCTGGGGTGGGTGATGCCCATTGCCAACCGGCTGAAACTGATCGAGTGGGCGGCATCGGGAGGTAACCTGATCCTGGAAGACGACTACGACAGCGAGCTCCGCTACCACGGAAAGCCGATCCCTTCCCTGCAGGGGTTGCGACCGGACGGGAACATCGTCTACCTGGGGACGTTTTCCAAGATACTCTCCCCGGCGCTGCGCCTGAGCTACCTGGTGCTCCCCCGCCCGCTGCTCGCCGCGTACCACGGGGTGTACCGGTATTATTTTTCCACCGTCCCGTTGCTGGAACAGAGAACCATGGCAAAATTCATGGAACAGGGACACTGGATGCGGCACGTCCGGCGGATGCGCATCCTCTACCAGAAGAAGCACGATACCCTGCTCCGGGCCATCGCCCATCATTTCGGCAGCAGGGCTACCGTCATCGGCCAGGGGGCCGGGCTCCACGTGGTCCTGCAGCTGCACGAAGGACATGCCGGGGAAGCAGTGATCATCAAGCGGGCCGAACGAGAGGGAATCCGCCTGTTTCCGTTCAGCGCCACCTGCGCCACGGACGAACCGGCCTCGACGAACCTTCTGCTCGGCTTCGGCGGGATGGCCGCTGCCGAGATAGAGCGGGGTATCGGTCTCCTCTCCCGGCTCTGCTTTTTGGAACCGTAAGCTGAATACAGAATAGTACATCAGTGCCCTTGTTAACAGGTGCAGGTTTGAATAAATTTTTGGGGGCAGCTCGTCAAGCGAAGCAAACGGAGGTACTCGACGTGTGCAGGAACATCAAAACGCTGTACAACTTCGCGCCACCGGCGACTGACGATGAGATTCACGCGGCGGCGTTGCAGTACGTGCGAAAGATCAGCGGTTTTGCCGCGCCTTCCGCTGCGAACGAGGCGGCGTTCAATCGTGCGGTGAGAGAGGTCGAAACGGCCTCCTCCCGGTTACTCGGCTCGCTCGTGACCACGGCCCCTCCCAAAAACCGCGCTGTCGAAGCCGCCAAAGCACGTTCGAGAGCGGAACGGAGGTTCGGCCCAACCGGAACGGTGGAGGGTGACCCCGGACACCACCGTTGAGCAGGTACACTACATGCCCCCTACCCCTTTTGCGAAATTTCTCGAGAGCTCTCCCTGCATCCTCGGCGAAGGGGCGGTCATCGAGCGCCTTCGCCGCAACGGCGACCTGGAACTCGACCCGTTCCTGGTCAACTCGGCCTTTATCTATGACGACAGGAAACGGGCGGCGCAAGAGGCCATCTGCCGGCAGTACCTGGAGATAGGGCGCGCGGCCGGCCTGCCGCTCCTGGTTTCCACACCAACCTGGCGGGCAAGCCGGGAGCGGATCGAAGCGGCCGGTTATGCCGGCGTCGACGTGAACGGCGACAACGTCAGGTTTCTCGATGCGCTCCGGAAAAGCTGCGGAGGGTACGCGGATAACGTCGTCATCTGCGGCCTGATGAGCTGTCGCGGGGATGCCTACCGTCCTGCCGAGGCCCTGGCCGTTGACGAGGCGCGGGAGTTCCACGCCTGGCAGGCCGGGAAACTGGCCGCCGCCGGGGTCGATTTTCTCCTCGCCGCCACCCTTCCGGCGTTGAGCGAGGCGACCGGCCTGGCTGTGGCCCTTGCCGCCACCGGCCAACCGTACGTTCTCAGCTTCGTTGTCCGCCCGGAAGGGACGCTGTTGGACGGTACGCCGCTGAAGGATGCCATCGCCGCCATCGATGCCGCGGTGACGCCACCTCCGCTGGCCTATATGATCAACTGCACCCATGCCTCGTTTGCCAGGTCTGCGCTGCTGCACGAAACCCATTCCTCAGCCTTGGTCCGGCAACGGATTGTCGGCCTGCTGGCCAATACCGCCGCGCTGAGCCCCGAGGATCTGAACGACAGCGCCAGCCTGGTGGAGGAAGACCCGGATGTCTTCGCCCGGTCCGTCGCCGGTCTGCGCCGTGAACTGGCCTTGAAGATTCTTGGCGGCTGCTGCGGGACCGACGACCGGCATATCCGCTCGCTGGCCGCCCGGCTTGCAACGGAAACCCGATGGGGATAAACTTACCGCTCCAACCAGAATGAAGCAGAGGGGTGAACATGAAAAAGGTGCCCGCAATGGTCGCCATGGTGCTTCTTTCGTCAGGCAGCGTGCTGGCTGGCGACGGGTATGACCGGTGCGTCAAAGAAGAGAAGGCGTTACGCGCGGAAGTTGTCGACAGTTGCAGCGGTATGCGGTATCTTTTCAATCCGAGCGGGTGCTTTGCCGCCCGGAAGGCCGTGAAGGTATACGACAACGACCGGTGCAGGAAGATCGGCGAGGAGGAGAAGGTCGTCACCCCCTCCCCACCCGCGGCCGCGCCGGAGAAGGACATCGGTGAGGGTGCCGTTCCGGCGCAGCGGGAGAGCACGCCCGCCGTTCCCCGTCAGGAGTCCGACGTGGAGCGGCTTAAATCAGAAAACGCCCTGCTGAAAGCTGAAATAGCCCGGCTCAAGGCTGAGATCGCCCAACTCAAGAGCTGCACCGACCGATGACGGCGGAGCAGTTACATCCGGAGGCACCATGAAAAAGATCGGCATATTGTCCAGCGGCGGCGACTGTTCCGGCATGAACGCCACCATCCGGAGCGCGGTCCGCACGGCCCTCCGGATGAACATGGAAATCGTCGGTTTCCGCAAGGGGTACCTGGGACTCATGAAGGGGGACTGCTTCACCCTCGACTCCAAGGTGGTTTCCGGTATCCTTCACCGGGGGGGGACGTTTCTCCAGTCGGCACGCTCCCCGGAATTCCGCACGCCGGAGGGGCAGCAGAAGGCACTCGCCATGCTGAAGGAACTGGGGGTGGAAGGACTCGTGGTTCTGGGGGGAGACGGGTCGCTGTCCGGCGCGCTGGCTCTCCACCGTCTCGGTTTTCCGGTGATCGGCATCCCGTGCAGCATCGACAACGACATACCCTTCACCGACATGGCGCTCGGGGTGGATACGGCACTGAACAACATCATCTACGCGGTGGACTGCATCAAGGATACCGCCAGTTCCCACGCCCGCGCCTTCGTCATCGAGGTGATGGGGCGCAATTCCGGCTACCTCGCCAGCGTCAGCGCCATCGCCACCGGCGCCGAATTCGCCCTGGTGCCGGAGCGGGAGTTCGACCTGGCCGAGATCTGCCAGCAGCTCCGGGCCCGGTACGAAGAAGGGCGGGATAACGCCATCATCATCCTCGCCGAAGGGGTGGGGAACGGCCAGACCATCGCCGACTCCATCAAAGACGCCATCGGCTTCGAGACCCGCGTCACGGTACTGGGCCACTACCAGCGCGGCGGGGCGCCGACCGTCTTCGACCGGCTCCTGGGAAGCCGCTTCGGCAAAAAGGCGGTGGAGTTGTTGATTTCGGGGCAGCAGGGGCTGATGGTGGGACTTTCCTGCAACGCCATCCTCGCCACCCCCCTCGCCGATGTGATCAAGGGGGAAAAACGACCCCAGGACGAGGTTCTCAGGCTGGCGGAGGTGCTGGGAATCTGAATGGCACGAAGAGAGGGGAAACGGAGCCGGGCGGTGAAAAACGCCCGGTTTTTTTGCGTCGAGAAGGAAATACTGTTGAGAAGATGCTAGCCGAGCAGTTCCAGGATCTCCTCGTGCCGGCCGATCCGGGCAAAGGCAGGGAGATTGGCCTTGTAGGCGATGAACGGGACGCCGGCAGCCTGGGCTGACTGGCGGTCAACGTCGGAATCGCCGACGAAGAGCGCCTCGGCGGGGGCGATGCCGTAATGGTCAATGACGCGCAGGAGCGGTTCCGGGTGGGGTTTGGGATTGGCCACCTTGCTGGCGGTCATGACACAGCCGAAGTAGCGGGCAAGGCCGAAGGATTCCAGCACCAGGTCCATGGACGTGGAGCGGTTGGTGCAAACGGCAAGTCCATAGCGTGGTGCGAGCGCGTCCAGAGTTTCCCGGAACCCCTCTTCCATCCGCATGTACGGCACCAGGTCCCGGTAGTCGATGGCGGCGGCAGCGCGGACCGCCTCGTTGAAGAGCGCCTCGTCGAGGAAAAAGTAGCGGAGGACTTCGCGGTTGGCGTAGGTGTGGAGCACCCGCATCTGCTCCCCGTCGCGGCGGTCCAGTGGGGGAAGCCCCATGAGCGACATGATCCGGTCGTAGAAGGCCAGGTTCGCCTCGAAGGAGTCGAACATCACCCCGTCGCAATCGTAGATTACCGTCTTATAGCCGTTACCTTTCACTCTTCACCTTTCACGGTTTTCAGATACTCATCCCACTCCAAGGGGAGCAGGTGCTTCTTCCGGTTGTTGCACTCCTTGCAGGCCGGCACCACGTTCCCCCGGGTGCTCTTGCCGCCGCGGATCACCGGCACGATGTGGTCCATGGAGAGCTCGGACGGCGGAAACGTCCCCCCGCACCAGTGGCAGACCCCCTTCGCCAGCCGGTTCTTCCACCACGGGGACGCGCGCAGTTCGCGGGCCTTCTCCCGCTCCCGCTTTATCTCCTGCTCAGAGACTTCGATGATGAAATAGGTCATATGAAATCCGTAATCAGGGATCGGTGATCGGTAAACATCTCTCATCAACCTACGCCAAACTCTGGGACCCCCCTAATCCCCGGGCCCCGGGCCCCGTCGGTAAGTCTCAATCGCCTTGCGGGCCAGTTCGTCGCACCGCTCGTTCTCCAGATGGCCGTTGTGACCGCGCACCCAGACCCAGTGGATTTTGTGCGTGGCGGCCAGTGCCTGCAACCGCTCCCACAGGTCCCGATTGAGCACCGGTTCCTTCTTGCTGTTGACCCACCCCTTTTTGACCCAGCCGGCAAGCCATTCGGTCATCCCCTTGACCAGGTACTGGGAATCGGTGGTGACAAACACCTCGCAGGGGCGCTTGAGCGCTTCCAGCGCGGCGATGGCGGCGGTCATCTCCATCCGGTTGTTGGTGGTCTCCCCCTCCGCCCCGGACAGCTCCTTCACCGTATCGCCGTAGCGCAGGATGCTTCCCCACCCCCCTACCCCCGGATTGCCGCTGCAGGCACCGTCGCTGAATATCTCAACTTTCATTGACGTAGGCCCCCTCGGCTTTCAGGAGATCGGCAATGGCACCCATGACCCGGTCGACGATCAACTGGTGGGTCTCTTTCCGGTCTTCCAATTGGAACAGGTCGCTGAAATCCAGGGGGGGACCGAAGACAACCGTCCCCTTCTGGCCGGAACCGGGGAATTTCCAGTGGTTGAGCCCGATGAGGGCGGTGGGGACGACCGCCGGCCGGGTATCATAGATGATCTTCCCCACTCCCCGATTCCCCTTCCCGAGCACGCCGTCCTTGTGCCGGGTTCCTTCGGGAAAGAGCATCACCTGCTGATCCGCCAGCAGGTCGTTCAGCACCCGAGTGGCCCGCACGTCCCGCCCCCGCCTGACGGGGAATGCCCCCCAGGAGGAGATGAGCCAGCGGAGGATGCGCCCCTCGAAGAGCTCCTCCTTGGCCGGCGCCCAGAGCATCTTCATGGGGGACGCCGTCACCACCACCGCCGGAAGGAAGAGCGTATCACCGGCGGAAATGTGGTTCGACGCGAAGAGCACCCCACCCTGACGAGGGATGTGCTCCGTACCCTTTACGCGCAGGCTGTTGATGGAAGAAGCGTAAAAACCGAGAACGTTCGCAGAAAACGTCACCCAGAGGCGACGGAAAAATGATGTTGTCATGGGGCCTCGTTAAAACACATAGTAACATGTTTGTATAGCATGTTTTCGCGCGGCACCGCAACGGTTAAGCAGGGAGAGGCAAGAGGGACTCCACCGGAAAGATACGTCTGACCTGCCGAGGAGAGGGGAAGTACCTGCATGCGAAAAGGCCGGAAGTTATCCTTCCGGCCTTTTCTCGTAAAAGAGCTCAATAACCGTCACGCTGATCTGTAGATCATTCCCGGCGCGATGAGCTCAAACCGGTGCATGGCACATACTTTCAACAATGCAGGTACGACCTTGCATTCAATGGCTGAGTGCCTGGTAATAGCTGCTTCTTACCGAAATAGAGAACGATTGCCTTGTTGTCAGAGTGCCGTCGCTGCCCCTGACGGTGACGCTGTAGGTGCCGTATTGGGAATAGGACGGGGTCCAGCTTATGACACCGTTGGAGCTGATTTTCATCCCGTCGGGGGCCGTGGAAAGCGAATAGGTAAGAGGATGCCCCAGGGAATCTGCGGCTTTTACCTCATAGACATACGGTTTTCCTTTATACGCCGTCGTAACGGGGGTGGAGGTGATTTTCAGGGTGTGCGTTGCCGTCGAACTGCTACCTTCGGTAACCGTGATGGCAAACGTTTGGGTAGCCCTGTAATAATTACTGTTTCTCACCTGTACCGTTACCTTGTACGTACCGGTACGGGAAGGTTTCCAGGTGAGCAGGCCGGTTGAATGATCGATTTCCATTTCATCCGGATGATCCCCCAGGGAGTAGTACAGGCTCTTGCCGTTGGGATCGACGGCATCCACATTGTAGCTGTATGTCTTGTCGACCGTCGCCGTGGTGATCGGAACGGATGTTATGACCGGTACCTGGCTGGTTGCTGCAGTGACGGTCAAAGTAAAACTCCTGCTGGAGGAAAGGCCCCCTTGATCGGTCGCCGTGGCGGTGATGGTATAGGTCCCCGTCACGCTGTTCGGCCAGGAGATGGCACCCGTACTGGAGATGGTCATGCCCGCCGGATTGCCCGTAAGAGTATAGGTCAAGGGCTGCCCTTCCGGGTCCGATGCCACGACCTGGCAGGTGAACGCAGCGGGCGAGGTCACCGATGCGCTGGGTATCCCATTCATCGCAGGAGGTTGATTGGAAACGGCATTGACCGTAAGTGCCACGGTGGCGGTGGCGGCGGTGTAGTTGATCGTGTCTGTCGGCATGAAGAGCACCGACAGAGATTGGCTGCCGGCGGTGTTCATGACGGTCCCCGCCACCGGGGCATAGGTGAAAGCACCGGTCACGTTTGCCGATGCGTCCAGTTGTGTCGCGGACAACGCCGTCCCGACGACGACCGGGGGTGGCGTGGCCCAGGTGACGACCGGGGTCGCCTTGGCGATCACGAGGGTGGCGCCGGCACTGCCGGCGTAATTGGAGTCGGTGACCGTGGCAACTACAGCGTAACTGCCGGCTGTGGTCGGTACTAGGCTACTTCCATCATAGGTGATTGAAACAGGCAGGCCTGCCGGGTTGGTGGCTGCGGTTACCGCTTTGGCTTTGCCGTCGTAGGTGGCGTTCAGGCCGGAGAGGGTGACGGTAGCGCTCGCCTTGAGCACATTAACGGTGACGGACTTGGTTACCGTGGTGTACTTGGCCGTGTCGGCCGGCGTAAACATAGCGGTCAGAGTCTGGGCATTGCCGGCATTGAGCCTGGTTCCGGGAGCCGGCGTATAGCTGAAGATACCGGCCACGTCGGCAGTGGCGTTCAGCTGGGTAGAAGACAGCAAGGTATCGTAGCTGATATCAGCCGGGTTGGCCCACGTAATCACCGGATTCAGCTTGGGCGTGGCCACGACGGTCCAGGTGAAGGTGGTTTGGGCGGTCTTGCCGTTGCTGGTGACCGTGACGGTTACCGTGTTGGTGGCCGCCGCACCGAATGCTACGGTACCGGTTACGGCACCGGTGGTGGTGTTGATGGCAAGGCCGGCGGGAAGGCCAGTGGCTGTGTAACTGACGGCGGTGCCGTCCGGATCGCTGGCGACGATATTCAGGTTGACGACCGCCCCTTCGGCGCTCGACTGGTTGCCCGGGTTGGTGATGGTGGGCGCGCGGTCGACGTCGGTCACGGTCCAGATGAAGCTGACGTTTACCGGGGCAGTGCCGTCGGTGACGGTTACGGTGGCGTTGTAGCTGCCGGCGGCGGCGTAACCCAGCGTGCCGCTGATGACGCCGCTGGCGCTGTTGATGCTCAGCCCGGCCGGAAGACCCGTCGCGCTGTAGCTCAGGGTGTTGCCGTCGGCGTCGGTGGCAGCTATCGGCAGGCTGACGGTGGCACCTTCGGCGCTGGTCTGGGCGCCGGGGTTGGTGACGACCGGAGCATCGTTGACCCCGGCGATGGTGATGCTGACGGTAACGGCGGCAGAAGTTACCGCGCCGTCGCTGACGGTGAAGGTGAAGCTGTCGGCGCCGGTGGCGTTGGCAATGGGGGTGTAGGTCAGGTTCGGCGCCGTGCCGCTCAGCACACCTTTGGCAGGCTGCGTGGCAACCGTGTAGGTCAGCGGGTCGTTATCGGCATCGGTACCGGCAAGGACGATGGCCCTGGCGGTGTCTTCGGTGACGGCGACGCTCTGGGGCGTGGCAACAGGAGCGACATTGCTGAATGAGACGCTGATGCTGACGGTGGCGGCGGTGGAGATTGCCGTGCCGTCGCTGACCGTGAAGGTAAAACTGTCAGAGCCTGTATAGTTGGCGGCAGGGGTATAGATGAGGTTCGGTGCCGCGCCGCTGAGCGTTCCGTTGGCAGGCGGGCTGACGATGGCATAGGTAAGGGCGCTCCCTTCCACGTCGCTACCGGTGAGCACAATGGCCTTGGCAGCGTTGCGGTTGGTGGATACGCTCTGGCCGGCGGCCACCGGTACGTCGTTGACGGCAGCTACGGCGGCGGTGAAGCTCCTGCTGCCGCTCCCCCCCTTGCCGTCGCTGGCCGTTACGGTGAAGCTGATCGGCGTCGTGGTGTTGTAGTCTGCGGCCGGCGTCAGGGTCAGGGTGCTGCCGCTAATGCTGGCCGCTACCGTGGCGGCGCTCCCGCCGGTGACGCTGTAACTGACGGTGTCGCCGTCCGCATCGGTGGCGGAAAGGGGAACGGTCTTGACCGTGTCCTCGGTCAGGGACTGGTTCGCAATGGCGGCCAGGACCGGCGCATCGTTGACGGCGGTGATGGTGATGCTTACGGCGGCGGTGGAGGTTGCCGTGCCGTCACTGACCGTGAAGGTGAAGCTGTCGGCGCCGGTGATGTTGGCGCTGGGGGTGTAGGTCAGGTTCGGCGCCGTGCCGCTCAGCACACCTTTGGTGGGCTGGGTTACAACGGCGTAGGTCAGGGGATCGTTGTCCGAATCCGTCCCGGCCAGGGTTATCGCCCTGGCGGTGTCCTCGTTGGTGGTGACGCTCTGGGGGGTGGCGACCGGCGCCACGTTGCTGAAGGTAACCGTGATGTTGACCGTGGCGATCGTCGAAGTTGCCGTGCCGTCGCTGACGGTGAAGGTGAAGCTGTCGGCGCCGGTGTAATTGGTCGTCGGGGTGTAGGTCAGGTTGGGAGCTATGCCGGCCAGTGTGCCGTGGGCCGGCTGGCTGACGATGGTGTAGGTAAGCGCACTCCCCTCCACATCAGTGCCGGCCAGGGTAATGGTTTTTGCGGTGTTGCGGGTGGTGCTGACGCTCTGGGTGGTTGCAGTCGGGACATCGTTGACGGCGGCAATGGTAACCGTTACGGTGGCGGCGTTGGAATCAAGGCTGCCATCGTTGGCCTTGAAGGTGAAGCTGTCGGCACCGTTCTGGTTGGTTGCCGGCGTGTAGGTATATGCGCCGGTGGCGGCGTTGGTGATGGTTACGGTCCCCTTGGTCCCCTGGGCAACGATGCTGTAAGTGCGGGAGGTGTTGTCGGCATCGGTGGCAGAAAGTGTTCCGGTGGCAACGGTATCTTCGGTGGCGCTCAGGGTGCCGTTCAAGGCTACCGGCGCGTCGTTAACGGCGGTGATGGTGATGCTTACGGTGGCGGCTGTGGAGGTTGCCGTGCCGTCGTTGACGGTGAAGGTGAAGCTGTCGGCGCCGGTGGCGTTGGCGCTGGGGGTGTAGGTCAGGTTCGGCGCCGTGCCGCTCAGCACACCTTTGGTGGGTTGGGTGGCAACGGCGTAGGTCAGGAGATCGTTGTCGGCATCGGAACCGGCAAGGACGATGGCCCTGGCGGTGTCTTCGGTAACGGTGACGCTTTGGCCGTTGGCCACAGGTACGTCGTTGACGGCTGCCACGGTGGCGGTGAAGGTCGTGCTGCTGGTGCCCCCCTTGCCGTCGCTGGCCGTTACGGTAAAGCTGGTCGGAGTTGTCGTGTTGTAGTTGGCAGCGGGGGTCAGGGTCAGAGTGCTGCCGCTGATGCTGGCCGCTACCGTAGCGGCGCTCCCGACGGTGACGCTGTAGCTGATGGTGTCGCCGTCCGCATCGGTGGCGGAAAGGGGAACGGTCTTGACCGTGTCCTCGGTCAGGGACTGGTTCGCAATGGCGGCCAGGACCGGCGCGTCGTTGACCGGCGTTACGGTTACACTGGCGGTGCCGACTACGGAAAGGCCGCCGGCATCGGTCGCACGGTAGGTAAAGCTGTCGTTGCCGTTAAAGTTGGCGAAAGGGGTGTAGACCAGCCTGTTGGCGGCAACCGTCGCCGTACCGTTTGCCGGCTGAGTGACGATGGCAAAGGTGTGGGTGTCGCCGGCGTCGGGATCGGTTACGCTGGGCGTTACCGGTGCGCTGGCAGTGTCTTCAGCCGTGGTGATGCCGGCAGCCGTGACTGACGGCGGTCGGTTGCCCGTGGCCACGGTCAGCGTAAACGTCCTGCTGGCGCTGAGGTTGCTCGTGTTGGTCGCGGTAACCGTAATGGCATAAACGCCGGCCACGGAAGTCGGCCAGTTGATCAGGCCCGATGTAGTGATGGTCATCCCCGCGGGGTTGCCGGCAAGGGTGTAGGCAAGGGGCTGGTTCTGGGGATCACTCGCCGCAACCTGATAGGTGAACACAGCAGGGGCGGTAACGGCGGCGTTGGGAATGGCATTCATCGTAGGGGCCTGCGGGGCCGCATTAACGGTCAGGGTAAAGGATGAATCAGTATAGCGCCCGCTGGTGTTGGTCACCCTGACGGTAACATTGTAGTTCCCTGCAACGCTGGGGGCCCAGGTAATGAGTCCGGCCCCGCTGACGGTCATCCCCGCAGGGGCGACCGGCAGGGTATAGGTCAGTGCCTGCCCCTGGGGGTCCGTCGCTGCAACCTGGTAACTGAGGGCAGCAGGTGCAGTAATGGTGGTTTTCGGGATAGGCGTGACTGTCGGAGGCTTTATTTCCGGGTTGACCGTAAGAGTGAAGGTTCGGCTTGTGCTTACACCGCTGGTGTTGGTCGCGGTCGCGGTAATGGTAGAGGTTCCCGCGACGGATGGCGTCCAACCGATAAGCCCGGTTGCGCTTATGGTCATCCCCCCGGGGTTGCCGGCAAGGGTGTAGGCAAGGGACTGGTTCTGGGGATCGCTGGCCACGACCTGGTAGCTGAACGGCGCGGGGGCAGTGATGGTAGCGTTCGGTATGGCGGTCATGGTCGGCGGCAGGATGACGACTGTCTTTATGTCGACGACAACCGGTGCCGTTACTGAAGCGTTCCAGGTATCGGTAACCTTGACATTGACGACATACAAGCCGGCAGCTGTCGGGGTGCCGCTCAGCAGACCGGTTGTGCTCAGTGCCAACCCGGCGGGAAGCGGATCAGCCGTCGTATAGGTCAGCGGCTGGTCATCGGGATCACTTGCCAGTACCTGGTAAGACAGGGGTTGCGTCACCACGGCGTTTGCCGTCTGCATCACGGGAGCTGTCGGCACCATATTCTGCCAGTTGACATAAATGGAGAAGGTATAATGGATGACCGACGTCCCGTCGCTCACATCCACGGTCACGGGGAATGAGGTGTTTTTCTGGTCGTAGGTTGGTGCCCAGCTTATGAGGCCTGTGGCGCTCATGGTCATGCCGGCAGGTGCCTGGACAAGTGTATAGCTCAAGGGATCGGTCTCGGCATCCGAGGCGGTGATCTGGTAGCGGTACGGCACACCGGTGACCGCAGTTGACGGTGCGATTGAGGTTATCTGAGGCGGATAGTTGCACAGGCCTGTCAGCAGATTGTAGTCGATAACTCCATTTATATCCTTGATGGGATTTCCGCTGGCATCTGTCTTGAAATATCTGGCGGGGAACGTTTCGTCGCTGTAAGCCATTGCACCCGTTGAGAAATCAACGGCTGAGTTTATGGTAAGCGTGGACTGGACACATTTCGTAGCGCCAGCCGCGAGTACGGGAATTGTCCAGTTGACGGAGTTCGTTGCAGGATCATAGGAACCGCCATCCGTCGCACCGGCAAAGGTCAGGTTGTTACCTGCCACACCCGGGTCGAGTGGTTGTGAGATGACTACGTTATTTGCCGCAACGGTGTTTGCCGTATTGTCGGCACATAGCTGGAAAGTTGCGTTTCCGCCATAGCTTGCGCATGACTCCCCTGCTTGGGCGTAGGTGACATGTAGCGGTTTTGTTTCCACCATCTTCTTGGTGATATCGAAGGGAGCGGAGGTGCCACTCGCAGGAATTTTCAGGTCGAACTGAAAGGCATACTGCATATCAGTATTTTCGAAGTTGGGCCCTCCATCGTTAAAGAGTTGCGTCGGACCTGACTTATCCAACGACTCCATAATGGAACCGGGGTTGAAGGAAAGTGTATCAATGGAGTAGGCGCTCGGTTTCAGCGTAGACGTCTGGATAAGTGTCTGTCCCACCGCTGCGCCGCTTGCGGGATCGAAGCCAGTCTGGATCGCCCGTTCTCCCTTGACGATGGCGACGTTGTCAGAGATGCCGCCGCTTGAGATATCCAGATCGGAATAGGAAAACAGATGAAAATCCAGTTCGGCGGAAGTAAGGTTTTTTATTGTTATGGTCTTCTTGACGGTTGAGTTGTAATTATAGGAAGTCTTGCCTGCAACGGAAAAGGTCACCGTTGCCGTGAAACGCGGCGGGGTCTGTTTATCCGTAAAGGTCACCGTTACAGTACTTGGATCACTGTACACACCTGTATCTGCAGTCAGCGTGCTGAAGGAAGCCTCTTTATCGATGGTTCCAATCCGGTACCACAACCAGTCTCTGAACATGGGGTCGATATAATCGTTTCTTCCCGTATTATACTGAATCAACCAGTTTGTTTCTCCCAAGGGGAATCCGGTGGAAGTCGACAAAGAATTATCAATTTTCATCGCATCCGGATACCCCAGACCACCAGGGGCAGTTAGATTCCACACTGCCCCATGGGATGTCCCCATAGAGAACAACATCGTCACCAGCACAACCAGCAAACTGACAAAGCTCCTGATCCTTTTCATACGTTCTCCCGTCTCGTCAATGAACATAACGTTCCGCCAGCACTCAGCATTATTCAGTCCAGAAAAATCTCAACCTTCGCCTCGCGCCTCAACTCCCGGACAATCTCGTCCACCCTCTTCTTCTGAATCTCACCTGCCAGCGCCTTCTCGATAAAACTTTGTATTTCGCCGAGTTCGGGCACCCTGGCCGGCTTCCTGTCGAACGCCTTTATCAGGTGAAAGCCGTGCCGGGTCCTGACCGGTTCGCTGATCTCACCCACCTTGAGTGCGAAAGCGATGTCATCGAATCCCTTGGGCATATAGGTGCGACTGATGTACCCCAGGTCACCGCCGACGTTAGCGCTGGCGCAGGCTGAGCGCTGCTTCGCCATGTCCGGAAAATCTTTTCCGCTCATGATTTCAGCGCGGATCTGTTCTATTTCACTTTTTGCCTTGGCAATCTCTTCGGCGGTCGGTTTTGCCGAAAGTTTGACAAGTATATGCGAAACCTTGATCTTCTCCGGTTCCATGAAACTGCCGGCATTCTGCTCGTAATATTTCTTCAGTTCAGCCTCGGGAACGACCACATCCTTTGCGCCGTGTTTCGCCAGATATTCGTCAACAAGGAGTCGATTTCTTACCTGCTTCCGGTGTTCATCACCCTCAACGCCCTGCTTTGCCGCGCTGACCGGTTTGCCCATCCCGGAGTCGTGAGCCTGTTCGGCTGTGATTTTTTCATCTACTTTCCGCTCGATCTCCTTGCCGAAACTCTTTTCCCCGGCCTGCGCCAGCATCTCCAGGGCAATCAGGCGGTCAAGCTCCTCCTGCTGAAGGCGCTTCCTTGTTTCGTCGGACAGTCCTTCCCTTGCTCCGTATTTCCTGAAGCGCGCTTCTGCCTTCTGTAGTGCCGGTTGCAGTTCGGCAAGGAGGATCGGCCTGCCGTTCACCCTGGCTGCAATCCGGCGGGGGTCCTGGTTTACCAATGTTTCATCCCCGGCAAAAGTCGCACTTGTAACGGGAAAAAGGGACCAGACAAGCATTGAGACGATGATTCCGCGGTAGCTCCGCATCAGTGCTCCTGAAAACTGCATGGCGTGCGTGTCCGGTTAATGTGCGGCAATGGTGATAGCGGCAGATGTCCCGACACGTCCATGGGGATAAAAACCAACGATACATTCCGCTTCCACCTTCAGAGCGGACGATACGGTCTGGGGCTGCGCCGGCCCGAAACTGAATGATGCGATAATTTCGTCATTCCCGTGTCCGGATGAAGCCCCCCCTGTTGTCTGGGACAAGAGATAACACGTATCGCTGTTATCTCCGGATGTACCCATGATGATATTCTTCAGCCCATTGTTGCTGATTCCTATGGTGTATGTTCCCGGTTTCAGGACAACATTCAGCGCACCATTCCCACGGTTATCGCCGGTTCTCGTCACGGTGTACTGTTGCGGCTGCACGATATCGGCCGCCTTGTCCGCATTCACCAGTCCGTAACCGAAGTAGACATCCCGACCCGGATCACCCAGATCCGTTGCGGTTGCGGCAAGACGTTGTCTGACCTCGTCGGCAAGATTTCCGTCGCCGTTTTCATCCTTGATACCGGCCGAAAAGATGAGGGCAGCCACGCCGGAAACGTGGGGAGTGGCTTGGGATGTACCGCTCATCAATCCAAACCCACCACCGGGGACCGTTGACATGACGGCAACTCCCGGGGCTGAAAGCTCGACCTTCGCGCCGTAGTTGGAGAAGGCGGCTTTGGTACCGTCCTGCGCGGTTGCTGAAACCGCAATAACGGGATCAAAACCGGCCGGATTGTCAACAATCGGCTGATTGAAGTTGCCGGCAGCAGCCACGAGGACTATCCCCGCCTTGAACGCCGCGTCACAGGCATCCCTGAACGCCTGGGAATCCATTTGCGCACCGAAACTCATGTTTATCACCTGCATCTTATTGGTTATCGCCCATTCGATTCCGGCAAGAATATCGGACGTACTCCCCATCAGACCGCCGTTAAGAACCTTCAGCGCGTAGAGGGAGGCTTCCGGCGCTACACCGACAACGCCGGTGCCGTTGTCCCTGGCCGCGATGATCCCGGCCAGGTGGGTTCCATGCCCATATCGCGAATCGTCGTACGGGTCGTTGTTGTCATAGACAAAGTTGTATCCACCCTTGTAGTTGTCCTTCAAATCCGGGTGGTCGGGATCGATGCCGGTATCAAGAATGGCCACCTTGATTCCGGCCCCCGTGATCCCTTTCGTTGCTGCCACATCGGCGCCTATACGCTTCACTCCCCACGAATCAAGCAGTTCCTGATCTGTGGCGGATGCGACCGTGACAGGCTCGACAACGGCAATCACCTTGTCGGCCTCGACATAGGCAACCTGTGGGTCGTTTTTCAGGGAACAAATCGATTCATCGGATAGTTCCGCAGATACCGCGTTTATTGAACGATGGTCGCGAAAAATTCTGCCGCCAGTCCGCTGCACCTTTTCATGCTTGTCGCTCTCGGCCAGTCCGACACCATGGCGGAAACCGATAATGGCTTTTTTGTTCCCGGCGAGTGCCGGGCTTGTAAGGATGGAGATCGTGACAAACGAAAAAAAGATTACTCGATGCAGCATGCAAAGACCTCCCGAACAAAGGTGACTGCGCAGGGTTAGCGAATCTATGGGGACGCCGGGGCGTCCCCATAGGCTGATTCATCCGCTGAAAAATGCTTATCTTACCTTTTTGGCGGCCGCGAATATCGTGCTTTCCACCGGTCCGAAGAGGGTCTTGACGGTTACGGTCTTACCGCCGCCAAAGACCTGGCTGGAGGCGACGATCTTCTTGTCACTCCAGGAAACTACCTTGGCCTGGACAGGTCCGGCGAAGACGCCGAGGAGTTTGCTCGCCTCTGCCGAAGGCGCCGTACCGAAACCTATACCGGTAATGGTAAGCGTGCTGCCGGAAAGGGTGGCGGCTTTGATTGCCAGCTGCGGCGCAACGATGAGCCTGGTCAGGTTGCTGACCGTTCCGCTCTTGTCGACGCGGAGTTCATAGATGCCCTGCTGCAGGGTGGGGAGCACCATTTTTATCTCACTGGTCGTCACGGAGAACGGTGTGACGGTTATGGTATTTTGGCCGTTGGTCAGGGTGACCACCGGGTTGTAGGTATTCCCCATCGAATCCTGGTTCATGAAGCCTTCGCCGTTGATGATAAGAGTGGCCGATTGTCCGGCGGTCACAACGGAACTGCTCAGGCTGCCGATGGCAGGAGCGGTTGCAGCAGTAGAAGCATCAGCGGAACCGGTCCAGGACCCGTGGCATCCCACGCAATCCCAGTTGTTGCCGATATGGCCGTAGCCGAGATCTTCGTTGCCGGGAACGATGGTCGAGAGGTTGTTGGGATTGGGGGTGTTGGCCTGGATGTTGTGGAGCGACTTGACACCATGACAGGCCTCGCACCCTCTGATGGGGGCCTGGGCATTGTGGCACCAGGTACAATCGCCGATTCCGCCGGGCTGGAGGAAGCTGCCGATGTTGGTCCCGTGGTGTGTGTCCGCGTTGCTGAAAATCGGCGGGGTCGCGCTTGCATTTGCCTGGTGGCATGCCGCGCACCCCTGCACGAGAATGGTTTTACCAGGGTTAGCGGGATCGGGTACCGGCCGGCCGTTGGGAGCCGGAGTTACGCCGCCGGTGGTGGAATCGGTATTGATTGCATAGGTCGGTATGTAATGGCCATCCTTCGGGTTGTCTATGGCATTTCCGTGGCAATGCACGCAATCCTGGGCCACGGCATTTGACGACGTCGGCCCGTGGTGCGGAGACTGGCCGGTGTGACAGTTGGAACAGGTGCGGAAATCCTGGAAGGTATAGCCGCCGGTGGGAGAAGGAACCAGCACGTGGCAACCCGTGGCCAGGGTCGTTGGGGTAGTCCCTGAAGCATTGTAGCAGCTTACAGCCGGGGTAGTCGTGTAGATCAGGTTGTGATGCAGGGTGACCAGTTGCGGGTCCGTTCCGTGACATCTGTGGCAATCGTCAGTCGTGAACTGACTGAACTTGGTGTCGTAAATGTACAGCGTCTGGTTGACCGGCGGAGGCGGTACTGTTGCCCAGTTCACGACGGCCAGACCGAGAACCAGGGAAGTCGCCAGCGTCATGATTGACATGATTTTTTTCATTTGTTTAACCCCTTTCTGGATAAATGAAACCTTCTCAACGGAAAAAATGGATTTCAGAAAACCTGCATCACCTCCTTAGACGGGTATTCAGATGGAACCGGCTGTTTCCGTGAACCGCACGTGTCGGCGGTCGCGAACAATCGTCTCCCTGTCCTGCGATTTTGCCGCAATGGCACTGTACACACGCACCTCTGGTGCATGATCGACAGTCCGGCGCAATTCACTGGCACGCGGCTCGCGATTATTGTTCTGCTGTCAATGTGAGCGGGGTTCGTTTCTACGGCTGGGTTTCACAGTGGTGCGGACCGGAAGGAGGGAAGATTCGCTGCCCAGACTCCATGTATTAGCGAGTTCCAATACATGATACGGGCACATTCTAGTCAACGAGGAAGCTTTGTCAATAAAAAAATTTTAATTTTTAAATATTAACCAGTTAGGCAGGAGACATGACGTTTCTGTTCAACGACAAAGATATAACAGACTGTAATTGCTTGTTTTAAGTTGAAACTGATGCAGAACAACAGGGGGGAATGGGGGGGTGATTGCAACGTCGAATTACGTGTTATGGCGGAGACATGGAACGGTCAGGTTGTTGTGAAACGAATACCCTGGGGCCAGCGGATCGGGGGACTGAATTCAACGCTTAAAGGAGAAATAAAAAGTTGCCCCCTTTCCAACCTCCGCTTCGGCCCATATGCTGCCGCCATGGCGCTCGATGATGCGCTGCACGGTTGCCAACCCGATGCCCGTGCCGGGGAAATCCTTCGCAGCATGCAGACGTTTGAACGGCGTGAAAAGCCCGTCGGCATTTTTCATATCAAACCCGGCGCCGTTGTCGCGCACGAAGTAAACGGTCTCGCCGTCTCGCACGGAGACGCCGAATTCTATCCTTGCAGCGGGGGTGCTGCGGGTATACTTCCAGGCGTTACCCAACAGGTTTTCCAGGGCAACTTTCATCAGTCGCGGATCACAGAAGACCATCACGCCGTCTGCAATACGAAAGTCAACCTTCCGCTCGGGAGCAGTCATGGCCAGTTCGGCGGCAATAGTCATTGCCAGACCGCTCAGGTCGACCTCAGCCAGGTGCATCTCGCTTCTGGTGACACCCGACAGCGTGAGGATCGCCTCGATCAGTTCCTCCATATGCTCGCTGCCGTCGCAGATGGTATGGAGGAACATTCTGCCATTTTCATCGAGTACATCGCCGTACATCTCGGCGAGGGCCTGCCCTGCTGCGTAAATACGGGTCAGAGGGGAACGGAGGTCATGGGAAAGGGTGTAACTGAACGATTCCAGTTCCTTATTCGATGCAAGCAAATCCAGAGCCTGCTGCTGCAGGAAATCGGCCTGGGCCTTGAGTTTCTGTTCCGCTTTCACGTGCGGAGTAATGTCCCTGACCACTTCAATCCCGGCTATGATGCTCCCCTCCGAGTCCCGCAACGGCGACGCCGTGACTTCAATGGGAATACCCGAAGGGAGCACCTTGAACAGTTTATGGATCAACCCGTCGTTGTAGCTCCGGGAAACGGGGCATCCCTCGCAGATGTTGTCCCGGCAGGAGTATGCCTCGTAGCAATGTTTTCCGATGAAACTGCCACCGACAATGTCCTGGTGGACCTTATTCTGGTAGAGCACCGTGAAATCGAGTCCCTGGATACTGACGCCATCCCCCATGGCGGCGATAATGGCATCCGACTTGTTCTTTTCCTCCACCGCACGGTTTTTCGCCGCATGAAGTTCCGTATTCGCCGTCTGCAGTGCGGCAGCCCGTTCCGCCAGATCCTGACTGAGCGCTTCGTTCTCCTGCTCGATGCGTTTACGCTCGGATATATCCCGTCCTACGACGATAACGTCCCCACCCGCAATCATGGTAAGGGAAATCTCCATGGGGAAGATACTTCCGTCCTTCCGCCTGCCGACCAACTCGCCGCGCCATCTCCCCTCCCCCAGGAGAACGGGCCTGTCGTCGTGTTCATAACGTTCCGTTTCCGCGGGAGGCATGAGAATCCGCCACGACACCCCCAGAAGTTCAGCGGGAGAATCATAGCCGTACAATCCGGCAAAAGACTGGTTTACGTAGACAAATCCCCTCCTGTCCTGGTAAATGGCCATCCCGTCAATGGAAGCTTCCATGGCGGTCTGCTGCTGACGAAGTTTCTCCTCTGCTTCCCGCCGCTCGGTTATATCCCGGACCGACTCTATGCCGGCAACGATGGCACCGTTGGCATCCCGCAGGGGAGAGGAAATAATCTCGACATAACGCATTCCCCTTTCCGTGACGGCACTTGCCTCGCGGCGATGGCGCAAGCCGTCCCGGAAAGATATGGCCAGATGACACCCTTCACACACGGCATCTTTATGCTGGTAAGCAGCGTAGCAGAACTCGCCGACATGCTCTCCCATCAACTCCCTGTGCGCCTGGTTCTGGTAGAGGACCTTGAAGTCAGTATCCTGAACGCTGATCGCGTCACTCATGGAGGCCAGAATCGCCTCGGAACGGGCTTTTTCTGTTTGATACTGCTCCTGGGTCAGATAAAGAGACTTCTTCATCTCCCCCTGCAGTCGGGTCACCCTCCACACGTACCACGCGAGCAGCATCAGCAGGCAGACGACTACAAGACGTGCCAGTACGTGGTGGACCGTAGTCGATGCCGTTGCTTGCGCCAACGCCTCCTCTTTGAAAAAAATGGAATCAAGGAACTCATCGGTCAGCAAGAACATGACCACGAGAATGATTCCCAGCAGTATGTACTTTCTGCTATTCAGGTTGTGGTCCGCCGGTCTGTCCATGAATCCCCTGCTTGCGAAGACGGTTGTGACCGTACTTCGTACTGCTTGAATCGGGCCGAAAACCATTTCAAATACATCACAATCACGTTAATACTCCATAACACAACCCGATTCCCAAATCAATAACTATCGAATAATTCACGCATAATACAAAATCACTCTACTCCCAGACACCGGCTAATTCTGCTGTGCAATGGGGACAGGCTCCCTTTCGCAGCCCGTTGTCGGCGATGGTATAGCCGACACGCCGAATCACCAGTTCGCCGCAGCCGGGACAGAAGGTGTTCTCTCCCCCCTCTCCCGGCACGTTCCCTTCGTACACATAACGCAGACCGGCATCCAGACCGATCTGGCGAGCCCGGCGCAGGGTAGCCACCGGCGTGCGGGGACGGTCGGTTAGCTTGAACGTGGGGTAGAACTGACTCACGTGCCAGGGAGTGTCCACGCCGACCTCATCCGCGATGAAACGGGCTATCCCCCGCAGCTCCTCGTCCGCGTCATTCCAGCCCGGGATGATGAGGGTGGTCAGCTCGATCCAGACCCCCGACCGTTTGTACTCCAGGACGGAGGCGAGCACTTCGGCCAGCATGGCGTGCACCACCTCGCGGTAGAACCGGTCCGAAAAGCCTTTGAGGTCGATATTGGCCGCGTCCAGGTAGGGACGGATATGGGCAAGGGCCTCGGCGGTAATGTACCCGTTGGTGACGAACACGTTTTTCAGCCCCGCCCGGTGGGCAAGAACCGCCGTATCGTAGGCATACTCGAAAAAGATGGTCGGCTCCGTGTAGGTGTAGGAAATGGAACGGCAGCCGGCAGCCAGGGCCTTCTCCACGATGAGCGCCGGAGGGAGTTCACTGCCGGTTATCCGGAGGGTCTTCCCCTCCGTCGGTTGGGAAATGGCGTAGTTCTGGCAGTGGAGGCAGCGGAAATTGCACCCCACCGTAGCGAGGGAAAATGACCGGCTCCCCGGCAGGAAATGGAACAGGGGCTTCTTCTCGATGGGGTCAACATGTTCGGCCACCGCCTTGCCGTAGACCAGGGTATAGAGCGTTCCCGAACGGTTTTCCCGCACACCGCAAATGCCGCACCCCCCATCGGCAATCAGGCAACGGAACCTGCACAGGCCGCAGCGGACCTTGCCGTCCGTAACTTTTTCGTAAAACATCGCTTCCCGCATGGCGAACCTCCTTCCGCAACGAGAATAGTATATCAAGAGCCCAGCGATTTACCCTGAATACAAACCTGAGTTTATTTGCTTCACATAAGAAAATTTTTCGCCGCGGCAACGTTTTTACCATAGCCTGAAACAATCCTCACTCCGAGGCTTCACAATCCATGTTTTACTCAAATTTATCAGAGCAATTTCAAGCAGTTGCATGCACGTAAACTTGGTTTCCCTGGAAATATGCCTACTTATCCAAAATAACGATTTGCCCCACAACCTCCCGCAACAGATAAACTGTTGTTATATTGAGCTTTTCTGCAAAATTCCCCTTGCACGTAACGCTTCGGTTCATTATAGTTACCGGTAAGAATAGTATTTTCATGAAAGGAACACCGATGAATTGCCCCATCTGCAACAACAGTACCGGTATCGAGATCGACATGCATTCGGACGGCTACGCCAGGGACATCCTGGAGTGCACCAGCTGTAATGCACTCTGGATAGTGGCAGCCGATGACATCATCCTGCTCAACAAACTCGTCGCGTAGGCTAGTTTTTGCTCGACATCATACCCCTTCCCATGCCGGATAACCCATGGGAACAGCAGCGTGGCACAAACGCAAAAGGCCGCTCCCCCAAGGGAACGGCCTTTTGCGTGGCGCAATCGTGAAATTGCCGTCAGAACATGAACCTGCGCATGCTGATGTTGAGCAGTATCCCGACCCCGACCATGGAGGTGACCATGGAGGTGCCTCCGTAGGAAAAGAACGGAAGCGGGACGCCGACGACGGGGAACAGGCCGATCACCATCCCCATATTGATGACGACATGCCAGAAGAGCATGGCGGTCACCCCCACCGCCAGCAGGCTGCCGAATCGGTCGTTGCAGCGGCTGGCGATCTGCAAACCCCACAGTATGAGAAAAAGGTAGAGCAGGAGCACCACCATGCAGCCGAGGAATCCCCACTCTTCTGCAAAGACGGAGAAGGCGAAGTCCGTGTGCTGTTCGGGGAGAAAGCGGAGCTGGGTCTGGGTTCCCTGCAGATATCCCTTGCCGGCCACCCCTCCCGAACCGACAGCTATCTTGCTCTGAATGATGTGATAGCCGCTTTTCAACGGGTCACGCTCCGGGTTGAGAAAATTGAGCACCCGGTTTTTCTGGTAGTCCCGGAGGAGGAAGTGCCATGCGAGGTAGATGGAGGGAATAGCCGCCAGCACTACCGACAAGACCGTTGTCCAGCGCAGTCCGACGTAGATGAGCATAGAACAGGCGATGAGCACCACGAGTATGGCAGTCCCCAGGTCGGGCTGTTTCATGATGAGGAGCGCCGGCCCGCCGAGCAGGAGCGCCGGGTAGAAAAGCTCGCGGAGAGTGAGCCCCTGGAACACAGGGTAGCGGCTGAAATAACGGGCAAAAACCATCACGATAACGATCTTCATCGGCTCCGACGGCTGGAGGCTGAAGAGGCCGAGGTTGAGCCAGCGGGTGGCCCCCATGGACGTCTTGCCGGCAAAGAGAACAACGACGAGGAGAAACAGCACGACACCGTAGAACCAGAAAGCAACGTCCTCCAGCATGTGATAATCGATGCTGCATACCATGACGACGAGAAACAGACCCGCCAGGATCCAGTAGAGCTGTTTGATGAAGTACGGAGTGGTCACCACCGTGTAGGACGCCGACGCACTGTAGATATTGAAGACCCCGAGCGCTGCTATCAGCAGGGTAAGCCCGAACAGCGTCCAGTCAAAATTGGTAAACAATCGTCGATCGATCATGGCTGCCCCTTCTCCGGTACCGGTACGCTTTGGCTGTTTTCCGGTGCCACCGCACCACTCTCCGCTCCCCCCTCATCTTCTTCGTCGCCACCGCCCTTGACCGGAGCCTTGATGACCCCCTTCCCTTCGAAGTAGGCCCGCAGGATCCGGCCGGCGATGGGGGCCGCCGCGGAACCGCCATGTTCGCCATGCTCTACCACGACGGCCACGGCAACTTCCGGTTTGTCATAGGGGGCAAAAGCGACAAAGAGGGCATGGTCCCGATACTGGTACGGCACGCCCCCTTTACTGTCGCGCATTTTGACGACCTGTGACGTACCGGTCTTCCCCGCCACCTTCACTTCGTAGAGACGGGCCATACCGCCGGTGCCCCGCGGTTCGTTGACCACCGCCAGGAGCCCCTGTTTCACCGGGCGGTATATTTCCGGGCGGAGCGCCACTTTCTTCAGCACTTCGGGAGAGAACTCCCGTAGCACCTGGCCATCCGGGTCCACAACCCGCTTCACCAGATGCGGGCGGTAAACGGTCCCTTCGGTCGCCACGCCTGCAATCATGGCCGCGAGCTGAAGCGGCGTCGCAAGGGTATACCCCTGGCCGATGGAGACCGGCAGGGTTTCCCCCCGGAACCATTTCTTATTGTATTTCTGCTCTTTCCAGGCGGTTGTGGGAATGAGTCCCCCCTTCTCATTCTCCAGCCCCACACCGACGGGAGACCCCAGGCCGAACTCCCGGGCATAGGCGGCAATCCGGTCGACCCCGAGCCGTTCTCCCAACTGGTAGAAGTAGACATCGCACGACTCTTTGAGAGCCCGTTTCAGGTCGACCACCCCGTGCCCCTTCTTGTCCCAGCACTTGAAGGTATCTTTGCCGACGGTATGAGCCCCCTTGCAGACCACCGTCGTGTTCTCGTCGATGAGCCCCTCCTGCAATCCGGCCAGGGCGGTGATGATCTTGAATGTCGATCCGGGGGGATATTGCCCTTTCAGGGCCTTGTTTTCGAGGGGATGACGCTTGTCGTCCAGGTACGATTTCCACTGTTGGGGAGACATGCGGCCGGTGAACAGGGAGGGGTCGAAACCGGGATTGCTGACGAAAGCGAGTATCTCGCCGCTGTTGACGTCAATGGCCACCGCGGCGCCTGCCTTGTCGCCGAAAGACTGCTCGGCTCGCTTCTGCAGGTCACGGTCAATGGTGAGGACTATGCTGTTGCCAATCGTCGGACTCGTCTCGCTGATAGTGCGCAGATACCTTCCGCGGGCGTCGACCTCGATCTGCCTGCCACCGTCAGAACCGTGGAGATAGCGTTCCCAGCTCCGTTCGATGCCGCTCTTGCCGACGTAATCTCCCGGGTTGTAGGACCTGAACTCCTCCTTGTCCAGTTCAGCTTCGGATATCTCCCCCAGGTAACCGAAGAGATGAGCGGCCAACTGGCCGTTGCCGTACTCCCGGATCGGCTTCATCTCCACATCGAGACCAGGGAGCCGCAAACGGTTCTCTTCCAGAAATTCCAGCTGCTCGCGGCTGATACCCGAGGCGATGACGATGGGATAAAACTTGGCGCGCCCCTTCCCCTTTTCCCACTTGGCCCGCAGTTCCTCCGGGTCGAGAGCGAGATACCGTGCGAGGCTTGTCAGGAGCGCCTCCTTGTCCCTCACATCCTGGGGGACCACCGCCACGCTGAAGGAAGGGGTATTGTTGACGAGCACATTGCCGTTGCGATCGAGGATTGCGCCGCGTGACGCCGCCACGGGGACGAAACGGAGCCTGTTGTTCTCGGAAAGTTTGCGCAGGTTGTCCGATTCTATGATCTGCAGATACCAGAGGCGGGAAAGGAGCACGAGAAACACGGCAGCAACGGCGATAGACATGCCTAACACGCGGCGGCGGGGCTCCTTTACCTCACGTATGTAGCGTTGCCCTTTCATTGCTGAACCACCGCTCCCCTGCGGGCTGCCAGAGTGAGCACGACCGAGGTGACAAGGGCGTTGACGAGCGCCTGGGGAAGCAGGGGAGGAAGTATGGCGGAATAGATACCGGGAGCGGCGGAAAAGAGGATGAGCAGCAGGAGCTGAAGTATTCCGTTGCCGATGGTCGCCAGGAACACCACGAGTATCATCAGGTAACGGCTGTCGGTATAGAGCCGGTGGGCAATGCTCTGCAACAGGATGTACATGACAAGATAGGTGAAACCGTTGAGCCCGAGGTAGAGGCCACTGAAGGTGTCCTGCAGGAGCCCGAGCAGGAAGGCGGCAACCCCTCCCAGGGGAGGCTGCTTGCGTAATCCGACCCAGGCGACGATGGTTACCAGGATGTTGGGCTGGAACGGGTCACGCAGGTAGGCAGGCAGAAGCGTCACCTGCAGAAGGAGGGCGACGGCAATGACAACGGCTATTTTCACGAATCTCAGCATGGGCAGACCATCAGTCACTGCGCTGCTTAAGCAGTACGATGACCTCTTCGAGTCGGGTTATGTTGACCGCAGGACGGACTTCAATGGTCTGAAAGATACCGTATTCGCCCTTCTTTACCATGGCAACCTCTCCAACCGCCAGTCCCTTGGGAAAAACACCGCCGACCCCCGAAGTGATGATCGTGTCGCCGACCTTCACATCCTCTTCCCGCAGGGTAAACTCAAGGGAACAGCGGCCACTCCCCTTCCCCTTGACCACGCCGCGGGCGCGCGACCTCTGGATCATTCCGGCCATGGAACTTGCATTATCCGTAAGCAGAAGGACCCGGGAACTGTTGCCCGCCACCTTGACCACCTGGCCCACCACCCCCTCCGCCGCAACCACCGGCATCCCCTCCTGCAGACCGTCGGCTTCACCACGGTTGATGGTAAGGGTCTGGAACCAGGGGGCACCGTCTTCTCCGATAACAGACGCCGTCAGGGCCGGGACCGGCAGGGAGTTCTTCAGGTCCAGGAGCTTCTTCATCCGCTCATTGGCCAGAAGCGCTTCACGGCTCTCCAGGAGGCGGCCGTTGAGGATCTTGACGCTCTCCCGCAGTTCCTTGTTCTCCCGCCGCACATCCACCAAGGCCACATAGTCGTTCCAGACACCGACAACCGCCCGGTTCACGGCGGCAATCCCGCCGTGCAGCGGTGCTGTGGCATTGAGCACGAACCGCTCGAAGAGATTGGCATGCTCACGGTTCTTCAGGTTGAGGGAGTAGAAAAGGAACGCCAGCAGCACGATCCCCCCCGTCACCAGGTGGATGCGATATTTTTTGAGAAGTTCCCACATATCAGGCCAGAAATTCGCAAGGGGAGACAGCCTGTCTCCCCTCCGTCACACTCGTTTTCATGGTTAATCCACGGTCAGTCGAGACAAAAGGGTGAGCCAGCCTCTTCCTCATGGCGGATCTCGTCCACCGGCGACTTCTTGCTTTCACCGGCATAGAGCCGGTTCGGAGCATTGAAAACAATGCCGTTGTCTCCGCCGATGTTCCGGTAGGCGTGAACCACCCCCGGAGGGACAATCACCATGAGTGGGCTGTCCACACCCGCATAGAGCACCTGCCTGACTCCACACGTGGGGGATTCCGGGCGGTGATCCCACAGGTAGACCTTGAAGTTCGACGGTCCCATGAAGCAGAAATAGTCGGTCTGGTCCAGATGCTCGTGGGGGCCGCGGGCAACTCCCGGCTGGGTCATGGAGAGATAGGCCATGACCGGCATCACCTGGGGATCGATCTCGTCACTCCGGAACAGTTCGGCAAGCCACCCCCGCTCATCGAGGAACTTGGAGAGCGGGCGCACCACCACGTCGTGAATTTTTCCCTTGGTAAACTCCCGGGGCCGGCTCATGGCTTCCCCCCCTTTCCGCACAGTTCGGTTTCGTTGTATACTCGCACCAGGTACTCGCGGTAACCGGAGTTGGGGGTGTTGTCGATGGCCCGCGCCATCCCCTGGCAGTCGATGAACCCCATGCGAAGGGCGACCTCCTCCAGGCAGGCGATCTTCAACCCCTGGCGCGCCTCAAGGGTGCCGATGAAATGGCTCGCCTCCAGCAGGCTCTGGTGGGTGCCGGTATCGAGCCAGGCAATTCCCCGGCCGAGTTTTTCCACCTGCAGTTCGCCACGGCGCAGGTATTCCAGGTTGACGTCCGTGATCTCCAACTCCCCCCGGGGGGACGGGGCCAGATTCCGGGCGATCTCCACCACCTTGCCGTCGTACAGGTAGAGACCCGGCACGGCGTAATTGGTTTTGGGCCGGGCCGGCTTTTCCTCGATGCCGATGGCCTTCCCTTGGCTGTCGAACTCCACCACCCCGTACCGCTCCGGGTCCTGCACGTAGTAGCCGAATATCTTCGCCCCCGAGGTAAACCGGGAGACGATCCGGTCCAGCTCCATCTTGCCGTAGAATATGTTGTCGCCAAGGATGAGACAGACCGGATCGGTTCCGATGAACTCTTCCCCGACCAGGAATGCCTGGGCGATCCCCTTCGGTTCCGGCTGGACCTTGTAGGTAAGACGGATCCCCCAGCGGGAGCCGTCACCCAGGAGCGCCTCGAAACGGGGGGTATCGTGGGGGGTGGAGATGATGAGGATATCGTCGATCCCCGCCATCATGAGGGTTGCAAGGGGGTAGTAGATCATCGGCTTGTCGTAGACCGGCTGCAACTGCTTGCTCGCAACCAGCGTGAGGGGGTAGAGCCTGCTCCCCGCCCCACCGGCAAGGATGATCCCTTTTTTCAGCGCCATAGTCTTCCGCCTTCGTTACGTGAATTTCAGCGGCGAATCGCCGCTAACCAGCCCGTGGTATCACAGCACGGGAAATGCCGTCAATGCTTCTGCGCCATCAAACACGCGCCGCGACGATCGCTTCCGCCGCCGCCAGGAGGTCATCGCAAACCGGCACCTCTTCCGGAACCTTTTCCGACGCCCTTTCTCCATAACCGGTCCTGACCAGGACGGGGCGGCAGCCGGCAGCCAGTCCAGCTTCCACGTCGGCAAGCTTGTCGCCGACGATGTAGGAGCGCCCGAGATCGAGCCCGAAATCGCGGGCTGCCTGGACGAGCATCCCCGGCAGGGGTTTGCGGCAGTCGCACACCGTGCGGTACGGTCCAATCCCCTCCACGGGATGATGGGGGCAGAAGTAGTAGGCGTCCACGCCGGTGTCGTAGCGGGCCAGCTCCCCGTCCAGATGCCGGTGCAGCGCCTCAACCGCCTGCTCATCATAATAGCCGCGGGCCACCCCCGACTGGTTGGTGACCACGATCACCCGGAAACCGGCCGTACGGAGAAGCCGGATCGCCTCCGGCACCCCGGGAATGAACTCGAACTCCTCGGGGCGGTGCAGGTACTCCTTCTCCACGTTGATGGTCCCGTCCCGGTCGAGGAAGACCGCCCGCTCACTCCTCACTCAGGACTCTCCATATGTCTGGAGTATTTTTTCGATGATATTCGTCGTCGACTTCCCGTCCACGAACTCTACCAGTTCCACCCTGCCGCCGTAGGACTCGACCACATCCTTCCCCACGACCCCTTCGGGGGTGTAATCCCCCCCCTTGACCAGCACGAGCGGTTTGAGGGTTTCGATGAGGCGCAGGGGGGTGTCCTCATCGAAGATCACCACGTAATCGATACAGTCGAGGGCGGCCAGGATGTGGGCACGCTCCCCTTCGCCGATCAGGGGGCGGCGCTCCCCCTTGAGGCGGCGGACCGACGCATCGCTGTTCAGCCCCAGGATCAGCAGGTCGCCGAGGGCTCGCGCCTTCTGCAGGTACTTCACATGTCCGGCATGGAGGAGATCGAAACAGCCGTTGGTGAAGACGACCCGCCTCCCCTTTCGCTTCTCCTCGTCGATGATGCCGGCCAGCACGTCCAGGTTCTTGATCTTGGTGTCGCTGTCCCGGTGGCCGTGGCTGACTTCGTTGATGATCTCAGCGGGGGAGACGGTGGATGTTCCCACCTTGCCAACGGCTATCCCTGCGGCAACGTTGGCCAGACGGGATGCCTCGCCGAAACCGAGACGGCAGGCCAGTGCCAGACCCAGCACCGCCAGGACCGTATCACCGGCGCCGGTGACGTCAAAGACCTCCCGGGCAACGGTCGGTATATGGTCGATGCCGCCATCCTTGAGGAAGAGGGACATCCCCTGCTCGCTCCGGGTGACGAGCAGGCCGTCCAGCGCCAGGTCGCGCAGCAGGGCGGTTCCGGCCCCGATCAGGCTCTCATCGTCATGGATGGGGGTGCGGGAGGCGATCTCGGCCTCCTTCCGGTTGGGGGTGAGGATGGTAGCCCCCCGGTACTTGGCGTAATCGTTCCCCTTGGGGTCCACCACCACCGGCACCCCCGCCCGTCGGCCGCATTCGATGAGATTCGCCAGCACGCGGTGGGTCAGGACCCCCTTGAGGTAGTCGGAGACAAGCACGACATCGTAGTTTTTCACATTGGCCTGGAGATGGGCGAGGACGCACGATTCAAACTCGGCGCCGAGGGGTTCCCGGGATTCCCGGTCGATCCGGACGATCTGCTGGTTGGCGGCGAGCACCCGGGTCTTTTTGCTCGTGGTCCGCTCCAGGTCCTCGAACAGGCCGCTCACATCGACCCCTTTGCCGCTGAAGGCATGGCGCAGGATGGTGCCGTTGTCGTCGCCGCCGATGACGCTGCAGACCCCCACCCGGCAGCCGAGGGCAACCAGGTTGTTGATGACGTTCCCCGCCCCGCCGAGCCGCATGTCCTCACGGGTGATATCCACCACCTGGACCGGCGCCTCCGGAGATATGCGCTCGGCCCTCCCCCAGAGGTACTCGTCGAGCATCAGGTCGCCGACGACCAGGGCCCTGATCTCCCGCGCCCGGGCAAAAAGCGATTCTATTTCCTTGCGTTCCATTGACCCTTTACCTTTACCTCAGCCTGTCCAGTATCCCCGCCGCCAGGAGCGGCAGCATGATCTCGTGGTGCCCCGTAATGGTATACCCCCTGCTCTGTCCGGAGGTCGGGCGCTTGACCACGTTCTGCAGCGGCCGGTAGTGCTGCTGCATGTCGAAGTTGGCGGTGGTGAAATGATCCACGTGATGTCCCAGGTTCTGGGCGATGGAAAGCGCCTTGAGAAAGACCTCGGGCAACAGGACCGCGCTCCCCACGTTGAGATAGACCCCGCCGTCCCCCAGTTCCGCCACCACCGATGCCAGGATGCGGAAATCGGTATAGCTCGCCTGGCCGATGACCGCCCCGTCGGCGGTCGGATGCTGGTGGATGATGTCGGTCCCGAGCGCCACATGCACCGTTACCGGGATCTCCCGCTCGACGCAGGTGGCAAGGAGGCTGTACTCGCGACAGGGATTCTGGCGGGCAATGATGAAACGCCCCACCGACTCCCCAAAGCCGAGGCCGGCCGCCACCCCTTCCCTGACGGCACGGTTGATGTCGCGGCCGGTTTCCTCCGCCATGCCGAAGGTGCCGCAGTGGAGAACGGCTCCCACATCCTCGCTGGTGGCCCCGATGAGGGAGAGTTCGTAGTCATGGACGGCGCCGGCACCGTTCAGGGCAACGGCGGTAATCACGTCTGCTTCGATGAGGCTTTTGAGAACCGGCTGCAGACCGCATTTAAGAACATGGGCACCCATGGCCATGACCACCGGCTTCCCCTTGGTCCGTGCCGCAACCACGACGTCGATGACCCGCAGCAGATCCCGGGAGCCGAGCTGGTCGGGAAGCGCCGCCAGGAGGTCAGCCACCCCCATGCCGGCGGAAACCGGCCGGGCGAAATGCTCGGCGACGGTGACCTTGTTCTGCCGTTCACCCAGGGGATAGGTCTTCACCCCGCTCAAATCGATCGGTCGGTATTTCATGGCATCTATCTCGATAAAAGTAGAATCTTCCTGCTTTCAGGAATTCGTGGCTAAATCACCGAACATTCTGCGCTCAACCAGGTCGCAGAGGATATGGATCATGGTGATGTGCCCTTCCTGGATGCGGGGGGTATCCTGGCTCGGCACGGTGAGATCCAGGTCGACCATCGGCCCGATGGTTCCCCCGTCGCGGCCGAGAAAGCCGACCGTCCGGCACCCCATCTCCCGGGCCAGGCTCAGGGCCGCCAGCACATTGGGTGAATTGCCGCTCGTGGAGATGCCGACAACCACGTCCCCCGGTGCCGCCAACGCCTCGACCTGGCGCCGGAACACCTGTTCGAAGCCGTAGTCGTTGCCGATGGCGGTCAGGATGGAGGTATCGGTAGTCAGGGCAATGGCCGGCAGGCCGCGCCGCTCCAGCTTGAAGCGACCGACTATCTCGGCCGCCAGGTGTTGGGCATCGCCGGCAGAGCCACCGTTCCCCATGACGAGCAGCTTATTCCCTTCCGAGAGGGCGGTCGCCACCAGTTCTACGGCGGCCTCCAGACGTTCTGCAAGCCGGGATTCGACGAGCTCCATCACCTCCCGGTGGGACTGGAGCTGTGCCTTGATTTCACCTGTCATGGGAAACACCTCTTCTTCGGCAATTTATCACGATTCGGCGCAAATAGCAGCCCCTTTGTCAGCGCCATACCGCCCGACAGCTTCACCGTTCACCCGGCGTGCCAGTTCGGCGAAGCTCGTGGTAGTTATGGAGCCGGGGAAAGGAAGCCCGTCGATGCCGGTTACGGTCGTCAGGCCGGCATGTGCGGCGGCGAGCGCTTCCACAGTCTTCACGGCGCTCCTTTCCGGCATGATCCGGGGAAGACAGTGCACCTGAATGTTGCCGTGGCGATGGACAAATTCCCCCTGCTGCATGGCACGGTAGAGCTGATGGCGAACCAGCAGATGGAACCGGCACCCCTGACGCGCCCCGGCGAGGATGACGGGGAACTTCTGCTCCACCACGTTGAGGTCGGCCCCCTGGGGAAAGTGGATGCAGTACACGGGCTCTTCCCCCCACCGCTCCCGGTACAGCGCCTCGCTCCGGCGCAGCGTCTCGGCACGCCGTACTTCCGAACCGAACTGAACCTCTTCACTGCAGAAGACATTGCTGGCGGGAACGGTCCAGGTCAGGAAACCGGCCGCAAGCGCCCGCCGTGAATAATCCTTGAGGCACCAGACGTCGCCGTCCATCTCCTCCGACAGGCCGCCGATCCGCCCGAAGAGCTCCTTCTTCACGAGCATGGCGGCCAGGTTGCCATGACTCAGCTCGTGCGGTTTCGCAACCCCCTGGCGGTCTGCACCGCCTCGCCCCCCCTTGTCCAGGATAAGACCCGGCACAACGATGCCGGCATCGGGGTTGCTCGCGGCAAAAGCGGTGAGCGGTTCCAGCCAGCCGGCAGTGACACGGGACGTATTCCTGACGATTATCGAAATGTCCGCCTCGGCCCGGGCAAGCCCCCGGTTGACGGCCCGGACATACCCCTGGTTGACGTCGTTGCGGAGCAGGAGCGCCCGGTCATCGAGTATCTCCGCAAACTCCTGGAGGAGCCGTTCCGTCTCCCGGTCACTGCCATTATCCACGAGGACGAGGCGGGCTATGGACGCATGCTCCATGAGGGTGACGAGGCAGTTGCGGGTTTCTACCGGACGGTTCCACACCGGCACTATGATATCGATGGAATGCGGGTTCACTGCACGCTCTGGTTTCCGGTCACGGTCCATGGTGGGGGGATGGAAAGATGAAATGTCTTGCTGAGCAGGCGGGTTACCGTGAAATCGAGAGACGATGCGGGGCAGGAAATACCTGCCCCTGCACCTATCTCATCCTGTTGTTATGAACTGACCGCCACGCTACGGAGCAGATTGAGTTCGTCGAGCACCTTGCCGGAGCCGAGCACGACACAGGAAAGGGGATCCTCGGCGGTCACCACCGGCAGGCCGGTTTCTTCACGCAGAAGCACGTCGAGATTACGGAGCAGTGCCCCTCCTCCGGCCAGCACGATCCCCTTGTCGACGATGTCGGCTGCCAGCTCGGGGGGGGTGCGCTCCAGACAGATACGAACCGCATCGACAATGGCATTGACCGGCTCGGAGAGTGCGTCCCGGATTTCGTCCGAGTTGATCTCCTGGGTCTTGGGGATACCGGATACGAGGTCGCGTCCCTTGACCTCCATGGTCTTCACCTCGTCCCCCGCAAAGGCCTCGCCGATCTCAATCTTGATGATCTCCGCCATCCGGTCGCCAATGAGGAGATTGTACTTGCGCTTGATGTACTGGACGATCGCCTCGTCCATCTTGTCGCCGCCGACCCGCACCGACTTGGTATAGACGATGCCGGCAAGGGAGATGACCGCCACCTCGGTGGTCCCGCCACCGATGTCGACGATCATGTTGCCGGAGGCCTCGGTGATGGGAAGGCCCGCGCCGATCGCCGCCGCCATCGGCTCCTCGATCAGGTAGACCTCGCGGGCGCCCGCCGATTCAGCCGATTCCTTGACCGCCCGCTTTTCGACCTGGGTGATCCCCGAGGGGACGCAGATGACAATGCGTGGTCGCACCAGGGTCTTGCGGTTGTGGACCTTGTGAATGAAATAGCGGAGCATCTCTTCGGTGATGTCGAAATCGGCGATGACCCCGTCCTTCATGGGGCGGATGGCGGTAATGCTTCCGGGGGTACGCCCCAGCATTTTCTTCGCTTCCATGCCGACAGCCAGCACCCGCTGCTGCCCCGAATGGGTCTTCTGCACCGCCACGACCGACGGCTCCCGGACCACGATCCCCTTACCTTTCAGGTATACCAAGGTATTGGCGGTCCCGAGATCTATGGCAAGGTCGTTGGAAAACATCCCGAACACATAATCGAAGATTTTCAGCATGAAACGTCACTCCTCTCGCGGCCTTGGGCCGCATGATATTGCAAAGTGGTGAATAGTAACAAAATCACCCACCGGTTGCAAGTGATAATGCAATCAGGCAGTTATTCACTGCCTCCCCCGGTATTATCGAGGCCAAAGCCGGTGAGTTGCCTGCCTGGGCGCGATCAGGAGGGGAATCAGATGAAACCGAGCCGGGTGACATTTGCTCGCAACAAGGGTTGCTTTTGCACAACGTTTATATTAGTATGCAAGACCATTATCCGAACGCCTTCACGCCACTTCCCCCCATAAAAGGAGTCTCCCCTCAATGCTCGGCATCATGCGAAAGTACAAGCAGTCCATAGTCATCAAGATCGTCTTCGGCATCATTGTCCTCTCCTTCGTCGGCACCATCTTCCTCGTCTGGGGCCGTGGGGACAGCACCCCCGGCGGCAAGCTCGGCTATGCGGCCAAGGTCGACGGCACGCGGATATCGCTGGAGGATTTCCAGAAATCCTACTACCGCATCAAGAATGTCTACGAACAGGTTTACGGTCGTTCCCTCACGCCGGAAATGGAAAAGCAGATGGGGGTCAAGAAGATGGCCCTCGACAACCTGGTAGATGCCCTCCTGGTCCGGAAAGAGGCCGGCCGGATGGGAATCAAGGTTTCCAAGGAGGAGGTGGCCAGCGCTATCGCCGCCATGCCGGAATTCCAGAAGAACGGCACCTTCGACTTCCAGCAGTACCAGCAGCTGCTCAAGGCAAGCCGCATCACCCCCAACGACTTCGAGGCCTCCCAGAAAGAAGATTTGCTGGTCAAGAAGGCCCGCCAGAAAATACGGGACAACGCCCAGGTGAGTGACGATGAAGCACTTAAGGCGTTCAAGAAGCAACGTGACAAGGTGGATCTCCAGTTCGTCTCCTACGCCCCGGCCGACGTGCGGAACGAGATCAAACTGAGCGAGCAGGAGCTTACCGCCTATCTTCAGAGCCACCAGCAGGAGTTCAAGGCCCCGGAACAGATCAGCATCTCCTATGCGCTGCTGGACCCGGCGAAGGTAACGTCAAAAGTCGCCGTCACCGACGAAGAGATTCAGACCTACTATCAGAAAAATATCGATCGTTACCAGGGGAAAGGCGGCATCCTCCCGTTTGCTGAGGTGAAAGAACGGGTGAAAACCGACGCCCTCAAGGCCAAGGGAGCGAAACAGGCCTATGAGATGGCGGCGGATGCCGCCAACAAGCATCTGAAGGGGGCCGACCTCGCGGCTGCGGCAGCTTCCCTCGGTGTCAAGGTTGCGGAAACCCCGCTCTTCACCGCAGCCGCGCCGGCCGCGGTTCTCGCCAGCGAGACGGAATTGCTCAAGCGCGCCTTTACCCTCAAGGAGGGGGAGCTGGGCGGACCGGTAGAAACCGCCAAGGGTGTTTACATCTTCAAGATCAAGGAACGCAAGCCGGCAGCGGTGCCCCCCCTTGCCCAGATACGGGAACGGGTGGAAAGCCGCGCCGTCACCGACAAGGCCAAGGAACTGGCAAAGAAAAAGGCTGAGGAAGCCCTTGCCGCCCTGGCGAAGGATGGCTCTGCACTGAAAGTGGGAGAGACCGGCAGCTTCGGGTACGCCGCCACGGGCGACGTGCCGAAGATCGGCAAGTCACCGGAGATCATGGAAGCGGCCTTCGCCCTCGACAAGGGCCAGCCGGCCGCCAAGACACCGTTCCAGGTGGGCGACCGCTGGTACGCGGTGAAGCTCAAAAACCGCCAGGAGGCGGACACTGCCGAATTCCAGAAATCGAAGGAGCAGCTCAAGCAGACCCTCCTTCCCAAAAAGCAGCAGGAAGCCCTGGACAACTGGCTGAAGGAGTTGAAGACAAAGGCCAAGATCGAGATCAACCAGCCCCTTATTGCGGACTGATGCCGTTATCCATCTGCCCCCTGGCTCCCGTGGCAGATTTACCCCAAGGAGGATACATACATGTCGAAGCTCGTTTTGACTACCGATTTCCCCGACCTTAAGCTGGCCGCGCGCGGCAAGGTGCGCGACATATACGATCTGGGGGAAACCCTCCTCATCGTCACCACCGACCGTATCTCCGCCTTCGACGTCATCATGAACGAGGGGATTCCGGATAAAGGCTACGTCCTAACCCAGATATCCACCTTCTGGTTCCGCCAGATGGAGGATATCATCCCGAACCACATCATCTCCACCGACGTCAAGGATTTCCCCGCCGTCTGCCAGAAGTACGCGGCGGACCTGGAAGGGCGCTCCATGCTGGTGAAGAAGGCCAAGCCGCTGGCAGCCGAATGTATCGTCCGCGGCTACATCTCCGGTTCCGGCTGGAAGGATTACAAGGCAACCGGCGCGATCTGCGGCATCAAGCTCCCGGCCGGTCTCGTGGAGTCGGACAAGCTCCCCGAGCCGATCTTCACCCCTTCCACCAAGGCCGAGCTCGGCACCCACGACGAGAACATCTCCTTCGAGCAGATGGCGGAGATGTGCGGCCGGGACATCGCCGAAAAGGTGCGGGACGTGACGCTCAAGATCTACTCCAAGGCGCGGGACATCGCCGATGCCAAGGGGATCATCATCGCCGACACCAAGTTCGAGTACGGCATCTACAACGGCGAGCTGATCATCATCGACGAGTGCATGACCCCCGATTCCAGCCGCTTCTGGCCCAAGGACAGCTACAAGCCGGGCGGTCCCCAGCCCTCCTTCGACAAGCAGTTCCTCCGCGACTACCTGGAGACCCTGGACTGGAACAAGACCGCCCCTGCCCCCCCCCTCCCCGAGGAGATCGTGCGGAAGACCGGCGAGAAGTACATGGAAGCGCTGGTAAAACTCACCGGCAAAGGGAAATAAGCGGCACCGCACCTCAGTCCCGGACAAACACGAAGCCCCGGTCGGAAACGATCGGGGCTTTTTTGCGCCTTCGGAAGAAGCACGCAATCCCTTTTGACATTGGCTTATAGCGGTATTATAGTGCACCGTTAATTGGAAGATTCTTTTTGTTCACATGCCGGCACGAATTTCGGAGTGGAATCCTCGACAAGCAAAAGGCTTCTGGTTGTCGTATGCGGAAAGAAGCCTGAGGGAGAAACTGAAGGCTCTTGGGGGGCGTTGGGAGCCAGAGGCTAAACATTGGCGAGTGGCATACGGTCTCATCCGTGGATGATCCCGATTCAGTTGACAACCCAATAACGACCTTTTATCCCTCATTTAAGATGCTTTTGGAGGCGCATACATAACTAACAAAGCGCGGCAGCAGTCTTCACTTCGTTCTGCTGCTGCGCTCGAAAAAACCACGACAAATCATGCTTGGTCACAGAAGCCCATCCCCAGCCTGGCTCAACAAGACCTCCCGCCTTGTCCATTCTGAAGCCGATCCTTTAACAACATGCTTGCTTATTAAAGTTAATCGGAATATATTTTAATAGCGTTGAGAGTTATTAAAGGATTGTGTCCATGAAAACTTCAGATTTGAGCCCCGACCGGCAAAAGCTGCTTGTTCCCCTGAAAGAGTATCCGGGTGCTTCCGCGCTAGTACCCCCTCCTGCCCCGCGCACACTCGGACTGAAGGAAGTTTTCGGCGTTGTCGTCAAGGCGCACGAGGCGCTTGGAGCAGTGCAGGCCGCCACTTCCCGTCTTCCCAACCCGAACCTTGCCACAAGGACGCTCGACCGTAGGGAAGCCGTCCGTAGCAGCCAGATTGAGGGAACGTCCTCGGACGTCGATCAGGTTCTCGAGTATGAGGCGACCGGAAGCGACGACGGACTCCCACGGGACGTTGTGGTAACACTCAACTACGTCAAGGCATTGCAATACGGCCTAGAGCAGGTGGCCATCAGAGGGTCCGCCGCCTTGGACCGCACACTGATTAAGATGCTCCACCGTCACCTTATGGAGGGGACCGACTACAAGGACACGCCCGGCGAGTTCCGGCAACGGCAGAACTGGATCGGCGGCCATAGAAACATCTACGATGCGAAATTTGTCCCGCCGCCCCATGAATATCTTGGAGATTGCATTACAGACCTGGAGGAGTTGCTGCGCTATGCTCCGTCAGAGGAAGATCAAACGGAGATATCTATCGTCATCCGCATGGCTATAGTCCACGCACAGTTCGAGACGATCCACCCTTTCATCGACGGCAATGGCCGCGTAGGTAGGCTCCTTTTACCACTCATGCTGTTCGCCGAAGGCTATCCGCCGGTTTACCTGGCCGGGTTCCTCAAAGAGAACCAGCAGGAATATTACGACACTCTGGGCGCGGTGCAGTTGCGTGGAGAATGGGTGCCCTGGGTCCGGTTCCTCGCCGAGGGTGTGCAGATGGCCGCACGGGAGACAATACAAACAGCGGAACGTTTGACCGCCCTTCTCGATCAGTGGAAGATGCTCATTCGCACCAGCAACGTCCGGAGCGACGCCCTGCCCCACCGACTCCCTGAATACCTCATCGCTCACCCGGTTGTCACGGTCCGCTCAATCCAGGAGGCGTTCAATACCTCATTCCCGACGGCAAATGCCGCTTTGAACATCATGCGAGATAACGGGGTAGTCGCATCACATACTGAACGCAAACGGGACCGAATTTTCATCGCTACGGACGTGATCAATGTTCTTAATCGGCCCCCTGTTCCAGACCAGTAAACAATTCGCGGCTCCACCGCCAGTTTAATGCAGAGATGCAGGAATACAGAAGGGGCCAACCATCGGGCGATGCGGTTGCAACCGCACACCCTCACAACCGTTGGACGAAAGAAAATGACACCATTTTAAAGAGGAACTATGTCTGGTTTCATGAATTTTCGGGTATGTTCGATAAAACGAGCATTCAGATATACTGTAGCCACCTTGATTATTGCTTTCACGATGACCGCCTGCGGCGGCGGGGATGGAGAGGCGAATCCGCCCGTCTCGCAGGGACAGTATGAATGGGTTGCGCTGGAGCAACTGCAGCTGCCAACGCCCCTCCCTGAAAATGGGATATACGCGCTCCAGGCCGGCAAGTTCTCCAATGCGGAGGGAGCGGAGGCGTTGCGCAGCCGAGTCCTCACGTTAGGGCTACCCTCGTCAGTCATTCCGGTAGTTGACAAGGACGGGCTGTACTGGTTCATCGTCTCCATTGGCAGCTTCGAATCACCGGACGCCGCTCGGGCCAGCAGCCCTTCAATCAGCAGTCAACTTGGCATGAGCGAGCAACTGCCGCTCATTCTGCTGCCGCCGCAGAAGTAAAACGTGATGGTCCAACCAGGCAAGAAGCTGTTACCACTTCGCTCCACAGCAAACACTCAAGCGGTTAGGCCGTGACCGAATCTATTCACACCCATAAGACACTGACAAAAAAAAGCCCCGGCTTAACTGCCGGGGCTTTTTCATTCACCGTTCATCCCGTAGCCTCATATCAGAAGGCATACCCCGCACTCAGCCCCACCATGTGTGTTTCGGAGCCGTAGACGCCATTGGCGGCCCCTGCGGGTGCACCGAGGGAGTTGACCTTGGCCCGGTCATGCATCACCTGGTAGGCATAACTGAGGGCGAATTTGAACTTACGGTAAGAGACCTCCGTCCCTAGGCTGTAGACATCGGTAACCGAATCGGGAATGGACGGGTCGAAGGTGGCGTCAGGGACCGGTGTATCCCCATGGAGATAGCCGGCCATCAGGGCAACGGCAGGATTCAGCTGGTACCTCGCCCCCACGTTGAAGGAAAATACATCCTTCCAGTTTCTCGGCGTCACATCGGACCTTCCGTTCGCCAAGTCAATTTTCAGCTGGTCGAAGGAGGACCACCCTTCCCAGCGCATCCCCGCTTCCAGGGTTAGGGGGGCAAGCCCCTTGTAGGCAATCCCCGCCTGCACCTGCTGGGGAAGGGTCAGGGCGGCTTTCCCCGAGCTGTTCTGCAGGAGCGCGACGACCGATGAAGGGGAACCGGCGGGGAGGGTGAAACTGGCGTCCCCCTCGACCTTCACCTTGACTTCGCTCCGGTAGGAGGCGCCGAAGGAGACCCCTTCGGGAAGTTCGAGGAGAAGGCCGACGTTGTAGCCGACGCCATTACCGTCCCCTTCGAACTTCTGGCCGGCATCGGGAAGCCCCACCGCAACCAGGCTTCTCTTTTTCTCCAGAGTTGCATCGAGCAGGATGACATCGACCCCCGCGGCGAGCGTAAGCATGGGGAGCACCTTGCAGGAAACCACCGGATTGATATTGAAGGTGTGCAGCTCCGAGTTGGTGCTCAGGTATCTCCCGTCCCAGGTCTCTCCCCACTTCGTCCCCAGGCCGAAGGGGCTGAAAACCCCGAGGCCGGCACTGAAGGTATCGTTAACCGCGTGGGTGACATAGAAGGTGCTGGGATAGAAGAGCTGCTTGTCGGTCTCGGATGAGGCTCCCGTCTGGGCGCTCGTGTAGGTGCGGGAGGGAGACATGAGGACGGTACCCACGACAACCTGGGTGCCGGGAAGGCCGTTGATCAGGGCCGGATTGTAGAAAACCGCCGACGCGTCACTGGTGTGGGCGACGACGGCATTCCCCTGCCCCAGGGCCGAAGCCCCCTGGGTGAACAGGGCAAAACCCGACCCGAGGACAACCGGCGTCGGACACATAATCATGACGAGCAGCAGGGCAGTCAAGGACCTCTTCCAGCACGGCACCACAGAATGCAGCATAGGCATCTCCCCCCAGGTAGCGGCTTGTCGCCAGTTTGTCCCCGGACCGCTGACAGTACGTCGGTCGAGGTCATTAATCGTTGCCATATTGCGTGGCAGATGGTATATAGTGTCGGCCTGCGGGCGGCAGGTGCAGCGAATCAGATCTCGTACACAAGGAACGGTGGATGTCGGAAAAAGAATACCTGATGGAGAGCGCCGACGAAGTCATTCGTCTCGACCTGAAGACCGATAACGAAGTTACCGGGAGACAGGCCCTCTGGGCCGGCATTCAACCGGGCATGCGGGTCGCCGATATCGGTTGCGGCTCGGGAAAAACCACGTCCAAATTGTTCGAGCTTGTTCAGCCGGGAGGGTCCGCCCTGGGAGTCGACATCGCGCCCCAGCGGATCTCCTTTGCCCAGGCCAATTACGGCCGGGCCGGCCTGGAGTACGCCTGTGGCGATGCACAGGGTTCTCTCGATCACCTCGGAACGTTCGACTTCGTCTGGGTCCGCTTTCTCCTGGAGTACTACCGCACCGGCAGCTGCGAGATGGTAGCCAACATCTCCCGGCTCGTCAAGCCCGGCGGCATCCTCTGCCTGACCGACCTGGACCACAACTGCCTGAGCCACTATGGGCTCTCTCCCCGCATGGAACGCACCATCCGGGAAATAATGAGCGGCCTGGAGGATAAGGCCAATTTCGACCCCTACGCGGGGCGGAAGCTCTACTCCTACCTCTATGACCTGGGCTTCGAGGATATCGATGTCAAGGTCGCCGGCCATCACGTGATCTACGGCGACCTCAGGGACAGCGATGCGTTCAACTGGCTGAAAAAGGTGGAAGTCGCTCCGCAGAAGATCGGCTACCAGTTCAGTGGCTACGAAAACGGCTACGACGAGTTCCTGGCGGAGTTCCGGGAATTCTTCCACGATCCGCGCAGATTCACTTACTCCCCCATCATCTCCTGCCGGGGGAGAAAGCCCGCCTGATCAGCTCCACGATACCGCGTGGGGGGAATTGTCGCCATATGATTTGTTGTAATAGCTGATCAGCGCCTCAACCAGGCGACGGTCGAAATGCCTCCCCCCCTCTTCCCGCAGCAACCGGAAAGCCTCCTCGATGGTCATGGGGTCGCGGTAGTGGCGCTTGGCGGTAATCGCCTCGAAGAAGTCCGCTACGGCGATTATCCTGGCCCCCAGGGGGATTTCCTTCCCCCTGAGCCCCTGCGGGTAGCCGCTCCCGTCGATCTTTTCATGGTGGGAACCGGCTATTTCCGGCACCTTGCTGAACACTCCCTCGAAACTGATCTGTTCCAGGATCTCCCTGGTTTTGTACGAGTGGGTCTTGACGATCTCGTACTCGTCATCGGTCAGCATGCCGTTCTTCTTGAGGATGGCGTCGGGAACGCCGATCTTGCCGTAATCATGGAGCAGCGCCGCCACCCGGATCAGCTCCCGGTGCTCGCCGGAAAGCCCCAGTTCCGAGCAGATGCCGAGCGCATACTCGGTCACTTTTTCGGAATGACCTGCCGTAAGGGGATCGCGGGCGTCGATGCTGGCCGCCATGACCTTCAGGATCGACCGGAACTGTCGACCCCGGGCATCGATCAGGTCGGCGTTGCGGATGCTGATGCCGATCACCGGTGCAATACCCATCAGGAGGCTCATGTCGCTCTGCAGGAGAGGCCGTTTTGACTTGAGGTGGTCAACGGCAAGGACACCGAGCCCTTCATCTTCACAGACGATGGGACAGCAGATGAACGACTGGGCGCCGAGCTTGTTGACGAAGGCGAGACTGCGGGGGGAAAGGTCCCCCTCGATTTCGTTCACATCGTTGATGAGGAGCGGCCGCTGCTCCCGCAACGCCACCACGAACGCCCCTTTCGACTCAGGCCGGTTCAGGTGGAAGGCGGTTTTCTTCAGAAGACCGAGCTGCTCGTCGCTGTAGCCGAACCCGGCCCGGAACACCAGCCGGTCCTTCTCCCGGTTCGTCAGCAGGATCAGACCCCGGTCATAATCGAGCCGCTTTTCCAGAATCTGCACCACATTCGTCAGAATGTCGTCGACGTTGGTCTGCCTGCTGATGGCCTGTCCGATCTCGTTGGCCATGAGCGCATTGTTGTAGTTCATGTTGATCTGGTCGAGCAGCTGGTCGCTCGAGTTCCAGAGATTGTCCAGGCTCGTCTTCATCTCCTTCTTTTCCAGATGCTCCGCAACAAGCGTCAGCAGGAGCACGACAACGATGGCCACCGGCAAAACGGTGCCGACGGCAAACCATTTATTGACAAACAGGGAGGCGAAAACCGCAACGACCGCCAGCAAGGCCGTGGCGTTTCTCACCCTGCGCCATACCGACGAGAGATTTTTTTGCCAGGATATGGTGTAGCGGCAGACCTTCCCCCCCGCAAATATACATTCCGGGTGGTCTATGCGGGGAAGTTCATAATTGAAGATCATGGACACGGCTTCGAAGAAACCGGTCCGGTTGGCACACTGGAACGGCTCTTCCGTTACCCCCTCGTTGGGAGTGACCGTCACCTCTATCCTGTTGTCGGCTATTTTGCGGGATTCATAGCGAGATGACCGGGTGAACTTGGTCGATGCACTGCCTACCATATCGTAGGCCTTGGCGGGACCGACCAATCCCAGGACGTACTGTCGCATGACGCCGATGGCTTCGGGAGATGCAGCGAATCTGCCGGCTTCCCGTGCAATATCCGTATTGCCGGTCAGTTTTTTGAGCCGCTCGTGGAAGAGGTTTATCTGTTCCTGGGTGAACCAGTGCCCCTGGTCCGCCACCTCGTAAGGTTTCATGCCGGCAAACCCCAGCAGGTCCCCGATATTGATGTAGCTGTACCGCCGCTTTATCAGCTTGATGTAGGTATCCACAATCCGGCTGTTGTACAAGGGTTTAGGCATATAAGAGTCCGTTGACTGATGCAGTTCCGGCTAAATACCGAACTTGTTCGTCTGCAGGAGATGTTCCATGAACTTCAGGTAGTCGTCGGTATAGAGCAAATTCAATACCCACATGTTGTATATCTTGTCGTAGGAGATGTTGTTGGCATCCGCATAGGTCACCGGGTAGACAAGCACCGGAACGTCATCCTTGTTGAATTTGAGGGTAAGGCACGACAGCATCAGCTGAAGCATCTCACGGGGGAAATCCGCCTCATCCACCACAAAAATTTTTATGCAGTTGGTCAGGTCGGACAGGTTGAGCCCCACATCCGAAATGACAACCATGATAATGGCCTTGAGGATTCCGTCCCTGGTGACGGAAAAGAGATGGCGCTCCCTTTTGAACCCCAGCTGACGATACTCCTCGTCGAGATCACCGCAGTCGAGCATGGCGGGTTCGAGGTCCATGGCGTGGAGCATGAGACCCCCGGAACGGTGGGCGTAAAAGGCCTCCAGCTCAAGCAGGTCCTCCGGCTGGGTTCTGCCCAGCGCCCACGGTCCGGAAATATCCCATTCCGTGTCGTAGGTCCGCTGGTAATGGAAATAGGCGAAGCTGTCGATGGAGCATTTCCGGGGATCATCGATCGCCGCCGCACACCCGCCGAAGAACTTACGCGGAAACTTGTTGTCGGGACGGAAATAACCGGCAATGTAGTTCATGTGGGCAGAGTAGAGGTTGCTCGCGTCATTGATATAGCGCGACAACTGACTCAGCACCACCAGCCCCGCCCGGTTGAAACTCGATCGGCTGGCGGCGTGATGGTGGTTGATCCAGGTATTCTCATAAAAACGGAGGGTGGAGAAATGCCCGTAAATCTTGCCGTTTTCCTGGTAGATAAAGTGCCGGGCGATATTCGGATGCTGGGTGTAGAGTTTTTCGTAGGTAGCCTTCAACTGTTCCTTGTTGGCCTGGATGAAGGCGTATTTCTGGGGGTAGATGAATCCCGTCTCAAAGAAGAAGTTCCAGAGCGCATCCATGTCCACGGTGTTGCAGATGTAGGATGACTTGTCCTTTGCCTGGTGCAGAAGCGCCAGCATGCGAACGTGGTCGTGCATGTCCATGTCGAGGATGGCAAAACCGGTCTTTATCCGGGGGGTATCCCCTTTGCCGTTGCACCTCGTTCGATACACGACCTGGGCCTTGCATGAAAAACTGAAGCTGCCGGCGAAGTTGAGCGAAAGGTCGGGGATGATCATTCCCGGCAGCAGGACGGAATTCTCCTCATCCTCCTCCACGGAAAAGCCCGAGCCGGACAGGTCGATGATTTTCAGGTCGAATTTCTTACCGATGAAAGGATGCCGTAACACGACGTTGGGGGAAGGGACCAGTACCTGCCGGGCACTCCGGAACTCCTTGGCCTTGAATCTGCTGATCTGCTGGTTGAGCGGTTCAAGCACATAGGTCCTGCTTTGCTGGTCGAGAGTCTGCTTGAGAATCCTGCATTCTCCGGAGTACAATGTCTCCCCCGCAACCGAAAGGATGAGATTTACCGGAGAGTGGGCATTGATCCACTGGTAGGTCTGGGGGGGGGAAACTGCCACTTCTACCCGGAGAGAGAGAGCGCTGAAATCCACGAGCGTCCCCCGGAACAGGGCGCTGCTCTGGATAAACTGTGCTTCAATCCCTTCGCACTGATGCCGGCAGGCCTTGCGGGAACTGATTTCCTGGCAGGTTTCCGGCAACAGGAAACGGATTCCCGTTTCAGTGATTGCAGCCACTTCCGGCTTTACGACAAAGAGTTTTCGTTCATCGGAAATAAGGAGATGTTGAAACTCGTAGGCTTGCAACTGACGATGGGCGACTTCCACGTCGGCCCACGTGCAGTCGAGAGTGCTGCCGGTGCAGGGTTGGGGTTTTGCGGCGAGGGATACGGTGCGGTCGTACCGCGTGTGCTTGAAGACTAACTGGAGAGTGCCATCCTGGAAATTTATGAAATTGAGTTTGTTGATCAGGAGCTTTTTGCCGACACTCTTTCCTTCGCCCTGGTCATGGTCCGTAAACGCAGGATGAATAAGGCGGGGAAATTGCTGCGCAAGAGTCATGCTCACCTCACTCCATTGACCAGCACGATACGTCGAAGCTTACCTACGGTATTCATTCACGTAGTGGCAGGTGCCGATCACTGCTCCTGATTACCCTGCACAAAGCCAAATAACCAGCCCTCGTATCTGTTACCCATTGAAATTGCTTGCAAGCTACCACAATTAACAAAGCTTTACAAGTTATAACTATGGGATAAATAGTAAAAAAATTATTTTACCTTCATTTGCCTGGACCAATATTATTTCACCGCCAATGCATTGCGCGACGCGAAAAAACAGAAGCATCCTTTCTCCTCACCGTTCGGCGAGACGCCGGAAGTATTCATGGCGGCACCAGTTTTCCACCTCGACCATTAACCGGAAAGCCTCGGCAAAGTCCTGGCGACCGGTGGTGAATACCCCGTGACCGTAGACGAGGGCACGGCCGGACTCACCGATAACCGGCGGCACCCGCTTTGCCAGCCCCCCTGCCCCGATCTCCCCCGCCACCACCGGCGTGCCACCGAGGATGCGCACGTGGGGGCAGTCACGCCAGCAGTCCGTGATCTCGCACCCTTCCCGTTCGCACTGCATGCTCATTACCACGGAAAACTTCGGGTGTCCGTGGAGGATGACCCGGGCGTCGCTGGTTTCGTAAATGCGGCGGTGCGCCGCCAGTTCGCTGGACGCGGTAATGCCGGTCGTTGAGGTGGCAGCAAAAGGAACCGGGTCGATACAGCCGTCAAGTTCGTCGAGACTGGCCGCGGTCTGGGAGATGTAGATCATGTCATCGCCGCGGCAGGAGATGTTGCCGAAGAAGGAGTCCACCAAGCCGCGTTCCACGGTATAGCGCCCCACCGTTGTCACCTCGGAAAGGATGAGCGCGGGCTCGGTCAGCGGCCCAGGGCGAAACACCAGGCCATCGGCGGTAAGCGGCCTGAGCCAGTCGCTCCGGAACCCTTCCAGGGCCTCCCGCTCGCCGGGAAGCAGAAAACCGCCGGTGAGCAGGTCCTGGAGATATTTGACGAACACGGCATGAAACACGGAAGAATAGTTTATATAGGCCTGCTCCACCGTAACCGCACCGACGGCGACGATCCCCACTCCTTCCACGATCACCCCTTTACGGTTCCCCAGCAACCGGGCCAGGAGTTCCGGGCCGCCGGCCGCGAATTCGTCACTGCGGACAAAGGGGATATCGTGGAGAAAGGTACGGGTTTCGGTATCGCGGGGAATGATGAGCGATTGGTCGGAAGTGCGCCGCACGATGAAGTCGGCAAAAGGGAGAGACGGACGTGCGGCCACCAGGCCGAGGGCGTCGAGCCGACCGAGCACGTCTCCCGCCAGTTGTGCCAGGTAAGGTTCTCCAGCGGTTAGCAGGTGGTCGTCCTGAGCAGCAAAGGCTATCCAGCCATGCAAAGCCGACCGGTCAGCAACCAGCTTGCGGGTATATTTGGCAATCTGATCGTACATACTTACCTATACATAACCATATTATCTTGCCAAGGCATCCCGCCTGGCACATTACCGCAACCGTCACTGATACATACGCATTTCCGGTATGTTGGAATAAACATGTTGAACCTGTTGATTAACGCCGGACATCCCGCCACAACGTCGACGCCATCAGGGCAATTTCTCCAGGAAGCGCGGGTCGGCAAAGGTCCCCGCCGGCGTGAGGCCGCGTATCCGGTAATATTTCTGCAATTCCTCGTCGAAACGGGCACGGTCGATGGCCGGCACCTCAATGCCGTCGCCGCCGGAGCCGGGTTCGACATAGAACCGTTCGGGGAGCAGGTCGTCGGCCACGGAAAAACCGTTGGCACAGTTGTAGAAACGTTCCGTGAGATATATCCGTTCGCCGGTCTCCCCCAGGGACTGGGGGGAATACTCGATGCCGGTGGCGGCGGAGAGAAGTTCGGCATACTCCTCCAGTGTCGCACCGAGGAAGGAGAACGTGCAGGCCATCAGCGAATCCACCGCGGCGTTGGTGTCCTCTGCAATCTTGATGATGCGTCCCTTGCCGGAGAAGGAGAAACGGTCGGTGGCCACCGGCTTGCGGAGGATCTCGTGGGACAGGGGGTAGGCACGCAGATGACACCCCCCCCGGTTGCTGGTGCAGTAGGCCAGCGCCATGCCGTAGGCGCCACGGGGGTCGTAGGCGGGAAGCTCCAGGGACTTGACGCTCATGGAAAGGCCGGGGTTCCCCAGTTGTTCAGCGACCCGGCGTGAGCCGAGGGCGAGCAGTGCCCCATCCCCCCGCCGGTGGCCGATGTCGGCCAGGAGCCCCGGCAGTTCATCCGCCGCCGGGAACCGGCCCCGCCCCTCTCCCCAGGCGGAGAGAGTCGCACCGGCGGAGACGGGATCGAGACCGAGCTCGTTGCAAACGGTGTTGGCACGCACAATAGCGGCAAGGTTCGAAATGCCATTCAGCGCGCCGAAATGGGAGAGCGCCTCGTACTCCGGCAGGTACTCGCCCCGGGGTGTCAGCTTCAGACACTGGATCGGGCAACCGGAGCATCCCCCTTTTTGAGCCCCGTATTCCCGGCGGATGGCCGGCCCCGAATAGTTGCGGGATTCGGGGAAGTACGTCCGGCGGAAGTTCTCCGTGGGAACCATGCGGCGCTGGTTAACCAGGTCCACCAGGGCCGGCGTCCCGTACTCGGCAATCCCCAGCTCGCCGAAGATGATCGGCGAAGCACGGAACAGGCGCAGCACATCCTGGCATGCGAGTTGGAACCGTTGCCGGTCGGCAATGGTGGTCACGGACCGGGCGCCGTCCACCACGACCGCCTTGAGACGCTTGTGCCCCATGACCGCGCCGAGCCCCCCCCGCCCCCCCCCGTTTCCCTCCCCGACCATGATGTTGGCGAAGAGGACGCCGTTCTCCCCCGCCGGACCGATGGCGGCGACGCTGCCGGCGTCGGCCAGGGTGGCGATGGTTTCTGGAACCGTTTTCCCCCACAGCGCGTCAGCCGGCACCAGCTCGGCCGTGTCACCATTGATACGGAGAACCACCGGGCGGGGACTGGCTCCGGATAGGAACAGGGCATCGAAACCGGCGCTCTTCATCTGCCGGGGGAAGCGGCCGCCGGAGGAACAGTCGCAGATCGTCCCCGTGAGGGGTGAGCGGGAAACCACCGCCAGCCGGTCGGTGGTGGGTGCAGTGGTGCCACAGAGGGGACCGGCGGCGAAGATGAGGGGCATCTCCGGTGCAAAGGGGTCGAGGGTGTGGAAGCCGCGCATGAGCCTCACCCCGAGACCGCGCCCCCCCAGATAGGCATGGAGGAATTCGGCGGGCAGGGTTTCGCGCCAGAGGCGGCCGCTCGTCAGATCGACCTTCAGGATTGTGCCGGTCCAGCCGTTCATAGTCCATCAACCTCGAAGGGCCGCCGAAAGGCAGCCCCGAGTAAAAAACCAGCACCCATTACGGCTAGAGATACTCTTTCCGTCCCTGCCGCTCCAGTTCCTCGACAATTTTCTTCACATCCTGCGCCCTTTCCTTGGGGCAGACCAGCAGTGCGTCGGGACAGTCCACCACCACCAGGTCGCGCACGCCGATCAGGGCCGCCACCTTGTCGCTGCCGTAAACCAGGCAGCCGGTTGCATCGATCGTCACCAGCTGTCGGGTGTTGATAGCCAGATTCCCGTCATCATCCCCGGGAATCACCTCCGGCAGGGCGTTCCAGCTCCCCACATCGCTCCAGCCGAAATTGGTCGGAATGACCATCACGTTATCCGCCTTCTCCATTACGCCGAAATCGATGGACTCAGGGGCAACTTCCTGGTAAAGCCTTGCAATCTGGGGCTTGAGGTCTTCCGGAGCCCAGACGTCGGCAGTGAACGTCAACTCGGCGAGGCGAGCGGCAAGTGTCGGCATGTGGGCAAGTATCTGGTCGAGGATGACATCGGCCCTCCAGACGAACATGCCGCTGTTCCAGTAGAAATTCCCCGCCGCCAGGAATGTCAGGGCCTTGTCCAGCGATGGTTTTTCAACGAAGCGGCGCACCGGATACGGGCCGTTCCCCCGCAGTTCCGCATCGGCTTCGATGTAGCCATAGCCGGTCTCCGGGCGAGTGGGGGTGATGCCGAGCGTTACCAGATACCCGTTCAGGGCCGCTTCCCTGGCCGTACGCAACGAATCGCGAAACCCCTCTTCATCGGCTATGTAGTGATCGGCCGGCAAAACAACCATCAGGCCTGCCGGATCGTGACCGGCGATGATGGTCGCCGCCAGGCCTATGGCCGGTGCGGTGTTGCGCCCTACCGGTTCGGCCACGATGTCGATGCGGGCAGCCTGCTGGTACTCTTCCAGTTGCCGGGCCGTCTCCCGGGACTGGAGGGCATTGGTCACGACCAGGAGCCGCTTCGGCTTCAGCGGCAGTACCCGCTCCACGGTCCGCTGCAGCATGGATTTCCCGCCAAGCACCGACATGAGCTGCTTGGGGGAATGCTGCCGCGACAGCGGCCAGAAACGGGTACCGGACCCGCCGGCAAGGATCACGATATACATGGGGCAAACCTCCTCATTGGTGCTCGGTACGGAGATAATGGGGGGTGCACAGAAGAAGCGGAAACGAAACGTCCGCGACAGTCGTCACGGTTCCGGCTCCGCAGTTGCCCTCTGGTAATCGTCCTGGTAGCGGACGATATCGTCCTCGCCAAGGTACTCGCCACTCTGCACCTCTATGATGACGAGCGTGATGAGTCCCGGGTTTTCCAGCCGGTGGGATTTCCCCACGGGGATAAACGTCGATTCATTGACGTTGACGATGAACTCCCGGTCATCGCAGGTTACCCTGGCGGTGCCGGAAACCACTATCCAGTGCTCGCTGCGGTGGTGGTGCATCTGCAGCGACAGCCGCTGGCCGGGAAGGACTTCGATCCGCTTGATCTTGTAGCTCTTGTTCTCCTCCAGGACCGTGTAGGTTCCCCAGGGGCGTTCGCCACGCTCCAACTCCATCATCGGACTCCTTTTTGTGCGTACATGCAGCACAGACGTTACTGCTTCCCACCCCGCTCGTGCAGGTACTGCCGGAGCGCCGACCGCCACGACGGGGGCTTGAATCCGGTATCCCGCGTCAATTTGCCGCAGTCGAGGACCGAGTAGAGCGGCCGCGGAGCCGGCCGGCCGAGCTCAGCCGTAGACATGGCATTCACCTTAATCGTCAACCCTGCATCTGCGAAGATCGCACGGGCAAATTCGTTCCAGGAACAGGAACCGGCATTGGCCGCATGATACGTACCGCGACACCCCTTCTCCAGAAGGGAGCGGATGGCAAGACTGAGGTCCATGGTCCAGGTTGGAGAACCGACCTGGTCGTCCACCACCGCCAGTTCATCCTTATCTTCGGCCAGGCGCAGCATGGTCTCGACGAAATTCCTGCCGTGCAGTCCGTAGAGCCACTGGGTGCGCACCACCAGGTGGGATGGATTGGTGCGGGCATTCTCTTCGCCCGCCAGCTTCGACTTGCCGTACACGCTGAGGGGGCCGGTCGGGTCGCCCTCGACCCAGGGGGCGTTCTTGCTGCCGTCGAACACGTAGTCCGTGCTTACCTGCACCAGGCAGGCACCGATCTGCCGGCTCACCTCGGCAAGGTTCCCCACCCCTGTGCCATTGACCGCCATTGCCAGGTCCCGCTTCGCCTCGCAGCCATCAACGTCCGTATAGGCGGCGGCGTTCACCACCGCTGTCGGCTTGAGGGTCAGGAGGACCTTGCGCACCGATTCGCCGGAGGTAATATCGATTTCGTCGATGTCCACCCCCCGCACATCCCCCGGCAACACCCGCAGGAGGTCCTGCCCCAGCATCCCCTTCGCCCCGACAACAAGAATCATCCCTTCATTCCTCCATGCAAACCCATCGCGGGCAAGATCCCGCATTGACCGGTTTGTTATCTGTTCCCGTACTGGTTATCGTAGTAATCCCGGTAGGCACCCGACGTAACCTCCGCCACCCATTTCTGGTTGGCAAGGTACCAGTCGATGGTCTCGGCAATTCCGCGCTCGAACGTGTAGGAAGGGCTCCATCCCAGTTCCTGCTTGATCTTCGAGGCGTCGATGGCGTAGCGCCGGTCGTGCCCGGGGCGGTCCTTGACAAACGTGATCAGCCTGCGACTCTCTCCCGGGGACCGCCCGAGCCGCTCGTCGAGCAGGTCACAGACAAGGTTGACGATGTCGATGTTCTTCCACTCGTTGTTCCCCCCGATATTGTACACGCCACCCAGACGCCCCTCCTTGAGCACCGTCTCGATGGCCGCCGAATGGTCCCTGACGTGGAGCCAGTCCCGCACGTTGAGACCGTCGCCGTAGACCGGCAGTGGCTGCTTCGCAATGATGTTGTGAATCATCAGGGGAATCAGCTTTTCCGGAAAGTGGTAGGGGCCGTAGTTATTGGAGCAGCGGGTATTGAGGGTTGGAAATCCGTAGGTCTCGTGGTAGGCCCGTACCAGCAGGTCCGCGCCCGCCTTGCTGGCCGAATAGGGGGAATTTGCGGCAAGCGGGGTCTCCTCCGTAAAGTAGCCGGTTGAGCCGAGGCTGCCGTACACTTCGTCGGTGGAGACCTGAAGGAAGCGGAACTGGGAGACACTTTCCGACGACCAATGCTTGCGGCTCTCCTCCAGGAGCACCTGGGTGCCGAGGACGTTGGTCCGGACGAAGACCTCCGGCCCCGAGATGGAACGGTCCACATGGGATTCGGCGGCAAAATGAAGCACCGCCTCGATCTTTTCTTCGGCCAGGAGTTGTGCCACCAGCCGTGCATCACAGACGTCACCCTTCACAAAATGGTACCGGGGGTCGTTTTCCACACCTATCAGGTTCTCCAGATTTCCCGCATAGGTGAGGAGGTCCAGGTTTATCACCCGGCAACCGGGGTTCGCCGGCAGGAAATAATTGATGAAGTTCGAGCCGATGAAACCGGCGCCACCGGTAACCAGAACGGCGCGGGGGTTGAAACTCTCCGTCATATGTCACTCCTCGTGCTCCACGGGGGAGAAATGCTCTGCGTGGTGCCGTTGCTCAAAACGGCTTGATCTTCCCAAACGATCCAAGACCCGACAAGGTGAAGCTGACCAGGAACTCCCGGTTGCCCGGCCGGTCCCGGTAGCTGAAATCCAGGCTCCAGCACTGCTGGCGGTACACCAGGACATAGAGGGATTCCAGGAACGCCCCCTTGTCAAAGGAGTATCGTGGAGTGTAATTGAAAACAAACGGTTTGACAAGGGTGAGCCCCAATCGCCCCTCAAGGTACCCCAGCCTCTCGCGGGCACGGAAGTAGCTGGCACCGACAGAGTTCCCCCCACCATCCGTTAGGTCAAAGCCGGAACTGACGGTGGAAATCTTGCCAAGGTTGGGATTGTAACGACTGTCCAGGGAGAGGGAGAGACGCTTGTCGGGGTTGGCACGCATCTCAAGCCGCAGGTCGGTCACCCGGTCCCGGTCGTCGCCCACCAGGTTCAACAGGTCGCGGCGGTTTCCCGAGAGCTGGTACCCCTGGCTGAGCCGGAGAAAGAGAAGCTCACGGTAGTCCGCGCCACCGGCCGTCCCGTAACGGCCGGTGAGGTAGCTGGTCAGGGACCATCCCAGAAGCTGCTGTCCCAGCGGCCGGTCGTCGTAATCGAACAACGGCAGGTTTTCCTGGTTCCTCTCCTGGGTGAAAGTGTAAGCCAGTGCCGGCACCAGGGTGTGCCGGAGTCGCTTGAGGTCGCCGGCATTGATGTCGTACACCCGCTCCAGAGGTGACGCGAGGGAGGCATTTGCCCAGCCGAGACCCACCCCGGACGTACCGTTGGCACTGCCCGCTTCGCTGGCGCTGTAGACGCGAAGCTGGTACCCCCCCTGGGCTGCAAGTTCCAATCCTGCGGGGAGCATCCGATAATAGGAGAGAGAGGGATTGAGGACAAACCGGCCGCCCCGGCTCCCATCGTTGCGATGGAAGTTGGTGAACTGGCTGTCCAGCGCTGCGTGGAGCGGCAGCTCCCCCATACGTTGCGGGATCACGCTGAAACTGACCACGGGCAACCGCTGGAGAGTGGCCCGGTTGTTGGGCGCGTTCAGGTTATCCGCATACCGTCCCTCGACGTTGGCCAGATAGGCCTGCCGGTGCCAACTGACCGAAGCGGACGAATCGAGAAACTGGCGGTTGTACACCCCCGTCGTCTCGCCGTAATCGCTCAGAAAAGCACGGTCCGAGGTAAGGTCCAGGTCCGACCTGAAGGTCAATGCAGAGGTGATCGCCTGCGACTGCACGAGCTTGATCTCGCCCCGCTCACGCCGCTCCTGGGTGTCATAGATGCCGTAACTGGCCAGATTGCCATGGCTCCCGCCATTGCCCAGATAGCGGTAATCGAGCCCGAGCCCGACCCCCCGCTTTGACTGCACATCCAGGAGCACGGTCATATCCTGGCTGGGGGACATGGCCCAGTAGTAGGGAATGCCGAAGGTGAATCCCTTCTTGTCCGAACTGCCGATGTGGGGGAAAAGAAAGCCCGACTGGCGCTCGCGCAGCACGGGAAAGACAAGGTAGGGGGTATAAAACAGGGGAATCCCCTTGACATAGAACAGTACGTTACGTGCCGTCCCATACTCGTCCAGGGTCACGTCCATCTTGCTGGCGGTGAACTTCCAGCCAGGGGAGGGGCCGTCGCAGGTGGTGAATGTCCCCTGCTCCAGGCGGTAATCACCCAGACCGGTTTTTGCCAGCCGCCGGCTCTGCATGTGAAAATTCTTCTGCTTGTAGAACAGCTCGGCATTCTCCGCCTCCCCCTGCTGGCTTTCAATGTTAAGGGAAAGCCTTTCGCTCGTCAGGGTGTCGCCGTCTTTGAGGAGCCGCACCCTCCCCGTGGCGTCCGCATCCCCCGTGGCCTGCCGGAGCGATGCCTTGTCGGCAAAAAGAGTTGCCCCGTCCCAGTGAAGCTCCACGTTGCCCGTTGCCTCGTAGGTGTCGCTCGGCACGTCATAGCTCAGGGTATCCGCCTGTATCTTCACGCCCGGCGCAGTCGGGACATTGGCCCCACGGGCGGCAGTGCCGATGGGCAGGGTCAACAGGGAAAACCCGAGCAGAATTATGGCAGGACGAAGGTTCATGGTCACCATCAGGTAAGGACATCACTCATCAAGATTCAACAGCCATTTCAGCCGCGTATCGCCTCGAACTCTCTCCCCGTCAGGAAGGCCCGGGCCGCACCCACCGTGAAGAGGGAGCCGCAGACAAGGATCAGGTCGTCCGGACCGGCGGCCTCACGCGCCCGGATCACGCCGTCAGCCACGGTCCCGGCAACGGTACAACGTCCCCCCCCCTGCTCCCTGCAGCAGGCCGCCAGATCGGCAGCCGGCAGGGAACGCTCCAGGGGGGGGGTGACGGTAAAGACTTCGTCGGCAAGAGGGAGCAGGGGAGCGAGGATGGCCGTCGCGTCCTTGTCCCCCATAACACCCACGACCAGGATGAGCCGCCGACGCGGTACATCGGCAAGGGACCTGGCCAGGGCGAGGCTTCCTGCCGGATTGTGGGCTCCATCGAGAAGGATGCGGGGCGCCGTACCGAAGAACTCCATGCGTCCCGGCCAGCGTGCCGCAGCAATGCCACGTTCCATGGCGTCCCGGCCGACCGTCAATCCCTGTCTCCCGAGCAGTTCCGCAGCAGCCAGGGCACAGGCCGCGTTCATCGCCTGATGCTTTCCCGCGATACCGGGGACAAGGCGGGGGATATCCACACCCAGCCCCCGATAGACAAGGGCATCACCGTCCCAGGTCGCGTCGAACTCCCTGCCGCAGAGAACGAGGGGGCTTCCTCCCTCCCCGCACCTTTCGATGATCACGTCCAGCGCCTCCGGCTCCTGGAAGGACGAAACAACCGCTCGGCCGGGCCGGATGACCCCCGCTTTTTCTCCGGCGATGGCAGCCAGTGAGTCCCCCAGCCAGGTGCAGTGATCGAGGGCAACGGGGGTTATGACCGCAAGTTCGCCCGATGCGGCATTGGTGGCATCGAAACGTCCACCCATCCCCACCTCCATCACCGCGAGGTCGACCCGGTGTTCGGCAAAATGGAGAAACGCCATGGCGGTGACCAGCTCGAAGAAGGTCGAACCTGGCGGTGCCACGGCTATGACGCGACGAGCCAGGGAAACGACCTCGGCTTCGTCGATCTCCGCGCCGTCGATGCGGAAGCGTTCGGTGAAGCTGATCAGATGCGGCGACGTAAAAAGGCCGGTCGTCAGCCCGCCAGCCCGGAGGACGGCATCGAGAAAGGCAGCTGTGGACCCCTTGCCGTTGGTCCCGGCCACATGCACCACCGCCAGCTTCTCCTCGGGATTGCCGAGTGCGGCAAGCAGCGCGGTGATACGTTCGAGCCCCGGCTTCATGCCGAAGCGTCCAAGGGCATAGAGGTGTGACAGTATCTCCCGGTAGGTCATGACAGCCGGTGATTATAGGGAATCCACCGGTAAAAGTCCATAGATTTAGCCTTGAAGCGGCAGGCCGGGCTTTCCGGGGTGAGAAACAGAGGCAGCGCGCACAAAAAAGCCCGCCGTAAAATCGGCGGGCTTTGATAACGGGGGTTCCGTATCGGGGTCAGGCGGCTGGACGGTAGAGCATCTTGAGAATGCTGGAAAGTGCCTGGCGCATCTCGCGCCGGTCGATGATGACATCCACCATACCGTGGTCAAGGAGGTACTCGGCCCGCTGGAATCCTTCGGGCAGTTTCTGGCGAATGGTCTGCTCTATTACCCGGGGTCCGGCAAAACCGATGAGAGCCTTGGGTTCCGCCATGTTGATGTCACCCAGCATGGCAAAGCTGGCGGTCACCCCACCGGTGGTCGGGTCAGTGAGGATGGAAATGAACGGCAACCCCTTTTCCTTCAACTTGGCAAGTGCCGCAGAGGTTTTGGCCATCTGCATGAGGGAGAGGATGCTCTCCTGCATCCGGGCACCCCCGGAAGCGGACACGACGATGACGGGGGTGTGTTGCTCCAGGCCGCGTTCGATCGCACGGGTTATCTTCTCCCCGACAACGCTCCCCATGCTCCCCCCCATGAAGGAGAAATCGAATACCGCCATCTGCACCGGCGTCCCGTCGATGGCCCCCGTGCCGCAGATAACGGCATCCTTGGCCCCCCCCTTTGCGAGGGCCGCATCAATCCGGTCCTGGTAGCTCTTGGAATCCTTGAATTCCAGGAAATCCACCGACACCATCCCCGCATCATGCTCGACGAAACTCCCTTCATCGAGAAGCACTTCGAGCCTCTTGCGGGCGGAAATACGGGAATGATGGCCACACTTGGGGCAGACATTGAGGTTTTTTTCCAGATCCTTGATGTAAATCGTCTCGCCGCACGTGGGGCACTTGCTCCAGAGCCCCTCGGGGACTTTCACCTTTTTCTCTTCCCCCTGTCCCAGGGGAGCTTTTTCTCGCTTGAACCATGCCATAGAATGCCTCGCGGGTTCTGTACCCTCTTTTTAGTAACAGTGAACGGGAGTGATACCAGAAAACTCCCCCGATGTCAAACCATTTGCCCGCCGACGTCCACTGCCGACCACCGTATCATCCTCGACCGACACCGGCCTTGAGGGAAGCGACAAAATCCGTGACTCTGTCCTCCAGGTCCTTGCCGCGGTGGGTTTCGAACAGCTTGACGATGGCACTTCCGACCACGACGCCATCGGCAACTCTGGCAACCCTTCCCGCCTGCTCCGGATCGGCAATCCCGAAACCGACCGCCAGCGGCAGCCGGACCTTTGCCCTGATTCCCGCCACGGCATCAAATACGGAACTGGCCACCGACTGCCGCGCACCGGTCACGCCGGTCACCGAAACGTAATAGATGAATCCGCTGCCGAGCCGGGCAACCTTGTCGAGCCGGGCCTTGTCAGAGGTGGGGGTGAGGAGGAATATGACATTCACGCCATGCCGGTCGGCCATGGTCTTGAATGCGCCCGCCTCTTCGGGGGGGAGGTCCACCAGCAGCACCCCGTCAACACCCGCCTCCGCGGCATCGGCAAGAAACTTCTCCGGCCCGTAGACAAAGATCGGGTTGTAGTACCCCATGAGCAGAAGCGGCACCTGAGAGTGCCGTCGCACCGATTTTACCGTGGCTAAAATCTTCGCCACGGTGGTGCCTGCGGCAAGCGCCCGTTCCGAGGCGAGCTGGATGGTGGGGCCATCGGCCATGGGGTCGGAAAACGGGACCCCCAGTTCGATGATATCCGCTCCCGCCCGCTCCATCAGGGGAATCAGCTTTTCGGTCGTTGCCAGGTCGGGATCGCCGGCCGTAATGAAGGTGATGAGGGCCTTTTCTCCCTGCCCGGCCAGCGCCGCAAACTTCTCCGCTATCCTGCTCACGCCGACTCCCTGACCTTGAAGGATGCCATTTCCTGCCGCAGTATCTCGGTCTGGCGGAACAGGTTTTCCACCGCCTCGTTCATGATTCTGGTCGCCTCCACGTTGATGTTGGTGGACTGCTGTATGTCTTCCACCGCAACCACGACCTGTTCGCTCCCCCGGCGCTGCTCGTCGCAGGCAATCTTGATCTGGCGGATCATGTCGGTGATGTCCTCGGTGGATTTGGCGATGAAATTGCCGACCTTGCTCTGCTCGCGTGTCGAGGAGCGGACCTGGGCGGTTAGATCCTTCATCCGTTCGACGGCGCCCATGATCATCCCGCTCCCCATACCCTGTTCCTTGGTCGCCTTGGCGATCTGCCCCACCATCTCGGAGACCTGTTCCATGGCATCGCGGATGATGTGGCTCCCTTTCGCCTGCTCTACCGTGGCGCGGGCTATTTCTGCCATCTGGGCGCTGGACCTGATTACCCCTTCGAGTATCTTGTTCAGCGCTTCTCCCGACCTCAGGGAGAGATCTTCACCTTCGGCAATGCTCGTCTCCGCCTGGTTTATCGCCTCCACCGCCCGCCGCGTCTCGTCCTGCACCGCCTTGATCAGAGCGGCAATCTCGCGGGTGGAACTGCTGGTACGCTCGGAAAGCTCCTTGATTTCGTCGGCGACCACCGCAAACCCCTTGCCGTGCTCGCCGGCCTGGGCCGCGATGATGGCGGCATTCAGGGCAAGCAGGTTGGTCTGCTCCGCCACCTCGTCGATGACCGACAGGATGGCGCCTATGTCCTCAGTCCGACCCGACAGGGTAGTGATCACATCGAAGGTAATTCTTGAAGAGGTGCGGATGGCGTCGATACCCGCAATGGTCGCCTCCACCGTCTTCTTCCCGTTCTCGGCATCCTGCCGGACTTCATCGGAAATGGCGGCGGTCTCCATGGCATTCCGTTCCACCTGCTTGATGGAACTGTCCATCTGCATGACCGACGATGCCGTGGTTGTGGACGCCTCCATGAGGCTCACCACGCCATTCCCCACCTCTTTGATCGAGATGGAAATCTCGCCGATGGAGGCGCTGACCTCTTCCACCGACTGGGTAAGGTTTTCCATGTTGAGAGCCACTTCCTCGATGCTGGCCGCCATCTCCAGGATGGAGGAAGAGCTTTCCGCCGCCGACTGGGAAAGGGCGTCAACCCCTTCGGCAACCCCCTTGACAGAGGTGTTGATCTGGGTCATCGCCGAGGAGGTGTGACTGACCCCTTCAACCTGGAGCTGGGCGGCATTCACCACCTGCTTCGAGGCATGGGACAGGTTGTCGGAAATACCGGCCAGGTCTGCAGCCGATGCATCGACCTTGCCGACCATTTCGGAAAGCTTCTGCACCATGACATTGTAATCGTCAGCCAGCTTGCCGAGTTCATCGCTGGAATCGATCGCAAGCCGCGAGGTAAGATCTCCCTGCGAGCCACGCCGCAGGGCGCCCGCCACCTTGTCGAGGCGACCGATGATGTGCCGCGACGTCGACATGCCGAAGCCTGCCGCTACGACAATGGCAAGGACAATCACCACCGCAATGGTTATGCCCGCCGAACGCTGGATCGCTTTGACCTCTCCGTTGGCCGTGGTCATCCGGCTCCCGACCGCAACGAGGAGTTCGTCCACGGCAAGTTTCGCGTCATCGCTCACGACACTGAGCTTATCGTCTATCAGCTGTCGCAGCCGGTCGACGCCATTCACCCCCTTGAACGACTCCGCCTTGACCGACAGAAGCTCCTCGGCCACCTTGTCGAAGGCGTCCCACCCCTTGAGCGCAGCCTGGGCGCGCTTTTCGATATCGCTGCCAGGGGAAGCGGAAGAAATCCCCATCTTCGCGTTTCCCTTGAGGATGATGCCACACTGGCTTCTGAACTGGTCCCGCAGCATCCGGTAATCTTCCGCATGGTCCTCGTACGCAGCTGCATCAGTCTCCATCGCCGCCTGCAGAAGGCTTACCTGGCATGCCTTCTGGGTTGCCCCCATGAGAAGCACCAGTTTCTGCTGACCAGCCAGATTCTTGAGGAGGTCCTGGATCCGGTCCCCCACCCGATTCATGCTGAACGCGCCGAACGCACCGGTTATGGCAACGATCAGGGCAAGAATCATGAAGGAGCCGGTCAGCCGCTGGCCAAGTTTAAGACCTTTCATCGTTCACCCTCTTACCTTGGGGAAACAGCTCCCTTTCGAAACAAATAATCGTTAATCTATACCAGACGAAACAGCCGCTGCGCAAGAAAAATCAAGCCATTTCAGCCTGGTGGCTGGCAATGGCTTGACTGACTGCCTGGAATGAAACGTCCTGAAAAGCGGAGACCGTTACCGGGAAAAGTAGCCGAATTCCTCGTTGTAGAAGTTGAGTACCTTCTCCACCTTCGCCGACGGCTTCCCCTTGGTTATCAGAATGATAGGTGCCGTTACGATAGGGATGTCCACCCTCCCGACCGTTGCCATCGCCATCCCGCGCGGATCGATGCCGATGGAGCCCGGATTGGCTTTCACCATTTCCCTGATGTTCTGGTAATCGGTGGTTTTGATGGCCTTGGCCGTCACCTTTTCTCCGTCCAGCATCTCCTTGATGAAGAGGGCATTCTGGCCGGGCGTTTCGTTCCCCCATACCACGATGATCGGGAGGTCTGCGCCTCCGATCTCTTTCCAGTTGGTCACCTTGCCGGTAAATATCTTTTTCAGTTGCGCCTTGGACAGTTTCTTGATCCGGTTGGACTTGTGCACGAAGGCCACCACTTCATTTTTACCGATTTCCTGTTGCTGGAGAGCGGCAGGATCGACGACAACCCCCTCCTTTGCTGCTTCCGCCATGATAGTTGCCAGAGGAACCGTGGTCGTCAGTGCGTCAATCTCCCCCTTCTCAAGGGCAATGAGCCCCTTCGTCGGCAGGCTCTGAATGAGGGTAAGTTTGTCGCCGCTGCTTTTCTCGAACTGATCCTTCATGGGGGCAAAGATCGTCGCAAGAGACGCACCGCCACCCCCGATCCGGATTTCCTGGGCATCGGCAACGCCAGCCGCCAGCATGCAGACGATACCGGCCACTGCAAGTTTCAGTGAATTCATGTGCATAAATATATATCCTTTTCTCTTGAAATTGGTGCTATTTGTTCGCCTCGTCAAGGAGCCAGTTCATCAGTTCAACCGTGGCCTTGACCTCCTGCTTGTTCATGTTTGAATCGGGCTTGCGCAGCATCTTGACGCCGTACGCCTTGGTGGCGTTCCGGTCGAAGGGCTGCCCGGAAATGGGTGCAATGCCGGTCTGGAGGGCGACAATGGTCCGTTCCAGGTTGTGGCACTTGATGCACTTGACCTTCAGGATATCGTAATTGGCCTTCATGGCTGGCGGAAAAGCTGACGGGTCGAGGCGCATGTTGTCCCCCTTGCCGATCACCTTGAGGCCGGCATGGGCGGAAGTCACCGCCATACCGTAGAGTAAGAGAACCAAGAGTGTTTTTCTCATAAACAAAATCCTCCGCACGTTTTCGAAGCAATTTTCAAGGCTCTAGACCATCAAGTTTTTGTTTTTCGAAATTAGTGTACGTAGTTCTTTGACCAGTTGTCCAGTTGATTTAT
>NZ_JAHCVK010000007.1 GCF_018476905.1 Geomobilimonas luticola
CAGATCCGCGTCCATACCCATGTCCAGGTCGAGCATCTCGACGGGATAGCCGGTCTTCTCGCTCACCACCGCCAGCAAGGTCTCGGCAACATTGTTGGCGGCAGGCTGTGCAGGAACGGCCACGGCTGAAGGTGCGGCACCGGCGCCCAGGTGCCGGGCGATCTCACCGAGGGTGCGGAGGGTCCCGAGGTGTTCGGGTCCGATGGCTGGCGAGCCGGGGAGGCGCTCCTGGAGAGTGGAAAGAATCTCGACCCGCTTGATGGAATCGATCCCCAGATCCGCGTCCATACCCATGTCCAGGTCGAGCATCTCGACGGGATAGCCGGTCTTCTCGCTCACCACCGCCAGCAGGGTCTCGGCAACGCGGTCCGAACTGTCTGCCGTGCCACTATGGGACACATGGGGCGTATAAGACCTATGAGTCGTAGTCGTATTGTTAGTTCCTTGGACAGTTTCTACGGTAGCTGCCGGTTCGAGCGGCGTCTCCACGTGAGGCGGGGTTGCCGTGGCGGTCAGCTGGACGGAGGCGAATGGTGCAGGCGGAGCAACGGCCCCACCTCCCATGAGGATCTGGCGCTGACTTTCCAGAAGTGCCTGGAAGGTTCTGCTCGCTGTTTCCTGCCCTTCCAGGAACCGGCGGTGCAGCATGGCAGTCTCCTCCTGCATCTTCTGCAGCAATGCCATGCTTTCCCGCGTTACCCGGAGCGATTCGGCGAGCATGCCCGAGGTAGCGGCCGGAGTGGAAGACGGAACTGCACCGATAGAGGTGTTCGTGTTTGCCGTGGGTGCAGCGGCAGGCTGGGGTGCGGGTGAAACGGTTGCGACGGCCGGCTTGGGTGCCACCGGTGGCCGGACAGGTTTGGGCTGCACGTAGTTGGCTCCGCAGAGCGGGATGGTCATGGCGGGCTTCTTTGTCGTGGATGATACCGGGGGGTGGTACGATTCATCCCACGCGGCAAGACGGACGTTGTGACCGAGGACGGCCAACTGGGCAAGGGTGCGCGCCAGGTCGGCTATGCCGGCGCGTCTGCCGGAGGAGGCATCGACGGCGACAGTGGCATGGTCGCGCTCGCCGAGGATAGCGTCGATCAGACCGGAAAGGCGGGCGCCGGGACCGACTTCGACGAAGGTGCGGATGCCGGCGGCGTACATCGCCTCGATTTCCGCGACGAACTCAACCGGTTTGGCCAGTTGGCCTGCGAGGAGCTCTTTCGCGGCAGCCGGATCAGTGGGGTAGGTGGCAGCCGTAGTGTTGGCGTAGACCGGCAGCGTCCCCGGAGAGAGCTCGATGTCGGCCAGCGCGGCCAGAAATGGTGCGGCGGCATCGGCAACCAGGGCGCTGTGGAAGGCAGCCGCAACCGGCAGTCGTTTGCACGTGAGTTTGCGGCTGGCAAAAATGGTCGCGGCCCGGTCGATTTCGGCGCTGTTGCCGGACAGGACGGCCTGGGCAGGGGCATTCCGGTTGGCAATGACGAGATCGATCTTTTCCTCGGCCAGTATCTGCTCCACCGTTGCCAGGGGTGCAGGAACGGCCAGCATTCCTCCCTTGTCGCCCGCACCGGAGCCCATGAGGCGGCCGCGGAGGCGGGAAAGGCAGTGCAGGGCAGCTTCGTCAAAATGACCGCCGGCGCTGAGGGCGGTCAGCTCGCCGTAACTGTGCCCGGCAACCGCATCCGGGTTGACACCGAATGATTCCAGTATCCGCAGGGCACCGAGGCTCACCGCGCCGATGGCGGGCTGGGCCGCCTCGGTGGCGCGCAGGAGTTCCTCCTGCCGTTCCCGTGTCGCGGAATCGAATGCCGGAACGGGGTAGATCCTGTCCGACAGGCGCATGTTGTCGGGAAACACCAGCCCGTCATCCGCGGCGGTCAGGCTGTCGATCATCTGGGGGAAACGGCAGGCGAGGTCGCGGAGCATCCCGGTATACTGGGAACCCTGGCCGGGGAACACCATCCCCAGTTTCCCCGGACTGGTCCGGGAAAAACAGGCACCATCGGGCGTATTCCAGCGGTCGGCGGCATTTTTGCGGAGCATGGCTTGGGCGTTTGCCAGGAGCCCGGCAAGGTTCGTCCTGTCACGCTCGACGACCAGTGCCAGGCGACAGGGGGCATTGCCGTCGAAGACGGCGCGTGCAGCGGCACCCCTGCCACGGAGTTCCTTCCAGGATATGTCGGCCGGAATCGTACCGAGAGCGGCTTCCAGGGTAGACACATCGGCCCCGGAAAAAGGGATGATCTGGGTGTCGCCGTCCCAGTCGACGGTCTCTTTTTTTGGGCGGTACTCTTCCAGAACCGTATGGAAGTTGGAGCCGCCGAAGCCGAAGGCGCTTACCGCCGCCCGGCGGGGACCTCCGGCCCGGGGAATCCAGGGGCGCTTTTCTGTGGGGATGTAGAAGGGGGTTGGTCCCGCGGTCACTTCGTCCAGCGGTTTCTCGACCTTGATGGTCGGAGGGATGACCTTGTGGTGCAGAGCAAGCGCCGCCTTGATGAGTCCCGCCGCACCGGCAGCCGCCTTGGTGTGGCCGATCTGGGATTTGACCGAGCCGAGCGCACACCAGGGGGTGTCCGCTTCGCCGTAGACCTGGCGCAGTGCGGAGACTTCAACGGCATCTCCCACCTTGGTGCCGGTTCCGTGTGCCTCGATCAGTTCGATGCTCTCCGGTGCGACGCCGGCCTGCCGGTATGCGTTCAGGAGCGCTTTCTTCTGGCCAGCGGCGCTGGGGGCGTAGATTGCATCGCCTTTGCCGTCGCTGGAAGAGCCGATGCCGCGAATCACGGCGTAGATCCTGTCGCCGTCACGTTCCGCATCGGCCAGCCGCTTGATGACAACGATTCCCAGTCCTTCGCCGAGAATGGTGCCGTCGCCGCTCGCGTCGAACGGCTTGGCGTTGCCGGTCGGGGAGAGAGCAGGGGTCTTGCTGAAGCACATATACATGAAAATGTCGTTGAAGGTGTCAACTCCGCCGGTGACCACCATGTCGACCTTGCCGGAGTCCAGTTCCATGGATGCGAGATGGAGAGCGCTCAACGAACTGGCGCAGGCCGCATCCACGACGCAGTTGGTTCCCCCCAGATCGAACTGTTTACTGATCCTTCCCGCAACCACGTTGCCGAGGAGGCCGGGGAAGGAATTCTCCTGCCAGGAAACGTAGGAGTCTGAAATGCGCTGCACCGCGTCTTCGGCAGCGGCATCGTCCACCCCTGCTTCTTTCATGGCCTTTTTCCAGATGGGATGTCCCAGCCGGGCCCCCAGGGGGATCACCAGTTCGAGGGTGCCGGTGACACCGAGGATGACGCTGACCCTGTTCCGGTCGAACTCCTTTTCCGGTCCGTAGCCGGCGTCTTTCAGCGCCTGGCCGGTGGCCACCAGACCGAGAAGCTGGGAGGTGTCGATCGCCTCCATGGTGTTGGGGGGGATGTTGAATTCAATAGGGTTGAACGGAAAGGGAGAGAGGAAGCCCCCCCGTTTCCCGTAGGTGTGGTCTGCGGTCTTGGGGTCGGGGTCGTGGTAATCCGCCGTGCGCCAATGGGTCGAAGGGATGTCGGTGACGGCATCGATCCCTTCACGAATGTTTGCCCAGTAGGTATTCTGGTCCTCGGCCCCGGGAAAGAGGCAGCCGATGCCGATAATGGCCAGCGGTGATCCGCCGGTAGTGATTTCCGGTTTTCCTTCTTCCTTGTTCACCTTAGGTACTCCTTGATCTGTGCAAGTTCGAGCGGTTCCATCCGCAAGGCCTCGGGGGGTAGTTGCATGCCTTGACTCCGAAGAAAATTCACACGGGTGAAAACTGCGGCACCGTAAAGAATGTTGAGAGCGACGGAGACGGTGGTGCGGCGCTCAGGATTTTCCAGGTACGTTCCGGCTACCCACTCGTTGAAGGCTCCCATGGCGGGTCCGCACCACACCTGGTAATCGATTTTGCGGGACGGCTCGCCGTCTTTGGCCCAGTGAGCCGCCTGACCCAGGTACCAGCGGAAGACCAGGGCCATCCGATGTTTCGGGTCACGGTCTCCCCGTTCGGCCTGGCGTGGGTCACGCTGCTGGAAATAGGCCCGGGTGTCGCGCCATATGTCGGTCAGCGGGGCGAGGAAAAGAGTCTTTTCCAGCTTTTCCCGTTCGGGTGCGGGAATATCCTCCATGCAGCCGTAACTTCGGTACAGTTCATACAGTTTGGCTGCCCGCATGGGGAACATGGTTCCCCGCTTGAGAACCTGTACCGTCACTCCCATTTCGAACATGTCGGCTGCGGGGGCCATGGTCACGTCCGCCTGGCGGGTGCCGGCGAGCATTTCCCGTACCTGGTGAGAGGTGCCCGATTCGATGCACGCCTGGTGCACGGAACCGGTCATGATGTAGGCTGCGCCCATGGCAAAGGCTGCCGCCGCTGCCGCCGGCGTGGAAATGCCGCCGGCAAGGCCTACCCGGAGCCGGCAGTCGTAACCGTGCTGTCGTTCGAGACGGGTGGCCAGAGATTGTATGGTGGGGAAAAGAGCGATGGCCGGTCGGTTGTCCGTGTGCCCGCCTGAATCCGCCTCGGCAGTGATTTCCCCGGCCAGGGGAATCCGGGCGGCAAGTTCAGCCTGCTCGCCGGTAAGTTCACCCCCCGCAACCAGTTCGCGGAGAAACGATTCGGGAGCCGGAGAGAAAAATTTGACTGCCAGCTCTTCCCGGGAGACCTTGGCGATGATCCGGTTCGGAGTTACGATGGAGCCGTCGGGGAGGCGATGGATGCCGTGGAGACGGTAACGGACGAGGGGGAGCGTCAGGTCGAGAAAGGCCGACGCTTCCACCAGGCGCACGTTCCTCTGCAGGTAAAGTTCGGCGAGAGCCTTTTCCAGGTCCGGCTCATGGGGCGAATGGATCAGATTGACCCCGTAGGGGACGCCACTGCCGGCGAGTCGGTCGATGGCGGTCTCAACCTCAGCGTAGGGGAGACCAGCGGCGCCGAAGAAGCCGAGCATCCCTGCGCGGCCCAGTTCCTCAACCATGGCGACAGAGCTTATCCCCTTGGCCATGGAGCCGCCAAGGTAGGGGTAACGAATGCCCATATCCGCGCAGAAGCCAGAATCTCCCAGGTTTTCCGGCAGGCAGGGGGGTGCATACCCGAGAAGGGGGAGGGAATCCTGCTGCTCACCGCCGAGTTTGGCAGTTCCGCGGGAGTGCACGGCGACCGATTTCTTGTCGGACACCACGTACACGGGAAGGCCGACCTTGCGAAGCGCAGTTCCAAGCTCTTCCGGCGGTACGAAGGGAAGATCGGGGGCAGGGCGCCACCATCCGAGGCCGGATTGCCCGGACTGACTTGCACTGGTTACCCTTTGCAGAAACTGATCCAACGATAACTCCAGTCTTTGTGACAATTTCGTCGAGAAGGTGGCGTGTTTAATTGATACGGACTTACTGGCGGACAGGGATTAGGGAGTATGGGGCTGCCCGGCATGCGGTTGTTTCGGTGAGGAGACGAGCAGGTAAACGTATCACTGGCACCGGGTTTAACAGATGATTTTTAGCCGAATTTTTCAATAAATGCAAGACAAGAACGCAATGAAGTTTCTCATCTCTGTGAACCATTGAATTCTTGTGATTGCAGAATGACAGGTTCTGGGGCAGGGATGGGGCAGGAAAGGAGTATCCTGAGCCATCGAGGGGACGTGTTTTCTTGCCTAACCCGCTGGCTCGGCATCATGCGGTGTATCCTGTACGACCGGCAGGGAACAAAAGAAGGTGCTCCCTTTCCCCGGGGCGCTTTCCACCCATATGCGGCCGCTGTGGGCTGTCATTATTTCCTTCGACAGCGCAAGTCCAAGCCCTATGCCGCCGAAGGTGCGGGAATCGGAGTTGTCCACACGGTAGAAACGTTCGAATATCCGCTCAAGGGCATGGGACGGAATGCCGATTCCTTCGTCACGAACGGCTATTACCACGGTATCGTCTTCCCTGCTGGTGGTGATGCTGACCTTGCCGCCGTTCGGCGAATATTTTATGGCATTTGATACAAGGTTGTTGAGTACGCGATGGAGATCTTCCGCGTTCCCCCATGCCAGTGGAAGGTCTGGCGGTGAGCTGGTCGTGATGTCATGCGTGGGAAACGATGATCCGAAGAGGGCCACCGTTTCCCTTATGAGCGATGCGATATTGACCGGTCCCTTATGGGGCGTGGAGAGATTGCGGGCATTGAACCGCTGAATGCTCAGGAAGTTGTCGATTATTTCATAGAGCCTTTCAGCTTCGGTGTGTGCGGTGCGGACAAACTGCCTCAACTGGTCGAGGGGGATGTCGCTGTTGATCACCAGCTCAAGGTACCCCAGCATTGCCGTTAGGGGAGTGCGCATCTCGTGACTCACTGCCGAGATCATCTCGTCTTTGGTCCGTTCCAGCTCTTTATGGTCGGAAATATCAAAGGCGATGATGAGGCGTACCAGTTGCCCATCGCTCCATGTAATCGCGCGATCTGTGCACTGGTACCATCTGCTGGAAACCGGATCCCAGAATTCCCATTCACAAGGGGGCTGGGGGATGCCGTCCTTTATGAGCCTTTCTTTCGCGGATAACGGAAAGGCATCCGTCTGTTCTGCCCGAAATAACTGATAACAGGTCTTACCCTGCCAGTCTTCGCCAAAGATGAGTCTGCCCTGTTTGTTCAGGTAGAGAAGCTTGTTGTCCTCCAGGCTGGCGACGTATACCACTGCATTGATGGAATCGAAGATCGTGCGGGTTTTGAGGAACTGGGCCTGGAGGGCTTCTTCCGCCAGTTTGCGTTCATATATCTCCTGTTCGAGGTGGTGTGTGCGCGATCTGACCTGTTTGCGCAGAAGAAGGTTGAATGCACCCATGGTGAGAAGAATGCCGAGCGCAGCTGCGAGCGTGGCTTTAACCCACCCGGGAATGATTCCCCGTTTGCCTGTCACCCCGAGCCATCTGTCCAGAGCCTGGTAATACACGGATTGACGGTCATTTTTCATTAGTTCCAGGTGCGAGTCCAACGTGTCGATGAGTGCCCTGTTTTTCCCTTGGGCGACCGCGTAGTGAACTTCAATCGGATTGAAAATTACCGGCGTGGGCAGGACCTGGTATTTGTCTTCGTTTTTGAGAGCGTAGAAGCGTCCGACCACTCCGGCGTCCGCTTCTTTCTTTGCGAGGGAATTAAAGACGCCGTCGAAGTTGTCAAAGGAGAGATAGGTAGCCTTAATGCCGAATTTCTCCAGCATGGTTCGCAGGGCCTTGTGATGGGTGTCGCCGGTCATGACCGCTATGCGCTTGTCGTCCAGGTCGAAGTACGACTGGATATTGACCCCTCTGGCCGAATAAAGCTGACCCCAGTTAGCGATGACATTTACCTGGTTGAAATCATACAGTTCGGCCCGTTCCTTTGAATAGGCGATGGTGACCATGAGATCGATGTCACCGTTTTTCAGTTTTTCCAGGCACCGGTCAAAGGTATCGGGTACAAATTCCAGTTGCCAGCCTTCCTTGTCGGCCACGTGATCGAGAAGTTCCACGAGGAGGCCGGAAGCTTTTCCCGTGCTGTCCGTGAAGGAAAGGGGAGGGTTCTGTTCAAGGCCGGCACGGACATGCACCGTGGCCGAAGCGGGTCCCGCAAGAAACAGCAGAGACAGCATTGTCCCGCAGAAAACTTGAAAAATAAATGTCGACGGGCGGCTGAAAATCACAAGTTTCCCTTGAGTTCGGCGAATTGACCCAGCGAAGAATCTGTGCACAGGCACTTTGGGTCTCTTACCTGCCCCGACGGTTCAGTATTTCCATCGATTTCTTAAGGCTTACCCGCATCCGTTCGAAAGAACGGATCAGCATGCCGATTTCGTCGGTACGACTGGTTTCGAGGTTTTTGTCCATATTCCCCATGCTTATGTCGATGGCGGTTTCCGACAGTTCGATGAGGGGGGTGATGATTGCGGTCTTGAGATGGCGGTAGGTAAAAATGAACGATACGGCGAACAGCATGAGTCCGGCGATGAGCAGGATGATGAGGGCCAGTCTCTCGTGGCGGACCTGTTCCTGGATGCTGCTCAGAACCATGACCACACCGACTTTTTTGCCGGTCATGTCGTGCAGGGGGAATGCCCCCTTCATGAGGCTCTTTCCTTCAAGTGCGACGGTACCGAGAAAGGTCGGTCCTTCGACCGTACGCACTTCTTGTTCATTGAACACACTTTTGGCAATGAATGTCCGGTTATCGAAGGTAGTGCTCACCATGGCATATCCCTTCAAATCATCCCAGTCGTCCTTCTGCCCCATGGTCAGTCGGGTTTGCCGGTAGCTCTTTTCGTCAAGGAGCGTCTTGTCGATGAGCACCGCCACGTCACTCCCCGTTTCCTTCTTGACGATCTGGTCAAAGTGGTCAATCTCCTCGCCGAATTCCACGTACCCGATGCGCATGCCGTTGTGGAGGTAGGGTGCCACGACCCGCAGGGCAAAGGCCGTTTTCCCCAGTTCCAGTCCGCTCGCCACGGTTCCGGTCTCTTTTGCCTTGAGAAACGTGAGGCGGTCGATGGGATCCCCGAAGAGCTCCGGTTTATGGACGCGAAGAAAGCAGGTGCCGTCGTTATCGATGAAGTAGAAATGGGTTATGCCGTAATTGTCGTGATTGGTCTTGTAGAGATTTTCCGCGGCTGTGGCCAGAGCGCCCCTGTCATGTCGTTCGTAGAGCAGTTTGTAGGATTGGTCGTTCACGAATGTGTTGAGCGCCGCCGAGAGCATCTTCGTGTCGTTCGCCAGGATGCTGTTATAGATCCCCTGGGTGTTCCGGATTGCCTGATGTGCGTTTATGCGCAGGTTCTGCTGGAAGAAGTAGACAACGATGGCGGCGAAGACGACGACGATGAGCACCTGGGTTCCCAGGATTTTCCCCCGTATGCTGGTGCGCAACTGTTGTTTCAAGAGGGTTTTCGGCAATTCGGTGCCGGTCGGGGTCAGTTTCTTTCCTGTCACGATGGTAAACCCTCCCTTACGAAAGAATCGTTATGGATTCATTGATGAATTCAGTTTTGCCGACGATGCTCTCGATTTCGTCTTTCAGGAGGTCAACCAGGTCGACAAGATCATCGTCATCCTGAAACGCGGCGGTTCCCAGCTTTTTAATACTTTCTTCGAAAAGGTATTCGCCCACCGGTCCAACCTGGCGGATAAAAGCGACTTTCAGCTTGTTCATGCGCTCCGCCAGGTTTCTGGACACATCGGGATTCGGGGAGATGGTGGCGGATTCGGCCAGGAGGATTTCCAGTTTTGGTTTGGCAACGTTCAGGGATATGTTAAGGAGCGACATGTTCACGTCGTTTGTACACAGAAGGGTGAGGAATCCTCCCCGCAGCTTTCTGGTGACGATCTTCCCGTCCTGGTAGCGCATCTCCAGCAGTTCGAGCGTGCTGGCCACGGGTAACTGGCGGATGGTGTCGGCCATGGTTGTCGATAGTTTCCGTATGTGCTCTCCATCGAAGAGAGGCGGAAACGCATGGACCGTTTTTTCGCCATCGGCCGTGCTGATCAGGCTGCCGATAACACCTTCGACCTTGTTTATATTCTGCAGCATATCCCGCATGATGCTTCTAGCTCCCTGTCGCGAGTACTTTGCTGATTGCGGCTTCCACCAGTGCCAGCTTGACGTCTTTGGTGACGGAAATGTGCAGGTATCGGGCGTCCAGGGTATAGACGAGCATGCGTCCGTTGTGGTCATGAACGGCGACGCTCTTGCTTTCGCCCACCCCCATCGTTTTTCCCGCCAGAATCGCTCCCTCCATAAGCACTTTTCCCTGTGCAGCGAGCGATTGGCCACGGTCATCCTGGTCGTCCAGCGGTATGCCGTTTTGGTCGGACATGACAGCCAGGGTTACGCCGGGAACCTTCAGCAGCCTCTCAAGGCTCTGGCGAAGTGCGGCCTGAGGCGCCGGCGCTGCACTTTCCGTGCTTTCGGGGGGATTTGAGTTTTGCTCGGCCATGGTAAGTCCTCGTGGCTGGCTGTGTGTTGATGACGCTAGGGAAAGCAATTCAGAGAAAAGGCAATATTTCAGGTAAATTATCGTTCGAATTCTAGCATCTGCTGAAGTTATGTCAATCCAAATATCGTTCGTAGATAAGGCGTTCATGCGGAATTACAGAGTCTTCAGTAACTTGAACCCAGAAATAAACGTGCTCCCGAAAAGATGCCGTGCCCATTCCTGCACAGGAGCATACGCCGGCTTATCCTTTAGTCGTCTCCGGTCTATCTCCTTTACAAACTGCGGGGGAATACATTATGCTACCCATCAGTTGTAGAGCTCTCCGTCGAGGTTGCCCGTGTCCCCCCGCATCAGAATTCTTCCCGAAAATCTGACCAACAAGATCGCTGCCGGCGAGGTGGTGGAGCGCCCCGCCTCGGTGGTCAAGGAGCTGGTTGAGAATGCCCTCGATGCCGGTTGCGGTGATCTGGTGGTGGAGATCGAACAGGGGGGGAGAAAACTGATTAAGGTGAGCGATGACGGTTGCGGCATGACCCGCGAGGATGCGCTGCTCGCGCTGGAGCGTCATGCCACGAGCAAAATCGCGACGGATGCCGACCTGTTCGGTCTGTCGACACTCGGCTTTCGTGGCGAGGCCCTTCCCTCCATCGCGTCGGTGTCACGCTTTACCTTGGCCACGCGGGAATCGGCGCAGATCGAAGGAACCGAAATCTACGCCGAGGGGGGACGGATCAAGGAAGTCAAGTCATGCGGCATGGCGGTCGGTACCGTCATAACCGTGCGCAACCTGTTCTTCAACACGCCGGCCCGCCTAAAATTCATGAAGAGCAGCGAGACCGAGGCGGGGCACGTGGGTGACCTGTTGACCCGTCTTGCCGTTTCCCGCCCCCAGACCCGTTTCACCTATATTGCCGACGGCCGGACCGTTTTCCGCCTGTTGCCGGGCGACCTGCTCCAGAGGGTGACGTCCCTGTTAGGGGGTACCATCGGCAAGGCGTTGTATCCGGTCGATTTCATCGACGGCCCCCTCTCGGTCTCCGGCTTGGTTGCCAGCCCCGATTGCAACAGATCAGCGGCTTCCCATCTCTATACCTTCATCAACGGCCGCTTCATCCGTGACAAGGTCGTCCAGCACGCAATTCTCCAGTCATACCGGAATTTTCTCGAAAGGGGGCGCTATCCGGTGGTGGTGCTCTTTATCGGGCTTCCTCCGGGCGAAGTGGATGTCAACGTGCACCCCACCAAGCATGAGGTGCGTTTCCGTGAGCAGGCGAGGGTTCACGACGGTATTATGGCGGCAGTGGAGTCAGTCCTGCGCCCGACTCCCTGGCTGGGGAAAGGACGCGATCCGGTCACGCCGTTTAGCGGCACGAGGCCGGACCCGCCCGTGAACTCTGGGAGGATTGAAAGCGTGCGGGAGGCGCTGACCCGCTACCAGCCGCCTCCACTCCGCCAGGGAAGCTTTCCCGCCCCCCCGCCGGTACAGCGCGGGGGGCGGGATTCTGTGCCGCGACCGCCTGCTGTCCCGGACATCATTGACTACAAGCACGCGGCAGCTTCAAAGTCCGGCTATTTTTCATCCCTTGCCATTATCGGCCAGTACCACGGCTCCTACATCGTCTGCCAGGACGCAACTGATCTGGTGCTCATCGATCAGCATGCAGCCCACGAGCGGGTCGCCTTTGAGCGCCTCAAGGCGCAGTTTGCCGCCGGCGGCGTGGAATCACAGGGACTCCTCTTCACCGAGACGCTTGAATTCACTTTTCGGGAAAGGGCCGTGCTGAGTGAATATCGCGCAGATCTGGCCCGGCTCGGCTATGAACTCGAGGAATTTGGCGGAACGACCTGGCTGCTCAAAGGGGTGCCGCGTCTCTTGATCGGCGGCGACTACCAGCGGATACTCCGGGATGTCGTGGAGGAACTTCAGAGCCTCGGCAAGAGCCGTCCCTTTGCCGACTCTCTGGAGGATATCCTCGCCAGGCTGGCATGCCATAGCGTAGTGCGGGGCGTCCATCCACTGGGCCACGACGAAATAGCGGCTCTTTTTGCCCAGATGGACGCCACCGATTTTTCCAGCAACTGTCCCCATGGCCGTCCGGTCAGCCGCACCCTGACCCTTGCCGAGATCGAGCGACTCTTCAAGAGGGGATGACGTGTCTGGAGCAAGTGACAAACCAAGACTCGTGATCATCCTCGGACCGACCGCTTCCGGAAAAAGCGAGATGGCGGTGGAGCTGGCCAGGAAATTTGACGGCGAAATCGTCAATGCCGATTCCCTGCAGGTATACCGCGGTCTGGACATCGGCACTGCCAAGCCTTCACGAGAAATTCGCCGGCAGGTTCCCCATCACCTCATCGACCTTGTCGAACCGGACGAACCTTTTTCGGCGGCGGATTTCCAGGGAGCTGCACGGCAGGCCATCGACGACATAGTCCGTCGCGGTAGAAAGGTCTTCGTGGTGGGGGGTACCGGTCTCTACATCAAGGCGCTGGTGCAGGGATTGGTCGATTCACCGAGCGGTGCGGGGGAAGTCCGACAGGAACTTGAAGCGATGGCGCGCAGAGTGGGGAAGGAGGAGATGTTGCGGCGTCTGGCGGAAGTAGACCCGGCCTCGGCGGCACGTCTTCATCCCAATGACCAGGTGCGTATCATCCGGGCACTGGAGTCCCATCGGCTGACCGGCCGCCCCATCTCGGTGGACCGCTCCGCCCATGGTTTCTCCGAATCCGTCTATCATGCCCTGAAGCTCGGTATCAAGGTGGAGCGGGAGGAATTGTACCGGCGCATCGATCTCCGGGTGGAGAAGATGCTCGGGGAAGGCCTGGTGGAGGAAGTGCAATCCCTTCTGGCCCGCGGCTTGACCCCTGATCTCAAAGCTCTCAGGTCCATCGGATACAAGGAGGTTTGTGCCTTTCTCGCAGGAGATTGCGACCTCACGGAGGCCACTCGTCTCATGAAGCGCGATACGCGGCACTATGCAAAACGTCAGTTGACCTGGTTCAAGCGGGACAATGAAATTAATTGGGTTGATTATCCCGACAGTTTTGCTACTATTTGTAACCATGTGATGGAATTTTATGGATAAAGGAGAGGGAGATGGCAAAAGCACCGTTCAACATTCAGGACCAGTATCTCAACCAGTCCCGCAAGGAGCGGGTGAAAGTGGTTGTGCAGCTCATGTCCGGCGACAGGATGGAAGGGTACATCAAATCATTCGACAATTTCTCCGTACTGATGGAAATCCACGGCGACATTCTCATCTACAAGCATGCGATTTCGACCATTACCTCGGCGGACGGCACGTTCAAGCTCCATCAGTAAATTCAGCTCATTTCAGCTGCAGAATCAATAGGGGCGTTCCCGCAAGGGCGCCCCTATCGGCATTTTAAGCCGGGACATTTTCCCATGAAAAACACGAACTCTTCCCCCACGCATACCGGCCTGACCATCGAGTGCGTGCTTCCCGACAGCATTGCTGCCGAGCTGGAGATCAAAGCCGGCGACCGTCTGCTTGCCATAAGCGGCAAACCGGTACGGGATATCATCGATTACACCTACCTCTCCACGGAGACCGAACTGACCCTGGAAATCGTCAAGATGAACGGCGAGGAGTGGGAAATGGCGGTGGAGCGCGGGGAGGGGGAGCCGCTGGGGCTTATCTTGCCGACACCCGTTCCGAAACGGTGCGGCAATACATGCGTTTTCTGTTTCGTCCACCAGTTGCCCCGCGGCATGCGTTCTCCCCTCTACGTGAAAGACGAGGATTACCGCCTTTCCTTTCTGTACGGGAACTACGTCACCCTTGCCAACATAACGTCATCCGACCTTGCGCGTATCAAGGAGCAACGCCTCTCCCCCCTCTACGTTTCGGTGCATGCCACCGAAACGGCCGTGCGGGAGACCCTGCTCGGCAACACTGCAATCAAGCCCCTTCTGCCGATCATGGAAGAGCTGGCATCTGCCGGCATCAGCATGCATACCCAGGTGGTCCTCTGCCCGGGACTCAATGACGGTGCCGTGCTCGAACGGACGGTGGCGGACATGGTAGCGCTCCATCCACGGGTTGCGTCTCTGGCGGTGGTGCCTGTTGGACTGACACGGCACCGGAAGGGGCTTCCCCTGATCGAACCGGTAACGTCCGCGTATGCTGATGAATTCATCACCCACTGGCAGGCTCGTGCCCTGGATATTGCCGATCGGCTCGGAGAGCCGTTCCTGTATCTCGCCGATGAGTTCTACATCAAGGCCGGACGGGAATTCCCCCCCCTGGAGACGTATGGCGACCTGCCCCAGCTTGAAAACGGCGTCGGCATGGTGCCCCTCTTCTTGGAAGAAGGGAAAGAAGTGCTGGCTGCAGCAGAATCCTCCTCTCCCCTTACCGTGACCGTGGTGACGGGGGAGTCGGCCTATTCCTGTCTTTCACTTTTTCTCGTTGAGTTGGGGAAGATAACGGGGGTCACGTTCCGGACCATTGCGGTAGCGAACCGGCTGTTTGGCGAGAGTGTGACAGTTGCCGGACTGGTGGCAGGACGCGACATCCTGGCCGCCCTGGCAGATCTTGATCTGGGGGATCTTGTGCTCATTCCCGACGTGATGATCAAGGAAGGGGAGGGGGTATTTCTCGATGATCTCACGATTGACGAACTGGAAGAGTCACTCCAGGTGCGGACCGTCGTGGTGGAATCGACTCCTGCCGGAATCTACGGAGCTTTAGCGGGGAGATAGGGCATTGTTGCCCCGACGCACAGAATGGAAAAAGGCGGGGCTCTGTGGCCCCGCCTTTCTTGTACTGATCAACAACTGCCCTCACATTTTGTGGCACTTTTCGCAGTTTTCCTTGACGGTGAAGGCGTCCTTGTTATTGTGGCAGGCGCCGCAGGATGCGCCACCTTCCATCTGGACCATGGTGGTGGGTTTGATGCCGGCCTTGAAGGGGAATACCTTGGTGTGACAGTCGGCACACTTGTACATGTTGGTGTGGATTTCGTGGCTGAACTTTGCTTCGCCCGCATCGGTCTTGAAGGTCACCGTGCCGGGCTTGAAGTTGTTGTGGCATTTCTCGCAGCTGCCGGCTGAGGTGAAGGCGTCCTTGCCGTTGTGGCAGGCGCCGCATGATTTACCCTTGTCCATGTCTGCCATGGTGTTGTGAACGGCGCCCGCCTTGTAGGGGAATACTTTGGTGTGGCAATCCTTGCAGCTGTACATGCCGGTATGGATTTCGTGGCTGAAGGTTACGTCGGAGATTCCCTTCACCTTGAAATTGACGTTCTGCGGCTTCATGCCGCGATGACAGTTGCCGCAGTTGCCGGCCACGGTGAAGGCTTTTTTCCCGTCATGGCAGGCACCGCAGGTCTTTCCCTTTTCCATCTGCGCCATGGTGACGTTCTTTTCCTTGCCGGTGATCACCTTGCCGTTGTGGCAACTCTTGCACTTGCCGCCGGTCTTGGCGATATGCGTATCGTGGCTGAAGACCACCTCACTCAAACCCTTGACCTTGAAGTTGACGTTCCGGGGCTTGCCTTTGTGGCAACGGGTGCAATCCTTTTCGGAGGCAACACTGAAGGCCTTGATGCCGGAATGGCAGGCACCGCACGACTTGGTTTTTTCCATTTCCGCCATGGTGAAGCTCTTGCGCTGCTTCAAATTGTAAATGGCATTGTGACAAATCCGGCAATTGTTGTTATATTTATTGAGGTGTACATCATGGCTGAATACCACCGGGTCAGCGTTGTTGAAACGGAACTGGATGTCCTTGGTTTCCTTGGCGTACGTCACGACGGTCAGGAGGAGGGTAGCAAGCACTGCAAGCATAGTGAAACGCGACTTCATGGCATTCTCCTTGGCAGGTCGAATTGTTTTCCGGGTAAATACAACCGCAGTACTATACACACGCGGTGTTGAGACGTCAATTCAAATATTGCAGTGAAGCTAACAGTGGAGCGGGGTTAGAAGAAACACCTTCACATCGGACGAGAGGAATCACTTATGCTCAGGATTAGCTTGGTTCTCATAATTGCTGCTATGGGGGTGGCGGGACCATCGTGGGGTGAAACCTATGAATGGACTGACAGCAAGGGAGTGGTGAACTTTACGGATGACCTTGACAAGGTTCCTGCCAAGTATCGCACTAAGGTCAGGGAGCGGGAGTCGATCCGGAGCGAGGAGGGGGCGGTTCCATCCTCCGGAGGCTTAGAACCGTTGATACAGCAGACCGGCAAAACTCCCCCCCCCTCATCACCGTCCGTGATGGTGTATGGTGGCCACGGCCAGGGGTGGTGGCGCGGACAGTATGCCTCCCTTCGCCAAGGGATCAAGGCGATCGAGAGCTCCCTTGCCGAAAAGCGGGACAAGCTCGCGGAATTGAAACGCAAGCGCATAATCTATCAGCGGACGCGGGATAGGGTCGCTTACAACCAACTCGAGGCAGAAATCAAGAGTGACGAGGCTCAGCTGAAAGAGGTGCAGGACAGACTCAGCGCCCTCGACGACGAAGCCGGGAAGGCCGGGGTGCCACAGGATTGGCGGCAGTAAAGGCGGGGGAGGGTCAGGGCTTGGTTTTCTGTTCCAGTTGAAGGTCAAGGTGCTTCAACTGCTCCAGGTTCTGGCGCAGTTCCTTGTTTTCCTTGTTCAGCAGCTGATTGTTGGTTCTCAGGCTCCGGTTCTGGCGACGCTGTTCGTTGGCGGCGTTGACCAGGTCCAGGAGCTGGACGGACTGCATGGTCCACGGGCTTTTCGGATACTCCTTGTGGAGGCGTTCAAGGGTCTGCTGACCCTGCAGGTAATCCTTTTCCCCCGCTGGTTTCAGTTGCAGAAGGCTCAATCGAAACAGTGCCTCGTCGGTAACACCCGCCACACCTTTTTCCGCACAGAGTGCTGTCAGTATATCCGCGGCTGCCGTGCCATTGCCGCTTTCCATCTGATCGACAGCAGCAGCCAGTTTGCGTTGCTGGCTGAAATAGTTGATGAACCCGAAGTTGCCGTTTTGTAACGTGGCGCAACCGGTTGTCGCCAGGGCGAGCAGGAGTGCAAGAGCGAGTTTTCTCATCGATTGTGTCTGCGCCGGTTCATCAGGTAGTTGCTTCCCGGCTGTCCCTTCACGTAATCCTTCATTTCTGCCGCGGCCCTGGCTATTTCCACCGCCGATTCATATTCCCCTTGTCCGCAGATGACAACCGCAATGGAGATGGTCATGATCGGGAATACGCGCGGTACGCCGTAGCGGTCCACTGCCTCGATCGCCCCTCTCTCCAGGTCCACCGGATCGTAATAGCTGACGATCGCCCTGCCGAACTGGCCGATGATCGCTTCACAGACGTCAGCGGCCTCTTCGACGGACACCACCATCACGAAATCGTCCCCTCCCACATGGCCTACGAACGCATCTTCTCCCGCATGTTTCCGGACCACTTCATGGATGATTTCACCCGTGGTCTTAATCAGGTCACTGGCCCGTATGTAGCCGTAGTGATCGTTATAGGCCTTGAGGTTGTCCAGGTCTGCATAGCAGACGGCAAACGGCTCAGGCCCTTGCAGTCTGCGGGTAAGGACACGTTCGATGGCGATGTTTCCCGGCAGCCTGGTGAGGGGGCTGGCATCGAGATTCATCTGCTCCGATATCTTGAGCCGGGAGGCCATTCTGACAAAATCGCCGGCCAGTTCGCCGATTTCATCGCCGGCCGGGATTCGGGGGTCGAAGTCGAAATCCCCTTCGGCAATGCGGTGCGTGGCTTTCTTCAGCTTGGTGAACGCCTTGGAAATCTTGTAGGTGACGAGAGTCGCCACGATGATTGCAAGCAGAAAGCCGGTAAAGGAGAGGATCAGGGTCCATTGCACCGTCCGCCCCTGTTTCTGGTCTGCAGCCTTCAGTTTGCTGCTGAGCTGAGCCTGCCGGTTGGCGGCACTGGCGTCGATGGCATCGACAACCCGGTCAGCAGCGCTGTTGAGTTGTACCGCGCTGTTTTTGTCCCCCCCGAGCAGTTGTTCTGCTGACCGTTTGAACCCCACATAACTTCCAACTATCGGCTTCAATTCGTCCGGATTCTGGGTTGCCGTCAGATTAAGGAGCAGGTGCTGAAATTCATCTGCCCGTTCCTGGTAAAGCGTTTTGAATTCGGGGCTGTTCAGTACCGCTCCCTTTACCGCTGCCCGTTGCTGCGCAAGAACCGATTCCCGCAGTTTTATGGCGGTGTTGATAAAGACCAGATCATTGTTGGCAATGTCACGGGCGGTCGTATTGAGCGAATAGAGTCCCATTACCGAATAAACCAGCGCCGCCATGGTGAAAAATGCTATGGCGGCATATCCGGCAACGAGCTTCTGTACCAGGGTAAGTCTCATTGGTTGCGGCCTTAAGGTAATCCCGGAAGAGGTGATATGCGGGTAAACGTCATGCAAGGCATTGTAGTTCAGCCCCGGAGTTTAGTCAACCTTCAGAAAACCCTCCCTGTTTTCCCTGTGAAAACGTTCGTTCTTCGCACGTGGAGCCTTGATTAGCGGTTGCTACCGTTCCAAAGCTGTGTTATAAACAGGTGCGATTCAGGAGAGTTGGAGTTTTCTTATGACGGGTCTGGACAGAATAATTGAAAATGCGCTTTTGGAGGACATCCACACCGGCGACATCACGACGCTTGCCGTTGTCCCCGAGCCTCGGGCCGCCAGTGCCCGGCTCATCGCCAAGGAGGCGATGGTCCTGGCAGGGATAGACGTGGCGGCGCGGGTGTTTCACCTGCTCGACAACGCCGTGGTTTTTACGCCGGTATTCAGGGATGGTGACCATCTCGAACCGGGGGATGTGCTTGCCGAAATAGCCGGTAAGGCTGCCGTGCTTCTCCAGGGGGAACGGGTAGCGCTCAACCTGTTACAGCGAATGTGCGGAGTTGCCACCCTCACCGCACGTTATGTTGCTGCTGTCGAAGGGACAGGGGCACGGGTGGTCGATACACGCAAGACCACACCAGGTCTCCGGGTGCTCGACAAGTATGCCGTTCGGGTCGGAGGAGGAATCAACCACCGGACCGGCCTCTACGACGGGGTGCTCATCAAGGAAAACCACATTGCCGCGGCCGGGGGTATCGCCGAAGCTGTCCGCAGGGCACGGGCCTACATCCCCCATACCATGAAAATAGAGGTAGAGACGGAGTCCCTTGCCGAGGTGGGTGAAGCACTGGCCGCGGCTGCGGATATCATCATGCTCGACAATATGGACCTGCCCACCATGGCAGAAGCGGTGCGCCTCATTGATGGCCGGGCGCTGGTGGAAGCTTCCGGCGGTGTCAACCTCGACACCATCCGTTCCATCGCCGGAACTGGCGTCGATATCATATCCGTGGGCGCCCTGACCCATTCGGCACGGGCAATGGACATTTCCATGCTGCTGGAGGGGGCGTGAAAGAGGATTTTCTCCGGCATGACGCCAGGGACGAGAAGGCCATTGACCAGCGCATTCTGGAGATAGTTCGGGCGACCCCCGGCGGTATCGTGTCGGGCGAAGAGTTGAGCAGCAGGCTCAAGGTCTCCCGCACAGCGGTATGGAAGCATATCAAGAGCCTGAAGGATCTGGGGTACCGTATCGAGGCGGTGCCGTCCGTCGGGTACCGGCTCGTTGCCGTGCCCGATCTCCTTCTGCCGGCGGAGATCGCGGTAGGCCTCATGACGGAGAGGATCGGCCGGCAGATCATTTCCTTTCGCGAGACTGACTCCACCAACGAAACCGCATTCAAACTGGCCGAAGAAGGGGCACCGGAAGGAACGGTGGTCCTCGCCGAGTCCCAACGCAGGGGGAAGGGACGGATGGGCCGGCGCTGGGAATCGCCGCCGGGGATGAATCTTTACTGTTCCATCATTCTCCGTCCCGCCATCCTGCCGTTGCAGGCCGTCCAGATGACGTTTCTTTCCGCCGTTGCCGTGGCAAGGGCCGTCGAGGAGACCACCCGGCTCGTCCCCACCATCAAATGGCCCAACGACGTGCTGTTGTCGGGACGCAAGGTTGCAGGGCTTCTCAACGAAATGGGGGCCGAAACAGAGAAGGTCAATTTCATCATTCTCGGTATAGGGGTCAACATCAACATGGATGCAGGTCAGTTCCCCGCTGACCTGCGGTCCCCTGCGACGTCCCTTCGCATGGAAACCGGCGGAGCCGTCGATCGCAAGGAATTCACCCGCGCCCTTATCCGAGCTCTGGACAGCCTGTATGCGGCTTTTCTGGTCGGCGACTATGGGGTCGTGAGGGACGAGTGGCTTGCTCGCTGTGGGATGATCGGTCGGCGGGTGCACGTTTCCTATCGCGACAGCGTCGTTGCGGGGGTTGCGACCGGTATAGACGACTACGGAGCGCTTCTCCTCACCCTCGATGACGGCTGCGTGGAGAGGGTTCTGGCCGGTGACGTGACACTTGTCTGAGCGAGGACGGTGCTTGATTGATGAGTAAGGAGAGCTAGGTGCTTCTGGTAATCGACGTCGGCAACAGCAATATCGTGCTCGGTATCTATGATGGGGAAAGACTCCTCAAGGACTGGCGCGTATCCACCGAAAAATCGAAAACCGCCGATGAATACGGTATCCTAGTCCACGACCTGTTCCGGCTGGCCGGCATTTCCTTTGGCGATATCCGGGATATCATAATCTCGTCGGTTGTGCCGACTCTTACCGGCGTACTGGAGCGGCTGGCAGTCGAATATTTCGGGTTTCGCCCCTATGTCGTCGGCCCCGGCATCAAAACGGGAATGCCGATCCATTACGACAATCCGAAGGAAGTTGGTGCTGACCGCATCGTCAACGCGGTGGCCGGGTTCGAGAAGCACAGGACCGCGTTGATCATTGTCGATTTCGGTACGGCAACCACCTTCGACTACGTGAACAGGAAGGGGGAGTACTGTGGCGGTGCCATCGCTCCCGGTCTCGTAATCTCCATGGAGGCATTGTTTCAGAAGGCGAGTAAACTGCCGCGGGTGGAGATTCTCAAGCCGCCGTCCATCATCGCCAAAAATACGGTCAATTCCATGCAGGCTGGCATTTTTTACGGCTATGTCGGACTGGTGGACGAAATCGTCGGGAGAATCAAGACCGAGAGCCGCGATAATCCCCGGGTTCTGGCGACAGGCGGGCTCGCCGGTCTGATTGCCCCCGAATCGAAAACAATAAACGAGGTAGACGAATATCTGACGCTTGAAGGTCTGCGTATCCTGTATCAGCGTAACCATGAAAATTAACGGCAGGCTGAAACCTGACCTGCTTTCTATTCAAGGGGGGCACAATGGGAAAGTATGACACGTCAAAGCTTAGAAATCTTGGCATTATCGCCCACGGCGGTGCCGGCAAGACCTCGCTGGCCGAGGCAATCCTGTATGACACGGGGATGATCGACCGGCTCGGCCGGGTCGACGACGGCACGTCCACCATGGATTTCGAGCCGGAAGAAATCAAGCGGAAGATTTCCATTACCTCCTCCCTCGACCATTGCGAATGGAATGGTCATTCCATCCATCTGGTGGATACCCCCGGTTACGGCAATTTCATCGCCGACACCCGGGCCTGCATGCGCGCCCTCGACTGCGCGGTGGTCATCCTCTCGGCCATCTCCGGGGTCAAGGCCCAGACCGAAGAGATCTGGCAGTGGGCAAACGAGTTCGAAATCCCCCGCATCGCCTTCGTCAATAAAATGGACCGGGAACGGGCCAGCTTCCTGCGCGCCATCGACGACATGGAAAAGGCGCTCGGCGCTCGCGGCGTGGCCATACAGATTCCTCTCGGGGCCGAAGAGAATTTCGAGGGGGTCATCGACCTGGTGAAGATGAAGGCCTATCGTTATGCAAAGGACCAGTCGGGGAAATACACCGAAGAGGCGATCCCCCCCGAGTATCAGGCCGATGCACAACGGTTGCGCGAGCAGATGGTGGAGACGGTTGCCGAAGCCTACGATGCACTGACCGAAAAATTCCTGGAAACCGGCGAACTGACGGAAGAGGAGATACTCGACGGTCTGCGGGTAGGAACCATGCGTAATACGTTTACGGCAGTGCTGTGCGGTTCGGCTGCCATGAATGTCGGTGTTCCCCACCTGCTCGATGCCATCTGCGCCTACCTTCCGTCACCCCTCGATCGCACCAAGGCGGTCGGCATCCATCCCAAGAGCGGCGACATCATCGAACGCGCACCCGACGAGTCCGAGCCGTTTTCCGCCCTGGTGTTCAAGACCACGTCCGACCCCTATACGGGAAAAATTACCATCTTCCGGGTCTATTCCGGTGTGCTCAACTCGGATTCCACGGTCTATAATTCTTCAAAGGACGTACAGGAACGGATCGGCCAGATTTACGAACTGGAGGGTAAGAAGCAGAAGCCGATCAAGCAGGCGGTGGCAGGGGATATCGTTGCGGTGGCCAAGCTCAAGGAGACCGTTACCGGCGATACCCTGTGCGATGAGGCGAAATCCATCGTCTACGAGCCGGCCAAGCTTCTGCAGCCGGTCATTTCCTATGCCATCGAACCGAAAACCAAGAACGACGAGGACAAGATTCATTCGGCTCTCCACAAGATGATCGAGGAGGAGCCGACCCTCGAATCCCACCGCGACACCCAGACCAAGGAACTGATCATTTCCGGCATGGGTCAGGTGCATCTTGAAGTTATCGTGGAAAAAATGAAGCGGAAGTTCGGCGTTGAGGTCCTCCTCAAGACGCCGAAGGTTCCCTACCTCGAAACCATCCGCGGTACGGCCAAGGTGCAGGGAAAATACAAGAAACAGTCGGGTGGCCGCGGTCAGTACGGCGACTGCTGGATCGAGATGTCTCCCCAGCCGCGTGGCGAGGGGTACTTTTTCGACGACAAGATCGTCGGCGGCGTCATCCCCCGCCAGTACATCCCGGCCGTTGACAAGGGAATCCAGGAGGCATCCCAGGAGGGTTTCCTGGCCGGATACCCGGTCGTCGACTTCAAGGTTGCCCTCTATGACGGTTCGTTCCATACCGTGGACTCGTCGGAAATGGCTTTCAAGGTCGCGGGGTCCATGGCCTTCAAAAAAGCGATGGAACTCTGCAAGCCGGTACTTCTCGAACCCATCGTGAACATGAAGATCACGGTTCCCGACGAGAACATGGGCGACGTCATCGGCGATCTGAACTCGCGGCGTGGCAAGGTTGTGGGGGTCGAGCCGAAGGCCAACTCACAGATCATCAAGGCGGTCGTTCCCATGTCCGAGGTGCTTGCCTATTCCAACGACCTCAAATCCATGACAAGTGACCGTGGGCTTTTCACCACGGAATTTTCCCATTACGAGGAAGTGCCGAGCCATCTGGCCCAGAAGGTCATTGCGGAAGCAGCGGCTAGTAAAAACAACCATCAGTAGGATTATATTGTCAGGAGGATGTATCTATGTTTGGTTTCAGGAAGTCATCGACGGACGAGAAAGCTACCGACGGCGAGAAGGGGAGTTCCCAGCAGATACTGCTTCTGGTGCTGGTACTGCTGCTGGCGGTGTTCGGTTACCTCTATTTCTTCACCGGTATCATCAAACCACGGGTGGAGGCGCCTGCGCCGCCACCGCCAGCTCAGGTAAAACAGCCGATCCCGGCGAGACCGGATGCTGGCGGAGCCGGCCCTGCAGCTGGTAATGCGGCAGCACCCGCAGCCCCCGATGCCAAAGCAGCCGCGGTAACACCTGCTGGCGCACCGGCAACGGCTCCTTCGACTCCCGCCGCAGGAACTCCTGCAGCGAAGCCCGTTGCCGTGCCTCCAGCACCGGCAGCTGCTCCGTCTGCCAAACCGGCGGCCGCTACGCCTGCCAAGCCGGCAGCCGTTGCTGCAGCCAAACCGGCAGCCGTTGCTGCAGCCAAACCGGCAGCCGTTGCTGCAGCCAAACCGGCAGCAAAACAGCCTGCACCCCCGGCCAAGTCAGCAAAGGCTGAACCGTCTGCAGCTAAGAAACCTGCCCCCGCTGCGGCTCCCCAGAAAGCTGCAACCACAAAACCCGCGAAGGCAACCAAGGATGTGGTCAAACCGGCGACTGGCGCTTATACCCTGGCAATCGGTGAGTATGTCGTAGGCAAATCAGCCGACATGGTACAGGCAAAGCTTAAAAAGCTCGGCATAGGACCGGTTGTCAGAACGAAAGCAAAACGGTCCGAGCCGATGAACAGGTTGTATCTTGCGTCGTACGACAGCCACCAGGCGGCTGACACGGCGTTGGCGAATCTTAAAAACGCCACGCCGGACGGTTTTATCCTCCCGGAAAATGGCAAATATGCGGTCTATGCCGGTTCCTACTACAACGAGGGGAAGGCTGCCGTCGAGCAGGACCGTCTCTATGAAAAAGGGTACAAGCTGGTGATGAAGAAGACTACGGCACCCGTGCCGGTTGCGCGCCTCACCGCAGGCAGATATGCCAGCAAGGATGAGGCTGTCAAGGATATTGCCCGTTTGAAGAAACAGGGTATCGCGGCTCATGTCGTCAAGGCAGGGAAGTAGGAGGGGAGTATCCTTGATGTGCAGAGTGGTTCTGAACGTTTCCGCGGCCGCTGCAGGGTATGCTGCAGCGGCCACTCCCCGCGAGGAACGGCTACGGGCGGCACGATGGGAAGTACCCTTTGCTGCTGACGATCTGGTCAACCTTCTTCTTTTTCTGAGTTACGATCAGGATGACGAAGTCAGCAGCGAGGCCATCAAGAGTCTGCGACAGATGCCCGAATCGGTCGCTTTACAGGTAGCCGATTCCCCCGAAACACCGGCGAAGGTGATAGAGCTGCTGGCGCGGCTCCACTATGACAGACCGGACCTGGCGACACGTCTTGTTTCCCATCCCATGACTGACAGGCAGACTATGGCCTTTCTCGCGGAAAAGGGGATTGCCGGTGCAGCCGTGACTCTCCAGGAAATGCCGGAAGACGAAGCGGTCTTTGATGAGGACGAAGAAGACCTTGACGCAGAAACCGATACGATTGATGAGGAAGAGGAGCCCGAGAGCGAGGAGTACGCCTCCAAGTACAAGATGGCACAGTCGATGGGGGTTTCCGAAAAGATCAAGATGGCACTGACCGGAGACAAGGAGTGGCGTTCCATACTGGTCAAGGAACCGAACAAGCTTGTGTGCGGCTCTGTGATCAAGAATCCCCGCATTACCGAGGCGGAGATATTGACCCTTGTCAAGACCGGCGTTCAAAGCGATGAGATCATGCGCCTCATCTGTGCCAACAGGGAATGGGTGAAGAACTACCAGATTCGCAAGGCTCTGGCGACAAACAATAAAACACCCCTCCCCAATGCCCTTCGCTACATTTCGACTCTCACCGAGAAGGACGTGGCTGCCATTGCCAAGAGCAAGAACGTTTCCAGCGTGATCTCGACACAGGCCCGCCGTATCCTGCTTCAGAAGCAAAAACACAAATAGGGGGAAGAGCCCATGGCACTGGTTAATCACGCCAAAAAGGAAATCAACGCAAAGATCGTCTACTTCGGAGCCGGCCATGCGGGGAAGGCGACAAACCTCAACTTTATCTACAAAAAGCTTAAACCCGACTTTCGAGGACAGTTCAAGAGCATGAACGTGCAGGGAAACAAGATGCTCTTTTTCGACTTTCTCCCCTCGGGGCAGGGGAAACTCAACGACTATGCTGTCAGATTTCACATCTACACCATTCAGGGGGATGTCAAGCAGGACTCCAGCTGGAAAATGGTGCTCAAAGGGGTTGACGGTGTAGTATTCGTTGCCGATGCCTCCTCGACGCGCCAGGCTGAGAACCGTGCGGGTCTCGAAAGGTTGCAGGCTTGTCTGCGCGGGCATGGTTTGTCCACCGATACACTGCCCGTTATCGTTCAGTGCAACAAGAGCGACCTGAGTGACGCCGTTACGACCGCAGAATTGCAGCAATCCCTTGGCCTTGGCGGAGTGACCTTCATGAAAGGGGTAGCCGGCACGGGCGAAGGGGTGCTGGAAAGCCTTTTTACCCTGGTAAAAATGGTTCTGAAGCGATTGCGGGAGAGTGGCCTGGAGCTGGGCGGGGAGCCGGTGGAAGGCCAGGCGTCCACCGGGGCTGAGGCGGTTGCGGCGGTAGAACAATCCAGTTCTTTGCCGGCTGCCGACTCTTTTGCAGCCGCGCCGGAACAAGCACCGGCCGAAAATCAGGCTCCCATCGTTGAGGTTCTTGAGGGGGTACGCCTCGGGGACGATGGCAGACTGCAGATTCCCCTGTCCATCAGTTGTGGCGGAATGTCCCGGCGCGCGGTCCTCAGTCTCGCCGTTACGCTGCAACCCGAGTAGGCGCCATGTCGATGGGAGAGGACTCCGATGCATTTTGACTTCAGTCTGGAACTCCTGCTCAGACTCGTATTGGCCTGCCTGTTTGGAGGAGTCATCGGCCTGGAACGGGAAGTGCACGGCCGTCCGGCCGGTTTTCGTACCCACCTGCTTGTTTCACTCGGTGCCTGCCTGTTTGTTCTCACGTCAATCCAGTTTTACTATCAGTACGGGAGTCTGGGGAGCGGGGGGCCGTCGGGGGTTGACCCGGGCAGGGTTGCTGCCCAGGTGGTGACGGGGATCGGTTTTCTCGGTGCGGGAGCAATCATCAGGGACAGGGCCTCCATCCGGGGGCTTACGACGGCTGCCTGTCTCTGGGTAGCGGCTGCCCTCGGCGTTGCCTGTGGTGTGGGCCTGTACGCCATGGCGACGGTGGTGACCCTGATAGCGCTCATGAGCCTTCTCCTCCTGAAAAAAGTGGAGAGCCGGTTACAGCGGGATACCTATGTATCGCTCAAGGTCTGGAGCAATGACCTGAAGGGGCAGCAGAAAAAATTCGAAGAGTTGATCGCTGCGAACCAGATGCAGGTAGTGACCGTGAATCTGGAGAAGGACGTTGACAAACAGCAGGCCACTTATGAATTTTACATAAAGTTCAGTACACGGGAACTTGCCAGCAGCCTGGTGGATGACCTGGCCGCCGTAGCTGGTGTCAGAAAAGTGCGTGTCGAATAACATGCCTGTCAGCGTGGTCTGGGCAGCCCGCCGTTACCCCGTGCACCGGGAACGAACATGGGTACACTGCGTTGATATCTGCGGTACTGTTCTCCGAACAACTCAACGAGTCTCCTTTCTTCAATAATCGATCCGGCAAGAAAATACAGTGCGGAGAGCAGAGTCAAGGCCAGCCAGCGTACGGTCATAGTCGGCGCGAAGAGCAGGAACAGGAGGGCCAGCAGATACTGGGGGTGCCTGACTTTTCCGTAGCACCCGGTCGTTATCAGTACAGGGGTGACGGTCTGGCGGCGCAGTTGACGGACGCCGAGGAAATCCCCGACGCCGGTTTGCGCCGCACAGATACAGAGCAGGATACATATCCCCCCCTGGGCGAGATATCCGGCTGACCTGAGGTTGCCGGGAAGTTGGTAGAGCACCGGAGAGTCGCGGTAGGCCTGCATCGTCCAGCCAAAGGCAGCCAGTGCCAGAATGTTATACATGAGCCGGTACCAGCCTGCCGCACGCCCCATCCGGATTTTCAGGAAATCCTGAACGCGCTGCATGGCAAAAAGCGAGTGCAGTGCGGCAAAAACAGCGAAGCGGAACATGAACACCAGCAGATCGTGCATATCGTCCTCGGGGAAGCGAGTGGGATCACCGCTGGCAAGGAGAGAGCAGGTGACCATGGAATTAGCCCCTTGTGTGCGGAAAGATTACATGCTACCATCCTGCGACTCAAGGTAGAAGGAGGAAGTAGATGGCGATAATCACCATGTCCCGGGAAATGGGAACCGGCGCCTACCAGATTGCCAAAGATGTTGCCAAGAAACTCAAGTATATGCTGGTTGACGGGGCGAAAATTGCCGAAGTAGCTCCAAAGTACGGCTTGACTCCCGAAATCGTTGACAGGGTCGATGAAAAGCCCCCCTCATACATCACGGCAGAAGACCGTCTCCAGGCGGCCCGCCTCAAAGCCGTCGAGCTCATTTTACTGGAAAAGGCCAAAAAAGGTAATGTCATTCTCTACGGTCGGGGGGGGCAGGATCTCCTCAAGGAGATGCGAAACATACTGAGAATACGGTTCATCGCCCCCTTTGACGAGAGGGTGGAAATGTTCGCTGAACGGGAATGGATCGATCCGGATCTGGCAAGCGACCTGATCAGGAAAAGCGACCATCAGCGTGGTGGTTTTCTCCACTTCTACTTTAACCGGGACTGGCATGATCCTCTGGGCTACGATCTGATATTCAATACCTCCCGCCTTTCCCATGCCTCCATTGTCGAAAGCATCGTTGCAGCTGCGAAGGACCCTCGGTTCAAAGCCACTGAAGGGGAAGCGATGGACCTGCTGGAGGATATCATCCTCAGCAAGCGGGTTGAAATGGAGCTTCTCAAGTCGGATAAGGTGCAAAACCTCCACTTCAAAATCACTTCGCAGGACGGGATGATCGCCCTTACCGGCCACGTGCATGATGAGGCGGAAAAAAGCCAGGTCATCAGGATCGCTGGCAAGATCAAAGGGGTTCAGAAGGTGGTTGATAACCTGCAGGTAATGGGGTTCAAAGCCTACAAAGAGTGATATTTCTGGATCAAACCGAGGTGAAAAGGCCCCCGCAGGGGCCTTTTTTTGTTTTTCCGCCGGCGGGTTTTCACCGCATTGAGTAAGGCCTGCCCGCACTGCGTTCCTTCAACCCGGCTGCAAGCCGGTAGGCTACTGCCAGCCCCCCCCGTCCGCTTCCCATGCAGACGTCGCTCTCGAAGCCGTGGAAGTCCGACCCGCCGGTCATCACAAGGCCCAGTTCGTGGGCAAGGGACTCGAGAAATATCATGTCGTCGTCGAAGCAGCTGTTGCTGAATACTTCGAGACCATCCAGACCCATTGTCGCCAGTTCGCGCACCAGTCCGCCAAGGCGCATGCGGTCCGGGGTTATGGTCGGCGGATGGGCAAGAACCGCAACGCCTCCAATGCGGTGTATTTCCGTCAGTGCTTCGGCCATGGGAAAATACCGCTTGGGTACGTTGCACGGGATGAGGTACTGGACGAAGGCATCCTGCATGTCGTGGGCGTAACCCTTTGCAAGGAGTGCCCCGGCGATATGGGGCCGCCCGAGGGCACCGGTCACCTGCTGCTGTATCTCTTCGTAGGAGATTTCTCCCCGGCCTTGGCGGGCGAGTCGCTTGTTGATGCGTGTTACGATTGCCCGGCCCCGGTCATCCCGGCGATGGCGGAATTCCCCGAGCCTGTCCCGGAAGACCGGATCCCGGTGGTCTATGCAGAATCCGAGCAGGTGTATGTCCTGAAACCGCTTGTGCTCCACGGAAAGTTCAACGGCCGAAATCACTTCCACTCCCCGGGAAGCTGCTGCGGCACGTGCTTCATCGATGCCGTCCACGCTGTCGTGATCGGCGATGGCAATGGCCTTGAGCCCCAGTCGAGCCGCCATCTCGACAAGTTCTGTCGGGGTATGGACGCCATCAGAGTGTATCGAATGGAGGTGCAGGTCTACGTACTGTTTCACGGAGGTCTCCTGCGGCATGGGATGACAATGCTTGAATACGCCATTATAGGGGAGCAAGCGCGTTCGTGCAACCGGCAACTGCGGCACGAATGCTGTTGCCTTGCCATGTCGGATTCTGTAGAATGCCGGACAGGGCGAAATGAATACGGACCGGGGAGTCAATCATGGAGAGGAATCAGGGGATCGGGCTGGCTGTCGTGGCTTTTGCCATATATATACTCGGGGGGATAGGGACGTTCGGTGGCCTGGCGCTCATTGCCTTCATGGATGGCAGGGACCTGTTCGGCCTGGGGGACGGGCGGAGCATAGGCTATGTCTTTCTCTGCGTCGGCCTGGTCTTTTCGGTGCTTGGCGTCCTCTGCATGCGCATATTCCGCAACCGTAAACTGGTATGAGAGATGAGGATATCCATGCTGCCATTGCTCTTCTTGTCGAGGCGGTCAAGAAATGGCAGACGCCGGCGGTCACCATCGTATCCCAGCGGGAAGGTGATCCCTTCAAGGTGCTCATTTCCTGCATCCTGTCCCTCAGGACCCAGGACCGAACCACCGGCCCCGCAGCGGAGAGACTCTTCGCTCTCGCTGACACACCGGCAAGGATGGTCGAACTGCCCGCTGAAGTTATAGAGCAGGCCATCTATCCGGTCGGTTTCTACCGCCAGAAGACACTCCAGATACGGGAAATCTGTCACCTCCTTATCGATCGTTACCACGGGCACGTGCCGGATGACCTGGACGAACTTCTGAAATTCAAGGGAGTGGGGCGCAAGACCGCCAATCTGACCATTACCCTCGGGTTCGGCAAGCCGGGCATCTGTGTCGATACCCATGTCCACAGGATCTGCAACCGCTGGGGGTACGTATGTACCAGAACCCCGGAAGAAACCGAGTTTGCCCTGCGGGCCAAACTGCCGGAGCAGTACTGGTTGGTAATAAACGACCTGCTGGTCACCTTTGGGCAGAACCACTGCCATCCCGTCTCTCCCCGCTGTTCTTCCTGCCCCCTCGCACACTTGTGCGAACGGCGCGGCGTTGTACGTTATCGCTGACGTAGTGCTTCGCTGTAACGTGAATGGTGCTGATGCGAATCGACCCTGCGCCACTTCCGCCCCTCACCGGTTGCATACAACATTAAATTCATTATAGTCTTGTTTCACGGGCAAAGAGGTTGTACTATTAACCAAACATATGCCATGACGTGGTGTTATTTCATACGGGAGGACGAATATGCTGAAAAATATCGGTTTTTTGGGTTTGGGGACGGTTGGTCGGCACATGGCCGCCAACCTCACGAAAGGGCACTACCGGTTGACGGTCTACGATTCGGACCCGGACGTTGTCAACGAGCTGGTCAAGCTCGGTGCCGTCGGAGCATCTACTCCCAAAGATGCCGCCAAGGGGAATGACCTGGTCATTCTCATCCGGCCCGAGAAAGAACGCCTGCGCCCGGACATCTACGGTCCTGACGGGATTTTTGCCGGTATCGATGCGGGTACCATCCTGGTGGACATGGGAACCCACTCCCTCGAAAGCACGCTGGAGATGGCGGACGAGGCGGCAAAACATCGGGTCATGTTTCTCGACGCACCGGTCTGGGGGACCAAGGAGCATGCCGCCAACGGCCTGCTGACCATCCTCACCGGTGGCGACCAGTCCCTGGTAGGGCGCTGCCGGGAGCTTTTCTCTTATTTCGGTCTCAACATCATCCATGTGGGTGGGGTTGGCGATGCCACCAGGATGAAATTCGTCGTCAACCTTGTCCAGGCGGAACTGATGCAGGCCCTGGCCGAGGGGCTCGTCTTCGGTGAAAAGATGGGGTTCAATCCCGACAAAATCCTCGAAGTGCTCGATTCGGGAGGGGTCGCATCGCCACTGTTCCACTCAAAGGGGCGTTCCATTGCCCGCGGTGACTTTACCCGCAACCTTGCCCTTGTCTATGTGCACGAGCACCTGCAACTGGTCATGGAGGCGGCCAAGAAACTCGACCTTGATCTCCCCGCCGCCGAGGTGGCGTGCAAGACTTACGAACAGGGTGTCAAGGACGGTCGTGGCGAAGAGGATTACTCGGCAGTTATCAAGGTGCTGCGGAAGTAGCACGGATGTAGCAGAAAACACGAGGGCGTCCCATTCGGGACGCCCTTTTTTAGTCGACTCTCACTGTACGTCAAAGGATCGCCAATGTCGCCTTCATTTCGCCCCCGCAAGCCCCAGCCGGGAAAAGTCAAAACCCAGGAAGAACTGGACGCTCTGGTCCGCAGGATGAAATCGGAACAGGCAGCTCCCGACAACTATCGGCAGCGCTCCCTCAAGCTGCATGGCTGGATCTGTGCAAAATGCGGACGGGAGTTCGAACTCGACAACCTTCATCTCCTCACCGTGCATCACCGGGACGGCAATCACCACAACAACCCCCCGGACGGGAGCAATTGGGAAAACCTCTGCGTCTACTGCCATGACGACGAGCACAGCCGGACGATCCTCGCCGATTATCTGCGGGGGAGCGAAAAAGAGACGTGAGGCTGGCGGTCAGTCCCTGGCGAGCAGGGCCACGTTTTCCACGTGGGGGGTCTGGGGAAACATGTCCACCGGCTGGACCCGGACGGTCCGATAGCCAAGGTTGGCGAGAATGTCAAGATCTCGGGCCAGGGTAGCAGGTGAGCAGGAGACATAGATCATACGGGTCGGGCCGAGGTCGGCCGCAACCCGCAACACCTGTTCGTCGCACCCCTTGCGGGGAGGGTTGAGGACGAGAAGATCGACCCGTTCCTGATTCTGCCGCAACTCCGTCAGCAACGTGCCCGCGTCACCCGCCTCGAATGTACAGTTGTCGATGCCGTTCAGCCGGGCGTTAAGTTCGGCGTCGGCGACAGCTGCCTCCACAACCTCTATCCCCAGCACTTTCTTGGCTGACGGGGCCAGATAGAGAGATATCCCCCCGATCCCGCAGTAAAGGTCCACCACGAATTCCCTGCCGGTCAGATCTGCCCATTCCCGAACTTTCCCATAGATTATCTCTGCACTGCCGCTGTTTACCTGGAAGAAGGAGCGAGGAGAAATAGTGAACCTCGTTTCACCGATGCTGGCATGCAGGGTCCGCTCCTGGGTGATGAAATGGTCGCGGTCGCCAAGAATTGCGTTTCCCGAAGACGCGTTGACGTTCTGGGCCACCACGGCTACCTGGGGTACGACAGCCTGAAGGTGCTTGGCAAGATGATGAATTTCGTTGAAGCTGCGCTCGGCGGTGACGAAAACCACCATGGCGCGGTTCTCGGCTTCCGCCACCCGGATGACCAGATAGCGCAAAAGACCTCGACCGTTGCGAGGCGAGTAGACGGGAACCTTCCCCTTTCTGATTCCTTCTTTCACTGCGGCAACGATGCTGTTTATGAGCGGGTGATGGAGTGGACAGTCTCCTATTTCCAGCACCTCATGGGAGTTGCGGCGGTAGATGCCGATGACGGGTGCGACAGATTTGCCGGAGACAACGAGTTTGGCTGAATTGCGGTAATGAAGTGGGCGGGGAGAGGGGAGGACATCATGCAGCATCAGCTCCTGAAGGGAACGGAAACGGGCAAGCGTTTTTTCCACCAGTTCCCGTTTCCATGCCAGCTGGGCGGGGTATTTCATGAACATAAGAGGGCAGCCGTCGCAGTGGCCGAGTTTTTCGCAGGGTGTCGACATGAGTCTCTGGGGGGCGTGGCGAAGAATTCTGACTACCGTGGCGAAGCACTCCCGCCGGCCGACGAACGTGACCCGGACCTGTGCCTGTTCACCTGGCAGTACACCGGAGACGAGGAGCGGCTTTGTGCCGGTCGTCGCCATGCCGAATCCGTCTTCATTGAGCGTGGCGATGGTGACGTCGATGAGTTGACCAGCCTTGATATCGTCTTTTCTGGCCGGTTTTGTCGTGGTTGCTGGATTTTTTTTCATGCCTGCAACTAAACAGGAAAATGGTCTGCATGTCAACGGTCCTTTTTATTACCGCATAATCTCCAGAGTAAAATTTATCATTAACTGTGTAGATTTTATAGTCACAACCGTAGACCGCAGTGGTACGTCAATTATGGTGAAGCACAAAAAATATGCTTGTATACGGATAGTTGCGTAAAAAATGTGCTGCAGTGATGAGAAATGGTGCATGTTGTGCAACGTTTGTGCGCACGCGATTGGGATGGTTGCTTAAGGTGCGTAATTGGTGAACACGTTACTGCACTAATTCATAACAGGGAGGTTGTATGACGACGAAAATTGATGAAAAACTGGAAGGCATCTATCAGGACGTACTGAAAAGAAATCCGGGCGAGGTTGAGTTTCACCAGGCGGTCCTTGAGGTCCTCGAGTCGCTCGGACCGGTTGTGAGCAAGCACCCGGAATATCTCGAGCGTAAGATCATCGAGCGTATCTGCGAGCCCGAGCGCCAGATTATCTTCCGGGTACCCTGGCAGGACGACAATGGCCGGGTTCACATCAACCGCGGCTTCCGGGTCGAGTTCAACAGTTCACTCGGTCCTTACAAGGGGGGGCTCCGCTTCCACCCGTCCGTTTACCTCGGCATTATCAAGTTCCTCGGCTTCGAGCAGATATTCAAGAACTCCCTCACCGGGATGCCGATCGGTGGCGGTAAAGGTGGGTCCGATTTCGATCCCAAAGGGAAGAGCGACGATGAAGTGATGCGTTTCTGCCAGAGCTTCATGACCGAACTCTATCGCCACATTGGCGAGCATACTGACGTTCCGGCTGGTGACATCGGCGTCGGCGGGCGCGAGATAGGTTACATGTTCGGCCAGTACAAACGGATCACCAACCGCTGGGAAGCCGGCGTGCTGACAGGCAAGGGGCTCAAGTGGGGCGGATCGCTGGTCCGGACCGAGGCCACCGGTTATGGAGCCACGTTCTTCATCAATGAGGCACTCAAAGTCCGTAAGGATTCCTTCGATGGCAAGACCTGCCTCGTGTCCGGTTCCGGCAACGTTGCCATCTACACCATCGAGAAGATTCACCAGCTCGGCGGCAAATGCGTGGCCTGTTCCGACTCGAACGGTGTCATTTATCACGAGAAGGGTCTCGACCTCGACCTGATCAAGCAACTCAAGGAAGTCGAGCGGAGCCGCATCGAGGCGTACGCCACGAAGCACAAGGATGCCAAGTACATTCCCAACGGCAATATCTGGGATATCCCCTGCCAGGTGGCCATGCCGTCCGCAACCCAGAACGAGATCAACGGCAAGGATGCCAAGACCCTGGTGAAAAACGGCTGCATTGCCGTCGGCGAGGGAGCCAACATGCCGACCACGCCGGAAGGGGTCAAGGTCTTCCTCGACGCCAAGATTGCCTACGGTCCGGGAAAAGCTGCCAACGCCGGCGGGGTTGCCACCTCGGCCCTCGAAATGCAGCAGAATGCCGGTCGCGATTCCTGGAAGTTCGACTTCACCGAGAAGAAGCTGGAAGACATCATGGTCCGTATTCACAACAACTGCTACACCACCGCAGAAGAGTACGGCGCACCGGGCAACTATGTTCTCGGCGCCAATATCTGCGGATTTATCAAGGTGGCGGACGCCATGGTAGCGCACGGTCTTGTGTAAGGGAAACGCGGCTTTTCCGCAATCTCTGCGTTGATCTTCAGGATTCCTTGTGCGGCGTACTTTCAGTACGCCTCCGCGTCATCCTTTGATCGCCTTGACCTTGCGAAAAATCCACGTTCCTCGCAAGAGTTTACTAAGTAGTGAGAAGCCGCCCGGCGCTAGCCGGACGGCTTTCTTTTTTGCCGGTCCTGCCTTGACTTTTCAACTGTTAATCCGCTATTATTGCCCGCCATGAAAAAGACGACGCGACAGATCCAGATCGGGAATGTGAAGATCGGTGGGGGGGCTCCCTGTTCGGTGCAGTCCATGTGCTCTACCGATACCCGCGATGAGATCGCGACCCTTGCCCAGGTCAGGGCCTTGGCTGACGCGGGGTGTGAACTGGTGCGCTGCGCGGTGCTCGACATGGATGCTGCCGTGGCCCTCGGACGCATCAAGGCGCAGAGTCCGCTGCCGGTCATAGCCGATATCCACTTTGACTACAAGCTGGCCCTCAAGGTGCTGGAGGGGGGGATAGACGGCCTGCGGCTCAATCCCGGCAACATCGGCGAGCGGTGGAAGGTTGCCGAAGTGGTGAAGGCTGCCAAAGAGCGCCTGGTTCCGATCCGGATCGGTGTCAATGCCGGTTCCCTGGAGAAGGAGCTGCTCGCCGCATACGGTCACCCGACGGCGGAGGCGATGGTGGCGTCAGCCCTCGGGCATGTGCGGATACTGGAAGAGCTCGGGTATGACCAGATCAAGATTTCACTGAAGGCCTCGGACGTGGTCAAAACGGTGGAGGCATACCGGCTTCTTTCCCAAAAGGTCGATTATCCACTGCACATCGGCATTACCGAGGCGGGCACGATTTTCTCCGGCACCATCAAATCTGCGGTCGGCCTTGGGATTCTGCTGGCTGACGGCATCGGCGACACCATGCGCGTCTCCCTCACTGGTGATCCGGTGGACGAGATCCGGGTCGGTTTCGAGATTCTCAAGGCGCTGGGGCTGCGCCAGCGCGGCATCAACTTTGTGTCCTGTCCCACCTGCGGGCGCTGCCAGATCGACCTTATTGGTGTTGCCAACGAGGTGGAGGCGCGCCTGAAGTCCGTGGATGCACCGCTTACCGTAGCGGTGATGGGGTGCGTGGTGAACGGACCCGGAGAGGCGCGGGAAGCGGATGTGGGTATTGCCGGGGGACGGGGAGAAGGGCTTCTGTTCCGCCACGGCGAGGTGGTCCGCAAGGTTAAAGAGGTGGAGATGGCCGATGCTCTCGTTGCGCTCGTCGAGGAAATGGCGAAAGACCGGGGACCGGGGACCGGGGACCAGTAACCGCTTCGTATTTCAGACTGACGAGTTGTGATTTGATTTTACCGGTCCCGGGTCCCCGGTCCCGCATCCTATTATTGAGGTTCTAAATGCGTTACTCACAATATTTCATCCCCACCGTGAAAGAAACACCGGCCGATGCCGAGGTGATCTCCCATCAGCTGATGCTGCGGGCAGGAATGATCCGGAAGCTGGCCGCCGGCATCTACAACTATCTTCCCCTCGGACTTCGCTCCATCCGCAAAGTGGAACAGATCGTCCGGGAGGAGATGAACCGTGCCGGTGCCATCGAGCTCCTCATGCCGACGGTCCAGCCGGCAGAGCTCTGGCAGGAATCGGGCAGGTGGGAGCAGTACGGCAAGGAACTCCTTCGCCTCAACGACCGCAAGGATGCGGAATTCTGTCTCGGCCCCACCCATGAGGAAGTGGTTACCGATCTGGTGCGGCGGGAAGTCAAGAGCTACCGCCAGATGCCCCTGAACCTCTACCAGATCCAGGGGAAGTTCCGCGACGAGATCCGCCCCCGCTTCGGCCTCATGCGCGGCCGCGAATTCATCATGAAGGATGCCTACTCCTTCGATGTGGACAGCACTGCCGCCGACCTCTCCTACGACAAGATGTACCAGGCGTACCGCAGCATTTTCAGGCGCTGTGGCCTCAACTTCCGCGCGGTCGAGGCGGACACCGGTTCAATCGGCGGGACCGCATCCCACGAATTCATGGTACTGGCGGAATCGGGAGAGGATGCCATCGTATCGTGCTCTGCCTGCGAGTACGCGGCTAACGTGGAGAAGGCCGAGGCCCGCGTGGTGGAAGCGGCCGAGCATGCCGAACCGCGACCGCTGGAAAAGGTGGCCACCCCCGGCAAAAAAACGATTGACGATGTCTGCGCGTTTCTTGATGCGCCCGCCGCCTCGTCGGTGAAGATGCTGATCCTTCTGGCCGACGGGAAGCCGGTAGCGGCAATCCTGCGGGGCGACCACGAGCTGAACGAGATCAAGCTGAAGAACTATCTGGGGTGCGACACCCTGGAAATGGCTCCCGACGAGATCATTACGAAGGCGACCGGCGCCCCGGTCGGATTTCTCGGCCCCATAGGCGCCACCATCCGCATTGTTGCCGATCTTGCGGTCAAGGGGTTGAAGAACTTCGTCGCCGGCGCCAACGAGGTGGACTACCACTACAAGAACGTCAACCTGGGGCGTGACTGCACCATCGGCGAATTCGTCGATATCCGCAACGTGACCCACGGAGATCCCTGTCCCCGCTGTGCTGGCGGTACGCTGGAGATGTGGCGAGGCATCGAGGTGGGGCACGTCTTCAAGCTCGGCGTCAAGTATTCCAAGGCGCTCAAGGCGACCTTCCTGGATGCGGAAGGGAAAGAGCAGATTATCTTCATGGGGTGTTACGGCATCGGCATCGGCCGTACCGTGGCCGCCTGCATCGAACAGAACCATGACGAAAACGGGATTATCTTCCCGCTCCCCATTGCCCCCTTCCACTGCATCATCTCGGCCCTCAATATCAAGGAGGAACCGGTGCGGGCGGCTTCCGAAGCGATCTACGAAGAGCTTCAGCAGGCAGGTGTCGAGGTGCTCCTGGACGATCGCGACGAACGGCCGGGCTTCAAGTTCAAGGACGCCGATCTGATCGGCATTCCGCTCCGCATCGTGGTGGGAAGCAAGAACCTGGCGGACGGGAACGTTGAGTTGAAGGATCGCAAGACCGGCGTAGTGGAACTCCTTCAGATCGCTGAGGCGGTTGCAAAGGTGCGGACACAGGTGCGCGAGGCTCTGGGCCGGTAATTTTTCAGACAAACCTCCGTGTTTACCTGTTTTCAGGCGATAATGAAGTGTCACCCTGTGCGGTGCCAGAGGAAGCAATATACCATGACCAGAGATGAAGCGCGTTCCAGAATACTATTTGCACTCGACGTGGAGAGCTTTGCCGATGCCAAGCATTGGGTGTCGGTGCTTTCCGGCCACGTGGGAATGTTCAAGGTGGGCAAGCAGCTCTTCACGAGCCATGGACCCGACGTCGTCAGGATGGTGGATAATTTCGGCGGCCAGGTGTTCCTCGACCTGAAATACCACGACATTCCCAACACCGTCGCCATGGCTTCGGTGGAGGCGGCCCGTCTCGGCGTCAAGCTTTTCAATCTCCATGCTCTCGGTGGCTACGAAATGATGGCGCGGACCGTCGAAGCACTCGACAAGGAGTTTTCGGGAAAGGAGCGGGCCAAGGTGCTGGCGGTCACCATCCTCACCTCGTCAAACGAAGAGACCCTGCGGCAGGTGGGGATCGAGTACCCGGTTCGTGAGATGGTGGTGCGGTTGGCACAACTGGCACAGAAGGCCGGTATCGACGGCGTCGTAGCCTCTCCCCAGGAAGTGGAACTGATCCGGGCAGCCTGCGGTAACGACTTTCTGGTGGTGACGCCGGGGGTCCGCCCCGCGTTCGCTTCCACGGACGATCAGAAGCGGATCATGACGCCGGCCGAAGCGGTGCGTGCCGGAGCGGATTATCTGGTCATCGGACGCCCCATCAGCGCGGCGGCAGATCCACTCAAGGCTGCAGAAGCGATTGTCGAGGAGATCATGACCGTTGAAGCCTGAACCTGGGTGAAACGTCATGCGATTTACAGGATATGCAACGACAACTGGTCACTAGGAATTTCCGATGAGCGATGAAATGATCTACGGGATGAACCCCGTTCTGGAGGCTCTCCGCGGTAGCAGGAGGGCCTTCGAACTTTTTGTGGCATCAGGCGCAAACGACCGGCGCCTGGAAAATCTGCTGAAGCTCGCTGCGGAAAAGAGCGTTCCGGTCCGGCAGAGGGAAAAGCGGGATCTTGCCCGCCTCTGTGGCACCGAGCATCACCAGGGAGTTGCGCTTCGGGTCGAAGGGTTCCCCTATGCCGACCTGGCTGATCTGCTCGACAACTGGCGGATTGCCGGCACGAGCGGACTCGTTCTGGTGCTCGATGGCATCCAGGACCCCCATAACCTGGGCGCGCTGATCCGTACCGCAGCCTGTGCGGGGGCTAACGGCGTAATAATCCCCCGGGACCGGGCAGCAGCTGTCACCCCTACGGTGGAGAAGTCGTCTGCCGGCGCGGTAGAGACGATTCCCATCGCCCAGGTTACCAATATCGCCCAGACCCTGGCGGAGTTTAAGGAGGCGGGGTTCTGGATCTACGGAGCATCAGGGGAGTCGGCCGAACCGGTCTATGGCCAGGACCTGACAGGTAACGTGGCGCTGGTCATCGGTTCGGAAGGGGAGGGACTCCGGCCACTGGTGCGCAAGATGTGCGATCTCCTCGTCGCCATACCCCTGCAGGGGGGGGTGTCGTCCCTCAATGCCTCGGTTGCTGGCGGGGTGCTCATGTTCGAGGTGGTGCGTCAGCGTCTGGCAGCGGCACAAAAAAAGGCCTGACGGAGAACCGTCAAGCCTGATTTTGCACGTGGTACCGAAGGCCGGACTCGAACCGGCATGCCCTCGCGGACGGCAGATTTTGAGTCTGCTGCGTCTACCAATTTCGCCACTTCGGCAAGCTCACGGATTATAGCCAAAGCCCCCGTGGGCGTCAAGGAAGAATTCCCCCACGCATAAAAAAGTGTTGACACCCTCAGGCGCTTCTGGTATAAACGGGATTCTTGAATGGGGCTGTAGCTCAGTTGGGAGAGCGCTTGAATGGCATTCAAGAGGTCGTCAGTTCGATCCTGATCAGCTCCACCATAACAATTTAAAAGGCCGGCGATATTCGCCGGCCTTTTTTCATTTCATGCCTTTCCGCGGATTCCATCTGTTCTTTCGGAACAACTAATTCACTTCGGATCACTTCAGTTTAAGCGGCATGATGAGGAGGCGGTGAAGGGTGAGGGCGCGGGGATCGCGGAACTCCCTCAGTCCGATGGTCATTCCTTCGTGCCCCTCATCGGGCTGGTCGCGATAGGTGCCGCAGAGCCGGTCCCACCAGGAGAGGTTGAAGCCATAGTTGGAATTGGTTTCACGGGGGATTATGGAGTGGTGCACGCGGTGCATGTCCGGTGTTACGAGCAGTTGACGGAGCCAGCGGTCCACCGGTTGCGGAATGCGAATATTGCCATGGTTGAACATGGATGTAGCGTTGAGGATGATCTCGAAGGCGAGAACGGCGAGAGCCGGGGCTCCTGTCAGTATGACGGCTCCCAGTTTGATTCCCAGGGAAAGGATGATTTCGAGGGGGTGAAACCGGTTGCCGCTGGTGACGTCCAGGTCGAGATCGGTGTGGTGCATGCGGTGGATGCGCCACAGTACCGGCAGGTTGTGAAAGAGGACATGCTGGAGGTAGATGACGAAATCGAGCATCACCACTCCCGCAATGACCTTGGCGCTTAGGGGGATATCCATGGTGTTGAGGATTCCCCAATCGCGCTGTTCTGCGATAAGGGCGATTCCGACCGGAAGGGTCGGAAAGAGAAGGCGGACAATGGCCGTATCAAGGGCAACCATTGCAAGATTGGCGAACCAGCGCGCTCCTTTGTCGGTGGTCAGCTTCCTGCGGGGAGCCATGAGTTCCCACAGGGCGATGACGGCAAAGACGCCGCAGAAAAAAGAGAGACGTATACCGGTTTCGTTGTTCATAAATATGTCGTAGCTTCCAGAAAAAAAGCCGCCCCAATGGGCGGCTTTATCAGGTTGTGTAACCGTACTGCACGTTAGGCCTTGGCTTTGGGTGCCGCCTTTGTCTTGGCGGTTTTCGTTGCTTTTGGCGCCTTGGTCTTGGGTGCCGCTTTTGCTTTCGGTGCTGCTTTTGCCGGGGGGGACTGCTTGGCCTTCAATTTGGCGGCCCGAACTTCCCGGGCCTTCGCCAGGTTGTCGGCCAGTCCGCGCTCCTGGGCCATTTTCCGCCGTGCCTCCGAAAAGTTCTTGGCGGTCAGGGACTGTCCGCTGGGAATGCCGAACTGCTTCCGGTAGGCGCCCGGTTTCATGTTGTGGACCTGGGCCAGATGGCGGGTCAGGGTTTTCATTCCACCCTTGCCACAGATCATGCAGACAACCTGGTCAGCCTGGAATGCCTTTTTCAGGGTAATGGTCGGTTTGGTTTCCTCTGCAGGCGCCCCTTCCGCGACACCTTCCAGCTTTTGCAGTGCCGCATGCACCTTCTGAAGTTCCAGCAGCAGTTCTTCGCCCGTCATCTCGGTCACGGAAGCGTGTGAAGAGACGATGCTGGCAGTCAGTTCCAGAATCGTTGATGCCATGTTACTCCTCCTTGAATTTAAGCAGAATGTGATAACTGTACATTGAATTCTATTTAACTGTAATATGTTGTAAAATCAAGTGTAAAAATTATTCATACAGTCAAAAAGCATTGACTCTGTTGCGCATTATCTGTTAGGTTATTGCTGTAGAATGCTTCAGTTAAAAGGTTTCATGACAGAAGGGACCCCTTGATGGCAAAAATAGAAATTGATGAGATTCGTTGTAAAGGATGCGGACTCTGTACCCTTGCCTGCCCGGGCAAGCTGCTCTCCCTCAGTGAAAAGATCAACCTTCAAGGGTATACTCCCGCAGCAATATCTTTTCAGGAAAAATGCACCGGCTGTGCTTTGTGTGCAGAGATGTGTCCCGATGTTGCAATCACTGTCTTCAAGTAGTTCCTGTGTCCTGCATGTATACAAACCCCAGGTAATAAGACCAACGTAACTTACCCTGCTCATACCGATTCAACAGCACTGTTGTTTCAGTGAGCCGGGTGACTGTTTTCAGTCAGACTTCATGGAGGATGATGTGAAGCGCTTGTTCGTGAAGGGAAATGAAGCGGTAGCTATGGCTGCAATCGAGGCGGGGTGCCGTTACTATTTCGGTTATCCGATTACCCCCCAGAGCGACATTCCCGAATACCTGTCCCGTGAACTGCCGCATCTCAACGGAGAATTCATCCAGGCGGAAAGCGAGATCGCATCCATAAACATGCTCCTCGGGGCTTCCGCAACCGGCGTGCGCGCCATGACCTCTTCGTCCAGTCCCGGTATCTCCCTCAAGCAGGAGGGGATATCCTATATGGCAGGTTCGGAGCTTCCCGGCGTGATTGTCAACATCTCCCGCTCTGGCCCCGGCCTCGGCGGTATCGATGCCTCCCAGTCCGATTATTTTCAAGCGGTAAAGGGGGGAGGGCACGGGGGATACCATATCGTCGTGCTTGCCCCGTCTTCGGTGCAGGAGATGTATGATCTCACCATGCTGGCCTTTGACCTGGCGGATATCTACCGGATGCCGGCCATGGTGCTGGCTGATTCGGTCGTCGGCCAGATGAAAGAGCCGCTGGTGCCCAACAAGCGTCCCGTTGCCGACCTCCCTGCCAAGAACTGGGTGGTGAGGGGGAAGGGGGACGGGGAACAGCGCGTGGTAAAGTCGCTATTCCTCGGGGATGGCGAACTTGAAGCCCATAACTGGAAGCTCCACCGTAAATACCAGGAGCTGAAGGCGCGCGAGTGCCGCTGGGAAGCCTTCCAGGTCGATGATGCCGACCTTTTGGTCGCGGCTTTCGGTTCCACCGCCCGGATTGCCAAGACCGCCATCACCATGGCGCGGGAAGAGGGATTGAAGGTGGGGCTGCTTCGCCCCATAACCCTCTTCCCCTTTCCGGAGAAGGCGTTTCTGGATGCGACCGCTCGGACCAAGAAGGTACTTGTCATCGAACTCAACACAGGCCAGATGGTCGAGGATGTCCGGCTTTCCGTCGCGCGTGACGCAGAGGTCGGCTTTTACGGCCGTCCTCCCGGGGCAGGCTCCCTCCCCACGCCGGAAGAGCTTCTGGAGCAGATCAAAAGAACTATTGAGGTATAATTGAAGGGAATGTATCGAGGGATTTCGTCCTTATCGGTCCCCGACTCCCGGTCCCCGTTTATGAGGTTTTCCATGCAACAGGTATTCAAGCGACCCATCAGTCTCAAGGACGTTCAGACCCATTTCTGCCCCGGATGTCACCATGGCACCATCCACCGGCTCGTGGCCGAGGCGATGGACGAATTCGGCGTCCAGGGACGGACCATCGGCGTGGCATCGGTCGGGTGTTCCGTCTTCCTCTACGGGTATTTCGATATCGACGTGGTCGAAGCTCCCCACGGTCGCGCAGCGGCCGTCGCCACCGGAGTCAAGCGTGCCAGGCCCGACAGTTTCGTCTTTACCTACCAGGGGGACGGCGACCTGGCGGCCATCGGTACCGCCGAAATCATCCATGCCGCCAATCGCGGCGAAGACATCACCGTGGTTTTCGTCAACAACACGACCTATGGCATGACCGGCGGCCAGATGGCGCCGACCACGCTGGTCGGCCAGAAAACCTCCACCTCCCCCTACGGAAGAAACCAGCACAAGGATGGCGCCCCCATCAGGATGGCGGAGCTGCTTGCCCAGTTGGAAGGGGTGGCGTTTTCCGCCCGGGTCGCCGTCAACAGTCCCAGAAACATCATCGATGCCAAACGTCAGTTCAAGAAAGCGTTCCGCTACCAGGTGGAGGGGAAGGGGTTCTCCTTCATCGAGGCCCTCTCGGCCTGTCCCACCAACTGGGGCATGAATGCCCTCGCCGCCAATGAGCGGGTAGGCACGGAGATGGCGGACTATTTCAGGCTGGGTGTATTCAAGAACACAGACAACTTGTAAAAAGTAAAAAGTGAATAGTGAAAGGATGCTTTTCACTTTTCACCTCTCACTTTCACGGGGTTATCCAATGCGTCACGATCTGTTCATAGCCGGTTTCGGCGGCCAAGGGGTGCTGCTTGCCGGCAATCTCCTGTCCTACGCCGCTATTATCGAGGGGAAAAACGTTTCTTTCTTTCCTGCCTACGGGGTGGAAAAAAGGGGAGGGGCAGCCATGTGCACGGTAGTCATCGCCGATGGCGATGTGGGATCGCCGGTTATCGGCAATCCGTCCGTCACGATTGCCCTTAACCAGACATCCCTCGACAAGTTCGGAGCAAAGGTCAAGCCGGGGGGGATCTGCATCGTCAACACTTCGCTCGTCAACCTGGATGCCTTCGACAGGAGCGACATCGAAATCATCAGGGTGCCGATGAACGACATCGCCATGGGGCTGGGTGATGCCCGCATGGTCAACATGGTGGCGGTGGGTGTGTATGTGGCCAGAACCGGAGCGGTGGGTTCCGCCACCCTTGAAGAAGCCCTGAAGAACGCGCTGCCGGAGCGCAACCATTCGTTCATTCCCGCCAACATGAAGGCCATAACTGCCGGCGCAGAATTTGCCATAGCGAAAACATCTTGACGTAATCTTCCTTTTCTGTTATCTATTTCCGTCTATTGGGGTGTCGCCAAGCGGTAAGGCAACGGACTCTGACTCCGTCATCCCGAGGTTCGAATCCTCGCACCCCAGCCATACAACATTACTTACTGGACAAACGTTGAGTGTCCATTATCGGTTTCTGGTCCCATCGTCTAGCGGTTAGGACACCGGCCTTTCACGTCGGTAACAGGGGTTCAAGTCCCCTTGGGATCACCATTAACCACCTGAACAGTGATTCTTGTCCGCAAGAGTTGCTGTTTTTTTTTGGGTGAGGAGGGGGAGTCGGGTGCCGGCTGACTTGTTGTCCCGCGGTTCCGCGTGGAAGTGGGCTCCATTCCTGGTCTGGGGGATGACGATTCTGGTGCTTTCCCTCATTCCTTCCCCGCCACAGATCAGCAACCGATTGCTCAGCTGGGACAAGCTGCAGCATGCCTCTGCCTATACGGTCTTCACCCTGTTCGGGTACCTGGCTTTTTCCGGTATCGCCGACCATAAACGGCGCATCTCTGTCTCGATGGGTGTTGCAATCGGTTTTGGCGCGCTGGTGGAGCTTTTTCAAGGTGTATGTACCGTCAGCCGGCAGGCTGACTATCGTGATGTTGTGGCCAACGCCATCGGGGCGTTAACGGCCTGGTGCGCGATCACTTTGCTGAAGCGCCATAAACAGGGGTAGGCCAAACCCTCTCGGTCATACAGCAGATACAAATAGTGTAGTGGAGGTGGCAAGCGGATGCTCACAGCAGTCATTTTTGATTTCGATGGCATTATTGTGGATACGGAACCACTGCATTACAAGGCCTTTCAGGAGGTCCTCATCCCCCTTGGAATGGGGTACGGCTGGGATGAATACCTGGGGCACTATATCGGTTTTGACGATCGCGACGCGTTTCGCGAAGCGTTCCGAAGGAGCGGCAGGGAATTGTCGACCGACGACCTTCACCGGTTGATCGAGGAGAAGGCCGCGGCATTCCAGAGGACCATCGCGTCGGGTGTGGAACCGTATGCAGGGGTGGTGGAATTGATTACCACCCTTTCCGGAAAGCTTCCCGTGGGGCTTTGCAGCGGCGCCCTACGCAGCGATATCGATCCGATCCTGTCCCAGCTCGGACTGACCGGTGCTTTCGACTGCATGGTCACCGCCGATGAGGTATCGGCAAGCAAGCCGGACCCGGAAAGCTACGCCCTGGCCGTACGGCGTCTGGCGGCTGCATTTCCTGCCCACTCCCTGACTCCCGGCGGGTGTCTAGCCATCGAGGACACACCGGCCGGCATCGCGTCGGCAACCGGCGCCGGCCTCAAGGTGCTGGCCGTCAGCAACAGCTACCCTGCCGAACGGCTCGCCGGGGCCGTCAAGGTTGTCGATTCGCTCGCCGGAATCGACATACAAAGCCTGTCGAATCTCCTCTAACACCTCCATGTCTCTTCCCGTCGACGAGATCATCCCTTCGTTCCTCACCACCCTGCGGAACAACCCTGCCGTTGTCCTCCAGGCCCCTCCCGGTGCCGGCAAGACCACCCGCATACCCCTGGCACTCCTCGCTGCGGAGTGGCTCGCCGGCCGAAAAATCGTCATGCTCGAACCGCGTCGTCTCGCGGCTACCAATGCCGCCCGCTGGATGGCATCCTGCCTCGGGGAGGAGGTCGGCCGGACGGTCGGCTATCAGATCCGCTTTGACCGGAAGATCGGTGCGACGACCCGCGTTGAGGTGGTCACGGAAGGGATACTGACCCGCCGGCTGCAGCATGATCCCCTGCTGGAAGGCGTGGGGGTAGTGATCCTCGACGAGTTTCACGAGCGAAGCCTCCAGGCCGATCTGGCCCTCGCCCTTTGCCGGGATATCCAGACGGGTCTGCGGGACGATCTCAAGCTGGTGGTGATGTCGGCGACCCTGGATACGGAACCGGTTGCCGCCCTGCTGGGGAACGCGCCGGTGCTGGCCTGCGCGGGGAGGAGCTTTCCGGTCGACATCCGGTATGGGGAACGGGATGAAGGGGGGGAGAGCGCCGAAGCTGCCGCCCGCACCGTGCACCGCGCCCTTCGCGAGACGACGGGAGACCTGCTGATATTTCTTCCGGGCACGCGGGAGATCAGGCGCTGCGAGAGACTGCTGGAACAGTCGCTGCCGGGCTCAGGTTCGCCGCTGATCGTCCCCCTCTATGGCGATCTTCCGTTCTCCGCCCAGGAACGGGCCATACTTCCTGCCGACAGGCGCAAGGTCGTACTTGCCACCAACATAGCCGAGACCAGCCTGACCATAGAAGGGGTCACCGTGGTCATCGACAGCGGCTGGAGCCGGCAGCTCCGTTTCGACCCCGCGTCGGGGATCGAGCGTCTGGTTACCGCCCGCGTTTCGGCGGCGTCGGCCGATCAGCGTGCCGGGCGTGCCGGCCGGCTCGGACCGGGAACCTGTTATCGCCTCTGGACCGAGCATCAGCAGCGCTCCCTCCTGCCGGCGACGGCACCGGAAATCCTGGCCACCGATCTTGCCCCGCTGGTTCTGGAACTGGCGGCCTGGGGAATTTCCGACCCCGCCCAGCTCCCCTGGCTCGATCCCCCCCCAGTGTCGGCCATGGCCGAAGGGGGCCGGCTCCTGCAGCTTCTGGAGGCGCTTGACGAAAAAGGCCGGCTCACTCCCCACGGGAAAGAGATGGCGACATTCCCGCTCCACCCCCGTCTCGCCCACCTGCTCCTGAAGGCCCGGGAACGCAACCTCGGCTCCCCGGCCTGTGATCTGGCGGCCATTCTCTCGGAACGGGACATTCTCCGCCGTGCCTCTCCCGCCGGGGGGCGGGAGAAGAGCCCGAGCGACCTCCTGGACCGCTGCCAGCTCCTCGCCGGCTGGCGTGCCGGTAACCGCCATGTCGGCCAGGTGGACGTGCAGAGTTGCCAGGTTGTCGAGCGGGTGGCCCGCCAGCAGCGGAAACTGTTGAACGCCGAACCCCCCACCGGCAGCTTCGATGCTGAATCGGTCGGGCTCATGCTGGCCTGGGCCTTCCCCGACCGTATCGCCCGGCAGCGTGCCCCCGGTTCGGACCGCTATCTTCTCGTCAACGGCAAGGGTGCCCGGCTTTCGGACCGGAGCGCGGTGCACGACGAACCGCTCCTGGTGGCGGTCAACTGCGAGGGGGGGGACGGCGGTGACGGTGTCATTCACCTGGCGAGCGCGTTGAGGATGGAAGTCGTGCAGAGGGAGTTTCCGTCCATGCTCAGCCGGAAACGGGTGGTGGAGTGGGATGACCGACAGGGGCGGGTGATTGCGGTGGAGGAGGAGCGGTTCGGCGCTCTGTGCCTGGAGAGCCGTCCCGTAAAGCCCGCTCCGGATGAGGTGCAGTCTGCCTTCGTTCGGGGGCTTCTCCGCAAAGGGGGCGTGTCCGCACTCCCCTGGACACCCGCCGCCCGGGAATTCCAGTCACGTGTCATGTTCCTGGCGAGGGAATATGACGGCGAAGGGTGGCCCGACCTCTCCGATGACGCCCTGCGTGACTCCCTGCCGGAATGGCTGGAGAGGTGGCTCGGGGGGATAAAAAGCATGGGGGACCTGGCACGCCTCGATCTCCTCTCCCCCCTGCGGGGACTTCTTGACAGGGAACAGGCGCGCCGGCTCGACGTGGAGGCTCCTCCCGACATCATCGTGCCGAGCGGCTCCCGGATCCGGCTCCATTACCCGGCCGACGGCCCGCCTGTTCTGGCGGTGAAGCTGCAGGAGCTGTTCGGGCTCGCGGCAACGCCGCTCGTGGCGCGGGGGAGGGTGCCGGTGGTCCTCCACCTCCTTTCGCCGGCGGGGCGCCCCATTCAGGTCACCCGCGACCTCCGCAATTTCTGGGACGTTGTCTACCCCGAGGTAAAAAAAGAGTTGAAGGGGCGGTATCCGAAACACCCGTGGCCCGATGACCCCTGGAATGCCGCACCGACCAGGCATACGAAAAAGCGGCTCGAAGGGAAGCGGTAGCGGGTCAGGGTCAGGCGTACGCGTTCACGGCAGGTTGGTGAAGAGGATGGAGCCGTCGGCCTGGATGGCGGTGCGGATCCGGTCATGCTGGGATGGAGCGTAGGCGCGTCCCTCGGCTGCGGCAACCACGAAGGTATCGGTAAGGTTCGTGCCGTCTTTCCACGCTTCGAAGTGCAGGTGGGGGCCGGTGGAACGTCCGGTGGAGCCGGACAGGGCGATGGTGGTGCCGTCGGTCACCTGCTCACCGACGCTGCTCAGATTGGTGGAGTTGTGGGCGTAGAGGGTGAGCATGCCGTCCCCGTGCTCCACGATGACCAGCTTGCCGTAACCGCCCCGGTCACCGCTGAAGACGACGGTTCCCGGGGCGACCGGACGGACCGGCGTTCCCGTGGGGACGGCGATGTCGACCCCCTGGTGGTTGCGCATGGTGCCGTCGATGGGATCACGGCGCAGACCGGCGGGGGAGGTTATCCGCCCTTGCACGGGAAGGACTGACGCCTTGGCCGGCGCGCTTCCGGCGGGGGGTGCCGGGTTGTTGCCCGTTTTTTCGGCAATGCCGGTGGCCTGGAGGTGGCCCGGTACGTTCCGCTTCGTCACCCGCGCAGGTTTCGGCCTGTCCGCCATGATGCGGGTAGCTCCACTCTGCAGGGGGGCGTCGGTGAAGCATTCGATCCCCTCGTCGTTCGTGTAGCGATATATGTCGGCGCGGGCTGCCTGGCAGTCCAAGTGCAGAAGAGACGTGCAGAGCAGCGAGAGTGCCGCGCAGGTCATGATGTGGGGCGTGCCGGACATGGCGACTACTATAGCGGGTAACGTGGTATTTTACAAGGTAAACTCCTGTTCGCAGTCCGCGCGTGGGAGTGTGATGTACGCCGTGGCGGAGAGTGGCCGGTCCTGATCATTCGCCCGTTCGCCCGGTGCCTAAAGTATGGGCAGGCTTGTTTGAACTGTTTAAATATTGTGCTACCATTCATAGGGTTCCTGCAGATTCTATTGTGTCGCCGCACGCAATATCCTGATATCGTTGGATAAAAAATTTTCAGTTTTTTGGTAAGCAACTTGCAAACATAATGTCGTCCCGTCGATAGTGGTGCACTATCCAAGGGTGGGCAGTCGCAGCCAGCTCGGATCGATTGCTTTCGTCAGTTCCAGACAGCCGCATATACATTCGGCGTTAAATCCAGGGCGGGGGGTGAATATTCTTGAAAAAAGTCGAAGCGATTATTAAACCGTTCAAGCTTGACGAAGTCAAAGAGGCTCTCAACGAAATCGGCATCCAGGGGATCACGGTGGCCGAGGTCAAGGGGTTCGGCCGGCAGAAGGGGCATACGGAGCTGTACCGTGGCGCCGAATATGTGGTCGATTTCATTCCCAAGATCAAGATGGAGATCATCGTCAGCGACGATGTGGTCAGCAAGGTGGTGGACACCATCGAGCAGGCGGCCAAGACGGGTCGCATCGGTGACGGCAAGATTTTTGTCACCACGGTGGAGGAAGTGGTCAGGATCAGAACCGGCGAGCGGGGCGAAGACGCCCTTTGATTTTCTTGAGCAGTTATTCTGAAAGGAGACAGTTTAATGACACCGAAACAAGTAGTTGAATTTGCCAAAGAAAATGGCGCCCTGATGGTAGATTTCAAGTTCATGGATTTTATCGGCACCTGGCAGCACGTTTCCGTACCCATTACCGAATTTGACGAGGATACCTTCGAAGAGGGGCAGGGTTTCGACGGTTCCTCCATCCGTGGCTGGCAGCCGATTCACGCCTCCGACATGATCCTCCTGCCGGACCCCGCGTCGGCCAAGATGGACCCGTTCATCGCCGTGCCGACCCTGTCGCTCATCTGCAATATCTTCGACCCGATCACCAAGGAAGACTACAGCCGCGACCCGCGCAATATCGCCCGCAAGGCCGAAGCGTACCTGAAGTCCACCGGTCTCGGCGACACGGCGTTCTTCGGTCCGGAAGCCGAGTTCTTCATCTTCGACGACGTCCGCTACGACTCCACCTCCAACCAGTCGTTCTTCGTGGTCGACTCGGTGGAAGGGGCCTGGAACACCGGCCGTGAAGAGTTCCCCAACCTCGGCTACAAACCGCGCCACAAGGAAGGCTACTTCCCCTGTTCGCCGGTCGATTCCCAGAACGATCTGCGCAACGAAATGGTCATGGAACTCCAGAAAGTGGGGATCCGGGTCGAGTGTCAGCACCACGAAGTCGCCACCGGCGGCCAGGCCGAGATCGACATGCGCTTCTCCTCCCTGGTGGACATGGCCGACCAGCTGCAGTGGTTCAAGTATGTCATCAAGAACGTCGCCTATCGCAACGGCAAGACCGTAACCTTCATGCCGAAGCCGCTCTACGGGGACAACGGTTCCGGCATGCACTGCCACCAGTCCATCTGGAAAGACGGCCAGAACCTGTTCGCCGGCGACAAATACGGCGGGCTCTCCCAGATGGCCCTCTGGTACATCGGCGGCATCATCAAGCACGCCAAGGCTCTCTGCGCCATCACCAACCCGACCACCAACAGCTACAAGCGTCTGGTGCCGGGCTTCGAGGCACCGGTCAACATGGCGTACTCCAGCCGTAACCGTTCCGCCTCCCTGCGGATTCCGATGATGTCCTCCAATCCGAAGGCCAAGCGGATCGAATACCGTACGCCCGACCCCTCCTGTAACGGTTACCTGGCCTTTGCCGCCATGCTCATGGCCGGCCTCGACGGCGTCGAGAACAAGATCGATCCGGGCCAGCCGCTGGACAAGGACATCTACGGTCTTTCCCCCGAGGAACTCAAGGACATCCCGTCCGCGCCGGGGAGCCTGGAGGAGGCACTGGTCGCGCTCAAGAACGACCACGAGTTCCTGCTCAAGGGGGATGTCTTCACCCCCGACGTCATCGAGAAATGGATCGAGTACAAGATGGAGGCCGAGGTCAACGTGGTGCGGATGCGCCCGGTACCCCTCGAGTTCAACCTGTACTACGACATCTAAGAGCGGCTGGATAAATATTGGGCAGTACGGAAAGGCGGGAGCTATCTCCCGCCTTTTCTATTAGAGAAAGAAAGGCGCAGCGGCCATTGCGGTACAGGCGACGACAAGCAGGATTGTGCTGCCTATGAAGTAGGGAATGATGCAGAGGGCCAGTCCGCTGAACAGCATCTTGACGTTGCAGGTTTTCTTGCCGTAGATGAAATACGCAGAACCGACCAGCCCCGCCACGATGTTGACGAAAAGGGCCGTCGCGCTCATACCGCCGATCAATGAGCCAAGCCCCAGGGTAGACGGTTCCGCACCAGCCGAACCTGACTGTATCTTCGTCACCAAATCGTTTATTCCCGCTATGCTTTGTGTCATGTCCGACATGTCGGTCTCCGTTTGAATTGTGAAGTATATGGTTTTTACGTTACATCTTTTGCGTGTCAACATGCCATGCAATTTTCTTTTAACAAGATTGGCTAATGCAGCATCCAGCCTCTCCCAGGAGAGGTTGAGGGGGCATTTTCTCCTGTACTATGACATCTAAGAGCGGTTGGATAAATATTAGGTAGTACGGAAAAGCGGGAGCTGTCTCCCGTCTTTCCTTTTTTTGCGGCGGGGGATGGTGGGGTGCGTGCTGATGTTGTTGACAGGATGGGGCTCATGGGGATAGTTTAAGGGCTGTTAATGGTCGTCCTCGATATCCTCAAGTCGTTCCTGATCCACGGCTGCGTGGTGCAGGGGCTCACCGGGGCCGGCCACTTCGGCCCAGTGGCCATCGGGAAGCCCGACGAGCGGATCAAGAAGGAGGTCCTCCAGTTGGGGGAGAACTTCTGCGCGCTCCTCAACAGGCTGTGACCCAAGGCCGTGACTGAATCTATTCACCCCCATAGGGAGATTTCCCGTAATGGATATTCCACGGATCTTCAATATCACCGAAAGAGCTCACCGCATCCATAACCCGTTCACACCCGAAAAGCTCGCCACTCTCGGCGCGGCGTTGCGTCTGGAGGCGGGGGCCCGCGTGCTCGATCTCGGCAGCGGTTCAGGGGAGATGCTGTGCACCTGGGCACGCGATCACGGCGTCATCGGCACCGGTATCGATATGAGCCGGTTGTTCACCGAGCAGGCGAAACTCCGTGCTCTGGAACTCGGTGTCGCCAATCACGTCGAGTTCATCCATGGCGATGCTGCCGGCTATGTCTCTGACGAGAAGGTCAGCGTGGCGGCCTGTGTCGGTGCCACCTGGATCGGCGAGGGTGTCGCCGGCACCATCGAACTGCTGGCGCGGAGCCTGCGCACCGGAGGGATCATCCTCATCGGCGAGCCCTACTGGCGGCAGCTGCCGCCGACGGAAGATGTTGCCAGGGGATGTCTTGCCAACTCGATCTCCGACTTTCTCATGCTTCCGGAACTTCTCGCGTCTTTCGGCAACCTTGGCTACGATGTCGTTGAAATGGTCCTGGCTGATCAGGACAGCTGGGACAGATATGAGGCGGCCAAATGGCTCACCATGCGTCGATGGCTCGAAGCCAATCCCGACGACGAGCTCGCGAAAGAGGTCCGGGGCCAGCTGACCTCGGAACCCGGGCGCTACGCCGCTTACACGCGTGAATACCTGGGCTGGGGTGTGTTCGCGCTGATGCCGCGGAGATGAGCTCTTGGGTTTGCAACCGGCAACGCACCGGTAAACGGTGCAGTATGGAAAAGGCGGGAATTGGCTCCCGCCTTTTTTGCGTGCGCCCAGCCAGGTCCGGATCCGGACGTGGCGAACGTGACGTCAGGGCGATTTGAAATACCGGTTGGAATAGTTATACTTTCATCTCCGTGTTGCGTGCGCAGGTCGAGCGCAGCCCCGTTGGCTACAAATCCTACCCTGCAAGGAAAGGAGCGCCGAGATGAGTAACGATGAAAAGTGCCCGGTAACCGGCGAAGTTGACAGACCCACTGCCAGCAGTGGCAGGTCGAACCGTGACTGGTGGCCGAACCAGTTGAACCTCAGGATACTTCACCAGAACCCTCCCGCAGGCAATCCGCTGGGAGGGGAGTTCAACTATGCTGAGGAATTCAGGAAGCTCGACCTGGAGGCGCTGAAGAAGGACCTCCAGGCGCTGATGAACGACTCGCAGGAGTGGTGGCCGGCCGACTACGGCCACTACGGGGGGCTCTTCATCCGGATGGCGTGGCACAGCGCCGGCACCTACCGCACCGGCGACGGCCGCGGGGGCGCCTCCTCGGGCTCCCAGCGTTTCGCACCGCTCAACAGCTGGCCAGACAACGTCAACCTCGACAAGGCGCGCCGCCTGCTCTGGCCGGTCAAGCAGAAATACGGCAGGAAGATCTCCTGGGCCGACCTGATGGTCCTCGCCGGCAACTGTGCCCTGGAGTCCATGGGGTTCAGGACGTTCGGCTTCGGCGGCGGGCGCGAAGACGTCTGGGAGCCCGAAGAGGATATCTACTGGGGGGCCGAGGAGACGTGGCTGGGGGACAAGCGCTACAGCGGCGACCGGAAACTGGAGAGCCCTCTCGCCGCCGTGCAGATGGGGCTGATCTACGTCAACCCGGAAGGGCCGAACGGCAATCCGGACCCGGTTGCTTCGGGCCGCGACGTGCGCGAGACCTTCGCCCGCATGGCGATGAACGACGAAGAGACCGTCGCCCTCGTCGCCGGCGGGCACACCTTCGGCAAATGCCACGGCGCCGGCCCGGCGACCCATGTGGGGCCTGAACCGGAGGCCGCGCCCATGGAGGAGCAGGGACTCGGCTGGAAGAACAGCTTCGGCAGCGGAAAGGGGGGGGATACGATCGGCAGTGGCATCGAGGGGGCCTGGAAACCGCACCCGACCCGATGGGACATGGGATATCTGAACACGCTGTTCAAATACGAGTGGGAGCTGGTCAAGAGCCCGGCCGGCGCGCACCAGTGGCTGGCCATTGACGTGGCCGAGGAGGACATGGTGGTTGACGCCCACGACCCGTCGAAGAAGCACCGGCCGATGATGACCACGGCGGACCTCTCCCTGCGCTTTGACCCGATCTATGAGCCGATCGCGCGGAACTACCGGCAGAACCCCGGGAAATTCGCCGACGCCTTCGCCCGGGCGTGGTTCAAGCTGACCCACCGTGACATGGGGCCGCGCTCCCGCTATCTCGGCCCGGAGGTCCCCGGGGAAGAACTCCTGTGGCAGGACCCCGTCCCCGCGGTCATGCACGAACTGGTGGACGGGGAGGATGTCGCCCTTCTCAAGGGGAGGATTCTCGCTTCGGGACTGTCCGTTTCCCAGTTGGTCTCCACGGCCTGGGCATCGGCGTCCACGTTCCGCGGCTCCGACAAGCGCGGCGGGGCGAACGGCGCGCGCATCCGTCTCGCGCCGCAGAAGGATTGGGACGTCAACCAGCCGACCCAACTGCAAACGGTGCTGCAGGCCCTTGAGGGAATCCGGCACGAGTTCAACAGTGGCCAGTCGAGGGGGAAGAAGGTTTCGCTCGCCGACCTGATTGTCCTGGGGGGATGCGCGGCTGTGGAGCAGGCGGCGAAGAATGCCGGTTTCGAGGTGACCGTTCCCTTCGCGCCGGGACGCACGGATGCTTCCCAGGAGCAGACCGACGTGGCGTCGTTCGCCGTGCTGGAGCCGGCTGCGGACGGGTTCCGCAACTACCTCAAAATCAGATTCACCGTACCGGCGGAGGAACTGCTGGTCGACCGGGCGCAACTGCTGACGCTGACCGCCCCGGAGATGACGGTTCTCGTTGGCGGGATGCGCGTCCTTAACGCCAACTTCGGACAGTCCCCGCACGGCGTCTTCACCCGGCGGCCGGAGACGCTCACCAATGACTTCTTCGTGAATCTGCTGGACATGGGGACGGTCTGGAGTCCGGCCCCGGAAGCGGACGGCCTGTTCGAGGGGCGTGATCGCAATAGCGGCGAACTGAAGTGGACCGGCACCCGTGTCGACCTCGTCTTCGGTTCGAACTCCCAACTCCGGGCCTTGGCGGAGGTCTACGGAAGCGGGGACTCCCGGGAGAAATTCCTGCACGACTTTGTGGCGGCGTGGAGTAAAGTGATGAACCTTGACCGTTTCGATCTTGCCTGAACCGGCTGAAGGCCGTCGAGGAATTCCCCCCGAGCGATAGAATGACGAACCGGTTCAGCGGTGTGCGTACCGCGCCGCTGAACCGGTTCGTTCAGCCCTGAGTCCCCTCAAGCCATACCCTCATTGACTTTCCCCCTTCAATCTGTTAGAAAAAGAAGATTTTATCGCGCGTCTCCCCGGGAGTTCCATGGAACAATTTTTTCTCAAGCTGTCGATCATGCTGGTCCCCGCCCTCATGGCCATTACCTGCCACGAGGTCTCCCACGGCTACATCGCGGACAAGTTCGGCGACAATACCGCCCGTTACATGGGGCGGCTCACCCTGAATCCCCTCAAGCACCTGGATATCTTCGGCACCCTCATGGTCTTCATTGTCGGCATCGGCTGGGCCAAGCCGGTACCGGTGAACTTCAACAACCTGCGCCATCCCAAGCGGGACATGATATGGGTGGCCGCGGCGGGGCCGATCACCAACTTCACCCTCGCCGCGCTGTCGGCCTTTGCCATGCGCGGGGTGGCAGCCTTTGCCGAACGGGTTCCCGATGCCTCTGCTGCCCAGATGTTCCTCGATCCCATAACCCTGATGCTCGCCTTTTCCGTTTACATCAATCTGCTTCTCGCCATCTTCAACCTGATCCCGGTTCCTCCCCTGGACGGTGGCCGGGTGGCCGTGGGGCTGCTGCCGTACCGCCAGGCGGAAGCGTATTCGCGCATCGAGCCCTACGGCATGATCATCATTATCGTGCTGGTTTTCTTCACGAACCTTTTCAGCTATATCATCACCCCCGCTCTCAACCTCGGGGTTCATCTGCTGGCCGGCCCCCAGAGCACCCTGGTGTTCAGCGTCACCCAGCTGTTGATGCGTTGAGGCGGATACTCTGCGGGGACAAGTCAAAAGGAGTATCACCATGAGCAACAATCGTATCGTCAGCGGCATGCGCCCCACCGGCAAACTGCACCTGGGGCATTTCCACGGCGTGCTGGCCAACTGGCGCGAGCTGCAGGAAAACTTCGAGTGCTTCTTTTTCGCCGCCGACTGGCACTCTCTCACCACGGAGTACGACAATACGGAGGCGATCCGGGACAACGTGGCGGAGATGGTGCTCGACTGGCTCGCCTTCGGCATCGATCCGGAGAAGAGCACGATCTTCGTCCAGAGCCGGGTTCCCCAGCATGCCGAACTCAGCCTGATCCTGTCCATGATCACCCCCGTTTCGTGGCTGGAACGGAACCCGACCTACAAGGAGATGCAGGAAAACCTCTCCGCCAAGGACCTTTCCACGTTCGGCTTCCTCGGTTATCCGGTCCTGATGGCTTCCGACATCATCGTCTACAAGGCGGGAAGGGTGCCGGTGGGTCATGACCAGCTTCCCCACCTGGAAATCACCCGCGAGATCGCCCGCCGCTTCAACTACCTCTACGGCGAGGTCTTTCCCGAACCGGTGGCGCTCCTGACCGAAACGCCCAAGGTTCTGGGGCTGGACGGCCGGAAGATGAGCAAGTCCTACGGCAACGCCATATTCCTGTCCGAGAACGGCGAAGAGACCCGCAAAAAGGTAATGTCCATGGTGACTGACGTACAGCGTCCCCGCCGTTCCGATCCCGGCGAGCCGGACCGCTGCGTTGCCTATTCCCTCAACCATATGTATCTCCCCGAGGAGAAAAAGGCCGAAATCGTCGTCGCCTGTCGGGGTGCCCAGATCGGCTGCGTGGACTGCAAGAAGATCCAGGCGGAATACCTGGTTGAAACCCTTGCCCCGTTCCGTGCCAAGCGGGAAGAGCTGGCTGCCCGGCCCGGGCTGGTGGGGGAGATCCTCGAGGCGGGGAACCGCCGGGCGACCGCGGAGGCTGCAAGCACCATGGTCGACGTTATGAGCGCCATCAAGCTGTGACCTGGTATGACTGAGCCGGTGTTTGAATCAGTCAGGAGACCAGAAGTGACCAATCCCCCGTCAGAGAGTGCCAATCTCTTCAACGACAACCATGGGTCCGGCTACAATGTGCATGTTGGGGCCTTCGAGGGCCCACTCGATCTTCTTCTCCACCTCATTAAAAAAAATGAGGTGGACATCTACGACATCCCCATCGCGGCCGTAACCCGCCAGTACCTGGAATACCTGGAGCTCATGAAGGAGTTGAACCTCGATGTCGCCGGGGATTTCCTGGTCATGGCGTCGACCCTCCTGCAGATCAAGTCCCGGCTGCTCCTGCCGGTGCAGGTGGACGAGGAGGGGGGGGAGGAAGAGGAAGAGGACCCCCGGGCCGAACTGGTGCGGCGGCTCATCGAATACCAGAAGTACAAGGAAGCCGCCCAGCAGCTGGAGGTGCTCCCGCTTCTGGGGCGTGATGCCTTTGTCCGCTCCAGCGAGCTGCCGGAACTCAAGGAACAGCAGCTTGTCGATGACACCCCGGACGTGGAGCTGTTCGAACTGGTGGAGGCTTTCCGCCGGGTACTGGCAAGCCTTCCGGTCCAGACCTTTCACGAGGTCGGCTCCGAGCAGATCACCATAGCCGACCGGATTAATGATATACTTTCACTGTTGCAGGAACGTGACAGCGTTGCCTTCGAGGAACTCTTTTCGGAAGGGACGACCCGCGACTATCTCATCGCCACCTTCCTGGCCGTTCTGGAGATCTGCAAATTGAAAATGGTGAAGCTCACCCAGGTCAGCAGCTTTGGCACCATCTGGATCACCAGGGCGGTCCAGGACGCTGCCGATGCACACGAAGGGGAGGAATGACCATGACCGGCACCCTCAAGTCGGTGGTCGAAAGCCTCATCTTCGTGGCGGAAACGCCCCTGTCGCTGGACCGCCTCGCGTCGATCCTGGAGGAGCATGAACGGAGCGAACTCCGCGCCGCGCTGGAAGAGTTGCTGGCCGACTATGACCAGCCCGGCCGGGGGATCGCTCTCGTCGAGGTGGCGGGGGGGTACCAGTTTCGCAGCCGGCCCGAACATGCCGACTACCTCAAGCGTCTTTCCAGGACCCGTCCCCCCAAATTCGGACAATCGTCCCTGGAGACCCTGGCGATCATCGCCTACCGCCAGCCCATAACCCGCGCCGAAATCGAATACCTGCGGGGTGTGGACTGCGGGGGGATACTCAAGACGCTTCTGGAAAAGAAACTCATCAAGATCCTCGGCAAGAAGGACGTACCCGGTCGGCCCCTCATCTACGGTACCACGCGGGAATTCCTGGAGCTCTTCAGCCTCAAGAACCTGGCGAGCCTGCCGACGCTCAAGGAGATCCAGGATCTGGCCCAACCGCCGGTCTTCGAGGAGCAGGGGGAGCTTCCGCTGGCTGCTGTGACCGGTGAAGAGGGGACGGGAGAGTAGGGGGGGCGAACTGCCTCCCTGCCGACAAGGAGGGTGTATGCTGCGTCAACCCGCCGTTGCAGGTCAGTTCTACACCGACAACCCCCGGCAACTCCGTGCCGAGCTTGAACGATTGGTTGTCACGGCTGCCGCGAAGGAACGCCCCCTCGGGGTCATCGCCCCCCATGCGGGGTACATGTATTCCGGCGCCGTGGCGGGCGAACTGTACGGTGCGGTCGACGTTCCTGCCACCGTCATCATCCTCGGACCCAACCACCACGGTGCCGGGCGCCGGGCGGCCCTCTCCCCGGCCGCGCAGTGGCAGACCCCCCTCGGCGCCGTAGAGGTTAACTCCCGCCTTTCCGCTCTGGTCCGTCAGCATGCCCCCCTCGTGGAAGAGGACGCGGCCGCCCATCTGTATGAACATTCCCTCGAAGTGCAGGTCCCTTTTCTTCAGTTCGTCCGTCCCGACGTATCCATCGTCCCGCTCTGTCTCGGTTTCGGTGATTTTGCCAGCTGCCGGGCATTGGGGGAGGGGCTTGCTGCGGCCATCCGGGAATACGGCGAGGAGGTCCTGATCGTCGCCAGCTCCGACATGACCCACTACGAATCGGCCACGACGGCGCGCCGCAGGGATGAACCGGCCATGGCCGCGGTTCTCGCCCTCGACCCGCCGGGGCTCCTCCGGGTCTGCCGGCAGGAGGGGATCACCATGTGCGGGGTCGTGCCGGCGACGGTCATGCTCGTTGCCGCCCTGGCGCTGGGGGCCACCGGAGCACGCCTGGTCCGTTACGCCACCAGTGGCGACGTGACGGGCGACAACCGGCAGGTGGTCGCCTATGCGGCATTTACGGTAACCTGATGGACGTCATCACCACCCATGTCAACGCCGATTTCGACTGCCTCGGGGCGATGGTCGCCGCCCGGAAACTTTACCCCGAGGCGCGTCTCGTCTTTTCCGGTTCCCAGGAAAAGAGCATGCGCGATTTCTTCCTCAAGTCCACCAGTTACGCCCTTGACTTTACCCGCCTGAAGGACCTGGAGTTCGACAAGATCACCCGCCTCATCCTCGTCGACTGCCAGCACTCCTCCCGCATCGGCCGCTTTGCCGAGATACTCACCCGGCCGGGCGTGGAGGTCCACATCTACGACCATCATCCCGAATCGTCGGGGGACATTACCCCGGCTGCCGGTATCATCCGCGAGAGCGGCTCCACCTGCACCATCCTGGCAACGCTGCTGCGTGAGCGGGGAATCGAGGTGAACGCCACCGAGGCGACCCTCATGATGCTCGGCATCTACGAGGATACGGGGAGTCTCACCTTTCCCACGATCACGGGTGAAGATTACCAGGCGGCCGCCTGGCTCCTGGAGCAGGGGGCAAACCTCAACACGGTGGCCGATTTCATGACCCAGGAGCTGACCGCCGAACAGGTATCGCTCCTGAACGATCTCCTCAAATCCCTCCAGACCACCACCCTGAACGGGATCGATGTTTCCCTGGCCCATACGTCGGTGGACTACTATATCGGCGACATCGCCGTGCTGGCCCACATGATGCGGGATATGGAGAACCTGGAGGCCCTGTTCCTCGTGGTCGGCATGGGAAACCGGGTGTATATCGTCGCCCGCAGCCGCATACCCGAGGTGAACGTGGGGGATATCCTCCGCGAGTTGGGAGGGGGAGGGCATGCCACCGCCGCATCGGCAACCGTTCGGGAACTGACCCTCATCCAGGTGCTTGAGCGGCTTGAAGAGACTCTCCGGAACAAAGTAAATCCGCGTCGCGTGGCACGGGACATCATGTCCGCGCCGGTCAAGACCATGCCGGCCAGCACAACCCTGACGGAGGCGCGTGAACTGCTGACCCGCTACAACGTGAACGCCATGCCGGTTATGGACGGAAAACGGATGGTCGGCATCATATCCCGGCGCATCGTGGAAAAAGCACTGTACCACGAACTCGGTAGCCTGCCGGTGAGCGAGTACATGCATACGGAATACCTGAAGGGGACACCGGATACGCCCGTCGCCGCCGTACAGGAATACATCGTGGGGCAGAACCGTCGCCTCGTGCCGATTTTTGACGGGGAGGAACTCTGTGCGGTCATAACCCGCACCGACCTGCTCCGCTCCATGTACGCCGGTGAAGCGCTCTATGACCTTGCCCGTGACAGCCTGCCGATTCGGAGCCGGGAGGTGATGCGTCTCATCGACAGACAGCTCGCTCCGGACGTTGTGAAGATGCTCAGGGACCTGGGACAGGTCGGCGAAGAGCTCGATCTGCCGGTCTACGCCGTAGGCGGGTTCGTGCGCGACCTCCTTCTTGGCATCGAGAACTGCGATATCGATGTGACGATCGAAGGGGACGGCATCCTTTTCGCGACGACCTTTGCCGCGAAGTTCGGCTGCCGGGTCAAGAGTCACGTCAAGTTCGGCACCGCGGTCATCGTCTTCCCTGACGGCACCAAGATAGACGTTGCGAGCACGCGACTTGAATATTATGCTTCTCCCGGTGCTCTTCCCACGGTGGAGCGTTCATCACTCAAGATGGACCTCTATCGTCGCGACTTCACCATAAATACCCTGGCCATACGTCTCAACAGCCCGGATTTCGGTGTCCTGATCGATTACTTCGGTGCCCAGCGCGACCTGCAGGAACGCGTTCTCAGGGTCCTCCACAACCTGTCGTTCGTCGAGGACCCGACGCGGGTATTCCGTGCCATCCGTTTCGAACAGCGTCTCGACTTTCATATCGCAAAACATACCGAAAATCTGATAAAGAACGCGGTCAAGATGAATTTTCTTGACAAGCTGGGGGGGAAGCGGCTTCTGTCCGAACTGGTGCACATCCTGACGGAAAACGATCCTCTGCGGGCCGTGGACCGTCTTGCCTCCCTTGGCCTGCTTCGCTTCATTCATCCTGACCTTTTCCTGACGAAACCGGTCCGGCGGAACATGGAAGAGGCGGTCCGTATCGTATCCTGGTTCGAGCTTCTCTTTCTCGATCGTCGTTACGAAAAATGGGCAGTCTATTTCCTCACCCTGACCGGCACGCTTTCCAATGACGAATTCCTGGCCACCTGCAACCGCCTGGCAGTGAACGAGCACTACCGTGAAAAGCTCTTCGAGTCCCGCAGGCAAGCCGGCACGATGCTGGAGATCATGCAGCGGAAAGTGGCGCGCGGTATTCCGGTACTCCGGAGCGACATCTACTTCTGGCTCAAAGCCCTGCCGGTGGAACTGCTTCTGTTCATGATGGCCAGCACCACCAGTGCCGATGTAAAGAAATTCATTTCACTCTACATAACCCAGCTCCAGAACGTGCGCACCATGCTCAACGGCAAAGAGCTGCAGCGGCTCGGTGTGCCGGCAGGCCCGCGGATTCGTGAACTGCTGGATGTACTCCTCACGGCACGCCTCAACAATGAGGTCCTGAGTCGTGAAGATGAAGAGCGCCTGGTCAGGAAGCGGGTCGGCAGAGTGTTGTGATTTTGCAACACTCCGTGAAACGACTGCACTATGGTAACATGCCGATATAACTGATTAAAATTGACTTTGCTGGGATTTGGCGGGCGAAATGGCGTGTATGCTGCCGGCGCCCGTAATGGTCGTAGGGGGCACACCCCGCGTTCTCATGAAAAAACGCGCGTAACGTCAGGAGGTTATGGCACTGCAATATTTTAAGATGATTTTTGGCCCTGGATTTGCATTCCGTTCGGATAGAAAATGAGCGAACCGGGGGGGCACATGAAGGAATTCAAGCGAGCAGTACTGGTTATCGTTTCGGCAGTCCTGCTCACCAGTTGGAGTGTCCCCGCCCACGCCGCTGACGGTGTTTTCAGGGATATTTTCGAAAACGCCTTCTATGGCGGGTTGGCTGGCACCCTGGTGGGTGGAGCGCTTCTCGCATTTACCAAGCGACCGGGCGACCACCTGGACTATCTTTCTGTCGGTGCTGCCACCGGTGTCATTGCCGGCACGGCCTACGGAATCGCAAAGTCCTCACGGGCCCTGGCTGAAATCGACAACGGCAAGGTAAGGCTGGCAATGCCGACCATCATGCCTGAGTTCCAGGAAGCCAGTGCCAAGGGGGGATCGACGGTCATGCTCAAGGCTGAACTCATCAGGGGGAAGTTTTAAGGCTCACCGTTTCGAACCCATATACATGAAAAGGGGTGTCTGCATTGCAGGCACCCCTTTTTTTGTTCAGGGGTCGGTAACGGCCCGGATGGAGGTCTCAATGCCGTCCATGAGGAACTTCAGTTCGTCGAGGGTGATGACGAGGGGGGGGAATACCACGATGGTGTTACCAAGCGGCCTCAGGAACAGACCGTGTTTTTTTGCCTCCTGGCAGACCCGCATGCCGACCCGCTCTTCCCAGGGGTAAGGCTTCTTGTCGGCTTTATTCCGGACCAGTTCGATCCCCCCCAGCATGCCGCATTGCCGGACGTTCCCCACGTGAGAAAGTTCTTCCAGCGCTGTAAGTCGTGCGCGTAAGTAATCGATTTTAGGTGGTAAGGAATCGAGCAGGCGGTCTGTTTCAAACAGGTCGAGGCTTGCCAGCGCCGTGGCGCAGGCGATGGGGTTGCCGGTGAAGGTATGGCCGTGGAAAAAGGTCTTCAATTCGCGGTAGTCGCCAAGGAAGGCGTCGTAGACCTTCTGGGTGGCCATCGTTGCAGCCAGCGGAAGATAGCCGGCGGTAATCCCCTTGGAGAGCGCCATGATGTCGGGCGTGACCCCTTCCTGCTGGCAGGCGAACATGGTGCCGGTCCGCCCGAAGCCGACCGCCACCTCGTCGGCGATCATGAGGATGTCATGGCGGTCACACAACTCCCGCACCCGTTTCAGGAAGCCGGGAGGGTGGACGATCATGCCGCCGGCCCCCTGGACGAGGGGCTCGATCACCAGACCGGCGGTCTCATCGGCATGTGCCGCCATGAGCCGTTCCAGTTCCGCAAGACAGAGACGGCCACACATATCCGAATCCTGTTCCGGGCAGAGTTCGCAGCGGTAACAGTAGGGGGAGGGGGCCAGGATGGTCGGGAAGAGGAGGGGGCGGAACACGCCGTGGAACAGGTCGATGCCGCCGACGCTCACCGCGCCGATGGTGTCGCCGTGATAGGCGTTGACGAAGGAGATGAACTTCGTCTTCCGGGTGGCGCCCCGGTGCTGCTGGTACTGGAACGCCATCTTGATGCCGATCTCCACGGCGGTGGAGCCGTTATCGGAATAGAAAACCTTGCAGAGGCCGGCAGGGGCTATTTCCACCAGGCGTTTGGCGAGGATGGCCGCCTGGTCGTTGGCAAGGCCCAATTGGGTCGAGTGCTCGATACGGTCGACCTGCGCCTTGATGGCGTCGTTGATCTCCCGCCGGCAATGGCCGTGGACATTGGTCCAGATGGATGCCACCCCGTCCAGGTAGCGGTTGCCGTCGCTGTCGACGAGATAGCACCCCTCTCCCCGGGTGATCACGACGGGGGGCTCCGCTTCCCAGTCCCGCATCTGGGTGAACGGGTGCCAGACGTACTTCCGGTCGTACTCCTGCAGGGTTTTCGTGTCCAGGTCAGGCAATGCCGATCTCCTTCAATAGAAACGTGGTGAGGATGTGGTTGCCGACCACCTCGGCGAGCTCCGCAACGAGCTGCTGCTGGTCGGTCGCTTCCCTAGCCGGGAAAACGCCGAGGACGGCTGTGCCGCAGAGTGAACCGAGGAGATGGGGGGCATACTCTTCAGCCGGACCCGGCTGGACCGGGTAGTTGTTGATGACGACCCCTTTGACGGTAAGTCCCATCTGACGGGCAGCGAAGGTGGTCAGCAGGGTGTGGTTTATCGTCCCCAGGTTCGGCCGGGCGACGACGAGAAGCGGCAGCGACAGGTGTGCAGCCAGGTCGGCGATGAGAAGTCCGCCGGCCAGGGGGACCATAAGCCCGCCGGCCCCCTCGACGATGACGAAGTCGTGGCGGGCAGCTAGCCGGTCGTAGGCGGCCTTGATGGTGTGGAAGTCGATCCGTATCCCGTCCCGTTCTGCGGCCATGGAGGGGGCGAGGGGTTCGCGGAGGAGATAGGGGGTCGCGTCCCGGTCATTGGCGTCGGTTCCGGCAGCCCAGCAGAGGAGTTGGGCGTCCTCCGAAACGAGTCGGCCATCCACCTCCCCGCATCCGCTGGTGACCGGTTTTATTACTCCGACATCGATTCCACGCTGCCGCAGAAGACGAGCGATCACCGCCGCTACGACGGTCTTGCCGACCCCCGTGTCGGTGCCGGTTATGAAGATACCTTTAGCTGACATTGAAATCCTCGTAACCCTTCAAGGATGATTCATCGCTATTCGCAGCAGCTGGCCACATCGAGCTCCAGGTCCCTGAGCATCTGCCAGTCCTGTTCAGGCGCGCGGCCGGTGGTGGTGAGGTAGTTGCCGACCATAGTGCCGCTGGCGCCGGCCAGGAACATCCATGACTGGAGGTCGCGCAGGTTCTGCTCCCGGCCACCGCAGACGGAGATCTTCCGGTCCGGCAGGATAAACCGGAACAGGGCGATGGCGTGGAGGCATTCCATGGGGGTGATGTTGCGTGCCCCTGCGAGCCGGGTCCCTTCGATGGGGTTGAGGAAATTGAGCGGTATCGAGTCGACTGCCAGCTCACGCAGGGTGAGGGCCAATTCCACCCGCTGCCGGACATTTTCCCCAAGGCCGAAGATGCCGCCGCAACAGACGTTTAGTCCGGCTCGCTTGGCGACCCGCACCGTCTCCACGTCCTGTTCGTAGTCGTGGGTGGTGCAGACGCTGGGGAAGAAGCTGCGGGAGGTTTCCAGGTTGTGATGGTAGGTCTCCACGCCTGCTTCCTTGAGGGCTGTTGCCGTAGCGTAGTCGATGATGCCGAGGGAACAGGAGGGGGTTATGCCGGTTTCCCGGCGGATCCGCCGCACGGCGCGACAGATCCGTTCCAGCTCATCCCCGGTGCCGATGCTGGTGCCGCTGGTGATGATGCCATAGCAGCTGGAGCCGTTCTGCTCCGCCTCTTTGGCGCAGGAAACGATCTTCTCCTCATCCACCAGGGGGTAGACGGGGGCGGCGGTCGTGTGGTGGGCCGACTGGGCGCAGAAGCTGCAGTTTTCGGGGCAGCGCCCCGATTTCGCGTTGATGATCGAGCAGAGAAAGACCTTGTTTCCGACGAACCGTTCCTTGATCCGGCTTGCAGCGCTGAAAAGGGCATAAAGGCCGGTACCGGTAACATCGCAGAGGCTGAAAGCTTCGGACTCGGCAATCTGTTCTCCGGCAAGGATGCGATCGGTCAAGGCATTGATAGTATGGTGCATGGCACTCCTCCGCAGATTCACTTACCATACTCCGGAGAGAGTTGTCAACCTTGAATGGGTAAATGGTTAACGAACGGCTGTAAGGAATTGCCTGACTGCTACGGGGAGTGGGGCGTCCGGAAGTGTCAGGATGCCGCCTGGGAAAGCCCGGTGATTTTGTTCAGTGCCTTAAGGCGGTGCTGTTCGTCGCCGGGGAGTTCGACCTCGTCCATCATGAAACCGACATGCTCGGAGAACGTGACGGCGTCTTGGACGATCTTCCGGCAATTGGACTCGTCGGTCGGCTGGAAGCTGGGGGCGTAGACGAGGACATGCTTGTCCTCGGAGAGCTGGAGCGCTACATACACTTTCCAGGCTTTGCCTTGATGGAGCGCACACAGAAACGCCGTGCACTTCTGGGCCGAAAAGCCTTCCGGTGTGATCCTGGCATTGTTGATGGATTTGTAGAGCGTGGTGATTTCAGCCGGTGATGTATATGAAATGCAGCTCTGGGAACGGTCTAACTTGAACGTGGTTATGGGATCGTTTGAGTGACCGAAGAAATCCGCGCCACTCCCCTCGGAGGATGAAAACTGCCCAAAACCGGCATTGCCTGAAAGGGCTTCGATGGTTGCCTGGCGCCGCTGTTCGGCTTCCGCAGCAGCGATAGGATCGAAATCCGCTTCCTGCTCGACGGAAGCAGCCTTGTCCTCCGAACGGGACTCTTCATCGGCTTTTTTCGCCGCTTCCCACTCCGCCAGCTGGCGCTCCCATGCCGCTTTCTTTTCGGCCTTGAGCCTCTCCTCCGCGGTCAGCTCGGCTTCCTGCCGCTCTTTCTTTTCCTGCTTGATGGCCCGGTGCGCCCGTTCGGCCGCCGCCAGTTCCGCTTCGGCTTTCTCCTGCTCTGCCTGCTCCGCGGCAGCTTTTTCGGCCGCCGCCTGTTCCGCAGCCCGGCGCTTCTCTTCGATTTTTGCCAGTGAAAGCCGTTCCTGCTCTTTTGTCGCCCGTTCAAGTTCTTCCTGTCCGACATCTTCGGCAGCAGGAATTCCACGGGCAGGCTCGATGTCCGGTTTTGCCGTCGTCCTCTGAATCGACGCAGGAGGGGGTTCAACCGCCTCTTCTTCAAGCATTTCCGGCTCTTCCTCCGCCGGCTGACCGTCCTCCGTCGTGGCGTCCGTCGTGGGGGGAGTGTATCTGCCGCTCAGAACGGCCAGGATCGCCGACCGTTCCTCGTCGGCACGACCCGCGGCCCGTCGCGTGATCTCTGCCTTTTCGGCGGCGGCGGCTGCCATCTCCGTTTTCATTGCCGCCAGCTCTTCTGTGGCCACGCGGATTGCCGCCGTCTTCTCGGCGAGGAGGCGCTCCTCTTCCTCCGTTTCGGCAATCAGCTGCTCCCGCAGGGCCAGGGTCTCCTGAAGCTCCTCCGCTGTGGAGCTTTCCAGGGTGATGCTCTGTTCAAGGAACTGCTGGTTCTCCATCTTTTGGGAGGTCAGGCGCTCGATTTCCTCTTTGAGTTTATCGATTTCCCGGCGTGCCGCCTCACCTGCATCCGCCTTTTCCCTACCAAGCTGCTCCATTTCGGCGTTTTCGGCGGTCAATCGCTCGACCTCGGCGCGCACCTCGGCCACCTGTTCGAAGATGGCCTGTTCCGCAGAAGACGCTTCGTGGAACACTTCTTCATGTTCTGCCGTCACGCCCAAGAGGCGTTCCAGTTCGGCGGTGATGGCGGCGAATTCTTCGGCAGCGGCCTGTTCAGCTGCTCCCTTCTCCGCCGCCAGTTGCTCCATCTCCCTCAGTTCCACGGTCCGGTGCTTCAGGTCGGTCCGGGCCGCTTCAAGTTTCTCGGCCAGCTTCTGCTCGGCAATCTCCCGTTCGGCGATGAGACGCTGCTGTTCCGCCGTCGCCGCCAACAGGCGGTCGAGCTCTTTCGTGATGGCGGTCAGTTCTTTCGAAGCGGCCTTCTCGGCAGCAGCCATCTCTTCCATGTGCCGCGTGTGGTCGGCGCTGATGGAAGATAACCCCGCAGCATCGGCCTGGGCCTGTTTCAACAGTTCCGAGGTCGTGGCAATGGAAGCCTGAACGGCCGCAAGGTCCCGGGCCTGTTCCGCCGCGGCCTTCTCACGTTTCGCCTCGGCGGCTGCCTGCTCGGCAACTGACCGTTCCAGTTCCTTCCGTTCTTCCTCAAGGCGCTTCCGCTCCGATTCGGCAGCCTTCTGTTCCGCGGCGAGCTTTTCCTGTTCCGCTTTTTCCTCGATCCCCTGGTCCGGTTTTGCCGCCGGTTTCGCCTGGGGACCTGCACCGCCACTCCCTTGCGGTTCTGCGGCTGCCGACGGTTTAGGCGCGGTCTTTCTAAGCGAGCCGGGGGGGACGAGGATGCGGACATCCTTGATGATAACTTCCCGCAGGGCCTTGCTGTATTTAAGGTTGATCTCGCTCAGCTGGAATCCCATTTCCTCCACATCGGCGATGACTTCCTTGAGGGTTTTTGCATATGCCGTCATGCTATCCGGCTGTTTCGCAGGGGTATAGATGAAGATCTTGTTGTCCCTCGAAACAAGTCCGACATAGATGCGGGGAGTTTCATCCTGCTTGATCCCGCAGAGAAAAGCGGTGCACGGCTGTTTTGACAACCCCTCCGGCGAAGCTATGGCAGCCGTGGAACGGTGCACTTCCAGTACTTCGTCTTCAGCAGCTTCGATCGCTTGCAACGACTTGTCGAGGGTAAGCATGGTCGCACTCTCTGGAATGGTTGTCAGGGATTCAGCTCCCCATCGTCATGAACGATAGTGAACTGAGCCGCTATTTACTGGAAAAATAGCAAAGTGACGGTGGCAAGTCAATTCGATATTACTCTGTGCATCTTTTCGCTGACACTATGCCGGAACCATTGTTACAGGGGATCCCGCCGGGTCTAATTTTGGCTTGCATCTGTCCGAAGCTGCTGATATTTTGGCGCGACACAATCCAAGGAGGATGCGAGATACATGAGCAACGAAGGAAACAAGGTCATCTACTCCATGATCGGAGTGAGCAAGTTTTATGACAAGAAACCGGTACTGAAGGATATTTATCTCTCCTATTTCTACGGCGCCAAGATCGGCGTGCTGGGGCTCAACGGTTCGGGAAAGAGTTCGCTCCTCCGGATCCTGGCCGGTGTGGATACGGAGTACAACGGCAAGGCGGTCCTGTCGGCCGGCTATACCGTCGGTTTTCTCCCCCAGGAGCCGCTCATGGACGAGGAGAGAACCGTCCGTGAGGTGGTGGAGGAGGGGGTGCAGGAGACCGTCGACCTGGTGAACGAATTCAACGAGATCAACGCCCGCTTCGCCGAGCCCATGTCCGACGACGAGATGGCCAAGCTGTGCGACCGGCAGGCGGCGGTGCAGGAGAAGCTCGACCACCTGGACGCCTGGGACCTGGATGCCCGGCTGGAGATGGCCATGGATGCCCTTCGCTGTCCCCCCGGCGACACGCCGGTCAAGGTTCTCTCCGGTGGCGAGAAGCGGCGGGTGGCCCTCTGCCGCCTTCTCCTCCAGAAGCCTGACATCCTCCTCCTGGACGAACCGACCAACCACCTGGACGCCGAATCGGTCGCCTGGCTGGAGCACCACCTGCAGCGCTACGAGGGGACCATCATCGCCGTCACCCACGACCGCTACTTCCTGGACAACGTGGCGGGGTGGATCCTGGAACTGGACCGGGGGCAGGGTATCCCCTGGCAGGGGAACTACTCTTCCTGGCTGGAGCAGAAACAGGCGCGCCTGTCCCAGGAGGAGAAGACGGAGAGCGAGCGGCAGAAGACCCTGGCCCGGGAGTTGGAGTGGATCAGGATGTCCCCCAAGGGGCGCCACGCCAAGGGGAAGGCGCGCATCGCCTCCTACGAGCAGCTTCTCACCCAGGAGAGCGAACGGCACGCCAAGGATCTGGAGATCTTCATTCCACCCGGGCCGCGGCTGGGTGACGTGGTCATCGAGGCGGCAGACGTGTCCAAGTCCTACGGCGACCGCCTCCTCTTCGAGGGGCTCTCTTTCCGCCTCCCCCCCGGCGGCATCGTCGGGGTCATCGGTCCCAACGGCGCCGGCAAGACCACCCTGTTCCGGATGATCACCGGCCAGGAGACGGCAGACTCGGGCACCTTCAGGACCGGCGAGACGGTCAAGCTTGCCTATGTGGACCAGAGCCGCGATCAGCTCGACCCGGAGAAGTCCATATGGGAAGAGATCTCCGGCGGTCAGGACATGCTCCAGCTCGGCAAGCAGCAGGTCAATTCCCGCGCCTACGTGGCCCGCTTCAACTTCTCCGGCGCCGACCAGCAGAAGAAGGTGGGGCTGCTCTCCGGCGGGGAGCGGAACCGGGTCCATCTGGCCAAGATGCTCAAGGATGGCGGGAACGTCATCCTCCTGGACGAACCGACCAACGACCTGGACGTGAACACCATGCGGGCGCTGGAGGAGGCGCTGGAGAACTTCGCCGGCTGCGCCGTGGTCATCTCACACGATCGCTGGTTCCTCGACCGGATCGCCACCCACATTCTCGCCTTCGAGGGCGAAAGCCAAGTGGTCTGGTTCGACGGCAACTATTCCGAATACGAGGAAGACCGGCGCCAAAGGCTCGGCGCTGCCGCCGACCAGCCCCACCGGATCAAGTACCGGCAGCTGACGCGGGCTTGAGGTGGGCAGACAGTGTGAAGAACAGGGAAGGGGCCGTGCAGGAATGCGCGGCCTTTTTCATTCGGATGCCGGCGATACGTCAGAAATCCAGCGGGCTTCGTGCCTCTTTGATGGTCCTGACCGGCACACAGTGGGTGTAGATCATTGTTGTTTTAAGGCTGGCATGGCCGAGCTTGGTCTGGATGGTGCGGATGTCGTAACCGGCCTGCAGGAGGTGGGTGGCGAAAGAGTGGCGGAAGGTATGGGCCGTAACCCGTTTGGGAATGCCGGCCTTGCGTACTGCGAGGTAGAGCGCCTTCTGCAGCCGTGATTCATGGACATGTGCCCGCCGCCGCTCGCCATTCTCCTCCACCAGCGCCAGCTCCTTCTGCGGAAAGAACCACTGATGCACCAACTCCTTGGGTGCCTTGGGATATTTTTTCTCAACGGCATCATCCAGAAAGACTCCGTCGTACCCCTCTTCCAGATCCTTAGCATGCAGATCGTTCACCCGCTTCATCTGTCTCTGAAGTTCATCCCTGCTCGATTCCGGCAGCGGCACGGTCCGGTCCTTCTTCCCCTTGCCGTGCACCGTCAACACACCCGCATCGAAATTGAAATCCCGAACCCGGAGTTGCAGGCACTCGAACAGTCGAAGGCCGCAGCCGAACAAGAGTTTCACGATGAGGTTGTAGGGATAGTAGAGATGGGCAAGGATGCTGTCGATCTCTTCCCGGGAGAGCACAACCGGAATATAGAGCGACTTCTTCGCCCGTGGTACACCGCGCAGCTCACCGAAGTCGCGCTTCAGGGCATGGCGAAAGAGAAACAGAAGAGAATTGAACGCCTGGTTCTGAGTAGATGCGGCTACATGGCATTTCACCGCCAGAAAGGTGAGGTACTCCTTAACATCATCGGTAGTCAACTCCTCCGGCGACTTGTTCTTCAGGAAGCGCTGGAACTGCCGCGACCATTTGGCGTATGTCTGAAGTGTTTTGCGGGAATAATGGCGCACTTTGATTTCATCCGCCAACTTCGACATGACCTCATCCCACTCGGGTGACGTGGATTTTTCTTGGTAGCCGGCCGTGTTATAGAACGACTTGCCGGGAATAGTCCCTTGCCGAGATTGCTCTGTGACTTCAGTGCGCCGGTTCTGAGGCTGCGCTGTTGTAACATCCAGTGCCGGCGGTTGGCTCGCCGCTCCGCCCCGAACCATAGCCAAAAAGAGTGACACAGCCTTCTTCGCCTGTGTACGCTTCTCCTCCGATTGCCCTTTCTGGTGAAGCTTGTTCAGGAACAAACGAATCCGCTCGTCCTCATCCCCAGTAATCTGGTACTTCTCGCAGAAATCAAGGAAGTAACGCAGCCACTTCAGGCAGTCGGCAAAATCACAGTCTGTGACGCCGTTGATGACACAATACGACCGGTACTGTTTGAAAAGATGGTTCGGTAACAGAATCATCATAATTCCTTGAAATTTTTTAATTCATGTATTACCAGAAATTGAGTATACTTTGCGACACATTTTCGAAAGGGGGCACGATGAAAACTCGCCTCTGCCTCAAACCGGGTCAACGTGGCACCAAGCGTCTAACCGATAAATATGGCGATGCACTTGTGTGCGTCCGCTTCAGATATGATGCAGCAACCCGGCAGCGACTGAAAACCGTAGAACTGATAGTCGAGCGGACAGAATGGCAGCCACCTCCACAGAAATTTACGGCGGACTCACTTGTTGCAGTAAAAATCGAAGGCTATGAAACCGACCTCCGCAAACAAGTCAAAGAAGCCGGTGGGAAATGGAAACCTGATCAGAAACTTTGGTATGTGCGATACGGCAATATTACAGGGACAGCCCTCGAAAAGCATATACATATAGATGCAATGGATAAGTAGCAAAAAACCGAAAAGCATCTACCGGTATATGCAAAAATGTTATATACCTGTAGATGCTTGCATATACATGTAGATGCTTGCGTCTAAATATAGATACACCGGTCTAACCGGTCAATAACGAGTTGGCTGGAGAAAATATGAAATTGTTGCCATACGATACATTTGACCTAGTTGTGCCTGAACCATTGCCACAGGTGAGAGAAAGACTTATGGAGAATGTTGGGCCGCGGAGTTTCTGGAGTATTTTCTCGTCAGCTAAAGAACGGCCATTTACCGGCAAAGTCGAGGAAAACACATTTAAAATCTATAGAATAATCTATACCATTTGGGACAATATCAACGAGCGATTGTATATTTTGACAAATTATTGAAATTAATGCCTGACAGGCAGGCAACAATAGAGTTCAGAAACAAAGCCACTGCGCAACTCAACCTTCAAACAGTAGGTTAAGTACAAATGTCCAACCCGCGGCGGCACGCGGTCTTCGCTACGCTCCGCCGGTGCGCCTTATGACGTTGGCAGGAAAACAAATGAAACCGAAAGAATCAAATCAAAGCGGTATTGCTCTTATCGAGCTATTGCTCATCATTGGAATTGTTCTTACCGTCCTCCGATTCGTTTTTGCACACAAGATAGTAGAATGGGAAGACAACGTAGTTCGGTTTTTCGGTATCGACCCTATAGCATATCGTCTAGCGTTCGGAGCCGGGTTCATCTGCTTCATCGTGTTTGTTGCCGTACAGAGGAGAATGAGTCGAAAGAAAAACAAGCGGATAATTGGAAAAGATTAAAAACGTCTCGTTATGCGGGGGTGTAATGGTCACTGGCAAAACAAAGCATCATTTCCCTAACAATCTAAGCATTGCAGCGTGATAAGCCGCCAAGTCTTCTCTGCGGTCGATTGCCAGCACAAGGACGACAAGGACATCGTCCTCAACCAGATAGACCAAGCGGTATCCTTGTTTGCGCAACTTGATCTTGTAACAGCCACGCAAGTCGCCATGCAACTCCGCACCTGGCATATGAGGTTGCTCCAGACGTTTTTTTAGCGCCTTGCGCAGAGGTTCCTTTATGCTGCCGTCAAGGGTCTGCCATTCCTTGAGAGCATCTGGCACGAATTTGAGGCGGTATATGGTTTCCCCTTTGTCGGCTTTAGACGGTGTCAATGTCTACCTCGACACTCCGATCTTTTTGTGAAAGCCGATGCCGGACAAGCTCTGTCAGATCCCGGTCAGCAAGGGCTTCGACCAACATTTCGAAGATTTTAGGTGTGACCATATAAAATGCCGGTCGGTTATGGTTAAGGATCGCCACCGGTTTTTCTCCGGCGACGCGGAGTACCTGCGACGGATTTTTCTTGAATTCCGACATGCTAATAGAAAAATCGGCGTAAATGGTGTCCATGTTCATAATTGCCTCCTTTGTTCAGCTCTAAATATAGAGCTAATTACAGCGCTTTTCAAGCCATTATTTGTCTATGAAAGGCCATAACTTATACAGAGCAGAAAAAACGATGCCAACAATCGGGAAGACCGGTGAACCCGGTCACCCTCATCACCGTTGGGCGAGGAAAATAAATGCCACCAGAAATTCCAAATCCAGATGATCCGATAACGCCACGAATAGTTAAATGGATCGTTTTCCCTATACTTGTAGCCTTTCTTATTTCAATGGCTTTCGATCTGCAAATCAATCAATGGAAATGCAGTAGAGAAGCAAAAAGGCAAGGATACCTTGAAGGTGAGTATTTCCCGGCATACAGATTCACCCCAGCCAGTTGCGTATGTAGAAAGAAAATCCTGCCAGACGGAACGGTAGATGTTTACGCAAAACTGGTGATTGATCTTCAAAATAAGAAGCTGAGCTGGTAAAGGCGAACTATCATGATTTGTCCACTGTGCAAAACGGAGTACCGAGAAGGTTACTATACCTGCGCTGATTGCTCCGTTCCTCTTGTAGAAAAACCTGAAGAGAATCAACCTAAAAAAAATCAAAAGGAAGAATTTTACGAAGGTGAATTCGTTGAAGTATTTCAGACGACAGATCAATCCGACATTTTATCTGTGAAACTAGCCTTCGACGAAGAACAGATTCCGAACAACTTCTCGGGTGATTTCTTCCTCGGATACCGCCCAGGACTGCTTGCTCGTTTTTTCGTGCCGACTGAGTTTGAGTTGAGGGCTGTGGAGGCCCTTAGAAAGTTGACCCTGAACACGGATGCCCAACGAGACCAGTGGACCCGACCGCGATAAACCCGCGCCGGGTCACCGGCCGAGCCGTTGGGTGAATATAAAAATGACAATCAATGAAACCTTAAATATCGGCAACAAGATCTGCGTCACCGCCGCAACTATTTTCCCATTAACGACGGCATACATGCTTCTGATCCTTCGTCTAAACGGAGAAAATCCTATCCTCATGTTTGCGCGGAGCAAGTACTCCGTAAGCTTTGACCTGAAGCTATTTGGATACATGCGGCAACGATATATTGAAATCAAAAAAGGCAGAGTAATTCCATGTCTGAATCTGATTTCGTGGTACGTCTTCTGGACCGCATTTGTGGTGAACTTCATCTTGCAGGTTATAGCTATGACAAGATGACACCCAACCAGGGCCTTAGACGCCGACCGTGGCTGAGAAGCGCCCCGGCGCGGGTCAAGGCCCGGCCCGTTGGACCACAATAAAATAGATTAGGATTTATAATTGATTGAACTAAGCCCCATAAAGAGAAAAAGAATATTAGCTGAACCTGAATTGTTACGAATTGATATGCAAAGGACAAAGAGTGCAAAGGTGCCACGATCCGTGATGATCGTACTTTCATTGGCATATGCATTGTTTTATTTGTGGGTCATGAATTACGTATTCCGAACTATTTCTGATCTATCCATGGACAATTCATTTTACATATTTGCTACTGTTTTTATCACGTTAAGCTTTGTTTGCATTGGAGCATTTGCAATAGCTTTATCATCACGACAACCGTTGATTTTTACGAGTGTTGGTATTACTGGCTGCGCTTTAATGGCAATCAAGTACGAACAGCTTGATGGATATAATTGGGAGAAATGGGAAAATTCAAAAACCACATTAATTTTGCTTCCCAAAGGAATTTTCAGCGAAGGCTCATGTCGCTCTAGAACAGGAGAATCAACTTTTGGAGCCTATGGGTATTTCTTTGATAATGAACAAATTAGGACAGCAGAGGAAATTTTAGAAAAGGCTGGTGTAGTTAAAGTTAATATCAGGTCATGGAGATAGAAAGACAGGTCCAACACTCGGCGGCACACAGGCGCTGACGCGCTGGTGCGCCTCATAACGTTATGCCAATGAATATGAATAAGACCATTGAAATTCTCAAAAAACCAGCTGTAATCCTTGGCACGTTCATTCTGTTCAAAGGAACCCAGACAGTTTATGCCTATGCCACGGGAGTGAGACCCGGCAGGCTTCCAACTCTCCATCTACTGGCCTTTGTGGTTATGGCAGCCGTTTCTTATTTTGCCATCAAAGGAAAGAAGACGGCAGAGTGGATTATGGGATTATACCTTCTAGCTCAGATAATCACTGTGTTTTGGGCGGTATTTCTTATTCCAACAGAGCAGTTATTACTAAAGGTTACGGCCATTATTTTAAGCACATACTTTGTTTATGGTGGGTGGATAATAGTCAAAATTGCCAAGGACAAAACCTGAGGCATAACCAGGCCCTTGGACGCCGACCGGGGCTGAGAATCGCCCCGGTGCGGGTCAAGGGCCGGCCCGTTGGCTGAGGAATAATGAAAGACGGAATTTTTAAAAAAGAAGCAAAGTTCATGGTTGGCATGTATGTCCTGATTCCAGTTGTCGGAATCATTGCAGCCATTGCCATCCCATTTCTGAAAAAGAATACCGCTTGCGATAACTCAATTGTTTCTATTTACACATCTCCTGATGGATCGAAAAAGGCCATTCTCTTTGCGCGGGACTGCGGAGCAACAACGGATTTTAGTACCCAAATTTCTATACTTCCATCCAAAGAAGAACTGCCAAATGAAGGCGGAAATGTATTTGTTGCTGACTCGGACCACGGAAAAGCTGCAACTGGGCAGTGGGGAGGTCCAAAAGTGACTGTATCTTGGCAAAACGGAAATAATATCCTTGTGAATTATGCCGACAAGACGAGAATTTTTAAAAAACAAGAGCAAGTTGAAGGCGTCCACGTTACATATTCAGAGGGAATCTCAGCAGCCAACCAGAAAGATACACCTGACCATAAACCCGTCAGGTGATCTTCCGCCCCCGTTGGCATGACTTGGAATGAAGAAAAATGAAGAAGAGTGAAAAACGACAATTTGCCTCCAAGCAGGAGGCGTTTTCTAGTATTTATTTGTGGGTCACTATACCTGTTGCATCTATCTTTTTTGGATTCTTTGCAGTCAGTAGAGCTAGCCACGCATAACCACGTCCTTGGACCTGCCCGATGGCAGGTCAAGGCCGACCCCGTTACCAAGAGAGGCGAGATGGAAGGCAATACTCCAACGATCTGTCAGACATGTGGCAGCATCGAAATCGCAAGGAATATCACGGTGTCACAATCCGTCGAGGTTGGGGGCACGGGGCTGGAGTACAAGACCGGCATGATAATCAGAAATACCGAGCCACTGCTTGCCGATTTGTGCAAGAACTGCGGCACCGTGGTGCGGTTCCACGTCAAAAACCCCGACAGGAACTGGATCACCAAGACCTGACCTTGTTACCCAAGTGGAGGCGTATCCATCTGAAATTCAAAAAGATTGAAGCGAAGTTCAACAACTCGGCGGCAGACGGTCAGCACAACTAACACCGCACATCCGCTGCGTCTCAGTCCCGTTGGCAGAGGGGAAAATGCCAAAAAAATAAAATTTTTGCTACTGATCTCAGGTGCCGTTGCTATCTTATTTCATCCCACTCTCGCGATATACGTTGATGGGATTACAATAAAAACTGAGCCGTCGAGGAAACTGCTATGATAACGCCGTCGCGGAAAGTTTTTTCCAACTGCTTAAGCGCGAGCGGATCAAGCGTAAGACATACAAAGATCGAGAAGAAGCAAGACAGGATATTTTCAACTACATCGAGATGTTCTACAATCCAATCCGGCGCCATAGTTACACCGATGACCTTTCACCGGTGGAGTTTGAAAGACGCCATTTTCTGAAAACCTCGAGTGTCTAAAAAACTAGGGGCGATTCAATGCCCCGACCTCATGCATCGGTTGAATGGTAATGGTCAGACCCATGCCATGAAGAACATTAAAAAGACTGGTTAGCTCCGGATTGCCACGTTTGGAAAGCATCTGGTACAGACTTTCGCGTTTTACATGTGATTTTTCAGCCACTGCCGCCATGCCGCCATGTGCCTGAGCCACTTCCCGCAAGGCTAGCAACATCGCTGACTTATCACCCTCTTCCAAAACTGCATTCAGATATGCAGCGGCATTTTCGGGAGATTTCAGCCACTCATGAAGATCGGATTCGTAGTCGGTCATATGTTTCATTTTCGTTGCTCCTGATGGTTTTTCCAAAACCGTTGGGCGCTTTCTATGTCGCGCTGTTGAGTCCGTTTGTCTCCGCCGCACAGAAGGAGAACAACCGTTCCATTGTCAATCGCGTAATAAACACGGTAACCGGGGCCATGATCTATCTTCAGTTCCACAACACCATCACCGACGTTGCGGACTGAACCAAAATTTCCTGCTCTTACCCGCGTCAAGCGAGCGCGGATGCGTACGGCAGCGACTTGATCACGCAAATCATTTAGCCATTCTCGGAATGGTTTGTTCCCGTGTTCGTCGGTGTAATACGCTATTCTGAATGGCTCTGTTTGCATTGCCAATAATGTAAGTTATATCTTACAGCATGTCAAATGATAAATAGGCGGGGTTTCCAACCATCGGCACGACCGCCCCAAAAAAACGGGCGGTCAGCCTCAGCCCCGTTAGCCAGAACTCAAATAAGAGAAGAATTTGAACCGACGTAATTTTTTAAAATATTCATTACGAGGCTTGATTGTCGCCACGCTTGGAAAGGGGTATTACAATTCCACGGCAGCGCAGGTCGAACTTGTGCGAGTTCCGGTAAGAATCAAGCAGTTGCCGACTCCGCTTCAAGGGCTCAAGATCGGCCTTTTGACAGACTTTCATTCATCATTCATCGTATCTGACGGGCTGATAAAGGCCTCTGCCGACTTGGTGATGTCGGAACGCCCTGACGTTATTGTACTTGCGGGGGATTTCATCTCAGGTTCCACCAAATTCCTTTCAGGTTCCATCGGTGAGTTTAAACCCCGGTACCTGGAACGCTGTGCAGCCGCACTCTCTCATTTGAAAGCTCCTCTCGGAATTTATGGCGTTTTGGGAAATCACGACTTTTGGAGCGGTTTGGCGGCGGTCGGGGCAATCTGTGATACACTCAGCAAGCGTGTTGGCGTGACGTGGCTCAGGAACACCAGTGTCGAGCTGAATAAGGCGGGAGCGACCTTTCACCTTCTCGGTGTCGACGATTATTGGGAGTCAAGCTGCTCCCTTGCGGCAGCATGCAAGGGAATTAACGGAGATTCGATCAAGATTCTTCTCAGTCACAACCCCGACATCAACGATGATATTTCACTTTCGAATGAGCGTATTGATTTAGTGTTGTCAGGCCACACTCATGGCGGCCAGATTGTTGTACCGTTTCTTGGCCAGCCTGTTATGCCTTCGAAGTTCGGACAGAAATATCGCCAAGGGTTGGCAAGGGACGGAGAACGACAGACGTACGTATCCCGAGGCGTGGGATGTTTACTTGCGCCGATCAGGCTGAACTGCATGCCCGAGGCAACGGTGTTGACGCTATTCTAAGGCAACCAGCGCCAAGATCGGCCGGAAAATAAGTTTGCTGATATGTTAGCAATATGTTAACATAAATCATGTTCTCCATTGAATACTCAAGAGCCGCCCGAAAGGCGTTAAAAGCCATGCCACGCAACACAGCGCGGCTTATCCTGGAGAAGATCGAGTCATTGGCGATCGACCCAATGGCGCCGAATAACAATGTCAAGAAACTTACCAATCATCCCGGCTACCGGTTGCGGGTAGGAGACTGGCGGATTGTCTATACGATTCACGAACAGGCCCTGTTGATAGCCGTAGTGCGAATCGCGCCAAGAGGAGATGTTTACCAATGAAAGCACAGATTATTGAAAAGAATGGCCACCCTGAGTTTGCCGTGATTCCTTACGAAGATTACCAACATTTTCTTGAACTGCTTGAGGATGAAGCCGACGCACATTCAGTTGCCGAATTTCATGAAGCATATACCGCCGGACGGGAATTCACGGTGCCCGACGAGATCCTGCGTGCTGAGCTTGCAGGAGAATCACCGATTAAACTCTGGCGTGAACATCGCGGCCTGACCCAGCAGGAACTTGCAAATCGGGCAGGAATAAGCAAGCCATACTTATCGCAGATCGAAACGGGCAAGCGGCAGGGTACGGTTGAAACGCTCTCGGCAATAGCTCGTTCCCTGGACGTCCCACTTGATATCTTGACGGACTGAAGAGCAGTAAAGGGTCAGTGCAGGAATCCCGGGTAAACGCAAGGATGATGCTCCCTGTAAGCTTTTTAAAGGAGGAATTCATGATATCCCGTCACCTTTCTGGAAAAATACTCGTTGCGGCACTTTTCTGTCTTTCGCTCGGCTTTTCGTGGTCCCGACCGTCCTCCGCCGCCTCGGAATACCGACTTGCCAAGGGGCAGACCCTCTATGTGCCGGTCTACTCCAACATCTTCAGCGCCCCCCGAAAAATCCCGTTCAACCTGGCGACGATGCTGAGTATCCGGAATACGGATATGTCCAACTCCATCACCCTTCAGTCAGCCGACTATTACGACACCAAGGGGAAGCTGGTGCGACGCTACTACCAGCAGCCCGTTACCCTCGCTCCGCTGGAGTCCACGTCCATTTACCTACCCGAGGATGATACCGTCGGCGGCACCGGCGCGAATTTCATCGTGCGCTGGTCGGCGAGCCGCGAGGTGAACGTCCCCATCGTGGAATGCGTTATGATCGGCATGAAATCGGGGCAGGGGATTTCCTTCGTGAGCCCCGCCCAGGAAATCAGGGAAACCGTCAGGTAAAGGATCGATACGAATGTCCATTGCGCTTCATAAGACGAAGATCAGCCAGATAGTCTCCCGCGACGTCATCACCGTCCCCCCCGACACACCGCTTGTCGAGGCCGTCACCATCATGGCGAGCTCGCGCATCAGCTGCCTCGTCGTGGCGGCCAGGAAAAGGCCGCTCGGCATCTTTACGGAACGGGACCTGGTGCGGGTGGCCAACCGGCGGGTACGTATCGGCAGCCAGCCGATCGGCGACCTCATGACCAGCCCGGTGGTAACCATCCATGGGAACCTGAATGTGTACGAGGCATACAACCTCATGCTCTCCAACAAAATCCGCCACCACGTGGTGGTGGACCACGGGGGGAGACTGCTGGGGGTGATGAGCCAGTCGGACCTGATCAATATCCTGGGGCTCGAGTACTTCATGGAGATGCGGAAGGTCGAGCAGGTGATGACGCGGAAGGTGGTAACCGTCAGTCGAGAGGTGACCCTGGCCCACATCCTGGAGCGGATGGCGGGGCCGGGAATCAGCTGCGTGGTGGTGGTCGATGATAATTCCCCGGTCGGTATCGTGACGGAGCGGGATATGGTCAGGCTGGTTGCCGATGGCGTGGCACTGGATACCACCCCGGTCGGCATGGTCATGAACAGCCCGGTGATGTCCGTCCCGATCGGAACGACAGTCCACAAGGCCGCAACGGTCATGAAACAGAACCGGTTCCGCCGGATACTGGTGCTCGACCCCGCGGGGAGGATCGAAGGGATCATCACCCAGTCCGATATCATCAAGGGGCTGGAAGGGAAATACGTCGAATCCCTGAAGGAGATCATCCGGGAGAAGGAGGACATTTTCCAGCAGACTGCCCGGGATCTCCTGGACAAGACCATCTACCTGGACAACATCCTCAGCTCGTCCATCGACATGGCGATTGTCGCCACGGACAGCGAGTTCAGGATCAAGTACTTCAACCCGGTGGCGGAAAAGGTGTTCAACTGCAGCGCCAGCCACGCCATCGGCCGGACCGCCATGGAACTCCACGAACTGGAGGGGGTCGCCCCGAACCGCCTGTTCAAGGCCCAGGAGATCATACGGAAGAAGGGGAAGCATCTCTTCCCCATGGAAATGAACCGGAATGGCCACTCCCGCTACTACGACGGCAGCCTCTCCAGTATCCTGGACAAGCAGAAGAAGCTGGTCGGATTCGTGCTCATGCTCCGGGATGTGACGGAGAAGCGGGAACAGGAGAAGACCATACACCATCTGGCCTACCACGACGCCCTGACCGGCCTTCCCAACCGGGTCCTCCTCAACGACCGCCTCTCCCAGGCACTGACCGGTTCGAAACGCAACGGTACCCGGGGCGCGCTGATGATTCTCGACCTGGATCGCTTCAAGGATATCAACGACACATTGGGGCACGGGACGGGGGACATGCTGCTCAAGGCGGTGAGCGGCCGGCTGCAGAACATCCTGCGCAAGAGTGATACGGTGTCGAGGATGGGGGGAGACGAGTTCGTGCTCCTGCTGCCGGCCATCGCTTCGGCAGCCAGCGCGGACGTGATTGCCGCTAAGATCGTCAAGGCGTTCCGCAAGCCGTTCGTCTGCGACGGTCATACGCTCAAGGTGACCGCAAGCGTGGGGATCGCCGATTTCCCCGACGACGGCGAAGACGAAGAAACCTTGATGAAGAACGCGGATATCGCCCTGTACCGGGTCAAGGAGCAGGGGCGGAACAACTACCAGAGGTACATGATGGTGCGGAAGAAATAGCGCGGACGCGAAGGGATTCCTGCGGTGAACGAACCGGGGTCGCCGGCAGTGCCGTCCGACCCCGGTTTCGTGCTGCTACCTGCGTCAGTCGCAGGTTTTGCGCAGCAGATGGAAGAGAAGAGCCGCCACAAGGGCGGCGGCGACAACGAAGGCGCCGGCGATTTTCCGTTTGGCGCGCTGCTCGTCGATCTTTTGCAGTGTCTGGTCCAATTTCCCCAGTTCCCCCTGGAGCTTCGCCGACTCGTTCGTCACCCGGGCCGTGTTGACTTCATGGAACAGGCGGTGGTACGTGTTCCGAAGGGCGAACAGACTCTTGTCCGTCGCTTCCGTATCCACTCCTTCCCCTTTGAACCGGGCGAGCCGCTCCTCGATCGCCACGATCAGCCGTTCGGTCTTTTCCATGGCAGCCTTGATGTTCGCCGCCCGTTCGTAGGGGTGGCAGCGACTGCAGCTCTTTTCGTTGATCAGGTCCAGGGTGACTTTTTTGATGTCATGGGCACCATGGCAGGTGACGCAGGTCGGACCCCCTTTGCCCAGAGCTCGTCCGTGGGCGCTCTGCAGGTAGTCGTCACGGATGCCGACGTGACAACGGCCGCAGAAGGCGGGGACGTCGGTCTCTTTCGGCACGCCGAGGAATCCCCGGGCAGGACTCATGGCGTTGGCGGCATCCTTCGGGTCGCCGCCATGGCAGTCGTGGCAGGAGATGCCATTCTCGGCATGGATGCTGGCCTGCCAAGGCTTCACTGCCTTGCTTCCGGGGCCGGTCTGGGCTGAGTGGCACTGCAGACAGACGGTTTCCTGGGCTCCCCCCGGCAGGGGGAAGGCAAGCATGAAGCAAAGGACCAGGGCGAAACGGAGGGGAGGGGGGACGTTGCCCACCTTCGGGGAAGTACGGTTCATGAGTAGTGCCCCCAGATCATAAGAGCGATATAGAGCACGATGCCGCCGATGGCGCAGGCTAGGAAGAGAGGACGCTTCAGGGGATGCTTTTCCTGTCCCCGGTCGATGAAGGGGAGAAGGGCCAGAAAGGTCATGGCTGCCCCCTGGACTGCAATGCCGAGAAATTCGCTCGGGAAGAGTTTCAGGGTCTGGTAATTGGGGAGGAAGTACCACTCCGGCTTGATGTGGGCCGGGGTCTGGAAGGGATCGGCCGGCACGAAGGCGGTGGCGGGGAAGAATATGTACGGATCAAAGAACACTACGCCGAGAAAGAGGGCGCAGTAGACAGCGATGGAGGTCAGGTCCTGGAGCGCGTAATGGGGGAAGAACGGAATCCCTCCCGGATGGCTTTCGTAGCGGTAGCGATCCCCAAGCCACCTGTTGGTGGTCTCCTGCAGGCCGAATGGCGGCGTGGAGACGCCGGTGCGCTGGAGGAAGAAGATATGCGCGCCGACGAGGGCCGCGATGGTAATGGGGATGACCGCCACGTGGAGGGCGAAAAAGCGCCCCAGGGTCGGCGGTCCGACAAGTTTCCCCCCCCGCAGGAATTCCACCAGGTACGGCCCGACCACCGGTACGGCCCCCACGCTGTTGGTCGCCACGGTGGTTGCCCAGAAGGAGAGCTGGCTCCAGGGGAGGAGGTAGCCGGTGAGGGATATCCCCATGACCAGGTTGAGGAGGATGAAGCCTGAAAGCCAGTTCATCTCACGCGGACTTTTGTAGCTCCCCATGAAGAGGACCGACAGCATGTGGAAGAGGAGGATGAGGACCATCATGTTGGAGCCAACAGCGTGGCACATCCGGATCAGCCAGCCGAACGGCACCTCGTTCATGATGAAGGTGACGCTCTTGAACGCCTTGTCGGCGTCGGGGACGTAGTAGATGAGCAGGAGCATCCCGGTCACCACCTGCATGGCGAAGATGAAGAGGAGGATGCTCCCCATGGAGTACCAGACGTTGATGTTGGTGGGGAGGAGGTAGCCGGTCAGCTCCTTTTCCACCAGTGCCCCGGCGCCGATACGGACGTCGACCCAGGTATAGATGCGTTTCGCGAGATTCATGCATCCTCCGCGTTAATGACTTTGAATTCAGCCGACGGTGATGGTGCCGTTGGCAGCGGTGACGGGAATCGTTTCGAGGGGTTTGGGAGGGGGGCCTCCCAAGACCTGGCCGGCGGCGCTGAACCTGCCGGCGTGGCAGGGGCAGAGAAACTCTTCTTTTTCCTTCTGCCACTGCACCACGCAGCCGAGATGGGTGCAGACTGCGGAAAGTGCGACCAGCGCGCCGTTCTTCTGCCGGATTACCACGGCGGTCTTGCCGTTGTATTCAAAGAACTTGGCCGCTCCTTCGGGAACTTCGGCAGCGGGGAAGGTTACGGTGCGCCGGGCACTGCCATCCCTGCGAGGTGCCAGATACCGGATGAGAGGGTAGAGAACAGCCCCGCCTGCGCCTGCAAGCAGGCCCCCCAGGCACAGGCCGAGAAATTTCCTTCTGCTGCGTGCATCCATGTCTGCTCCTCTGCTGATTGACCTGACAAGTGCGGCAGAATGGCGATCGACAACTGCCGTCCTGTTATTGAATATCATGCGGGTCCATGAAGTCAAGTCAGACGCCGTATTTGCGGCAGTTTTTGCTTGCGTTGGCCGGCCATTTACTTTAATTTTACGGTCACTATAATTTTATCGGGGAGGGATTACGAATGCCGTACAGCGAACCGGGCAAGACCAAGTTTCAGACCGATCTCAGGCGCCATCTGCGCGCAAAGAACATAGAGGACAATCTCGTCCATCTCATCTGCGAGATAGCCGAGGCGAGCAAGTACGTCATCAACGCTGTCCGGACCGGTGACCTGGGGGTGGCGGGTACGTCGAACCTCTACGGTGAGGAACAACTGGCCCTCGACGTTCTGTCGGACCGGATCATGCGCAAGCGGCTGATCCACTCCGGCGTGGTCTGCAAGATCGCCTCCGAGGAGATGGACGAGATCTACGAAGTGACGACCGATTCCGACGGCATGTATTCCGTGGCCTATGATCCCCTGGACGGATCCTCCCTGGTGGACGTCAACCTTGCGGTCGGGACCATCGTCGGTATCTATGCAGGTTGCGACCTGCTGCAGGAAGGACGCAAGCAGGTGGCCGCCATGTACATCCTCTATGGACCGCGGGTTTCCATGGTATACTCGGTAGGGGATGGTGTTCACGAATTTACTATGAACCACCTGATGGAATTCACCCTGACCCGGGAAAATATCAGGATGCAGCCGGAAGGGAACATCTATTCTCCCGGCGGATTGCGGAACAAGTACAGCGAGGGGAACGAAAAGTTCATTCGCTACCTGGAAGCGAAGGGGGCAAAGCTCCGCTATTCCGGAGGATTTGTTCCGGACATCAACCAGGTATTGCTGAAAGGGAAGGGGATTTTCATGTATCCCGCCCTCAATGGTTCCCCCAATGGCAAGCTGCGCCTGCTGTTCGAGCTCAATCCCATGGCGTACCTGGTGGAGAATGCCGGTGGCGCGGCCAGTGACGGCAAGCGGGCGATTCTCGACATCAAGCCGGAAAGCCTCGACCAGCGCGCTCCGATCTACATCGGCTGTTCAGAAGATGTGAGCAAGGCTATGGAATACGCCAACGGCAATTGATTGCAGGGAGGTGACCCATGGAAAAGGAACAGGCTCCGCAGCGGCTCTGCAGCGAAATTCAGCTCTTCGACCTGTGCGACAGGGATGTATGTGCCCACAAGGATGGCCGCTATTGCACCAAAGGCGACATCCTCGCCAAATTCGAAGCGATACGGGAGGAGGACGACCGTTCTCCCGAGCAGTTTATGGCGGACGAGCTGGACGAGGTGGAAGGGGCTGACGATCTTGGGTACGACGAAGCCTATGGTGTGGACGAATATGGCGAAGAGGATGAAGAATAAGGGGACGGAACGGTTCCCGGCACTTCCAGCGGTCGGATCGTAACAAAAAAATGGCACCCCTTGGAGGGTAGCCATTTTTTTGTTAGAAGGGGAGAGGGAAAAGAGCTTGACATCGAAACCGATTGACTGAACAATCGTTCACATGAACGAGCGTTCAAGAGAATCTACGCGCCAGCGCATCCTGTCGGCAAGCCAGAAGGTGTTTGCCGAGCATGGCTACACTGGTGCCAACATGCGGCTCATTGCCCAGGGTGCAGCGGTAAGTGTCGGTTGCGTCTATCTGTACTTCAAATGCAAGGACGAGCTCTACCTGACCCTGCTTGAAAGCTGGATGAATGAGCTTGATGCCCGGACTACCGATGCGTTGGAAAACATCGTGGAACCGGCGGAGGCTCTTGCTGCGTTCATCACCACCGGGATTGTTTATGCCCGGGAGCACAAGGAAATGGTATTATTGCAGGGTCGCGATCTCGGTTTTGCCCGTGGTCTCGAAATGAAGCAGCAGTTCCTGAGAAAGCGACGCTCCCTGATCGAGGATATCGTCAGAAAGGGGGTCGCGACCGGCATATTTTGCGACTGCGATCCCGGTGAAGCGGCGAAGCTCATCTTCTGCAGCATGCGGGGTTTCATCGTCACCATGATGATGGGCGAAGAAGCGCTCTACTCTCCCGAAGCGGGAGTTGAACTGTTGCTGAACGGATTATTGAGGAGGGATACGCCGTGAATAAATATATCGTGACCGTACTCTGCCTGGCATTCATGTGCGGGGTTGCCGGGGCCGACGAGACGCCATACCCGTTGGGACTGAAGGAGGCGCTGCGTCTGGCGGTAGAGCGGAACCTCGACCTGCGGGCCCAGCTTTACACGCCGGCCATGAACGAGGCGGACGTGCGGTTCAACAGGGGCATCTACGATCCCCACATTCTCCTTACCACGGGGTACACCGACGAGCGCACCATTCCGGTCAGTACGGTTACAACGGGAAGCATCGACAAACTCCACCAGCGGACATTTACCGTCGATCCGGGAATAAGTCAGCTGTTTCCCACCGGCGCCACCCTGGGGCTGACCTTCAGCAATTATTACTCGAATACGAACAGTCAGTCTTCGTTTACCAGAAACAGTTACTGGCAGTCGGCGCTTACCCTGAATGCCACCCAACCGCTCCTCAGGAACTTCGGCCGGGAAGCGACCGAGGTCGGCATTGCCGTTGCCCTGGGGACGAAGGAAGGGTCGGTGTACCGCTACCAGAGCCAGGTACTTGCAACGGTCCTTCAGGTAATAACCGAGTATTACAGGCTTTACTACGACTACGAGAATCTTGAATCCAAGAGAGTTTCCCTCAAGGATGCCCAGAGACTCCTGTCCGACACCAAGGCACGGGTCAAGGCCGGGGTTCTGCCGGCCATGGAGGTCCTCAATGCCGAGTTTGGCGTTGCCTCCCGGGAGAAGGATCTGAATGACGCCGAGCGGGCGGTACAGGACGAATCGGATGTGCTCCGTCTCCTTCTTCAGCTGAATGTCACTACCGTCATTCAACCCACGGACAGACCGGTCAGCGGGCAGATCGCCATTAGCGAGAGCGATGCGGTCCAAAAGGCCCTGGCCAATCGTCCCGAACTCAAGGAGGCGCGAACCGGGATTAAGACCAGCGAAATCCAGGCGCGGGTGGCAAGGAACAACACCCTGCCCAACCTTAATCTGGCCGCGAGTGCCGGTCTCAATGGACTGGGGAGCGGTTACGGCAGAGACATGGACAGGCTGTCAAGTGGCGACTATCCTGCCTGGAGTGTTTCGCTCCAGTTCGATTATCCCCTGGGAAATACCGCAGCCGAGAATGCTTACATAAAAAGCAGGCTCAGGGTAAACCAAGGCGAAGCCCAGCTCCAGAGCCAGCAGGAGTCCATAACCAACGAAGTGCGAGCAGCGATTCGCGCCCTGGCATCCACCCATAAGCAGATCGAGGTCACCGAGCGTGCCCAGGCCTACGCCGAAGAGAACCTGCGAGCCTATATCCGCCGGAACGAGGTGGGGCTCGCTACCATCAAGGATGTTCTCGATGTGGAGACGACGCTGGCAACGGCTCGCAGCAACCACAACAGGGCGCTGGCCGACTATAACATCGCCATGAATCAGTACTGGAAGGCGACCGGCGAACTGCTTGAGCGGGAAGGTATTATCGTGACCGACAATCATGCCAACGGGTTGTACGATAGCGCGCGATAGGAACGCCTCGAGTACAAACTGAGAGGTTAATGGTTATGGTGAATGGAAATCTACTGTTTCAGGACGATCATGCCTGTGGTTTGACAGGTAATTGCAGTTTGGCTGATAGGCAATAATTCAAGCAAAGAACACGAAAAGGCCGGCAACTCCGGCCTTTTCGTGTTCTTATTCATGTTGATCAAAACTACTATTTTCGTCTTTTAAGAGCGTAGAATATACCGGCACCAGCAATACCAAGCCCCAAAAGTGAAAGAGTAGCGGGCTCGGGCACCTGGTATCCGCCGCCACTGTTCCTTCCGATATTGTTATTCCCTGGAGGAAGACGTCCCATGGCATAAGCCTCCATCGTTGTGTCAATGTTCAACAATGGCACAAACCCTCCTCCCATAACCATCATGAATACGCCACCCGTCAGACAAGCATTCAATAATTTTCTCATGACTACACCTCCTGTCCTCATAGTACGATAGTGGTTGGTAAGCCCTAGGCGCATTTTCTTAGTATTTTGTATGTATTCTCACCCCCTTGTGATAAACGTGCTTTTTCCGTTTTCCTCAGCAGCCATAACACAACTGACATAAGAAGAAGAGCCGTTGCAAAGAAGACAATCCCTCCGCTTCTGTGCAGCCATCCATCGACAAGTATGCTTTTGTCCAGATATACTCCCATAACAGAGAGAACAGAAATACGCAGGCCATTTTTTATTATGCTGATAGGCACGACGGAGAGCACAAGAATGATACGCTGCCAGGATTTGTCGAGAAAAAGATACGCTGCCAGAGCAGTGGTAACGAGAAGGGCGAGGGTGGAACGAATGCCGCTACACTGTTGTGCTACCTCGACACTCAATGTCGGCAAGTGGAAAACGAATCCATCCCGTATATGGGGAACGCCGATGAGTTTGAAGATACCCTCGACCGTCTCGCAGGAACCAGCTTGTAGCAGGTAAACGGCCTTGTCCATTGCCGGTGACGGCACCGGGATCATAAGGAGGAAAAATAGCAGAGGTGCTGCTGCGTGTCGAATAGAGTTGAAGCCGAAAAAGAGAGCAAATCCCCCGATCCAGCATGTAATAGCCGATAGCGAAGCCAGTGAAAGTGCGTTGTTTGTGGTGAGATGGGGAGAATAATGAATACGGATAGCGTGAATAAGGATGCCTGCCATGATAATTATGGCACCTGCCACGAGCGAATAGTCCCGCGATAAAGGTTGAGTTTTTCTTTTTGCGTAGACCAGATAGGCGCTTATAAACGGAATGCATGCAATGTGGGAATAGTACTCTGCCCTCAGGGGGGTGCCCAGAAGAGCTTTTAACGCGGCATAAAAAAGCAGAAAAACCGCAATGCTATAGATTGTAAAAACTACATTTCGTGTATGCATGAGATTAACCCCTGCATGGCTGGGCCCAGATTAACGCTTTCTAAAACATTGTATCACCTGATTTCCGATGGTCAACCGATAGAGATGGCTACAAAACTAGAAAAAAAGAAGGGGTTACGGTTTTCCGTAACCCCTTCTTTTTTATTGGTGCGGTAGAATGGACTCGAACCATCACGGGGTAACCCCCGCCAGCCCCTCAAGCTGGTGCGTCTACCAATTCCGCCACTACCGCAAACAAATTTTTTTGATTCACAATACCGCCAAGAGTTGTTTTTAATACCATTAAGATGCGACTGCTGTCAAGTGTAAATTACTTATTGGGTGCCTGCGGCGCCACAGTCCCTTGGGGATTCTGCGGTGTACCCTGGGGTGCAGGGGGGGCAGACGGTTGTTTTGTCTGCTGAGGAGTCTGTGCAGGTGCGGCAGGAGCCTGTGGAGCAGCTTTCTGGGCAGCTTTCGAGGACATGATGGAAGAACTGCCGGTATGACCGCCACGATATGCCAGTACAAGCGAGGTGAGCATAAAAATAATTGCAGCACCGGTTGTCATCTTGCTCATGAAAGTGCTGCCACCACCGGCGCCGAAAACCGATTGGCTTCCGCTGGCACCGAACGATGCACCCATCTCAGCACCCTTGCCGGACTGGAGAAGGACGACGGCGATCAAGGCGATGCAGACAGTGATGTGAATGATAACAAGAAAAATGGTCATATGCTCTTTCCCTTACGATTGATGTGCGACTTTTCTTTCTATCATAGTACATCCTAAATTAAAAGCTAATTTTAGGCCTGATGGTTGACAATGGCGGCAAACGACTCGGCATTAAGGCTCGCACCGCCGACCAGGGCACCGTCGATATCGGGCTGGGCCATGAGCCCCTTGATGTTGTCCGGCTTGACGCTGCCGCCATACAGGATCCTCATGGCGTCAGACACTGCAGTCCCATAAAGCCCTCCCACAACGCCTCGGATGAACGAATGCGCATCCTGGGCCTGATCGTTTGTGGCGGTTTTGCCGGTACCTATTGCCCAGACCGGTTCGTAGGCAATGACGACCTTGGCGAGCTGTTCGCCACTCAATCCTTCAAGACCGCCGCATAGTTGTGTTTTCAGGACGTCGAGCGTCTGCTCCGCTTCACGTTCAGCCAAGGTTTCACCGATACAGAAGAGGACAGTCAGTCCCGCGTTAAGGGACGCTTTTATTTTTTTATTGACGGTAGCATCGGTTTCACCGAAATACTGCCGTCGTTCGGAATGGCCGATAATGACATGGGTGCAACCGGCATCGACCAGCATCTTGGGAGAGACTTCGCCGGTAAAGGCGCCTTCCTCTTCCCAGTAGCAGTTCTGGGCGGCAAGGCTGACCGGGGAGCCTGCAATGGCTTGTTTGACGCTCGCGAGCACGGTGAAAACCGGCGCAACGACAATTTCCACACGGCTATTATTTACCACCAGCGGCTTGAGACCGTTGACCAGTTCAAGGGCTTCCGGCGTGGTTTTATAGAGCTTCCAGTTACCCGCAATCACAGGTTTTCTCATGGTTCCTCCCGTTAGTGAGTCGTATGGCACGGAAAAAGAAGGAGCTGAGTCGCTCGCTTCCCGCAACAGTTCAATCTATTTGTGGCCGTTTTCTTCCAGCACTTTGATCCCCGGAAGTTTTTTCCCTTCCAGCAATTCCAGGAAGGCGCCACCCCCTGTGGAAATGTAGCTGATCTTGGCATATTCGCCGGCGCGATGCACGGCCGAGTCCGTATCGCCGCCGCCGACGATTGTGAGGGCATAGGCATTTGCCACTGCGGAGACCATGGCAAACGTGCCGCGGGAGAATGCGTCCATTTCAAAGACCCCCATGGGGCCATTCCAGATGATGGTCTTGGCATTCTGCAGGGCTTCGGTGAAAAGAGTTACCGTGGCCGGGCCGATATCGAGCCCCATCCATCCCTCGGGAATTTCCTGGACCGGTGTGACCTTGGTCTCCGCTTCGGGCTTGAACTGGTCGGCAGCCACGCAGTCAACGGGAAGGTAGAATTTGGTCCCGGATTCACGGGCCTTGGCGAGGACACGGGTGGCCGTTTCGAGGAGTTCCTCTTCCACCAGTGACTTCCCTACGTTGTAGCCGAGGGCTTTGAGAAAGGTAAAAGCCATGCCGCCGCCAATGATGATTTTGTCGACCTTCCCGAGCAGGTTTTCCAGCACTTCCAGCTTGCCGGACACCTTCGCCCCGCCGAGGATGGCGACGAGAGGGCGAATCGGGTTCTTCATCGCCTTGTCGAAGTAGTTCATCTCGTTCTTCATGAGAAAGCCGGCCGCTACTACCGGAAAGAAGCGGGTGATCGCTTCAACAGATGCATGGGCGCGGTGGGAGACGGCAAAAGCGTCGTTAACGTAAATTTCGCAGCCGTTGGCAAGGGCGCGGGCAAAATCCGCGTCATTTTTCTCTTCCCCTTCGTAGAAGCGCACGTTCTCCAGCATGAGGACATCACCCGGTTGCATGGCATCGATCATCGTCTTGACCTCATCGCCGATGCAGTCGGAAGCGAGCTTCACCTCTTTGTCGAGAAGCCTGGATAGGCGCTTGGCCGTGGGGGCCATAGAATACTTGGCTTTGCGTTCCCCTTTGGGGCGGCCGAGGTGGGAAGCGAGAATGACCTTAGCGTTGGCGTCAAGTGCGTAATTGATAGAAGGGAGAACTGCCCGTATACGGGTGTCCTCCGTGATGTTCTGATGTTCGTCGAGGGGGACGTTGAAGTCCACTCGCATGAACACTTTTTTCCCCGCGAGATTTTCAATTTCATCGAGATAGCGTATTGACATAAGTCCCTCCTGGAATGTGTGGGATAGAGTACATCGATGGTAGCGGACAAAAAGAAAGGGGGGAGCTGTTAGCTCCCCCCGTCTTTGCTCGGCAATGCTAACCGTTTATGAGTTTAAGAAGATCAACGACCCGCTGAGAGAAGCCGGCCTCGTTGTCGTACCAGGAGAGGACCTTGACCATGTTGCCGTCGAGAACCTTGGTGCAGCTGGCATCGACGATGGAGGAGAGGGAATTGCCGTTGAAATCGATAGAAACGAGCGGTGCTTCCTCAAATCCTAGGATTCCCTTGAGAGCACCCTTGGAAGCCTTTTTCAAAGCCGCGTTCACTTTTTCCACATCGGTCTTTTTCTTCAGAGTGACGACCAGGTCCACAACAGAAACATTGGGGGTCGGGACGCGAATTGCCATGCCGTCCAGTTTCCCTTTCAATTCGGGAAGCACCAGGGATACCGCCTTGGCGGCACCGGTTGTGGTGGGGATCATGGACATGGCGGCTGCCCGTGCACGGCGCAGGTCCTTGTGGGGAAGATCGAGTATGTTCTGGTCGTTGGTGTAGGAGTGAACCGTGGTCACCAGACCTTTTTCGATACCGAAAGTTTCATGGAGGACCTTGGCTACGGGAGCAAGGCAGTTGGTGGTGCAGGAGGCATTGGATATGATGTTGTGCTTCTTGGGATCGTAGAGGTTGTGGTTTACCCCCATGACGACGGTGATGTCCTCGCCGGTGGCGGGGGCAGAGATGATGACTTTCTTGGCACCTGCCTTGAGGTGAAGTTCGGCCTTCTCTCGGGCAGTGAATAGCCCCGTGGATTCGAGGACTACGTCAACCTTCATCTTTTTCCAAGGGAGTTCTTCCGGGTTCCTGACCGCGAGTATCTTGATCGGCTTGCCGTTGATCACCAGTTCATCGCCTTTGGCTTCGACCTTGGCATTCAGGATGCCGTGGACAGAGTCATACTTCAGCAGGTGGGCAAGGGTTTTTGCATCGGTCAGATCGTTTATGGCGACGATCTCGATGCTCTTTTCCTTGAGTGCTGCGCGGAACACCATCCTCCCAATCCTGCCGAAACCGTTGATCGCTACTTTCAAAGCCATTACTGCCTCCTTCTGTTAGTATTTGCACTGAAACATAATGCCAACTAAAACAATCAGGTACGCATAACCAAGGCATAATAAACAAATTGGTCTTTCTAGGTCAAGATTTTTTAAGGCACGGTGAAAAATTGGTTAAATGCCCATATATTTTTCGTCATTATGGATAGTTGGGCAAATTTAGTTGCCATTTGGCAAAAAATTTATGTTAAGATTCTCTTTCAGTCTAGATGCGGAGCCAGTCTTTTCATACATGAAGAATTCCCTCGAAAAACGTATCATCCTGTTTTCCTTCATCATTCTGTTCCTGACAATCCTTGCCGAGTCGGGCATGGGGATAGCCGGGGCGCGGCGTGATTACGTGAATTCCCTCGTGCTCAGAAGTGCGACCATTGGCAATTCTCTCAAGGGCAATGTGGAAAAGGTTCTGGGGCTTGGTCTCGATATCAAGGACATGGTCGGCATATCCGAAAAGTGCCAGGAGTATGTGCAGGATAACACCGAGATAGCCTACTGCATCATTACCGATATGGATGCAACCCCTCTTTTCCTCAGTGACCCGGCGTTCAAGTCCCTCCGTCTCAACCTTATTCACAATTATTTTGTTTCCAAAGATGGCAGGCAAGTCAATGTCATCGGTCAGAACGCGTATTATTTCGATACGGTAACCCATATCAACACTCCCGATGGCAAGCCCGTGGCCCAGGTGCACGTGGGATTCAAGCAAAGCGTGGTATCGGACAGGGTCAGTGCCAGCATACTTCGCTCCCTCTTCATTTTTCTCATATTTTTTCTTCTCTCCTTTTCACTGGTTGTTCTTTTCGTCAAACGGAGCATTATGCAGCCGATTTCAACGCTCCTTTCCGGTGTGAAGAAGATCTCCGACGGTGACCTGAGCACCCGTGTTAACGAAATCCCCATCTATGAATTCAATGAATTGGCGAAAAATGTCAATTCCATGGCCGAGTCTCTCAAAAACCGTGAAGAAGAAATACAGAAAGGCTACCTGGAGCTTGAGAGCACCCACAATAAACTGCACACGTCCTATCTCAGGCTGGAAAGTCTCAGCCTTGAACTGGAGCGCTCGGAGGAACTCTACAAATCCCTGATGGAAGATTCGGGAGATGCAATCGTTGTCGTTGGCGGTGATGAATCGGTCAAGATAGTCAACAAAATGGCGGAGGAATTCTTCGGCTATTCGTCCCAGGAACTCGAGGGGCTCCCGTTGACCAAATTCTTCCTCCTCATCGGTATCGGCGACATTCCCCGGGTGCACAGGCTCTTCAAGGATTCTCTCAGTGGCAGGCCGATGGATGTGGAAGTGAATCTGGTCAGGAAAGAAGGGTACCAGGTCGTTGGCAGGATCCACGTAAGCAGTGTCAAAAGCGGAGGGGAGCAACTTGTCCAGGCCACCTTCCGCGATGTGACCAGGGAACGGGAAACCATGCAGAATCTGGAAAAGAGCGCCGCAGACCTGGCCAAGCTCAACAAAATGAAAGACTCATTCCTTGGCCTTGCTTCCCACGAGCTGAAAACACCCCTTACGGTCATTATGGGCTATTCCGAACTGATAATGACCGACATGGTTGACAAGGCTGACAAGACCGTGATCGAAATGGTCGGCAATATTGCCAATGCCGCCACTCGTCTCGACAATATCATCAAGGACATGGTTGACGTATCTCTCATCGACGAACGGCGTCTCCAGTTGAAGCTTGAAGACGTCAATGTGAACCGTCTGGTGGAAGCGTCCCTCAATGAAATGCGTTTTTTCTTCTCCATGCGCAAGCAGGAGCTGGTAGTGAACTTTGACGAATCGATACCGACCATCAAAGGGGACGGGCTTCGCCTCATGCAGCTGCTCTCCAATGTTCTGGGGAATGCCATCAAGTTCACTCCCGATGGGGGTAAGGTGATCATTTCCACCAGCGCCAAGTTTCTGCTGAGGAGCAAGCAGTCGGCCTCCGCCGAGGGACAGGCTCCCGTGGTCAATATTGGCAAGGAGCGCCACCTCTATGTGGAAATCATCATCGAGGATACGGGCATCGGTATCGACCGGGATGACCAGTTGCGTATTTTCGACAAGTTCTACGAAGTCGGGAACATCGAAGAGCACAGTACGGGCAAAGTTGCCTTCAAGTCCAAGGGTGCCGGACTCGGTCTTGCCATAGCCAAGGGAATCGTAGAGATGCACGGCGGCGAGATATGGGTCGAATCCTCTGGTTGCAACCCTACGTCCTTCCCCGGTTCTTCGTTCCACATACTTCTTCCCCTCAATCCGGTCGTTGGCGATGCCACTCTCGACTACCTGAATCTTCTCCGCTGATTCCCAAGATTAGCCTTGAATCTCCCCTCGCTTTCCTGTATAAAAATGGGCTGGCTCATTAAGTTCACATCGGTGGCCCCAGTGCTGCTAACTCAGCGTCGTTAGCGGCTAGAGCGGGATTTATGCAAGCGGTCTGGTCGTCAGTTCATCGGAGGGGTCGTGCAGGTTTGCCTGCTTGCCAGTGGCAGTAAGGGAAATGCCATTTTTATCGCTGCCGGCGCCAGCAAGCTGCTTGTTGATTGCGGGCTCTCCGCCACCGAAACCTTGAATCGGCTTGCAGCAATAGGGGTCGAGGGTTGCGAACTCGATGCCGTTCTCGTCAGTCACGAGCACACGGACCATGTCAGAGGCGCCGGCACTCTCGCACGCAAACTGAAAATCCCCCTGTTAGTCAGTTACCCAACCTGCCGGGAAATCCATACATCGTTACGTAAAACCGAAGTCATCGAATTCGAAGCGGGTTATCAATTTACCTTCAGGGATATCCTCATTGATCCGTTTCCCATTACCCATGACGCCTGCGACCCGGTCGGATTTCTCATCGAAGCTGCGGCTGGAAGGGTGGGGGTGGCAACCGATCTGGGCATTGCGACACGCCTCGTAAAAGACAAACTACAGGGGTGCCGGGCGCTGGTCGTCGAATCGAATCACGACGAAGAGATGCTCCTCAACGGTCCCTATCCGTGGCATCTCAAGCAGCGTATCAAGTCACGCCACGGGCACCTTTCCAACAACGATTCGTCCGAACTTCTCGCGGATCTGCTTCATTCCCGGCTGGAAGCGGTGTTTCTCGCCCATCTTTCCGAAGTCAATAACGATCCGTCCGTGGCGCTTGACGTTGCGACAAGGCTGATCGACTCGCAGAATCTCTGCGCACCCCGGATCGTCGTGGGGGAGCAGCACCGTCCCAGCGACATCTGGGCGGCATAGTCATATTTTACCCGCATAAAGGAGAGCACCCGTGATAGAACGTTACAGCCGTCCCGAAATGACCCGCATCTGGGAAGCCCAGAACCGCTACCAGAAATGGCTGGATGTCGAGATTTATGCCTGCGAGGCCCATGTCCAACTGGGGAACATTCCGGCAGACGCGGTAGAGAGGATCAAGGCCAAGGCGCGATTCGATGTGCCCCGTATCGACGAGATCGAAAAAACGGTCAAGCACGATGTCATCGCCTTCCTTACCTCGGTTGCCGACTATATCGGCGACGATTCCCGCTTCGTCCACCTCGGCCTTACCTCCTCGGACGTGCTCGATACCTCTTTTGCCATGCTTCTCCAGGAGGCGAGCGACCTTATCATCGACGACATACGCCGCCTCATGGAAACCATCAAGAAGCGCGCCTACGAGCACCGGAACACCCCGATGATCGGCCGTTCCCACGGCATCCATGCCGAACCGGTCACCTTCGGCATCAAGATGGCCCTCTGGTACGATGAAATGCGGCGCAACCTCCGGCGGATGGAGGCTGCGAGGGAGACAATCTCCTATGGCAAGATTTCCGGAGCGGTCGGTACCTTCGCCAATATCGACCCCCGTGTTGAGGAATATGTCTGTGCCCGGGCAGGACTCAAGCCGGCTCCCTGTTCGACCCAGGTGATTCAGCGTGACCGCCACGCCGAGTTCTTCTCCACCCTGGCGATCATCGCTTCCTCCATCGAGAAATTCGCCGTAGAGATCCGCCACCTGCAGCGAACCGAGGTTCTGGAGGCGGAGGAGTTTTTCAGCAAGGGGCAAAAGGGCTCATCCGCCATGCCCCACAAGCGTAACCCGGTCCTATCCGAAAATCTGACCGGTCTGGCCCGCCTCATCCGCGGCTATGCGGTATCCGCCTTCGAGAACGTTCCTCTCTGGCACGAGCGCGACATCTCCCATTCGTCGGTGGAACGGATTATCGGACCCGATGCAACCATCCTCATGGATTTCATGCTCAACCGCACCATCGGCCTCATCGGCAACCTGGTGGTCTATCCTGACAACATGATGAAGAACCTCAATCTCATGGGGGGACTTTTCAATTCCCAGCGCGTCCTTCTCAAGCTGGCGACAGCCGGGGCCTCGCGTGAGCGGGCCTATGAACTGGTCCAGCGCAACGCCATGAAAGTCTGGGAACAGAAGAAGGACCTCCAGGAAGAGCTTCTCAACGATCCGGACGTACGGGGATTTCTCTCCGAGTCGGACATCCGCGACTCCTTCGATCTGAGTTACCATCTCAAGCATGTGGATACCATTTTCACGAGGGTGTTTGGTGAATAGAATTCTCGATTTCTATCGACTGCAGGAGACCGACGGCCTGTACCTGTACTGGCTCAAGGAACTCCTCGTGGCCGTCGTCATCTTCACGCTGTTCTACGGCCTGTCCTGCCTGGTCCGTTTTATTCTGGCATCGGTGCTGCCACGGCTGACGGCTGCGACCAATACCGATCTGGACGACCGGATTCTGGAACGGGTCAGTCCGCCACTGACACTCTTCGTGGTCTGTACCGGCGCCTATTATGCCGTACGCTATTTGCAACTCCCGGCAAAGGTGCAGATGATTGCCTCCGGTGCCATATTCGTCGTCAATGTAATCATTTTCACCAATATTGCCTATCGTGTTATCGACGAAATAATGAACTGGTATGCCACCACCCTCGCCGAAAAGGGGAGAGAGGGGCTGGATCGGCAGCTTATCCCCCTTGCTGAAAAAATACTGGTCATATTTCTCGTCGGCACGGCCCTCATCATAACCCTCAAGCACTTCAATTACGACGTCCTCTCCCTGGTGACCGCACTCGGCATCGGTTCGCTGGCCATCGGGATGGCGGCCAAGGACACGCTTGCCCACGTGATTTCCGGGTTTACCCTGATGATCGACCGCCCGTTCCGGATAGGGGACCGTATCCAGCTCTCCGGTGGCCAGATGGGCGATGTTGCGGATATCGGCCTGCGGAGCACCAAGATCCGGACCCTCGACAATACGCTGCTCATCATCCCCAACTCGGACCTCTGCAACACTATTCTACTCAACCAGGCATTTCCCGACATCCGCGCCAAGGGGCGAGTGTCGCTCGGCGTCTCCTACGGCAGTGATGTGGAGCTGGTAAAGCAGCTTCTGGTTGAAATAGCCCTTGAGATTCAGGACGTCCTCCGTGACCCGGCCCCGGAGGCATTTTTCGTTTCCTTCGGAGACAGTGCCCTCAACATGGCGCTCTTTTTCTGGGTCGACGATTACGGTAAGCTCTTTGCCACTTCCGACAAAATCAACTCGCTCATACTGCAACGTTTCCGCGACAGGGGGATCGTCATACCGTTTCCGACGCGGACGGTCCATATGGAAAAGGGAGAATAATGACCAGACGAATTGAAATCGCCCTCAGGGTGCAGGTTCGCGACCCCCGTGGTGAACGGATCAAGCGGGAGATCGAGCATTTTCTCCACCTGCCGGTTGAGCGGGTGCGTACCATTGACGTGTATACGGTGGATGCCGCGCTGAGCGATGCCGAACTGCAACAGGCCGCCGCCGGCCCTTTCTGCGACCAGGTGATCCAGGAGTGGCATCTCGACACTCCCGCAGCCAGGGACTTTGATTACCTGGTGGAGGTCGGTTTGCGACCCGGCGTCACCGATAATGTGGGACGAACCGCACGGGAAGCGGTGGAATACCTGACGGGGAGGCCATTCCAGCCGGGTGAGGGGGTCTACACCTCGGTACAGTACCTCCTGAGCGGAAAGATTACCCATGCCGACGTGGAGCGTATCACCACGGGGCTCCTCTGTAATACCCTCATCCAGCGCTATACCATTCTCGATGCGGCGACGTTCGCAGCCCAAAGGGGAGTGCCCGTTTTTGTCCCGAAAGTACTGGGGGAAATAAAGACCGAGGTCAGGGAGATCAATCTCGAGGTCACCGACCAGGAACTCATGCGTATCAGCAAGGACGGCGTCCTTGCCCTGACCCTGGAAGAGATGCAGATCATCCAGGCCCATTTCCGTGATGTGCAGGTTCTGGCGGCGCGGCAGAAGATGGGCCTCGGTCCGCGACCGACCGATGTGGAACTGGAGGCACTTGCCCAGACATGGTCGGAGCACTGCAAACACAAGATATTCGCCGGTACGGTGCAGTACGAGGATGAAGAGGGAAACCGCCAGGAGATCAAGTCCCTCTTCAAGTCGTTCATCCAGCGGACAACGAAGGATGTGCGGGAGAAGCTGGGAGACAGGGATTTCTGCCTGTCGGTATTCAAGGACAACGCGGGGGTCATTCGGTTCAATGACGACTGGTCGCTGGTGTTCAAGGTGGAGACCCACAACTCGCCATCGGCCCTGGATCCCTACGGCGGGGCGCTAACCGGGATCGTCGGCGTCAACCGTGACCCGTTCGGTACCGGGCAGGGGGCGAAGCTCATTTTCAACACCGATGTATTTTGTTTTGCCGACCCGTTCTACGACAAGCCGCTGCCGTCCCGCCTGCTGCATCCCCGGCGCATTTACGAAGGGGTTGTGGAAGGTGTGGAGCACGGCGGCAACAAGAGCGGCATTCCGACGGTCAACGGTTCGCTGGTCTTCGACGGGCGTTTTGCCGGCAAACCCCTCGTCTTCTGCGGGACGGCCGGTATCATGCCGGCCACCATCAACGGCAAGCCGAGTCACGAGAAACATATCGAGCCGGGGGACCTGATCGTCATGGCAGGGGGGAGGATCGGCAAGGACGGCATCCATGGTGCCACCTTTTCCTCCGAGGAACTGAACGAAAACTCGCCCGTATCCGCCGTGCAGATCGGCGACCCCATAACCCAGAAGCGGATGTTCGACTTCCTCATCCGGGCGCGGGACAAGGGGTTGTACAACTTCATCACCGACAACGGGGCGGGGGGGCTTTCCTCGTCCATCGGAGAGATGTCCGGTGAGTGCGGCGGCTGCAGAATGGATCTAGCCAAGGCTCCCCTCAAGTATGCCGGTCTCAATCCTTGGGAGATTCTCATCTCCGAAGCCCAGGAACGGATGAGTCTCGCCGTGCCGCCGGCCAAGATCGACGAGTTCACAGAGATGGCCAGACGGTTCGGCGTGGAGGTGTCGGTGCTTGGCGAATTCACCGACTCGGGGTATTTCCACATCCTGCATGGCGAGCGGACCGTAGCCTACCTGCCGGTCGCTTTCATGCACGAGGGGCTTCCCCCCATGCAGCTTCCCGCCAAATGGGTTCCGCCACGGCACGAAGAGCCGCGCGTCGTGATTCAAAATGATTACACCGCCGACCTCAAGCAGCTTCTCGCCTCTCTCAACGTCTGCTCCAAGGAGTCGGTGGTGCGTCGCTACGACCATGAAGTCCAGGGGGGGAGCGTGGTCAAGCCGTTCACCGGCGCAGCCAATGATGGCCCTTCCGATGCCGCTGTGGTCCGGCCGGTTCTCGATTCCTTCGAAGGGGTTGTGGTCGCTCACGGGATATGCCCCCGCTACAGCGATATAGACACCTATCACATGACCGCCAACGCCGTCGACGAGGCCCTGCGCAATTATGTGGCGGTGGGGGGCTCTCTTGACCTGGTGGCCGGTCTCGACAACTTCTGCTGGTGCGATCCCGTCCTGTCGGAGAAGACGCCCGACGGGGATTACAAGATGGCACAGCTGGTACGGTCAAACCAGGCGCTCTACGACGTCTGCATGGCCTATAACCTGCCGCTCATTTCCGGCAAGGATTCCATGAAGAACGACTTCTACGACGGGTCGGTAAAGATATCCATCCCCCCCACGCTTCTCTTTTCGGTAATCGGCCGGATCGAGGATGCCCGCAAGGCTGTCACCATGGACGTAAAGCGCCCCGGCGACATCGTTTACCTGCTCGGCAAGACGGGGAACGAACTGGGGGCATCGGAATATCTGGCCCTCAAGGGGTTCGTCGGCAACCGGGTGCCACAGGTGGATACGGCAAAGGCCTATAAACGCTACCGTGCCTACCATGAAGCGGTCATGGCTGGTCTCGTGGCGTCCTGTCATGACCTTTCCGACGGCGGACTGGCGGTAGCTGCCGCGGAATCCGCCTTTGCCGGCGCCTGCGGCATGAATCTCGACCTCACCAGGGTTCTCTGGACGGGTGACGACGGGGAGCGAAACGACGTGACACTCCTCTTTGCCGAATCGGCCTCCCGTCACCTGGTCACCGTACGTCCCGAGAATCGTGGGGCATTCGAGGCGGCCATGGGGGGGAACTGCTTTGCCTCCATCGGTGTCGTGACAGCCGAGCCGGTTCTGACCATAACCGGCATCGACGGCGGGACCGTGGTAAGGGCGGGTCTTGCGGAGCTCAAGGAAGCCTGGCAAAGGACGCTTAAGGACCTGTAACAATCCTTTTTATTCAAGGATTAAACGTGTGGGGTATTTCATGGTAAAGACGAGAGCGATAGTCATAACCGGCAACGGGACCAACTGCGAGGTGGAAGCGGCCCACGCCTGCCGTCTCGGGGGATTCGATGAGGCGGTCATCGCCCACATATCTGATCTTCTTTCCGGCGACCTGCGGCTGGACGACTTCCATTTTCTCAATCTGACCGGCGGGTTCCTCGACGGTGACGACCTGGGGAGCGCCAAGGCTCAAGCCAACCGCTTCAAGTACGCACGGGTGGACGACCTGAGCGAGCACCTCATCGATCAGCTGCTCCGCTTCATACAGGCAGGTAAACCGATCCTCGGCGTCTGCAACGGCTTCCAGCTCATGGTGAAAATGGGGCTCCTCCCCGCATTCGACGGCAACCTCCTGCAGCAGGTGGCGACACTCACCTTCAATGACTGCGGCCGGTTTCAGGACCGCTGGGTCTACCTGAAGAACAACCCTGCATCCCCGAGCATCTTCACCCGCGGCATAGACCGCGGCATATATCTTCCGATCCGCCACGGCGAAGGAAAATTCGTCGCGGCATCGTCAGAGATCATGGACCGCATCGAGGCGAACAATCTGGCGGTCCTCAGGTATTCCGGTCCGGACTACGAAGAGCCGACCATGGCGTTCCCGGAGAATCCCAACGGTTCCGAGCACGCCATTGCCGCCATCTGCGACGAAAGCGGACTCCTCATGGGGCTCATGCCTCATCCCGAGGCGTTCGTGCACCGGACCAACCACCCTCGCTGGACCAGGGAAGAACTTCCCGAAGAAGGGGACGGTCTGATACTGTTCCGGAACGCGGCGGAGTACGTGCGCAGCAAGCTGGTGTAGCCTGAGTTTTTCGAGAAGCTCGTCTGTCACTGTAGGATGAGTCTGATTGTTTCCCTGAACAAACGGAGTGAGCAATGAAACTGTACTGTCCCGAAGAGGAATGTGGAATTTTCGGAATCTTCGGCCATCCTGAAGCGGCCAACCTGACGTACCTCGGGCTTTATGCGCTCCAGCACCGCGGCCAGGAGTCCTGCGGCATCGTTTCGTCCGATGGAGCCAGTCTCCATGCCCACAAGGGGATGGGGCTGGTTGCCGACGTGTTCGGCAACCAGGAGATATTCAAGCAGCTCCCCGGTGAGGGGGCGATCGGTCATGTCCGGTACTCCACAACCGGTTCTTCGGTGATCAAGAACGTTCAGCCGATCATGGTCGATTATTCCCGGGGTTCCATTGCCGTTGCCCACAACGGCAACATTGTCAACGCGCAGATCATAAAGGACGAACTGGAGGCGTGGGGGTCGATCTTCCAGACCACCATGGATACGGAGATCATTGTCCACCTCCTTGCAACCTCCAAGACCAGTTCGCTTCTGGAGCGGATTGCCGACGCTCTGCAGCGGATAAGGGGAGCCTACTGTCTCCTCTTCCAGACGGAAACGCGCATGATCGCTGTCCGTGATCCCCATGGCTACCGTCCCCTCTGTCTGGGTAAACTGGGAAATGCCTACGTGGTCGCCTCCGAAAGCTGCGCCCTCGACCTGATCGAAGCGGAATTCATCCGGGAGATAGAGCCGGGAGAAATCGTCGAGATTACGAAGAATGGCATGACATCCCATTTCCCCTTCAAAAAGGTTGCCCCCGCTCCCTGTATCTTCGAATTCGTTTACTTTGCCCGCCCCGATTCCACCATTTTCGGCAAGAATGTCTATCTGGTGCGCAAGGAACTGGGCCGTCAGCTGGCACGGGAGTTCCGCATAGAGGCGGACATGGTCATCCCGGTTCCCGATTCCGGTGTGCCGGCTGCCATGGGATACGCCGAAGAGTCGGGAATCCCCTTCGAGCTCGGGCTTATCCGTAACCATTACGTGGGGCGCACGTTCATCGAGCCCCAGCAGGCAATCCGCCATTTCGGCGTCAAAATAAAGCTCAACCCGGTACGGGAACTCATCAAGGGGAAACGGGTGATTGTCATTGACGATTCCATCGTGCGCGGCACCACGTCGCGCAAGATCGTCAAGATGGTCCGCAATGCAGGGGCCAGCGAAGTGCACGTCCTGATATCCTCGCCTCCCACCAGTTATCCCTGCTACTACGGTATCGACACACCAAACCGGAAGGAACTGATCTCCTCGTCCCATACCGTTGACGAAATCCGGCGATACATCACCGCCGATTCCCTCGGGTATCTGACACCGGAGGGGCTGACCCAGGCGGTCGGAACGGAGAACACCAGCTACTGCCGTGCCTGTTTCACCGGCGATTATCCCATAAAATTCCCGCAACTGCGGCCCGAGCCGCAACTGGGGCTATTCGAAAAGGAGTCATGAGATGACGGAACGGGAAAAACTCAAGAGCATCATCAAGGAACTGTCCTACGAGAAGCGGAAGGTGACACTGGCATCGGGCCGCGAGTCCGATTTCTACTTCGACGGCAAGCAGACCACCCTCCACGCCGAAGGGGGGTTTCTGGTCGGCAGGCTGTTCTACGAGGCGATAAAGGATGTCGACGGCGTCCAGGCGGTTGGTGGCATCACCATGGGGGCCGACCCCATCGCTACCGCCACCTCTGTCGCTGCGCTCCTGGACAAGAAACCGCTCCATGCCTTCATTATCCGCAAGGAGCCCAAGGGGCACGGTACCGGTCAGTGGCTCGAAGGACGCAAGAATCTTCCCAAGGGAACGAAGGTAGTTATCGTTGAAGACGTAGTCACCACCGGCGGTTCTTCCATGAAGGCTGTGCGCAGGGCCGAAGAGGAAGGGCTTACCGTTCTCGGTATCGTTACACTGGTGGACCGGGAAGAGGGTGGACGGGAGAACATCGAAAAGGAAGGGTACTGGCTCAAGGCGATCTTCACCAAGAGCGAGGTCCTTGCGTAATATCAGGTAAAGGTTGAGGAAAAGGTAAAGGAGAGGCGGCCAGTATGGTCGCCTCTTTTTATGGTGCCAACATAGTATGAATGCAACCATTGACAATATATTAGTACGTTATGGATTGCTCCTTCGAGAAGTGGATGAATGGTTCGGGCGCTGTCATGCTGCCCGACCCGAGGCCGTTGCCTGCCGGCGGGGCTGCGCAGAATGCTGCCGGTCTTTGTTCGACATTACGCTGCTCGATGCCTGTTACCTTAAGAAGGGGTTCGACGGACTTCCCGTTAACGTCCGGGAAACCGTGCTGATCGAGGCGCGGAAGCAGTTGCAGCGTCTGCGGGATGTCTGGCCGGACCTGGATGTACCTTACATTCTCAATTATCGTCCGGAGGAAGCATGGGAAGAACTCATGCCCGACGACGACGAAACCCCCTGCCTCCTCCTTGGCGCCGACGGCCGCTGCCTGGTATACGACCATCGCCCCATGACCTGCCGGCTCCACGGACTGCCGCTGATTGACACTTCCGGCGAGGTGATGCACGACGAGTGGTGCACCCTCAACTTCGTCGGCCTTGATCCGCTGGCGATGCCGGAACTGCAGTGGGAGTTCCGACGTCATTTCGAGGCGGAACTCTCCCTGTTCCGGGCGTTCACCGACGAATTGCTGGGGAAGCGGGTGAGCGAACTTGATACCTTCATCCCGTTGGCACTGCTTCAGGATTTTACGGGATTTGACTGGCGCGGGTGGTGGGGGAAAGGTTTTGTTAAGCTGCCGGATTTTCCAGGCTGGTAGCGGATGCCGGGACAGGTGGGGTGATGATGACCCGGCGTCCTTCGACGGAGAGGCGTCCTTCCGCGTAGAGCTGGATGGCCCTGGGATAGACACGGTGTTCTTCTACCTGGATGCGGGCGGAAAGGCTTTCTTCCGTATCATCATCCAGGACCGGAACGGCCGCCTGGATGATGATGGGGCCGGTATCGGTACCGGCGTCCACGAAATGGACGGTACAGCCCGATATCCGTGCACCGTGGTCGAGAGCCTGCCGCTGTGCGTGGAGACCGGGGAAGGCGGGGAGAATGGCGGGGTGTATGTTCATGATTGCATGGGGAAAGGCGTCGATGAGCACCGGTGTTATGATCCGCATGAAACCGGCCAGAATGACCAGTTCAACGCCATACTGCTGAAGGGTTTCCACCAGGGCGGCGTCATAGGCGGAGCGGCCGGCAAACTGCCGGTGGTCCATGTGCAGGGCGGGGATAGTGTGCTTGCGGGCCCGTTCCAGGCCGAAGGCTCCGGCGTTATTGCTGATAACGCAGACGATATCGGCAGACAGGCTCCCATCCTCGATCCGGTCGATGATCGACTGCAGGTTCGAACCACTTCCGGAAATCAACACACCAACTTTTATGCGTCGTCCCATACCTCTCCCGCCTATACCATCTCGACGCATTCTTTGCCCGGTTCGCATTTCGCCACTTCACCGATGACGACAGCCTGTTCGCTAAGGCCGGAAAGGCGGATCAGCACCTCTTCGGCGTCTTTTTCCGGAACCGCCAGGACCATTCCGATGCCGCAGTTGAAGGTGCGGAGCAGTTCGTCGTCGTCGATGTTTCCCCCCTCCTGAAGGAGTCGGAAGAGGGGAGGGAGTTGCCAGCTGTTCCTGTCGAGCATTGCCTTGCAACCGTGGGGAAGTACGCGGGGAATGTTTTCCAGCAGGCCGCCGCCGGTGATGTGGGCGATGCCGTTGATCTGGAAGTCCCGGAGCAGGTTGAGGATGCTCTTCACGTAGATGCGGGTGGGGGTGAGGAGTTCGTCTGCCACGCTTCTGCCGAGACCGGGAAGCTGGTCGTTGATGCCGAGTCCCATCCGCTCGAAGATGACCTTGCGTGCCAGGGAGTAACCGTTGCTGTGCAGGCCGCTGGAGGCGAGGCCGATGAGACGGTTGCCGACGGTGATGCTGGAACCGTCGATGAGATTGTCCCGTTCCACGACACCGACGGTGAATCCGGCCATGTCATACTCGCCGTCGGCGTAGAAACCGGGCATCTCGGCGGTTTCTCCGCCGATGAGGGCGCAGCCGGCCTGTACGCATCCCTCGGCGATACCCTTGACGATGGCTGCACCCTTTTCCGGATCCAGTTTCCCCGTGGCGAGGTAATCGAGGAAAAAGAGCGGTTCGGCCCCCTGGACGATGATGTCATTTACGCACATGGCCACCAGGTCGATCCCCACGGTATCATGACGGTCGGCCATGAACGCAAGCTTGAGCTTGGTGCCGACACCGTCGGTGCCGGAAACGAGAACAGGGTTCCTGTACTTGCCGGTATTGAGGGAAAAGAGGCCGCCGAAGCCGCCGATGTCCGCCAGGACCTCGGGGCGGGTAGTCGCCTTTACCAAAGGCTTGATCATTTTGACAAAGGTATTGCCGGCGTCGATGTCTACACCGGCGTCCTTATAGGTGGTTTTCGTGGTGCTCACCATGGTTCCTCCGCTGAAGTGGAGTTAATTTATTACCCCAACGCAGGGGAAATGTCAAACCGATTCTCGGCGCGAAAAAAGAGTTTACAAACCCACGGGCGTTTGCTTAGAATGCGTGGAAATGAGCGACGGACTGCACGATATCACCATCTGTCCGATGCAGGAGCAGGACCTGCCCGAGGTCCTGGCGATCGAAAAAGTCGCGTACCCCCGCCCCTGGAGCAGAACCCATTTCCTGGACGAGCTAGCGTCACCCCACGCATTCCCCCTGGCCGCCTTCGACCATGACGGTCGTCTGGTGGGCTATATCTGTCCCATGTTGCTTCTGGATGAGGGGCACATATACAATGTGGCCGTTCACCCCGACTGCCGCGGCCGGAGGATAGGGGAGCTCCTGGTCCGGCGGGTGCTCGGGGACTGTCAGCTGGGAGGGGCGGAAATTGTCACCCTGGAAGTGCGCACCTCCAATGCTGCCGCGCGTTCCCTTTACCGCCGGATCGGTTTTACGGAAACCGGCCTGCGCAATCGCTACTATGAAAATGGCGAAGACGCGATCCTGATGGAATACCGCTTCGACAACGAGGACAGGGCATGAATTTTAAAGCGACGGTCATCACCAATGTTGAGGTTTCGCCCGGTTATTTCCGGTTGCGCCTGACCGCCCCGCAGTTTTTCGTAACCGCCGCATCTCCCGGCCAGTTCGTCATGGTGCGGGTGAGCGCCTCCATCGACCCTCTGTTGCGTCGTCCCTTCGGCATCTTCGATGTCGGGGTCATGGCAACCGAATATCCCGACGTCCAGCAACCCTTTCTCGATATCCTCTACAAGGTGGTGGGGAAGGGTACGGCAATGCTGGCCGGTTTCCACCATGGTGACCAGATGGAAGTGCTCGGCCCCCTCGGCAAGGGGTTCGGTACCGGTGAGCCGTCGGAGGGTAAAGTGCTGGTTGGAGGCGGAGTTGGCCTCGCTCCCCTCTACTATCTGGCGAGGGAACTGGTGAAAGAGTCCCGGGTGCATCTGTTCGCTGGTGGACGGGGGAGGGACGACGTTCTGTGCATCACCGAATTCGAGCGGCTGGGGGTGGAGACCTACGTGTCAACTGACGACGGCACCTTGGGAGAACGGGGACTGGTGACCGAGGTACTGGAGCGGTACCTGGCGAACGGCACTGGCGCAAAGACCATCTACGCCTGCGGACCGTTCCCCATGCTCAAGGCAGTGGCCGAGATAGCCGGCCGGACCGGCATCCCCTGCCAGGTCTCTTTGGAGGCGTACATGGCCTGCGGGGTGGGGGCGTGTCTCGGCTGTGTGGTGAAAGGGCGCGACCATTCGGAAGCGACCCCCGATTACCGTTGCGTCTGCAAGGACGGGCCGGTGTTCGACCACACGGAACTCTCATGGGAACAGCGTCTGTAGGACGAGGATTCAGCAAGGAGCTGCGATGAACACGCCTGATCTGTCAGTTGAAATAGCCGGCATCAAGCTGAGGAACCCGGTGATGACCGCTTCCGGGACTTTCGGTTACGGCGCCGAGTTTGCCCGGTACATGGACCTGGAAAGCATCGGGGCCATCATAACCAAGGGACTCTCCATCCGCCCCAAGGCGGGGAACGCCACTCCCCGCATCGTGGAGACGCCGGGGGGGATGCTCAACGCCATCGGCCTGCAGAACGTGGGGATCGATGCCTTTATCGCCGACAAGGTGCCGTTCCTGCGCACCATTTCCACCCCGGTTATTGTCAATGTTTACGGCAACACCCTGGATGAGTACGGGGAACTGGCGGGACGGCTCGACCGGATCCCGGAAGTGGCTGGTCTGGAGGTGAACATCTCCTGCCCCAACGTGAAGCAGGGGGGGATCGTGTTCGGCACCGACCCGGCCGCCGCCTACGAGGTCGTGAAAATGGTGCGTGACGCGACCATCAAGCCGGTCATCGTCAAGCTCTCCCCCAACGTCACCGACGTGGTGACCATGGCCCACTCCTGTGCCGATGCGGGTGCAGACGCCCTTTCTCTCATCAATACCCTCACTGGCATGGCCATCGATCTCGCCAAACGGAAGCCGGTGCTTGCCAATATCACCGGCGGCCTGTCGGGTCCGGCCATCAAGCCGGTGGCACTGCGCATGGTATGGCAGGTGGCGCGTGCCGTGAAGCTTCCCATCATCGGTATCGGCGGCATCATGTCTGCCACCGACGCTCTGGAATTCATGCTGGCCGGGGCGACCGCCATCCAGGTGGGCACTGCCAACTTCCTCGACCCCACCGCTGCCCAGACCATCGCCCGGGATATGGAGCGCTACCTGGCGGAGCAGGGGATCGCCGATGTCAAGGAACTGATTGGCGCCCTCCGGTCCTGAGGCGATGGACGCCTGGCAAAAACAGCTGGCGGCCGCCATCACCGAGCCCGGAGAGATTTCCGCACGTTTCGGTGTGGACGTTGAACCGCTGCGGGAAGTGGTTGCCCGCTATCCCCTTCGGATCACCCCCCATTACCTCTCCCTCATCGAGGCGCCTGGGGACCCCATCTGGCGCCAATGCATCCCCGATCCCCAGGAGCTTTCCGATCACCGGCAGGCCCCCGATCCGCTCAACGAGGAGGGGCTAAGCCCGGTCCCCGGTCTCATCCATCGCTACCCGGACCGGGTTGTGCTCCTGGTGTCCAACGCCTGTGCCGTCTACTGCCGATTCTGCATGCGCAAGCGCCAGGTCGGCTGCGGCTCCCGGAATACCAACCGTGCAGCAGCCCTTGACTATATTGCCAAAACACCTGCCATTCGGGACGTCATCCTGTCGGGCGGGGATCCGCTGCTCCTCTCCGATGACGAACTGGCAGACATCCTCTCCCGTCTCCGCACCATACCCCACGTGGAGATGATCCGGATCGGCAGCCGGGTACCGGTGACCCTGCCGTCCCGCATCACTTCCCGGCTCTGTCGCCTTCTCAAGCGCTTCCATCCCCTTTACCTCAACACCCACTTCAACCACCCCCGCGAGCTTACTCCCCATGCAGCGGCAGCGTGCGGTCGGCTGGCTGACGCGGGCATTCCCCTGGGGAACCAGACGGTGCTGCTCAAGGGGGTCAACGACGACCCGGCTGTCATGAAACGGCTCATGCAGGGGCTTCTTGCCATCCGGGTACGCCCCTACTATATTCACCAGCTCGATCTCGTACGGGGGACCGGTCATTTCCGCACCGGCGTGCGACGGGGGCTTGAGATCATGGAAGGTCTGCGGGGATATACGTCGGGACTGGCAACCCCTTACTATGTCATCGATCTGCCGGGGGGAAAGGGGAAGGTTCCACTTCTTCCCGATAATGGCGAATGGCGGGGAAACAGGCTGCTGCTGCGGAACTACCATGGGGAATGCATCGAATACGAAGACCTGGGCTGAGGCAGCTAACTTTAACTTTTCACTGATTACTTTTCACTTTTCACCGATTCACAGTTCTTCCGGCGTGAAGGCCACCACATCGTCTATTCGCGCCGCGTCGAGGAGCACCATGACAAGCCGGTCCACACCCAGGGCAATTCCTGCAGACGGTGGCATTGTCGCCAGTTCGGCAAGAAACGGTTCGGAGAGGGGATAAACCTGTCGTCGCAATTCTCCGCGTAATGCAGCCTCTTGTTCGAACCTTCTGCGCTGCTCGACCGGGTCGTTCAGCTCTGAAAAGGCGTTGGCCAGTTCCAACCCTCCGATATACAGCTCGAACCGCTCCGCAACACTGCTGTCGTCGGCTTTGAGACGTGCAAGGGCGCCGCGGGAGGCGGGATAGTCATGGATGAACGTGGGTCGTTCCATTCCAAGCTTCGGCTCTATTGACTCCACCATGATCTCGTCGAACCGGTCAAGGGCAAGAGCTTCCTCCATGGATATTTCACTGTAGCGATCAAATGCCTCCCGTACCGTCAACCGTTCCCACTCTCCTGCAAGCTCAATGGTGTTCCCCCGGTAACGGATAGCATTCCCCCTTGCCAGGGAAGCTGCCAGCGCCCGGACCAGCCCTTCGCAGTCGGTCATGATATCCCGGTAATCCGCATTGGCCCGGTACCACTCCAGCATGGTAAATTCGGAGAGGTGGAGACGACCTCGCTCTTCGGCGCGCCAGCAGCGGCATACCTGGAACAGCCGGTCGTAGCCGGCCGCCAGCATGCGCTTCATACAGAGTTCGGGTGAAGTCTGGAGGAACCAGCCGTCCGCCGGAATGGCGTCGATGTGGGCTTCGGGGGCAGGGGCGGGAATGCGAAGGGGGGTCTCGACTTCGAGATACCCCCCTTCCACAAAAAACCGCCTGATTTCCTGGATGATGGCCGCCCTGGCGGTGAGCGCGTTGCGCCGGGCCGCAAGGCTCCAGTTACCATTCATGGGCTAACCTTTGACTCTCGTGGAATATTCCCCGGTCCGGGTGTCAATGGTAATCAGTTCTCCCTCTTCGATGAAGGGGGGGACGCGCAGCACGTAGCCGGTTTCCACCGTAGCCGGTTTGGAGTCGCTCCCCGAGGTGTCTCCCTTGGCCCACGGGTCGGTCTGGGTCACCCGCAGGTTGACGAAGTTGGGGATATCCACGCCGATTGCCTTTTCCCTGAAGAGGAGGATGCTGACCGGAAGGTTGTCGGTCAGGTAGTTCTTGGCGTCCCCCATGGCTGCTTCGCTCACATGGACCTGTTCGTAGGTCTGGTTGTCCATGAAGCAGTAGTGGTCGTCCTCCTTGTAGAGGAACTGCATCTTCCGCTCTTCAAGGCTGGCCGGCTCGAAGGTTTCTCCCGAACGGTAGGTCCGGTCGAGAATGACGCCGGTAATCATGTTGCGCAGCTTGGTGCGGTAGAGGGCCTGCCCCTTGCCGGGTTTTGCGAAATCGAAGGCGATGACGAGGTAAGGGTCGCCGTCCAGGGTGACTTTCAATCCTTTTCTCAGGTCTGCTACGGTATACATGGGTTTCGGTCCTTTGCCGTGTGAAATTTGAACTCTTTTTTCTACACTAAATATGCGCGTTTGTTAAGAAAAAAATGTACAAACGGCACACGACGTACCTTATTCTCATTTTTGTCATAACTTCCGCATTTTCCGGTGTTTTGCGGGCAAATAGCAATTGACAAACCCGCCAGAAGCCGGCTACGATTGGGCCGTTTTAAAGCTCCCGGGGAGTGCTTGATGCCGGCATTGGAAAAGATTCTCGTCATAGACGACAGCAAGGTCACCCAGATGCTGGTGAGGGATATCCTTGTCGGCTGCTACGAACTCACGTTCAGGGATGACGGCAGGTCGGGTATAGTGGCGGTGAAACAGGTTGTGCCGGACCTTATCCTGCTGGACGTTCGCCTGCCCGACATGGACGGTTTTACTGTCTGCCGGGAACTGAAAGAAGACGAAACAACGCGGGACATTCCCGTTATATTCATCACTACCATGGATGCCGAATCGGAGCGGGTCCGGGGATTCGACGCCGGTGCGGAGGATTACGTGGTAAAGCCGTTTTCCCTCCACGAGCTGCTGGCGAGGGTCAAGGTTCATCTTGCGTCCCGCAAGGCACGACGTCAAGAGGTGGAGCTTGAACGTCTGAACGTCTTCAGGGAGATGGCGGTTGCGCTCAGTCACGAGATCAATAACCCGTTGACAACGGTTTACGCCTATCTCCACCTTCTTCAAAAGGATGTCGGTCATTCTTCGGCGACAGCCAAGCAGGCGATAACGGGAATTCAGCAGGAACTGGAACGCATCCGGCTGATCACGGAACGGATGGCCAGGGCGACGGAAGCGGTCACCACCAATTATCGTCACGATATCAGTATGATCGATCTGCACAATCTCTAGCAAAGGTCTACTGGATGACTGAACAGAAGGGGCCTCATACCTCCAGAATAACGACGGATAGCAGCCATGCATCCCTGTGGAAGATTTTTATATCGGTCATAGCGATTGTTCTTTTTGCCGAAGCCACGATCATGCTGGTTCTTCAGTTGTTTTTCTCCTCGCGGGCTCCTGCAGAGCGAGCATTTATCGATGTTTTTTTTCTCACCGTCATCCTCGTCCCCACCTTGTACTTTTTTGTCACGAAGCCCCTCCTCGGTGAAATGTTGGAGAGCCTGCGCGCAGAGCAGGAACTTTCAGCTGCCTATCTGCAACTCCAGGAACGGAAGACCTTTGTAGAATCGGTCCTGACCAATATGCAGAGCGGCATCCTCGTTACTGACCCAGAATGCCAGATCAAGCTGGCTAACCCCTACGTCCTTGATTTCTTCAAATCAAGCCTGGAGGATATGATCGGCCGAAACTTAGCGGACATTGCTCCTGCTCTGTGTGATGCGGTCCGTACCGGTAGGGATACGGGCGAGGTGCCGCTCCATTATGACATATCCGACATAATCGTAGGGTTCCGCAGGTTTGACCTTAAGTCTCCCGACAGGGCAGTTACCGGTCATATCGTTTCCTTTATCGATCTTACCGAAATCATCAGCATTCGCCGCGACCTGAGAATCAAGGAGCGGCTGGCGACCATGGGGGAGGTCGTGGCACGGGTTGCCCACGAAATCCGCAATCCTCTCTTCGGGATGACCGCCGTTGGGCAGATATTGTCAAAGGAGCTCGCCCTGACCCCCCCCCAGAAGGAGCTCATGGATTCACTTCTCAAAGAGGCCGGCAGGCTTAATCGCATGGTGGACGACCTGCTCTTCTGCTCCCGGGAGCCGAAACTGAATCGGCAGCTGTTCCCGTTGAAACAGATGATCGAAGAAACACTTCTGATCAACGCACCCTTTGCCGCCGATCGAGGAGTGACCATGCGTTCGGATTTGACCGAACAGCGGGTAATGGTGGATGGGGATCAGGAGAAAATCGAGCAGGTGCTTCTGAATGTCCTGAAAAATGCCATCGAGGCGACACCGGGGGGGGGCAGCGTCGACGTAACGCTCGTTGCCGATCGGAAGGGGACACAGATAATGGTCTCCGATTCGGGGACCGGGATTCCCGACGACATCATGGAAAAGCTGTTCGACGTCTTTTTTACGACGAAGAAACACGGAGCGGGACTGGGTCTGAGTATCAGCAGAACCATCATCGAGTCGCACAATGGGACCCTGACAGCCCATAACAATCCTGACGGAGGGGCAACGTTCGTAATCGCGCTTCCCCAGCAGGGTAGGGTGGCATGAGAGCACTGGTTATAGATCGTGCCGACCGTACCCGTGCACAATTGTGCGGTTTCCTGAGAAATCGGGGATACGAGGTCGCTGTTGCCGATACGGGAGAGGAGGGAAAGCGGCTGACAAAGGAGTTTGTCCCAACGGTGGCTTTTGTTGCCCAGCATCTCCCCGACATGGGAGGGGACCTTCTCATCCCGCCGCTGACCAGCCAGGACGCCGGTACGCGGGTCATGATACTGGCGGAAGCTGTCGAACTCGACAAGGCGGTGCATGCCATGAAGCATGGTGCGGAGTATTATTTTGCCAAGCCACTCGACTTCGATCATGTGGGGATGATTCTTGACGGTGTCGAGGCATTGCAGCACTCTTCACGCGAAAATGAGCTTTCCCGGCGTCTCGATCGGCGAAAGTCGAGCAGGACCCCTACCATCGGCGAATCGCCACAGATCATCAAGGTACAGCGTCTTATCAAGCTTCTCTCCCAGAACCCTACGACGCCGGTTCTCATCATGGGGGAATCGGGAAGCGGCAAGGAACTTGTTGCCCGATCGATCCACGAACTGAGTCTGGTTTCCGGCCCGCTGGTGGAGATCAATTGTGCATCCCTGTCCGAAGCCCTGCTGGAGTCCGAACTGTTTGGCCATGAAAAGGGGGCTTTCACCGACGCTAAGGTGCAGAAGAAAGGGCTTTTTGAAATAGCGGCCGGTGGCACCATCTTTTTCGATGAGTTGGGAGAGATGCCCCTCACCATCCAGGCCAAACTTCTCAAGGTGCTCGATACCCACCTTTTCCGCCGGGTTGGCGGCACGACCGATATCAGAAGCAGTGCGCGATTCATGGCGGCGACCAACAGGGACCTCCCCCTGCTTGTCCGGGAAGGAAAGTTCCGGGAAGATCTCTACTACCGGATAAATGTACTTCCGATTAAGCTTCCTTCTCTTCGTGACCGTGGCAACGATATCCTCCTCCTGGCGGACCACTACGTGCGCCTGCTGGGGGATTCCATGGGAAGGGGCTACATGCGGCTGGCTCCGCCGGTTGAAGATATGCTGCTGGCCTACCGCTGGCCAGGCAATGTTCGCGAGTTGCGCAATGTTGTCGAACGGGCTCTTATACTGGCGGGGAACGGCCCCATAGCTCCCGAGCATCTCCCGTCCGAGATCAGAGGAATACCTTCTGTCGGGAAGAGTGGCGGGGAAAACACGCGACTGCTTCCCCTCTGGCAGGTGGAAGAGGAGCACATCCGTCAGGTGCTCCATGCTACCAATGACAACCACTCTCGTACCGCCGCCATTCTGGGCATCAGCCGCTCAACCCTCCTGGCAAAACTCAAGCGGATGGCACAGGTGCCCTGAAGTCGTACATGTACGAAATTCGGACACCAGGCGTGACCGCCGTTGAACGCATCTCAATCCCCCGCCTTTACAGACCTTCCTAAAGATTAATTCATCCGTAGCGGAAATAGCTTCATATATTACTGTACGAAGTTCGTACAGTTGTGGGTGATCAATCCCCCAGCGATATCGTAACTATTTGTTAGCAGGCGATATTTTTGCCTGGTATCCATTTGGCACGATGTGTGCTCTTTCGTTAACACAAATTATTTTGAACCTGCAAGGAGGGCCCAAACAATCATGAAAAAAATCCTCATCGTTGACGACGAACAATCCATCCTTCTCAGTCTTTCCTATGCGTTGAAGACCGAAGGTGTGGAAGTCATAACCTGCAATGAAATAGAGCAGGCCGAAGAAGCGCTGGCAAATGCCCACTTCGATCTTGTCATTGCCGATATCCGGATGTCGGGGGTCAATGGCATCGAGGGGCTTGAACTCCTGAAGTACATCAAGGAGCGGTATTCCACCGAAGTAATCATTATGACCGGTTATGGTACTGCCGAAATCGAGACCCTCGCCTACACGCTCGGGGCGCTCCATTTTTTCAACAAACCGGTCGATATCACGGAACTCCTGTCGACGATCGAGAAGATCGGGATTCCGGTAAAAGGTTAACGGACGCTATCTGTTACCACTCTCATAGTCAGTGAGGAAAGTATGCTCAACAAAGTTCTCGTGGTTGACGATTCGGCGCTTATTCATCAGATGTACCGACTGGTTTTGTCACGCTACGCGTGCGAGATCGCCGATGCCATGAACGGCCAGGAGGCGCTGGACGTGCTGGCCCAACAGGACGATATCCAGTTGATACTGCTCGACATCAACATGCCGGTCATGAACGGCGTTCAGTTCCTCGAAAAGGCTACTGCTCTCGGGATTCAGCGTCGCCTTCCCATAATCGTCATCAGCACCGAAGGGAAGGAAGAGGATACGCTTAGAGCCCTCAAGCTGGGTGCGAAGGGGTATCTGAAAAAACCCTTTGCACCACCTGATCTCTACGCGTTGATCGAACAGATCATTCCTGGCGCAGCGCCTGCGCAGACTGCAAAAGCCTAGAGGGGGATACGTTGGACACCATTGATATCTCGATTCTGCTCGACGAATACCTGGAAGACGCGTCGACCCATCTGGAGGCGGTGGAAGCCGGCCTTCTGGAACTGGAGCGACGTGCAGGCGAGACTCCCGACCGCTCGATTACGACCCTGCTCCTCGGTAATCTCCATACCCTGAAGGGGAATTCGGGGATGCTGGGGCTCACGCCGGTGCAGCAGTATGTACACAAACTGGAAAGCGTGCTCAAGGCAGTTTCGGAGCGGTCAACGCCATTGCCGGCCTCGTTTTACGAGACCTTCTACGGTGCCATCAACGTGCTGCGGGAAACCCTGCGCCGGCTTGCTGCAGATCCCCGGGAGCAGCTTGATTTCACCGATGAAATCATGGCCCTCGATTATGCGCTTGCCGGCGATGAAGCCGAATCAACCTCAGCGCCGCTTCCTCTCCCCAAGAAGGATGACTTTGCCTACATCACCCAGAAGTCCACAACCCTGCGGGTCAATTTCGAAAAGCTCGACGAACTGCTGAACCTGGTGGGGGAGTTGGTCATTCACCGCACCTCGCTGTTGGCTCTGGAAAAGCGGGTCAAGGATACGGTCCAGGACCGGCAGCTTCTGGAAGCGTTTGCGGAGTCGAGCCAGCTGATCGGCAAAAGCGCCGGCGACCTGCGGGAGGCGATCATGAAAGCCCGCATGCTGCCGGTCAAGGTGGTGTTCCAGCGCTTTACCCGCCTGGTGCGGGACCTGTCTCTCCAACACGGCAAAGAGATCAAGCTTGAATTCGAAGGTGAAGGGACTGAGCTGGACAAGACCGTCATCGACGAGATCGGCGAACCGCTCCTCCACCTGATCCGTAATGCGATCGATCACGGCATCGAAAAACCGGCTGCACGGCGCAAGCTGAAGAAGCCCGCTGTCGGGACGATCCGCCTGTCGGCACGGCACGAAAGCAGCCATATCATCATCTCCGTCCAGGACGACGGGGGGGGGATCGATGGGGACAAGGTGCGGAAACAGGCATTGCACAAGGGGCTGATCGACAGTGAACAGGCAAGCTCCATGGATGATTACGAAGCGATGCAACTGCTCTTTCTCCCCGGTTTTTCCACCAGCAAGGAAGTGACCGAAACATCCGGCCGGGGGATCGGTCTCGACGTGGTGAAGAACACCGTCAACTCATTTAACGGGTTGATTGACATCGACAGCCGACTTGGCGAGGGGACCATCTTCACCATCAAACTCCCCCTGACCCTGGCGATCATCAATGCCCTTATGGTCGAGGTGGCAGGGGAGACCTTCGCCATCCCTCTTTCCGGCGTTCTTGAGAGCATCAAGGTCGCCACCGGCGACATACACCAGGTGGCAGACGGTGAGATCATCCAGTTGCGGGAAAGGCTTCTTCCCATCATCCATCTCGACCGTTTCTTCGGCCTGGCGCGGACAAAGGGCAACGACGAAGAATACGTCGTCGTAGTCGGAAGCGGCGAGAAACGTGGCGGAATGGTCGTGGACCGGCTCATCGGCCAGCAGGAAGTGGTTATCAAGGGGATGGACGACTATTTGGGAGATGTGCCGGGAATATCAGGGGCAACCGTGCTGGGGGATGGCAGGGTCGCCCTGATACTCGACATCGCATCGCTTGTACAGAAAACCAGACGAGGAGGCACCCATGGCTGACAATACTAACGAGATGGTCTTGCCCCAATCGGGACTGGCGGAGGATATCCTCGCCCAGTTCGTGGGGAAGGCCCAACAGGAGCTGGATGCCACTGCGACGGCCGTGGCGGCACAGCAGGAAGAACAGCTGCACCACCTGGTCACCTTCACCCTGGGGCGCGAGGAGTATGGGGTGGATATCGCCAGCGTCCAGGAGATCATCCGGGCGACGGACATCACCCCGGTTCCCGGTGCACCCGCCCATGTACGGGGGGTGATCAACCTGCGGGGAAAGATCATCCCGGTGGTGGATCTGCGGAGCCGGTTCCGGATGGCGGCGGGGACAGAGGCGGGAGCAGAGGCAAGCGACGCCCGGCGGATCATCGTCATCGAGTTGAAGGGGAAACGTCTCGGAATGCAGGTGGACGCGGTCTCCCAGGTGATCAAGGTATCCTCGTCCGTCATCGAGGAGATGCCGGAAGAGGCGATCACCCTGGACCAGAACTACATCAAGGGGGTCGGGAAGCTGGAGGGACGGCTCATCATCATCCTCGACCTGAACAGGTCACTGCTTTTGACGGACGGGAATTGACCTGCGGCAGGATAGCCTGCAGGGAACCGATATACGTAATTTACCAATAAATACGAGGGGGATGGAAAATCATGCTGAAGAATATGAAGATCGGTGGGCGGTTGACGTTCGGATTCGCCGTGATGCTCCTTATCATGCTCGTGGTGAGCGGTGCGGGTTTCTGGGGGGTCAGGACCAGCACGGAAAAGACAATCGAAATAATCAGGGGAGATGCCTCCATTTCCGAACATGCCGCCCGGGCCCGGGCCAACGTCATTGGTCTCAGACGCCACGAGAAGGACATGTTCCTCAACGTCACCGATCCGGAGAAAGTGGCGGACTACGACAAGAAGTGGAATGAGCAGCTCGAGCATCTCAATGCCCGGTTGGCCGACCTGGAAAAGATCGTGGTTCTGCAGAAGGAAAAAGACGAGGTCAAGGCCATGAAGGCGGATATCGTCGATTACGTTAAAGGATTTACCAAGATCCACAACGATATCGTCGCCGGTCGCATCAAGAGCCCCGAGGAGGGGAACAAGGCGATCGGTCAGTACAAGGATGAAATGCATCGGCTGGAAGCGACCGCAAAGGAATTGTCCGACGAGTCCAACAAGCGGATGGACGAGACCGAACCCCTTTTCAAGGCGCTCGCCCGGCAGACCTATACCGTACTTGCCATGTGCGTTGTCCTTGCAATTATTCTGTGCGTGGCTCTTGGCGTCATCATTACCCGGAGTATCACCGCCCCCGTCAATGCCGCCCTGGGGGTTGCCAACAAAATCGCCGACGGCGATCTGACCGTCTCCATCGAGGCCACCACGCGTGACGAGGTGGGGCAGTTGCTGGCAGCCATGGCCAAGATGGCGGAGAGTCTGCGGGGGATAATAGGTCGGATACGGTCGACGTCGGATGATGTGGCATCGGCGGCCAACGAGATATCCAGTGGTTCGGAGCAGCTGAACCGTGCGGCCAGCAGTCAGGCTTCGGCAGCGGAAGAGACCTCGGCGACCATGGTGCAGATGGCGGCTTCCATCCAGACGGTGGCGGGGAATGCGGATGCGCTGGCCTCCAACGTGGAAGAGGTTTCCTCGTCGGTGCAGGAGCTGGGTGCCTCCAGCGAGCAGGTTTCCAAGAGCGCCGAGGTGATGGCGTCGTCGGTGGCCGAGACCTCGGCCACCATCGAGCAGATGACCGTCTCCATCGACCGGGTGGCCCAGAGTGCCGAGGAACTGGCGTCGTCGGTATCCGAGACCTCCTCCACCATCGAGCAGATGACGGTCTCCGTCGACCAGGTGGCGGGGAACACCCAGGAGCTGCAGCAGGTGGCCACCGACACGGCAGCGACCGTCGAGCAGCTGGCCATCTCCATCCGGGAGTCGGCGAAGAACATCGAGTCGGCGGACGACGTTGCCAAGGCGGCGGCCAAGGAAGGGTCTGCCGGTCAGGAAGCGGTGCAGCAGGCATTGGCGGCCATGGAGCGGGTGGGGAGCGTCATCGACAAGACCGCCTTATCCATTGCCAACCTGGGGAAACGGTCCGAAGAGATCGGGAGCATCGTCCGGGTGATCAACGAGATAGCGGACCAGACGAACCTGCTGGCATTGAACGCGGCCATCGAGGCGGCGCGGGCGGGGGATGCGGGGCGTGGTTTTGCGGTGGTGGCGGAAGAGGTGAGAAAGCTGGCGGAGCGGAGCGTCAACGCCACCAGGGAGATTGGCGAGGTAATCAAGCAGGTGCAGGCGGACACCGGCGACTCGGTGAAATACGGCGAGCTGGCGGCCCAGGAGGCGCGGGCGTCCATGGAACTGTCGGGTGCGGCGGGTAACGC
>NZ_JAHCVK010000008.1 GCF_018476905.1 Geomobilimonas luticola
CCGGGGACAGTTTTAAAGTTTCAGCTGCATCCTACTGAAACTACTTAGCTATTTTGGAGCGGGAAACGGGATTCGAAGCCTGCCCGACCAGAGCACTTAAAGGCTTAATTCGTAAATAATTTCAGATAGCTAGTCCATATACCCCACCTGCCACAGTCCAAAATAATCTAGTAAAATCTATCCAAAGTCAAGCCGTTTGGTGAAAGCTGGGTGAAAGTCATTGATTCCAAGATAAATTTAAATATATATTGCTTCATGTTATTTGTCTTAAAAATGTCCTACATAAAATTATCCGGAATTATGCAGTTGCGGTATATCCACCCAATATTGGGGGATTATATAGCAAATTAGGTGCGAAATGTGTCGCTGCTGCAACACTTTTTTTGTTATTTGGGTGAAAAATAGAATAAATTAAAGATTAAAAGCGCTGCGGCATAGTCGCTAGTTGACCAGTACAAGAAATTGAAAATCGGATCGAATCTAGATTCAACGAAATTAAGGTTGCCACGATGTCACTATCCATTAAGTTGTTGTTGTGCGTGTTTTCTTTCGTTATCGGAACTATCAATTTGCTCGCATACAAGAACTACGAAAAAAGCGAAACCTGGCGAAAAGTTGGGGACATCATCCTGATGTTTAGGCTAGTAAGCGACAAGAGCAATTTATTGATCTTTACTTTGATTATTTATCTGACAGCAATAGCACTTCTTTTTTCAATAATTTTTGAAAAATAGGAAGGAACAGCGGCCAACCATGGCCTCAGACACGGACGGCTGATGCCGCCGGTCAAGGCCAACCCCGTTGTGCTAAGAGAAATAAATGAAGATACTCGATAGGTTTGACCCAGAAATCCAGGAAATTACGGAATTTAAGCAAATGCTGAGGCGCTTTGTCTTTTTGCAACGGCAAGAGCGACTTCCGCTGGCAGAGCATGAAGAAAAAAGGCAACTTCGAGAGAATTTGAATTTGAAGGTGCCAGTGGTTTCAAGATACGTTCGTAACTGCGGTGTATCGACATCGATCTTCTATACACCACCTCCTATAATCGGCGGCATGGCAGGGAATGTTGATTTACTAGCGAATATGTATAATTTGGATCAGTACGACGTGTCTGAAGAAGTTCTTTTTGACATGCTCGATAAGGGGATTGGGACATATCGATTATTCCAGAAGGAATACAAGGAGCGCATCATCAATCCATTTTATTGGGTTGGTAGAATTATTAAAGTCCCTTTTCAAATTGCTAAGTTCGCTGGTTTTGACCCAGGAAAGTTAGAAATGTCATTGTTCGGCAAACTCTATAAGCTTATAGCTGCTTTGATAATTCTACTCGCTTCAATAGTCACGATCTTACAATTTTGCAATGTTAAAGTTGATGACATTCGGATGCTAATCAGATAGGTGGAGCAAGCCCAACTCTCGGGTACTGATGTTTCCGCTTCGCTACACAGCAGACCCTCAAGCCGTTAGCTTAATGGACAAACAATTATGACTGAATTCACTAAAATTAAAATCCCGTTCGTTCTTGCACTTCTAGCAGCGATGTTTTCTGTAACTCCGCTGGTACAGAAATTTGGAAGTAACTCTTACCCCCTTTTTGGATTTTCGATTTCAGTAGATTTTATATACCTCCTTTTTTGTGGCTTACTCAGCTCATCTGTATATTTTTATGGTGTGGGGCTCATAAGCGAAGGCAAGTTTTTTGAAATTATGAACAAGATCGGGCATCTACTTTATGCAATTGCTTTAGTCTCCCCCCCGCTGTTCATATTGTTATACCCGGTATCACTTGTATCTGAATATGTTGTGACAGCCATGAAATCCCCTATCTTTGCCCAAATTATTGAATATGGGTCATCTGGCGTTTTGGGTTTAATCTCCAGTTTAATTTCATCTATCATTGTGTCTGCATTTACCAAGCGAGACAAAAAGGCGAGGGTTGAACGTCTAGAACTTGAGGAAAATCAATTTTTGTCGAGATCGAAGCAGCTCTTCAATGATGGATATTATGATCTATCAGTTACAGAGTCTTGGAAAGCTGTTGAAATAGGATTGTTGAAAATGTTCGAGGTATTAGGACATGCCCCTAACCCGAGGACAATGCAGAACCTTCTTGATGCAGCTGTAAAAAAGAACATCTTGAACAAATCACAGATTGATGAACTTGTTTCCGTTCGCAAAGCTAGAAATTCTGCGGTACATGCAGAAAGAAAAATATCCAAAGATGAGGCACAAGAGGCTATCGAACTAACTGAAAAGGTTTTAGCAGCCTTAGAAAAAGTTGAGGATAGTTGCTATTTCTGTGGCAAGAAATTCCCCGTCTTATCAATGAAGGTTGATGATAATGGGGGAATAACTGTGTGTAAAGACTGTGATAAAAAGAACCCGAACTGGGAAGAAATGGTAACTGCTATGGGGATGGACCCTTGAAAGCTGATGTCTGAAAAGGGATTACGCCAGCAGAGGACGACCACTATTGGTGCACAGTTTTAGCATCTTCTTAGGAGCAGAAGTCTCGGCTAACAATCGGCGGCAGACGGACAAGCCGCTGCGCCTCACCACGTTGGGCAGATCATCTTTTAAAGGAATATGCAATGGATACAGCAACAAAGATTAGTCTGTGGGCGTTAGGAGTCTCAATCATTACTGGTGTATTAGGTGCCTTCGGCGGTGTTCCTGGCATTAAGACCTTATTTTTTAGTAAACCCAAATTGGTTATTGAGGGCTTCATGCCTGCTGTAGTCTTCGATGACGGAAATACCAGAGATACAAAATATCCGAAGTTTACTCTGAAGGGTGTGTTGAAAGTAGAAAATCCAAACAATTTTGACATCAATTTAAATGAGATAAAAATGTATGGAACCACCCAAGATTCTTCTGGAAAATATAAATACCAAGGCAACCCGCTATATTATCAATTAAATGTTGCGGGGGTATTTGAAGCAGGCAATGGAATAGTTAAAGCATACAGCAGTGAATTGTTGAAATGTAATTTTGGTAGGTTTGAAAATGATCAAGATCCAGGAGTCATGTATGGTGGACTCGGATTAAAAGCAGAGCATTCTAAGGAATTGGGTAGCCTTTTGTTTCACATATATCAGCCGTCCTTCAATCAGTTGTTTGGTTTCAACGAAAATCGCGTTCCGTTCGAACTAGTTCCTGAAGCTTACAATGGTAAGCTATCATTTGCGGTTGCTTTCAACAATGAGCTTGTAGCTGTCAGTCCTGACAAAGTGAGAAAGCTGGTTGCTATAACCAAGCAGGAATGGGACAACAGTGAACACATAGCAAAATTGTACAATGCTACAAGTAATCTGTACAAGTGATGAGAAATAAGTAGCGCCCAACCCGCGGCGGCACGCGGTCTTCGCTACGCTTTGCCGGTGCGCCTTGTGACGTCATGGAGCAACAGAATGATAAGAAGAGTTTACACATTTACCTACCAATACTGCAGAAATGGCCACATGCTCTACTCCCACGATGGCATTATTTCTAGGAAAAAGTGTCAACAATGCGGAGAATCATATATCCCCGCTTGTGAAGCCTGTAATACGGCTTTGCAAAACTCCTTTAGCTCTCCTGTATATCTAACAAATAGCCAACCGGTCAACTTTCCTCCCAGACCTGATTTTTGTCCTGAATGCGGAAATGCCTTCCCATGGGCCAAAGGTGATCAAGAAGTAAAAGTTGCCTCCTTTGACTTCTGGGACATGTTGCACCCTTCCGTTATAGGTGTGGCTAGACAGCGGTTTGAAAGTGGTCATTATGCAGATGCAGTAGAATCGGCCTTAAAGGCATTAAATGTTCAGGTGAAAAAAATCTACAAAACAAAGACAGGAGAAGAGCTTGACGGTGTCCCGCTGATGCGGAAGGCCTTCGCTCACACAGCTCCGATTATTCAATTAGGCGACTTGACCGAACAAACTGGCCGCAACATCCAGCAGGGCTACATGGACTTGTACGCCGGGGCTATCGCAGGAATCCGAAACCCCAAAGCACATGACAATATCGTGATTGACGATATAAGAGCGATCCACCACCTGTTTGTAACAAGCCTGCTGTTCTACAAGTTAGACGAACGACTCTAATGCCACAACCCAGCGCGGCAGACGGTCTCCGCTTCGCTCCGCCGTTATGCAATCCTCTTTCATCTCTTACCCCAATAAAGCCCCTCTCCTTCACCCTTTTATACCTACCCCATTTAATCCCCGCCCAGTAGTACTGTTGACAATACGTAAACTTTTTTGTTGACATTACGTAAACTCATGATTTATGGTTGCCATAAAGTCAACTAAGTGAGGTGGCACATGAAAAAAGAATTCCCCTTTATCGAAATCCCCGAACGCTTTAAGGAGATCATCGGCACTCCCGATCCTGGCACTCGTATGTATAAGGCCATAGGTGACAGGTCTGCATTCCGTCTCTGGAATGATGCCGTTTTTGAAATCTGTGCTGAAGAAGGAGCTGTCTCTCCGGGCGGAGCATCCCTTTACACCTACGCAACCAGGGCGGGAGTCCATAAGCGATTGAAAGAAGGGCGCTTGACCGGTTTTTTCTTCAGCATCGTTACTGACAGCAAATGGATAAAAGGCCGCAAAACGCTTGAAGAAGGCGGCAGACCTTATGGCTTTATTCCCTACAGTGAATGCAAGGCGTGGGCAAAGGAACTAGAGGAAAGGGAAAAAGTTGAAGGTGTCGAAACGGTGAAGAAGGAAGCGCAAGGCACTAAAGCTGATCTGGACGATGATTTTCTACTACCGTCTAAGGACTGGCGAAAAAAATACCAGAAGAAAGGAGGTGAATAACATGAACGGCCAACAAGTCTTGATGCTCGATTATCAACACTATCATTTGAAGATAATCTTCAAGGGCATCTCGGGGGTAAAGCGCTGTTACAAGCTGGTACTGTCAAGTGACAAGAACGGAATCTTTATCAACAAGGATGAGTAAAAACATTGAAAACTAACTCCAAAGTCGTCAAGTGGTAGATATTCAATAGCGTCCACTTGACGACTCAATTCACGCCTAGTAGCCAGCCAACCGACTAATCGCAGTAGCAAGCCAAAGGCAATTCCCATTGTGCATAGCGCACAGAAAGGAGTTGTACATGGTTTGCAACAATGATCTCAACATAATCCCACAAAATAATCAAAACGGCTCCACCGGCTCGGCTGGGTATGCCGGTGCATCCGGCAACACTGCCGGGCCGGCAGAACCGGAAACCCCGAAAGAACACCACCCCACCCTCCCCGGCCTGGAAGAGTACTTCCCGCCTCCGCCTCTTGAATTTAATAATAGTTCGATAAGTCTGACAGAAGAGGCACAAGAACTTCTCAAGAAATGGGAAGCGGAAAGCACTTCAAGTCGGGGTGCCTGTATCAACATCTTTCCGAGTGGTGAGATTACCGGCGGCTTTTTCCGGACGGGTCGAAGATCACTGCCCAGGAAGAAAGAACGGATCGTTTCACAGGAATTCACCAGACAGGCACGAAAGACGATCAGGCGTGCTGTGGAGAGTGGCTTGACTACCTTTCGCCTGTTCATCACCCTGACCTTTGATCCCAAACAGTCCCAACTGGATGAAGCGGGCCATGTGGATCAGTTGTGGGCCAAGGAGAAGTTCAAGCGGTTCCTCAATACGGTCAAAAGGAAGTATGACCGGAAAGCGGAAAAGGCGGAAACGGCAAAGAACGAACTCAGCTACATCTGGACAGCCGAAATCCAGGAGTTGAACACCAAGAACATTCACTTCCACATCCTGGTGGATCAGCCCTTCATTCCCGTTCAGTGGCTGGTCATGATCTGGGGTCAGGCGGCAAATAGCGTCAACGTCAAGAGGATCACAAACCAGGAACACGCGGCAAAGTACATGCTCAAATACATGAGCAAGGGGCACTGTCCAATTGAAGGCAAACGCTATGGGATGACGCAAAACCTTCTGGATCAGATACGGCCGCAGAAGATTCGCTTTGCCGGTGAAGATCGAAGAGAGGCCTTCCGCAAGGTCAAGCGTGAGTTCTATTGGGACATAGAGAACAATGGCGGCAAGGTAACAGACTTCGGGTTATCCATACCGGCACCGAGAAGATCACGGGTATGGCGGGATAAAAAGGGGATGCTCCGCACCACAAAGGGAGTACCTAAGGAACTTTCTGAAAGGTTCCTCCATGCCCTGGAGAAACCCATGAAGCGGATCGACTTCGAAGAGGAAGTGGATGCGGCCCATCCCGATAACTCTTCCGATGATCTGCCGTTCTGAGGGGGTCTTATGTGCGAATATGACAGAGAGACTTCCCTTAAATCGTTAACCCCTCAGGAGATGGAACAATACCGGGAATATCTTGGGCGATTGATCCAAGATGGTCGGCTCATGGATGAGGAAGCGGAAGAGGCGGCTTTCAATCGGGTAATCAATGAGAGGCTGTCATGAACGATCCCCTTTCTTCCTGCGAAATCCTGACCGTGGAGCAACTTTCCGAACGTCTCCAGGTATCTCGCGCCACCCTCTTCACCTGGATGCAGAAAGGAGTTCTCGCGCAAGGAAAGCATTACTTCAAACGGGGGCGAATTCTGCGTTTCATCTGGAGTGCGGAAATGATCGGCGAACTTCTGGAGGGATCGGCAGAGACCAAACCGGTCAAGCCTTCTCCCGTACCGATCCGGCAACAAAAATCCAACCCCATCAATTGGGAGTACTGAAATGCGTTTTGAATTGTGCTATGTTTTTCTCGGACTATGGCAGGTGGGAATGTGGACAGCGGAATGGAGAACACCATGAAGCGTACTAACCACCACCTGGATGTACTGCTCTTTGACAACGAGGAGAAGAAACAGGGAACCATCATCAGGAAACCTGGCTCACGGAAGCTGTATATCCTCTTCTACTACTTCAACCGGCGCGTGGAGAAAACCACCGGACTGAACGACACCCGAAAGAACCGGGAAAAAGTCCGGCTGTGGCTGGATCGGATCATCGAGCGACGGGATGCGGGAAAGCTTATTTTTGCCGAAGCATTCCCCGGCGCACCGGAAGAGGAAAAGGCCTACTTCGCCAAGCTGGAGGGATGGCAGTATGCACCGGAACCACGGGACATCATCTTCGGGCATTACATCCAGGAGTGGTATGAAAACGTCTGGAACCACTACCCCGAAGGAACCAAGAAGGACGATTACCGGCTGATAATCGATTACTGGCTGGTGCCGTACTTCAAGGAGATGACCTTCTTCCAGATCAGCGGGGTGGAACTGCAAAAGTTCATCAACTCCATGAAGTGGAAGAAAGGGGCCAAGAAGGGGCAACCGCTTTCCAAGGCCAGGGCAAAGAACATCCTCATTCCCCTTCGCACCATCTGGAATGATGCCTGTGATCAATTCCGCTGGGTACTCCATAACCCCTTCGGCAATCTCAAGAAGCACCTTCCCAAAACTCCGGCCAAACGTCGGGAAGGATTCCGCTTTGGCGAATGGCTGGAATTCCTCAAGCACGTCGATCCCTGGTACCAGCCGGTGGTGGAATTGATGCTCCTTACCGGCATGATCAATTCGGAGATTGCGGGACTTCGGAAAAGCGACATTCGCCCCGATTACATCCTGGTGCAACATACCATCGTGAGGGGCAAAGAGCACGACACCCCGAAGACCGTCTACCGGATCAGGAAAATCCCCATCACCCAGGCGGTCCGCAAGCGGCTCGACATCCTTCAGGAAAGATCAACCGGGGAACTGCTCGTCACCACTGAGAATGGATCAACCTTCAGGCCGTCAAACTTCCTCAAAAGTGTCTGGGCCAGGGCTGCCAGGGAAAGCAGGATCACCGACAAGGTACCCTATTCCCTGCGCCATTCCTTCGCGGCCTGGGCGTTAACCCTCAGGGTTGATCCTAACCGTCTGGTGCGGCTCATGGGGCATGGATCAAAGAAGATGGTCTATGAGGTATACGGGGATTACATCGAAGGGCTGGAAGAGGATTTCTGGCTGATCCTGGAATACTTCGGCAGGGACTTCGTGGAGGGGAAAGCAAAGCAACCGCCCCACCTCCTGGCTTATCCTGGCATGATGGTTCAACCTGGCTTTCACCAAGTCATTATCGAAGAAACGAGAAGCCCCGTACTCCCATTAAAAACTTTTTAGTGAAAGTTTTGGTGAAAGTCGGGGCAATAAAAAAGGAATCCCGAAGGATTCCTTGTAGTTATCTGGAGCGGGAAACGGGATTCGAACCCGCGACCTTCAGCTTGGGAAGCTGACACTCTACCACTGAGTTATTCCCGCTCAATGAGAGTGTTACTTTTAGCCCAACGGCGCCGGTTTTGTCAACTGATTTTTCCGGAGAAACTCCTCCGCCTCCCCCCTGCTGTTGATCATCCCGCGGCTCTCCGCCTCCCGCAGACGGGCCGCTGCGGCTCCGACGTGCGGGCCCGGGCCGGTGCCGAGGAGGGTCATGATAGCGGCACCGGTGAGGTAGAGGTCATCCCCTTCCGCGTCGTACTCGCGGCAGTAATACCCCACGAACCGGCGAGCGGCCTCACGGGTAACGACACCGCCAGCCAGGGCGAGGAGAACCAGAGCCAGTCCCGCCGGACTCTCGTCCCGGAACAAGCGGTACATGGCACGGGAAGTCTGCAATTCCGGCGGCAACAGCAGGCCGACAGGTAATTGTGGGCGACAGAGCTGCTGAAGCACGCGCCGGGAGCGGTTGCCAAGTCGCAGCTTCACCGCCAGGGCCGCCACTTTTTCACTCCCGACCGAACCTGTAAATGCGGACATTTTGAGGAGGGAGTGCACGGTTATACCATCCTCAACCTGATATTCCAAATATCCCGCCAGCTGGCCGTGATCGGCAGGGAAATGTCGTTCCAGTTCCGCCAGCAATTGCTCCAGCGCCCCCATCCTGTCAAACGAGGGCGCGATCGCTCCCGTGTAGCCAGTCCCCACAATCCGGGGAAGCAGACCGGTTGCAGCCAGCTGGCGAATAAAGGGGAGGCTCGCCGGCACGTCCAGTATACGGAATAGCTCGTCCCGCACCCGCTCCGCCGCCACCTGCTCGAGGAGGTGTGCATTGTGTGGGATTTCGTCCCGCGTCGAATCGGCCAGAGTGAACCCCAGGGTGGCCGCAAAGCGGAACGCCCGGACGAGCCGCACCGGGTCGTCGGCAAAGGTGCGGGGGGAACAGGTCCGGATGATCCCCCGTTGCAGATCGGCCATCCCGCTCTGCAGGTCGATGATCCCATCCCCGGCAGGCACCACCAGCAACGCCAGGGCATTGATGGTGAAGTCGCGGAGCAGAAGGTCCTGCTCGATTGTCCCGCCTTGAAGCAGTACGAAATCATAGCTCATCCGGCCTTCCCCTCTACCCAGTACCACCCGCCCATGTCTACGCACCTCGTCCAGCCAGAAAAACGTCCCGCCGGCAGCGACGGCGAAGCGTCGCGGCAGTTCGGCACACTCGCCGTCGAGGGCAAAATCAAGGTCCTGGCTGGGACGATCCAGCAGGAGGTCCCGCACCCCTCCCCCGACCAGATAGACTTCCACCCTGCAATCCGTCGCCAACTGGGCCAGCAGGCGGATGTCGTCACGGCTAAGCAGCGTAATGAGCTTATCTTCTTCCATGGTGCAAGCTTACCCCGCACGGTATCGTCAGGCAACAAAAAAGCCCGCGATAGCGGGCTGTGATTAGGGGATAAAGCATTTTATGATCGGATCAATTAAAGAACGGCAGTTTCAACAGCTGAGGCAACTCGTCAATCCGATAATCGGCATCCCGCAACTCCGCAAGGTCGCCATAACCGTAGGTACAGCCGACAGTGACCACCCCGGCACCCCGGCCGGCCGCCACGTCGTTGACGCTGTCACCCACCATGATCGCAGTGGTGGGCGAAGTGCTGAAATCACGGAGAAGTTTGAAGAGCGGTTCCGGTGACGGTTTGCGGAAGGGGAGGGAATCGGCGCCGAGCACCGCGGCAAAATAGCCGTCGAGACCCAGAACCTTGAGGAGGCCTCGACAGAGCGCGACGTTCTTGTTAGAAATGAGCGCAAGGGGAAGACCTCTTCCCTGCAACGCATCCAGCGTCTCCCGCACACCGGGATAGGGGTGACTCCGATCCGCCAGGTGCGCCCCGTTATACGTCAAGAAGGCGTTTATCCCCTGCTCCACCTCGTCCTCCGTCCCGTTGATCAGCGCCCGTTCCACCAGCCTGCGCGCCCCCTGCCCCACCAGCTGCCGCACCCCTTCCCGGGTCAACGCCGGCCGCCCGGCAAGGGCAAGCATGTGGTTGGTGGCATCGGTCAGGTCATCCAGGGAATCGACGAGGGTCCCGTCCAGATCGAAAATTATCAGTTTTATTTCTGTCATAGCCTCGCCAAAAAAAAGAGCAGTCATGACTGACCACCCCTTTGAAAATTTCATGTCTTGAAAAAATGATAATAAGCCCTAACGGGCGTGGAGTTTCGGGTTCTGGCAAGGCGGGCAAAGGTCCCTGAGGAGGCGTAGCGACGCTACGCCGCACGAAAGGGACCGGCAGCCCAACGCCGCCAGGTTCCGGAAATCCGCGCCCGCATCACTCCCATTCTATGGTGGCGGGTGGTTTTGAGCTAATATCATACACCACCCGGTTAACCCCCTTCACCTCATTGATGATCCGGCCGCTGATGCGGGCCATATCCTCGTACGGCAGGGGGTACCAGCCGGCAGTCATGAAATCCTTCGTCTCCACAGCCCGTAGGGCGATGACGTATTCGTAGGTGCGGCCGTCACCCATGACACCGACGCTCTTCACCGGCAGAAAGACAGCAAAGGCCTGGCTGATCTTGTCGTAGTGACCGGCGGCGTAGAGCTCCTCTATGTAGATGGCGTCAGCCCGGCGCAGGATGTCGGCGTACTCTTTCTTCACCTCGCCGAGAATCCGCACACCCAGCCCCGGCCCGGGGAAGGGATGGCGCCAGACCATCTGGTGCGGCAGCCCCAACTCCTCGCCGATTGCCCGCACCTCATCCTTGAACAGCTCCCGCAGGGGTTCGAGGAGCTTGAGGGTCATGTAGTCGGGCAGTCCCCCCACGTTGTGATGGCTCTTGATATTGTGGGCCTTGCCGGTTTTGGCCCCCGCCGACTCGATGACGTCGGGATAGATGGTCCCCTGGGCAAGCCACCGGGCATCCTCGATTCGCTTTGACTCCTCCTCGAAGATATCCACGAACAGGTTGCCGATGATCTTCCGCTTCTTCTCCGGATCAGACTCGCCCGCAAGGGCCGCCAGGAAGCGTTCCTCTGCATCCACCCGGATGACCTTGACTCCCAGGTTCTGGGCGAAGGTGGCCATCACCTGGTCCCCCTCCCCGAGACGGAGCAGGCCGTTATCCACGAAGACGCAGGTAAGCTGGTCGCCGATGGCCCGATGGATGAGGGCTGCCGCCACCGAGGAGTCCACTCCGCCGGAAAGGCCAAGGATGACCCGTTCAGCGCCGACCTGGCCACGGATCCGCTCGACGGCATCCTCGATGATCTGGCCGGGAGTCCAGCGGCCGGTGCAGCCGCAGACCTTCCGGACAAAGGTGTCGATGAGTATCTCGCCACGGGGGGTGTGGTTGACCTCGGGATGAAACTGCACCCCGTAAAGATTGCGTGCTACGTCCTGGATGGCACAGACCGGCGCGTTTGCCGTCTGCGCCACAATCTGGAAGCCGGCCGGCACCTTGGCAACATGATCACCATGGCTCATCCAGACCGGGCTCTTTCCCTCGACGAAAAAGCCTTCGAAGAGCGGTCCCGGCTGGCCCGATGCGAGCAGGTCGGCATGACCGAACTCCCGCTTGCCGGCAGGGACCACCTCGCCGCCGAAATGACGGCTCATCAGTTGCATCCCATAGCAGATTCCGAGCACCGGCACTCCCAGTTCGAAAAGCTCCTCCGCCACCGCCGGCGCCTCCGGCTCGTAGACCGATTTGGGACCGCCGGAGAGGATGATTCCCTTGGGTGCAAAGGCGCGGATGGCATCCAGTCCCATGTCGAAGGGGTGCAGCTCGCAGTAGACATGGGCTTCCCGGACCCGCCGGGCAATGAGCTGGGTGTACTGGGAACCGAAGTCGAGGATGAGTATCTTTTCGCTATGAATGTCCATGCCTACTTCTCTCCCCCGACCTGGTAGTTGGGGGATTCCTTGGTGATGGTGACGTCATGGACGTGGGATTCCTTGAGGCCGGCGCCGGTAATCTTGATGAAACGCCCATTCTTTTGCAGATCCACGAGATTGTGGCTGCCGGTGTACCCCATGCCGGCCCGGAGCCCGCCGATCAGCTGGTGAATATTGGATGACAGCGGCCCGCGCAGCGGCACCATCCCCTCGACCCCTTCCGGAACTAGCTTGACATCGCTCTCCACGTCGCTCTGGAAATAGCGGTCCTTGCTTCCCTCTTTCATGGCACCGATGGAGCCCATACCGCGGTAGCTCTTGTAGGCGCGCCCCTGATAGAGGATGGTGTCGCCGGGAGACTCCTCCGTGCCGGCAAAGAGTGAGCCGATCATGATCACATCGGCACCGGCGGCGATCGCCTTGGGAAGATCGCCGGAAAACTTGATACCGCCATCGGCGATAATCGAGACATCGTACTTGCGGGCGATCCGGGCACAGTCCATGATGGCGGTGATCTGGGGAACGCCTACCCCCGCAACAACCCGGGTGGTGCAGATGGAACCCGGACCGATGCCGACCTTGATGGCATCGGCGCCCGCCTTGATGAGCGCCTCGGCAGCCGCCGCGGTTGCGATATTGCCGGCGATAAGTTCGACTCCCGGAAAGTTCTGCTTGATGGTGCGGACCCCGTCGATGACCCCCTGGGAATGGCCATGGGCGGTGTCGATGACGATCACGTCAACCCCCGCCTTGATCAGGGCATCGACCCGTGCCTCCATGTCCGCCGTCGGCCCGACCGCACCACCGACCCGCAGGCGACCCAGGGAGTCCTTGCAGGCATTGGGGTATTTGCGGACCTTCTCGATATCCTTGATGGTGATCAACCCCTTGAGAAACTTGTCATTGTCCACGACGAGGAGTTTTTCCACCCGGGTGTGCTTGAGATGCTCTTTTGCCTCCTCCAGGGTGGTCCCTACCGGCACGGTAACCAGGTTGCGCTTGGTCATCCGGGCGGAAATGGGGAGGTCCAGGTCGGTCTCGAAGCGGAGGTCCCGGTTGGTCAGAATGCCGACCAGCTTGCCGTTGCTCTTCGTAATAGGGACGCCGGAGATCCGGTACTTGGCCATCATGTCGAGCGCTTCGCGGATCTTCTGGTTGGGACGCATGGTGATGGGATCAACAATCATCCCCGATTCGCTCTTCTTGACCTTGTCCACCTCAAGTGCCTGGTCGGCGATGGAGAGGTTCTTGTGGATGATGCCGAGCCCCCCCTCCCGGGCCATGGAAATGGCAGTGCGGGCTTCGGTGACCGTATCCATGGCGGCGCTGATGAGGGGAATGTTGAGCGGAATGTTGCGGGTAAGACGGGTGGCAAGATCGACATCGCGGGGCAATATCTGGGAATGGGCGGGAACGAGGAGGACGTCGTCAAACGTCAGGCCTTCCAGGATACGTTCATCCAGCATCGCAGACTCCTTTGGTATGGTTCGAATTTAACCGTAGAGGCTAATACAGGCAGTTGGGCAAGTCAAGCTAAATGGGGCTAAAGCCGGGATACGGGACCCGGAATCCGGGACCGGCAATAACGGCATCTGAACCGGCAGAGTTACCGACTACGAAGGGACGAAGTCGGCCTTGTCCTTGATCCGGTAAAGGGTTGCGGTGATCAGTTTCACCGCGTGCTCCAGATCGGTAAGGGAGAGAACCTCCACCGGCGTATGCATGTAGCGGAGGGGGATCTTCACCAGGGCGGTGGCCACCCCGCCGCGGGATATCTGCATGACGTTGGCATCGGTGCCGGTAGCCCGGGGAATGCCGGTGAACTGCACCGGTATTTTCTCCCTTTCGGCGGTATCCGCCAGGAGTGCGAACAGAGCAGGATTGATGTTGGCCCCCCGGGGGAGGATCGGTCCCTTTCCCAGTCCCACATCGCCGTTGTGCTTCCGGTCCACGTCCGGCTGATCGGTGCAGAAATCCACTTCGACGCAGATGCCGAGATCGGGTTTGACGTTGTAGGCGCTCGTGGTACCGCCGCGTAGACCTACTTCCTCCTGCACCGACGATACCCCCACCAGTTCAACCGGCAGCTTTTTCCTGGCAGCCGCCACCTGGCGCAGCACCTCCGCCACCACGAAGCTTCCCGCCTTGTCGTCGAAACCGCGGGAGGTCACCCGGTCGCCGTGCAACCGCTCCAGGCCGACGGCGAAGGTCACCGGGTCACCGACCCGGACCAGCGCCTCGGCCTCCGCGCGGGAAGCCGCACCGATATCGATATACTGGCTCTCCAGCTTCACCACCGTCTCCCGGTCCTTGGGGTCCATGAGATGGATCGGCTTCTTGCCGATAACTCCCGGCACCATCCCTTTCATCGTATGGATGTTGACCCGTTGTCCCGGCGTCAGGTGGGCATCCACCCCGCCGATGGCGCCGAAATACAGGAAGCCGTTGTCGTCCAGATACTTCACCTGCAGGCCGATCTCGTCCGAATGGCCGACCAGCATAACTCTCGGGTGTTCAGCACCGCTCGACGGAATGCTTCCGTAGACATTGCCGAGCACGTCCTGGCTGACCTCGGCAAACTGGCCGACGTAGTTCCGGAATACCCGCTGGGCGGGCTGTTCGTAGCCGGAGGGGCTGGGGGCGGCCAGCAGGTCCTGAAGAAAGGTATAGGATTCTTTGCGCATGGGGACTCCCTTGAACTACAAGGTAAAGGTACAGGTAGAGGTTTGGTACACCATCCGCCCTGCTGGTTACATGGGATATTTTCCCATTACCGCAGGATCGAGGTTTTCCAGGAAATCCGCGAAACGGCTGGCAGCGGTTTCCTGTGCCATCTCGTCGTCGCCATCGGTGAGACGGGATGCCTGCTGCACGACTTCATCGGCAACATGCACCGGCAGCTTGTACTTGAGCGAGGTCAGGAACGCCTCGCTGGGGCGCACGTCAACCCGTATCTCCTCCCCGTCCAGCCTGAAACGGACCGACGCCCGGTAGATGCCATCCTGCACCCCTTCGATGGCCACCTGGCATATCTGCATGGAGAGCTTTTCCATAAGCCCCATGAGCAGATCACCACCGCTCCGCTGGCTGGCCAGATCACGGCCAACGATCTCCGCGGCCATGGCAACCGCCTCGTTGGAATTGAGCCAGATGGGGACCGTGTTACGGTTGCGGCTGTCCTTCAGGATAACCACCGGCCGGTGGGCCAGTGAGTCGAGGGTGAAACCGTGAATCGTCATTTCATGGTACATGGAAACCTCAAAATCCGGAATTCGGGACTCGGGACCGGGGACTCGTACAACCGAACCCCCGACACGGTCACTGCTTCGAAAGCTCTCCCAGGAGGGAGTTCTGGTATGCCCGGGTGATGGTAACCGGGACAAACGTACCGATCATCTCTTCCCCTCCGGCAAAATTGACTATGCGGTTGCCGGAACTGCGGCCGTACAGCTGGTCCCCCCGCTTGCTGACCCCCTCCACGAGAACCTCCTGGCTGCTCCCGACCAGGCTCCGGTGCAGTTCAAGGGTCATGGCCCGCTGGCGGTCCTGCAGTTGCAGGAGCCGCTCCTGCTTTACCTCGCGGGGGACTTCGTCGTCAAATCCGGCCGCCTTGGTGCCGGGACGTGCCGAATAGATGAAGGAGAAAAGATCTGCGTAGCGCACCTCCTCCAGAAGAGAAAGGGTCCCGGCGAAATCGGCGTCGGTTTCGCCGGGGAAACCAACGATCATGTCGCCGGTGATATGGATATCGGGTCGGGCACTGCGCAGGGCTGCAATCTTTGCCAGGTACTCCGTACGGCTGTACCCCCGGTCCATCCGCGACAGGACCACATCGCTCCCCGCCTGGGCGGGCAGGTGAATATGACTGCAGAGCTTGGGAAGCTCGGCAAAACAGGCGATAAGACCCGGCGAGATGTCCTTGGGGTGGGAGGTGGTAAAGCGGATCCGCTCAATGCCGTCGATGACGGCCACGCTCCGGAGCAGCCCGGCGAAGTCCAGTTCCCCCTCGCTTTTCAGGCCATAGGAATTGACGTTCTGGCCGAGGAGGGTCACCTCCTTCACCCCCCTGTCGGCCATGGCGGCTATCTCGTCCAGAATGTCCGCGGAGCGACGACTGATCTCCCGTCCCCGGACATGGGGGACGATGCAGTACGCGCAGAAGTTGTCGCACCCCTGCATGACCGTAACGAAGCGGGTGACACCCCCCTCCGTCTCGTCCGCCGGAAAGAGGTTGAGGCGGGTCTCCGTGTCGATGAACGCTACCTCAGCCTGACGCTGTCCCGCTTCGGCACCCCGTACCAGGGCGGGAAGCTGATGGAGGTTGTGCGTCCCGAATACCAGGTCGAGATGGGGAACTTTCGCCAGCAGCCGTTCCCCTTCCTGCTGGGCGACACAGCCACCGACCCCGAGGATGAGGCGGCGGTTCTGCCGTTTCAATCCCTTGTAGTTATTGAGGATGTTGTAGACCTTCTGTTCCGCCTTGGCCCTGACGCTGCAGGTATTGAGGATGATGAGGTCCGCCCGGGATGATTCGGAGGTGGGATTATAGCCGAGCCCCCTGAGAAGCGTGACGATCTTTTCCGAATCGCTCACGTTCATCTGGCAGCCGAAGGTTTCCACGTATACCAACTTGTCCTGTTTCACATTACTCCCTTGCAGCAGAATCGTTGGATTTTACGCAATTCTCACCGCCGACGTCAACTGATTTCCCATTGTATACGGACGCCTGGCATACGGCCAAATAACCGGCACCAATCTGCCAAATAGCTGAAATACAAGAAAAAACGTCGTTCTAAAACAAATCAAAATCCTTCAACCTGCCGATTTTACGACAACAACATTTTTTGGGCGCACCACTTGCATATTCATTTTTCCATATACATTGAAAGTCAATTTATGGCCAATGCCCCTGGGACGGAACAACGACGGTCGGCATGCAACCAACAAACATTTCACCACAAGGGAGGTAACCATCAAAAAAAATCGCGCAGAATTCCAGGACTTCGTGGGAAGACACCACATATTCAACAAAAGGAGACCGTATGCGTAAATTTGTCCGCACCATCATGGCGGGCGCCGCCGTGGCAAGCCTCGCGCTTCCGCTGTACGCCCAGGCAGCAGATCAGGACCTGCAGCAGAAGATCGACAACCTGAGCAAGGAAGTCGAAGCACTGAAGCAGCAGACCAAGAAAACCGAAGAGAAATCCATTGGCAAATGGCTCACCATCGGTGGCGACTACCGGTTCCGTGTCGACTCGCTGCGCGGCGAGGTGCCTGATTACTGGCAGTACATGGGCCCGTCGGCCATGCCGGTACTGATGCCCGGATACAAACCGAAGAACGATACCCTCATGACCAACCGTTTCGGCCTCAACCTGAAAGCCAAGGCCACCAAGGACGTGACCGTCACAACCCGTCTGTTGATGTACAAGACGACGGGCAACGCCACCGACCAGGCTACCAATGCCGGCTTTTTTGCCGATCGCAATTCCATCCTGGACGGATCCATCGGTCACGTCCCGAGCGACAACACCCTGCGGGTAGACCAGGTCTTCGCCACCTGGAGCAATATCGCCGACCAGCCGATCTGGTTCTCCGTCGGCCGTCGCCCCTCCACCGGCGGCTCCCCCACCCATGTCCGGCAGAACAACGAGCGCCCGGGCAACGGGGGCGTTCCGGGACTGCTGGTCGACTACGCCTTTGACGGCATGACCCTCGGCTGGGCACCGGACATCGATGCGCTTCCCGGTGCCTATGCAAAGGTCTGCTACGGTCGCGGATTCGAGGCCGGCTACAGCAGCAAGAACAACCTGCGTGACACCGACATGCTCGGCGTCCAGCTTGTTCCCGTGGACACCGACCCGCTCCGGATCGATTTCCAGTGGAACCGGGGCTTCAATATCTTCGACAATCCCAACAATGTGGGTAACGAACTGGGTGACATCGACTGGTATGGCCTGGGAGCCCTCAGCACTCTCAAGAACGTCGGACCGGGCAGCCTCACCCTCTTTGCCAGCACCGGCATGAGCATCACCCATCCGAATGGCAAGCATGCCCTCCTTGCAGGTGCCGGTTCACCCGATTCCGGCGCCGGACTGCTGGTTAACGGTCCCGAAACCGCTGACCGTACCGGTTACTCCGCCTATGTCGGCCTCCGTTACGATCTGCCGACCGGCACCAAACTTGGTGCCGAGTACAACTATGGTTCCAAGTACTGGATGCCCTTCGACCCGGCTGCGGACGACATGTGGACCAGCAAGCTCGGCACCCGCGGCAATGTCTACGAAGCCTACCTGATCCAGGAACTGAAGCTCGAGCCCATCTCCTCCTACCTGAGCAAGGTGTTCTTCCGTCTTGGCTACCAGTACTATGACTTCGAGTATACCGGCAGCAACAATTGGGTTGGCGCTCCGGTGAAAATTGCCGACCTGACGGCAAGCCCCATGAATGCCCAGATGTTCGCACCGCTGAAATCCGCCCAGAACGTCTACGCAACCTTTGAAGTGAAGTTCTAATTGCACCGTTGCAAGGGGGTGAAATCACCCCCTTGCTCCATAACTTTTTCCCGCAAGTAGTTGTTATGAACATTAAAAGATGTAAACTTTTCAGTAACAGGGAAGCACAGCAAAAAGGAGATATACCCATGAAGAAATCAGTCGCCGTACTGCTCGTCGTAGCCATCGTAGCCCTTGGCATCTTTTCCCTCAGCGGTGTTGCCAGTGCCGAAGAGATCAAGATGGTAGGTGTCATTACCAAGATCGACATCGCCGGCAAGGACGCCAAGACCGCAACCGCAACCCTCAAGGACAACAAAACCGAAAAACTGGTCGTGATTACCATCAACGACGACCTGACACTGGACAAGTTCAAGGACCACCGCATCGTCGAAGGGGATGAAATCAGGTGCAAGTACGAGGTTATCGACGGCAAGAACGTAAGTAAGCTCTTCAGGAAGACCGCCGGCTGCTGAGGTCCGGCACGCGTTCATCCCTAAACGTTTAAATTGCAGTGCATTACCGATACGCTGCAATTTTTTTCCGGCAATCAATTCGTTTATTTGAATATATTATATAAATTGATTTTACGAATGGGTTGCGCAGCACACACCATCGCAAAGAAGGAGCAGAAACCATGAAACGAACGGTAACAATCGCCTCGGCACTGCTGGCAGTTCTGTGGGGAGCCGGCACATGGGGAGCGGAACATCCGGGCAAAAGCCAGATCGAGAAAGATGGCTACAAGGGACCTGCCACCTGCGAGGAGTGCCATCCCGGCAAGACCAAGGAATTCCTCGGCACGGTCCACTGGAAACATGCCTCCAAGGTTGACAACGTGGACAATCTGGATCCGAAGAAGGAATACGGCATGAAAAACCGGATCTACACCATGTGCAACGGCAATGATGTTGTCAACAACCTGAAGGAAATCCCGAAAAACGCCGATGGGAAGTCCAAGTTCACCGGCTGCAACACCTGCCACCCGGGCGATCATCTGAACGACGTGGGGAGTACTGGTCCCGCAGCTGAAAATGCAATCGACTGCCTGGTCTGCCACTCCACCGATTACGACTTCCGGCAACGGAAACCGTTCAAGAACGAGCAGGGTCAGGTGGTCATGGGACAGGACCGGAGCACCAAGGCAGCACTGGCCATCGGCAAGCCGACGGTGAAGAACTGCATGGTCTGCCATGAAACTGCCGGCGGGGGAGTGCTGGTCAAGCGGGGTTTCATCTTCTCCAAGGATACGGACGCCCATGCCGCCAAGGGGATGGTCTGTGTTGACTGCCACAAGACCAAGAACCACAAGATCCCCACCGGCTTCGACCCGAACAACTGGGCAAATGACGGCCTGCGGGTAGCCTGTGGCGACTGCCACGGCGACAAGCCCCACAAGAGCGCCGACTACAACCGGCATACCGCGAAAATCGCCTGCCAGACATGCCACATCCCCCGGACAGGCGGCGCCGTGGCCAAGGATTTCACCGTCTGGGAGAAAGGGTCCGACGGCTTCTACGAGCCCACCACCCTGAAGAAAGAGGCGAATGAAACCGTGCCGGTCTACGCATGGTACAACAAGACCGTCCGCAACGAGCCCCACTTCATCGGCCCCAAAGGGAGTCGCAAGGACGGCAAGAGCAAGATATACCCCTTCAAGATCTACATGGGAAAAGCGTTCTATGACAAAAAAACCGGCCAGCTCCTCTCCATGGACTTCGCCCCCCCCATGGCCAACGGCAATACCCGCGCCGGCGTGGAATCGGCTGCGCGAACCCTCGGCATGAAAGACCCGGCCGCAGTGGCTAAAAATGCGGTCCCCGGCTGGCAGACCATCTATTTCGGGAGCAACCATCTGGTAACCAAGGCCAAGGCGCTGAACTGCATCAACTGCCATGGGGTCAACGGCGTCTTCAATTTCAAGGAACTCGGTTATACGGATGCCGAGATCAAAAAACTCACCAATCCGGAAATCTACTTCAACCAGCTGATAGAGAAGCAGAAAGAGGATTGGTAATCCGTTCCTTCGTGGTATGTAATGTGGGCGAACCTCTGGTTCGCCTTTTTTTTTCATCAGCTGCCCATATTCACCCACAAGTTGCGTGGAAATTTCTTTTGTTTTTTTCAACAAACCGTATAATTACAAATTCGAAACTTTATCACTCGCATCTATCCTGCCGATCCAATTACGGGGAAAACATGCTGAAACATATTTCGTTTGGCACCAAGCTTATTGGAGCATTCATCCTGATGGCTTTCTTTGTGGCAATAACGGGCATCTTCGGCATCCGGACCATCAATAGGGTCGGAACCGACGTGAATGCCATTATGAAAACCTCGGCGGCACAGGAGAAACAGGTGCAGCAGATGGAAACCAACCAGAAAGCATGCCGGGTGAACCTGGTGGAAGCGGCCCTGGTCCGGACCGAAAAAACCGATTTCGACAGGTATGCGGAAAATTATCGCAAAAAGAACGAGCTCTTCAAAAAGAACGTTGCCGTTATCCTGAACGGGGATAAGAAGCTGGGTGTACCGCCGGCAAAGAAGGGGAGCAGGATCGAAGAGCAGGCACGGGGGGTCCTGACGAGTTGGTCTGAGTTCGAAAAGGTCGCCGACCGGATTCTGGCGCACAAGGCCTCACTCCTCAAGGGCCTCACGCCTGGCATCGTGGACCAGGCAGCCAAGAACGCCCTGGCGGACGACACCCTGAACACGCTCGCCCGGCAGGAGATTATGGAGTCGAGTGAAAATGCAAAACTCGACATCGATGACCTGGCCGACACGGTGGAAGGCCAGATGTTCCAGGCCGACAAGGAATCTGCAAGAATCAAGCGAAACGCCACCATGACCTTCGTGGCGGTCATTGCCCTGTCCGCGGGAATGGCGATTCTGCTCGGCATGCTGACAACGCGGAGCATTACAAGGAGAATCACGCTGATCGTGAACGCCCTGCATCGCGGAGCAGAGGGGGACCTTACCGCACGGGTGGTAATCGATTCCGGTGACGAAATGGCAAAACTGAGCGCCGACTTCAATTCCATGGCGGATCGCTTATCGGCCATGGTCGCACGGACAAACGACTCCCTCGGTAAATTGAGCCAGATAGCAGCCGATATCAGGGAGGCATCCCTGCAGGTCGTGGGGGCGGCTGAACTGCAGTCCGGCGGTGTCGCCCAGACTTCGTCAGCAGTGATGGAAATCAGTGCCACCATCAGGGAAGTGGGAACCAACGTGGACAGCCTTTCCCTGTCCGCAGCGGAAACATCGTCATCGACCCTGCAAATGGCGGCGAGCATAGAAGAAGTGGCGCTGACCGCCGAAACCCTCAACGCAACGGTGGAAGAGGTAAGTTCCTCCATTATGCAGATGGCGGCGTCCATCAGGCAGATCGGCGCCAGTACGGCCGTACTGATGGAGGAAGCAACCACCACAGCCAGTGCCATCGAACAGATGAACATCTCCATCCGCGAAGTCGAAAAGAATACCATGGAGACCGCCGCCATCTCGGAGACGGTGCGTCAGGACGCCGAAAAGGGGCGGAGCGCCGTGGACGCAACCATATCCGGCATTACGGATATCCGGCGGGCATCCCGCATCACTACGGAGATTATCGAATCGCTCTCGACCCGGAGCCGGGACATCGGCGCCATTCTCTCCGTTATCGACTCTGTAGCCGACCAGACCAACCTGCTGGCGCTCAATGCCGCCATCATCGCCGCGCAGGCGGGCGAACAAGGTAAGGGGTTCGCAGTGGTAGCCGACGAGATCAAGGAACTGGCTAAACAGACGAGCAACTCCACCCGGGAGATCGCCCTGGTCATCAATGCGGTCCAGGAAGAGAGTCGGCGCGCCGTCGCCGCAATCAGCGATGCGGAACGGAGTATAGGCAAGGGAGAACGGCTCTCCCAGCTTTCGGGCGAGGCACTGGCCCAGATTGTAAGTGGTGTCGATCGGTCATCGGAGCAGGTAAAAACCATCGCCCGCGCTACCGAGGAACAGGCAAAAGGGAGCCAGATGATTCGGGAGGCAATGGAACGGATAGCGGAGATGGTGGGCCAGATAGCCGTTGCCACTCGGGAGCAGACCAGGGCGAGCGATCTTATCGCAGGGGCAGCGGAACGGATGAAAGGGCTCACCGGCCAGGTACGGCTCTCCACCAGGGAGCAGAGCAAGGTGGGGAATTTCATCGCCCATTCCGCCGAAAACATAACCGATATGATCCGCCGGATAAAGAGCGCCAGCGAGGAGCAGAGCCGGGGGAGCGGGCAGATCGTTGAGGCGGTGGAGAACATCCAGCAATCGGCAGCCATCAATCTGCAGGCGAGCAAGGTCATGGACCAGGCGGTGGCAAACCTCACGGACCAGATGGGGGTCATGGGGAAAGAGATGGGGCAGTTCAAGGTAACGTCATAGAAGGAGAAGAAAACTACCCCCTCATCTTTTAAGAGTGATTTTACCTTGACAGCATCCTGGCTTGATGCTATAAATTTCCTTTCTAAAAATCCTTATCCATTTACGAACATAGCAAACGGAGGTGCAGTTTGGCAAACCACAAGTCGGCCATCAAGAGAAACAAGCAGAACGAGAAGAAAAACGAGAGAAACAAGCATGTCCGCTCCACCCTGCGGACTTTCATAAAGCGGGTACGCGAAGCCGCCGAGCTCAAGGACACTGCCGCCGCCAAGGAAGCCCTGACCGCCGCCATCCCGGTGATCGATTCGGCTGTCACCAAAGGGGTTATACAGCGCAACACCGCTTCCCGCAACGTTTCACGCCTCACCAAGCTCGTCAACACGCTCGGCTGATCGGCGTACCGCAACCGCACAATGACATAAAAAAAGGCCTCCATATCGGAGGCCTTTTTTTATCTTCCCGCCGCCCTTCGAGCCTCCCGCTTCGGGACGCCGTGTGCCATGCAGACCTGCAATACAAGCCGCTCCATAAGCATTGCCGGCTTCCCGCCGCTCGATTTCAATGCCAGGTCGGTTTCCAGCAACAGCCCGAAAATATCCCGCAGTTCCTTCACTGGAAAGTTCCGCGCCTGCTCCAAGATCCCCTTGAGAAAGTAAGGATTGATCCCCGTCAGCCGACCGATCTCCTGCTGGGGGGTTTTCCGCTCAACAAGCTCCCGCACCTTCCAGAGCTGGCGGAAATGGCGGCTGACCATGCCGAGCAGGCGAATGGGCTCCTCACCGTCACGCAGAATGGTGTGAAGATTGCGCAGCGCCCGCTCCAGGTTTTTCCCACCCAGCGCGTCGGTCAATTCGAATACGCTGTCCACCCGCGTGTCGGAAACCACCGCCTTGACGTCGGCAAGGGAGATGGCTGGCCGGTCACCCACATAGGTGGCCACCTTGTCCAGTTGCATGGAGAGTTCCTGGAGATTCGCACCGGTAAGACAAACGAGGAACTCCGCGGCAGCCGGCTCGACCCGCTTGCCGTGCTGGGCCGCCTCCTCCCGGACAAACGGCGCCAGCTGATTTTCGTAGGGGCGTTTGAACTCCACCAGCGCCCCGTGCTTTTTCAGTTCGACGGAGAGCTTCTTCCGCTGGTCGATCTTCTCCCCCTGCAGGATGAGACAGGTGGAAGGGGATGGATTCTGCACGTATCCGGTCAGGATATCCTGGGCAACTGCGGGGAGGTCCTGGGCACGCTTGACCAGCACCACCCGCCGCTCGGCGAACATGGGGAGGGTCTGGGCATTCTCCACAATCTCCGCCCCCTTGCACTCGTTACCGTAGAGAACGGTCAGGTTGAAATCCCGGAAGGCGGGATCAACCACCCGCTCAAGCAGGCGCTTCACCGCACGCTCCACCAGAAACGGCTCATCACCGTACAGGTAGTAGAGAGGAGCAATCTCTCCCTTGTCAAGCGACCTGGAAAATTCATCCGGCTTCATCTGCGTGATAAAAACTCCCCAATCCTAAAATGCACTGTTCATCTGCTGATAGAACTTTTCGGCAAGACGCCGGCAGGTTTCCCTGAGGGCTTCATCCTGCGCGTTCTGCTGCAGGGCCAGATCGGCGACGGCAGGATAATCCTGGAAGTGGGACAGGCTCCCCTTCCAGAGCACCCGTTGGCTTTTCCGCTCCCTCAAGGTTGCCTCGGCGATGAGGGTCAACCGCATCAGGGCGGCCGTATCGGTTGCAAAATAGGCTACCTGGGACGTCGCATACCCGGTAACCGCCCCCTCCACCACCAGTTCGGCATGCTCCTCCGAGACGACCAGCCCCCCGCTTCGCCGGGAGAACTCCTCCACCATCTGGCGGGTGAGGACCGCCTCAACCTGGGGGCGGTAAATCCTGTTGGCAAACAGGGGTATGGAGACGGTTTTCCCCGCAAGGGGAGACGGACTCTCCGGCCGGTTGACCAATTGGTAGCCGCAGCCGGCAACAAGCAAGCATCCGGCTAGCAGCAGAAAACACATGACGTTACGAACCATGATGACCTCTGGCCGACGCTCAAGCGCGCCGGGACTTACGCAACTCTCCTGCTCTGATGCCGGGAAACGGATTTCACCCCACGACAATATTAAGAAGCTTGCCGGGGACGTAGATCGCCTTGCGAATCTGCTTCCCCTCAAGCCACGACTGCACCCTTTCGTCGGCGAAGGCGGCCTGTTTGACCAGCTCCTCGGTGGCATCGGCGGGGACGGTGACCTTGCCGCGGAGCTTGCCGTTCACCTGAATCACGATGAGAAGCTCCTCGTCCACGGTGGCCGCCTCGTCCCAGACGGGCCAGCCGGCTGCCTCCACCCCTTCCTGGTGACCGATTGCCTCCCAGAGCTCTTCCGCCACGTGGGGGACAAAGGGAGAAAGGAGGAGCACAACGCTTTCAACTCCCTCCCTGAGGACGGCAGCATTTTCCGGCGCGTTCTTCGGCTCGAAGGCGTAGATGGCATTCACCAGTTCCATGACCGCTGCGATGGCGGTATTGAAATGGAACCGCTCGTCCAGATCGTCGGTCACCTTCCTGATGGTTTTGTGCACCATTCGACGCAGATTCCGGGCATTATCGGCGAGCGTAGCAGCATCGACGGGGCCGGCATGTTCGATAAAGGGGAGCGTCTCGACCACGAGCTTCCATACCCGGTTGATGAACCGGTAACTCCCGTCGACCCCCTGGTCGCTCCAGTCCAGGTCTTTTTCCGGCGGCGCGGCAAAAAGGGAGAAAAGCCGGGCGGTGTCGGCACCGTACCGGTCGATGAGGGCATTGGGGTCGACCACGTTCCCCTTTGACTTGCTCATCTTGGCGCCATCCTTGATGACCATCCCCTGGGTGAGGAGATTGGTGAACGGTTCGTCGACGTTCACGTACCCCAGGTCGCGCAGGACCTTGGTGAAGAAGCGGGCGTAGAGCAGGTGCAGGACCGCGTGCTCGATGCCGCCGATATACTGGTCGACGGACATCCAGTACTCGGCACGGGGGGTGTCGATGGGGCCGCCGGTGAACTCGGGACAGCAGTAGCGCAGGAAATACCAGGATGACTGGACGAAGGTGTCCATGGTGTCGGTCTCGCGGCGGGCCGGCTTGCCGCAAAGGGGACACTCCACGTTGGCGAAGGAATCGATCTTCGCCAGGGGGCTTCCCCCCTCACCGGTGAAGGCGACATCCATGGGGAGGACCACCGGCAGGTCCTTTTCCGGGACGGGCACCACCCCGCAGCTATCGCAGTAGATGACCGGAATGGGATTCCCCCAGTAGCGCTGGCGGGATATGCCCCAGTCCCGCAGGCGGAAATTGACGGTCTTCGTGCCGACCCCTTCACGGTCGAGATACTCCGCTATCTTCTCCTTCGCCTCGTCGCTGCGCATGCCGTCGAAGGGACCGGAATTGACCATGGTCCCGACCTCGATGTAAGCGGACGTCATGGTGGAAGGATCGAGCGCCTCACCCTCTGGCTGGATGACGACCTGAAGCGGCAGATCGTACTTTTTCGCAAACTCGAAGTCGCGCTGGTCGTGGGTCGGCACCGCCATGACCGCTCCGGTTCCGTACTCAAGAAGGACGAAGTTGGCAAGGTAGATGGGCATCTTTGCGTTGGTGACCGGGTTGATGCAGTAGGAACCGGTGAAGACCCCCTCCTTCTCCAGGTCTTCGGCGGTTCGCCGTATCTTGTCAGTCTTTTTTACCTTGTCGACAAACGCCGCAACCTCGGCCCTCCGCTCGGGAGTGGTAAGCTCCAGGGCCATGGGGTGCTCGGGAGCCAGGGACATGAAGGTGGCGCCGTAGAGGGTATCCTGGCGGGTGGTATAGACCCTGATCTTCCCGGTGTTCCCGTCGAGGGGGAAATCGATTTCGCAGCCGTAGCTCTTGCCGATCCAGTTGCGCTGCATGACCAGCACCCGCTCAGGCCAACCGGGGAGTTTATTGGTGTAATCGAGCAGTTCCTCGGCGTAGTCGGTTATCCGGAAAAACCACTGCTCCAGTTCCTTCTGCACGACGCTGCTGTCGCAACGCCAGCACCCCCCATCCTCAACCTGCTCGTTGGCGAGGACGGTCTCGCATTTCGGGCACCAGTTAACGTAGGAGGTCTTCTTGTAGGCAAGCCCCCGCTCGAACATCTGGAGGAAAATACGCTGCTCCCACGCGTAATACTCCACGTCACAGGTAGCCAGTTCCCGGTCCCAATCGTAGGAGAGCCCCATTTTTTTCAACTGGCCGCGCATGTACGCGATATTTTCATGGGTCCAGGTCGCAGGATGGCTTCTGTTCTGAATGGCGGCATTTTCTGCCGGCATGCCGAAGGCGTCCCATCCCATGGGATGGAGGACATTGAACCCCTTCATCCTCTTGAAGCGGGCAACCACGTCACCGATGGAGTAGTTGCGCACATGCCCCATGTGGATGCGACCGGAAGGATAGGGAAACATCTCCAGCAGGTAATACTTCTGCTTGCCCCTGTCTTCCGTCACCTTGAAACTCTTGCTGGTTTCCCAGTGCTTCTGCCACTTTTCCTCTACATTTTTTGGAACATATTTCTCTTCCACGTGTAACCCCCCGATAAATCAGCAGGGCGGCCTGTGGGCCGCCCTGTTTCAGAAATTACGTCCTGTTTCCCAAGCCTCTATTTCTCCGGCACAAACCGCCGCTGGTGGCATCGATCACAGCTGTTCTGGTCCTTGACACTGAATGCCATGCTGAACCCATGACAGGAACCGCACGATTTCCCCTCCTCCATCTGCTTCATGGTGACGGGCCGGCGCTCTACCCCCGTCGGAATGAGCTTCTTATGGCAGTCCGCGCAGTTGTACCCCCGGCCCAAATGAACCTTGTGACTGAAGAGGGCATTGCCGACCATGCCGGGTATCTCGTAGCGCACCGCCTTGGTCACCGTATGACACTTCTCGCAGTTTTCGCTGGAGGTAAACGCCGATTTCCCGTCGTGGCAGGCGCCGCACGACTTCCCCTTCTCCATGTCGGGCATGGTCGCGCGGCGTGTCGCCAATCCCGGGCTGAATATCTTGTCGTGGCAGTCATTGCAGCTGTATGCGGCAATATGGAACTTGTGGCTGAAGAATGCCCCCGACTCCTTGAACCTGAGTTCCTTGACAGGGTGGCATTTCTCGCAGTTTTCCTTGACGCCGAACGCGGTCTTGGCGTCATGACAGGCCCCGCACGACCGTCCCTGCTCCATGTCGGCCATCTTGTACCGTTTCGCAGCCTTGCCGGTGGCAAAGATGCTGTTGTGGCAATCGGTGCATTTGTACATGCCGGCGTGGAACTTGTGACTGAAGAGAGTCGGGCCAGTCTCCGGCACCCTGAAAGTCACCTCGATGGTGCTCTTGTGACACCTGTTGCAGTCTCCCTTGACGGAGAAGCCGGTATTGCCGTCGTGGCACGCCCCGCAGGATGCTCCCTGCTCCATTTGCCCCATGGTATGACGCTTGTTGTCCGGGCCTGCCTTGAACAGCTGGTTGTGGCAGTCGGCACACTTGTACATTTCCAGGTGCCTGGTATGGCTGAAAACGGCATCGTCGGTGAAGGTGAGTTCCTTTACCGGGTGACATTTGCCGCAGTTCCCCGCGACCGTGAAGGCACTCTTGCCGTCGTGGCATGCACCGCACGACTGTCCCTTCTCCATCTCCGCCATGGAATAACGCCGGCTCTCGCTGCCGGTGCGAAACACCTTGTTGTGGCAGTCACCGCATGCGTACATCCCCTTGTGGAAATCGTGACTGAAGGTCACTTTCCCCGCATCCTTGATGTCGAACGTGACCTCCTTGGTGGAGGTATGGCACCTGTTGCAGCTTCCCGCCACGGAAAAGGCGATACTGCTGTCGTGGCAGGCACCGCACGACCGGGATTTCTCCATATCGGCCATGGTGTAACGTTTCGATCCGGCACCCCCGACGAAAATCCCGCTGTGACAGTCCGCACAGCGGTAAATGGTCAGGTGGAACTTGTGACTGAATAGGGCATCAGACGCCGGGAAGGGGACTTCCTTCACTCCCTTGTGGCACTTTCCGCAATCACCCTGTACCGAGAAACCGGTCTTGCCGTCATGACAGGCGCCGCACGACCGCCCGTTCGCCATCTCCTGCATGGTGTACCGCTTGCTGTTGGGACCGGCAACGAACAGCTTGCTGTGGCAGTCGCCGCACCCGTACATTCCCAGGTGGACCTTGTGGCTGAACTGGGCGTCCGCCGAAAACGGGATATCCTTCACCGTATGGCATTTCGTGCAGTTTTCCTTGACCGTGAACGCGGATTTGCCGTCATGGCAGGCACCGCAGGAGACACCACGTTCCATCTGGGCCATGGAAACAGGGGGATTGTCGGAGCTTGCCTTGAACAGCCTGTTATGGCACTCCCCGCAACTGTACATCCCCAGGTGGAAATTGTGACTGAATACCACCGCCCCGAAATCGGCAATCTCGATGGGAACTTCCTTTACCCGGTGACAGCGTACGCAGTCGGCCAAGGCAAAGGCCTTCTTCTTGTCGTGGCACGCACCGCAGGATTTTCCCTTCTCCATTTCTGCCATGGTGACGGGTGGATTTTTCTTCACCACGTTGTAGAGGGAATTATGACAGGTCGTACAACTTTTCCCCAGCCGGGCCAGGTGCACGTCGTGGTTGAATTCTACCGTGCCGGCTGTCTCGGTGGTGAACGTGACGACCTTGTACTCCTTGGCGTAAATGAAGACGGGAAGAGTGCAGAGCAGAACCAGCAGAATGAATAAACGCCTCACAAAGTTCTCCTTCATCCAACTCAGGCGATCTTGAGCAACCCCTTGGCCACATCCAGAATCCGGTTGGGTTGTATCGGCTTGGTAATATAATCGTTGGCTCCCAGCGCCAATGCCCGCTCCCGGTCCTCCTGGGCGCCTTCCGTGGTAATTACCACGATGGGGGTCTCTTTGTAGCCGGCATCATTGCGGACCAGGCTGACCAGTTTGAGGCCATCCATGATCGGCATGTTGATATCGGTGAAGATCAGGTCGAATTTCTCGGCGGAAAGCTTTTTCAGCCCGTCCACCCCATCGTTGGCCTCAACGATGCGGATTCCCCGCAGGCGCTTCAGGGCAAAGGAAATCAGCTGCCGCATGGTAGGTGAATCCTCAACGATCAAGACATTATATTCTGACATAGGTTATCCCCTCCAATAAATAAATGGCGCGCTCTATCTCGTCAGGAGATCGAGAAATCCCTGGATTGTCGACAGCTTCCGTTCCGAATCGGAGTAGAGCCGGGAGCTGAAGATCGCCGTGGCAGCATGCCCCGCCAGCAGCGTGAAGAGCTCGTAATCCACCTGGGCGAATTTGCTCTTCTGCTGCAGGAGCTTGTAGATCACGAGGGCACCGATCACATGCTCCTTTATCTTGAGGGGAATGCAGACCATGGGAGCCGCCATGTCCGGCTCGTAGGAGCCGACATCCTCCACGAAATAGCTCTCTCCGCTCTTTGCCACCTCTCCGATGACCCCGTTCCCGAACTTTACCGACGGCACATCCTCCCGCTCCAGCCCCTCGGTGGCAACCGCCTGCAGTTCGTTGGTCTTTTCATCCAGGAGCATGATGGCGAACTCTTCCGCGCCGATCAGGTTAATGACGATCTCGGTGATGATCTGCAGCACCTCTTTGAAATCGAGGGTGGAGTGGAGCTGATAACTGGCGATGTAGAGATTGGCCAGGTTGTTGTTTTCCTGCTCGATCTCAACGTAACGGGTTGCGAAATCCTCGTTCTCCTCCTCCACCTCCCGTATGCGCCCAAGGATTTCTTCCTTTTCCTGCTCCAGCTCCTTGATGCGCGCTGTCAGCCTGAGGCTCTCGTCAGATGCCCCAGTGCGCCCCTCGGTGCTCCGGCTCGCCTCCTCCAGCTGCAACACACGGTAGCGGAGCCGCTCGTTCTCGCGCATCAGCTCGCCGGTAAACTCCGCTCCCTTTTTGAAGACCTGTAAAAACTCTTCCGCCTTGCTGTGAAGACCCCTGTCATCATCTGTCGCCATACGTCACCCCTGTGTGTAGGTTTCAATCAAATCCCGTGCACGAGACCGCACCTGTCCATTATTTCCCGTGCCATCCGGTCGAGCGGGGCAACTCCATCCACCACTCCCGTGGCAATGGCCTCCCGCGGCATGCCGAACACCACCGACGACTCCTCCGACTCTGCCAGCACCTGCCCGCCGGCCGCCTTGATAGCCCGTACCCCCCGGCTGCCGTCATTTCCCATACCGGTCAGGACAACCCCAAGCAGACGCTCGCCGTAAATCCCGGCAAGCGAATCGAACATGACATCCACGGAAGGGACATAGCGGTCCTGAGCCGAAGGCTTGGCCAGTCGTGCCACAACCTCGCCGTTTTTCAGCGTCTGGAATACCAGATTAAGGCCGCCCGGCGCAACAAGAACCCTTCCCGGCCTGACATGATCGCCATCGGCCGCCTCCTTGATCTCAAGTGCCGACCCGCGATTCAGCCGTTCGGCAAAAGCCTTGGTGAAACCGGCCGGCATGTGCTGGGATATCAGGATCGCCACGGGATGGGGAGAGGCAAACGCAGAGAGTATGGTCTGCAGAGCCGGCGGTCCCCCCGTGGATGCACCGATGGCAATGACGTCCCTGAGAGGCTGTCCCCCCCGCAACGGTGGCGAAGCTGGAGCTTTCTTTTTCTTCCGGACCGGAACTTCGGCCGCGTGCACCGCTTCACGACGCTTGATCCCTGCCATGTTAAGGTTGAAGACGTTACAGACCTTCTCCTGCAAATCCTCCCGAATTTTCAGGAGCTGGTCCGAAATGGCGGTCGTTGGCTTGGCTATGAAATCGACGGCTCCCAGTTCCAGTGCCTTGAATACGCGCTCGTCCTCGCTCCGGGCACTGATGACGATTACCGGCGTGGGACAGGTATTCATGACGATCCGCAGCAGGGTAAAACCGTCCATCTTCGGCATTTCCAGATCCAGGGTAACGAGATCGGGCCGCAGGTCCAGAATGCGACGGATACCTTCCTCACCATCCGCTGCATACCCGACAACCTGCACGTTTTCCATCACCTCGAGCATCTTGGTTATGGTGCGGCGGTTGTAGGCGGAATCGTCGATGACCACCACCCTTATCACGGACATGGGAACCCTCCGCTGCCGGCGAGGGGCTTCTGGTAGACCATGTCGTTCTGGAGGTGACGCAGGGAAAAAGCGGTCGATATGTTCATGAGCGACTCGGAATGACCGAGGAGGAGGAACCCTCCATCTTCGAGTGCCTTGTGGAAAGAGTCGATTACCCGTTTTTTGGCCACCTGGTCAAAATAGATGATGACGTTGCGGCAGAAGATGATATCCATTTTGCCGAGCATGGCCAGCCGGCCCATATCGAACAGGTTCAGGTGGCTGATGGTTACCAGTTCCTTGACCTGGTCCGCGACCCGGAAGGCACCCTCCTGCTCGACAAAAAAACGTCTGATGTACTGTTCGTCGGTGGTCCGGAAGGACGAACGGCCGTAGACCGCCTTGCGTGCCTGCTGGAGGACCTTGTGGCATATGTCGGTACCGATGATCTCGATACGCCAGTCCTTGCACGCTCCCATTTCCAGGAGCAGCATCGCAATGGTATAGGGCTCTTCGCCGCTGGAGCAGCCGGCACTCCATATCCGGAGTGAACGGTCCCCCCGTTTCTCTTTTGCCTTCTTCAGTTCCGGCAGAATTTCGTCGGTAAAGGCCTTGAGTTGGAATATCTCCCGGAAAAAATAGGTTTCGTTGGTCGTCAGGACGTCCATGATGTCGGACAATTCCTGGTCCTTCTTCCGGTTGTACTTGAGAAAATGGTAGTAATCCTTGTACCCGGCCAACTGGTGGAGCGCGAGCCGCCGCGCCAGACGTTTTTCCAGAAGGTACTTGGAATCGTTGTCAAAGAAAAGTCCGCAATGGGCATAAATGACATCGCGAATCAGGCGAAAATCCTCATCCGCCATCGGAATATCCGGTTCCAGAGAAAACATTATTTGAACCTGCCCATGATATCCTGTATCTCGCCTTTGACGAGGTCGTCCGTCTCGGCCTTCAGCGCTTTCTCAAGATACGGTAACGCCCGCTCCCCCAGCCTGGCCGCCAGGGTTCTGATGAAGGTACTGCGCACATCCCAATGGGGGTGGGCCAGGATATCTTCACTGCTGGCCAGGAGGGTCGATTCATCGCTTTCGGCGAGGATTTCTATGGCGGACTTGACCACTTCCTCGTCGGGATTGTCCAGCGTCCGGCGCACCTGCGCCAGGGCGGCATCCCCCCCGATGGATGACAGCGCTTCAAGGGCGGAGATCATGATCAGCCCGTCGGCCCCCTCCATGGCTTCAATGACCGCATTCAATGCCCGTTCGCCGCCGATTTTGCCAAGGCTCTTCAGCACCGTGCACTTCACCCACGGATCGTCGTCCCGAAGGGCAAGGAGAAGGGGCTCCCGGCACTCTTCACTTCCCAGTTCTCCCAAGGCCCCGGCAGCGGCAATCCGCACATCAGGCTCTTCATCCATCAGCGCCTTGACGAAATGACCGGCACTTTCCGGCAGCCGCAGGCTGGCAAGGGCGGTGACGGCATTCCGGCGAACCAGCATATCTTCATCCTTCATGAGGAAGGCGAGACGGTCTGCCTCTCGGAGAGCCGCATAGAGGATCACTGCATCGCGTCGCCGATCAGACGACTCGGCAACGGCCATTTTCTGGGCAATCGTCAGCACCGACGCTCCATCCGCCTCTGCCAGCCGGGCAAGGGCATCGATTGCCCCTTCCCGGACCTCGGGTTCAGGGTCATCCAGAAGGCCGGCCAGAGTCCCGACCATATCCGTCAGTCCTGTCTTGCCGCACGCAAGGGCGGCCATCCGGCGCAGCACCGGGTTTCCGCTCCCCATTCCCTCCCGAAGGATTGCGCCACACTCCCCATAACGGAGTTCGCCGCATACATAGGCGATGAAACAGCGTTCCTCGTCATCGGCATGGGCAAACTCCCTGACAAGAAGGGATGCGCCCACTTCCCCCATGCAGCTAAAGGCCTGGATGCAGTTTCGGCGAAGACGGTCGTCGCGGCATCCCTGCAGCAGGGGCCCGACCGCCCGTTCGTCCCCGATGAGGCCAAGGAGCAGAACCAGCGCCTCCTTGAGGGGTTTTTCCGCCGTTTCGACGGATGTCAGCAGCCCGTCCACAAAGGGGGACCCCGCCAGTTCCCGCAGCTGGACATGCAGTTGCCGTTGTGCCTCGTCGTCTAGCCGGCCCCTGACTTTGAAAATCGCCAGCGCTGCCGCTTCCCGTGCATTGCGGACTCTTTCCTTGAGCCCCTCCACCAGGAGGGGGATTGCCTCTGCGTCTCCTACGGCGCCAAGACAGTCAAAGACCGCCTTCTTCAGGAGATTGGTCTCCACCAGCGGGGAAATGACGGCCATGGGCAACGGCCTGCCTATTTTCCCCAAGGCTTCCAGGATGGTGTAGCTGAGCCAGATATCATTTTTCCCCAGGGCCTGCACGAGGGGAGTGATACCCCGCGGGTCCCCGATCTTTCCGAGATTCTCCGCCGCGGCAGCGCTCACGTTGGGATCAACGTCATCAAGGGCGCTGATGAGGAGGGGAACGGGGGTGACATCGCCGATGCTTCCCATAATGTCGATGACGAATTTGCGCACGTCGTGGTCGTCGTCGTTAATGTGGCGCGACAGGCAGGGGACGGCAAGCCGGCCCAGCCGTTCCAGGGTCTCCACCGCCGAATTGCGCAGGCCGGCGTTGTCGTGGGACCTGAGCATGAGCACCAGCTCTTCCATCACCCCGTCGTCGGGTCCCGATGCCAGGAGCAGATCCACTGCCTCCTTGCGGACCCTCCAGCTGGAATCACCGAGTGCGAGGAAAATGTCGTTCCTGATCTCCGCCAGAGGGCGGCCGGCCATTCCCATAACTGCCTGTCTCCGCACCTCTTCGTCGGAGGAGCGGAGCTGGTCGGCCTGAATATCGCTTGTCGTCCCTGTCTCCATGATCACAGACCCAGTTCCTGTTTTTTCTTGGCAATCAGCTCCTCAAAGGCATCTCTTAGATAGCTGGAACCGGTACGCACCTCCGCGGTGACACGCCGGTCATAGAGAGCCGTTCCTTCCCGGATGTCATCGGCCAGAAGTTCGTACAGGGTTCCCTTGCGGACCCCCTCCTCAACCTGCGCCTGATTGTAGAGGACGATATCCGATACGATGATGCGCGCCAGGCGCTTCGCCTTTACATGGGCCTCGGCGAGTTCCGGCGAACTCTCCGCAGCCGGAATGGACGTTTCCTGTTCTTCGTCCTGCCTGAGCTCCTGACGGGTGGCCTCCTGGTCGGCAATTTCCTGGCGGGAGAGCTCCTCGGGGGAGGCGTGCCCCTCTTCCTCGGCAGCTGCGGACTTGGCTGGCAGCGCATCAACCGGCGCCTGTCCCGCAACGAGGCGGTACACCATCGCCGCCAGGGAGTCGGGGATATGATGTTTCTCGATATAGTCGTCCGCACCATAGAGGGACTTGGGAGAGCGCTTGTACCGCGTCTTGTCATAGATGGATGCGATCAGGATAATCTTCACGGCAGCGAGCGAGGGGTTTTTCCTGATCGCGTCGCAGACTTCGAACCCGTACATGGAAGGAAGCGCCACGTCGAGCAGTACAACGGCGGGAACCATCTGTTCGATGGCAGCCAGGGTCTCGCGGCCATCGTTATAGACAAGCACGTCGAAGGGTTCGGGGGCGAGAACCCGCTGGACCGCTGCGCAAAAGGAGGCACTCTCATGGGCCACCACAACCTTCACCCGCTCGCCGGCAGGGGCGGAAACCGCTGCGGCCGGGGGAGTCGATTTCTCCACGGGCGGAGATGCCTGGGGTAGCGTTGCCGGAGGAACGGGGGCATGCCCCGCAGAAGGGGCGCCCTTCCGGACCACGCGAAAAATCGCCCGGCACTTGCTGCACCGCAGCTTGACCCCCTCCGCACCGACCTTTCCGTCATCAAGACTGAAGCGTGTTTTACAACTCGGACAAACAATCAGCATGTGTATATCATTCCTTTCACGGCACCACTCTCAGCAGCCCTTCTTTCCCATATCCAGCAACCCGAGCTCATCGGCTTCGCGGGAGGTGATGATACGGTCCAGATTGAGGAGCATGACCATGTTTTCCTTTACCAGACAGACACCCACAAGATAGGTGGCACCAATGCCGGTGGCCACCTGGGGAGGCGGCTTGATATCCTTGACCGGCACCGTGATCACCTCCGTTACATCGTCAACCACCAGACCGAGCAACTGGCTGGCGACCTTGACGATCAGCAACCGCGTGCTCTGATCGTTGGGACGCCTGGGAAAGTCGAACCTGCTCCGGAGATCCACGACCGGGATGACAGCTCCACGAAGATTGATGACCCCTTCAACAAAGCCGGGAGCCTTGGGAAGGGTCGTCATCTTCATCGGCCGGATAATCTCTTTGATACGCATGATGTCGGCCGCATAGATATCATCGCCGAGCCGGAAACAGGCAACCTGGATTTCTTGGATATCATTGGTCATGGCAAATTGTATCCCCACGGAGCACATGCCGGTACGGCAGAACAGGAGCGACAGCGGTCCCGAAGGCCGGCTGCCGGGCTATTTGTTAAGGAGCCCTTCGATGGTTTCGATAACCTTGGCGGACTTGAACGGCTTGGTTATGTAGGCGTCAGCCCCCATCTCCATGCCGCGGGCGTAATCCTGGCTGTTTTTCTTGGCAGTCAGCATGACCACCGGGATACCCTTCGTCGCAGGGTCTTCCTTGATATGGCGGCATACCTCGAATCCATCGAGCTCCGGCAGCATGATGTCGAGAATGACCAGATCAGGAGGGTTGGCAGCTATCTCTTCGAGAGCTGACCTGCCATCCATGACACCTGTTACGTTGTACCCTTTTGAGGAGAGAAGAATGCTTTCCAGCTTCAGAAGGCTTTCCTCGTCCTCAACAACAAGTATCTTGTTCTTATGCATGACGGCTCCTTTCGTAACCACCTAGTGTAACGAAATATCGAGAATTTTCTCCATATTCAGAAGAATGAGCATCTGCCCGCCAAACCGCCCCAGCCCGTTGACAAACTCCCGGTCGATGCCATCGAGAACGGCGGGTGGCGGCTCGATGCTCGCGGTTTCGATCCGGACTACCTGGACGACCTCGTCCACCATGAGTCCGCTGAACTCATCCTGCCGTTTCACGACGATGATGCGGCTCTTGCCGGTCTGCTCCCTTGGGGTGAAGCCAAGACGCTGGCGCATGTCGTACACCGGAATGATGATCCCACGAAGAGACAGTATGCCGGTGACAAACCGGGGAACCCGGGGGACTTCCGTCACCTCGCGGGGCTTGATGATCTCCTTGATCTCCATGATGTTAACAGCATAATTCTCCTCCGCTACCCTGAAACAGAGAAACTCCTGGAATTCGCGGGTCTCGGTGGCAGCTGCGGTCATGAACACCGCATCGTCGTCACACCCTGCAGTTTCACGCCCCTCCAGCAACTGCGCCAGGGGATCGAACTGCCGTGAAGCCGTTTCTGCTGCGGTTACGGGAAGAACCGGCCTTTCCTCACGGGTGAACAGCTCCTCGATCTGCTGCGAAAAGGGCTCCGCTCCCGGTTGAACCGATTCGCCACCGGCGTCATCGGGCACCGCCTCCGTTTCCAGCTGCGACTCGGGCTGGGCCACGGCAGGAGCCGGTTCGACGGGAGCACCGCCGCCCCGCTCCTGCGCTTTTTTTCTGATATCCGCAAGGTTCATGCTCTACCCCGTCCCGCTTCAGATAACCAGTTCAGCGGTCATGTCCTCGATGATGGAGCCGTCAATTATCGCCGCATCACGGCCGAACCCTTCCAGAAGGGCATTGGTGGCAACAATGTTGATGCGCCGGGGAACGCCGCCCGAAAGTTCGAAAATCCTCTGGACCGCGTCGGGAGTGAACATTCCCGGACTGCCGCCCGCCACTTCAACCCGGAAATCCAGGTACTCCAGGGTTTCCTCCAGATCGAGGGGGCGCAGGTGGTAATTCATTGCTATCCGTTGCCGGAACGGTTCATACACCGGCGCGCTCAGGATTTTCCGCAGTTCCGGTTGCCCCATCAGGACGATACTGAGGAGGTTCCGGTCATCCAGCTGAAAATTGGTCAGAAGCCGGATTTCGTCGAATATTTCCCGGTCCGGGATCAACTGGGCCTCGTCGATGACGATCACCGGCAGGCACCCTTCGTTGTGGAACCGGTACAGCGCCCCGGTTATCTCCCCCAGGAGATCGTCCTTACCGGCCGGCGGCGTTTCGACCCCCAGATCCCGGGCAATGACCCGCAACAGTTCCAGAGCGGTGAGGCGGGGGTTGAAGACGAAACAGAACCGGTACCCGTCCCCCATCTCATCCATGAGGGCACGGGAAATGGTGGTCTTGCCGCAACCGATCTCGCCGGTCAGGAGGGCCATCTCCCGTTCTTCCAGCACGTACTGAAGACGTGCCAGCGCTTCCCGGTGGCCGTTGCTCAGATAGAGAAAACGGGGGTCGGGAGTCTTGCTGAACGGTTTTTCCCGAAAACCGTAATAGTCCTTGTACATCGCCCCGTCTCTCCCCTATGCCGCCAACCGCCTTCAGGAAGGGGTACCGGTCCCTGGTCCCCGGCTCCCAACACCCGCCGTTAAGCGCTTCCCCTCATTGCCTCGTTGATGATCCCTCCCACATCGAGCACGAGAATGGTACGCTGGTCACCCAGGTCGGCGGCACCGGAAATCCCCTTGAACCCCTTGAAGGTTTCCCCCATGGACTTGATGACGATGTCCTGCTGCCCGAGGAGATCGTCAACCACGATGCCGAGGCGTTTTTCCGCCACACCGACAACCACCACGTAGAAACTCTCCAGGAGATCGGACATCCCCGTGGTCTCGAAAAATCTGTCGAGCCGGAGAAGGGGAAGGGTAACTTCCCGCAGATGGATGACCTCTTTCTTCTCCACGGTGAGAATATCCCTGTTCTCAACCATGATGGTTTCCAGCACCGACGTTATGGGAATGGCGTAGGTACGCCCTGCGGACGCGATGATGAGCGCCTTGATAATGGCGAGGGTGATGGGGAGGGTGATGGTCATCCTGCTCCCCTCCCCCAACGTGCTCTCCACGTCCACCATGCCGGAAACGGCTGCGATGTTGTTCTTCACCACATCCATGCCGACACCACGGCCGGAAATCTCGCTCACCGTATCACTGGTGGAAAACCCGGGGAGGAAGATAAGATCGATCGCCTCACGGTCGGTCAAGGCATCCGCCGGCCCGATCAGCCCCTTTTCCCGGGCCTTTTTCTTCACCCGCTCCACGTCGATTCCCCGGCCGTCGTCCTCCACCTCGATGACGACATGGTTCCCCTTCTGGAACGAGGAAAGGCGGATGATTCCTTTTGCGTCCTTGCCGAGCGTGCGGCGCTCTTCGGGGAGCTCTATCCCGTGATCAATGGCATTGCGGATGATGTGCATCATCGGGTCGGAGATGTCCTCCACGATAAGCTTGTCCAGTTCCGTATCCGCACCGAACGTCTTCAATTCCACCTTCTTCCCCTGCTCGCGGGACACCTTCCGGACGATGCGGGACATCTTCTCGAAGAGCTGGCCAACGGGTATCATCCGTATCTCCATGACCCCCTTCTGCAGTTCGGTGAGCTTGCGCTCCAGCACCTTCGCCGATTTGCCCAGTTCGCTCGCCAGGGCGGGGTGGCCGTCCCGCCGCAGGTTGGCGACAAACTGGCTGATGCTCGAATGGGAAAGGACCAGTTCGCCGACGATGTTCATCAACTCGTCCAGTTTGCCGATATCCACCCGCACCGTGCGGCTGAAGCTCTTGGCGGTCACGGCGGTATCCGCCGCCGCGGCTGCTTCGCCACCCGTGGCAGCCGTGACATCCTCTCCATCGGCAACCGTGGAGGAAGTCGCCGTTTCGGCCGCCCCCCTCCCCCCCCCACCGAGACGGGTAATGATGACATTGTCCTTGTCCACCAGGGCCGTTACCGCGGCAGTATCCAGTTCGGAACCGAAGAGAATCTCGAAATCGATGCCGGCATCCAGACCGCCCCCGGCGCTTGGCAGGGTGCTGATAACCTCGCCCCCCTGCTTGAGTGTATCGGTCAACTCCCCCAGGTCCTGGTCGAAGGTCATCAGGCTGAACGAGGCATGGATGGAATAGACACCGCGCCCCTTCTTGACGTTTTCCAGAAGACGATGCTCCTCGTATTCCGTCAGGGCACCGAGGATTTTTTCCGAGATTCCGAGCCCGGCAAGGGGAGAAACGGTCTCCGTCGAGGGAGGGGGGCTGAGGCAGGAGTTGATCCGGGAAACCGCCCGCTCTATTCCCTGGGTATCACTGACGCCGGTTCCGGCACCACGCACCATGGTACCGAGCAGCTCCATGGAGTCAAACAGCACACTGACGGTGGTCTGGTTGAGAACCGCCTTGCCGAGCCGCAGGGAATCCAGGAGATTCTCAAGGTTGTGCGCCAGGTCGGCGATGTCGGTGAAGCCGAACATGCCGGCCAGCCCCTTGAGGGAATGGGCGCCCCGGAAGATGGAATTGACCAGGTCCGGATTGCAGTCCCCCGTATCGGCGCAATCGCTCAGGCCGACCAGATCGAGGCTCAACTGGTCAATGATCTCTTCCGCTTCGGCGAGGAAATCCTTAACCGCCTTCCCCAGATTGTCGTTATTACCGCTCATGTGTACTCTCGTCAGGTGCGGGACGTAATGGCATCATCACGGGACGCTGCCCTCCTTCATCCAAGATACTTCCCCACCAGCTCAAGCAGTCTGGTCGGATCGAACGGCTTCACCAGATACTCATTGGCCCCCAGCGCCAGCCCCTTTTCCAGGTCCTTCTCACTGCTCTCCGTCGACACGATGAACAGGGGGATATGCTGGTAATTCGGGTTGTTTCGTACGTAGCTTATCAATTCGAGGCCATTGATGTCGGGCATGTTGATATCGGTGATGATCAGGTCCACCTTTTCCCGGGGAAGCAGGCGGAGCGCCTCGAACCCGCTGGACGCCTCGACGATCTCGTAGCCGTCGACGGACCCGATGGTGGAGGCCAGAAGGGAACGCATGGTGGGAGAATCTTCGGTTATGAGTATCTTTTTCACAGCCCCTCCGGACTTTTATCTTGCAGCCGGCGCTGCAGGAGTACCTTTTCCATGGCCATTCCTGCCTGGGACAGGAAGATTTCCAAAGAATCCGTATCACCAACCGGCTTGTGTTCCGGCAGATTGTCGCCGTACAGGATGGCAACGACCTTCCCTTCGCTGACGATAGGACCGGCGAATATCTCCGCCGGGTATTCGCCGCCAAGACGCTCTATGAGGTAACGGTTCCACTGCCCGTCGTCCGGCTTTACCTTGAGAGGCTGTTGGGACTCGATGACCCTGGCAAACAGGGATTCCTCGTCCCGGGGGATACGCATGGTGCGCACCCTGGAGTCGGCAAGCCCTTCGCGGTCCTGGATGCCGAACTGGCCAAGTCCGACGATCTCGTCCTTCTTGACGATGAACACCACCGCCCGGTTCATGAACTCCGATGCAAAGCGGAGCACCAGGAGGATGATCCCCCCCCCGAGGGAAGGGTTGTTGAGCTCTTCGAGCATCCCCCGGAGCAGGGAGATGCCAGTGCTCTGCTCCACCTGGCCGCGCCCCGGCCCCAGTTCTTCACCCATCTCCAGGCGGAGTTCATCGGCGATGTTGACCTTGTCGTTCCACTCTGCCGGTGCCTCTCCCGCCTCCACCCGGTGCAGCTCCTGCCGAAGAAGGGCAGAGAAGACCTCCAACGTGCCGGGATCAGCCAGTTCGGTCTTGCGGGGTTTCATGGCAAAGGCATACCCCATCTCCCGGACTTTCCGTTCCGCGTCACTGTTGTTATAGTCAGCCACCACCAGCACCGGAAGTTCGGGGAAATTGGTATGGACCAGGTCCAGGAGCTCCAGCCCCCCCAGGATGCCCGAGCCATCCATCCGGGGCATGATCAGGTCGACGAGAAGTGTGGGGCGAATCCCCTCCCGGTAGAGGGTGTCGATTTTGATCAACCCATCTTCGCTCCCCTCGAAAGCGAAAACCTCGTAACCGCACACCTGGAGAGACGCCACCATGATCTCGCGGGTCGTCGTGTCGTCGTCCACCAGGACCAGCTGGCGCACCGCCACGGGCTCTGCTGACCCGGGCGCTGCAACCGGCTCCGCCGGTGATCCGCCGGCAGGCTCCGCCCCGCCGGCAGGTTGTGGAGCCGGCGCGGAGGATTGGATGAGGTCAAAGGCAAGGTCAACGCTCTCTTCGGGTCTGACCGGTGGAAGGACATCCGCCGGCATTTCGTCGATGACCTCGCCGCGGTGACGGCGTTCGTCGATGATGCGGGAACCTTCCATGGCAAGAAACTGGGGGTTGAGCCCCTGGTCGAGCATAAACTGCACCGGATCGAGGTGGGTATTGTCGATGGGTGCAACATTATCCTGCAGTTCGAAATCGAAGGTTCCCTCAGCCCAGGCAAAGAGCGAATAGACCACGTTTTCGATCTGCTCCCGCACCACCTGCTCGATAGTGTCGGGGGTAACGTTGTAGTGCTTGATGAGAATCGTCCCCAGTCGCTCCCGGAACCCCTCGGTCTCCTGGATGGCAAGCGACTTCTTGAGGGCAGGCAGGTCGATGACCCCCTTCTGGACGAGGACCTCACCGAGATTCTGATGAAAAGCGCTGGAACTGGCACGAATGACCTGGCCACTGCGAAAGAAAATCTTCCCCTCGCGACCGCGGCTGTGGAGGGTAAGCAACCCCGACTTGCGACTCAGGCTGACTATCTGGAGGATCTCTCCGAGACCCAGATCTTCAAGGTTTCCGACAAGGCTCATACGCTATCATTCTGGTCGTGGGGAGATGGGATAAAATGCCGCTAATCATACCCCATTCGGGCTGCCAAGTAAAGCACTTTAGGTCGCCACGGGGGTCGGGAGCCTCCGCTCCGGATGAGGTCCGGGCCACCGGTTGACCAGGCGGTTCACCGACGCTCCCGCCCCTTGAACATGAGGTGCAACGGCGTGCCGGTAAAGCCGAAGGCCTCCCGGATCTGGTTCGCCAGATACCGCTCGTAGGAAAAATGAATCCCCTCGGGACGGTTGGTGAAGATGACGAAGGAAGGAGGGCGGGTCCCGACCTGGGTGGCGAAGTAGAACTTCACCCGCCGACCCTGAAAAAGGGGCGCGTGATGGGCGGCGGTCGCCGCGCTGAACACACGGTTCAGTTCAGAGGTGGTAACCCGCTTGGCATACTGGGCCATGACGTTGTCCACCTCTTCCATGATCTTCCCGAGCCGCTGTCCCGTCTTGGCCGAAACGAAAACGATCGGCACAAAGGGGAGGAACTTGAATTCGGTGCGTATCCGGTCCACGAACCTGCCGAGGGTGGCGTTGTCCTTCTCCAGGGTATCCCACTTGTTGACGACGAAGATGCACCCCCGCCCCGCCTCGTAGGCATAGCCGGCGATCTTGCTGTCCTGCTCCGTGACCCCCTCCTCGGCATTGATAACGATGAGCACCACGTCCGCCCGCTCGATGCTCCGCAGGGAATCCATGACGCTGTACTTCTCTATCTTCTCGGTGGTCTTCCCCTTGCGCCGGATGCCGGCGGTGTCGATGAGGAGAAACCGTTTCTTGTGCCAGGTGAACAGTGTGTCCACCGCATCCCGCGTCGTACCGGGGGTAGGATTTGCCACCACCCGCTCGAAGCCGAGGAGACGGTTCACCAGGGACGATTTCCCCACGTTTGGGCGCCCGACCACCGCGATACGGGTAATATCTTCATCCTGTGCCTCCGAACGATCGACCGGCAAGGCCTCACAGACCTCCGTCATCAGGTCGCCGATCCCCCGGTTGTGCTCGGCGGATACAGGATAGAGGGTTTCGACGCCAAGGGCGTAGAAGTCGCCGATGCCGCTCTCCAGCTTGTCACCATCCACCTTGTTGACCAGGTGGAACACCGGCTTGTCGACACGGCGGAGCATCTCCACAACCTCCCGGTCAGCAGGGGTGAGACCGCTCCGGCCATCCATGACGAACAGGATCAGGTCGGCCTCGTCCATGGCGAGCTGGGATTGCTCCCGCATCTGCTGGAGGAGCCGGTCGTTCGTCTCCGGCTCGAAGCCCCCCGTGTCCACGAGGATGAACGGCACGTCGAACCGGTTGACCTCGGCATAGTTGCGATCCCGGGTCACTCCCGGCATATCGTCCACCATCGCCTTGCGGCGACCGACCAGACGGTTGAACAGGGTCGATTTCCCCACGTTGGGGCGCCCCACTATGGCAATTATAGGTTTCATGTACTTTCCTTTATGTAAAATCATTCGACGGAGAGGACAGAGAGGTCGAATGTTCGGTCAAAATGCTTCGCGTCTTGGTATCTTGGCGCCCAGAGAGTGTTCGAACAATCACTCGTAGCCGAATTCTTTCAGCATCTTCGGACTCTCGCTCCAGTCCTTTCGCACCCGGACGAACAGCTCGAGGAACACCTTCGCATCCAGCAACCGCTCGATCTCCTGCCGGGCCTGCATGCCGATCTTCTTCAGCATCTCCCCCCTGCGGCCGATGATGATCCCCTTCTGGGAGTCCCGTTCCACATTGATGGTGGCAGCGATGGAGATGAGGCCGCCGTCTTCCCGTTCCTTGAAGGTGTCCACCACCACCGCGGTGGAATAGGGGACCTCGTCGCGGGTAAGGCGGAACACCTTTTCCCGGATGATCTCCGCCACAACGAAGCGCTCCGGCACGTCGGTCAGGATATCGTCGGGGAAATAGGGAGGGCCTTCCGGCAGACAGCCCCCCACCAGTTCCACCAGGCGCTCCACGCCGTCACCGGTGCCGGCCGACACCGGCACGATCTCCCGGAACGGATAGAGCTTGGCATAGGCAGCGATCAGTTCCAGGAGTCTCCCCTTCTCCACCAGGTCGATCTTGTTGATGACGAGCAGAACCGGCGCGTCCGCCTTGGCCAGGGTCTCCAGCAGCAGATCCTCCTGGGCGGCCGGACTGACGTTCGCCTCCACCAGGAAGAGGATGGCATCGACCCCCTGGACGGCGGTGAGGGCCGTATCCACCATGTAGCGGTTGAGACGGGAACGGGCCTGGTGTATCCCCGGCGTGTCGATGAAAACGATCTGGCCGCCGGGCAGGTTGTGAATCCCCTGGATACGGTTTCGCGTGGTCTGGGGCTTGTCCGAGGTGATGACGATCTTGTCACCCAGGATGCGGTTTAAAAGGGTCGATTTCCCCACGTTGGGGCGACCGATGATGGAAACGAATCCGGAATGGAATGAATCAGTTGACAAGGTGAGTTTCTCCAATTGATGTGATCGTAAACAAATTCCCTCTGCGGCTGACAGAACCGGCCTCCACCCGCAGCTCCTGGCGGGGAATTGCGGGGTCGGCAATGATCGACGCCACGTTTATCCCCTCACGGCGAAGGGTCTCCAGATTGCCGCGACGCTGCCCCGCCACGTCGGCCACCCGGGAGGGTGCACAGAAGATGGTCACGTCGCTCCCCCGGGGCAGGTCGGTCGCCAGTTTCCGGGTGAGATCGAGGCAGAGTTCTCCCTCCACCAGCTGCCGGAAGGCCGGGTGGTAAGGGCCGGCCACCACGCCCCCTTCGCTCTCAAGCTCCGCGGTCGGCTGCAGGCCGATCCGCACCACCGGGACGCCAGCCCGGAAGGCGGTCTTGAGAAGCTCTTTGCACAGAGAAACGGCGTCAGCAGGGGAGAGTGGGATATACTCCCCCACCCGGTAAAGTTCTGCAAGCCGCGTCCCGGCAATCACCAGGGTCGGATAGATCCGGAAGAAGTCGGGATCAAGTGCAAGCACCTCGCGCAGCGACGCAAGGCTCGTGGCCGGCGTATCGCCGGGGAGCCCCGGCATGAGCTGGGCGCCGAGAACCATCCCCGCATCCTTCACCAGCCGGCAGGCGCTCACCACCTGGGCAGCGGTATGCCCCCGCCCGGCCCGCGACAGCACCCGGTCATCCATGGACTGAATGCCGAGCTCGACGGTATAAACCCCCATCCTCCGCAACCATGCAAGCCTCTCCCCGTCAACCGCATCGGGCCGCGTCGAAATGCGGATACCGCTCACCTCGCCCCGTTCCCGCAAAGACTGCAATGGCCCGAGCAGGCGCTCCTGGTCGACAAGGGAAAGGGCAGTGAAACTGCCGCCGAAAAAGGCCACTTCAACGGCATTCCCCCCGGCGGTACCCCGGTAAGCGGCTATCCTGGACCGTATAGCCTCGTGATCAGGGAGTTCCCCGGCAGCACCGGCAATCCGCGTCTGGTCGCAGAAGATGCACTGGTGGGGGCACCCCTGGTGGGAGATGAAAAAAGGGACGATGATCGGTCTCATCCGGTACCGGATTCTCGGGCAAGGCGTTCCAGTGCAGCCCGCGCTGCCGCCTGGGCAGCCTCCTTCTTGCTCCTGCCATTTCCAACACCCATGAATTCCCCTTCCACGGCGACTACAACTGTAAAAAGTCGCTCATGGTCGGGCCCCTCGGTTTCCGTAACAGCATAGATCGGCGCTTGTTTCCCCCGTGCCTGGACAAGCTCCTGGAATTGCGTCTTGTGGTCTTTCCCGCATGACGCGTGGCCTTTTCCGGTCAAAAGATGGCCAAAGTGGGTCTTGACCAACCGCCGGGCCGGCCGCATCCCCCCGTCCAGGTAAACAGCCGCCAGGAGAGCCTCATAGGCGTCGGCCAAGATGGACCGCTTCTCCCTCCCGCCGCTCTTCTCCTCCCCCCGTCCCAACAGGAGGTACTCCCCGAGACCGAGGGACCGGGCGACGCCTGCCAGGCTCTCCTCGTCCACCAGAGAGGACCTCATCCTGGTAAGCTCCCCTTCCCTGCTATCGGGAAGACGTTCCATGAGGAGGGCACTCAGAAAGAAATCGAGGACCGTGTCGCCGAAAAACTCAAGCCGTTCGTTGTCGCGCAGAGTCCGGTCGGCAGCTTCGTTAAGGTACGAGCGATGGGTCAGGGCCTCGTACAGCAGGCGCCGGTCCTTGAAGGTGTAGTCGATGGAGTCTTCCAGTTCTGCCAGCAGGCCATTGTCCCGCATGTCCATAAAACCACCGTATGACCTGGCGGGGAACTACCCCGCAGAGATAACACAATTGTGTGACTATAGCTAAAGTTCCAGATTTTATCAATAGATATGCCGCTTTGGCCGGATTTTTATCTTGATTAATTCACGTCCCTCTCCTATAATTTTTTATTTTTCGACCTTGAGGTGCTGCATGGCCTGCTTCATTACATTCGAAGGGATCGAGGGGTGCGGCAAGACCACCCAGATGAGGATCCTGGCAAAGCGCCTGGAAGCCCTCGGCAACAGCGTTACCACGACGCGGGAGCCGGGCGGGTGCCCCATTGCCGACAAGATCCGCGGGATCCTCCTCGATGCGGAGAACAGCGCCCTGGTCCCCCTGGCCGAACTCCTTCTCTATGCCGCGGCACGGGCACAGCATGTGGCCGAGGTCGTCACACCAGCCCTGGCAACCGGGCGGGTGGTGCTCTGCGACCGTTTCACCGATGCCACCCTCGCCTACCAGGGGTACGGTAGAGCGCTCGACCGGGAAACCATCGACCGGCTCAACGAGATGGCGACGACTGGGATTCGTCCCGACCTGACCATCCTCCTCGACTGCCCGGTGGAAACGGGGCTGGAGCGGGCCATGGCCCGAATAAACAGTACCGCCGGCGCCAGGGAAGAGCGGTTCGAACTGGAGACCATGGAATTCCACCGCCGGGTGCGCGACGGCTACCTGCAGCTGGCGGCCCGCGAGCCGGAACGTTTCGTGGTCATCGACGGCGCTGCCGGGGTCGAGGATACCGCCGCCGCCATAGAAACGGCCGTCCTCGCCAAATTGTCCGGGAGGGGATAATGCCCTATGGCTCCATCATCGGGCAGGACCGCAGCATCGCGATCCTCCGACGGGCCCAGTCCGGCGGAAAGCTGGCCCATGCCTACCTGTTCGACGGCATCGAGGGGTGCGGCAAGCGCAAGACCGCCCTTGCACTCGTGCAATCCATATTCTGCAGCGAAGGCAAAGGATGCGGCCAATGCCCTGCCTGCCGCAAAGTGGCGGCTATCCAGCATCCCGACCTGCACCTGGTCGAACCGGACGGTACGTTCATCAAGATCGACCAGATCAGGGAACTCCAGAGGGAACTGGCCTTTCGCCCCTTCGAGGCCCCCAAGAAAGCCTGCATCATCGACGGTGCGGACAAGCTCAACCCGGCCGCCGGCAACGCTTTGCTGAAGACCCTTGAGGAGCCTCCTGGCAACGCCCTTCTCATCCTGATCACGGCCAATCCGGGGGGAATGCTCCCGACGATCCTTTCCCGCTGCCAGCGGCTCCAGTTTCAGGCAATACCCCAGCCAGCCATCGAGGCATACCTGGTCGACCAGGGGACGCCAGCCGAAACCGCAACCATTGCCGCTGCACTGGCCGGCGGCAGTCTCGGAAAGGCGCTGGAAGTCAGTAGCGAAACGGTTCTGCAGGAGCGCCAGACCCTGCTCCAGAGACTTCTCGCCCTTTCCCTTGAGGATATAGCAACGCTGTTCGCCACCGCGGAGGAACTGGCCGCGGACAAGGAGAAAGCCCGGGAGATGTTGGAACTCGTCACGACGTTCCTGCGCGACATGCTTCTCCTCAGGCAAGGAAGCGGAGAGCTCTCCAACAGGGACCTGCTCCCCATTCTGGAACAGGGGGCGGCCCGCTTTACATCGGCAAGCCTCATGGGGCTCATCGAGCAGGTGGCGGCAACCCGTCGGGCACTGCTTCGCAATGTCAACACCCGCCTGGCACTGGAGGTCATGTTCATGCGCCTGGCTGAGGCGTGACACCCCCACAAAGGGGGGCGGGAATATTTGGGATTTCAGGGCATACTGTGAACAATTTGACAAAGTGAGGGGTTCGATCCCCTGGAGGAATTTTGATAAAGATAGCAAAAATCCAGTTCAACACCGCCGGCAAGCTCTATGACTTCAACGCCGGCAACCTCGACCTCAAGCCGGGTGACAGGGTGATCGTCGAAACCGAACGGGGCAAGAGCCTCGCCACGGTCGTGGTAGGACCCCGGGCATTCGAGAAGGGGGCTGTTCCCGAAGGGCTCAAGAACATCATGCGCAAGGCACTCCCCGAAGACCTTGATGCAGCGGCTCGCAACGCAATCAAGGAGAAGGAGGCTCACGCCCTCTGCCTCGCCAAGATCAACGAGCGCGGGATGGACATGAAGCTCGTGCGGGTCGAGTATCTCTACGACGGCAGCAAGGCGATCTTCTACTTCACCGCCGACGGCCGGGTCGATTTCCGCGAACTGGTCAAGGACTTGGCCCACGCCTTCCACACCCGCATCGAAATGCGTCAGATCGGGGTGCGCGACGAGGCCAAGATGGTGGGGGGGATCGGCATCTGCGGCAGGGAGTTGTGCTGCTCCTCCTTTCTGCGGGAATTCGAGCCGGTGTCGGTGAAGATGGCCAAGGAACAGAATCTCGCGCTCAACCCGACCAAGATATCCGGCCAGTGCGGCCGGTTGCTCTGTTGCCTTTCCTACGAATACGAGACCTACTGCACCCTGAAGAAATGCCTCCCCAAGTGCGGCAAGCGGGTCAAGCACGGCAATGTGGAAGGCGAAGTGGTCAAACTGGGAGTGCTGGACGGCACCGTAACGGTCAGGACCGACGACCATGTCCAGGTGGTGTTGAAGGGTGAAGAGATCAAGCCGGAGGACATAACGGATCGGGCCAAGAAGCCGTTGCGCGAACAGGGGAAGGAAGTGCAGCAGGGAACCAAGGACGGACACGGGAGCGGTCGCGAGCGCCGCGGCGACCGACGGCCGGACAACCGGGGCAAGGACAAAAAGGAGAAGCGATGAGCCGGACATTTTACGTCACCACACCCATCTACTATGTCAACGATGTCCCCCACATCGGCCATGCCTACACAACCCTGGCCGCCGACGTGCTGGCACGCTACAAGGCGCTGCAGGGATACGAGGTCTTTTTCCTGACCGGCACCGACGAGCATGGCCAGAAAGTGGAAAAGGCCGCCAACGCCGCCGGGGAAACGCCTCTGGAGCTGGCGGACCGGGTGGTCAAGCGGTTCCAGTCCCTCTGGGAGAAGCTGGATGTTTCCTACAACGACTTCATCCGTACCACCCAGGAACGGCACAAATCGGGAGTCACCCACCTGTTCGAAAAGGTGCTCGCCCAAGGGGACATCTACCTGGGGGAATACGAGGACTGGTATTGCACCCCCTGCGAGACGTTCTGGACCGAGACCCAGCTCATCGACTTCAAGTGCCCCGACTGCAACCGCCCCACGGAGAAGCTGAAGGAGGAATCCTACTTTTTCCGGATGAGCAAGTACCAGGAGCAGCTCCTCGCCCACATCGAGGCGAATCCCGATTTCATCCAGCCCAAATCCCGGCGCAACGAGATCCTCTCCTTCGTCCGGGAGGGACTGCGTGACCTCTCCGTCTCCCGCACCTCCTTCTCCTGGGGAATCCCGGTACCGGGGAACGAGAAACACATCATCTATGTCTGGTTCGATGCTCTCACCAACTACATAACCGCCCTCGGTTATCCTGACGAAGCGGGGAACTTCGGTACGTTCTGGCCGGTGGACGTTCATCTCATCGGCAAGGACATCCTTCGTTTTCACGCCGTCTACTGGCCCACCTTCCTCATGGCTGCCGGTCTCCCCCTGCCGAAGAAGGTCTTCGCCCACGGCTGGTGGACCATCGAGGGACAGAAGATGAGCAAGAGCCTCCAGAACGTGGTGGAGCCGAACATGCTCATCGACCGGTACGGGGTGGATGCCGTGCGCTACTTCCTCCTTCGGGAGGTCCCCTTCGGGCTGGACGGCGACTTTTCCCACACCGCCCTTGTGAACCGGATCAACTCGGACCTGGCCAACGATCTGGGGAACCTGCTCAACCGCTCCACCGCCATGGTCAACAAGTACTTCGCCGGTATCGTCCAGGAACCGGGAGTGCTGACGGAGCAGGACGAGGCGTACCGCGCCAGGACCGAGGCGATGGTGACGCAGGTGAATACCTGCATGGACGAACTCGCCTTCAGCAAGGCGCTGCAGCAGATATGGGACGTCATCTCGGCGGGAAACAAGTATATCGACGCCACCGCCCCCTGGACCCTGGCCAAGGACCCGGACCAGAAGGAGCGGCTCGCCACGGTCATGTACTGCCTGCTGGAATCACAGCGGATCGTCCACACCCTCCTGACGGCATTCATGCCCCGGACCGCCGCCAAAGCCCTCGCCTACCTCAGCTGGGAACAGAAGCCGACCGGGGCCGACCTGCAATGGGGTGGGCTCAAGGCGGGCACCACCATCACCAAGGCCGAGGCGCTCTTCCCGCGGATCGAGGAGAAGGCTGAATAACAGCGGGAGACAATCCCGACGGACGGCAACGCAAAAGGCCGGGGAAGACATTCCCCGGCCTTTTGTCATGAACCGGCAGGCATGGCCGTTGCTGCGGTTGCACAACGGTGCAAACAGTGTATGCTCTTCTATCAGGAGCAACAACCATCCCGGGCAAAAGGAGTCTTCCCATGGGGACTAACATCATAGCGGGAATTCGCTGTACCCTTATTCTGGCAGGCGCCCTTCTTGCTGGCGGATGTGCAACTCTCACCGTCACCCCGCAACAGCCCGTGACATCAACAATGGCCAGACAGCCCGTCAGTTTAGGAATTCAGGTGGCCGGCGAGCGGCTCACCCACGCACTGACCGACCCGAAGGAATCCGCCGCCACCGCCGCCACCGGCACACTGTTCGAGAAAGTGGTGCTGCTTCCGAAGGAAACCCGCAGCAAATCATCGGCGGAGATCCAGGCGGCATTCGGTACGGACTACATTCTGAGCGGCACTATCGCGGACGTCAATGTAAGTGGCAACCTCAATCCCATCTGGTTTGCGAGCATCCCCCTGCTCTTTTTCAAACCCTATGCCCCGATCGTGACCTTCGAAGCCATCGTGACCCTGGAAAGCACCCTGCGTGACGCGCGCAGCGGTGTGGTCCTCATGCAGAAAGAAACGTCATCGGTCGTCACGGATTATTTCAGCCCGATGGACCCGCAGGAAAAGGTGCGGACACTGATCTCCCGCGGCATCAACAATGCCTTCGTCAGCATTCTGGAGGAATCGCAGCAGAAGATCGCCGCAGCGAAGTAAGATTCTCCATAACCTGCAACGGAAAAGGGATCGTACCCCCCCTGGTACGATCCCCTTCAAATTTTCAGAAGGTCGGGGGATGATTTTCCCCGGCCTCTGTTATTATCATCCCTTCCCCGGTGGGTCCCCAGCCGGTCAGGATGTTATCCCCGGTCTTCTTCCGTCCCCTTGGCCGCTTCGGCGTTACAGCGCTCGACCACGTCCCTGAGCCAGGCGATCTCGTCGGGGAGAAACTGCTTCGCGTGGGGGGTGCCTACATTCAGCGCCCAATGCAATGGCGGCTGAGTCGTGGCAGCGAGGACATGCCCCGGCACCGCGACGCTCTTTACCTTGTGCTCCGCCCAGGCATGGAGGCGCTCTTCGCTGTCGAAGAGCATTAGGTAGTCGTTCCCCTCCGACTCGATGACCAGCGGCAGCACCTGTCCGTCATCAGCGCCAGCTTCCTTCGCCTCCTCCTCGTCCAGGGTCGGAACGAAAAACGTGGCATTGAGGAAGAGATCGTAAAATTTCGACTGGTTCTTGGCGTCGCTCATGTCCTGACGCAGTGCCTCCAGCGCCTGGTCCAGTTCGGTCATGGTAAGTCCTTTCGCTGTAAGCCGCAAGGCACCTGCCGCGGCAATAAAAAACCACAGGAAGGGTCCCCGTGGTGCAGAAACTGACACAAAATATCATCTTGTATCGTCGGCGGCAATGGTTATTTGTTGCCGGACAGTGAGCCGCTCTGCGCTAACCAGCTACAAGATCTCAACCTCGCTCACCCGTACAATCAGCATGTCCTGGCGGAACCTGCCAGCCAGCTTCTTTCGGTAGTCCCGCCACCAGTCGCGGTCGAGCACTTCCGTCATCACCTCATAGATGACGATATCGTCCCGCACCGTCATGGTGGGGGTTTCCTTCCAGATCCCCTCGGCCGGCGACCGGACATAGGTGGTAATGCCGCCGAACTTCTCCGCAAGGACGTCCCGCACCCGTGTGTACTCATTCCGGGAAAACGGCATGCCGCTGTTATCGTAGAGGGGCAACAGAATCTGCACGAGATGCATAACGTTCACTCCGTTCATTTCCGCACTCGAGTTGGGTCAGGACCAGCAGATTGCAACAGGACTCCGCCACGTAAGCCTGGTCAAGAGCTCTATCAGAGATTGAAGCTTGCCGGCCGCAGTTCGCCGGAGCCGAACAGGAAAAAGAAACGGAACAGGCAGTATTTGTAGAATTCGGAAAAGAGGAGGCGGAAGCTGCCGCCGTGGCTCCACCAGGCTTCCTTCAGGTTCTTGCTGTCAACCGGGTAGGGGTAGATGGCGACCTCCTTGGAGAGGACGCTGCGGAAGATGAGGGTGGCCCGCTTCATGTGATAGCGGGAGGTGATGAGCTTGAGGGAACGGACCTGGTGCCGGACGACCAGCTCACGGGCGTAGATGGCGTTTTCGAGGGTATTGCGGGAGACCTTCTCCAGTATCACCCCCTCGCCGCCACGGGCGCCCGGCTGCTCCCGGAACAGTTCACTCTTGCGCACCGCAGGATCGACCCCGACGAGAAAAAGCCAGCGCGCCTGGTTGTCGCGGTAAAGCCGGATCCCCTCTTCGACCCGCCCTCGCCCCCCCGTGAGGACCACAATGGCGTCGGCCTTGACCTCCTGCGGACCAAGGGAAAAGGTCTTGTAGGCGAAATCGACGAACAGGACCGCCAGAATCACCAGCATAATGATGATGAGTGAGAAAAGCCCCTTGATGACCGTCATTGCCGCCCGAATCCTTTCCGATTAAATTCCCGGGGGAACAAATTTTTCTTGCGCATTGGCCGACAATCTGATAAAAAATAATGCTTCAGTTCAATTGGAGGAAAACTATCATGTCCAAAGTATGCGAAATCTGTGGTAAAGGCCCCAGCTTCGGTAATAACGTCAGCCATGCCAACAACAAGACCCGCCGCACCTGGCATCCGAACCTGCAGAAAATCAAGGCAATCAGGAACGGCAGCATCAAGAGCATCAAGGTCTGCACCCGCTGCATCCGTTCCGGTCACGTGGTCAAGGCGCTTTAAAACCGGTTCAACGTTCCAAGTTCAAGGTTCAAGGTTATGATCACCTGAAGCCGCAACGCCCTGAGCGTTAGCGGCTTTTTGTCTGTAAACTTTGAACGTAGAACCCTTGAACCGTCAGCGTGCCAGCGCGATTACCTCGATCTCCACCCCGACTCCCCGCGGCAATCCCTTCACTTCAACTGTGGAGCGGGCCGGCGGCTCCGAACCGAATCTCCTGCCATAAATCTCGTTCACCACGGCGAAGTTGGCCAAGTCGGTGAGATAGATGGTGCTCTTCACCACGTCGTCGAAACCGAGCCCTGCCGCCGCCAGCACCGCCCCGATGTTCTCCATCACCAGCTCGGTCTGGACCGTGATTCCCCCTTCCCGGATGACACCAGTTGCCGGGTCAAGCGGTATCTGACCGGACAGAAAAAGAAATCCCCCCGCCTTCACAGCCTGGGAATACGGCCCGATCGCCTGCGGTGCCTTGTCGGTAGCAATTACCTTCTTGGACATGTTATCCTCCATTCTTTCCGAAAACGTCAATTTTCGATTCGGCCTGTGGCCTCACCCTGCGGGCAGCCTTCTCTGTCCAATTCCTTTAGAATTGTCGCAAGGTCAAGGCGCTCAAGCGGCGACGCGGAGGCGTACTTGAGGTACGCCGCACAAGGAGCTGTGCAGGGCAACGCAGAGATTGCAGAAACGTGGCGTTTTCCGTCAGCTTTTGATACGCTCCGCCTTGATGACACCCTCCACCTTCATGATGCCCGTGAGCACCCGCTTCAGGTGGTCCAGGTCCGTCACCTCCACCTCGAACAGGTTCACCCCGCGCTTGTCCACGGTGCTCTGGATGGAGGCGCTGGTGATGTTGGATTCGCTGTTGGCGATGGCCTGGGAAATCCCTGCAAGAATTCCCTTCTGGTCGTAGCAGAATACCCTTATCTTGACCGGCAGGGCGGACCGTTTGGCCTTCTCCCAGGTGACGTCGATGCGCCGTTCCGGATCGCTCTCCAGGGCCAGTTGACAGTCGGCAGTGTGCACCGTAACCCCCCGCCCGCGGGTGATGAAGCCGACGATGTCGTCACCGGGAACAGGATTGCAGCACTTGCCGAAACGGACCAGCACGTCCTCCACCCCGCTGATGTTGATGGCGCTGGATGATTTGCGGGTCAGTTTGTCGAAAACCTTGCCGAGCCGGGTCTCCTTGCGCTCCTGGTGCTGTTCCAGCCGCTCCGCCGGAATCAGCTTGCCGAGCACCTGGTTAATGGAGAGCTTGCCATAACCGACAGCCGCCATCAGGTCGTCTTCGTGAACGAAACCGAACTCCCCCGCCACCTTCTTCAGTTCGCCGCTCTTGAGAAGCTTGCCGTAGTTGAGGGAATAGCGGCGGAACTCCTTTTCGGCAATCTCGTGGCCGAGGGAGATGCTCCGTTTCCGCTCCTCGGTCTTGATCCATCCCCGGATCTTGTTCCGGGCCCGGGAACTCCTGACAATCTTCAGCCAGTCCTTGCTCGGGGTGTGGTGGGGGGAGGTGACGACCTCAATGATGTCGCCGGTCTTCAGCTCGTACTTGAGGGGAACAAGTTTGCCGTTCACCTTGGCCCCGACACAGCGGTGCCCCACGTCGGTATGGACGCTGTAGGCAAAATCGATGGGGGTTGACCCCTTGGGGAACCCCTTCACGTCCCCCTTGGGGGTGAAGACGTAGACCTCTTCGGGGAAAAGTTCCACCTTGACCGTGTCCATGAACTCCCGGGAGTCCTGGAGCTCCTGCTGCCACTCCAGCAACTGGCGGAGCCAGGCGAAACGCTTGATATCCTTCTCGTCGTACCCCTTCCCTTCCTTGTACTTCCAGTGGGCCGCAATCCCTGCCTCAGCGACCCGGTGCATCTCCGAGGTCCGGATCTGCACCTCCATCCGCTCGCCGAACGGACCGATCACCGTGGTATGGAGGGACTGGTACATGTTTCCCTTCGGCATGGCGACGTAATCCTTGAAACGGCCGGGAACCGGCTTCCAGGTGGAGTGGATGATCCCGAGGACTTCGTAGCACTCCCGGATGTCATCCACCAGGATGCGGATGGCGATCAGGTCGTAGATCTGGTCGATATCGACGTTGCGGTTCTCCATCTTGCGGTAGATGGAGTAAAGGTGCTTGCTCCGCCCCGAAACCTCCCCCTTTATCTCGTGCTCGGCCAGTTTCGCGGCGATGATGTCCCTGACTTCCTGGACGAAGGTCTCCCGCTCCTTTTTCTTCTTCGTCACCTTGGATGCCAGGTCATAGTAGACCTGGGGGTCCTGGTAGCGGAAGGAGAGGTCTTCCAGTTCGCTTTTGATCCAGGAAATGCCGAGCCGGTTGGCGATGGGAGCGTAGATATCCATCGTCTCCCGGGCAATGCTCCGCTGCTTTGGCTCCGGCTGGTACTGGAGGGTGCGCATGTTGTGGAGGCGGTCTGCCAGCTTGACGAGGATGACCCGGATATCGTTGGCCATGGCGAGGAGCATCTTGCGGAAATTCTCCGCCTGGCTCTCTTCCTTGGTCTTGAAGTGGATCTTGCTGATCTTGGTGACCCCGTCCACCAGGTTGGCCACCTCTTCACCGAAATTGGCCACCAGCTCTTCGTGGGTGGTGAGGGTATCTTCGATGGTGTCGTGGAGAAGCCCGGTCACCACGGTCGGCACGTCCAGCTTCAGGTCGGCCAGGATCGCAGCCACCTCCATGGGATGGACGAGGTACGGCTCTCCCGACAGGCGCGTCTGCCCCTGATGGACCTTGGCGCAGAAGACGTAGGCCTTCCTCACCAGATCAAGATCGGCGGCGGGATTATAGGCGGTTACCTTGTCGAGAATGTCGTTGAGCCTGATCATGGAGCAAACCTGGGTGGCTATGGAAAAGTAGGGGACTCTGCGTAAATCAGCTGCGTGCAGATATGAACCGCGTTCGGCTGTTTGCCGTGTTAAAGACAAAAAAAGGGCGGAAGCGTTTACGCTCCAGCCCCATTATGCCGCAGAAATTAACGGCTCTTTCGAGAGGTAATTTCGTAACTGACCTTCCCGGCGGCGATTTCCCGCAGGGAGAGGACCACGTTCTTGTTGCTGCGGTTGTCGATGAGGGGCTTTGCCCCCTTGTACAATTGCTTCACCCGTTTCGATGCCAGCATCACCAGCAGGAACCGGTTATCCACCTTCTCCAGACAATCTTCTACCGTTACCCTTGCCATTGTTACTCCTTTCTTAAAGGCCGGGACCCGTAATTCGTAAACCACCTAATCCCTAAGTCCCTGATCCCTGAACATCAAACAACTCCGACACCGCCTCCAGCACCCGGGAGGTCCGGCACCGCTCCGCCAGCAGGACCGACTTGAACTCCTCCACGGCCGTGCTGAACACATCGTTGACGATGATATAATCGTACCAGCGGGATTCGCGTATCTCCGCAGCCGCCCCCTGCAGGCGTCGCGCGATGACCTCCTCGCTGTCCGCATTGCGGCAGTCGAGGCGGCGGCGCAGTTCGTTGTAGCTGGGGGGGAGAATGAAGATGAAAACACCACCCCGGAAGCGCTCTTTCAGCTGCCGGGCACCCTGGCAGTCGATGTCGAGTATGACGTCTACGCCGTTCCGGCGATACTCCTCCAAGGTCTTGATGGCAGTGCCGTACAGGTTGCCGTGCACTTCGGCCCACTCGGCAAATTCCCCCTCCGCCACCATCCTCCGGAACTCCCCGGTGGAGACGAAAAAGTAGTCGGTCCCGTGGACCTCGCCGGGGCGCGGGGAGCGCGTCGTGTAGCTGACAGAATGCCGCAGGTTCGGGAAAATGTCAATGACTTCCTTGCACAGCGTGGTTTTGCCGGCGCCCGACGGTGCCGAAATGATGTAGAGCACGCCTTCACGTTTCATGGTAACCCCAGTGACCGGGGACCAGGGAACCGGGACCAGTATGAATCTTTACCGGCACCCGTTTCCCGTTTCCCGTTTTTACTCGATATTCTGCACCTGTTCCCGTATCTTTTCCAGCTCAGCCTTCAATTCCACCACCAGCGGGGTTATCTCAACATCCCCCCCCTTTGACCCGATGGTGTTCACCTCCCGGTTCATCTCCTGGAGGAGAAAGTCCAGCTTGCGTCCCACCGGCTCCGCCAGCTGCAACGCCCGGTCGAACTGCTGCAGGTGGCTGTCGAAGCGCACCAGTTCCTCCGTGACATCACTCCGGTCGGCCATGATGGCAATTTCCTGGGCAAGCCGCCCCTCGTCGAGGGGGGTATCGGCCAGGAGCTGGGCCACCCGCTCCTTCAGCCGCGCCGCGCTATCTGCTACCGCCACCGGAGCCCGTCCCCCTATCCTGGCTATAAGGGCGCCCAGGTTCTCCCGCCGGCTCCGCAGATCGGCAAGAAGCGCATCCCCTTCCCGCGACCGCATCTCCTCCAGCGCCCCGACTGCCTGTTCCACCGCAGCCAAGAGCTCCGCCTGCAACGTTTCGGCAGAGGTCTCGCTCTCACCCGTGGTCAGCACATCCCGTTGCCCGGCAACCAGTTGCAGACTGACCGGCTCGGCCAGACCCAAGGTGTCGCGCAATTCGCCCAGCGCCTCGAAATAGGCCCGGGCCAGGGGGAGATTGATCGTCGGCCGGGCTGCTGCATCCAGCACCCCTTCCCGCTGCACGAACACCTCGATCTTCCCCCGCTTGAGCCGTTCACCGACGCATTTCTTCACCTCGTTCTCAAAGGCCATGAGTCCCCGCGGCAGCTTGACGGATATCTCCCCGTACCGGTGATTGACCGACCGGATCTCCGCGCTTATCCGGCCGTGGGGCGCAACCACCTCCCCCTTGCCGTAACCGGTCATGCTCTTTATCATGATTCCTCCCGACTCAGTATGCGTTTTTGTTGATCAGTCCCCTGAACACCGTCAGGAACATGATCTTCACGTCAAACAGCAGGTCCCAGTTTTCTATGTAATAGATATCACACTCGATACGCTTTTCGATGGAAGTATCGCCACGCCAGCCGTTGACCTGGGCCCACCCGGTAATGCCCGGCTTGACCTGGTGTTTCACCATGTATTTAGGGACATCTTCCCTGAACTGCTCCACAAAAAAAGGGCGCTCCGGTCGCGGACCGACAACGCTCATACTCCCCGTGAACACGTTGAAGAACTGGGGAAGTTCATCCAGACTGGTCTTGCGCAGAAACGAACCGAATTGCGTCTTCCGCGGGTCATTGGGGGTCGTCCAGGTGGTCGCCGCCCTGGCATCGTCGGCAACACACATGGAGCGGAACTTGAGCATGTCGAATGGGCGGTTGTTCAGACCGATACGGCTCTGGCGGAAAAACACCGGCCCCGGCGAGGTCAGCTTTATGCCGGCAGCAATGACGATCATTACCGGAGAGGTGATCAGTAAGGCAAGGGAAGAGACGGCCAGATCGAACGTCCGTTTCACAAACCTGTTAAAGGGATCATCAAGGGGTATCTTTCTGATGTTCAGAAGAGGAATGCCGTCGAATTCCTCTATCACCGGGCTGCCGGGAAGGTATTTGTTGTAGTCCGGTATGATCCGAACCCGAACCCCTGCCTTCTCGCATCCATCGACAATTCCCCCGTACTTGCCATAAGCATTGAGCGGCAGGGCAACCACCACTTCGTCAATGGAGCGGTTCTCAAGGAGGCGCGGCAGAAGAGAGCAACATCCCATAACCGGCTTGCCAACTACCTTACCCTGCTGTTTCGATTCGTCGTCATCGAGAAAGCCTATGACATTGTAACCAAAATCACGGTGCGCGTTAACCTTGTGGGCAAACTCGACACCGACGGGCCCAGCCCCGACAATGAGCAGGTGCTTCTGGTTGTACCCCTTTTTTCTCAGATACCGCAGGGTCTTGCGGACGAAATATCTCTCCACGAGAATCAGGCATAGGCCCGACAGTGCAAAGAGGAGCGAGACTTCCCGGGAATACTGGATATCCTTGTTGAGAAACAGAACACTGTAGATCGTCACGATCCCCATGAAATGGGCCCGTACGATCATCAGCACCTCCTTGCGGTACATGCGGCTCCGCATGGGGGAGTACACATCCATGAAATGGTACACGACCAGCAGCAGGGGGACCATCCAGAGGGCGCCCCAGTAATACACGAACCCGAATCCGGCAAAACCGGTAATGTTCAGCTTGAAGACAATGGCTCCCGTGTAGGCGACCAGAAGTGACAGGGCGTCCAGCGAGACCTGCATGATATTGAAGAGACGCTGGTGTTTTTTTATCATGGCTATCCCGTCGTAAACGGCTATCCCCAGAACAACCTGTTCAGACTCACCCTTCTTTTGAGCCAGTCGGGGAGGTATTTTTCCTGAAGACCGAGCCGGTAGCCGGCAAATTTCAGCACCGTACGGAACAAGGCAGAAGGAATATACCATGGCGCAGTGCCGAGGAGGTATTTAAATTCCGAAACGACAAACTTTTTCCCCTCACCCTCCGCCCTGCCGAGTCCCCCCAGGAACCATTCTTCACGCCCATGGAACACACCGATATCGAAATAGCGGCGAAACTCCTCCCCCATCGAATAACTGTGCGAGTGCCGCACCTGCGCCTCGGCGCAGTAAGCAATCGTCCAGCCGGCCTGCAGCATTCTGGCGGCAACCCAGGTATCCTCGCCGAAAATGGCGTCGGACGGAAAACCGCCGGCCCCCCGTAGCGCTTCGCGCCGGTATGCTGCAAACGAATTGGAGAGGAAGGCGGTCTTTATCCCCCAGCGCGGGATGTCCGCCGTGCCCCTCATGTGGGATTCCGGCGGATAATTGAACAGGCGGGCATGGGCGGCAACAGGTGTCGCGCCTTTCGCCGGAAGCTGGCGACCGTAAGCCGCCCCGACACGGGGGTCGTCAAAGGCATCAACCAAACGTTGCAGGGAACTGGAATGGGCCAGAATTGCGTCCTGGGTCATGAAGATGATGATATCCGCATCCGGGCAAAGATCAACAGCGAGTTGGCGGGTGGCACCGTGGTTGAACTCAGTGCGGGGAATGGTGTGGACGCGGAAACCGGCAGCGGCAAAAAGTTCCGGGGTACCGTCCGTGGAGGAGGAATCAACGAGCAGTCGCTCGAATTCAGCGAATGACTGACCGTTCAGTGCGGCAAGAAACGCCTGTGCCGTTGCGGCAGCATTGAGAGTGGGGATACAGAGGGCACATTTCACGCCGCAAGCTCCGCCAACCATTCCGCCCCCTTCACAATAGACACCGGGCGGCGGTATTCTTCCTGCCGCAGTTCGCGGACGAGCAGGAGGGTCTGCGCTTCAGGGAACAGCCCGGCGAACCTGATAAGGGCGGGAGTTGGACTGTTATCAGCATGCTTGCATTCAATCAGATGGCTGGGACTGCTGTTCTCGCACAGCACAAAATCAACCTCAGCACCGTCCTTGGTTCTCAGATAATGGAGCGTGGACGATTTACCCAGGACATCCTGTTCAAACTGGATGTGCTTGAGCAACATCGCAGCGCAGGCGTTTTCCCATTTAATGCCCGCATCCCCAAGAACATAGCCTGTATCGAAGAAGTACACTTTGGGTTCTTTCAGGATTGCCCGCGCAACATTCCGGTGATACGGCCGCACCAGAAAAATAACGTACAGAGCTTCCAGAATCTCAAGGTATCGGGCAACCGTATTCGGCGCAATCTGAAGGTCACGGGCAAGGGAAGCGACGGAAAGAGGCGAACCGACACGCCCCCTCAGTAACTCGACCAGCAGGCGCATGACCCTGATCTCCTGAATCCGGGAAAATTCCAGCACATCCTCGCGGACCAAGTCAGTAAAGTACTGTTGCCGCCAGCGCTCTGCCTGAAGCGCCTCATCGGCAAGGAACGGCTCCGGCAGGCCGCCCCGCTCAATCAGGCGGTCAAGAGCATCGCCCGGCCTGGCATCGGTCATCTCGACCCATTCGCGTACGGAAAATGGATGGAGGCGGGCCTGGAAATAGCGGCCCGCCAAGGATTCACCCGATTGCCGAAATGTCTCCATGCGAGCACTCCCGGTGACCAGGATAGCCTGCCCCGGCGTCCGTCCGTCGAAAACACCTTTCAGGAACAACTTCCAATCTGACATCTTGTGAATTTCGTCAAACACAAGGAGATCAGGCCGGGGACTCCACGTCTGCGCAATCAGGACCCGCCGGTCATCGACAACATCCCAGTTCAGATACTGTGGTCGTTGATAGCCTGCCATCAGCTCCTTGGCCAGAGTTGTTTTCCCAACCTGGCGCGGACCGGTCAGCAGCACCATTTTCTTTCCCAGGTCGGAATGAATAGTGTCGGAAAGGTATCGCTTCATGACGACTATTATTCCACGCTTTGCATAATAGTCAAGACTTTTACGCAATACCATGAATAATAGTCGTACTGTTTTCCTCCTATCAGAGCATTACCGCGATAGGTCGGGGGACTGCAACTCATCTATTATTTGAGTCGGGAAGGAGTGATGAGGTGATGGGAATTCGTTGCGAAGTTAAGGGGGAGACAGAGGGCAAACATCAAGAGGCTGCTTGATCAAGGGCGAGCAGGTTTGCAAGAAATCCAATGGTACGAATTGTGCCGTGTTTGAAAAACCGGTATTTAAACATTGTTTTTACACGCTCTATTTTCGACATATAAGGAAGGTGCGCATAGGACTCAACCAGCTTTATCTGACTGGGGGTCATGTGGTCCCGATAGCGATCCAGTAGGGCTTGAGCTTGCTTCATTGTTCTCAGCATTGATGCTCGAACCTCTTGAGTGCTTTGCGCTTGTGCAAGAATTCTCCTGAAACCCCACCGCTTGGCGCCGATGCTGTTCCCCCCGTGCTGGCGATATAAAACGGTCGGCTCGTCTAGATACACGATTTTGCCGAAAGTGGCAGCAACCAACGCCAGCCACCAGTCGTGCATGATGGCATCCCGGGGTATGGGAGCGGCAAGTCTGGCCAAGGGGCGGTTTATCATCACCGTGCAACCGGTCACGGCATTTTGCGGCAGCAAGCGATTCAGGGAGATACCTACCTGTGGATTGAGCTTCTGGTATTTCCAGAATGAGGGGGCGATTGGCTGCAGGTCGCGGTCAACAACGCTGAGGTCGGAGTGGACCAGCAAGGGGGTGTCCGAGCCGTACCGGTCTTCGGCCGCTGCCATGACAGAAAGGGTTTTCTCGATCTTGCCCGGGAGCCAAACGTCGTCCTGGTCGCAGAAAAGAATATAGTTTGAGTCGGCATGTCCCAGCAGATTCGTGAAATTGCCCGCCGTCCCAAGCCTGCCGCAATTATCCTCGATGATGGTTACCAGGTCCGGACAGGCAGCGCGATACTTACGCAGCATATCCAGAGTTGCATCCTCCGAGCCGTCATCGCGCAAGACCAGTCTCCCCGGCCTGCACGTTTGCGCGTTAAATGAGGAGAGTAACGCCGGTAAATATGCAGCGCCGTTACACGTGGCCAAAAGAATGGAACATGACTCCCCTTTTGTCATGGAATAGGACCCTCTTATGCCACCAACCATCCCTGAAGCGGTCAAACAGCCGTTGAACGGCCAACCGGCAGCTCACTGCCTACAGGCTTCGGACGCGCTTTACCGCTTTATACACGCACTTTACGGCAGCTGAGATGGCCCAGAACTCACGCCTTGAGGCCAGATATGCCGCAAGTTTCTGGGCATGGGGGGGGACTGACTGCAGCGAATCCTTCGAGACAATCTCCTCCGGCAGCACCCCCCGGCACATGAAATCATAGACGTAGCAGATGCTGCTATCGAATTCCGCCCTTCTGCTGTTATTCGCCCAACATTTCGGATTGGATAACAGGTCGCTGTAATATTTTTCCAGGATATCAATGGAACGCTCCCACTCCCATTGCCCGGCCGTCCTCTCTCCACCCTCTATGAGCCTGTTTCGCAACCCTTCATCGTCAATCAGCATTTGCACGGCAGCACGGGCGCCTTCGATATCCTCGGGGTCAACGACAAGCGCGTTGACGCCATCCTCAATATACTCATCGTACCCCGTCACCCTGCCTACAACCGATACCCCGCCACAGGCCATCATCTCCATGGGGGGACCGAAGAACCCTTCGACGCGGCTGAGTTTCAGCAAGATATCGCAGCTTGAGTAAATCCTGCGCATTTCCAGCATGGGCATGTGTTCGAAGAATCGGTCGCACCGCCAGGCCGGCTGGGGAACGCCGTATGAACTGACGCACCATACGTCCACATCCATCGGGCGCACCGCCTCGAAAGCCTCGGACATACCCTTGTACGGCAAATTGATCGCCCCTTCCAGCAAAACTCGCAGCCGTTTACCCCGGGGTTCCAGGGGATCGCATTTATGAAAAACGGCCGGATCCAGACCGTTCGGCACCAGTTCCACATGGTGACCAAAGGTCTCGTTCAGCCATTTTTTGATCCACCTGGCTTCGGTGAGATAATTGACCCCCAGATAATAGGTAAGTGCCGTCAAGTGGCGCCATCGCGACTCTGAAGGGTGAAACCGTGTCTCATCGGATTGCACGAAATAACATTTTACCGTTGCCGGAACGTCCAGAAGCAGAAAAGAGGTGCTCCAGCCCGTAGCAACGAGCACATCCAGGTGCCCCTGCCAGTCCCCGAGCCCGACAACAGGTACCCGCTGGTCGGGAAACCAGTCCATCGCCTTGGCTTTTTCCGCGGAAAGCAGAACGACCTCGTGCCCCCTCTTCGCCAGGCGGTTGGCATGCTGGCAAACGACTGAAATCCCGCCGGAGACATCGCAGTTCGGAATAATGTAACCAATTCTCATGTGCCGTCGCCCAAACGTTTATTTTTTCTTTGCACAAAGCATGATTTGCCAACATGCATTGAAAAAGAAGGTCCGCGCAAAACTGAAGGGTATAAAAAAACGGGCAATGGTCTTCTTCCAATAGTCGGACGGGAAATACTCAATATCCACAATCCTGAACTTATCTTGAAAATCCATATTCTCGTAAAACCATTTTTCCGTTAAAAAAACATTGTGTCCCGGATACAATCCTTCTGCCGAACTGGCATAGGGAATGATTATGGTGAGATCTCCCCCGGGAATCAGGACACGATGTGATTCTCTGACAACATGACTGAGGTCCGAGTGCTCGAAAAAATGGGATGATCTCACTTCTACGCAACTATTGTCGTCAAAGGGTAGAGGGTGAGCATTCAGATCCATGAATATGTCCGGCAAATTATCCGCGTTGCTAATCTGACTGGATTCTCCCCGCAGATCATCAATGCCGACATAGCCAGGCGGCTTATAATAGCCACATCCCAAATCGAGCCTGATGCCGTCCGGATACATTCTTGTTATATCACCGATCGCACCGTACTTAGGATTTAACGTGAAATACATCCCCCACACTCCTCAACCGCTTTACGACCCTTTTTGCTACCCTAAATGCGGAAAAGATTCTGAAATCACTCTGCTTATAATCAAACTTCGGGTACCTGTTTTCCCCCAGATCAGATAGCAAGCGGGAAAACACATCTTTAGCATCAAGCAAATCCTTCACTCTTTGCAAACCGTTGTCGGAAATCCTCTTGCGTTCGTCCGGATGTGTCAGATAGTACTCAACTGCTTTCCGCAACTCACGTGGTGAACTGATTTCGACATAATCGACACCAGGGCGCAATAGCGTATTCGGGGTTATTTTTTCACTTATGACGAATGCGCCGGATGCTAGCAGCATCTGCAGTCGGGGTTCCCATGACACTTCATTTTCGGCATGTATGTTGAGACATATTTTCGACATGTTCACATACTCAACGAGGGGGGGGCCCCAGATTCCGTGGGCAATATGCAAGAAATTGTAAATATGCTTCAAATAGGAAAAATGTTCTTCCCTGTGCTTTGTACTTCGCCCAATAAAAAACAAATCCCACGATTTTTCTATTTCGAGCGGCTTATAAACTTCAGTTGCAACGGGAAAGGCGAACGCACCAGACAGCAACAAGCCGTCTTTTTTCAGAAAAGGTAATGAAGCCTCATCGTAATGAAAGACATAATCGTATTTTTTGTGTTTTATCTCTCTGAAGGCAAAGTACCTATTAATGGAATCGTACGTGTAATTGAGTTTATTGTCGATATATCTCGGAAAAGGTTCGCTGGAGAGATTAATCTTCACCCCCCGCAACTTCCCCAGCAGCGTTTCAGGCACGAATTCGCCCCGGAAAAATATATTGAAATCCGCATCGATCTCTTCCAGACAGGAAAGATCTTCATACTCCATGTCAAAATTATAGGGTACCTCATGCACGTCAAACACGTCACTCAGTGCATTTTCATAGCAAAAACGGAAATATTCAGGCTGACATATGAATGCGACTTTGTACATTTAGGGTAACCCGAAAATTTTGCGGAATAGTCCTTTATATTTCGCACCTTCTATTTCTTGTACATCATCCACGGCAATTCACTATATTCTTCCCGATGTGGAACAATTATTTCCTTATTAGCTGCATGCTGTGGAAAAAGTCATGGATCTGGGGATCAAAGGAATTCAGATTCAACTTTTCCAGGATGTTGAAATTGTGCTCCATCAGCGGGTCGTGCCAGGACTCGCTAAAGTGAAACAGGTGATAGGGGTCAACCATAGCAGGCGGTTCATTCTCGGGGTGATAGGGCTTATTGAGGTTGTTGTCGAAAAAGTCCCATGTCAGGAGGTATCCACCGAGTTTGAGCACGCGCCGGATCTCTGCCAGAACAGTATTAAGGGACAGAGTGTGGTCGAGCGAGGTGGCAGCGATAATTACATCAAAGGTGTCATCCTGCCAGGGCAAGAACTCTGCGAAGCCTTGTACGAATTCGAAGGGATGAGGCTCATAAGGGGGAAGCGGGTCCAGACCGGAGATAAGTCCCACCGGGTAGCCGAGCAGATATTCGCCCACCGGCCAGGGACCGCAGCCGACATCAAGCACACGGCCGTGCAGATAGGGGGCGATAAATCCGGCAAACAGGCGCGTAGCGTAGCGGGAGCTCACACCACAGTTATTGGAAGGGTCATTGCGGTAGTTCTCCGTCAGTTCGCTCATATTTACTGCCGACCACAAGCGGTAGTGTTCAGGCAGCAGGGCCTGCAGCCGAGCATGATACTCATCGAAAGTCTGGGGAGCCATCAACCGGCTGAGGACAGCCTGCGGCTGGTCCTGCCAGCGCGACCGGAAGATCATCTCACGAGTGGTCATCAGCAGCTTTATCGCCTCCAGACCTGCGTCCTTCTCTACAATGTGCGATTGGACATTGTCATTCAAGTTCAGGACGTAGGTGTTCATGTTCTCCACGAACACGCGCATACTCTCGGTGAAGCTGGTGAGGTTGGCAAGGTGGGCGGTGACATCACGCAGCGTGGCGCTGGTAACGGCCATCCTTTCGTCAAGGTCGTTCACCTGACGGGCCAGGGCTGCGTTTTCCGCCTGCAGCGTCTGGAGACGCTCGACCTCGGACTTTCCTTTTCGAAGATTCATGCCAAACAACATATGCCTCCTACCGAGCTTCTGATGAAAACGTTTATAGTTATGGCAACCTGAAAATTGTGCGAAACAGCCCCTTTTTATTCTCTGCGCTCTGCTTTCCGCGCTCCTGCATCAACTGTGATTCCTTCTCAACGGCTTGTCTCTTGTACTCCATCCACTCCAATTCCCGTTCATCCGTTTTCTTCTTCCATTCAACCCACTGGAGTTCTCTGTCGTCCGCCTGGCGTTTCCAGGCTATCCAGTTCTCATATTCCGCGCCGGCATTCCGGATCTGCCTGTATGCGTCCATGAGTATGCTGTTCATGGCCAGAGAGTCAAGGGCCATGGCAGCTGAGCGACTACTCTGCGAAATCGCATGGGACGTGATTGGTTGGTCAGTGCGTTCGAAAAGCCAGGTGAACAGCCCGTAGGAATTGTTTGGCGCGAAAGGATTGTTGTAGATAGCGTAGAGCCAGGGATCCAGATGCTGCAGAGGGAGATCCGTGCCGGCATACCCCTGCTGCGCAAAAAGTTGCGCCCAGCGCTGGAAGGGGAGCGCGTTGTCATGGGCGACGCCCAACTCCCCCGGTGGCGTGGCGGAGACAAGTACCCGTGGCGCACACACACACAACTCCGCGAGCAGACGTTCCGAATCCCCCAATCGAGGCAAAGCAGCATGAAGACAGATGCAGAGGTCCATCTCGGGCAAAGGTGGGAGGGGGCCCTGTTCGTCCCATGGCAGGTGCTTGCAGCCAAACGCCACCTCGCGGGCCGCATGAGTCACCTCGTGCCCCCGTGAAGCCAGCGTGGCGGCGTGTCCATGGGTATCGGGACCGACAAAAAGGATCCGGTTTGCGTCGAGATGACCATTAATCCAGGCGCAGCAGGCATCTACCATCGGTCCCTGCCACAACCCCTTCTCAGCTTCAGCCGGGGCAACTTGTAGGTCGACGCGGGACTCCCCTTTTCTGGTGAGAAATCCCATTCCATGATTCAACGCTCCATAGGGACAATGCTCGAGCGTAAATTCTGTGTGCTCGACCAGGAATCCATGCAGGGCACGACGGACATGACTCCCCCATTTGCCGAGCACGTCATGCATGGCTATAATTCCCTCCGGCGCAAGCCACTGCGCCGCAAGCTCAAGATCGGTTCGGACGGCAGACTCATAATGCAACGCGTCGATGAAAATAAAATCAAAGGGACCGTGGGCGCTGCAGACATCATTCCCTACAACGGTGATGGCTGTATCGATGCTGCTGTTTTCGGTCGCATAGGTCTTGCTGGTGGTACTTCCCCCCTCATGCCAGAACACCTTGTGTCCGACGCCAAGATCCTGCGCAACGGCACGACCGAGATCAAACGGTCGCATGGCGAGACCAAGCTCCGTCTGAGTCATGACCCCGTCTTCGACTCTGAGGGGCTGGTTCGGATCTATGGCATCGATGCGAACATCGCCGGGCAGCAGACTGGCCATGAGATTGGCAGTGATGCCCACGTATGAGCCGATCTCCAAAACCCTTTTGGGAGATTTTTGCGTCAGGACATGCATGAGGTCATAGGTGTCCGTCTCGGGCAGTGCCCACCCTGCCGCGACGTGGCGCGGCAGCCCCTTTGCCTCATACAGGTCCCATATCCTGTTCCGCAGTTTTTCCATTACTCGTCAGTCCTCAGGTTGCGATCCTTGATGCCGAACTACTCCCACTGGTCCGGAATGAAACGGTCCTCGTACGGGAAGGTGGCAACTCAATCCTGCTTTTCCACATGACCGGCCCACCCGGCTGTCGGGGTGAACATCAGCGAAGCACGGCGGGGTAAGGATATTGCTTTCTTGCCGCGCCACTCCCCGTTGCCGGCTTCAAGGACAACATCGTCGACCGATAACGACGTGAGCGGATACCTGGCGTTGTTAAACGCCTCGCGTACCGTGGGAATCTTTTCCGCGTCGAAGCCCATTATGGCTGCGAGCGCCATATCCAGGGCCGGCAGGTCGAAACCCGCAGCAATCACTCCCGCATGCTTGGGGGAAGCGATCAGCGGACCCTCCTTCTCACCGGCGACGATGGCGTCGACCAAACTGAATATGGTGCGCTGGGGCTCGGCGTGCAGCTTTCCACCTTTGTCCGCATAGCGGGCAATACGCACCAGGTCATGGGTAGTGCGCCAGATCGTATCGTTGCCGTACCAGCTCCCTTCGCTGAAGGGATCGGTATTCTGTTGCCAGGCTTTGCCCCATGCATAGTGAATTCCCTTGCGGACCTGCCGTGCAGCCCAGTGCCAGTTCGCGATCGAGAAAATGTTGAACCACTCCTCGAAAAATACCGCCAGTCGCTTGAAGCCATTTGCCTTGAGGTATTCGTCCCCCCCCTCTTCCAGCGATCCCTTCCTATGATGGGGGAGGCAATCCTTGTGCCCGATAATGCCGATGAAATTTTTCAGCGAGGCGGTCATCCCCGCCTTCCGGTGGGTTTTGAGTTTTGGCATCGTGATGATGACATCGGCTGAAAGTGCCGTACCGGAGATGAGATACCTGTCGTTGTCGACCGTGTGGTAGTGACGCATCTTGCGATGGTCGTAATTGGTGACCCGGAAATTGTGGCGATGCCTGCGGACATCGCAGTGGGCGCTTTGCCCATCCATGTCCACGAGCAGATACCCGAGCGGGTCACCCGGCGCTTCGGAAGTTTCGAGAATGCCATCGTCGTTATAACGTGACCGTACCTGGCGAAAATCGACATAGCGCAACTGCACCCCCCGGGATGCGTAAAAATCGCCCATGCACTCGTATCCCCGACTGGCGATCAACTTGTCGAAATCGCACGACTGGAGGGGGGCATCACCGACGATAATGGTCCCCGTCCCCTTCAGGGCGATTGCGACATAATCCAGCACGGCCCGGACAACCGATGGATTGGTGATCATCGTGTCGAGGTTGGGGTCGTCACCGCCGGGATGCCAGCTGAGCACCATGTTGGGCTTCACCAGAACCGTCATGCCGGGCTCAATAAAAGAACCGAAGGGGTTCCAGGCCGGAGTATCGAAGTTACGGGCATCGAGGCCGAGCTGATGAAGCGTCTCGCGGACCATGTCATAGGCATCGTTGGGTGATGCCACAATGCATTCAGTCCCCCATGGGTATTCGGGGTAGCTGCTACCCGGATGGAAGGGGGGCTCGTAGGAATAGGCCGCGTCAGGGCGATGTTCGATGTACAAATTGCGCATAGAAGTCTTTACTCTCACGTGGGGAATGACAGGTTGGCACCACCATTCCCGGTTACCCGTTCCTCCCCTTGGTCGGAACGGGCGTTCAAAGCATCTTACGATAATCCACCTTATGACCAACGCTCGTCGAGCAGTTGGAGAAAATCAATTGCTTGTGCAGTCCCGGGCCACATCGGTTCCTCGACGAAGGTAAGTTCACCCGACTCAGGGGTACCGTCCAGCCTCCAGTACCCTCCGCAGGCATGAAGAGGCCATGCCACATAGGTATAGCTGACTTCACCCACCACCACGCGGTCACCATCGTACATGCCATCGATGGCAACGCTCTGGGTACCCAGCTTGCGCGCCGTTTCAAAGGCCAACCGTATGAATCTCTGATCGATCGCACTCTGATCAAAATCCAGGAGGCCGCTTCCGCTCGCACGAAAATCATTGGGGCGGTTGTGGCGACGGAAAACGAAACAACGATTGCCGATGATGTTTGCGCGGGTGTCGAAGGCGTTGTCGGGCAAAAACTTCTGAAAAAGCACATACCCCTTATGGTATTCGTAGAAATAGGGACCAGGGTCAGGGGCAAAGCCGGTATTGAACAGGGAAGTAGCATGGGAGGAAATGGTGCTGTTTATCTGCTCCAGAGACCCATTCCGTTTTTCAAGCGAGAAGATCCCCTGGTTGAACAAACGGTGGATCCACCAGACGGCCTCATCGGCCGTATGGACGAGAATGACGTTGACGGAGCTTGCACCGGTAGAGAGCTTCAGAACCAGCGGGTAGTTTGCCTCGGAACGGGCCCAGCGTATCGCCCGGTCTCTCTCGAACCATATCCAGGTTGTCGGCCGCGGAATAGTGTGCGCCTCGAACAGAAATTCCTGCGAGACCTTGTCATCGTAATGCCAACAGGTCTTCTGGCTCGGGAAAACGGGAATGGTCCACTCCCTCTCGATTACCGGCAAAATACGTCTTGCCACCTGAAAGTGGCCCCGCAGGTGGGCCCACCTCCACATGAAACCATGGACATTGCGCAGTTGCGCCATAAGGTCGGAAGACCAGACATCCACAACCTTCACTTCATGCCCTTGGGCCTCAAAATAATCGATCCAGTGGCGGGAAAAACTGTTTACCTGCTCGGGGTTGGCATGGGGGGTCCATTCATCGGGCTGGATGGCGATCGTATAACGTTTGGGGGCTTTGAAGGCAAGGCCTGCCGCATTCGCCAGTTCGCCCGTACCCGGAAACAGCTTGCGATACGATTGCTCTACATCCTCGATGAAACTGTCCAGCGAAAATTCTTTCAGGGCCCGCTGTCGACCTGCTTCCGCCATTCGCCTGGCCAAAGCACGATCCGTGAGCAGATTCACCACCGAAGCCACAAGGGAATCCACATCATCGCGACCATGGACAAAACCGGTCTCCCCATGGACCAGGACACGCCCCGCATCTCCAACATCGCAGGCAACGGCAGGACAGCCAAAGTACTGGGCCTCCTGGAGCACATTGGGAAACCCTTCGCGCGACGAACAGAGAATGAGGGCATCGGCTGCGGACATGAGCGTGGGTATATCGGTTCGACGCCCCAACAGCAGAACGCAGTCATTTAGTCCCCTGCGTTCCAGCTCAGCCCGGACCTCTTCCTCCAATTGACCCATTCCCGCATGCAACACACGCAGGTTCGGTATCTTTTCACGGATCTTTTCGACGAGGTCTACGAAGAAGAGGGGCCGTTTTTCATGGGCAAGGCGAAAGGCACCCAGCAGAACCGGCGTATCGGCGGCAAGGGAAAGTTCGGCCCGCAGTTGTTGCACATCCTGTTCGGTGGGAAGGGGGGTAGCGACAAAGTCCATCCCATTGTGAATCACGCTCACGCTCTCGACAGGTACCTCCAGCCACGCAGCATAGTCGACAGCACCCGCAACCGAGTTGGCCTGGAGAAAAACCCTGGGGTGGCGGGCCACCAGGCGGTACTGGTCCAAGAGCCAGGTCGGCCATTCATAATAGGGGAAATTGGGGGGACTCACATTGCGAAAGCCCATGATTACCCGTGGCACCCCGGCAAGAATAGCTCCCCACGCTCCCGCAATATTGCTTAAATCCATCCAGCACTGGACAACGTCCGGCTTCAGCTTGGCAAAGGCATACGCCAGGGCCTGCACCTGCTGGCGAAGCTCGGGAGGCAGCGCCCGGCAGAGCCGTTCCGCCTTTTCGAAAGGGAGATTCTCCCAAAAATCATGGCCTAGACTCAGGTCCAACAGGGAAACGGGAACGCCAGCCTGCTCCAGAAACGGGGTATAATGATTTTCCGTCTCATCGGAAAGACAGTTGGTCAGCACCTGCACATGATGCCCCCGCTCCATCTGACCTCGTGCCATGTAGACGCACTGGCGTTCCGCCCCCCCGGGACCGAGACCCCAGATGTAATGCACGATGCGCATGGCCTGCCCCGTCCCGGCGGGGACATCTCCCCATGAAGGGGCGTAGGGACCGGGTGCATCGGCAAAACATTCGGTCGTTGAATACGTGGGGACATGCATGGAGTAGAACAGGCTGGAATGGTCAGAAATTTGCGGATCACTGCCTGCCGAATCTCCCGACGGGATGGAACATACCAGCTGGAGCGTGCACGAGGGATTGAGGGGGGAAACGGTCGTACCGCTCAGTCTCGCGAGCACCTTGGCGATGTTTCGCCGGAAAAAGTCTCCGTCCCGCCGACAGACCGCCGTAGCTATTTTTTGGATGTACATGGGGGTTTTTTTCAGGTCCATCGAACCGCTCCGTTTTCAAAATGTTCAGTTTCCACGCCGCTCCATTCAAACATCGGGAAGTTACAGCACATTCCCGAAAAAATTCTTGAGAACGACAAAAGATCGGGCGCCAATGCCGAGCAGCACTAGGGAAAAACCCGTAAAGACCAGCCAGGAGACGGGATTGGTAATCGTCCCGTAATAGAGCACGTCCTGATAGCACAATACCATGTGCGTTATGGGATTGGCCAACACGACCGGCTTGGCCCACGTCGGCACCATGTGCATCGAGTAGAAAATCGGCGTTGTGTACATTATCATCTGGGACGTGACCTGAATTATGTCTTTTGTGTCCCTGAAGAAGGGGGTTACGGAAGAAAACAAAAAAGAAATTCCGACCATTCCCACTATCTGCACAGCCACGAGAACAGGCCACAGCACCAGGGTCCACGGCAGATTCACCTGCTTGAAAAACATGAAGGTGATAAGCAGCGCCGTAGCAATCGTTTGAGTCAAAACAGCCGAGAATATGGCCTTGAGGGGTATTACCTCCACGGGGAACACCACCTGCTTCACCATGCTTGTTTCGTTGATGACCGCGTTCGGACTGCGGCCGAGAATCTCCTGAAAACTCATCCAGGAGAGGAGCCCCGACAGCAGGTAGATGGTGAAGTCGGCAGTCCCCTTTCCGGATGAAGGCCCCCTGATCTCAAAGACATAGGCAAAGACGAAGATGTAGAGGGAAATGATGAAAACCGGGTAGATGATAGCCCAAAGAGACCCGAGCCATTGGCCGGCGTAACGGTCATGAATATCCCTCTTGGACATCTCCCACAACAATCCCCTGCGGCAAAAAACGGTACCCGCAACGCTGACGATGGCCTGCAGATACACGACGGGATTCAGCTGGCGACCGATTAACCTGGCTATATTGTGCATACTATTCGCAGTTCCGTTGGACATATCAGTACACCCGGGCCGAGAGGTGTTCGAATTCCGGGGCCATATTGACTATGCTTATGTCGTGCACCCGCAGGGGTGTTGTCACGCTGAAGCAGAGCGCATCGAGATGCATGTCCAGGGTTGCACCATCGTCTATACAGCCAACGCTTGGCGACAAGAAGAACGTCCCCTTGGCCAACCACATGGTACAGGGGAGCTTGAACTCCAGAACCTCTCCCGATTTGCACGGAGGAAGGGGGATGCGCGCACCAAAGGTGTCGACCCCGAATACGTCCACACCACGCACGTCCCTCACCAGAAAGCCCACGGTCGGCTCCTGGATGTCCCGATCAAAGCGGGCACGGATCGTTACGGTGAATTTCTGCCCCGAAACCAGGGTGTTGACCAGACGCCCCTCCTCATTCTCAAGGGAGTAGGCGATGAGTTCCGCCCCCTTTTGCGTTCCGGTCCGGGTCGCCTGGGGGGATGGCGTGGCGGCAACCTCTTCCTCGCCACCGATTGCCGCCATTATGGGCGCATCCGGCGCGGTGCCGTTGCCGAGCAGCATCTGGTAATAGACACGTGAGACGTCAGCGGCGTTATCATCCATGAGGACCTGTCCCCGCTGAAGCAGCACTGCCCGGTCACAAAAGGAAGCGACCGTATTCATGTCGTGGGACACCAGCAGGACAGCGCACCCTCTGCGACGAAACTGCTGCATTTTCTCGAAGCACTTCCGCTGGAACTTGGCATCCCCGACCCCCAGTGCCTCGTCCACGATAAGGATATCCGGATCGATATGCACGGCCGTGGCGAAGGTCAATCGCGCCTGCATGCCGGAAGAGTAGGTTTTGAACGGCCGGTCAATGAACTCCTCCAGCTCGCTGAATTCGATGATTGATGCGAGCTTCTTCTCGATTTCCTTGCGGGTCATGCCGAGACACAACCCACCGGTAATGACGTTCTGCCGACCGGTATACTCCGGCCGAAAGCCGGTCCCCAATTCCAGGATGGCCGAGATACGGCCATTGACTTCCACGTTGCCGGAGGTCTTGTCCAGGGTGCCGGCGATGATGCGCAACAGGGTGCTCTTGCCAGCCCCGTTACGCCCCATGATACCCACTGCCTCCCCTTTGCGAACGTCGAAACTGACCCTGTCCAGAGCGACAAACTCCTGAGGCGGCTGGCCGATGAACTCCTTGAAGAGCTCCCGGGGAGACGTATACAGCTTGAAAGCCTTTGTGAGATCGCGCACCGATATGGCGTTAAATGAATTCATACTGTTTCCGTTAAATTTCCATGCCGCAGTAAGAAATAGTCGGCATCATGCACCTCTTAAGGCAAAACGGGGAGGTATGCCGCCTGCCGTTGTCTCCCCGGAAGCTTGATGCCAAAGGTCGGCGGATGAAACAGCGACATGACAGTCGCACGAAAATTATGGTCCACCGTAGCTGCGAAGCTGATGCCGGCAGGCAAAAGAAGCGCGGGACACCGAGAGGGCGAAGCATGGAAGAGGACCGCCCCCGGCAACTGCAGAAAGAATCGCCGCAGGAAGACACCGATCTGACATGGTTTACGTAATCAACGTCCGGGACGGTCCGAATGACATCGCCACTTGTCAACTCATACGCCGTAATACTCCCTGTACCACTCAACAAACCGCCCGAGTCCCTCCTCGATGGAGGTCGTCGGCTTGAACCCCACATCCCGCATCAGGTCATCCACATCGGCACAGGTGGCAGGGACGTCCCCCGCCTGCATGGGGAGGAGGTTCTTTACGGCTTTCTTCCCCAGGTTCTCTTCCAAGACCTCGATGAAGCGCATGAGTTCCACTGGCCGGTTGTTACCGATGTTGTAGATCCGGTACGGGGCATAGCTCGTCCCCGGGTCGGGCCGGTCGCCGCTCCAGGACGGATCCGAAGAGGGGATTCGCTCCATGGTCCGCATCACCCCTTCTACCACGTCATCGACATAGGTGAAATCCCGCTGCATTTTCCCGTCATTGAAGACATCGATCGGTTCCCCCGCCAGGATTGCCCTGGTAAAGGAGTAATAGGCCATATCCGGCCGTCCCCAGGGACCATACACCGTGAAGAAGCGCAGCCCGGTGACGGGCAGGCCGTAGAGGCTTGCATAGGAGTGGGCCATCAACTCGTTTGCCTTTTTGGTGGCCGCATAGAGGGAAACGGGATGATCCACGTTGTGATGAACGGAAAAGGGGATACGGGTGTTGGCGCCATAAACGGAACTGGAGGATGCGAAGACGAGATGCCGGACCTGGTGGTGACGGCACCCCTCCAGGACGGTGAGAAAGCCGGCAAGGTTGCTGTCGGCATAAGCGTAGGGATTCTTGAGGGAGTAACGGACGCCGGCCTGGGCGGCAAGGTGGACGACCACCTGGAATTCTCCGTCAGCGAAGAGGCGGTCCATGGCCTCCTGATCGGCCAGGTCTCCCCTGACAAACCGGAAACGGGGGTTCCCTTCCAGTTGCCGCAAGCGAGCCAACTTGAGATTGACGTCGTAATAATCGTTGAGGCTGTCCAGTCCGGTCACCTCCCGGCCTTGCGCCAGCAGGCGTTTCACAAGGTGAAAACCGATGAATCCCGCCGCGCCGGTGACCAGTACCTTTCCCATCCTACCTCCCCTCCTCTTGGAGATACCACTCGTAGGTGGTGCGTATTCCTTCCTTAAGCCCCAGTCGGTGCCGCCAACCGAGTCCGTGCAGGCGCGACACATCCGACAGCTTGCGGGGGGTACCGTCCGGTTTGCCCGTATCGAAGACCAGCTCCCCCTCGAAACCGACGATCTCCCGGATCAGAAGCGCCAGTTCCTTGATGCTGATCTCTTCGCCGCTGCCGATGTTCACGAAACCGGGTGAGGAGTGAGGAGCGAGGAGTGAAGTGGTTGTGTCGGGGGGAAGGTTCATCAGGAAGACGCAGGCGTCGGCCACGTCGTCGACGTGGACGAATTCCCTGAGCGGCGAGCCGCTTCCCCAGACCACAACCCTGTCCGCGCCAGCGACCTTGGCATCGTGAAACTTCCTGAGCAGGGCGGGGAGAACATGGGACGTCTCCAGGTCGAAATTGTCGTGAGGCCCATAGAGATTGGTCGGCATGGCAGAGATGAAGGTAGTGCCGTACTGGCGATTGTAGGATCTGCACATGGTGATGCCGGCGATCTTGGCAACCGCATAGGCATCGTTGGTCGGCTCCAGCGGACCGGTCAGAAGATACTCTTCCTTTATGGGCTGGGGGGCAAGCTTGGGGTAGATGCAGGTGCTGCCGAGAAAGAGGAGTTTCCTGACGCCGCTTTTCCACGCCTGGTGGATGACGTTGGTCTGGATCATCAGGTTGTCGTAGATGAACTCCGCCGGGTAGCTGTTGTTGGCGACAATCCCTCCGACCCTGGCGGCAGCGAGGAAGACGTATTCCGGTCGCTCCTCCTCGAAGAACCGGGCCACGGCCGACTGGTCCCTAAGGTCGAGCTCGCTGCTCGTCCGGAGGATGAGATTGGTAAATCCATCCCCCCGGAGCTTCCTCTCGATGGCCGAACCGACCAGTCCCCGGTGGCCGGCTACGTAAATCCGCGCCGGCTTATCCATTGGCCCGCTTGTCCCGTTCCGCCAGGGCGAGGTCCGCATCCACCATCATGTTCACCAGGGCGTCGAAGTCCACCTTCGGATCCCATCCCAGCTTCGTTTTCGCCTTGGTCGGGTCCCCCAGCAGGAGATCCACCTCGGCGGGACGGAAATATTTCGGGTCGATCTCGATGAGCACCCTGCCGGTCCGGGCATCAATACCCTTCTCCTGGACACCGTGTCCTTGCCACGCCAGAGGCATGTCGAGCCGGGCAAAGACCCGCTCGGCGAACTCCCGGACCGACCAGGTCTCGCCGGTGGCTACGACATAGTCATCGGGCTCCTGCTGCTGCAGCATAAGCCACATCGCCTCCACGTAATCGCCGGCAAAGCCCCAGTCCCGCTTGGCGTCCAGGTTCCCCAGGTAGAGACGGTCCTGCAGGCCGGTCTTGATCCGGCCCGCCGCACGGGTTATCTTGCGGGTGACGAAAGTTTCGCCGCGCCGGGGGGATTCATGGTTGAAGAGGATGCCGTTGCAGGCGAACATGTTGTAGCTTTCCCGGTAATTCATGGTGATGTAGAAGGCGTAGGCCTTGGCGCAGGCGTAGGGGGAGCGGGGGTAGAACGGGGTGGTCTCCTTCTGGGGGGTTTCCACCACCTTGCCGTAAAGCTCGGAAGAGGAGGCCTGGTAGAACTTGGTGTTCAGCTCCGTCTCCCGGATCGCCTCCAGTATGCGCACCGCCCCGAGGGCGTCCACCTCACCCGTGTACTCGGGGACGTCAAAGGAGACCCGCACATGGCTCTGGGCGCCCAGGTTGTAGATCTCATCCGGCCGCACGTCCCGCAGCACCTTGTTGAGGGAGCTGGCGTCGTTCAGGTCGCCGTAGTGGAGGAACATCCGGACATCCGCTTCGTGGGGGTCGTGGTAGATATGGTTGATCCGGCCGGTATTGAAGGAGGAAGAGCGGCGGATGATGCCGTGCACTTCGTACCCCTTCTGAATGAGCAGTTCCGCCAGGTACGAACCGTCCTGGCCGGTTATACCGGTTATCAGTGCTTTTTTCATCATCAGTCCTCTCTCTCCCCCACCCAACCGTCCCCCACTGGGGGAGGCAGGAGGGGGGAAGCGTAAACCGAAGTAGGATACACTACGGGGACTGTTTATTCAATCTAATTGTAGGCGAGAATCAGGCCAGCGGGGCAGGAACAGCGGACAGCAGTCGTTCGATCTCTTTCAGCAGAGCGGCGGACCGGATGCTCTCCCGGCATTTCTGGTCGTCGTCGCATTTTGTGCGGAAACATTTGGTGCAATGGAGAGGGGCCTGGACGATACCGTGCCCGTTCCCCCGCGGTCCGCTCCGACGGCCATCCGAAGCCCGGTAGAAGGAAACCGTCGGGGTTCCGACCGCGGCAGCCAGATGTGTCGGTCCCGTATCCCCGCCGACCACCAGATCCACTTTCTTCAGCAGGGCAATCAGCCCCTTCAGGGGGTAACGGTCGATCACCCGGGCTCCATTGCCGATCGCCGCGACCAGACGCATTACCACCTGCCGCTCCTCCTCGTTCCCCCAGGAAAAGAGGATGGAGGATGCGGGAAACCGTTCGAGAACCGCCCGCCCCAGTTCGATCCAGCCGTTTTCCGTCCAGAACTTGGTCTGCCACGTCGTCCCGTAGTGGAACAGGAACACCAGCCCGTCGTCCAGGGTGGCAAGGAGGGCATCAGCCGCACTGTCATCATCGGGGGAGGTGACGATGTCCGTCGCCAGCTCCATGCCAGCGAAATCCTTGCCGAAGGGGACACTCACCAGCCGCAGGTACTGGTCGGTCACATGGTGGTCCGTACGCCGAATCGGCACCTGGCGCGTGGTGAAGAAGAGATTCGCCTTTTCCTGGAGGACCTCCGCGTCAAAGCCGATGACCTGTTCCGCTCCACTCAGCCAGTCGACCAGCCCGCTCTTCAGGTTCCCCTGGATGTCGAACACCAGATCGTACGACCGCTCCCGCAGCGCGGCCTTAAGGTCTCCGATCTCCCGGCGGGTCTGCCTGGCCAGCGGCTGCCTGCGCCAGACCTTGGTCCGCACGACATGCAGCCTGGCGATGAGCGGGTTACCGGCCAGAATCTCATTGAACTGCTCCTCCACCACCCAGTCAATCTCTATCCCGGGCGATACCCGGTGCAGGTAGTCAAGCACCGGCAGGGCGTGAATGATATCGCCCAAGGCAGACATTTTGACGATGAGGACTCTCATCTTATCCGCGCCTCCCCTTGACCATCTCCTCAACCACATTGAACACTTCCTCAACGGTGATCTTCTTCATGCACTCCATGGTGACAGGGTTGACGCACCTGTCGGCCACGCAGGGAACACACGCCACCTCCGGATGACGGATCACCCGGTGCCCCTCGCCCACAGGCCCGGTCCTCTCCGGATTGATTGCGCCGAACAGGGCGACTACCGGAGTCCCCACTGACGTTGCCATATGGAGGGGTCCCGTATCTCCGGTAACAATGGTGGTGCAGCGCTGCAAGACGGCTCCCAGTTGGAGAAGGGTGGTTTTCCCGACCAGATCCAGGACCGGACTCTTCATGCGGGAGACAATGGCCTCGGCAAGGTCCCGTTCATCCGCACCCCCTACGATCACCACCCCGGCGCCCAGTTCAACTGCCAGCCGGTCTCCCAGCCGGGCAAACCGCCGGGGACTCCAGCACTTGATCCTGTTGCTCGCCCCGGGATTGAGGGCGACGACCGGCCTTCCCGCAAGACCCGACGAGGCAAAGAGATCTGCAGCAAACCGTACGGCATCCTCTCCCGGCTCGAACTCAAGATGCTGATCCACCTTCGCGGGATCGATCCCCAAGGGAGCAAGTGTTTCGATGTGGTTCAGGACCGCATGAACGGTCCGACCACGGGCCTTGTGGTAGACGAGCACCCGGCAAGGTAGTGCCGAAAGGATGAGAAACCACGCCTTCAGATTACTTCGCTGGTAGTTGACCACCAGGTCGTAACGGGCACGGTACAGTTGCAGCCAGAGTTTAGCAAGCGCCAAGGGCGAACGATGCGCGCCCCGCTTATCGAAGACGATCGTTTCATGGACATGGGGATTGTGCTGGAACAGGGCAGCTGTGGCAGCAGAGCTTACCAGAACGGAAATACGGGCCTGGGGATACTTCCCATGGAGGGCACGAATCGCCGGAGTGAGCTGGAGGAGGTCACCGATGGCGCCAGGTTTGATTATGAGGATGTTCTGGTATTCAACCGGTTTCATCATACCTCTCCGTCTTCCTGCAGTGAAGATTGTTCCGGTCTGCCGACGTGAATGCGGACATGCCGACGCCGATAAGAATACAGTACGCCATGAAGACGAAACGTACGTTGGTGAGCGTGTCCGTCAACCCCGAAATGAGCATGGCGAGGGTCGAGAACAGGACGACACTGCGGAAAACCGCCGTTTCCCTCCCTTTGCGCCGCCAGACATAGATAGCCGGATAACCGATGAACAGCAGGAGCGAAGCCATTCCCACGAGTCCGCGGGTACTCAACGCCTCAAGGTAGATGCTGTGGGGCTGATTGAACTGCATCAGGAATGCCGAGGCTTTGCTCTGCCGGGTGATCTTCTGGAATTCGTCAACCCAGTCCCCCGCCCCGACCCCGATGAGCGGATGCTCCATGAACATCCTGCTGCTCGCCTTCCACATTTCAAACCGCCCGCCAAGGGAGGTGTCGGAAACACCTTCCCCATACTGCCTGACGTCGGTCACCGCCTCGTGGAGCTTGGTCTGGAAATAGGTTCCTCTTGTTACCAGACTCATGGCAAGCACCACCGCGGCAATGTACGCCACCTTCCAGAGAGTCCGTAATTTCAGCACCAGGAAGGGGATGCAGGCCAGAATGAGAGCAAACGCAATCCACGCACCCCGCGTTCCGTTGAGATAAAAGGCGAACAACTGCACGGTCATGGCCCCAGCATAGGCGATCTTACGGCGTGAATCCGCCTCCAGCAGAAGCGAAACGGTTGCCACGAGCGAAAAAAGCAGCAGATTTCCTGCGTGTACCCCCATCCAGACATGGGAGGGGCGGACGATATGCTTTACCATCCCTTCATAGCTTATTATCAGGGACAGGACAGTTCCCCCTGCTATGAAGGCGTGGAGAATCCTCTGTGCCATAGGCCGGGACGGGAGCTTCTCAACCAGAATCAAGGCCACAAGTGCGATGCTACAGAACCGTATGGCCCGGTAGCCGAAATCCATGTCGTGGGTGTAGGCAAGGGACAATGCGATGATGAACAGATACTGCAGCACCGACAAGGCGAACCAGCGGTTGGTCCGGCAGAGCCTCCCACCCAGCAGTATCTGGAGGGGAAACAGCACCAGCAGCAGCACCAGCGACACGACCGTGGTAAATTTTATAAATGACACACCAAAGGCAAATAGGAGAAAAATCGCCGGATAGGCTTTTTCGATCCACCCGGCTATTCTGCTTCCGATGGTACGACACGACACGGGTTGCTGCACGTAAACTCCCTTGAACACCTGCTTTAGCGGCTACCGGCCTTGTCGAGCTCCAGCCCCAGTTTCCAGAGAGGGCTGTATATCCTGTAAAACGGCAGGAGGGCCATGAACTTCCACGCGGGATAGCGGCCGGCCATCCTGGAAAACACCTCATCCCTGCTGAGCATTCCAGCCCGTCGCGCTTTCCACAGCCGGTAATACTGGTTGTAGTAGAGGAACTCCCGCGCCGTTCGCCCCAGGCGGAGGTATGGGCGTGACAGATACTCATCGAGCATGAGCAACATGTCATCCACTTGGGTCATTTGGAGGAGATTCTTCTGGGTCTGCTGGTCGGAATGGACGCGGAACGAGGTAAGCGGTGCGGCAATGAAGGCGAATTTTCCCTTCTCCAGCAGATGCAGCCACATCTCCAGGTCGACAAGCTGCCGATAGCGCGGGTCGAACCCCCGCTCCGCCTGACATTTTCTGAACATCACCACCGTCGGCTCGCCGATCAGGTTGCGTTGCTCGCAGAGGGAGCGGCGGACGAGTCGCTCACCATCGACAACTGCGCCGTCCCGAAAGTGGCTGAGCACCCTAAGGGGACGCGACTCGGCATCGATGATGTGCCGCGCCGAAGCCACCAGGGCCACCGTACTGTCCGTCTCCAGAGGCTCGAGGAGTCGCTCCAGGGCATCCGGGCTGCTGAGCAGGTCGTCGGAAAAGAGATACTTGATATACGCCCCCCGGGCCTCCGCCAGACAGCGGTTCCAGTTGGCAACCATCCCCAGGTTGGCAGAGTTGACCAGAAAAACGATCCGGGCGTCCCGGGCAGCGTAGGAGGCGACGATCCCACGGGTGCCATCCGTGGAGCAGTTATCGATCACCAGGAGTTCGAATGCCGTTAAGTTCTGGGCAAGGACCGACTCTATTGCCTCGGCAATGAATGCCTCGCTGTTGTAGGTTGGGATGCAGACCGTGACGAGCGGAGCACTCACATCGCCTCCCCTGCCAGCCGCCGGTAATATTCCAGGTACCGGCGTCCCATGGCCGCCAGGGAGTACTGCCGTTTCACCAGGTCGTAGCCGTTGCGTCCGAGGGAAAAGCGGAGTTCATCGTTCCGCAGCAGATCGGTCACGGCCGCGGAGAACTCCGCCGGCCCCCCCGTCACCACTCTCCCCACATCCTCTCCCCGGAAGATATCCACCATCCCCCCCTCGTCGTAGGTCACTACCGGCGTGCCGGCGGCCAGGCTCTCCAGGTGGACGATGCCGAACCCTTCGTTGCGGTGAGTGGTCACCGACAGGTCGAAATCGTAAAAGATGTCGGGGATCCGTTCCCGTGGCACCCGGCCGGTAAAGATCACGGCATCTTCGACGCCGAGGCTGCGGATCTGGGCCCTGATTGGGGTAATGAGCCACTCGTCGGTGTTGTCGCCCACGAAGGCGACCTTGATCCCGGGAAAGGCCTGCCGCAGGGCAGGGATCATCCCGATAAGTTCTCCCTGGTTCTTCCAGAATTCTCCGAGCATGCCGATGAGGGGGAACCCTTCCCCGGTAAAATAGCGGCGTGGACGGTTGCGGTCGAACTTCCCGGCAGCGGGAGGCTCCCCGAGGGCGATGCCGTAATAGACCACGCTCTCTTTTCCGGCCACGGCGGGGTTCCCCTGGAGAAGTTTGGCCCGCACGTGCTCGGAGATGCAGAGAATGGCATCGGCGCTCCCGAGGAGAAGCTGCCGGCGTGCAGTGGCGGTATGGTAGCTCATCATGAGCTTGCCCGGCTTGCGCAGCGGGAAGGCCAGATGCCAGGCCAGGGCGGTCAGGAAAAGATCGTGCTCCCGGTTCACGGAGACGATGTCGAAGCGCTCCCGGCGGAGAAGTCGCACCAGCCGAAAGAGCGCCTTGACGTCGCCGAGTCCGTGACCGGGCAGGGCGTGCACCGGCACCCCCAGCTCCCGGAAGCGGCTATCGGACCGGGATCCGGCCCGCACCATGAACTGCACCTCCACACCGAGCCGCACCAACTCGCTCGTCAGGTCCTTGAGGTGTTCCTGGCCGCCGCTCCACCCCTTGTCGTTGTTGATCAGCAGAACCTTCATGACCTTCCCCCTCTTAGCATATCCACCGGAACACCTCCCGGTCGGTCACCCGGAAATAGCGCTGCCGCTGCCGGCGCAGGGCAGGCACCCGGGGGAGATAGCGGAGCGCCCGGAAAAAGCCGACGAACTTGTACTTGCGGAAGGCAACCACATCGTAGAGCAGGGAGAAAGGGAGGCAGAAGAAATAGCGGAGGATGAGCGGCCGGTCCGTGATATTGAGCCAGAGAAAGAGGGTCCGGTTGCGGTCGCCAATGAACTTGATTTTCCTCTTTTTGTGCAGGCTGAGGATGGTGGAGCTCGTCTCGTGGTAGACCGTCGTCCCCGGCTCCATGAGACACTTCCATCCCGCTTTCCAGGCACGGTAGGAAAGGTCGATATCCTCGATATAGAACGGGTGGTAGATCGGGTCGAAGCCCCCCAGGGTCAGGAGCTTTTCCCGGTCGTAAAAACTCGCTCCGCCGGAACCGTAAAAGATGGGGATCTCGCCTTCCAGAGTGGGAAGGTCGGCACGCTGCAGGTAGCGGGTCTGAAACCAGCAGACGCCCGGACGGAGACGGGGTATCGCCTGGCTCTCCCTGCGACGGGGATCGATGATGTCGGGGGTGACGCTGAACACCGCCGGGTCGTCGAACCGGCCAAGCGGCCGGTCGAACAGGTCGTCCTCCACGAGGATGTCGTTGTTGAGGGCGAGAACCACATCATGACGAGCAGCGCCTATCCCCCGGTTCATGGTCTCCCCGAATCCCCGGTTACACTCATTGACGAGCACCGTCACCCTGGGGAACCGCCCGGCAAGGAAGGTGACCGTATCGTCGCTGCTGGCGTCGTCCACCACGATGACTTCCACCGGTGCGCCATGGCGGGCCGCCGCCTGCAGAAGAGGCGGCAGGTTCCGTTCCAGGAGCTGACGGCCGTTATAGGTGGGGATGACAATCGAAACCGATTTCATTATTCCTTCACTCATGCGGAAACTTTCCGGCTCTCGGTAGAGATTCGGCTGCTGGAGCCGCTCCCCGCCTGCCGAATTCACGCAGTTACAAGTTCGAGGATCCGCCGCGGGTCATGCTCCCCGGCAAGCACCCGTGCGGCGTCACAGGCACGGGCGGCATAGGTTTCCCAATCCCCCAGTACCCGGTCGATGGCGGCAGCGAGCGCTTCGGGGGTTCGCTCCTCGATGGTGACACCCGCCCCGAACCGCTCCACCTGAACGCCGGGCCAGGTGCCGCGAGTGGCGATGACGGGGGTACCGTGCAGCAGGGCGTCGAGGACGACCCCGCTCACCGCGTCGGCAAACCGCTCCCGCTCGTAGGGGGCGAGCACGAGGGCTCCTCGGAAACGCGCCGTGTACCCCTCCCGGTCGGGAGGATGGTCGTCCGTCACAAGGCCACTGTAACCGGAAGAGAGGAGTGACCGGACGACATCCACCTCGCGCCGGCCATGGCGGGCGGCATGCTTGGTCGAGACCTGGACGAACAGGGGGATCGCCCTCCCTTCCCGCGCCCAGTTGTTGGCAAGCCCGGCGATAAGATCGAGCCCCTTGTTCATCCGGGCGGCTCCCGCCATGAGGAGACGGGCGAACGGGGCAGGCTCCGGAAGATGTTCGGGGCCGATGGCCGGATAGGGGAGGCACGCCACCCGCCGCCACCCCATTTCCCGGAGAGTCCGGGCGATGGCTTCGGTCGGGACGATGGCAAGGGCGTGCTCCCGCGCCGGTGCGGAGAGCCGGTGAAGAACGGCGTCCTGGAGCCCCGTCGGTATCCAGTGGAAATAGAGGCACGCGTGGTCAGGCGTTCTCCCCGACAGGGCGGCCGCCAGAGAAACCACGGCCCCATGCCTTCCGTCGGAAGTCAGCACGAGGAACGGTATCCCTTCGCGCGTAGCGCGCATGATAGTCCGCCACTCCGCACACGCTCGTCCGACTCTCGGCTCGTCCATGCAGGGACTGACAGCCGGCATGGACGCCAGCAGTTCGTCCGCATCGGGATGGGCAAATACGTCGATCGCCATCCCGTCGGCACGCATCCCCAGGGCACGGACGAACTCGGCATAGTGGCCGCTCGGGTTTCTCAGGTTCGGTTCGATGACGAGAAGTCGTCCCATCTGGTTGTTCTGTCCGTTCATGCGAAAAAGATCCCGATCTCGTCCATCACCCGCTGGACCGTGATGCTCTCGACGCATTCCGGCTTCCCCCGCGGGGACGGCTCACATTCGGTAAAAAATTTCTGTTTGCAGGGGCTGCAGGGGAATTCGCTGTACACCACCCGGCACCTCGATCCCCACGGGCCGAATTTCACCGGCGACTGGGGACCGAAGATGGCGACGAGCGGCACCCCCAGGGCCGCGCCCAGATGCATGATACCGCTGTCGTTGCAAACGAGGAGCCGGCACCGGGCGAGGATTGCCATGGTCTGGCGGAGCGTGGTGCTCCCCACCGCCATGACCGGCTCGGGAGATATCCGTTTCCCCATGGAGTCGGCGAGTTCCCCGTCCCTGCCACCACCGAAGAGGACTATCCGCCCCCCGTGGAGTTGCTGAAAACGGTTGGCGACCTCGATAAAGTTGTCCCCGTGCCATGCCCGGGTCTGGTTGGCGGCAAAGGGGTGGATCGCCATGAGGGGGGTGTCGGGGAGGGCTCCGCGGGCAGCGAGGTATTCTTCGGCAAAGCGTTCCTCCTCCGGGGAGAGCCACGCCTCCAGGTAATCATCCACCACCGGCACCCCGTCCGCCCGCAGGACATCGAGAAAGTTCTGCACCTCATGCCGGTCATGGCGGTAGGAAACCCTCTTTGTCAGCAGAAATCCCCGCCCCTCGGTATCAAATCCCACCCGCTCCTGCGCCCCCGTCAACCGGGCGATAAGGGCGCTGGAGAGGGAACGCTTGAGCACGTAGACCTTGTCGAACCTCTTCGCCCGCAGTTCCCGGATAAAGCCGATCTTGGCCGCCAGGGTACGGTGCGCCCCCCGGCTGTCGGCATGGATGGTGACCGGGTCCCAGTAGATCAGCTCATCCACGTAGGGAATTCCCTGCACGATCTCCGATGAGCCGGGCGCCACCACCCAGGCGATATATGCGTCCGGTTCGGCCCTGCGCAGGTTGCGTAGAAAGGGAACCGTCAGGATCGTGTCGCCGATGAAGCGGTACCGCAGCACCAGGATTTTTTTTGCTTCCTTGCTTTTCACCAGTCCCCAGTCCCTACTCCCCGATTTCCTCCGCCTCATCAACCAGCATCACCGGTATGTCATCTCGCACCGGGTACTTCAAGCGGCATGCCGGACAGACCAGTCCCGACTCGTCCTCAAGCAGCCTGACTTCCCCCCTGCATCCGGGACAGGCAAGAACAGCGAGTAGCTCCCTGGATAGTGCCATGATCTGTTCTCCTCATAGTTGTCAGCAACGAAGGACATAACCCCTCCCAACCTCCCCTTAGGTAAGGGGAGGAGGATTTCATTCCCCTCTCAGGTTAAGAGGGGGTCAGGGGGAGTTATAGACGGTGCTCCCGGAAAGACAAACGAATAAACATTTGTAACTGTATATGATGCCACAACAACGCCGGCAACTTAAAGCAATTTCTCCAGCGCCTGTTCCAGCGGCCGCGCATCGGCAAAGCACATCCTGAGCGACGCGACGACACAGGGTCCAAGCTGGTCCTTGAATTGAACGAGCTTGATCGCATCTTTACCCGTCGTGATGAGAATGGCAGATTGTGACGTATCGCGAAGCCTGCAAATGGCTGCCAGTTCCTCATCTCCGTACGTCGAATGGTCGGGAAAGGCAAGCGTAGCCACGAGTGGAACACCCGCCCGCTCAAGGTCATCGAAAAAGCAACCCGGATCGGCAATTCCCGAAAAAGCCATGACCCGCACCCCCTTCAGTCGTGAAAAGGGGGCCAGCGCCCCCCCCTCAAGGGGAATCATCCCTTCGAGGGTGTGGGCAGCCGTGAGAAAAGGTTTGCCAGGGACCGGATTTACCAGCCCCACGCCGTCCTGAGAGCGGGTGGCAATGACCATATCAGCCCGGCCGGCCGCAGCCGCCGGTTCCCGCAACAGGCCGGCCGGGAGGGTAAACCCGTTGCCGAAGGGTCGCCGGCTGTCCACGAGCAGGACATTCAGGTCCCTCTGCAGCCGGATATGCTGAAAGCCGTCGTCGAGGATGAATATATCCGGCTTGAGCGTTTCGAGGGCGTACTCCCCCGCCCGATAACGGTCGGCTCCGATGACGACCGCAAGGCCGGGAACGGTTTTTGCCAGGAGGACCGGTTCGTCCCCCGCTTCATTGGGGGAAAGGAGGATGCGTTCACCGTCGGAGACCATCCGTACGTCACCGTGGGCACTCCCCCCGTAGCCGCGGGAAAGGACGACCACCCGCTTCCCCTTCCCCAGGAGATACCGGGCAAGCCAGGCGACCATGGGGGTCTTCCCCGTCCCTCCCACGGTGAGGTTCCCGACAGAAATGACCGGTCGGGAGAGTCGACGGGAGCGGAGCAGACCCGTTTCGTAGGCAAAGGCCCGCAGCCGGAGCGCCAGGGAGTACGGGAGGGAAAGCCCCTTCAGGCAGCCGAGCAGCAGCCGATCCTGGGGCTTTACCCGTTTCCCCTCCACCAGGTCGCGGAAATACTGTTCATAGTTGGCCATACGCTTTTCATCCGTTAGGAAAAACAGGATCGAACGCCGTAACCCCTCCCAGCCTCCCCTAAATCAAGGGGAGGAGAGTACGCCCCCTCTTAAGCTAAGAGGGGATCAGGGGGAGTTATGGCAAAATTCGGGATAACTCAATGCGAAGATGTCAGCAGTGCGGCAATGATCTCCATGTGCCGGTCCGTCGCCCCCCGGTTTTCCTCCATGAGCGCAACGCCCTGGCGTCCCATGGTGGCGCGCTGCCCATCATCAGCCATAAGGTCGTTCAGAACAGAGGTCAGCTCTCCGCCATCCTGCACCTGGATCCCCCCTCCTGATTCGAGAATCATGGCGGCAATCTCGCGGAAATTGCTCATGTGCGGCCCGAACACCACCGGCACACCGAGAGCCGCGGGCTCCAGCACGTTATGCCCGCCGGTCGGCACCAGGCTCCCCCCGACGAACACCAGGTCCGAGATTGAATAGATCGACATCAGTTCCCCGACTGTATCCACCACCAGAGTTTCGCCTGCGCGGAAATCGGTCCCCCTGCTCACCAGTCTCGACCGAAGGGAAAAAGGAATTCCCTCCTTCTGCAGCAAGTCCCCAACCTGGCCGGCCCGTTCGGGATGGCGGGGGACAAGGACGAGCAGGCAGTCGTGCCCGGCCGCCAGAATTGCCCGGTAGGCAGCGAGCACCATCTCCTCTTCGCCTGCATGGGTACTTCCCGCAGTGAGAACCGGCAGGGTGCCAGGAATGAGGAACTCCTTCTTCAGCAGGGATCGCTGCTCGGGGGAGAGGAGAGACGACGGGAGATCGTACTTGAGATTTTTCGTCACATGGACCCGTGCCGGATCGGCGCCGATGGCGATGATTCTTCGGGCATCTTCGCCGGTCTGCATGCAGAGGGCCGTGAACTTGGCAAGAACGGGGCGAAAAAACCAGCTTAACTTCATGTAGCGGCCGAAGGAACGATCGGAGATGCGGCCGTTGACCATGACGGTGGGAATCCCCATCTCCGCTGCCGTGCGGAGGAAATTCGGCCAGATTTCGGTCTCGACGATGACGACGAGGGACGGCCTGAGCGCCTGCAGCACCCGCCGGACGGCAAAACGGTAGTCGAAAGGGAGGTAGATGCAGAGATCGACCTCCGGCAGCTTTTCCCCGATGCTCCGGCCCGTTTCGGTCACACTGGACAGAACAATTTTTTTCTCCGGGAAACGCTGGCGAAGAGCTTTCAGGAGCGGCTTGGCCGCCATGGTCTCGCCGACGGAAACCGCGTGGACCCAGACTATCTCCTTCCCTTCCATGGCAGCCACACTCTCCCGCGGGAGGGAACCGAACCGTTCGGCAAAGGCAGCACGCCTCCCGCGGCTCGCGGAACGATAGAGATGGTAGGGGATGATTCCGGCGAGGGCCACCCAGAGCAGGATGTCATAGAGGAGATAGATCATGTCCGGAAATATCCGTCCGCACGTGCATTCGCATCCTTGAGGGCATGCTCGATGCGGAGACGGAACGCCTCCATATCCTCCCCTTCGCGGTAATAGAGAGGTTCTCCCCAGATGAAGACCCCACGGGAAAAAGGGTAAGGAAACATAAAACGGTCCCAGCTGCGCAGCCGCCAGCACGGGGACGCAGAGAAACCGAGGGGGATGACGGGTCGACCGGTTATGCGTGCCAGTTGCGCCACGCCAGGTTTGACCTCCTCCCGGGGGCCGCGAGGTCCGTCGGGTGTGATGGCAAGGTCCTTGTTCTCCCGGGCGAGATGTACCATCTCCCGCAACGCCTCCCTCCCCCCCTTCGACGAGGACCCCCGCACGAGGAAAAAGCCGAAGAGTTTCATGATATTGGCGATTATATCACCATCGCCATGCCTGCTGATCAAGATGTGCAGCCCTTTGCCCGTGTAAATGGGGGCCGCCAGCAGGATTCTGCCATGCCAGAAAATATTGATCGCCCCTTCGCCGCGGTCCTGGAAGGAACGGGGTATCTCGGCACCGATCACGCGGATGCGCATGGACGCGTACAGTCCCCTGATGAGCACATAAAGAAGCCGTGTCAGGGGACCGCTGGCAAGGGGTCTCACCGTCTGTTTGAAAAAGTTCTTCATCAGTCCTTGAACTGCATCTGGTACAGCTTGTTGTAGACGCCGTCACGGGCCAGCAGTTCACTGTGGGAACCCGATTCGACGATCCGCCCCTTTTCCAGCACCACGATCTTGTCGGCATTGACGATGGTCGACAGCCGGTGGGCGATGACAAAGGTCGTGCGGTTCTTCATCAGGTTGTTGAGGGCCTTTTGCACCATCTGCTCGCTTTCGGTGTCAAGGGCGCTCGTCGCCTCGTCCAGGATCAGGACCGGCGCGTTCTTCAGCAGGGCACGGGCAATGCAGATACGCTGCCGCTGACCGCCCGACAGGCGCACGCCCCGGTCACCGATACTGGTACGGTAGCCTTCGGGCATCTCCACGATGAAGTCATGGGCAAAGGCGGCCCGGGCAGCGGCCTCTACATCGGCATCACCGGCATCAGGCCTGCCATAGCGGATGTTATTGGCGATGGTGTCGTTGAACAGGATGGTTTCCTGATCGACGAGGGCGATCTGCTTGAGTAGGTCCCTCTGTCGCAGGGAACGGATGTCGATGCCGTCGATCAGAACCGCACCCTGGCTGACGTCGTAAAATCTGGTAATGAGGGAAACAAGCGTACTCTTCCCTCCTCCCGACGGCCCCACCAGCGCCACAATCTCTCCCCGGTCGGCCCGGAGCGAAACGTCGGTCAGGACATTCTCGTCTTCATAGCGGAACGATACCTTCACCAGTTCCACCCTCCCTTCGGCCCGGGTCAGGGGGAGGGGGGAAGGGGGATCGACGATCTCGGGTTCCATGTCCATGGATTCAAAAACACGGTCAGCTGCAGCGAGAGCCCGTTGGAGTGTGTTAAAAGTCGAGTTGAGCTTTTTTATGGGGTTGTAGAGAAAAATCATGGCCGCAATAAAGGAGAGGAACGCCTCGGGGGTCATTGTCCCGTTCCGGATCATGGCGATGCTGGCCCACACTACGGCGGCAATCCCCAGGGAGGTAAGGAGCTCCATGAGGGGGACTGCCATCCCTTCGTATTTTATGGATTTGCGCAGGAAATGGTAGAATCCCCTGTTCGCCTCGCAGAACTTTTCGATTTCGCGCCCTTCCATGCTGAAGGCCTTGACGACCTTGATGCCGGCATAACTCTCCTGGAGTATGCTCGCCAGGTCACCCACCTTCTCCTGGCTTTGCCGTACGGCATTCTTGATGCGGCGCCCGATCTTCTGGGCGGGATAGACCGTGGCAGGGAGGACGAGAAAGGCGATGAGGGCGAGTTTCCAGTTGAGATAAAAAATGGTGCCGAGGAGGAACACGGCACCGAGACCGTCCCGGAAGAGGCCGGTGATGACGTTCGCTACCCCTTCCTGCATCAGGCTGACGTCGTTCAGCACGCGTGACATGAGTGCGCCGGTCTGGTTGCGGCTGAAGTAGCCGAGACCAAGCCCCATGTTTTTCCGGTAGAGCTCGTTGCGGATGTCCTGTATGGCCAGCTGGCCGGAAGTGCGGATGAAATAGTCGTTCACATAACGCGCAAGCCCGCGCACCAGAAAAATGGCGATGATGGCCAGGGGAAGAAGCTGGAGGAGCGACCAGTCTTTTGTGGCAAAGAGCTTCTTGACGATAGGTCCCGACAGATAGGCAAAAAGGGCATCCATGCCTCCGACAATGGAGGAACCGACTGCGGCGATGACAATGCGCAACCAATAGGGCCGACTGAACTGCAAAAGGCGCTTGAATGTGTTCATGTGTTCTCAACTCCGGGAGCAAGCATCTCTGCGGCCAGCTGGGCCACGCGCCGGGAGCAGCCCCCCGTCCCGAGCATGCCGCGCACACCCTTCAGCTTTTCGGTCATGGCTGCCGCATATTCCCGGTCACCCAGAATCTTTTCGATCTCCACGGCAATCCTGGCGGGTTCCGCTTCGTGCTGGATCAGTTCCGGCACCACCCGCTCACCGGCAACGATGTTGCACAGGCCGATGTGATCGACCCGGATGAGACGTCTGCCGATTTCATAGGTCATGGGGGATACCTTGTAGATGATGACCATGGGGACCCCCATCAGGGCAATCTCCAGGGTGACGGTTCCCGACACGGTGACGATGGCATCGCAGAGTTCCATGGCATCGTGGGAACGGGCGGGGATAATCGTAATCGCCAGACCTGATTCGGTCAGGTGCGGCTCCAGGTCGGCACGGGTCAGGCTGGTGGCCAGGGGGAGCACGAACTGCAGTTCGGGATGGCGCTCCCGCAGCAGGCGGGCTGTCGACAGAATGGTCGGGAACAGGCTGCGGAGTTCACTTCGCCGACTGCCGGGGAAAAGACCGACCGTCGGCCGGGCCGGATCGAGGCTGAATTCCCGCTGCAGGACCGAGCGCCCGGCCGTGGGACGCACCGAATCCAGCAGCGGGTGGCCGACGAAGGTGACCGGTACGCCGGCATCCTGGTAAAAGGGCACTTCGAAGGGGAATACCACCGCCATGTGATCCACACGCCGGCCGATGGTATGCACCCGTCCGGCGCGCCAGGCCCAGACCTGGGGACTGATGAAGTAGAGCACCTTGACGCCGTGCTTTTTGGCCACCTTGGCCAGACGCAGGTTGAAGTCGGGGTAGTCGATGAGGATCAGCAGATCGGGGGGCTGGCGCTTGAGGATGCCGGCCAGAAGCGAAAACGCCCGGTAGATGGTCGGGAAGTGGGCCACTACTTCCACCAGCCCCACCACCGCCATCTCGGCCGCATCCACCAGGGTCCGCACGCCCGCCTCGCGCATCCGGACCCCGCCGATGCCGAAGATATCCACATCCCTGAACCGCTCACGCAGGGCAGCCGCCACTGCGGCACCATGATGGTCGCCGGAAGCCTCTCCGGCCACCATCATGATTCTCTGCACGCGGGAATCAGGCAAGGGCGTCCCGGACAGCGGCCAGCACCTCGTCCACCTGGGCGTCGGTCATCTCGGGGAAGATGGGGAGGGAGAGACAGCGTGCAGCAATCCCTTCGCTGACCGGCAGGGACAATCCGGCACAGGCGGCGGCGAAGACGTTCTGCTTGTGGAGCGGGATCGGGTAGTAGATGGCCGAGGCGATCTGCCGCTCGCCGAGCTTGGCCATAATGGCGTCGCGGCGGTCACTCAGCAGGGTGTACTGGTGGTACACGTGATTGCCGATGCCGTCTTCCACCGGCGGCGTGATTCCCAGCGAAGCCAGGGCGGCCGAATAGCGATGGGCAACCCGACGGCGCTCCCGGTTGTAGGTGTCGATCCGCTTCAGCTTCACCCGGAGGATCACCGCCTGCAGTTCATCCAGCCGGCTGTTGTAGCCGATGGCATCATGATGGTAGCGAACCTTGCTGCCGTGGTTGCGCAGCATCCGGAGCCGTTCGGCCGTCTCATCGCTGGTGGTGGTCACCAGGCCGCCGTCCCCGTACCCCCCGAGGTTCTTGCTCGGGAAAAAGCTGAAACAGCCAGCCAGGCCGAAGGAACCGGTCATCTTGCCGCCGATGGCGGCACCGAAGGACTGGGCGCAGTCCTCGATGAGGAGCAGGTTGTGCTTGTCACAGAGTTCCTGCAACGCCCCGATGTTGGCGGGCTGGCCAAACAGGTGCACCGGAAGGAGCGCCTTGGTCCGGGGGGTGATGGCTTTTGCCGCCAGAACCGGGTCGATATTGAAGGAGCCGGGCTCCACGTCGACAAACACCGGCTTCGCACCGACATAGCAGATGGCCTCTGCCGTGGCGATGAAGGTAAAGGGAGAGGTGATGACCTCGTCTCCCGGGCCGATGCCGGCTGCCGCCAGCGCCAGGTGGAGCGCATCGGTCCCCGACGCGACGCCGACCGCATGGGGGACGCCGAGATATGCGGCCGCCTCCTGTTCGAACGCGGCAACATTGGGACCAAGGATGAACTGGGTCTTTCCCAGTGCCTCCAGCAGCCCGTTGTCGATCTCTTCCTTGATCTGCTCGTACTGGATTTTCAGGTCTACCATGGGAATCATCGTCTGCACCTCGTCTCTCTACGTTTCACAGTTTTTTGCTGATCATCAGCGCCGTTTCCAGGGCACGCATACCGTCCTCGCCGCTCACGACGGGGGGATTGCCCGTGGCTATGGCATCGAGGAATGCCGCAATCTCGCTCTTGAGCGCATCCCCCTGTTCGAAATTCTCTTCATGGATCTGGATGGCGGGGATGCCGGGCATCATCTCCCCCTCCCCTTTCCGGAACACCGACAGTTTCTTGCTCTGGAAATCGACGGTTATGTAGGCATCGGGCTGGAATATCCGCATCCGCCGCTCGCTCTTGAGGCTTATCCGGCTCGCCGTGACATTGGCCACGCAGCCGTTTTCGAACTGGATGCGGGCGTTGGCGATATCCTCCTCGTCGGTGAAGACGGGTGCACCGACGGAGTTGACCTGTTTCACCCGGGAATTGACGATGTGCTGGATGATGTCGATGTCATGTATCATCAGGTCGAGCACCACGTTGACGTCGGTCCCCCGCGGCTTGAAGGGGGCGATCCGGACCGATTCGATGAAACCGGGATTGGTCAGATGCTTGCTGAGGGCGACCACCACCGGGTTGAACCGCTCCAGGTGTCCCACCTGGAAAACCAACCGACGCTCGGCGGCAATCCGGATCAGTTCCGCTGCCTCCTCCAGGGTCGTGGTAATCGGCTTTTCAAGCAGGACGTGGGCACCGCTCTCCAGGAAGGTCTTTGCCACTTCGAAGTGATACTGGGTCGGCACCACCACGCTGACGGCATCCACTTTCCCTGCCAGTTCGCGGTAATCGGTAAAGGCCGGGCACCCCACCTTGGCAGCCACCTCTTCGGCCCGCTTTCTGTCCGTATCCACCACCCCGACAAGTTCGGCCTCGGGGAGCGCCGCAAATTTCTCCGCGTGGAACTGCCCCAGGTACCCGACTCCAATGACAGCTGCTCTGAGCTTTTTCATCAGCGGCAAATTCCCCTTTGCGATTGTTCGATAAAGGACACAAGATGCTTCACTTCCTCGGTCTGGGGCAACTCCTGCCGGATCCGGTCAAGGGCGTCCGCCAGCCGCAGCTTGGAGAGCGCGAGGATGCGATAGGCCTTTTTCAGGGTGGCGATGTTCTCTTCGCTGAAGCCGCGCCGCGTCAGGCCTACCTGGTTGAGGCCGCGCAGCCTCACGTCTTTCCGGTCCCCGGTGACAATGGTGTAGGGGGGGATGTCCTGGCTGACCATGGTTCCCCCGCCGATCATGGCGTGGGCACCGATCCGGACGAACTGGTGGATCGCGCACAACCCGCCGAGAATGGCGAAATCGTCGACCCGCACGTGCCCCGCCAGGGTGGCGCCGTTGGCCATCACCACACCGTTGCCGATGTGGCAGTCATGGGCCACGTGGGAATAGGCCATGAAAAGGTTGCCGTTACCCACCGTGGTTTCATTGTCTCCTGTCACGGTGCCCGGATGGAGGGTGGCAAACTCCCGGATGATGTTGCGGTCCCCGATTTTCAGCCAGGTTTCCTCCCCCTTGTACTTGAGATCCTGGGGTATCCCCCCCACCGAGGCGAGATGGAATATCTGGTTGTCCTGGCCGATCTCCGTCCAGCCGTCGATTACCGCATTGGGCCCGACCCGCGTGCCCCGCCCGATCCTGACATGGGGTCCGATAAAGACGCCGGGGCCTATCTCCACATCGTTGTCGAGCTCAGCACCCTGCTGGATTACAGCTGATGGATGAATCATGCAATCTCCCCATATGCACGGAAGCGCGAAAAAAGACGGAACGCCACCGTGCACCTTCCGCCCGTGCGCCTTCCGCTCTATTTATCGGCGAACGTCGCCTTCAGTTCAGCCTCGGTAACCAGCTTGCCATCCACATAGACCTTGCCGGAAAAACACCAGATGCCGCGGCGGCAGGCGGTCATTACCATCTCGATGCGCAACTGGTCACCCGGGACCACCGGCCGGCGGAACTTGACATTGTCGATAGCGGCAAAATAGGTGATTTTTTTGCGGATATCGTCATCGGAAGCCAGGTAGGCAAGAATACCTCCCACCTGGGCCATGGCCTCGACGATGAGAACCCCCGGCATGACGGGATGGCCGGGAAAATGCCCCTGGAAGAACGGCTCATTGACAGTGACGTTCTTGATCCCGACAATCTTCTTCCCCTCTTCCACCTCCACGATCCGGTCGACCAGCAGGAACGGGTAACGGTGGGGAAGGATCTTCATGATTTCATTCACATCGAGCATGGCGGACTCCGTAACATGGATTTTTTCGTTAAGCTTTACTGGTTGCCAGAGGAAGGGGTTCCCCCTTACACAGGTTCCGGGTCCCGAGCCCCGAGTCTGGCCTCCAGTTCTTCGACCTTCTTTTCCAGGAGGCTTACGGTTTTTCGCAGTTCGGGGAGCCGGCCCAAAACCCCCATGGCCCGGAGCCATTCCTTGTGGGGGATAGCCGGCATGCCGCTGTACATGCCGTTTGGCGGCAGGTTACCCGGGACTCCCGACTTGGCGCCGATCATGACATTGTCGCCGATTGTCAGGTGACCGGCCACACCGACCTGGCCGGCAAGCGTGACGTGGGTGCCGATCCTGGTGCTCCCCGATATCCCGACCTGGGATACGATCATGCAATTTTCGCCAATGACGCAGTTGTGGCCGATCTGCACCAGGTTATCGATCTTGGTGCCGCGGCCGATACGGGTCACGTCGAGAGCGGCCCGATCGATGGTCGTATTGGCACCGACCTCCACATCATCCTCCACGACCACGATGCCTATCTGGGGAATCTTGTAATAGCCGGCACCGTCGGGGGCATACCCGAAACCGTCGGAACCGATGACCGCCCCGTCGTGGACGATCACCCGGTTGCCGATGCGGCAGCGCTCCCGGATGCTGACGTTGGCATGGAGGGTAACGTCATCCCCCAATGTCACCCCCGGATACAGAGCCACGCCGGGATAGAGAGTGACCCTGTTCCCGAGCCGGACGCCATCCGCAACCCAGACCCCCGGATAGATGGTCACGTCGCTCCCCATGGAGACATCCCTGCCGATACTGGCCCCTTCCATGACCCCCAGGAACTGGGGGGGGTGGACATGAAAGAGGGTCAACAACTTGGCAAACGCGAGGTAGGGGTTGGCGACCTCGATGACGTTTCTGCCATGGCCATCGGCGCCGGGAGGGAGGATGACGGCGGTGGCCTTGGTGGTTGCGACTTTCGACGCATACCGGGGGTTGGCAAGAAACGTGATCTGCCCCTCACCGGCGTCGTCCAGACCGGCCAACCCTTGCACCAGCGCCGAGTCGTCGCCGATCACCCTGCCGCCAAGGTAGACGGCCAACTCTTTTAGGGATTTTCCCATACGATTATCCTTCCACAGAGACGTCGCGGGCAACTCCTTGGCACCGCAACGCCGCTCCAGACATTTCTGCCCTATTTCTTTTTCGTCTCGTTGAAAAGCTTCAGGATCTCATCGGTCAGATCAGACTTGTCGTCGGTGTAGATCATGCTGTCGTTCTTGACGAAAATGAACGAGTAGCCGTTCTTCCGGCCGTACTCCTGGATCACCTTGACGATGTCCTCGACGATTTTATTGGTGAATTCGTCATTCTTCGCCTGCAGGTCGTCCTGGGCGTCCTTGAGGAACCGCTGGTACTCCTTGAGTTTCTGCTGATAATCCTTCTCCTTGGTATTCCGCGCGCTCTCGGAAAGGAGAACGCTCTGCTTTTCGAGGTCGGCTTTGAGTTTCTTCAGCTCTTCTTCCTTGGCGTTCTTTTCGTTCTCGTATTTGCCGGCCTTGAGGGCAAGCTGCTCCTTTGCCTCCTTGCCGGCATTGGACAGAACCAGGACCTTCTGTACATCCACCGACGCGAGTTTCATGTCGGCTGCACCGGCGACAGCTGCCATTGCCACTGTCAGGGCGAAAATAACGGTAATGATGATCGTGCGCATGTACATCTCCTTTTTCAGATAATGTTAGAAGAAACTTCCAATGGAAAATTCCAGTCTGCCGCTGGCTTTATCGACACCCGTGCGGGGATTGATGGGTATGCCGTATTCCAGGCGAAGCGGGCCAAGCGGGGAAAACCAGCGGACGCCAAGACCATAACTGGTCTGGAACCGGCTGAACAGCTTGTCGATCCCGTCATAGGCATAGCCGGCGTCAAAAAACAGCACCCCCTTCAGCCCCGCATCCTTGAGCAGGGGGAAACTGTAGTCGACGTTGAAGAAGGTTTCCGTATCGCCCCCCACATAGGTTATGACGGGCGTAATGGAACTGATGCCGTTTATGTCGGTATTCACGACGTTGTTGGCAACATAGGGGCTCACCGTCCGGCCGTTATAGCCGCGTATGGTGTTTATCCCCCCAAGGTAGAACAGTTCGTCGATGGAAATGGTCTTTCCCCCCACCGCCTGGATGTGGCCGACGGTTCCCCGCAGGGAAAGAACCGTCCCCCACTTGGCAGGGATGAAAAGCGAGTTCTCTGTCACGTAGCGGGCATAACGGTTGGTCCCCCCCAGACCGGCAAATTCGGCGGAGAGGGTATTGACCATGCCGCTGGAAGGGTCAAGACGGTAGTCGGTGGTGTTGCGGGTGATGCTGGCCGTGACGGAACTCGTGGTGGAGGTCGTCTCGGGAGCGGTGGTCAACCCCCGGGCGATACTGTCCTTCAGGGCCATGGACTGGTCGTAGACTTTCTTGTCCTCATACTTGTAGATCATGAATGTGCTGACGTTATCCGTCAGGGGATACCCCCCCTTGAGGTCAAAACCGGTCACCCTCCGGCTGAAGTCGACGTAGTCCCTCTCGGAGCGGTAGACGTCCCCGCCGAAGGTCCATTTGCTGTCCAGGAAGTAGGGATCGGTGATCCCCACGTTGTAGGTCTGGGATTTACCGCCGATTGACGCCGACAGGTTGGCTTTGAGACCGAGACCGAGGAAGTTCGCCTGCTGCACCGAGCCCTGGCCGATGAAACCGTCCAGGGAGCTGTAGCCGGCGCCGACGCTGAAGGTACCGGTCGCCTTCTCCTTAACGTCCACGTTCATGGTCAGCTTGTTGTCCCCACTCCCCTTCGCGGTGGAGATGGTGGCCTCCTCGAAGTAGCCGAGGTTCATCAGGTTGGCCTTGCTCCGTTTGATGCCGGTGCTGCTGTAGAGAGCACCCTCCGTGACCCTCAGCTCCCGGCGCACGACCTTGTCACGGGTCTTGGTGTTCCCGCTGACATTGATGCGGTCGATATAGACCTGCTCACCCTTTTCCATGTCAAAGACGAGATCAATCGTCTTCGACTCCGGGTTCAGCCGGGTCTGGGGGGTGACATTGGCAAAGGCATAGCCCTTGTCGGCGTAGACATCGGTCAGGGCAAAGACATCATTGCGCAGCAGAGCCCGGCTGAACACATCCCCCGTCTTCAGCTTCATTTTTGCGGCCAGTTCCGTCTCTTTCTCCAGGAGATCACCCTTGAAGCCAATGGTCCCCGTTTTGAACTGTTCGCCCTCGGTGATACCGATGGTCACCACGAGGGCGCTCTTGTCGGGAAGGAGTTCCACCTTCGGCTCCCCGACCTTGACATTGATGTACCCGTTATTGAAATAGAGGTCGGCGATGAGGTTGACGTCGTTCTTGAGCACGTCCTCCTTGTAGGTGCCGGCGCCGGTGAGCCAGGAGAGCATCCATTTTTCACCGGTTTCCATGACCTTTTTCAGTTGCCGGGGGGAAAAGGCGCGGTTCCCCTCGAATGCGATATTCTTGATGAGGACCTTTTTCCCTTCCGTGATCTTGAACACGACCCGGACATCGGTTTCGCCCCGTTTGTCCGTCTGCGTCTCCACCTCCGCCAGATAATACCCCTCGTCGGCATAGAGCTTCCTGATCTTCTTCACGCTTCCTGCCACATCCTTGGGGGAATAGACGGTGTTCGGCTTCACCTCGAGAACGTCCCGGACCTTCTCTACGGTCAGTTCCTTGGTTCCCTCGATCTTCACATCCCGAACGATCCCCTTCTCCACGATTCGGTAGACGAGAACCACTCCCTTGTCAGCCGGAACGGTTTCTGCCGTGATGTTCTGAAACTGCCCGAGCTTGTAGATGGCGCGGATATCCGCATCCACCTTGTCGGCATAGAGGAGGTCCCCCGCCTTCAGCCTGATGGCGTTGAGAATGGCGGCCGCTTCAATGCGCCGGTTCCCCTTGACCTGGATCTCGGTGATCTTTTCCCCCTCGGCCCGCGTGAAGCCGGCAGGCAGGACGACCATCATCAGAACAACTGCTGTGTAACAGGCTAGACGGCGCAATCGGCCTCCCCTACTCTATTCGTCCGTCCACCATGCGGATGGTTTTTCCCATCCGGGCAGCCAGGTTTTCGTTATGGGTCACGATGATGAGAGTGATCCCCGTGCGGGCATGGAGTTCCATGAGCAATTCGTGGACCCCCTCGCTGGTCTTCATATCCAGATTGCCGGTCGGTTCGTCGGCCAGGAGAAGCGGCGGTGCAAGCACCAGGGCGCGGGCTATGGCCACCCGCTGCTGTTCGCCTCCGGACAGTTCTCCCGGCTTGTGGGTCAGGCGATGGGCGAGCCCCACATCGGTCAGCAGGTTCATGGCGATTCCCGCAGCCTCCTCCCGCTTCATCCTCCCCATGAGAAGAGGCATCATCACGTTCTCCAGGGCGGTAAACTCGCGCAGCAGGTGGTGAAACTGGAAAACGAAGCCGAGGGAGCGGTTGCGGAACGTGGCAAGGGAGCTGTCCCCCCGGCTGAAGACGTTCTCGCCATTGAACAGGACCTCGCCCGACGTCGGCCGGTCAAGGGTCCCCATCACCTGGAGCAGGGTGCTCTTCCCCGCCCCGGAGGCTCCGACCAGGGCGATGGTCTCCCCCGCCGCAACTTCCAGGTCGATCCCCTTCAGCACCTCAACAGCCGTCACGCCGCTGCCGAAGGACTTGTACAACCCCTTCACCTGCAGAAGACTAGGCATGGAAGCACCCCGTAACGACGCGATTCAACGAATCGGCTCTCCCAAGCGAACGTGGATTTTTCGCAAGGTCAAGGCGCTCAAGGAATTGCGCGGAGGCGTACTCGCGGTACGCCGCACAAGCAAGACCGCAGAGCAACGCAGAGATTGCGGAAAAGCCGCGTTCGCTACTCATAGCGGAGCGCCTCTGCCGGTGCCATCCTCGCCGCCTGCCACGACGGATAGAGGGTCGCCAGGAATGATATCGCAACCGCCGTCACCGATATGAGGAGGACGTCGGATGGTACAACCTGGGACGGAAAGTGATCCAGGTAGTAAATATCCTTGCTGAACAGCTCGAAGCCGGTCAGGCGCTGAATGACATCGACGATCGGCTGGAGGTTGAGGGCAACCACAAGCCCTCCGAGCACGCCAATGGCCGTACCGAATACCCCGATCACCAGCCCTTCGAAGATGAATATCCTCATGATGCTCCGACCGGTCGCCCCCATGGATTTGAGAATCGCGATATCCCTGGTCTTTTCCATCACGATCATGAACAGGGTGGAGGCGATGCCGAAGGCCGCCACCAGGACGATGAGGGTCAGGATGATGAACATGACCATCTTTTCGGTCTTGAGGGCGAAGAGGATATTCTTGTTCATCTGCATCCAGTCCCGCGCATAGAAGGGAAAGCCCAGCTCCCGGTTGATGGTGCGGGACAGATCACCGGTCTTGTAGACATCGGCCACCTTCAGCTGAATGCCGGTCACCGCCTCCCCAAGGCCGAGGAAGTCCTGGGCCTCGGCCAGAGAGACATAGGCCAGGGTGGTGTCGTATTCGTACATGCCGGTGTTGAATATCCCCACCACCCGGAACGGCTTGAGCTTCGGGACCATGCCGAGGGGGGTAATATTGCCGAGAGGGGAAATGACGTTGATCTTGTCTCCCAGGTAGAGATTGAGGTTTCGCGCCAGTTCCTTGCCGAGGACGATCCCCGGCAGGGGGGGCTCGCTTTTGGCGTAGGGGAGGGAAACGGGACTATCCAGATTGGCCAGTTTCCCTTCCACCACCGCCTTGTGCAGGTTGGTCACCTGCGCGTCGGTCCGGGTGTCGATGCCGCGCAGCACCACGCCGGAGACGTTCTTTCCGGTGGAGAGCATGACCTGGTTGTAGATGAAGGGGGTCGCCGCCACCACGCCGGGGAACTTCTTGAGCCGCTCCATGACGGAAGGGTATTCATCGATCCCGCCGCCGGTCTTCAACACCACGATATGGGCGTTGGTACCGAGGATCTTCTCCTTCAGGTCCTCTTCGAAGCCGGTCATGACCGCAAGGACAATGATCAGCGCCATCACCCCGAGGGCCACCCCCGCCGTCGAGATGACGGTAATAATCGATATGAAGGCTGCCTTGCGCTTGGCCTTCAGGTAGCGCAGGCCGATAAAAAGTTCGTAGGGCATAGAAACCGGGATCCGGGACCGGGGCTCGGGGATCGGGGTTGGTTTACTGGTCCCCGGTCCCCGTTTACTGGTCCCTAATTATTTTTCCTTCTTGAGTTGGGGGAAGAGGATGACGTCCCGGATGGAGGGCGAATCGGTCAGGAGCATCACCAGCCGGTCGATGCCAATCCCCTCGCCGGCGGTGGGGGGAAGGCCGTATTCGAGTGCCCGGATGTAATCTTCGTCCATGTAGTGGGCTTCTTCGTCCCCCTTGTCCTTGGCCGCCACCTGGGCAAGAAATCTCTCCTTCTGGTCGATGGGGTCGTTCAGCTCGGAAAAGGCGTTGGCCATCTCCCGGCCGGCGCAGAAGAACTCGAACCGATCGACGATATCCGGGTCCTGGTCGTTCTTGCGCGACAGGGGGGAGACCTCGGTCGGATAGGCGGTGATGAAAGTCGGCTGGATCAGCTTGGTCTCCGCCACCTCCTCGAAAATTTCGGTGATGAGCTTGCCGTAGCCGATGTCCTGGGGGAGGTCGAGGCCGATCTGGCGCGCATAGGCGTAGGCAAGATCGCGGTCTTCCAGGGATTTGGCGTCGATGTCGCCATACTCCAGGATCGCCTCCTTGACCGTCAGCCGCTTCCAGGGGCGCTTGAAGCTGATGTCGAGCCCCTGGTAGGTGAAGTCGAGGGTGCCGAGAAGTTCCTGGGCCACATGGCAGAGGAGTTCCTCGGTCAGATCCATCAGGTCCTCGAAGGTGGCATAGGCCTGGTAGAACTCCATCATGGTGAATTCCGGGTTGTGGCGGACGGATATCCCCTCGTTGCGGAAATTGCGGTTGATCTCGAACACCCGTTCGAAGCCCCCCACCACCAGACGCTTGAGGTAGAGTTCGGGGGCGATGCGGAGAAACAGCTCCATGTCGAGGGCGTTATGATGGGTGACGAAGGGACGGGCGGTGGCGCCGCCGGGAATCTGCTGCATCATCGGCGTCTCGACTTCGAGAAAATCCCGGCCGGTCATGAACGCGCGGATCAGGTTGATGACCCGCGAGCGCTTGATGAATACCTCCCGCACCTCCGGATTGACGATAAGGTCAACATAACGCTGCCGGTAGCGGGTTTCCACGTCGGTAAGGCCGTGAAACTTCTCCGGCAGGGGAAGGAGCGACTTGGTCAGGAGGCGCATTTCGCTTGCGTGGAGGGAGAGTTCGCCGGTCTTGGTGCGAAACGGTTTACCCATCGCACCGACGATATCGCCGATATCAAAGGTTTCGAACCGCTCGAAGGCCTCGTCTCCAACAGAGTCCTTCTTCACGTAGAGCTGCATCCGCCCTTTCCTGTCCTGAAGCTGAACGAAAGCCGCCTTGCCGAAGGAACGGCGGGCGATAATCCGTCCGGCCACCGTGAAGGTCGCGGGGTTATCTTCAATGTCGGTCACGTGGCCATAGGCATCCGCCAGGTCCCGCGAGGTATGTGAAGGTTTGAAATCATTGGGGAACGGGTTGATCCCCGCCTCCCACATGGCATCCAGTTTGCGTCTCCGCTGCAACAGCAGTTCACTGAGCTCTTCCATCGAACGTTTCTACCCCTTGTCTCGGTGCTTTTCCGGCCCGTTTAACAAACTGGCAAATTAGCGTAAACAGGGACGTTAAGTCAAGCAAAAAGGGGGAGGAACTGGTTGTTACCGCCGTGATAAATATCGGAAAATCACTCATAAAAACGCGGTACACGATGTCGTTACCATCACCAGCAACGTGGAAATGACCAGGGAGTACCAGGGGGGGAACGACAAGAGCCCCGGAGGAATCCGGGGCTCGTTACGAGCTTGGCGCTGACCTGGGGCTCTTTATGCCAATCCGTCGGTGGCTGTCCGGCCCCACCGTAAACGCCCCACCGGGCCGCATGCAGCAGATTGCCGGCTTTCCCCCTTTTTCAAGCGGTTGTACGCGCCTGGCGGATGTCACACTACGCAATCCGCGTTGTCCCGTGCAGCGCCAATTCCAACCGAACATGCTCCGGGATGCCGTACGATCCTTGAACTCCTGACCTGTGTGCAGTGTTGGCCGGGAAGGCGCTCAGGCTTCCTTCTCCGCAGAGGGCTTGCTCACCACGCCCGGACCCGGCACCCCTTGACCTGATGTATCGACAGCGGCTCAACCGATGGGTACCTGCACCCCAGAGCACTTGCCAAAGAACATCTTCCTGCACTTTCAGTATACTGCCACCGCCAAAATTAAACAATACTTACCTTTCACCTACACACAAACCAGCTATCTGCTTCGCGTCTTGACGAAGCCGCGGCCGGCGGTATCATCATACAAGAACTCAACCGACCAACTGGTCACACCCCCACAACAAAGGAGAACTCCATGGCACCAAAGATTCAGGTTATATTCTACAGCATGTACGGTCACATCTACCAGATGGCGGAAGCGATAGCGGCCGGGGCACGGGAAGTCTCCGGTGACGACGTGAGCATCTATCAGGTGGCGGAACTGGTTCCCGACGAGGCATTGGAAAAGAGCGGCGCCAAGGCAGCCCGGGCAGCCTTCGCCCATATTCCGGTAGCTGTCCCGGCCCAGATGGCAGAGGCGGACGCCATACTATTCGGCACGCCGACCCGCTTCGGCAACATGACCGCCCAGATGCGCAACTTCCTCGACCAGACGGGAGGGCTCTGGGCGAAGGGAGCGCTGGCCGGCAAGGTGGGAAGCGTCTTCACCAGCACCGGCACCCAGCACGGTGGCCAGGAAACCACCATCACCAGCTTCCACTCCACCCTCCTCCACCACGGCATGATCATCGTCGGGGTACCCTACACCGAGCAGCGGCTCACCGTCATGACCGAGATCACCGGCGGCACCCCTTACGGCGCATCCACTCTGGCGGCCGCCGACGGCTCCCGCCAGCCATCCGAGAACGAGCTTGCCATCGCCCGCTTCCAGGGACGCCACGTGGCGGAGATCGCGAAGAAACTGGTGGGATGAATCAGTCCGTAGTTGATAACAGAAAAGGCGGCACCGTTTGGTGCCGCCTTTTCTGCAGTAAGGACTCAATTTCCTTCTCGATCAGGGGATATAGGTTACCGTAAGCTCGCCAAGCAGGGGTGCCGAATATTTATTGGCGGTCTGTAGCGTCAGTTCCACCTCCAGCCATTGTGAAGCTGTTGTGGTGATGCCGGCACGTGAAGTGAGATAATAATCGGACCACGGGGCGCTGTCCAGACCTGCTTCGGTATCCGCCCCCCTTGTTCTGAACTTGATCGTTGTATCAGGGGGAGTCACTGAATCGTCCCAGTAAATCCCGCCCCAGGTGACGTTTGATCCTGCATTCACCTTGAGCCTGGTGACCGTTCCGAGGGCCTGGTACGAGTAATTGTATGAAAGCGGAAGCTGGATGCCGGAGATCGCAGAATTTGGGACTGGGGCACTGTTTGCCCCGTTTACACCACCGACGATCTCACCCCACTGGTTATATCCCCAGGCAGACAGAGCTCCATCAGCCTTTAAGGATTGGAAAATCGCCTCTCCTGCACTCACCGCAATTACCCCAGAATTTGCCCCCAGGCCTGACACCGGCACAGGGGTTGTCCTTTTGGTTGTCGTAGTGTCCCCCAGTTGCCCCGAACTATTATCCCCCCAGGCCAAAACAGAGCCATCGTCTTTTAACAGCAAAGAACTGTGCCTTGCCGCAGCTACAGCGCTCGCTCCGGAGCCAGGAGCCACTACCTGGACAGGAGAATTTTTGTCACTACCTGGACCATCAGTACCATCACCAAGCTGGCCATACCAGTTGTAACCCCAAGCCCACACAGAGCCGTCTGCCTTTACAGCCAGGCTATGGGAAAACCCGCAGGCAAGAGCGATCACATCTGACCCCGGGCCCATGGTTGAAACCTGCACCGGAGAAGATTTAGGCATGTTGGAGCCATCCCCCAACTCACCGTAGCCATTGTAGCCCCAGGCCCAGACAGAACCATCGGTTTTTACTGCAAAGGAATGTTGTCCGCCGGCGACTATGGCAACAGCCCCCGTCAGTCCTGACACTTGCACAGGCACGGATCTTTGGGTGCCTGTGCCATCTCCGAGCTGATAATAGGCATTATCCCCCCAAGCCCAGACAGTGCCGTCCGATTTCAAGGCCAGAAAGTAATATTTCCCTGCCGCTATTGCAATAACACCCGAACCGGCACCCAACCCCGTTACTGCCACTGGAGTTGGCTTGTCCACTTTGGTACCATCTCCAAGCTGGCCGGAATTATTATGTCCCCAGGCAACGACAGAGCCATCGGACTTTAATGCCAATGAACTGTCATATGTCGCCACTACCGCTATCACACCCGACCCGGCACCCAGACCCGAAACCTGCACTGGTGTCGTTTTATAATTGCCAAAACCGCTTGTACCATCACCAAGCTGGCCATACCAGTTGTGTCCCCAAGCCCAGACAGACCCATCCGGTTTCACCGCCAGTGCATGACTATTTCCGGCGGCAACTGTCGGGTTTCTCCATGTATGTGAAGTCTGAGACAGCGTAATGCCGGCATCGTCTGCCTGGTTGGTGCCTGATACAAAGACCTCGCTCCTGGTGGTTGGCGTACCTGTTGTCGAGGCATTGTTTTCAAAATCCCCCTTGGTCGTCCAGGTGGCTCTGGAGACCGGAACATTCAATGTTGTGAACGAGCGTGCAGGCGTGGTGTAGGGGGTTTCATTGAGCGCATTGTCCCTGGCCTTGACACGCCAGTAATAGGTTGTTCCGGCTTCGAGAAGAGGCACGTAACTCGTACCTGTCTGCCAGCCGCTGCTCTCTAGCCCCGTGGTGAATCCAATATCTTTGGCTATCTGGAAGAGATACTGCACCGACCCGCTGACAGAGTCCGTGGCAACGGTCGAACTGAGCACTGTGGTGACCGCCAGATCGGCTGCCGCATCCGCCGGAGACGCACATGCCAGTCCTGTGGGAGGTGTGGCGTCATAACGATAGCCAAGCATTTTTTGCCACGAAGAAGAAGATGGCACATCATCCTTGTTGTAAGACCAGAGATGCAGATACCAGTTTCCTTCGGAGGCCGGTGTTATTGTCAGTTGACCGCTCCTCCACTCCATGTTCCCCCCATACGCAGGGAAAGGTTCCTGGCCCCAGCGGTAGCGGTAATACTCCACCGTGCCCGTGCCAAAGCCGATATTGTTGGTAAAGGTTATCGGCGCATTCCCCCATGTGTTTGCTGGCTTGTCAGAGGTGACGTCCGGAGGGAGAGCCAGGGTGGATCTGCTGAGAGACTGACTTGGCCCGCTCTCTCCATCTGCGTTATAGGCATGCACGTGCCGTGTGTACTGTGTATTCGCTGTAAGCCCATATTCATCGAAGTAGGAAGGCGCGGTTGCGGGGTCGACTTTTACCACGTGGTCCGGATCATGCAGTCTGAACCCGGTTTCATTGTTGGAATTGTCGACAAAGAACCACCGCATTCTGTTGTAATAGGTGGATGAAGCACTCTCCAATGTGGGGGGGGACACGGCGGTGTTTGTCGCGGTAAAGGTCCATGACGGCGAAACAAGTTCATGTCCGACCTGATCCTTTACCCTGAAACTCCAGGTTATGACCTCGCCATTGCCGTAGGGAGCATCCGGTTTTACTGTTACAACATAGCTTGCATCAGAACCTGTCCTGGTGACGATGGTTGTATCCGCTGCGGTGTAGCTCTTCGCATACCCCATGTTGCCGCTGATCTGAAGAGTTATCGTAGCCCAGTCGATACCGGAGACCGCATCGGAAATGGTGAAGACCAGAGGATTGTTGATCGCGGCGGTCCCTCCGTCTGCAGGAATCGGAGCAGACACCGTCGGCGCGGTACTATCATATTTATTAAACTTGCTCCAGAGACTATAATTGCCACTGACGTTGTCTCCGTTATACGACTTGAGATACAGATACCACATGCCATCAGCCGTGGCTGTGGTGGTCAGGGTGCCGCTGTCCCAGATAGTTTCGTTGTCGGTGAACGTGTAAGAGGGGTTCTGCGTCCAGACGTAACGATAATACTCCACACCCCCTGGTCCGAAGCCGGCAGCATTGGTAAAGGTGAAATCCGGTGTACTGTGCAAGTAAGTGTCGGATGTCACATTCGGGAATTTCGGCCAGGTATAGATGCTGACATCCCCACTGGGCAAACTGTCCCCCAGGGCGTTATAGGCGTGGAGATGACGTGTGTACCTGGTGTTTGCGACCAATCCGCTTTCATCCACGTAGGTGCTCTTGGCGTTTGCGTTGCTCGCTTTGAGGGTATTGCCGCTGTCATGCAGACGGTACCCGTCATTGTCATTGGCCGTATCAGTATAGTTCCACCGTACAGACGTATCGGAAAGCGAGACAGGTTGCCCAAGCGCCGGAGGAACAGGTGGCGCGGGCGGGTTGACAGCCCATGGGGTGAGCTCGTTCCATTGCTGATCACTGCTGTTCCCTTCGTGACAGGAGACGCCATAACCCTGGAACCCCGGCTTGTCCCCCCCCCAGCTGCCAGGGAAGTGGCCGGAACCTGACCCTCCGAATGCATACGTACCCGCACGACTCAAACACCAGCGCGTGGCGTTGTCGACGGTGCCGAATTCTGCAGCAGCACCGCTGCATGGACCACTATACGTTTTCCAGCCATTGTCCGAGAGGACCGGCGTAGAGTTGTTCCCGGTACGCCCCTTGTGCTTGCTGTCGAGGCAGTTGGTCACCATCAGCCTCGGTAGGGACGAACTGTCATGGGGAGAGTGGCACTTGGAGCAGGAATAGTTGTGCTGTATCGTCCCGTTGGCGGTCTTCCAACCCTTGACCGATTCGTGTATCCGGTCCTTGCTCTTCCAGGTGTGGGTCACGCCATCGGTCAGGCTCTCCTTCGAGTGACAGCTGATACACAACCCTTCTGACTGATTTTCCAGCTGGCTGATACCCGTTACCCCATCCCTGATGTCTGCTCCAAAAGTATTCTGATCGATGTTGTACGGCACCCCTTCACGACCTATATCCATGCGGTTGGTAAGGTTGGTATTGTTCGCGGGGGCCGTATCCTCCCTGTAGGGAGAGGTGAGCCAGGTACCTTTCAGGAGCGGCACTGCGTACTGCTGGTTGGCCCCCAGGGTCGGACTCACCCCGTGGGGGTCGTGACAGGGGGTGCAGAGCCCGTCGATGGACCCTGTCGGGGTGCTGGA
>NZ_JAHCVK010000009.1 GCF_018476905.1 Geomobilimonas luticola
TGAAAAGTGAAAAGTGAAAAGTGAAAAGTGAAAAGTGAAAAGTGAAAAGTGAAAAGTGAAAAGTGAAAAGTGAAAAGTGAAAAGGGGGGGCGAGTGATTCGCTCCCCTTTTTTTAGTGGCTACCGGGAATGGTTTTGACCTTGCGGGACAAAGATGGTATAAAACCCTTTCTTTTTGCGAAACAATCACGTTCCTGGAGGATATCATGAGCTTTACTGACTACCACGTAGCTGACCTTTCCCTTGCACCCTGGGGGCGCAAGGAGATGATTATCGCCGAAACCGAGATGCCGGGGCTCATGGCGATCCGCGAGGAGTTTGCCGCGGCGAAGCCCCTCAAGGGTGCCCGTATTGCCGGTTCGCTCCACATGACCATCCAGACCGCCATGCTCATCGAAACCCTGACGGTGCTGGGGGCCGAGGTGCGCTGGGCCTCGTGCAACATCTTCTCAACCCAGGATCACGCTGCGGCCGCCATCGCCGCAGCCGGCATCCCGGTCTTCGCCTTCAAGGGTGAGTCCCTGGCGGACTACTGGGAATTCACCCACCGGATATTCGAATGGCACGACGGCGGCGCCCCCAACATGATCCTGGACGACGGCGGCGATGCCACCCTGCTGATGCATCTGGGGAGCGATGCAGAGAAAGATCCTTCCGTCATCGCCAATCCCACCTGCGAAGAGGAGGAATTCCTGTTCGCCTCCATCAAAAAGCGGCTGGCTGAGAAGCCGGGGTGGTACGCGAAAACCGCCGCCGCCATCAAGGGGGTCACCGAGGAGACCACCACCGGCGTCCACCGGCTCTACCAGATGCACGAGAAGGGGCGGCTCAAGTTTCCCGCCATCAACGTCAACGACTCGGTCACCAAGTCCAAGTTCGACAATATCTATGGCTGCCGCGAATCTCTCGTTGATGGCATCAAGCGGGCCACCGACGTCATGGTTGCCGGCAAGGTTGCGGTCATCTGCGGCTATGGCGAGGTGGGCAAAGGTTCGGCCCAGGCGCTGCGTGGCCTCCAGGCCCAGGTCTGGGTGACGGAGATCGATCCGATCTGCGCCCTCCAGGCGGCCATGGAAGGGTACAAGGTGGTGACCATGGAGTATGCCGCCGACAAGGCTGACATCTTCGTTACCGCCACCGGCAACTACCACGTCATTACCCATGAGCACATGAAGCGGATGAAGCACAACGCCATTGTCTGCAACATCGGCCACTTTGACAACGAGATCGAGGTGGCAGCCCTCAAACAGTATACCTGGGAGAACATCAAGCCCCAGGTGGACCACATCATCTTCCCCGACGGCAAAAGACTCATCCTCCTGGCGGAAGGCCGCCTTGTCAACCTCGGCTGCGCCACCGGCCATCCTTCCTACGTCATGTCCTCCTCCTTCGCCAACCAGACCCTGGCCCAGATGGAGCTCTACTGCAATCCGGGCAAGTACCCGGTGGGGGTCTACATCCTTCCCAAGCATCTGGATGAAAAGGTGGCCCGGCTCCAGCTCCGGACCCTCGGTGCCATGCTCACCGAGCTGACCGACGAGCAGGCGGCATACCTTGGGCTGCCGAAGGAAGGGCCGTACAAGACCGACCATTACCGGTATTAATGTAATGGATCCCTTCTCCCTCTGGGAGAGGGGCTGCAGTGAACAGGGCCGTCGGAGAGCATTCTCCGGCGGCTTTTTTCTTGGTAACTATCCGATATTGCAATGTGATTTTTTGTTGGCAAGGCATATGCAAATTTACATAACCGGAAAAGTTGAGGATAAGTGTAAAACGTTGTTCGGTTTGGTTGTTGTCCCTTATGGAGGAGTGTAATGTGGTAGGAACGGGGAGGGATTTCCGCTAAATTACGTAATGGTCGTACGTCTTATTGCGTAGTTTCTGGTTTGTAATGATAATGACACGTGTCCCTGTCTTTCCGGGTGTGAGTTTTTTGTTTTCTCGTTTTGTATAACATTCTGATTGTCTCGGTCAAATGTGTTCAGCTTAGAGGATAGTGAAAAGGAGGGTGTATGAAAGGTTTACGTGGTTTCTGGAGCCGGATCATTCCGGTGGTAACGTTTCTGGTGCTGCTCGTCGGCGTGGCGTCGGCCCATGCCTGGAACATCAGCGGCACAATCAGCAACACGAGCGGCCGGACGGGGCGGGTCTACCTGTACCTCCAGCAGCAGTACGGCGGCGATACGGGACTCGGCCTGAGTATCGGTTCCACTGCTCCCACCTGGCCCAATTTCCAGATCCGAGGTGTCCCCAGCGGCAGCTACATCCTTAAGGCGTTCGTGGACGGGTCAGGCACTGGTGTTCCCCATCCCAATGACCCGACCTGGACCTCTCCCGGAACGATAACCATCTCCAATGGCGATTACACGCTCAACAGCACCACTACCGTCACCTTCACTTCCCGCCCGAATGTTGCTCCGGTGGCGCCAGCCGGAGCCATGATCCTTCCCGGCGCCAATGGCGCCTTCGTTGGTTGGGACGAGCCGAGGGATGGCAACGGCAACAAGATTGCCGACTCCTACAAGATCTACTGGTCAACCACAAGCTCCACGCCGAAGACGACGAACCCCTTGCAATACATTGCTGTTCCCGGTGGTGACAACGCCTTTGCCCTTTTAAACGTCAGTAACGGTACTCCCCTCTATGTCCAGGCAGCCGCCTTGGTCGGCACCACGGAATCGGCAGCCAGCCCGGTCGCCTCGACGACCATCAATCCGCCGGCAACAGGTGTGACGGTCTCCGGTACGGTCAACCTGTCGGGGATATCAGCTCCCACGGGGAACCTCTATGTAGCCTTGGTGCCGAGCGATGGGCCGCCGGCAGCCGTCGCCTGGGTGGCCAACCCTCCCCAGCTTTCCAACCCCTTCACCATATCCGGTGTGCCCGACGGGACCTATTCCCTCTACGCCCTGGGCGATGCGAACGGTGACGGGAAAATCGGCTCCGGCGATTATATGACCTCCGACCAGCAGGCGCTGGTGATCACCGTGGCGGGATCTTCTCTCACGGGCCAGACGGTCACCCTGGACGGCAGCAAGTCCTCTCCGTTCCTCACTACCAGTCATTACCAGGATTCCAATACGCCGCCCAACGACAGTTACAACGTGGTCATCGGTGCCCGCTCCATGACGGAGGTCCTGACGAATATCACGGTGACGGGCGGCCCTTCCGCTAACGGGCTTACCTATCCCATGGACCTCGGCATCAGCAGTTGGGGAGGGTTCCAGTCGTGGCTCAACGTCAACAACAACCGCCCCCAGGCGACCGATGCCTACAACGTGGCGATCAAGTATGCCGGCATAACGACGGCGGATACGGTCACCCTCAATCCAACGGTGGTCCTTGACAGCTTCGCGACTCCTACGGTGCCCCAGGGATATTTTACCTGGCCGATGCCGGACTCGAATCCTCTTACTTTCTCCTGGACTGCGCCGGCATCTCCTCCAGCCCAGTATACCTACTCCATGTGGGCCAATATCCCTGGCTTTAACTATAATTACAACAATATGCCGAGCAGTACGCTGTCGCAATCTGTTTCGGGATTGACAATCAACGACGGAAGCCGGAACGAGTGGACCATTTCCGTTCAGGACGCGGCCGGCAACCAGGCGCAGAAGAGCACCTGGTTCGTTTCTACTTCCAAGCCGGCCATTGCCACCTTTACCCCGACTACCGTGCTGCCGGGTGACACGGTGACCATCAGCGGATTCAATTTCAATACCACTGCCGGGAACAACAAAGTCATTTTCGGTTGCGGTGCAGAGGCAACGGCGGCAACCGCGACCGCGACCCAACTGACGGTGGTCGTTCCGACGAATGCCTGTAACTTCAATCTTCAGGTACAGGATACCTCAACCGGCAAGACCAGCGACAACAGTGCCGCGCAGCTCAACGTCCTGCAGACCCTCCAGATCAATGGTATGGTCACCGATGCCGGGACGATGGCCGGCATCACGGGTGCCACCGTCACCGCCTCCTTTACCCTCAATGGGACGCCCCACACGCCCAGCACCACCACCTCCTCCGGCAACTACGCCCTGAATGGTGTCGTCCCCCAGAACACGGATTTCACCCTTGGCTTCAGTGCCACTGGCTATGCGCCGGCCTACACCGGGACCATTAACACCAATCAGTTCAACCTGAGCCAGAACATGGCGCTTTACCCCGCTGCAAGCTTCACCGCCTGGAATGGTGGCGACACCACAACGGGAGTGATCCGCGGCCGGGTATACGACGCCACGAACACCGCCAACGGTGTCGCGGGGGTAGCGGTCAGTTCCACCTCTGGGACCGTCATGTATGACAACGGCAGCGGTACGCCGGTCGCCGGCACCTCTACCGGTGCCAACGGGGTTTTCTATATCACCCATCTGCTTGGTTCCGCAACGGTCACAGCTGCGAAGACCGGCTACCAGATCAATTCCGTCATGGCGAGCGGCTATGCCGGTGCCGTTACCAATGTGGATATGCCGGCGGCTTCCATCATCTCCGTTTCCGGGTCGGTCATCGACAACGCCGGTAATCTCCTGGGCAATATTTCGATAGAACAACTGGGCAGCACCAACACGGCCACCTCCGCTCCCGACGGTACCTTTACCCTCAACAACATTCCGTCCAGCGGCTTTGAACTGAGGATGAGCCAAGGGGCCACCTACGTACCGGTCTACACCGGCTGGCTCAACAGCCCGTCCAACGTGACGCTGCCGTATTCCTACAGGCTCTTGACCCCGACTGAAGTCTCCACCGTCCTCGGCGTTACCACCGGCAAGGGGGCCATCCTCGGCCGGCTCGTAAACAGTGCCAATCTCGCCGTTGCCATCAGCGGCGGGACTGTTACCGCGTACGGACCGAGTCCGAGCTATGTTGTCCGCTACTTTGATTCCGTTACCGGGCAGTTCACCGGCACGACGGCAACCGATGCCAGCGGTATGTTTCTGGTGAGGGACGTGGAAGATGGGGCGAATATCGGCATCAATGCAAACATTGGGACGGGTGGCAATGGCTTCCTGAACGTCACCACCCATGCCCCTGGCGTGTCGGAGATTGCGGTGCAGTGCAATGTGCCGCAAGTGGCGTTTAGTTGGCTCACTTCCCCTTCTGCCATTACGGTGACGACGACAACGTCGACGCCAAATATCTATGGCCAGGTGACGGTGTGGAATGTTACGACCGCAGGACCGGGGCCGGTAGCCGGCCTGGTTGGCGAAGTGGGGTACGGGCCCCAGGGGACCGATCCCAGCAGTCCGTCCTGGATCTGGAAGACGGCAACCTATAACACCCAACAGGGAGGGAACCACGAGTATGTAACGAACCTTTCCGTGACGACCGCCGGTTCCTACGACTACGCCTATCGCTTTTCCTACTTCGGTGGGCCGTATGTCTATGGTGATCTGACTGGTTCCAATGACGGGTACAGTAGTGCCAATGCCGGCAAACTGACGGTCAACCCCGCTGCCGGCAATACGGCTGCCAAGATCGGCATTTTCAGCGACGGCTACTGGTACCTGGATGCAAACCAGAGCTGGGCATGGGACGGTACGCCTACGGACAAACTCGGACTTTTCGGTCTGGGAATTGCCGGGGCAATTCCCGTGGTGGGTGACTGGAACGGCGACGGCAAGACCGAGATCGGGGTGTTCGTTGACGGCATCTGGTATCTCGATATGAACGGCAACGGCCAGTGGGATGGCGAGGGGATCGACGTCATGGGGATGTTCGGCGTCGGAGTCTCCAATGCAATTCCCGTGGTGGGTGACTGGAACGGCGACGGCAAGACAAAGATAGGTATCTATGCTGACGGCATCTGGTATCTGGACATGAACCAGAACTGGGCCTGGGACGGGGAAGGGACAGATGTCCGAGGCGTGTTCGGTGTCGGTCTTCCCAATGCCAAGCCGGTGGTCGGGGACTGGACCGGCGACCACATAACCAAGATCGGGGTCTACAGCGATGGAAACTGGTTCCTGGACAAGAACCACAACTGGGCCTGGGACGGAGCCCCAACCGACACGTTCGGCGTGTTCGGCGTCGGCCTTTCCAACGCGGTCCCGGTGACCGGAGACTGGACCGGGGACGGCATTACCAAGATCGGCATATACAGCGAAGGGAACTGGTTCCTGGACAAGAGCAACAACTGGGCCTGGGACGGCGAGCCTACGGACATCTACGGGATGTTCGGCGTCGGCCTCGGCAACGCGGTTCCGGTGGTGGGGAACTGGTAACGAAGCATAAGTCGACCTAAATCAAAGGGCTTGGTGTTTGCCAAGACCAGCTGGCAGATAAAAATCCCCGCCTAGGCGGGGATTTTTTTATGCTGGTGTGGCGGAAAACAGTCACGGCGGCGGGTCTGGGACTTGTCGTTGGGCTCGGGCTTTACTTTGACAGAAAAGGTCCTGCATGGCTTGGTCTGCATCCGGAACAGAGGCTGCGCTTTTCTGGTAACAACATCTGCCAAGGTATCGGTGCAGGCCATCAAAAGCAAACTGGCCGACGGCGACAAGCTGTGCAGGAGGGTGGGTTACGGTGGCTTTCGGGGATGTCCTACGGTGCCGTCACCTGCACCACGGCACTCTCCTCACCGTTCTGGTTGACGACCTGGAGGCGGAAGTTCTTGGGGGTGGAGTCGTAGGGATGGCGTTCGTAGACAAGGCGGTTGCAATCGAAGTAGATGAGCCGCTCCCGTTCGCCGGCCGGACCGCTGCTGCTCCCCAGCCGCTTGCCGTCAACGGTGAGCACCGATCCCTGTAGGAAGTTGCGCCCCTCGATGATCAGTTCATAGTAGTTGACGTAATCATTCCCCTGGGAAACGCTCGTTACTTCGGGTCGGCTGTTGATCATGAGGGCCAGGGGGATGGTCATGGTGTCCTCGGGGTTTTTCACCTGGATCTGGTGGAGCCCGCCGGCTACGGTGGGGGTGGTGAAGGAGAGGGCCTCCTCGGAGCCGAAGCGGCTGGCGATAACCGCCCCGTCGAAGAGGACCTGGGATCCTTCCTGGAAGTTGCGGCCGGTGAGGGTGACGTCCCGTTCCCGGCCGGTGGCGCAGCTCTGGATTGTGTCCGGCGTGAGGGAGAGGGCGACCGGCTTGAGGGGCATGACGGTGAAGGAGTATGTCTTGCTGGTGGTGCCGTCTTCCCGGCGCAGATAGATGGCGTAGAGACCGGGTGCCAGCCTGGGAATATCGAAGTTGAGCTGCCTTGCACCGATGACCCGGGGCTGAATCTCGTTGCTGCCGAGGAAAACGGTGGTCGTGTCGGAGAACCCTGCTCCGGAGAGGGTGACGTTGTTACCCGGTTCACCCTGGGTAGGGACAATGCTGAGGATGGAAATGGCGGGACGTTTGTCCTGGCCTGCCGGTTTGGAATTTGCGGATTTCTGGGCCAGCTGCTTACCGGCGGCCGGGGCGGTGACCGGGATCGCCATGAGCAGCAGGACGGAAACTGCTACGAACCGTATGGGCACGGCGGTTTCTCCTTTCGCGGTAACTGCATGCGACATGCTCCACCGCAATTAAAACACGGTCGCCCGGCTTGTCAACGGTTTACCGTCAGGGTCAGCCAGACCCCGATTGCGGCGAAGATGGCGTTGGCGGCCCAGGCGGCAATAAGGGGGGGAAGAACTCCCCCCTGGCCGAAGGTGATGAGGGTAGAGTTGATGACGAAGAAGCCGAAACCTATGAGGATGCTCAGGCCGATACCGACGGCGATGCCGCTGGAACGCCCGCTTTTCAGGGCGAAGGGGATGCCGAGGAACGCCATGACCAGGGTGGAAAAAGGGAGTGACAGCCGGGAGTGCATCTGGGTAAGGTAACGGGTGGCATCATACCCGCCGCTCTGGAGTTTCTCGCAGTAGTTGCGCAGGGCGATGAATCCCATGTTGTCGGCATACTTTTCCAGGACCTTGAGGTCGGCGGGTTTGAGTTGCAGTTGTACCGGTAATTCGGCAACGGTCCGTGTCGCGGTTACGTTGCCGTTGGCGAAGTCCCGGATGGTCACATTCCGGAACAGCCAGCCGTTGTCGGAGAGGGACCCCGTGCCGGCGTCGATGCGCCGGACCGGCCGCATGTCGGGAGCCAGTTGCCAGAAAGTTATCCCCTGAAGGGTCCGGGTGGCGGGGACGAAAAGCCGGGACTGGAGCAGGATGTTCTCTTCCCGGTGCCAGATGTTGCTCTGACGGAAAAAGGTGTCGGCGCTCTTTTTCTTGATGAGAATGTTTTCTATCTGGTCAAGCCGCGCGTTGGAGCGGGGGACGATGAATTCTCCGTTCAGGAGAACCGCCAGGCTGATGAGCAGGGCGGTGGCCAGGAGGGGGATACTTATGCGGACAAGGCCGACGCCGCAACTTCTCATGGCGATTATTTCGCTGTTTTTTGCCAGCGTGCCGAGGGTCAGCATGGTTGCCATCAGGGTAGCGAGGGGGGCGACCTGGTTGACCATTTCCGGGATCTTTACGGCGAAGTAAAGGGCGAGGTGCTGCAATTCAGGCTCGTACTTGGCAAGCCTGGTGACTTTTTCCAGGAAGTCGATCACCAAGTAGATGGCAATGAACGAGCCGCCACAGAGGCAGATCATCCGCAGGTAGACGGTGGTGATGTAGCGGCTGAGAATTCTCATGGCGTTCTTCCGGTAGTGAAGGCATGACGGATTCTGCGCCCTGCTTCCGCCAGCGCCGTGAACAGGTAGAGACGCCGCTCCTCTGCGGTCTGGTGAAACAGGTAGATGCCGAAGGCAACGAACAGGAGGTTGGGAGACCACATGGCAACCAGCGGTGTCACCATCCCTCGTTCACCCATGGCCTTGAAGGCTGTAAGAATGACATAGTAGACGATCAGCACGCCGATGCTGAGCGAAAAACCGGCCCCCTTGCCGGAGCGCTGGTTCTGAATGCCGAGGGGTATGGCGATCAGGGCAAAAACGAAACAGGCAAAGGGGAGTGAAAAGCGTCGCTGTACTTCCAGCTCCATGTCGGTGCGGAGCTTGCGGTCAAGGCGGGGCGAATTGATGTTTGCATACAGTTCGGACAGGCTCATGTCCATCTCGTTTTTCAGTACTTCCTGCGTAGCCTGGGGAATGTTTATCTTCAGGTCGTATTCCTGGAATTCCACCAGTCGGTAGCCGGTTTTCCCGACCGGGCGGTGAATTCCGCCGTTATAGAGGAGGAGGCGTATCTCCCGGGTTGCGGGATCCGAAAAAATTACGCCTGAGGAGGCAAAAATGGTTGACGGTTCGGCGGGGTTCCGGTCGTCCTGGATGAGAATGCCGGTGATGCGCTGGTCCTGGGGGGAATAGCGGTTGAGGTAGAGCATCAGGCCGGGAAAGTCATCGATGAAAACCTGTTCCTTGAGGGCCTTTGCCCCCCTTTCCTCGGCGATGCTCGTCACGAGTCGCCTGAAGGATGTGTTTCCCCAGGGGATGCCGTAGAGAGTTACGAGGGTAGTCGCTATATAGGCGAAGAGTGCGAAGGCGATAACGGGGGGAAGCAGGCCGTAGAGGCTTATGCCGCAGGCCTTCATGGCAGTTACCTCGCTGTCAGCCGAAAGCCGGCCGAAAGCCAGCAGCACCGCCAGCAGCACCGCCATCGGGATCGTGACGAGACAGAAGTAGGGAAGCAGATAGACGACCATCCAGAGAACGTCGCTGAAGGGAACCCCCTTTGCCACCACCATGTCGGCCAGCTTCAGAAGACGGCCCATGAGGAGGACGGAGGTGAAGGTTGTCATGCCGAGCAGGAACGGCACGCTTATTTCCCTGAAAAGATAGCGGTAGAGGGTGGCTTTCATAACCGGGGCATGATACATGAGATGGGGGGGGAAGTAAAGAGCGGGCGGCTTTGCGGGGGAAGCCGACGGCTGTGTCTTGACGTCTGCGGGTTGTGGTTGTATCAGTGCCCTTTCTGCAGCGGCACGAAATGCTTGTTGACTATGGCCTGCCCCTCTTTGGAGAGCATGAAAGATATGAACTGCCGTTCCTCGTTCCTCGGAGGGCTTTCCCTCACGAGCTGCAGCGGGATGGTGATGGGGTACCTGCCGGAGGCGATGTTGTCGGGGGTCGGTGCATAGTCGTTCATCATCACGACCTTGAGTCTTTTGCCGAAAGCCGGGTCCAGTGACGGGAATATGCCGAGATTGACGACGCAGATGCCATTTTCCGTACGGGCAGTATGTTTCAGCTGGTCCAGCGGGGACTCAATCTGCTTCAGCCCCTTGGCATAAGGTGCTCCGCCCATCACTATCTTTCGGAGCATCTCCACCGCAGCTCGTCCGCCGTTCGGGTCCTCGATGGTTGCTGCGATGGGGGCGTTTTCCCCTCCGACCTCCCGCCAGTTGGTGATCCTGCCAGTGAAAATGCCCTTGAGTTGTGCCGTTGAAAGGTTCTTGACCGGATTGTTCTGGTGGACAAAGATGCCGAGCGTATCGTAGCCGATGGTGATCGCGACCAGATTCCTGGCTTTTTCGGCGGGTGCTATCGGCCTTGTCAGTCCTGCCAGAGAGGCTTTTCCTTGCAGCAGCGCCTTGATTCCCTTGCCGGAGCCGGCTGTGTCGATGGACGTGAATTTTATGCCGGTCTTTTTTTCAAATGCATGGGAGGCGCCGGCCTGGAGGATGCCGATGCCGATGGAGATGGAGCCGCTGTAGTCGATGGTCCCCGCCGCACGCGCAGCGGACGTTAGAAAAAAAACGCTTACTGCCGCCATCGCAGCTGCAGACCATGCCCCGCAGAAAAATGTCTTGGTAATAAATATTCTCAAAGTGATATTTCCAAATACTCAGTTTTCCCAATCAGGTCCTTGAAAAATGGACGTTTTTGGTTGCGGTACGTTAGCAAATATTTGTTCGTAATACAAGCTTATTATAATAGTGTTTGTTAATATTGTTTTGTTCATCTTTGTTGAGGGATGGACTTGCTTCGCCGGGACGCGACGGTAAATTCTCCTTGCCAAACGGAAGCGCCTTGTGATATACAGAAATGCTTTTCAAATTCGCACGCACCCTTTGTGGCCCGGTGGTGTCCGCATGGCGCGGATTCCGGGAGAATGGGGGTGCGGAGGGAAAACCAAAAGGAGAAAAAACATGTCCAACATCACCATGAAGGAACTGCTGGAGGCCGGCGTCCATTTCGGCCACCAGACCAAGCGCTGGAACCCGAAGATGAAGCCGTACATCTTCGGCGCCCGTAACGGCATCTACATCATCGACCTGCAGAAGACGGTCCGCCTCTTCAAGAATGCCTACAACTACGTCGTTGATTCGGCCCGTTCCGGCGAAACCATGCTGTTTGTCGGGACGAAGAAGCAGGCCCAGGACGCGGTGGCAGAAGAGGCCTCACGCTGTGGCATGTACTACGTGAACCAGCGCTGGCTGGGGGGGATGCTGACCAATTTCGCCACCGTCAAGCAGAGTATTGACCGGCTCAAGAAACTCGACGCCATGTTTGCCGACGGCACCATCGATGCGTATACCAAGAAAGAGGCGTTGCAGCTCGAAAAAGAGCGGGAGAAGCTGGAAAAGACCCTCGGCGGCATCAAGGGGATGGGGAAACTCCCCGGAATGCTGTTCGTCATCGATCCGAAGAACGAAGAAATCGCCGTTGCGGAAGCGAAGAAACTCGGCATTCCCGTTGTGGCGATCGTCGACACCAACTGCGATCCCGACAGCATCGACTACGTCATACCGGGTAACGACGATGCCATTCGCGCCATCCGCCTGCTGACCAGCAAGATGGCCGATGCGATGACGGAAGGTGGCCAGGCCCGGAATATGGATCTGCAGGCCGACAAGTCAGGCGACGAGCAGGCTGAAGCCGCTGAAGTCGCCGCCGCCGAACCGGCTGCCGAAGCCTGATTCTGCCCTGCAAGGGGCGCGTGACATACTACCTGTCAGGCCCGCTACGGGCCGTTATGAACTGGAGGATATCGTGAGCATTACAGCAGCACAGGTTAACGAACTGAGAAAAGCGACCGGCGCCGGCCTGATGGATTGCAAGAAAGCACTGACGGAGACCGGTGGTGACCACGAGCAGGCCATCGACTACCTGCGCAAGAAGGGGCTGGCCGCTGCATCCAAAAAGGCTGGCCGGGCTGCCACGGAAGGGCTGGTCGGTTCCTACATCCATGCCGGCGGCAAGATCGGCGTGCTCGTGGAAGTGAACTGCGAGACCGATTTCGTGGCCAAGAACGAGAATTTCCAAGCTTTTGTCAAAGACGTCGCCATGCACATCGCCGCTGCCGGACCGCAGTTCGTGCGCCGCGAAGAGGTCACTTCCGACGTTCTGGAGCGGGAGAAGGAGATTTACCGGGCCAAGGCACGGGAAACCGGCAAGCCGGAGAACATCATCGAGAAAATCATCGAGGGGCAGGTCAACAAATTCTTTGCCGACATCTGCCTCATGGAGCAGGCCTACGTGAAGGACCCGGACAAGACCATCCAGACCTACCTGAACGAGACCATCGCCACCATCGGCGAGAATATCTCCATCCGGCGTTTCGCCCGGTTCGTCCTCGGCGAAGGTTTGGCCAAGAAAGAAAGCGACTTCGCCGCTGAGGTTGCTGCCACGGCCGGCCTTTAGAGTCAAGCCAACAGCCGGCCAGTCACATGGCCGGCTTTTTTGTGCACTATACCTGACAAGCGGAGAAAACATGGCGAAACCCTACTACAAGCGGGTGCTGTTGAAGCTTTCCGGTGAAGCCCTCGCCGGCGACCAGGGGTACGGTATCGATCCCCTCATCATCACAACCATTGCCAACGAGGTCAAGGAGGTGGTAGCGTGCGGGGTCGAGCTCGCGCTGGTGATCGGCGGCGGCAATATTTTCCGCGGGCTGGCGGCGTCCTCCAAGGGGATGGACCGGGCCAGCGCCGACTACATGGGGATGCTCGCCACCATGATCAACTCCCTTGCCATGCAGGATGCCCTGGAGAAGATCGGCGTCGACACCCGCGTCCAGTCCGCCATCGCCATGCAGGAAGTTGCTGAGCCGTATATCCGCCGCCGGGCAATCCGCCATCTGGAAAAGGGGCGGGTGGTCATCTTCGGGGCCGGTACCGGGAATCCCTATTTTACTACCGATACGGCGGCAAGTCTGCGGGCCATGGAGATCGGTGCCGAGGTTATTCTCAAGGGGACCAAGGTGGACGGGGTCTACTCCGCCGACCCGAAAAAGGATGCGACCGCGGTCAAGTATTCTACCCTTACCTATCTGGAAGTCCTGAAAAAGGGGCTCCAGGTCATGGATGCCACCGCGACCTCCCTCTGCATGGACAACAGTCTTCCCATCATAGTGTTCGATATCACGACCGACGGCAACGTGACGAAGGTGGTGTGCGGCGAGGATATCGGCACCATCGTGAAAGGAGCATAGCATGACCAAGAACGTTATCTCCGCCATGGACGTCCACATGGACAAGACCATTGACGCCCTGCGCAAGGAATTCCAGAAAATCCGTACCGGCCGTGCTTCGACGGCGCTTCTCGATGACGTGAAGATAGACTATTACGGCAACCCGTCTCCCCTCAGCCAGGTGGCGACCCTGGCCGTTCCCGAAGCACGGACCATTACCATCCAGCCATGGGAAGCAAAGATGATCCCGATCATCGAAAAGGCGATCATGAACGCCAACCTGGGGTTGACGCCGGCCAATGACGGCAAGGTGATACGCCTCAACCTCCCCCCCCTCACCGAGGAACGCCGCAAGGATATCGTCAAGCAGTTGAAGAAGATGGGGGAAGAATCCAAGGTGGCGTTGCGCAACATCCGCCGGGATGCCATCGACGACCTGAAAAAGCTGGAGAAGGACAAGAAGATATCCGAAGACGATCTGAAACGGGCGGAGAAGGAAGTCCAGGACCACACCGACAAGCACGTCGCAAAGGTTGACGAGGTGGTGGCGCACAAGGAAAAGGAAGTCATGGAAGTTTAGAGCACTATTTGCCCGCAAGCGAAGGGAGGATATACCTCCCTTTTTTGCTTGCGAAGTATCCGTAATTATGATTAAATCCCCTGCACCCCTGTGTTCATGGGGATTTTTTGTTTTAGGGGTTGTATGCACACCTTGAATCCCGACAGGCTCCCCCGTCATCTGGCCGTTATCATGGACGGGAACGGACGGTGGGCCAAACAGCGCATGCTGCGACGGATAGTCGGTCATCAGCGGGGGGTGGAAACCGTCAGGCTTATCGTCGAGGAATGCTCCACTCTCGGCATCGGGTATTTGACGCTCTACGCCTTTTCGACCGAGAACTGGCTCCGTCCCAAGAGCGAAGTCACGGCCCTGATGACGCTCCTCAAGAAGTACATCCGTTCCGAAACCCCCCGCATGATGAAAAACAACATCCGTTTCAATGTGATCGGCGACCGTTCCGAACTGCCGCCGGACGTGGAGCGCGAGGTGACGGACGCTCTGACCCAGACCGCCTCCAACAGTGGCATGGTGCTGACCCTGGCGCTTTCCTACGGGTCACGCCAGGAAATCGTCCGGGCTGCCCGGCAGCTGGCAGGCGACATGGCTGCCGGAAGGATTACTCTCGACGAGGTCGATGAGACGCTCTTCAACGGCTATCTCTATACCGCCGACATGCCCGACCCGGACCTGCTTATCCGGACCAGTGGCGAGATGCGCATCAGCAATTTCCTCCTCTGGCAGCTGGCGTACACTGAGCTGTATTACTGCGACGTCAACTGGCCCGATTTCGGGAAGAAGGAACTGCACCGGGCGCTTCACGATTACCAGGCCCGTGAACGGCGCTTCGGCCAGACCAGCGACCAGCTGCAGAAAAGGAGCTGAGTATCAAACGGTTACTGACAGCGGCAGTGGCACTCCCCCTCCTTATCCTCCTCATTCTCAAGGGGAGCGCGTTTCTCTTCGCCTGTTTCGTTCTGCTCCTCACCTTCCTGGGGCTGACGGAGTTCTATGGCATGGCGCTTCCGGAGAGGAGGCTCGAAGGGATACTGGCTTCACTGCTCGGCTCTCTCCTCCCCCTGGCCATGATCGGTACTGACCCCCTTCGCTTCCCGGCGCTCCTGACCCTCATTGTCCTGCTCTTTGCGCTCCATTTCCTGTTTCGCTTCCGGGATATCCGGCTGGCAGCAGGGGAGACCGCGCTGCTCTGTTTCGGCTTTCTCTATGTGCCGCTTCTCCTTGGCCATCTCGTTCTGCTCCGAATGGCGCCCCATGGGGTCCAGTGGATATTCCTCCTTCTCGTGATAGTCATGACCGGCGACAGTGCGGCATACTACGTGGGGAGCAGTTGGGGGAAGCGGAAACTCTACCCGGCGGTCAGCCCGAAGAAGAGCATCGAGGGGGCACTGGGGGGGGTGGCCGGCAGCCTGGCAGGAGCGCTTGGGCTCAGGTTTCTCTGGTTCCCCGAACTGGCAGTGGTCGACTGTCTTGTCGTGACCCTTTTGGCTGCTCCGCTCGGACAGCTGGGTGACCTGTTCGAATCGCTTCTGAAGCGGAGTTGCGGGGTCAAGGATTCGGGTGTGATCATTCCTGGCCATGGCGGCATCCTGGACCGTCTCGACAGCATACTGTTCGCCGCACCGGTACTCTTTTACTACCTGCACTACGTCATCCAGCGCGGATAATCCATCCCGTCCACAGAGGGGATTTATGAAAAAACTGAGCATACTCGGCTCCACCGGCTCCATCGGCGTGAGTACCCTGGAGATCGTCGCCGCCCACCGTGACCGCTTCCAGGTGGTGGCACTCACGGCGGGGAACAATCTGGAACTGCTGAAGGAGCAGATCGAGGCGTTCTCCCCCCGGTTGGTGGCGGTCATGACCGAGGAGCTGGCGGAAACGCTCCGGCGGATGCTCCCCGACCCGAAACCGGAAATACTTGCCGGTGTGCCGGGGCTCATAGCCGCCGCCACCACCAGCGAAACGGAGATGGTGGTGGCAGCCATCGTCGGTGCCGCCGGGCTGGTGCCGACCGCGGCAGCCATCAAGGCGGGGAAGGACGTAGCCCTGGCCAACAAGGAAACCCTGGTGACCGCCGGTCACCTCATCATGGGGATGGTGGCAGAGAAGGGGGTAAAGCTCTATCCCGTCGACAGCGAGCACAGCGCCGTTTTCCAGTCCATCGAGGGGCACCGGAACGAGGATATCAAAAAGATCATTCTGACCGCTTCGGGAGGACCGTTCCTCTCCTGGCCGGCGGAGCGGCTTGCCGACGTCACCATTGCCGATGCCTTGAACCACCCCAACTGGAGCATGGGGAAAAAGATCACCATCGATTCCGCCACCATGATGAACAAGGGGCTGGAGGTGATCGAGGCGCGCTGGCTCTTCGATGTGCCGGCAGCCAGGATCGATGTCAATATCCATCCCCAGAGCATCATCCACTCCATGGTGGAGTACATAGACGGCTGCGTCATCGCCCAGCTCGGCACGCCGGACATGAAGGCTCCCATTGCCTATGCCCTTTCCTATCCCGGACGGGTCGCGACCGGGGTAGCTCCCCTGGATCTGACCCGTTTTTCCGGGCTCACCTTTTTCCGGCCGGATCTGGCAAAGTTTCGCTGCCTGAAACTCGCCTATGACGCGCTTGACGCGGGAGAGAGCATGCCGGCAGTCCTGAATGCCGCTAACGAAGTGGCAGTGGAGGCCTTTCTCGCGGGGCGTATCCGGTTCGTCGATATACCGGCCGCCATCGAACGGACCATGTCCTTACACCAGCCCCATACCCTCGGCACTATTGAGGAGGTCCTCTTCGTCGACCGCTGGGCGCGGGATAAGACGCGGGAACTGCTGCACATCAGTGACTAGGGAACGGTCGGCACGTTTGTACTGCTGACCGCTTTCCGCTTCCCGGCTTTGAGGTTTTTTATGACCAGTATCATCTCTGCAATCATAGTCCTCGGTGTCCTCATCTTCGTTCACGAACTGGGACACTTTCTCTTCGCCAAACTGTTCGACGTCGGCGTGGAGAAGTTTTCCCTCGGTTTCGGCACTAAGATTGTCGGCTTCAGGAAAGGGGAGACCGAGTACCTGATCTCCGCATTCCCCCTTGGCGGCTACGTGAAGATGATCGGGGAGAACGGCGAAGGAGAACTCTCCGAAGCGGACCAGGCTCGCTCGTTTGCGGCCAAACCCCCTCTGCAGCGAATCGCCATCGTGGCGGCAGGACCGGTATTCAACCTGCTGTTCGCCTATCTGCTCTTCATCCTGATTTACATGGCAGGCGTGCCGGCGGCCACCACCAAGATCGGCGAGGTCATCAAGGACAAGCCGGCTGCCCGGGCGGGCCTCATGGCCAACGATGTGGTGACCGCCATCGACGGCAAACCGGTACAGCGCTGGGACGAGCTGGCAAAGACCATCGCCGAGGGGAAGGGGCAACCGGTGGAGTTGCAGGTTCGGCGCGGCGAAACCACCCTGACCATCCGGGTCACTCCGGAGTCGAGGAGCGGCAAGAACCTCTTCGGCGAGACGGTGACGTCGCCGGTCATCGGTGTGGTGGCGGCTGGCGAGATCATCACCGACCGGTTCGGGCCGCTTGACGCCTTTGTGAAGGGGAGCGCCCAGACCTGGAACGTCATCAAGCTGACCATGCTGTCGCTGGTCAAACTGGTGGAGCGTGCCATCCCTCTCGATACCATCGGCGGGCCGATCATGATCGCCAAAATGGCAGGGCAGCAGGCGGCGGCTGGCGGTGTGAGCTTTCTTGCCTTCATGGCTCTTCTTTCCGTCAATCTCGGCATCCTCAATCTTCTGCCCGTCCCTATTCTGGATGGCGGCCACCTGTTCTTCTATTTCTGGGAACTTGTTTTCCGCCGCCCGGTCAGCATGAAGACCCGGGAAATCGCCCAGCAGATCGGTCTGGTCCTGCTCATCGGTCTCATGGTACTTGCCTTCTACAACGACATTGCCCGCTATTTTCTCGGCCAGGGATAGACGAATCCGGCAAAAGTCCATCTGCTACGTTACGCTCCTCCTTTGTCGCTGCGGCGTAGCCGTGCTACGCCTTACCCCTCAGGACTCGCACGCCTTGCCTCTGGAGCTTTTTCCGAATTCGTCGATAGAACTTCATCTGAACGCTTGAGAAAAATATCATGAAACTTCTTGCCATCGACACCTCCACGAACACCTGCAGCGTTGCCCTATCCTGTGACGGGCGGCTGGTGGGAGAGTACCTGCTGGAGATGCAACGGACCCTGTCGGAGCGGTTGCTGGACGGCGTCGAACTGCTCCTGACAGGTGCAGGGTTGACGGTGCAGGATATGGACGGGTTCGGCGTTGCCCTCGGCCCCGGCTCGTTCACCGGCCTCCGCATCGGGATCGCCACGGTGAAAGGGCTGGCGCTGGCCACGGGGAAGCCGGTGGCCGGTTTCTCCTCCCTGGCCATGCTGGCCATGAATCTCCCCTGGGCCGACGCGCCCGTCTGCCCCATGTTCGACGCCCGCAAGAAGGAGGTCTACACGGGGCTCTACCGTTGTCGGGAGTTACCGGAACCTGTTATTTCCGACTGCGTGCTTTCTCCGGAAGCATTTCTGGAGCAACTGGATGGCCCTGTCATTTTCGTTGGCGATGGTGCCGTTCGGTACCGGGAACGTATCGAGTCCCGCCTTGGTGCCCGGGCACGCTTCGCACCGGCAAGCGTCACCCAGCCCAGAGCTGCAGCAGGTGCTCTTCTGGCGGAAGCGGAGTTCGCCCATGGCGCATCCGTTACGGCAGCGGCTCTCGCCCCCCTTTATATCCGCCCCTCTGAGGCGGAACTGGCCCGGTTACAGAGAGAAACCCCATAACATCATTCTATTCGTATTGACAGCTGTCGGTGAATGTATTATTGTTCCAATTTCACTCTTTACGACAAGTAACTCCTGTTAATTCCAGCGAATTTTTGATTTCTTCAAGCTTTGTTTGACGTCACCGAAATCCGTATTCAGTAGAGAGGCACCCCAGCATGCGCAGCGATACGATAAAAAAAGGTCTTGAGCGGACTCCGCACCGGGCGCTCCTCAAAGGGACCGGTATGCCCCAGAGTGCTCTGGAAAAGCCGTTCATCGGCGTGGCCACCAGTTTTACCGACCTGATCCCCGGTCATGTGGGGATGCGGGACCTGGAACGGTTCATCGAGAAGGGGGTTCACTCCGGCGGCGGCTATTCCCTGTTTTTCGGTATTCCGGGCGTCTGTGACGGGATAGCCATGGGGCACAAGGGGATGCACTACTCCCTTCCCACCCGCGAACTCATCGCCGACATGGTGGAATCGGTGGCCGAAGCGCATCGCCTCGACGGCCTGGTGCTCCTCACCAACTGCGACAAGATTACCCCCGGCATGCTCATGGCGGCTGCACGGCTCGACATCCCCTGCATCGTGGTGACGGCCGGGCCGATGATGAGCGGACGCGGCGAGGCGGGACGCAAGTATTCCTTCGTCACCGATACCTTCGAGGCGATGGCCCGTTACAAGGCAGGGGTCATTGATGCAAAGGAACTGGCGGTCTGCGAGGACAATGCCTGTCCCGGTATGGGATCGTGCCAGGGGCTCTTCACCGCCAACACCATGGCAATTCTCACCGAGACCCTCGGCATGAGTCTTCCCCGCTGCGGAACCGCCCTCGCCGTGTCAGCCCTGAAGCGGCGGATTGCCTTCGCCTCTGGGGAAAAAATTGTCGAGCTGGTCACCAACAACGTTACGCCGCGGCAGATCATGACCCGCGCCGCCTTCGAGAACGCCATCAGGGTGGACCTCGCGCTCGGCGGCTCGTCCAACACGGTCCTCCACCTGTTGGCTATCGCCCGGGAGGCGGGAGTGGATCTTCCGCTGGAGACCTTCGACATCCTGGCCAAGGAAACCCCCCAGCTCTCCTCCATGAACCCGGCCGGCGAGTTTTTCATGGAAGACCTGGACGCGGCAGGGGGTGTGGCCGGGGTGCTGAAGCAGCTGGGCGACAAGGTGAAGGAGAGTCGGACCGTCATGGGGCTCACCACCCTGCAACTGGCTGCCAGCGTGGAAAATGTCGATGAGCAGGTGATTCACCCCCTGACCGACCCGGTCAAGAAGGAGGGTGGGATCGCGGTGCTGTTCGGCAACATTGCGCCCAAGGGGGCCGTGGTGAAGCAGTCGGGGGTGTCCGCCGCCATGATGAACTTCGAGGGGACGGCCCGCTGCTTCGATGCCGAGGAACAGGCCATGGCCGCTATTATGGAGGGGCGCATAGTCTCTGGCGATGTGGTGGTCATCCGGTACGAAGGGCCTAAAGGTGGTCCTGGCATGCGGGAGATGCTCGCCCCCACCGCCGCCATCATGGGGATGGGGCTGGGGGATTCGGTTGCGCTCATCACCGACGGGCGTTTCTCCGGCGGGACCCGGGGGCCGTGCATCGGCCACATCTCCCCCGAGGCTGCCGAAGGCGGCCCCATCGCCCTCGTGGAGGACGGCGACCGGATTCGTCTCGATATTCCGAACCGGAAGCTGGAGCTCCTGGTGGACGAGGCGACGCTCACGGCCCGTCGGGCAGGCTGGTCTGCTCCCGAACCGAAGATAAAGACCGGCTGGCTGGCACGCTATGCGAAAGTGGTGACGTCGGCCCACACCGGAGCTGTCACGACAGCGGACTAGCGAGAATTTTCGCCGCAGGGACACAAAGAGAGCAAAGGTTTATTTTTCACAGCCGAAGTCATTACCCTTAGACGAGGGAGAACCCATATGAAGATGAACGGTGCACGCATATTGCTGGAGTGTCTCAAGCTGGAGGGGGTGGAGACGGTGTTCGGCTACCCGGGGGGGACGGTCATCAACCTCTATGATGAACTGTTCTCGTTCAAGGCTATCCGTCACATCCTTCCCCGTCATGAACAGGCCGGGGTCCATGCGGCTGACGGCTACGCCCGTGCCACCGGCAAGGTCGGTGTCGCCATTGCCACCTCGGGGCCCGGCGCCACCAATACCATCACCGGTATTGCCACCGCCTACATGGATTCCATCCCGCTGGTGATCATAACGGGGCAGGTCCCGACTGCCCTCATCGGCAATGACGCCTTCCAGGAGGTGGACATCATCGGCATCACCCGTCCCTGCACCAAGCACAACTTCCTGGTCAAGGATGTGAAGGATCTGGCGACCATCGTCAAGAAGGCTTTCTATATTGCCCGGAGCGGCCGTCCCGGCCCGGTCCTCATCGATCTCCCCAAGGATGTCCAGATAGCTACGACGGAGTTTTCCTATCCGGAGAGCGTTGATATTCGCGGTTACAAGCCGACCGTCGAAGGTCATCCTCGTCAGATAGAGAAAGCGGTTTCCATGATCCTGGCTTCCCGGAAGCCGCTGATCTACGTGGGGGGAGGTGTGGTCCTGGCCAACGGGGCCGAGGAGTTGACCGATCTGGCACGAAAGCTGGGTGTTCCGGTTACCACGACCCTCATGGGGCTCGGCTCGTTTCCGGAGAATGACCCCCTTTCCGTTGGTCTTCTCGGCATGCACGGCACCTACTGCGCAAACATGGCGGTGACCAACTGCGACCTGCTCGTTGCGGTCGGGGCCCGCTTCGATGACCGGGTTACCGGCAAGATCGCCACCTTTGCCCCCCATGCCAAGATCATCCATGTGGACGTGGACCCGACCTCCATCAAGAAGAACGTCCGGGTTGATCTCCCCATCGTCGGCGACGTGAAGGGCGTCCTCTCCCGGATGCTGAAGGTGGCGGCAGAGCAGTCTGCCAAGGTGAAGGCGTTTGCCAAGGATCTCGCTCCCTGGCGCGGTGAGATTGAGGCGTGGCGTGTAAAGCACCCCCTCGGCTACAAGTCGTCGACGTCGGTCATCAAACCCCAGCTGGTGATCCAGAAACTGCGGGAGCTTTCCGACCCTGACGCCATCGTGGCCACCGACGTGGGTCAGCATCAGATGTGGACCGCCCAGTTCTTCCAGTTCAACAAGCCCAGGACCCTCCTCTCCTCGGGGGGGCTCGGCACCATGGGGTACGGGCTCCCCGCTGCCATGGGCGCCCAGGCGGCATTCCCCAAACGGCAGGTCATGGTCATCTGCGGTGACGGCGGATTCCAGATGAACATGCAGGAGATCGCCACCCTGGTGCAGAACCGCCTGCCGGTGAAGATCGTCATCCTCAACAACAACTTCCTCGGTATGGTGCGGCAGTGGCAGGAGCTTTTCTTCGACAAACGCTACTCCCAGACCTGCATGGAGCTTCCCATCGATTTCGTCAAGCTGGCCGAGGCCTTTGGCGCCAAGGGGTTGCGGGCGACCAAGCCGGCCGAGGTCGAGAGCGTGATCAAGGAAGGGTTCAAGATTCCCGGGCCGGTCATCATGGAGTTCAAGATCGCCCGGGAGGAGAAGGTGCTTCCCATGGTTCCTGCCGGGGCTTCACTCAACGAAATGGTCCTGAACGCCTGATCAGTTAACGGTCGGTGCAGGGCGCTACTTACTGCGTCCTTTCTGGGCAACAGGTACTGCCCTTAAAATGAATGTGGAGGTCTTCCTATGTTGCACACCATTACCGTGCTGGTTGAAAACGAGTTCGGGGTCCTGTCACGGGTGGCCGGCCTCTTCTCCGGGCGCGGCTTCAATATCGATTCCCTTTCGGTGGCCCCCACCAACGAGGAAACCTTGTCCCGCATGACCATCGTCACCCGGGGGGACGATCAGATACTGGAGCAGATCACCAAGCAGCTCAACAAGCTGATCGACGTGATCAAGGTGATCGACTTCACCGACGGGAGCGCCATAGAGCGGGAGATGGCCCTTATCAAGGTGACGGCGGAGGATGTAAGCCGGGCGGAAGTGCTCCGGATCGTCGATATCTTCCGGGCCAAGATCATCGACGTGACCCCCAAGTCGTATACCATTGAGGCGACTGGCGCGCCGGCCAAGATAGATGCCATCCTGGAGCTGCTCCGACCCCTCGGACTGAAGGAGCTGGTGAGGACGGGGCCGGTGGCGATAGGGCGGGGAGCCAAGGGCTGGAAAGGGTAGCAACCGCCAGGATGAAAAATCGACAGTTGCATTGTGCATAGAGGAATTTATACAGATTCATTACGAATCAACATCACATGGAGGCAAGAAATGAAGATCTATTACGACAAAGACTGCGACCTGAGCATACTCAAGGGGAAGAAGGTGGCGATCATCGGCTACGGTTCCCAGGGGCATGCCCATGCCAATAACCTGAAGGATTCCGGCATCGACGTGGTTGTCGGGCTCAAGTCTGATTCCTCTTCGGTTAAGAAGGCTGCCAATGCCGGTCTTACCGTTCTCTCCACCCAGGAGGCGGCAAAAGTGGCGGATGTGGTCATGATACTCCTCCCCGACGAAATACAGGGGGATGTCTACCGCGAGGAGATCGGTCCGTACCTCAAGCAGGGAGCCTACCTGGCGTTCAGCCACGGCTTCAACATCCACTTCGGCCAGATCGTGCCGCGTCCCGACATAAACGTCATCATGATCGCTCCCAAGGGACCGGGGCACCTGGTTCGCCACGAATACCAGAAAGGGGGCGGCGTCCCCTCTCTTATCGCGATTCATCACGATCCGGCCGGGAACTCCAAGGCGGTGGCCCTTGCCTATGCCTCGGCCAACGGCGGCGGGCGTGCCGGCATCATAGAGACCTCCTTCAAGGAAGAGACCGAAACCGACCTGTTCGGTGAGCAGGCGGTTCTCTGCGGCGGCATTTCCGCCCTGATCCAGGCCGGCTTCGAGACCCTGGTGGAGGCAGGTTATGCTCCGGAGATGGCCTACTTCGAGTGTCTCCACGAGACCAAGCTGATCGTCGACCTGATCTACGAGGGAGGCATCGCCAACATGCGCTACTCCATCTCCAACACTGCCGAGTACGGTGACTTGACCCGCGGCCCGCGCGTCATCACTGACGAGACCAAGAAGGAGATGAAGAAAATCCTGACCGAGATCCAGACGGGTGAGTTTGCCAAGGAGTGGATGCTGGAGAACAAGGCCAACAAGCCGGTCTTCAGTGCCCTTCGCCGCAAGGGTGCGGAGCACCAGATCGAGGACGTTGGTGCACGTCTCCGTTCCATGATGGCCTGGATCGGCGCCTCCAAGATCGTGGACAAGTCCAAGAACTAGCGGTCAGCAACTGGCAACCGGAAGGCCGGGCGGGGGAATTGCGTATAATTCCTTGCAGCCCGGCCTTTTTCTGGTTACTATAGCGCAGTTTGTTTCGCTCCAAAGGATGATTGATGCGTAATCAAAATACACCTGTCGCGCTGGAAGGGATTCCATTTCTGGCGGTTGCCGGTGCGGCAACCCTGGTCCTGATCCTGTTGACCGGCCGTTTTCCCCTGCTCGCCGTTCTTGCAGTGCTGGCTCTGGTTTTGACCCTGTTCATCGCCTTCTTTTTTCGCAACCCACAACGGCTAACCCCGGCGGACGAGCGGTCGGTCGTGGCTCCGGCAGACGGCGTGGTCATCTACTGCGGGCCGGCCCGGGAAGAGTATTCGGGGGAGGAGATGCTGAAGATCAGCATCTTCATGTCGGTCTTCAATGTCCACATCAACCGGGTTCCAGTGACCGGTCGGGTGGCGGACACCTTCTACCGTTCCGGCAAATTCCTCGATGTACGGGATGAGCGGGCCACTTTCGAGAATGAGCGACTCGGCATGGTGCTGGATACCGTTGCCGGTGCGAGGCTTGTGGTGGTGCAGGTGGCAGGGTTAATCGCCCGACGTATTGTCTGCTACGCCAAAGAAGGTGATAGCCTGCGGCGCGGCGAACGTTACGGTCTGATCCGTTTTGGCTCCCGCCTCGACGTCTACTTGCCGCTCACCACGGAACTGAAGGTGGCTCTGGGGAACAAAACCGTGGCTGGCGAAACCGTACTGGGGATACTCGCGTGAGCGGCGAAAAAATTGACATGACGGAAAGTATGCGGAAGGGGATATACATCCTTCCCAACCTCTTCACCACCGGCAGCCTGTTTGCCGGTTTTTACAGCATGGTTGCGACCACCAATGGCGATTTCCGGACCGCCGCCATCTGGATTCTCGTTTCGTCCATCTTTGACGGCCTGGACGGCAAGGTCGCCCGGCTTACCGGCACGGCCAGCAAGTTCGGCGTTGAGTACGACTCCCTTGCCGATCTGGTTGCCTTCGGGGTGACGCCGGGGCTTCTCATGTATTCCTGGGCGCTCAAGCCCTTCGGCCGTCTCGGCTGGGTTGCGGCGTTTCTCTTTGTCGCCTGCGCCGCCCTGCGTCTGGCACGCTTCAATGTGCAGGTGGCCACGGTGGAGAGCAAGCGTTTCGTCGGCCTCCCCACGCCGGCTGCCGCCAGCATGGTTTCTTCCACCGTCCTTCTCTTCTATCACTTTGGTTGGCCCAGTTCGTTCAAGAAGCTCGCCATCCTCATTCTCATCTATTTCGTCGCGTTCCTCATGGTTTCCAACTTCCGCTATTATTCTTTCAAAGACCCTGAACTCATCAAGCGCCAGCCCTTCGTCTTCCTGGTCCTGGCGGTCCTTCTCCTTACCATCATCGCGGCGCAGCCGGTGATAATGCTCTTTGTCGTCTTTCTGTGCTACGTTTTCTCCGGACCGGTTGCCTATGTGATGACCTGGCCCCGGCGACGACGGCTGGAGAAAGCAGTGCACAAGGGGCATGAGGCGGTAAGTCAGGGGGAAAGGCACGAGTAGAGACGGTAGTGTCTGACCGGAGAAAGTTACCTTTTTGGCAAACTTTGTTTGAAACCACGGAAATAATTAAAATGACAAAGAAAATCCCTTGACAGCCGTCGGGGGATTTTCTTATTATCAGTCAAAATCAAAAGGCAGTGAAGAGGAGTAGTAGCCGTTCATTCCCTTAGACCATGGTGACAGATGGTCGTCAGAGAGCTGGTGGGTGGTGCGAACCAGCAAGCGGAAACGGTGAACTCGCCTCGGAGCCGCTTCAGTGAACCAGAGTTTGATGGCTGGCTAGCCGAAGACGTCGTGCCCACGTAACGGGTAAATGAAGGTTCCTGTCGGCGTGCGGGTGAGTCGAGAGGGACGAATGAGGGTGGTACCGCGGAGCTTCGAGCCTTCGCCCCTTATACAGGGCGGGGGCTTTTTTGCATTCTGCGAGCCCCGTTTTTTTCGACATCCGGTAGTGTTCCGGAAATTATGTGGAATACTTTAGCGTGCAAAACGAAAGCAGCATACTTTTGCAGATCATCAAAGGAGGTTTCAGGACATGGCCAAGCAGAAAAAATCTGAACTCAAAACCATCAAAATTTTCGATACCACGCTGCGGGACGGGGAACAATCCCCCGGTGCCAGCATGAACATCGAGGAGAAACTCAGGATTGCCAAGCATCTGCAGAAACTGAACGTGGATGTGATCGAGGCGGGCTTTCCCATAGCCTCGGAGGGTGATTTCGAGGCGGTGAAGAAGGTTGCCCAGACCATCAAAGGGCCGGAGATCGCGGGGCTGTGCCGGTCCGGTTTCAAGGATATCGATCGTGGCTGGGAGGCACTCCAGTACGCGGGGGAGAAGGGACGCATCCATACCTTCATCGCCACGTCGGACATCCACATGAAGTACAAGCTGAAGATGACCCCATCCCAGGTACTCGATGCAGCGGTGAAGGCGGTGAAGCGAGCAAAGTCCTATACCCCCAATGTGGAATTTTCCTGCGAGGATGCGGTGCGGACCGACCTCAAGTTTCTTGGCGAAGTCGTGGGTGCGGTCATCGATGCGGGGGCAACCACGGTCAACATCCCCGATACGGTCGGCTATACCATTCCCTTCGAATACTTCAACATCATCACCTACCTGAAGGAGAATGTGGCCAATATCGACAATGCGGTGATCTCGGTGCACTGCCACAACGACCTGGGGCTTTCCGTGGCGAACTCCATCGCCGCCGTACAGGCGGGGGCAGGCCAGGTAGAGTGCACCATCAACGGTATCGGCGAGCGGGCGGGAAACTGCTCTCTTGAAGAGTTTGTCATGACCCTCAAGACCCGCGGCGACATTCTCCCCTTCAAGACCAATGTAGTGACGGAGCAATTGACCCCGGCCAGCCGCCTCCTCACGACGGTGACGGGCATTGTGGTGCAACCCAACAAGGCGATTGTCGGTGCCAACGCGTTTGCCCACGAGGCGGGAATCCACCAGCACGGCGTACTCATGGAGAAATCCACCTACGAGATCATGACGCCTGAGTCGGTGGGGCTCAAGACCAACGTGCTGGTGCTCGGCAAGCACTCGGGACGGCACGCCTTCAAAAAACGGCTGGAAGAGCTGGGCTACGAGCTGAGTGACGAGATGCTCAACAAGGCGTTCGAACGCTTCAAGGCCCTGGCGGACCTGAAGAAGGAAGTGTACGACGAAGACCTGGATGCCATCGTCACCGATGAGGAGTTGCTGCGTGCCGAGGAGAAGTACATGCTCTCCCACATCACCGTGACCTGCGGTTCCTTTGCCGTTGCCACCGCCACGGTGCAGATGGAGATCGACGGCACCCCCTGTCGGACCGCCGAACTGGGGGACGGGCCGGTGGATGCAACCCTCAAGGCGATCAAGAAACTGACCAAGACCAAGGCAAAGCTGACCCAGTACAACGTCGGCTCCATCACCGGCGGTACCGACGCCCAGGGCGAGGTTACGGTGCGTCTGGCGGACGGTGAGCGGACGGTCATCGGTCGCGGGTCATCCACCGACATCATCGAGGCATCGGCCAAGGCTTATATCCACGGGCTGAATCGGCTTGCCCTGAAGAAGGACCGGGTCACCGACAGTCTCTAAGAAGCTCTGCTTGTTCAGCGGTCGGGGCAGGGGTGCGCTTTTGCACCCCTGCCTTTTTTAAATCCCGGAGATCGGTGGCCTGACGGGCGCTTTGCTCCTTTGTCCATGGAGCTGGATTTGCCGTGCATTCCCTGGTATGCTTGGGCAACGTCACCCCCGCGACAAGGAGTCTTTCACCTATGCTGAAGACCATGGCACTTTTGCCGGTTATCATGACTCTGCTCGTAACCTGTTGCTGGGGTGAGGAGGGGGGGGCGCAGGGGTGGCGGCGGTTCGCCTTTAACGGCAGGGATTTCCAGGAAATTGCGCAGCCGAGGAAAATCTCCATCCAGTTGAAAAACGGGTATCTTCCCGATATTGTCATGGCAGGCGAGGCGCCTCGTGAAGATGCGCTGCCGGAAGGAACCGGCGGTGTGGCCGGTATCTGCTACATCGAGAACGTTGGAGGTAAGCAGAAGCGGGGAGGCCATATTCCCCTGGCGGGTGCAGCCATCGAACTGTCCCGCGGTACGTGGCGAATGGCTGCAAGGGCCGACGCACGAGGTTACTTTGTGCTGGCACTGCCGCCAGGAGAGTACGAATTGAAGCTGTTCGGGTTCAGTGGCAGATTCCGTGTCGAAGCAGGGAAAAACGCGCTCGTTGCGGTCAGAGGGGGGAGGCAGGCGGCAGACTAGACTCCGTCGCCGACTGCCGGTTGAGATGAAAAAAGCCCTGCCAGGAGTGCCTGACAGGGCTTTTGGTTGTCACAGCTGAAAGCTGTTACAGTTTTCTGACGTTGGCGGCCTGCAGCCCCTTGGGACCGTTGACCACGTCAAAGGTAACTGCTTCACCTTCTGCGAGGGACTTGAACCCCTCGGACTGGATTGCGGAGAAATGCACGAAGACATCTTCGCCGTTCTCCTGCTCGATGAAGCCGAACCCTTTTGCGTCGTTAAACCATTTTACCTTACCCTGAGCCATCTTTCCTACCTCCTTTGTGCGCCTCCGGATCATGTGCCGGAACTTCGTTGATGCAGTTTCCGGAGTCTTGAGGCAGGAAACGGCTGACTTCTGATGAGCATGTGCCAATTTCCAGGTTCTGCAAAAACTTCCGAAACTTGCTACTGTGGCACATTAACAAGGTCAACAGGGCATGTCAAGGGGAAATTAAGCCCAGGATAAATTTTTTTTCACGTGAAAAGCCGGGCTATTTCATCCCGCCTCAAAACAAGTTGATCCTGCCGATGAAGGCCATGAGCAGACCGTAATGCTGGTGGTCGAAGTGAAGTGCCAGGCGCGGCAGCTTCAGAAGGTCCGGTTCGTCCGCTTCCTCCGGCAAGGGGCTGGTGCGGGTTATCCTGGTACCGGGGGCCAGTAGCTCCGGAAACTCGCTTTGCAGCTCCTCGATGTTTTCCTGTGACAGCTCCTTGGTGAGCCTGATAATGAGCCGGCCGTCAACAAAGCGGATGGAGTGGTAGTTCTTGTAGAAACCGTCGATGACCGCAATTGCCTCTTCCGTGCTGCGGGTTATGGAAAAAATCGAAAAGTCCTCGGCGGAGATCAGTCCCTTGCCGAGCATCCCGGCCTTGATGAACTCGAACCAGAGGTCCCAGTAGCCACTTTCGTCGTCTATCAGGACAAGCGGCTTCGGCGATGTCTTGCCGGTCTGGACCAGGGTGAACACCTCCATTGCTTCATCCAGGGTGCCGAATCCACCCGGGAAAACTGCTATGGCGTCCGACTCCTTGACAAAAGCGACCTTACGGTTGAAAAAGTATTTGTACGTGATGAGCCGCCGGTTTTTCAGCATCACCGGGTTGGGAGACTGTTCGAAGGGGAGGCGGATATTGACGGCAAAGGAGTTCTCGCTTCCCGCTCCTTCGTTGCCGGCCTGCATGATCCCGGGACCGCCACCGGTGATGATCATATAACCGTGTTCCACCAGCTGTCGGCTGAAACCGACGCATTTCCGGTAAATGGGTTCGTGGGGTTCGGTTCTGGCCGAGCCAAAGATCGTCACTTTCTTTTTCTGCCGGTAGGGGGCGAATACCTTGCTGGTATAACGCATTTCCTTCATGGTGTTGTTGAGCATCTTGAGGTCGGCGAGGTAATCGCTTTCCTGGCCCGACTTGAGGGCCGAAATGATCATCTCCCGCACCAGCTCGGCATGGTGAACGCCTTCCGCCTGCTGAATGAGGGCATCGATCATCTCGTCGATCCTGCCGTTAGTCCTTTTAAAGCTTAGTTCCATGGGAGAAGCCCCTTTTCGTGGCTAAATTCGCGCGATTATAGCATCGGGAGCCGTGGGAGGCAAATGTTAAGGGGAATCGAACAAATATTAAATTGATTTATCCCCCCGATTTGTTTACATTACCACCCGTAAAATACCATTTTACGGGTGAAAGGAACGAGTTGAATGGGCAAGACGATAGCAGAAAAGATATTTGCCAGCCACCTGGTGGATGAACCCTTTGCCGGGACCCATGTGTTGAGGCTGGATGCGGTGCTGTGCCACGAGATCACTACCCCCATTGCCATTGCAGATCTGATGGCGAGAGGGAAGGACCGGGTATTCGATGCGACCAGGATCAAGGCGGTGATCGACCATGTAACCCCGAGCAAGGATACGAAAACCGCCACCCAGGCCAAGATCCTCCGGGACTGGGCAAGGCGTCACGCCATACGGGACTTTTTCGACGTGGGGCATAACGGGGTCTGCCACGCCCTCTTCCCCGAAAAAGGATTCATCCGGCCGGGCTACACGGTGATCATGGGCGATTCCCACACCTGCACCCACGGCGCCTTCGGTGCCTTTGCCGCCGGGGTCGGGACCACCGACCTGGAGGTGGGGATCCTCAAGGGGGTCTGCGCCTTCCGGGAGCCGAAGACAATCCGCTTCAATCTCCATGGCACTCTCTCCAAGGGGGTGTATGCCAAGGATGTCATTCTCTTCCTCATCGGCCAGATCGGCGTGAACGGGGCCACCGACCGGGTCATGGAATTCCGTGGCCCGGTGGTCGAAGCCATGACCATGGAGTCCCGCATGACGCTCTGCAATATGGCGATCGAGGCGGGGGGGACCTCCGGCATCTGCATGCCCGACCAGGTAACGGTCGAGTATCTCTGGCCGTTTATCCAGAACGATTACCCCTCCAAGGATGCTGCCCTTGCCGAGTTCAAGAGATGGTGGTCCGATGACGACGCGGTCTATGAGAAGGTGCTCGATTTCGACGTATCGACGCTGGAGCCGATCGTTACCCACGGCTACAAGCCGGACCAGGTAAAAACCATCACCGAGATGGCCGGCACCCCGGTGGACCAGGTCTATCTCGGTTCCTGCACCAACGGCCGTCTGGAAGACCTCCGCATTGCAGCCGGGATACTGAAGGGGAAAACAATCGCCCCGACGGTGCGCGGCATCCTCTCGCCGGCTACCCCGAAGATCTATCAGGACGCCCTTCACGAGGGACTCATCGATATCTTCATGGCGGCCGGTTTCTGCGTCACCAACCCGACCTGCGGGGCCTGCCTCGGCATGTCCAACGGCGTGCTGGCGGAAGGCGAAGTCTGTGCCTCCACCACCAACCGGAACTTCATGGGCCGGATGGGCAAAGGGGGGATGGTCCACCTCATGTCGCCCGCCACCAGCGCCGCGACGGCCATAGAGGGGAAGATGGCCGATCCCCGAAAGTATCTGTAGGGATCGTGGCTTTCCAGTAGATAAGCCATGGGCGGGATTCAGTGGACGCCTTGCGCTCGTCCAAAATCCGGACCTGAGAGTCGGTTTGTTACTTTACCCATCTGAAGGAGAAATAACCTATGAAAACATTCGGCGGCTCCGTGCTGTATCTTGACCGCTCGGACATCAATACCGACGAGATCATCCCGGCCAAGTACCTGACCGAGATAACCAAGGAAGACCTGAAACCCTATATTCTGGAGGACCTGAAGCTGCCCGGATTCGACCCGAAGGGGGCAAAGACGCGGGAAGCCCGGGTGATCGTCTCCCGCGCCAATTTCGGCTGCGGTTCTTCCCGTGAACACGCGCCGTGGGTCTTCGAGGTGAATGACATAACCGCGGTGGTGGCCGAATCCTTTGCCCGTATCTTCCGGCAGAACATGTTCAACTGCGGCATGGCGGCTATCGAACTCCCGAAGGAAAAGATCGATCTTCTGTTCAGTTATGCCGGTTATCCCGACACCACGATGGCGGTGGATGTGGCGGGCCAGACCGTGACCGTCAGGGGTGGCGGGAAAGAGGAAACTATTTCCTTCGCTATCTCTCCCTTCGACAAGGCGCTGGTCCTCGCAGGAGGCTGGGTGGATTACGCCGACACGAAGTACTAGCAGAAGGGGATACAATGGCAGGATATTGGCAACGGCCCGTTGGCGAACGCGGGCCGTTTCTTTTTTGTATCATGGGCAATACCGTTGTTTTTAGTTGACGGGTGCGGTGCGTGGAGATACTATTCGTGCTTATATATTAATGAGTAAGGACCTATGGGGAGAGCTAAAGCATTAGTCATAGCCTGTTGTCTGGCCTGCTGCGGTTACGCATCCCCCCTTCTTGCGGCTGAAGAGGGGGGAAGGGTGCACGAGGGGACGATATTCACCCTCTGGCCCCTCGTGGATTATCGGGAAAGCCCCCGCGACCAGTACCGCAACCTGTCCCTGCTGGGGCCGCTGTTCAAGTTCCAGAGCCATGGTGACGACAGCACGCTGGCCGTCCGGCCGTTGCTGTACCGGACCGAAGACCGACGTGAGCAGACCGCGCAGACCTCCTATCTCTATCCCCTCGCCTCGACCGATTCCTCGCCACGGGCAACGACATTCCAGGTGATGCAACTTCTCCAGAAAAACGTCTATCGCAAGGGGGAGGAGGGGGAGGAGCGGACCAGCCAGTTCTTTCCCTTCTACCTGCAGGGGAGGTCGGAAAAGTACGGCCCCTATACGGCGGTGTTCCCCCTCTATGGCGACATATATGAACGTCTCTGGAGGGATGAGATCCATTTTGTCCTGTTTCCCCTCTACAGCCGGACCGTCAACAAGGGAACCACCTCCCGCAATTACCTCTATCCATTTTTCAACACGATAGAAGGGGATAAGGAGAGTGGCTTCCAGTTCTGGCCCCTCTACGGGCAGGCCGCCAAGGAAGGGGTCTACCGGAAGCGTTTCTTCCTCTGGCCGTTCTTCCTGAGTGAAACCAGGGACATCAACACGGACAATCCCAAGGACCGGCTCTATCTCTTTCCGTTCTATGCGGCACTCGATTCGCCACAACGGACGTCCCGCCATTACTTCTGGCCGTTCTTCGGTCATACGGTGGACCGGGGGAGCGGGACGGTACCGGAAAAGCCGGCAGGCCCCACGTTCGAAATTCCTGACGGGGATGAGGAGCGAAACACGGGGAAACTGGAAGAATGGGACTATTTCTGGCCGTTCTGGTATACTGTCCGGAGTGCCGAACGGAATGAGGTCAGCTGGCTTCCCTTCTATGCCGGTACGGTGAAGAAGGAAACAGAGAAACATTGGTACATGTGGCCTCTTTACCGTACGGACAAGATGGATTCAAAGCTGTTCAGGCAAGAGCGGGACAGGGTGCTGTACTGGCTCTATAGCGATAAACGCGAATCCTGGCCCGTGGACGGCACGTCGCGGCGCAAGGTGGCGTGCTGGCCTCTCTATGTTTACACGAAGGACCCGAAAGGGGTGATGGGCTTCTCCTTCCCCGCGCCCGTGGAGCCGATTCTGGACAAGGAGGGGATCGAGAAGAACTGGGCTCCCCTCTGGCGCATCTACCAGCAGCGGTGGAACGAACAGGGGGACTCGGCCGTATCCTTCTTCTGGAATCTTTACTGGCACGAGGCACGGGGCACGGACCTGGCCTACGAGTTTTTCCCGCTTCTTGCCTATCGCAGCGAGAGTGAATTTACCGATTTCCGGTTGCTCAAGGGACTCATCGGGTACCGGAACCGGGCCGGTGCGAAGCAGCTGACTCTCTTCTGGCTCCCGTTCGGGGTCAACTGGGGCAAGGAAGCCGTTTCGCAGTCCGCCGTAACGTTGCAGCCCGGGACAGGGAGTAGACCGTAATGTTTGAAAGGATAGGGAAAAAGATCCTCAATTTCTGCGAGATCGTCGGCGATCAGCTGATCATGCTCAGTCAGACCCTCTATTTTTTCCGGGAGGCGCCGCGCAATCTCCAGAGCATCTTTACCCAGATGGCGATCATCGGCTACGAAACTGTACCGGTCGCCTCGGTGATGGCGTTCTTCGTCGGCATGGTCCTGGCGTTGCAGACCGGCGTGGAGCTGAACAAGTACGGCGGGCAGAACATCATCGGCGCCATTGTCGGACACTCAATGGTGCGGGAACTCGGGCCGGTCATGACCAGTTTCCTCGTGGCGGGGCGTGCCGGTTCCGCCATGGCGGCCGAGTTGGGGGTAATGCGGGTCTACGAGGAGATTGATGCCCTGAAGACCCTGGACATCAACCCGGTGCGTTATCTGGTCATGCCGCGGCTTATCGCGAGCCTCATCTGCGTCCCGGCGCTGGTCATCTATTCCGATGCCATCGGGATCATCGGTGGTGCGATCATCAGCAACCTTCATCCCAAGATATTCGTCTCCTACACGACGTACTACGACAGCGTGACGGATGCCCTGAAGCTTCGTGAAGTAGGGAACGGCCTCATCAAGTCGGTGGCGTTCGGCGGTATCATTGCCCAGATCTGCTGCTATGTCGGGTTCAAGACATCCGGCGGAGCACGGGGGATCGGCCTCTCCACCACCCGGTCGGTGGTCTGGTCGTTCATGCTCATCCTCGTTGCGGACTATTTGCTGACCAGGATTTTAATGTAAGCCGGGCCAGCCCCCGGTGGGTGTGTGGTTCAAGATTGCAGGAGGGAGTTAAGATGGCCCTGTCCGTGGAAAAAAAGGTTGGCGTATTTTTTATTGCCGGGCTGATCACGCTCGGCATCATGCTCGAGATCGGCGAAAAGTGGAATCCCTTTGAGAAGAGGGTTTTTTACCGGACCTACCTGACGAGCATAACCGGCCTCAAGGTGGGAGACCCGGTCCGGCTGTCCGGCGTGGATGTGGGGAAGATCACTACCATTACCATCCTGGATGACAAGATCCAGATCGATTTCGAGGTGAAGCCCGACACCAAGATCCGGACCGATTCGGTGGCGGGACTGAGGCTCACCAACCTCCTGGGTGGGCAGTTCCTCGGCATCACCTTCGGTTCCCCCAATGCCCCGCTCCTGGAGCCGGGGGGGACGGTAAAGGGGAAGGACGTCGCCAACATCGACATCATTGTGGACAATGTGAGTGACCTGACCAAGGATGCCAAAAAATTCATCGAAGAGTTGAACAAGAACCAGAATGAGGTTATGCACAAGATATCCGGCATACTTGACGATAACCGCGCCAACCTGCGGGATTCCATTGCCAACCTCAACAGCATAACCACCAAGTTCGACCGGGGTGAAGGCTCCCTTGCGCTTCTCCTCAACGACAAGGCGCTGTATAACAACACCAATGAGACAACCACCTATCTCAAGGATATCACGGGGAAGATCAGCCGCGGAGAGGGGAGCGTCGGCAAGCTGGTTAACGACGATGCCTTTTACAACGATGCCAAGGTGGCGATGTCCGATATCCGGGACAGCATGAAGGACGTGAAGGATATCGCTTCCAAGATCAACAAGGGTGAGGGAACCATGGGGAGGCTGGTGAACGACGAATCCCTCTATACCGAGTTGCGGGATGCATCGAAGAACATCAGCGAGATCTCCCGGAAGATCAACGACGGGCAAGGAACGCTCGGCAAACTGGTGAACGAGGACGGTCTCTACCGGGATACGACAGCGGCCATGAAAAAGGTGGAGAAGGCGGCTGAAGGGCTCGGCGACAGCGGTCCCATCTCGGTCATCGGTTCCATCATCGGGACCCTTTTTTAGCTGAATATTGAGCGGTAATGCGGTCTGATGAACAATAAATGGCGCGAATTCGCGCCATTACTTTTAGGAGCACCCATGGATGATTTCCTGCAGATAGCCGTCGGCACGTTTACCATGCGGCCGTACGTGTTCGCCTTCCTAGCGGTTTACCTCGTGGCGGCGGTCCTGCATCTGGGGTGGCGGACGACCCTTCTCTTCATGGTCTGCGGCTATCTGGTCTCCTTTGCCTCGGAGCTCTGCTCTATCAACACCGGATTTCCCTATGGCTGGTACTACTACCTGGACGCCACGAAAGATCGCGAACTCTGGATTGCCGGCGTACCGTTCTTCGATTCCCTTTCCTACGTCTTTCTCTGTTACTGCAGCTATGCCACTGCGCTTTGGACGCTGTCACCCGTCAAGTCAAGGAAATGGGACATCGTTCCCCTGGAGACCCGTGCCATACGGCGTTCCTTTGCGGCTCTCCTCCTCGGCTCCCTCTACCAGACCTTTCTCGACATCATCATCGACCCTGTCTCATTGCAAGGCTCACGCTGGTTCCTCGGCCAGATTTACGGCTATCGGGAACCGGGGCTCCATTTCGGCGTTCCCGTTTCCAACTACCTGGGGTGGTGGCTGGTGAGCGGGGTGATGATTTTCGTCCTGCAACGCATCGATTCCGCCACCCAGCGACGCCTGTCGGGCGATGCTCCGCCGTGCGGCGTGCGGTACGTGCCGGGCAAGGCGCTTCTCGGTCCCGTCCTCTACCTGTCGGTGGTGATCTTCAACCTGACCGTGGCCTGGCAAATCGGGGAACGGCTCCATTTTCTGACGGGGGTCTTCATCTATACTCTCCCGACGGCCATCGTTCTCGTGCTGCTCGTCCGCAGGGCCAACCGCTACGGCAAGGACGAACTGGCCGAACATCTGCACGATTATCCCTGGTCATCCCTGACCGGCCGCAAAGGATAGCTTCAGAGTTCCGCCAGAAGGGACTCCACCACGCGTGCCAGATTTCCCCCCGCCCGTTTTGAATTCCGCGCCAGCCGCATGAGCTGGGGGACCAGCCAGGGGCGGCGTGTCAATGACCAGAACACCCGGTGTACCTTGATGTTCATGTTTTTGTCGGTGAAGTCGGTGATGTTGAATTCCAATTCTTCAGACGCGTCGTCGCTGATGGCCCGTACCGCCAGCAGCGGCACGCCTTCCCGTGCCGCTATCTTTGCCACCGCAGCCGTCTCCATCTCCAGCACCGGATTGACCAAACCGGCGGGCAAAAGCCGGGCAGTCTCCCGTTTTGCCAGGATTGCGCCGCTTGTGACGCAGGTTCCCCGGCAGATGAGGAAGGGGGTTGCCGGATTACGCTGCAGCAGATCGAGGGCGGTTACAGCCAATTGCGGCGATAACCCCTGCTGCTCCGAGAAGAGCCGTTCCCGGGCAAACAGAATCCGTTGCGCTATGACGACGTCGCCCACCCTGAGACCGGGGGTTGCCGCACCACCCAGGCCGAAGTTGATGACGAGGTCGGGCGCGGCAGCGGCGATCAGTGTGGCGGTTGCCCGGGCCGCCTTTTCCGGTCCGAGACCCGACTCCACCAGGCACGCATCGCGGCTGCCGGCACGAAACCGGTACATGGTGAAGCTGCCGGCCGTTTCCCGCGAGTATGTTTCTATGCGGGCGAGGAGCGGCTTGATCTCTTCCGGCATGGCGGCTATGAGGCCGATGGTTGCCATAACGTCTCCCGGGGACTTGGTTGCACGACAATCGAAATCTAGCAGACAGGCTGTTGCCAGGCAACCGAAAAGCGGCGGCATCGGTCTTTAACCTTGACAAAAATCCCCCCCCCGTCTATTTTACAAGTTTGCTTTTTTCGAAAAAAGATGAGCAGTTACAGGAGTTTTTGATGAAACCCTTATTTCTTAATCCCCCCACCTTCGAAGATTTTGACGGCGGCGCCGGTGCCCGTTACCAGGCGTCCCGCGAGGTGACGTCGTTCTGGTATCCCACGTGGCTCTGTTTTCCGGCCGGAATGATTCCGGGCTCCCGGGTGGTCGATGCTCCGGTCCAGCGGTTTGACCTGGATGCCTGCCTCGCCATCGCAAAGGAGTTCGACATGGTGGTGATGTACACGTCCACTCCGACGCTCGCCCTCGATATCGCCACCGCCCGGCGCATAAAGGAGCAGAAGCCGGGGACGGTTACGGTACTGACCGGCCCCCACGTGTCGGTTCTCCCCGAGGAGTCGCTCCGCCAGGGGGAAGGGATCATCGACATCGTCTGCCGCGGCGAGTTCGACTACACCACCAAGGAACTCTGCGAGGGGCGGGAGTGGGACCGGGTGGATGGCATCAGCTTCTGGAAGGACGGCAGGGTGCACCACACCCCGGACCGGCCACCCATCCAGGACCTGGATGCGCTTCCCTTCGTGGCGCCTGTCTACAAGCGTGATCTGCCAATCGCGGAATATGTCATTCCCCACTTCAGGAATCCCTACGTCTCCATCTACTCCAGCCGTGGCTGTCCGTCCAAGTGCATCTACTGTCTCTGGCCCCAGACCTTCTCCGGCCGGGCCATGCGGACCCGTAGCCCCCAGAACGTATACGACGAGGTGAAGTGGATCGTCGACAACATCCCCGAAATGCGGGAACTCTCCTTTGACGACGACACCTTCACCGCCGATCGCACCCACGCCCGGGAGGTGGCGGCCAAGCTCAAGCCCCTCGGCATCTCCTGGACCATCAACGCCCGGGCAAACTGCGACTACGAAACCCTGAAGGTCATGCGCGAGGCCGGGTTGCGCCACGTGGTGGTCGGCTACGAGACCGGCAACGAGCAGATACTGAAGAACATCAAGAAAGGCGTCACCAAGCAGCAGGCGATCGAGTTCACCCAAAACTGCAAGAAGCTCGGTCTCTCGGTCCATGGGGCCTTCATCATGGGGCTCCCCGGGGAGAGCCACGCCACCATCCGTGAAACCATCGAGTTCGCCAAGGCGCTGGACCTCAACTCCATCCAGGCGTCGCTGGCCTCGCCGTATCCCGGCACCGAGTTCTGGGACCTCTGCCGGGCAGAGGGATGGATCGCCTCCGAATCCTACATCGACGACACGGGGCACCAGATGTGCGTCATCAACTACCCCCACCTCTCCAACAAGGAAATATTCGACGCCGTCGAGCTCTTCTACGACAAGTTCTACTTCCGCCCCAAGTACATCCTGCGAAGTATCGGCAAGATGATCGTGGACGGAGAGGAGCGGAAGAAGCTCCTCAAGGAAGGAAAGCAGTACCTGGCCTACATGCGCAAACGCAAAGAGGCGGGCACGTGCTGAACGTCCCCGTTTACGGATTCGTGCCATGAAGGAACTCATCATCAATGCCGACGATTTCGGGCTTTCCGCTGGCGCCAACCGGGCCATCATCAAGGCGTGGCGGGAAGGAATCCTGACGAGCGCCTCCCTGATGGTCCGCGGCGAAGGATTCACCGAAGCGGTTTCCCTGGCCCGGGAGAATCCCGGTCTGCAGGTGGGGCTTCACCTCACCCTCGTGCAGGGGCGGGGAGTGCTCCCCTACGAGAAGTTCCCCTCCATCGTGGACCGCGCCGGCAATTTCACCAACGATCCGGTCCATGCCGGAATGCGTTATTTTTTCATCAAGCAGCTCCACAAGCAACTTCGGCGGGAGATCGAGGCCCAGATCACGGCCTTCCGGGAGACCGGCCTCACTCTCTCACACGTCGACGGCCACCTCAACATCCATATGCACCCCACCGTATTCGATATCCTCCGGGAGCTCATGCCCCGCCATGGCATCACCAGTTTCAGGCTGTCCCGGGAGAATCTCGCTGCCGAACTGGCGGTGGACCGGAAACGTCTGCTGGGGAAGTCTGCCGATGCCTTCATCTTCAGCCGGCTGGCCAGCCGCTGCCGGCCGCACCTGGACCGGCAGGGAGTAACCTACGCCGCAGAGGTGAAAGGGTTGCTCAATTCCGGGCGGATGACGGAGGAGTACCTGTTGCGGGCCCTTGACCGGTTGGGGGAGGGGGTGACGGAGATCTATTTTCACCCCGGTTGCCATCCCGATGGGGAGCTTGCCCGGTGGATGCCGGACTATCAGCACGAGGCGGAGCTAATGGCGCTGACGAGCCCGCGGGTGAAGGAAAAGCTCCGAAGCTTGGGAATAAAACTCAGAAACTATCGGGGGGAAGAGAAAGCATATGCTTAAGACAGTTGTGGTTATGCTCATGGCAGTGACCGCCGGGACCGTCGGCGACCTCTTGCTGGCCAAGGGGATGAAGGAGATGGGGGATATCTCGGCCATGAACCTGCGGGGGATACTGAATGTGGCAATTCAGGCGCTCACCACCCCCAAACTGATTATCGGTACGGCCATGCTGGCCATCTTCTTCTTTCTCTGGCTTGCGGTTCTCTCCTGGGAAGACCTGACGGTCGCCCTCCCCATGCAGGCCCTCAATTACGTTCTCGTTGCCTTTCTCTCGCAGTATTTCCTCGGAGAGGTGGTTTCTCCCACCCGCTGGGCCGGGACCATCCTCGTCTGCATCGGGGTGATGCTCATTACCAAGAGCAGCGGGGCATAGATGTCCGTTGCATGCGTGGAGGATGAAAAAAAGGGAGCCTGTCTGGCTCCCTTTTGAGTTCTGAACCGGCGGATCACCAGCCGCGCTATTTCTTCTGCTGTACCTCTTTGACTGCCTTCTCGAAAGTTCCCTGATTAAACCCTTTGAGTATCTTTTCATCATTGCCGATGACGAGGACCGGCACCCCCTGGCTCCGGTATTTTTTCGTGAGGTCCTCCATCGCCGCGTCGTCCAGTTCCACGTCACGGTTGATGAAGGGGATGTTGTTCTTCGTGAAGTATTCTTTGGCCTGCTTGCAGTGGGGGCACCAGGAGGTGGAGTAGAGCACTATTTTGGGGTAGCTCGTGGCCTGGGCCGTGGGCTTGAGGGGGCTTTGGGGTGCATCAGCCGCCGCAGCGGCGAACCCGGCGAAGGTGAGGGTACAAAAGACGGCGATGGCGATGAAACGGATCGATCCGGACATGACGGGCCTCCATGGACATGGTTAGTGGGACGCTACGGTGATTTTCCCCCTTTGGGGAGTACCAACTGGCGGCGAGTGAGTTCAAAGATGAGCGGTCTAGAGGTCCCCGGCCGTCGGACCCGGAGAACCACCTTGGTGCCGGCCTGGCCCCGCAGGCGGTAATTGACCATCTGCGAAAAATTGCTCCCCCTGGTCGGTTTGCCGTCGATATGGGTGATGATGTCACCGACCTGCATCCCTGCCAGATGGGCCGGTCCGCCGGCAACGAGTTGCTTGACCACGATCTGGCCATCGGCCCACGGGTCGCCGTCGATGCCGACCCCGCCGAAGTTGCGGCCTGAATTGCCGGCAAGGGCCGGTGCCAGCAGGGCAAGGCAGAAGCAGAGGGAGTATATGCATAATCTCAGCGCGGACACGAAAAAACTATACCCCATGGGTGGGGGGAGGTCAAAATAAATCAATTCCCCAACTATGCTTTGGCGCGGGGCGCCTGCTGTGCTAGAATTACCGCCAGATGCCACTCAGGGGGATGAGCCGGATGGGGAAACGGACAAGAATCAGGGAGATACTTTCTGCCAGCGAAGCGGGAGTGGAGGCGGTTGTCAAGGGGTGGGCGCGGACGGTGAGGGTGGGGAAAGATGTGACCTTCATCGCCCTCAACGACGGTTCGTGCATGTCCAGCCTGCAGGTGGTGGCAGGGCCGGAGCTTTCCAACTATGCCGACGTGGCCCGCCTCGGCACCGGCAGTGCGGTGGCGGTGACCGGCCTGCTGGTGGAGTCGCCGGCCGCAGGCCAGCGGTTCGAACTGCAGGCACGAACCGTGGAGATTGTCGGCCCGGCCGACGAGAGCTACCCGATGCAGAAGAAACGTCACAGCTTCGAGTACCTGCGGACGGTGGCCCATCTCCGCCCCCGCACCAATACCTTCGGTGCCGTGTTCCGGGTCCGTTCCATGCTTGCCCAGGCGGTGCACCGCTTTTTTGCCGACAAGGGATTCCTCTATGTCCATACCCCCATCATCACGGGAAACGACTGCGAGGGGGCGGGGGAACTGTTCCGGGTCACCACCCTCGACATGGCGCGGCCACCGCTGGTGAACGGCGCGGTGGATTATGCCGCTGACTTTTTCGGCCAGGCGACGGGGCTCACGGTGAGCGGCCAGTTGGAAGGGGAACTGTTTGCCCTCGCCTTCGGCGACATCTACACCTTCGGTCCCACCTTCCGGGCGGAAAATTCCAACACTGCCCGCCACGCCGCCGAATTCTGGATGATCGAGCCGGAGATGGCCTTTGCCGACCTGATGGCCGATGCGGCGCTTGCAGAAGAGTTTTTCCGGTACCTCTGCCGCTTTGTGCTTGACCATTGCCGGGAGGATATGGCCTTTTTCAACGAGCATGTGGACCGGGGGCTCCTTTCGCGTATCGAAGGGGTGGCGTCGACCCCCTTTGCCATGATGGAGTATACCGAAGCCATCACCCACCTGAAAAAAGCGCCGGTCGCCTTCGAATTCCCGGTGGAGTGGGGGCTCGACCTCCAGTCGGAGCACGAGCGCTATCTCACCGAGCGGGTGGTGGGTGGGCCGGTATTCATCATCAACTATCCCAAAGAGATCAAGGCATTCTACATGCGGCAGAACGACGACGGGCGGACCGTGGCAGCCATGGACCTGCTGGTCCCCAAAGTGGGGGAGATCATTGGCGGAAGCCAGCGGGAGGAGCGGCTCGATCTCCTTGAGGCAAGGATGTCCGAAGCGGGGATCGCCCCTGCCGGCCTCTGGTGGTACCTGGATTCCCGTCGCTGGGGTTCATGCCCCCATGCCGGTTTCGGCCTCGGCTTCGAACGGCTCATCATGTATCTGACGGGGATGGAAAACATCCGGGACGTGATGCCGTTTCCCCGGACGCCGCGCCACGCGGAGTTCTGACTTTGTGCTGCTTTGTCAGGAATGAAGCATTCCGGCCGCTCTAGGTACTAGATGCTACAGCTGTTGACGAAAGGACTCATACAATGGGCGATACGATGGTGCAGATTGTCGTGATTTTTCTGTTTTTTGGCTTGCCGGGGCTGGCGGGGGGATGGCTTGCCTGGACCAAGGGGCGCAACCTGATTGGCTGGTTTCTGCTCTGTTTCTTCTTTCCTCCGACACTGATGGTCATCCTGTTTCACAAGCCGCTCCGGGAGGTGTCCGGCCACTACCGCCAATGCCCCAATTGCCGGGAATTTCTCAAGTGGCGGAATACGGTCTGCAAATACTGCAATACGGAGCAGCCGTCCAGGATGTGAACAGGGTTAGTGACAATGTGATGGTGACGCAAAAACGGCCCCGTTCCTTATGGATGGGGCCGTTACTCGTACGGGGGGCAGGCAGACGCTGAAGAACAAGGCTGAACGTCACGGAATCACCGACATCCACTGATTCCGGTGGGAGCATCATGCTTTGCCAAGAGCGACCGTGCAGACGTCAGGCCGCCCCTTGTTGAGGCTGCCGGCGACGTTCCTGGTCGCGATGAACGGCCTGTCGGCGTTTCCGGACCGGATCGACGCCGATGGTCACCCAGCCGCTGGAACGCTGAAATTTAACGATCTCTCCCCTGTCGATCAGGTCATCCAACTGGTACTCCTTGACCATGTCGTGGCGACTGTCGGTACGAACTACCCGAATCAACATGGCATATCCCCCTTTTGCAGGTGTTTGTTAGGACGTTACGGTGCTCTTCTATTATAGTCGATTAATGCCGTTTGTCAGCACGCAATTTTTGCCGTAGGGGTGATTTGAAGGCATATCGTATTTTACCGATGGGGGGAGAACCGGTAAATTTTTGTTCTCAAATTTGCCGATTCGGGGTATTCTAACCTGTCAAGCGGCCTCCGGCGGTCATCCGACTCAATTTCAAAGGAGCTATCCATGAAGGACAGCCTTATTCAGAGCACCGATTCGGCATACAGCTATCCGCTTCTTATCAAGAACCTCCTGCAGGCGCCATTGGTGAGTGCCCCCGACCAGGAGATCGTCTACCGGGGTGACCGCCGTTTTTCCTACCGGGAGTTTGCCGAAAGAGTCCGCCGGCTGGCAAGCGCCCTCACCTCTCTCGGCGTGAAGGCGGGGGATACGGTGGCGGTCATGGACTGGGACAGCCATCGTTACCTGGAATGCTTCTTCGCCGTGCCGATGATCGGCGCTGTCCTGCACACCATCAATGTCCGGCTGTCGCCGGAGCAGATACTCTACACCATCGATCATGCCGAGGACGATGTCCTGCTGCTCAACAGTGAGTTTCTCCCCATCCTCGACCAGATCAGGGGGCGTATCGACACGGTGAAGGATTACGTGCTGCTCCATGACGATGGTCCCGTGCCCGACAGTCACCTGACCTTTTCCGGCGAGTACGAATCACTCCTTGCCGCCGCCTCGACCGACTACCTCTTCCCCGATTTCGACGAGAACACCCGCGCCACCACTTTCTACACCACGGGAACCACCGGCTTCCCCAAGGGGGTCTATTTCAGCCATCGCCAGCTGGTGCTCCATACCCTGGGAGTTCTTGCCGCCTTGAGTACGCCGGCGGTGCAGGGGCGCCTCCACCGGGACGATGTCTATATGCCGATCACCCCCATGTTCCACGTCCATGCGTGGGGACTCCCTTACATAGCGACGACCATGGGACTCAAGCAGGTCTACCCCGGCCGGTACATGCCCGACCATCTGCTGGAGCTCATCGACCGGGAGAAGGTCACCTTTTCCCACTGCGTGCCGACCATCCTCCACATGCTCCTCAAATCCCCCCTGAGCCGCACGATCGACCTTTCCCGCTGGAAGGTGATCATCGGCGGTGCGGTCATGACCAGGGCGCTCTGTCTCGAAGCCATGCAGCTGGGGATCGACCTGTTCACCGGTTATGGCATGTCGGAGACCTGCCCGATTCTCACCCTTGCCCATCTTAAGCCCGAAATGCTGGATGAGTCGCCGGAGGTGCAGGCCGACATCCGCTGCAAGACCGGTCTTCCCTTGCCGTTGGTGGACCTGAGGGTGGTAAGCGACGGTATGGAGAACGTCTCCCGGGATGGCCGAAGCACCGGCGAGATCGTGGTCCGTGCCCCCTGGCTTACCCAGGGATACCTCAAGGACCACAAGAACTCGGAGAAACTCTGGGAGGGTGGCTATCTCCATACGAACGATGTCGCTACCATCGACCACCAGGGGTACGTCAAGATTACCGACCGGACCAAGGATGTCATCAAGGTTGCCGGCGAGTGGCTTTCCTCCCTGGAACTGGAGGACATTCTCCTCCATCACCCGGCGGTCGGCGAAGTTGCCGTTATCGGCCAACCCGACGAGAAGTGGGGGGAGCGTCCCCTGGCGTTGGTGGTTCCCAAGGCCGGCGCCACGGCCCCGGTAACGGAAAAGGCTATCCTGCTTCATATGCGGGGATATGCGGACAAGGGGTTGATATCCAAGCAGGTGGTCCTCCTTCGCGTCCGTTTCGTCGAGGCCATTGACAAGACGAGTGTCGGCAAGATCAACAAGGTTGCCCTGCGGGAGAAGTATCTGGCCTGAAGAGCATCAACCATAGAGGATTCGGGGGAACAAGGCCCGGGACACAGGATACCATAGACAATCATGATAAAACGACAGACAACCATCAACCGTATCTTCAAGCTGGCCGGCATCGGCCTCCATACCGGCCGGGAAGTCACCCTTGAGTTTCTCCCCCGACGGGAGCCCGGTATCGCCTTTGTGCATAAGGGCTGTCTCATCCCTGCCCGGTATGACAAAGTCGCCGACACGAGGCTCTCGACCCAGATCGCCGAAAACGGGTCGTCGGTTGCAACCATCGAGCATCTGATGGCGGCATTTTACTTCTCCGGCATCACCAACTGTTTGGTCTATATTGACGGACCAGAGGTGCCGATCATGGACGGCTCCGCCTGGGAGTTTTACCATGAACTCTGGCGGGCGGGGGTCTACGAGTTTCCCGAGACCGGTGTCTACCTCAAGGTGCTGCGCCCGGTAGAGGTCCGGAACAACGATGCCTATGTCAAGGTCAAACCTCTCAATACGTTCGACATCACCATGACCATCGAGTTCCGGCCCCCGGTGGGACGGCAGAAAAAGCGGGTCATGGATGTGGAAAACGCCATCTCCATCATCAACTCCCGTACCTTCGGTTTTCTCGAGGAACTGGAGGCGATCCAGAAGGCTGGCCTGGCCAAGGGGGCGTCGCTTGACAATGCCGTGGCGATCGGAGAGGACTCCATCGTCAATCCCCAGGGGCTCCGCTACAAGAAGGAGCTCGTGAACCACAAGATCCTCGACCTGATCGGTGATTTCTATACCTGCGGCTACCGCATGCTGGGGCGGGTGGAGGCGCACAAGACGGGCCATTACCTCAACAATCTGCTGCTCAGAGAGATATTCTCCGACCCGGACAATTACGCGATCTACTGAACAAGGCCCGCCTCAATTGCCACCTGGTATCAACAGAAAACCCCGACCTTTGAAAGCAAGCCGGTGGCTAAACGTGTGGTAAAAAATTGCTAATGTAGACCCATCACCCCCGACCTTTTCAGGCCGGGGGTTTTGTTTTGCCTTGTGAACAGGGAGTCTACGGATTATTGGCGATGATATACTGAATGGTCACGAGGCACAAGATTTCCGGGGAAGATATCTTTTCTGAGAATCGTCAACATGTTTAACGAGTCACAAATAATTACTCTAAACGTGACACGGGCACGCGGTATAACCTGGTGCCCTGCAAAACATCCGTAACCCAAAAAAATGCCCGTGCGTAACGCACGGGCATTTTTGTCTGTTTGTCACGGACCAGCAAGCCCCCCAATCGAGCAAAGCGTAGACGAGGGAGGCTCTCGTTACTATTTCTTCCGGCCAGTTTGTTTTTGTCTCGGTCTCTCGATTGTCGCTGCGGTGAAAGACGCAAAGTAAGCAGCCTCGACGGCAGCGACTTCGTCTTCCTTCAATAAGCGGAATTCCTTTCCTCGCGCACGCTTTGAGAGGTGCCCAGCATTTTGGTGAAGAAAGCGAAATAACTGGTCGATTGTGCGAGTTGGCATTTCGAGAATGGTTTCTATGCTGGTACGAAACTGATCGTAACGTTTCAAAAACTCAGTCTCGCGTGGCAGGTCTTCCTCGATTGTCTGTCTGACGCAATTGTAAAGGAACTCGGCATGAGGTGTGGCATCAAAGTACCGATAGAAGTCAGCAGTTTCGTTCAGTACCTGTACATTCCCGTCCTTTGTAGGTTGCCATTCAATCATGGGCAATAGCCGGACAGAATAGCTTTCGAGGGCGGCTCGGTACTCGGCTATTCGTGCGAGGATTGACGCTGAAACCGGAAATACGACGCCGGCAGGATTAAAGCCACGCTGAGCGAGGACATGATGGATGAGATAACGATGGATACGGCCATTCCCATCCATAAATGGGTGGGCGTACACAAACCCAAAAGCAAGCACGGCGGCGGCGATTACCGCGTCAAGGCTCAACGCTGCTCCACGATCGAAAGCAACCATACCGTTTACCAACGACTGAAGGTCCTGCGGCTTTGCACTGATATGGTCAGGGATAGGGGTGCGGGCATCCCGGTCATGCTCGCCGACAAATCCGCCTTCCTTGCGCAATCCCAGGCGCACAAAGCGCTCCTCACCAATGACAATTGCTTGTAGTCGCAGGAGTTCTTCCAGTTCGAGCGGTCGCCTTCCAGACTCGCCTATAGCGCGGCCCCAACGCCTGATGCGATCATGCGAGGGGCTTTCCCCTTCAATGGCAAAACTAGACCTTGAGTCTTTCAGCAGAAGAAACGCTGCGGTCCTTGCAAGAATATCCTTTGGCACATCTGCCACAACTTCTTGTGCGCGGCTTGCAAGGTTCATTGCAGCGAAGTTATCGAGTGCTTTTGTCCGAAATACCAATGGACAAAAGCCTGGCGTGCCAGGCAGATTGTTTTTAACACGGTGCCGATGCGAAGCCTCTCCTGAGATTGCCCATTGGAGTTTAGGGTCCACTACCGGCTCATACGGCCCGTTTGTGGCGTCTGGAAGATCCAATCGGCTGCCGAGAAGCCATTCATAAAGGAACCAGATGCGCCGGGAGTACCTTCCGGTGGGCTTTGCACGCACAATAGCTTCTATCTCTGCGGCACCAACTGCCACAAAGAGATGCTTAAGAACAGCTAGGTCGAGGCCCTCATGTTTCAGCGCGAAAGTAAGATGCGCTTCCAGGTTGGGTTCCGGAGCGTGGCGCGGAGTAAAGATATGCCACCCAGATTCAGTCCTTACAATGTGGCGCTCGCCTGTTGCAGCGAGCGTCAGTGGCAGTGGCGCCCGCAGGCCATATGCATCAATGAGAGCAGCGTAACCAGCTGGTGTCGCCGTTTCCGGCAGCACCAGTTCGTGAAAAATCTTCACGGGTCCTGGGAAACGGTGCCGGTGTGCCTTGTGCGTAACCATGAATCCTCCTTTCTTTTTTGTTTCATGCGTACCAATGAAAACAATAATGTGCCATGAAAAACGTTAAGTCAATAGCGTCAACCGTGAAAAACGTTAACTAATCGTGAAAAACGTTAACTAAAGTGTGCTTTGCATGAAAAACGTTAACGGCGAGTTGGCGTCTCAAACAGCAGAAAATGGGCGTTAGTGCTGTGTTGGTGGGAGTGTTGTTGATGAGCTGGAGGGCGTTTCCGAATTCTGGTCGGTACGTTTCCGTCAGAGAGCGATCTCAGGGATCGTAGAAAGATTGTTACAAGAATGTCTACTTTAAATGTCGTGGCCGGTCAAGACATATTATTCATCTTGTGATGCCACCAAAGCTATATCGGAGGGAAAAAGAAGGTTGAAGAGGATGCCAAAGCTTTGGTCGATAGGGTATGGACCGGATTCACGGCGGCGCGCGAGTTGGTAACTCGCTCTGAACCGTGATATACGTTCACGCCATGGGTCATGCGGCTTTCCCTGTCGGCGCCTTTTGGTCCCTGCCGCATCATCCTGGGCAAGCAAGACGGATATGGTTCCAGCGCGGTTGGCCACAGTGAGGAAGTAGTGAACGAGTTCCGGGCAGTTGTCCATGGCGTAGTTGGCAACCTCAAGCAGCGTCTTGTGTCCAAAGCCAACCGGGTGGCCTGCTTGCGCTGACAAACACAGCCAGGCAAAGCGCAGAAGATCCCGTGTCGGTTCTGATTGAACAATAATACCTGCATCAGCCAGTTTGTTTATAAGGCGCTGACAGGCGTCATGGCGGGCCTCATCAGGGATGGCGTCATAGGTGAGCCAGAAGTCGATGAACTGCTCCCGTAACAGCTCCCGTGCTCGCGCCTCCTGCATTGCGACTACGGCAGCCCTGGCCGCCTCGTTGTCAAAGTAGAATACCCGTTGGCGCGGCAGGTCGATTGTCAATTCGGGAAAAGTTATCAGTCGTTCGCGCCACAGTTCTGGACCGTCAAGCTGTGGCTCCAGATAGAAACAGCGTAGAGTTAGGCAGCAGTGCTTCTGGGACAGCTCTCGCGTCTCGTCATCAACGACGAAAAGGTTGCTGTTGTTGGTGAAGAAGACATCATCCTGCATCTGGCGAGGGTCCACCTGTTGTGCCTCGCGAAATATCCAGAAGAGCAGGCCGCCGTTCTCGCGGTAGAACTGGTGCCGCTCTCGCATGACATTGAGGAAGGTGGTCGATAGCTGAACCTCGAAGGCGATCCGGATACCATCGCGAACAGCAGTTACGTCGGGGGTGCGCCACTTGGATTCGTCTACAACACCCCACCAGCGCTGTTCAACCGCGAGCGAGTCCGGAGCGACCTCCGGGTCGGCCTGCAAGCTTTCTTTAAGAAGCTTTTTAAGGCGCTGATGGTCGGCGCCTTCTTTCAAGCCATTGTAGCGCATGGCGTCAATGAGACGTTGGTTCCGGCCATCGCAGGTCTGGTAGGGACAGTCCCCGTCTCCTTGGTAGTGCCGAAAGAATCGGCGCCGACGCGGTGACATCCGTGGCTTTACCGGTCGATGGCAGGCCGCACAGCGGGCAATCGGATGCTCCGCAAGGATGGCGTCTTCGTAGGCACTCCGCATTTCGGCCCAGGCTCGGCGGTCGAGTAACAGAAAGTCGCTTGCAGGCTTGGTCTCACCGGTTTCACAGAGAATAACTGCGTCAATGAGTGGGGCTGTTACGCTATCAATCTCCTCTGTCTGCACGTTATGCCCCTCCATGCTCCAGTAATTGCACTTCCCGTGTAGCACAACCGAGAGACAGCTTACGTCATAAAACACCAACACGAAAGCAGAAATACCGCATGAACCATCTAGCTGACGGCATTATCTCGGCAGATAGTAGATGATATCCTCCACCTTCGCCGGCCCCTTGGCTATTCCGAGCCGCATGGCCGGCGTCTTGCCGTCCTCCCCCACCTTGACGTAGTTGTAGAACACCCGGAAAATCTCGATGACCTTGGCGATGTTTTCCGGCTTGTAGGGGCTGTAGCCATACCAGGTCCTGCCCATGGCACTGCTTGTCTTGATTGGACGCTCCAGAAGCGAAATACGGCGGCGCAGCTGCATGAAGAACCGGTCGATGCCGTGCAGCGACGCCTTGCTGTACAGCCTGGCGAGATGAAAGCTGCTGTACCGCCTGTCCTTCATGTCGGTCTGCCAGGACACCAGCTTCTCGGGTTCGTTCATTGGCGGCGCCGGGTAGTCCAGCCATTGATCCTTGAAGTTGCCAATCTCTCGCAGCTCCCCGTTTTCCAGCATTTCCTCAATCAGCAGCTGCCGCAGGCTGGTATCGGATATCTCCAACGGATGCTTCTTCTTGTCCCTGAAATCTTCAAGGTCGCGCTTGCCCCTCTGCACCAGATTCTGCCGCTGGTGGACGTTGAGGTCCTTGTTGATTGACACAAAAAAGACGTCACAGCGGGCATTCTTGACCTCTTCCGCGAAGGCCGCCAGGCAGGCGGCGCGAAGGCCCGGTTCTCGTTCTATGAAGAACCGTATCTTGCGCACGTTTGGCAGGAGCTTGTGCAGGAAATGCATGTGCCCGTACATGGTGTACTCAGCGTGGATCTGCAGTCCGTTGTTGGGTAGCTTGACGGCGGACGACATCTCTTCGTAGGCCTCGATGTCTTCACGGGCCTGGGCTGCATCATAGTCCTCCTTGAGCGCCTCCTTGAGCTTCTTGCCCTTTGTCGCCGCCTTGAGTCCTTTGGCATATGCTTTGGACTCGATGTAGTCGCAGGGCAGCCAGAAGCGGGCAAACCTCCTGAACGGTGGCAGAACATCTGCGTCATTGCACAGCCTTGCGTTCTTTTCTATGTCCGAGGACCTGAAACCAGGGTCAAAATTCAGATGCATGCCGAAAACAAAACCTGACTTGTTGTCGGCGCTGCCGAGTGCATTTAGCACGATGTTGCGCTTGTCGTTGGTGCTCGCCCAGTTAACTACATGGTCTTGTCGATCCAGCGAGATATATAGACGGTCTTTCTTCAACTCCATCAGCTTGCGTTCGTAGTTGCCGGCGAACAGGCGGCACTGCTTGTACAGGAAATCGATTTTCCTGTAGAGGGTGTGCATGTCCATGTCCAGGACCTCGCAGATCCGTTGGAATGGCATCTTGTTGACAATCAGTTTGAACAGCAGCAGGTTCTTGTAGGACGTGCTTTGGGGCTTTGTCGTCGTTGTCTTGATTGAAAAGGTTTTGCGACAGGCTTTGCACATGTAGCGCTCAGACTTACCTTTTGTGGCTCCATGATAGGTGTAAAGCCATTTCCAGTCAGCAACGGGCAGGTTGTATGTTGCGCATCCCTTTGTCCTGCAGGCTGGCGATTTGGGCGGCTTCAAATACGCTATCATGCGCTGGATCTCTTCGTTGACGCCTTTATTGCTCTTGACGGGAGGCCTTTGTTTGCAGATGTTGCACGTCATTTGGAGTATCTTGCGCCCGCCTTTACTGCTTTTGCCAACCGTATAGTTGTCCCTGTGCCGCCGACCGGTCGCCGCCCCCGGCGTAGCAGGCAATGTCAGGCCCTTGATGTTCTCCAAGGCCGGCACTCCAAAGTTCCTGCAAGACGGGTTCTTGCAGAAGTTCACCTGGATTCCTTCGCTGGCGGGCGGAACGCGCTGTCTGCGACTTGGTTTTTTCGGTGCTGACGTTGGTGATGTCGGCGCAGGCATAAAAAAATCCCCCTTTTGTCTGTTTGATTATCATATACAGAGAAAAGAGGGAAGGGTAAGCAAGGGGACAGAAAAAAAATAGCTCCCTCCAGAAGCGAAGGGAGCCATTTTTAATCGAAATCCATTACCACACGTTTAGCCACTGCCTTGCTTTGAAAGGACGGGGTTTTTTTGTGTCTCGCTGCTCCCGTGCCACGGGCATTGTCAGAGGATAGAAGATTCTCCGCTGTTTCTACTGCTGGTTCGGGGTAATGAAGATGGTAACCCGGCGGTTCAGCTGCCGTCCTGCTTCGGTGTCGTTGTCTGCCACCGGTTTGCTTTCTCCGTAACCGACGGTGGTGATGCGGGCGGGGTTCACCCCTTCGCCGACCAGGGCATTCTTCACGCTCTCCGCCCGCTTTTCGGACAGTTTCTGGTTGAGTTCCTCCGAGCCGGTGCTGTCGGTGTATCCGGCAACGGTCATGCGCGTCTCGGGATACTGGTTGAGGACCTTGGCGACACGGGATATCTCGTCGAAGGCTCCACCTTTGAGTGTCGAGGAATTGACGGCGAAGAGGATGTCTGATTTGAAGGTTACCGCCAGGGTGTCCAGATTGCGCTGTACATTTGCCCCTTCCACATTGGACAGGGTCTGGCGCATGGCCTCTTCCTGCTTGTCCATGTAATTTCCGATGAATCCGCCGGTAACACCCCCAACTGCGGCACCGACAGCGGCGCCAATGAGTGTCGAACCTGTGTCGCGGCCGATTGCCTGACCCAGAGCTGCCCCTGCAGCAGCGCCGGCACCGGTACCGATCGCGGCACCTTTTTGTGTTTTGGTCATTGGCTGGGCGCACCCTGCCAGCGTGGCGAGCATCATGAACATGCAGATTTGCGTACGCATACGGTCTCTCCTTGATGTGCTTTGCCGCCTTGTTGCTGGCGGATGGGAACTGCTTGACTGAAACAGGTATACCACCGGATTGTTGGTTATGCAAATCTCCCCGGATATCTTTTTCCTGTTTTCAGGGTACCGCAAACGTGCCGTAAACCGGGTTGGACAGCAATCCGCGCCAGTCGGTCAGATAGATGGTAAAAGTGTAGCCGCCGGGGAACAGGGTGATGTAGTCGATGCTGAAGAAGATAGTGCCGGCGGTGTATCCCGCGAACGACCGCAGGTCGGTGATGGTTCGGGAGACCTCCCTTCCTGCTCCATCGGAGACGATGACCGTCATGGTGTCCAGATCGGTGTCGGGCGCGGTAAAGTCGATGGTGCCGACGATAAACTTCTGCGCGGCATCCTTGTGAAACTGGAGCGCCGTGATCGATGGTGGATAGATCACCGGATCGGGTAACGGTACCGTCGCGGTGACCGTCACTTCGCCGCCGCATCCCGTGAGCAGAAAAAAGATCCCCGCGAGTAAGAAAAACCTGATTGTTTTCATGATGCCCCCCTCGGTTCCGGATATTTGCTGCTACGATACCAGAAGGAATGGGGGTTCGCCATGGACATCGCCATGCCTGCAACCCGATGTCGGGTACCGGAGTCGGCCGATTGCCGTGCAACTGCGGGGCTGGAATGGAAACAGCCCGGAAGTCCGGGCTATTTTAAACCATGCAGGTTCATGGTTGGAGTCGTCTACTCAGCCACCAGGATGCTGGTGATGTAGTACTCGGTCTCGCCAAAGCATCGGGTCGGCACACCCTTGTGTTGTTCATAGTGGAGCACCACCCGTTTCCCCATGGAGCGGTTGATCTGTTCGGCAACCGCATCGCTCCGGACGCTGAACATGAACTTCTCGGGGATTGAGCCCGGTACGGGGACCATGGCAAGTTCCCCTTCCCATGTCTTGCAGAGCCAACCCTTATGAGAGAACTTCTGGACGTAACCCGCACGTTCCCCGCTGGAAAAGCTCCAGGTCAGGGTAAACCAGGTGTAGCCGGCGGCGGCGCCGACGATGAGCACTACGACAATGAAGAACCAGAGGAGAATTTTTGATTTCTTGATGGGCATGGGGAGGAACTCCTTCCGTGTCAGGCATGATCAGATTCATGAGGTAGGTTTCACGTTGTGGAGGATACCCGTTTCTTCCATGCTGGTCAAGGGGAGAGAAAAACTGCGTCGAAGTGGCGTATTATTCTTCCGAGCAGATGAAGCGACGGCAGATATCGGGACGGTCCCCGTAAATGGCGCATCTCCCCTGGGAGAGGAACTCGCAGCCATTCTCGATGATCAGCTTGTGGTGCCCCGTCAGGGAGAAGTGGAGGCGGGTGGCCCCCAGGGCGAGCAGTCGCTCGTACTCGTCCCAGGTTAGTTCTACCGCGGGGAAAGAGCGGCAGCAGGCGCCGTCGCACCCTTTGCAGCGGTCGGGGTCATCGGCCGGCCGGTCGAGGAGCGCACCGTGAAGCTTCGTTTTCGAGCGTTCGCGCCAGAGCATGTCAGACTCCCGGACAGTGGTTGACGCTACATTCAGCCCGACCAGCCTCACTCCCTGTCGAGTGTGAGAAGAAAGGGGTTGAGGAGGTCGTTCTGATCGAGAAAACTCGTGGTTATCTCAAATCCCTGGGGGATGATGCCGCTTATGCCATGTTCCCGTTCCAGGTGGATGAGATAGGGGAGGTTGCCGTAGAGGGAAAACCCGTACCGGTTGGCCATCTCCCGCGCGATGTCCGTTTCCAGCGCCTGTCCCCGCTCCTGGGTAGCGGCCACGTAGTGGAGAGGAAAGGCGGTTACGGCCCGGTCGAGACTTTCGACAAAAGCCCGCTTTTCCTCCGGCGACAGTTGGGCAAAGTCGAGACCGCACCAGCGGCTTTCCCTGGTGGAGAGGAGGGCGCGGCAGGAAAGGGGGCGCTCCTGGTAGATGCCGCAGTTGCCGGTATCATCGAGAAACGGGCAGTGGCCGATCTCCTGCCGGTGCATCCTGAGATAGGACTTCAGGTCGGCAACCTCACGGACATGTGACAAGAGGCGGCCCGCGTGTCCCAGAATCCTGGCGGCCTGGGATTCGGAGAGGGTTGTTGAGATACGAAGCGCTTCGGGAAAGGTGCAGTTAACCGCCAGGGTACAGCAGTTACTGCACCCCTTGCCGCAGAAGAGCCTTCCTCCCTCTTGTGTGTACCCGTCGATCCACGACGCGATTTCGCTGTCGAAGAGGGCCTGCTGCTCACGTACCGCGTCGGTTAGGTGCTGCCACATGGTGTGCCTTTCCCTGGTGCAAGCTGGGGGGATGGAGAAAAGAGTAGCCGGATCGGCTGCGGAGGTCAAGGGGTATGCTGCTCTCCTGCATAGGGCGTTATTCTCCTTGACAGGGGTTCCCTAAAGCTGCTAGGGTCATTACTACTACAAGCGGTTCCCGGATAAACAACGAAATCATCGTAAGCCCCGGAATATCCCCGGGGCTTTTTTCTTGCGGAACACGGAAAGAAGGAAACCCAGATGCAGTTCAAGAAATTCAACCTCCACCCCAACGTGACAGCCGGCGTCACTGCGGCGGGTTACGTGGAGCCCACGCCGATCCAGACCCAGGCGATTCCATCCGTCATGGAAGGGCGCGACGTCATGGGGCTTGCACAGACCGGCACCGGAAAGACGGCCGCCTTCGCGCTCCCGATCCTGCACCGCCTCATGCAGGGGGGCCGCGGCCATGTCCGCGCCCTCGTCATCGCCCCCACCCGCGAACTGGCGGAACAGATCCATGAGTCCATCGTCGCCCTGGGGAAGCAGACCCGCATCCGGAGCGTCACCGTCTACGGCGGCGTCAACATCAATCCCCAGATCGACAAGCTGAAACGGGGCGTCGAGGTGGTCGTCGCCTGCCCCGGAAGGCTCCTGGATCACATTGGTCAGGGGACCATCGACCTTTCCCGGCTGGAGGTGCTGGTCCTGGACGAAGCGGACCAGATGTTCGACATGGGGTTTTTCCCCGACATCCGACGCATCCTCAAGCAGCTTCCCTCAAAGCGACAGACTCTCCTCTTCTCCGCCACCATGCCCGACGAGATCCGGAAGCTTGCCCACGAGGTCCTGACCGACCCGGTTACCGTCCAGGTGGGGAACACCGCCCCGCCGGTCACCGTCAGCCATGCCCTCTACCCGGTGGAGCAGCACCTCAAGACCCCGCTTCTCCTTGAACTTCTCCACCACACCGATACCGAATCGGTCCTCATCTTCACCCGGACCAAGCACCGTGCCAAGCGGCTGGGAGAGCAACTGGAGAAGGCCGGCTACAAGGCTGCCTCGCTCCAGGGGAACCTGTCCCAGAACCGGCGCCAGGCGGCGCTCGACGGGTTCCGGGACGGCACCTTCCAGATCCTCGTCGCCACCGACATTGCCGCCCGGGGAATCGACGTTTCCCAGGTCTCCCACGTCATCAACTACGACATCCCCGATACGGCCGAGGCCTACGTTCACCGCATCGGCCGGACGGGGCGCGCGGCAAAAAGCGGCGACGCATTCACCCTAGTGACCGGTGAAGACGGCGTGATGGTGCGCACCATCGAGCGGAAGCTCAATGCGTCCATCGAGCGTCGGACGGTGGAAGGTTTCGACTACAAGGTGCCCGCACCACGCAAGGACACCGAATTCGCCCGCCCGCCGCGGCAACCGATGCCGGGCCGCAAACCCCAGGGAGACAAGAAAAAAAGCCCACACAGCGCGACCTCTCCTAAGCCGGAAGGCGCAAAGCCCCATGTAGCTGGCCGGGGGGGACAGCAGCCGGGGGCGCCATCCCGGACCCACGTCAACCGGGCGCGCCGGGGGAACTGACCCGGTTCAGGAACGTCGCGTTGAATGATTCGCTGCAGACAGAAAAGCCCGCTTTTGGCGGGCTTTTTCGTTGGCGGGGAAAGGCGCTCATTGCAGGTATCCTTTCCTCTTCCTCCAGTCAGTACCGGTCAGTGAATGAAGCTGAAGAACGTTTTTGCTTCCCGTTCCGGGGGGGTGATGGTCCCTTTGCCCTGTTCCACCAGTTTCATCAGCCAGGCCATGTTCTTTCCCAGGACCCGCATGATCTGTACGCCCTCCATGTCCTGAGTCACCTCTCCCGGCACTCTGCCGTGAATCACATTCCAGTAGTTCGACGCCGGCATCAGCATTTCGGCGTAGTTCAGGAAGTTGTTCAGCTGGTCAAAGGTCGGCAGGCCGCCGGAACGCCGCACCGCAACCACGGCGGCTCCAACCTTGTGGCGGAGCATGCTGTCGTTGACACTGGTTACGAAGAAGGCGCGATCAAGAAACGATTTCATGGTCCCGCCGATGGCGGAGAAATGCACGGGAGAGCCCAGGATGATGCCATCCGCCCGTTTCATCTTCTGGATCCAGGCGTTCACCTCGTCACCGGGCAGCACGCACTGCTCATTCTTGTTCTTCACGCACTGGTAACAGGCGGTGCAGCCCCGTATCGCCTTGTTGCCCACATGCACAATCTCGGTCCCGATCTCCTCACTCTCCAGTTCCGCAGTCACCATCTTCAGCGCGTGCCACGTATTTCCTTCCTTGTTCGGACTGCCGTTAAATGCTACGACGTTCATACGTCCTCCTTTGTCGTGGTATTGTTCGAATACCTTTTCTTGCGACAGCATGTGCACTATCATTGCTCATAGACGACATGACGTCAATAGTCATGCGAGCCCCTGCGATTTTCAATCTGCAGCGGTACGGCGAAAGGAGACCCACTATGAACGATAGCAAGGTGATCACGGAGCACCTGCTGACCGGGACTGCTATTGCGGGCGTTCTGGACGAGCTGGCGACGCTCCGTCTCCATATCTTCCAGGAGTATCCCTATCTGTATGAGGGACGTCGGGAAGACGAGCTCACGTATCTGGAGACCTATGCCAAGACACCCGATGCCTGCGTCATTCTCGCCTGTGACAGGTCTGCCGTAATCGGGGGGGCTACCGGCATGCCGCTTGTCCACGAAGACACGCAGATACGCGGCGCCTTTGCCGATACACCACTATCGCTTGACGAAATGTATTACGTGGGGGAGCTGCTCTTCCGCCCCACCTACCGGAATTGCGGCCTGGGCCGGAAGCTGCTGGCCCGGCTGGAAAGCCACATCCGTTCTCTCGGTGGCTACCGCACACTCACCTGCGCGACGGTCGAGCGACCCGATGCTCACCCTCTGCGCCCCCGTGACTACATCCCCATCACACGCTTCCTCGCCCGCACCGGTTTTGTTCGCCTCCCCGGCGTGACCACGCACTTCACGTGGCGTGAGGCTGACGGTGTCAAACGGGATCACCCCATGCAGTTCTGGCTCAAGGAGCTGAGCTGATTGCTGTATGCAGTGAAGCGTGGCCGAACAACATGAAAAGCCCCCGTGGATTCCCTGCGGGGGCTTTTCTGTCAGTTGCGGGATAGAACCGTTCCTATTTCCCGAATACTTTCCGTAACAGTTCCGTGGCCCTGGCGGCAGGGTCCGTCCTGATCTTCTTCTCCTCTTCCCCCAGCATGGTGAAGAGCCCGTCCACTGCCCTGGTCGTCACGTAGTTGTCGATGTCGAACGACGTGCCGGTTACGAAGGGGAGCGCCCCGTAGTTGGCCATCATCCCTTTGTAGGCGCGGGTCGCACCGACCTGGTTCATGCTGTCGGCAATGACTGGTTTGAAGGCGGCCTGGATTTTTGCGCCGGTTTTGCCCTTGAAATAATCCGTTGCCGCCGTGTTTCCCCCCTGGAGGATATTCCGCGCGTCCGTAAAGGTCATCTCCTTCAGGGCGCCGACGAAATATTCCGTTGCCATGGGGGCTGCTTTTTCAGCCGCCCGGTTCATCCCCAGGACGACGTCGTCCACCTGCTGCTGATACCCCATCTTGCCGAGCAGGTCGGTGACATTGCGAATCTTTTCCGGCATGAGGATTTTTATCGCCTGGTTGCCGAAGTAGCCGTCGGTCTGCGCCACGGCCTTTACTGCCCGGTCGGTGCCGGTGGAAAGCGCCTCCTTGAGTCCCTTGACGATCGTTGCATCATCGAGACCGGTCTGCTGTGCGGACGGAACGGACGGGATACCGAGTTCCCTGGACAGATCGTCCAGGAATCCCGCCTGGCAGCCGGTGCTGATCAGCAGAGACAGTGCAATTATGAGCGGAAAAGGATGTTTTTTCATGGTGTTCTCCTTATGGTGACAGAAAGTGCCATTCCGTACAGAATTGTCACTGTCATAGTATGGATCAGGCGGGACGATTTGCAAGGAAGGAAGTGAAGGACAGCCAACGCAAGGTGTGGAGGGGCAGATAATGTGGCGGTGATTGGCTAAAGATGCCCGGCAGACCTGTCGAAGAGCGCATCCAGTGTGTCGAAATCGAATGCCGTGTCGGCCAGGTTTTGCACGAGGGTGATTTTTTCCGTGTCCTCCGCGGTCAGCTTGGAGACGTCCTCGGTGATGAGCCGGTGAAGTTCCGCGGTGGTATGGCTCTGGGTGCGCAGGTAGGGGATGTTGCTCCGGTCGAGTATCTGCTGGGTAATGTTTCCGACCGGGATGATCCCCGGGATGACCAGCCCGACGATCTTTTTCCGGTATTCGGGGATGTGATAGAGGTTTGCCAGGGTGACCAGCAGTTCGTCGCGGCTGCTGGTGACGATGAGGAGCGACGAGTCCTTCAGGAGCTCGGCGACCCTCTGGGTGGATGCGGCTCCGATCTGGACATGGTTGATGATCCGTCGGGCATCATGGGTATTGCCGTGAAGGGGGAGGTCGAGGAGCACGGAGACCCGGTGGAGTGTGGGGTTGGCCAGGATGGGCTGGTAATCGAATCCGGACAGGACCTGGAACGGTTCAGGGGCAAAAGCCCGGCGCAGGTAGTCGAGTGTCCGTTCGCGTTTTTCGGGAATCAGTTTGTTCGCCAGGATAGCGCGGACTTCAACCCCTTCCTTTTCGAAGAGGGCCAGGTTCGCATGGACGGAGTCCACCACGTTGCCGATGCCGCCACCGGTCACCATCAGCACCGGTGCATCGAGCATCCGGGCGATACGGGCATTGGACATGCCGATGACCGATCCGACCCCCACGTGTCCCGACCCCTCGATGATGAGAAAGTCGCATGTTTTCTCCAGTTCGGCGCAGGCGGCCAGTATTCGCCGTTGCAGTTCATCGGCCGGCAGTTCGCCGTCGATGGCCTTTCTGGTGGAGTCCGGGTGCAGGACCACCGGAGACATGAGGGGCAGATCCTTCGCCAGTCCGAACACCTGGGCCATGAGCGCAGCATCCTTGTCGACTTCGATACCGTTCATCACAGCCGGCTTGGGGCCCAGAGGCTTGATGAAGCCCAGACGGTCATATTTTTTCCGGGCCAGGTGCAACAGAAAAAGGCTTGTCGTCGTTTTGCCGATGTTCTGGCCGGTCGCGGCAATGAAAATCTTTCGGGTCATGGAATCCGCCTGTTAGCGAGAACTTTTCATCCCTTGCGAAGGTTGTGGCGTCTTTCTACTGTAAAAACGTTGTTATGAAAAAAGGCACGAATTTTGCTTTAAATGCTGGCGTTGAGCCAGTGGCTCTTCGATAACGCCAGAATTCGGTTGTTAACTGGATTGTGATTGGCAGTGGTGCATGGCACCCTGGACTTTTTTCTGATAAGTTTACTAAACAGGTTTGATTATACAACCAACAGACTAGGAATGTCTCCCATGGATGAATCCCATGAATATTCAAGGAAAATATGATGGTATGTGACGGAAAAGAATTCCTCTGCCATGCAAGACCAATGACCGCCAGAGCACGGGATGTCTCTCCACTTGGCAGTCGCGGATTTACGTTGATCGAACTTATCATTGTCGTTGCAATTGTAGGTATCCTCGCTACGATTGCCATGCCTTTGTATGGTCAGGTCAGGGAAAAGGCTAGGGTGTATCGTGCTGTAGCGGAGATACGCAACCTGGAAACGGAAATCCTCGCCCATTTCACGGAAAAGGGAGTTCTTCCCGTTTCGCTGAACGACATTGGACGGGGCAGTCTCCTCGACCCATGGGATCATCCGTACGAATATCGGCAGGTTGCCACTGCTGGCGCACTGCTGCGTAAACGCTTTGGCATGGCTCTGAACACGGAGTTTGACCTTTACAGCAAAGGCAACGATGGGGCGAGTGCCGCACTCATTTCCGATCCATCCAGTGCAGATGATGTTGTCCTTGCCAACGATGGTGGTTTTATCGGTCTGGCAGAAACTTACTGAGGAAGTTCTTGCGTTGCGTAGTTTGTCATGTATGTGACATTTTTTGTCGTAGAAATTTGGTACGCTGTGTAACAGCGACCTAAGAACGCCTGTGTCTGGATGGGCGAGAGAATCGAGTGGTAATCGCTCCATCATCACCCCCTAGTGAGAAGGTGACTAAAATATGAAGTGCATCTGCCCGAAATGCCACGCAAAGATACAGGTAGTTTTGCCCCAAGTCCCTGAAGAGGGGACCACCTCCACATGTACGGAATGCAAGGGTCGTTTCCTGGTATATCAGGAATCTTTTGGCGCGAGGGCATTACGGAAAACGGGTGAAATTTCCTGCGTCCAGTGTGGTAATGAACTTGGCCCCTCCATCAGTTGTGCCCACTGCGGAGCCCTGTTTCCCGAATATTATGTTGTGCAGTCCGGTCTCAAGCGGACAGTCAGAAAAACGGCTACCATCAAAGAGGATGGTTCTTCTCTCCGACCGGCTAAAGCGAAGAGCACGTTACCTCTGCCAGGGCAAAAATCGTCACCTGCAGTAGTGCAACCACTTGAAAAATCTCCGAAACTTTTCCTGATGATAGTGGGCGTCATTGCCCTTCTTGCTCTGATGGTGGGGGGGGGGACGGTTTACAATAACAGGCAAAAGGAACAAAAATTCGCGAAAAATTACGTCGTGGCACTTTATGGTATAAAATCGGGGTCCGATATGAGCCTCGCGAAGTGTGCGAAGCTTTCTGCCGATTGGAAAGCCAAACTGGATGGAGGGCTAAATTTCACTCCCCGTATCAGCCCGGAAGATGAGTCTGATATCGATACCGTGAAGAATGAAATTGATGCAGTGATGCAGAAACTGACTCAGCCACCGCGGAAGTATACCGCTGCCAACGAAAAACTGAATAACCTTTACGGCGTCTACACCAGGATGAATGCCAACGCCATGGCTCCTTCCTCCTCCTGGTCGAACTTCAACGATTCAACAAATAAACTGGAGAATGATTTCAATGCGGCGGCACAGGATCTCAAGTCAAATTTGCCGGAAGGACTAAAGGAAGAAGTACGAAACGTTGTGACGAGGTATAAGAGCCTTAAATTCATAATCGAATAACAGGGGGCTTGTCGAAGCAATTAAAAGGGGGGCTTGTCGCTCAATAGAGCGGCAAGCCCCTTTGTGTTTTGCACGGTCTGTGCACGGCTACTTGTTGTGCCCTCTCCCCTTACCCTTGCCGGGACCATAGCCTGCCGGTCCGGCGGGACTGTTCGCCGGTTGGCCGCTCAGGACGAAATCACCCCGTTTGAGAGCATGGAATTCCCGCGATCCCGGCTTTATCCCCAGGCTTTTGGCGATCACGCCCCAACCTTTTCCCTGTTTGGACTGATAGACCTGCATGACCCTGTCGGGAGGGACGTTTGCCATCTGGCCCAATTGGTAGATCATGAAGGCGTCGGCTGGGTCTTTTACCGTGCCGATGACGGTGTTTACCTGGGCGCCGGGAATCCCGAACTGGGCACTGATCCGGCCGGCGAAACCGGAAAGGTCGGCCCTCGCCTGGATATTGAGGTTGGAGAGGAAACCGTCGAGTCCACCCGCTCCTGCTGCCGCGCCAGTGAAAGCCAGGACAGCCAGTGCTGCAAGAAGGAATTTTTTCATCCTCTTCTCCTTATGAAAGTGGTTATGGCGAGAAGCCACGTTGGTTAAAAAAGAGTAGGGGAGTAAACGGGGAGAGTCAAGGAGAAAAATCGTGAAGTGTGGCGGCTCCCGCTCTGACGGACATACCCCTGCCCCGTGCCGCCGAGGAATTGAAAAGGAAAACTGTTTTCAAAAACTGCGGACTTCTGGTATGATGTAACCAGGAAAGATGAAAGAGAGGGGGTTCGTACCATGAGGACCAGTGATTATGACAGGGTATGCTACCTGACCGAGCAGAGGGACGAACGGATTCCTTTGAGAAACCTGCGTACCGGGCAGGTCGGTTATAGTTTCGGATGTACCCATGAAGGGGCGACTGTCCAGGTGAAGCTCGAGAGTGGTGAGCTGGATTCGTGGGGGATGGATGAGTGCAGTGAAGTGACCCACTGACGGGTGGTGTGGAAGCGAAGAAAAGGGGGGAGGGGCCGGTGCGGACTCTCCCCCTCTCATGTTCAGAGCATGAGGATCTTGTCCCGGAATATCAGTATCTCCAGGGCCAGGGTCGCCTTGGTCAGGAGTTTCTGCAGGTCGGGGACCATGGCGCTCAGGTCTTCCGCTCCCTCGGCATAGACGATGTTGACCAGCCGTCCTCCGATGAGGAGCGGCATGAGGAGTACTGCCGCCGGCTGGCCACCGCCGAGGGCATCGTTGAGCAGGTGATTGAGGGGGGTCTCCTGCAGCGGCCCGAGGTAAACGCCTGCACTGTCGGCGACGGTCTTCAGGACGGACGGCTCAGTGAGGGGGAAATGCAGCTTGTCGAGTCCGGTGATGGTCATCTGCCGGTCAAACCCCTTCCAGAAGATGGCCGTATGGTTCTTGACCCTGAAGAGCGCTACCCGTTTCAGCTTGCTCCCCAGTTCGGTCATCAGCAGATCGGCGATATCCTCGCTGCTTTCGGCATAGGCAAGACCCCGGGAAACCGCATCCGGCTCGAACCGGCGGATCTGTTCCGACCATGTGCCATCCTCGACTATTTCAAGATCTTCCAGAAACTCTTCCGGCTGCTCTTGCGGGTGCTCCTGTTCCATCTCCTGTGATGAGGGGGGTGGAGTCACGGGTGGCAGCGGTGCTTGCTCCGTCTCCGGCTGCGTCGCCGGTTCCGGTGCGGCAGGTACCGGCTTCTGAACCGGCTCCGCCGGGAGAGGGGGGACTGGCGGAGGGACGATTGGGAGCGGCTGTGTCGGTTGGGCCGCGGCAGCCGCCAGTTTCTTCGCTTCGATGATTTCAATGATGTGCTGATAGCGGGGGGGCATGTCCGCCTGGTAATACTTGCTGAGAGCCTGGGCGAGTCTGACCTCGGGGGTAATGAGGGGGCGGATGATAAAACCGGTGATGAAGCCGATCTCGTCGATGGCCTTCAGGTCCGCCGGATCGGACATGACCAGGCTGAGCCGTTTTTTTTCGAGTTTAAGGGGGATGACGCCATATTTGACGGCCAGGTCCCGGGGGAGCAGGTCGATGGTTTCCTGGGGGATGGTCAGGAGCTGCTTGGGGGATACGTAGGGAACCGAGAGTTTGTTGCTCAGAAAACGGGCCAGTTCCTCCTCGCTGATGTACCCCAGTTCGATGAGGCTGGTTCCGATCTTGCCACCGAAGATGACGCGGTTTTTCAGGGCGTCGTCAAATTGAACACGGGTTATGAGACCGGCGTTGAGCAGCATGTCGAGCAGCGTGATTGCCACGTTGTGCCTCCTTGGGGTCACGGATGTGCGAACGGGCCTACTATACCATAAATCCGATGAATTGACACCGTTGTTGCGGCAGTTTCCTTGCCACTTCTATGCATGACGGGAAACGAAGTCCATGATACCAGTCAGGGTCATTTCCACGGCGATTGCCGTCAGGATCATTCCCATCAGCCGTTCCAGGGCGATCAATCCCCGGTCTCCCAGAAACCGCTCCAGTTCTCCCGAGAGAAGCAGCACGCAGCCGGTGGCCAGCCAGGCAACGATGAGTGCCAGAAGCCATTCCGGCCAGCGGAGGGGTTCCCTGCTTGCCAGCAGCATGACGGTCGCCAGCGCCGAAGGGCCGGCTATATAGGGAATTGCCAGGGGGACGACGAACGGCTCGCGATTCGTGATGCGCTCTTCGAATCCGGCCTGGCTCGGAAAGATCATCTTGATGGCGATCAGGAGGAGGATTATCCCCCCGGCGATGGTGAGGGAGGGGCCGGAGATGTGGAGAAGCTTGAGAAGCTGGGGGCCCAGGAAGAGGAACAGGACCAGTACGCCGAGGGCAATGAACAGTTCCCGCACGATGACCGGTCTCCACCGTTCGGCGGGAACATCCTTTAACGCCGCTATGAAAAACGGGATGTTCCCCAGGGGATCGAGGACCAGTATGAGCAGGATTATGGTGGAAATCAGGGTCATGGTGATGCCGGCCTTTCACGGCAGGGTCACGGAGAGTAGCAGCCTGTTGGCGGTTTTCACGTCCTTGGTTCGGTCCTGGTGATCATACTGAGATGGTCGAGCCCCAGCAGCTCCTTTGCGTCTTTCATGGCGGAGGCGTAACCCTCCCTGCAGTGTTGCAGGATTCTATTCGGCGTGCCGTCCTCCTGCCACGGCCAGCCGGTCCGCACCAGCATGATCAGGAGCATTTCAAGCTCATCCCGCCTTTTCCGCAGTCCGGCTATCTCGTCTGCCGCCTCGGCCATAAGCGACCGGTCCTGAGGACCAGCTTTCAACCGTTCCAGAATATCCGACATGGCACTCCTCCGATCCGTCGTCACGCCTTATTCTTCCACTCTCCGCTTTTCATAGCTCGGCCAGAATTCGCCGTTGAGCGCCCTGACAAGCGCCATGAGTATCTGGTCCTGCTTTTCACGGGGGTAGTTGTAGCCGCCGCTGACGCTGCCGTTGCTGCCGAGGCTCAGACCTCCCACGGTCCAGCTTCCCCACGAGGAGTTGCTCCAGGTGGTGGCGCCGCTGGCGGTCTCCCAGAGCTTGGCGCTTATCCGGCCGTCCACCTTGGCCTTGACATTGGCCGAAAGCGCTTTCAGGTCGGTGGCAAACTTGACATCGGATTGGGGCTCCGACAACTCGACGGTGCCGGTTATTACCGCTGCCACGCCAAACTGGTCGCCGATGGCCTTGATGGCCTTGAAGTCGAGTTCCTCGTATCCCGCCTCTTTCAGGACGGTTGCCTGGCTACCGAGTTCCAGGATGCGGATCCCCGGCTGCGCCCCGTGGAGGTTGTCGATGAATTTTCTCGTGGCGTCGGCTCCCAGCCTTGGTGGCCGCGAAGCGAACTCGACCAGGCCAATTGCCGGGTAATTTGCCAGGTCGACGCGGGGGGGGAGGGTGACCGTCACTGTCCGTGCGCAGCCGGCAAGTGCCAGTACTGCTACTGCAAGGGCCGACAGCCGTAATCTCTTCCTCAACGAAAACGGTGCCATCTTCATGCGTTGCTCCTTCATTAAGGGTATACGCCATGTGTTAGCAGGATTTTAACGTAAAAGCAAGAAAATGGGGGTGAAACGGATATTGTTGAGGCGGGGCTGGCGAGGGAACATGGGGATGGGTGTGACGTAAAAACAAAAGACCCCGGCTGTCAGGCGACCGGGGTCTTTTGTCGTTAGCCGTGAAGTTACAGCCCGAGCTGCTTGAAGAAGTCATTCCCCTTGTCATCCACCAGGATGAATGCCGGGAAGTCCTCCACCTCGATCTTCCAGACCGCCTCCATCCCCAGTTCGGGGAAGTCGATGCATTCTACCTTCTTGATGTTCTCTTCGGCCAGCACCGCTGCCGGTCCACCGATGGATCCAAGATAGAACCCGCCGTATTTCTTGCAGGCATCAGTTACCTGCTGGCTCCGGTTCCCCTTGGCGATCATGATGAGCGAACCGCCTTTGGACTGGAGTTCGTCCACGTAGCTGTCCATCCTGCCGGCCGTGGTGGGGCCGAAGGAGCCGGATGCCTTCCCTTTCGGGGTCTTGGCCGGGCCAGCGTAGTAGATCGGGTGTTTGAGGAGGTATTCGGGGAGCGGTTTGCCGGCGTCCATGATCTCCTTGAACTTGGCGTGGGCGATGTCGCGGCCGACGACGATGGTGCCGTTCAGGAGCAACGGGGTGGAGACCGGGTGCTTGGAGAGCTCGGCCAGGATCTCTTTCATTGGCTTGTTGAGGTCGATTTTCACGCCATGTCCGTGCTTGCCCCGGTACTGCTCGGGGATGAGGCGGCCGGGGTTACGGTCCATTTCCTCGACGAACAGTCCGTCCTTGGTGATCTTTGCCTTGATGTTACGGTCGGCGGAGCAGGAGACCGCCATGCCGACAGGGCAGGAGGCACCGTGGCGCGGCAGACGGATGACCCGGATGTCGTGGGCGAAGTACTTGCCGCCGAACTGGGCGCCGATACCGAGTTTCTGTGCTGCGACCAGGAGCTTGTTCTCCAGTTCGATATCCCGGAACGCCTGGCCGTGCTCATTCCCCGTGGTGGGGAGGGCGTCCAGGTCGTGGGCGGAAGCGAGTTTGACGGTCTTCATGCAGGCGTCTGCCGATGTGCCGCCGACAACGATGGCGATGTGATAGGGGGGACAGGCGGCGGTCCCCAGATACTTCATCTTGTCGACGAGGAACTTCTCCAGTTTTTCAGGGGTAAGGAGCGCCTTGGTCTCCTGGAAGAGCATGGTCTTGTTGGCGGAACCGCCACCCTTGGCCATGAAGAGGAACTTGTAGTAATCGCCGTCGGTGGCCATGATATCGATCTGGGCCGGCAGGTTGGTGCCGGTGTTCTTCTCTTCGTACATGTCCAGGGCCACGGTCTGGGAGTAGCGGAGGTTTTCCTCGGTGTAGGTCTTGTAGATACCCTTGCTGAGCCACTCCTCGTCTTTAACGCCGGTCCAGACCTGCTGGCCCTTTTTGGCGACGACGGTGGCGGTGCCGGTGTCCTGGCAGACGGGGAGCTCGAAGTTGGCGGCGATCTCCGCGTTGCGCAGGAACGCCATGGCAACGCCCTTGTCGTTCATTGATGCTTCCGGGTCGCGGAGGATCTTGGCCACCTGCTCGTTATGCTCGGGGCGGAGGAGGAAAGAGACGTCCCGCATCGCCTCATTGGCCAGGATGGAGAGCGCCTCGGGACAGACCCTGACCACATCCTTGCCGGCAAACTTGTCCACTTCCACGTATTTCTCCGAGCCTTCGATCTTGCGGTACTTGGTCTCGTCTTTGCCAAGGGGAAACGGGTCCTGATACTTGAATTCGGGAGTTGCCATAATCTGTGAATCTCCTTTCCGTGGGATATGAACTGCAGAGGAATTGCTTTGCGTTCGATACTCTTCGCCGGGAAGAGGTGACAGGGGCGGACGGACATACTGCAAAGTGTATACAGTATGCTGTCCCGTCATACTATTGGAAAAATTTGATTTTGTCGAGAGAGAATTGAAGCATAAAAAGAGCAGTAGTATGTCATCTTTTTAAAGGTATACTACGTTACAACTATGCAGAGCAAGGGATGGGAGAATCGTCCATGGTGATGGAATTCTTCGAAAAACTTCCGAGATGGGTAATTGTGACGAGTGGGGTGTTTCTGATAGGTGTGATCGGTGCCGTCGACTATCTGACCGGGGATTACTCCGTGCTTGTTTTTTATGCCCTGCCGATTTTCCTCGTTACCTGGTTTGCCCGCCTCTGGCCGGGAATAGCCCTTTGCTTCCTTGCGGGAGTCGCGCGGTTCAGCGCTGATCTGTCGCTCACTGAAAGCGGGAGCCACCACATCTGGAATGCAGTACAGGATATGATGTTCCTTCTCATCGTTGCGGTGCTCATCGCTTTCCTGCACAGGGCTCTGGAGTAAGGACGCTGTCGCGGTAGGCCTGGCCCCTCCCGGATTTTGAACGAAAAAAAGCGCGGAGCATGGAGCTTCGCGCTTTTTTTCATACCATGGAAACCGCTGTCTACTGGCCCAGGGCCACCTTGAGGTCTGCTTCCGGGGTGGTGATGGGGCCGAGGTTGAAGTTTTCCACCAGGAAGTTGAGGACGTTGGGGGTGATGAAGGCCGGCAGGGCCGGGCCGATCTTGATGTTCTTGATCCCCAGGTGGAGAAGCGACAGGAGGATGACTACTGCCTTCTGCTCGTACCAGGAGAGGATGATGGAGAGCGGCAGGTCGTTGACGCCGCAGTTGAAGGCGCCGGCCAGGGCCAGGGCGATCTGCAGGGCCGAGTAGGCGTCGTTGCACTGCCCCACGTCCAGAAGTCGCGGGATGCCGCCGATGTCGCCGAACTCCAGCTTGTTGAAGCGGTACTTGCCGCAGGCCAGGGTCAGGATGACGCAATCGCTCGGGACCTTCTCCGCCAGTTCAGTGTAGTAGTTGCGTCCCGGTTTGGCGCCGTCGCAGCCGCCGATGAGGAAGAAGTGCTTGATGGCGCCCGCCTTCACCCCGTCAATGACCTTGTCGGCGACGCCGAGGACGGCATCATGGCCGAAGCCGGTGAGGATCTCCTTGTCCGGAGCATCGGCGAGGTCGGGGCATTCCAGGGCCTTGTTGATTACCTCGCTGAAGTTCCAGCCGGTGATGTGCTTGATACCGGGCCACCCCACCTGTCCCCAAGAGAAGAGGCGGTCCTTGTAGGAGTCGGCCGGCCGCTGGATGCAGTTGGTGTTGAAGATGATGGCGCCGGGGAAGTTGGGGAACTCCTTGTGCTGGTCCTGCCATGCGCCGCCAAAGTTACCGTAGAGATGGGAGTACTTCTTCAGTTCCGGGTAGGCGTGGGCCGGAAGCATCTCGCCATGGGTGTAGATGTCGATCCCTTTCCCCTCGGTCTGCTTCAGGAGCTCTTCCAGCATGCGCAGGTCGTGGCCGGAGACGAGAATTCCCTTGTTCTTCCTGGTGCCGAGCTGGACCTTGGTCGGGACCGGCTTGCCGTAGTGGGCGATGTGCCCCTCGTTGAGCATCCCCATTACCTTGATGTTCAGCTTGCCGCACTCCATGGCGAGGCCGACGAAGTCCATGAGCCCCTTGGAGGTGTCAGCGGTGGCGGCCAGCGCCTTGTGGAAGAAGGCGAAGACTTCCTCGTCCTTTTTACCGAGGATGAAGGCGTGGTCCGCATAGGCGGCCATCCCCTTGAGCCCGTAGATGAGGATCTCGATAGCGGAGAGGACGTCCTGGTCACTGTTTTGGGTGTTGATGCCGTGCTCTTTCCCCTGCTTGACGAGCCCTTCCAGGTTGTCGGCGATGACCCAAGCGGCGGGACCGGTGGTGATGGCAGGGGCGCTGGCGCCGTTCTTGGTGCGGTAGGCGGTTTCGTAGATCGCCTTGATCTTTTCCTTGCTGTCGTAGCATTTGCGGAGCTTGCCGGCGAGGCTGACCGGGTCGAAGTCCACGTTGGTGACGGTGGTGAAGAGACCCTCGATCAGGAACAGGTCGACCGTCTCGTCCTTGGCCCCCAGTTCCCGCGCTTTGTCGGCGTAGATGGCGATACCTTTCAATCCGTAGAGCATCAGGTCCTGAAGGGCAGCGACTTCCGGATTCTTGCCGCACACACCGATCACTTCGCAGCCGGTTCCCTTTGCTGCCTGTTCACACTGGTTACAAAACATTTCTGACATGGACTTCCTCCTTGGTAGAATAGTGGGGGGATTCCCCCGCGTGTAGGTTGAGGGCTCTTCGATTATAGCCCGTCGGCGTTGTTTTGCAACGTTGCCTGGTACCGAAAGTATACCGACCGGATGTCTAAATCCTTGACCTTGGTCAAGAGTCAGCAGAAAGTGAAAATAATGAGGCGTTGCGACGACGAGCGCACGTAGTACGCTGTTGGCAGGGAGAAGGGGGAAGCATCATGGAGAGCGACCGGATCAAATGGGACGACCGCTACGCGGGGGAGGGACTGGCCATGGGGGAAGCTCCGTCCCGTTTCCTGGCGGAGCGGGTAGGGGAGATACTCTCCCTCTGCCCGGGACGAACGGCATTCGATATCGCCTGCGGGGAGGGGCGCAACAGCATCTTCCTGGCCCGTCACGGCTTCCGGGTGACGGGGGTGGACATTTCACCGGTGGGGCTGGCCAAGGGGAGGGAGCGGGCAACGGCGGAGTCCCTTGTCGTCGATTTTCTGCAGGCCGACCTGGAAACGTACCGCTTCACCGCCACCTACGACCTCATCGTCAACATCAACTTTCTGCTGCGGGAGCTGATTCCGCCGGCCGTGGCCGCCCTCAATCCCGGCGGGCTGTTCCTCTTCGAATCGATTCTCGATACCCCCACCCTGCAGGGGTACCATACCAAGCGCTTCCTCCTCCAGCCGGGGGAACTGCGACAGCTGTTCGAGGGCTTTGAAGGGGAGATACTTCAGTGCGAGGAACTTCCCGACGCGGAAGTCCCCGTGGCCCGGCTGATCTTTCGGAAGATCAAGGCCGGGAACATTGCGACAACCCTGTAACGAGCAACGACTGAGGTCAGGCAAGGGGTAACAGAGAGATTCCCGCCGGTTTGCGCAGAATATCAAAATGGCTGTCCAGCGTTGCCACTGGGATTTTGGCAGATGCAGCGGCAACGGCGATGAAGCAGTCCGACAAACCGACCGTCATCCCTTTGCGGCGCAGCTTGTAGGAGAGCTTTCCGGCAGCGGCCCACAACTCGGGTGATTCAGGGATGAAGGTGAATACGTGCAGGAAATCCTCCAGAACGGCAAGTTCCTTGTCGGACTTGGCTCCCTGCATCAGTTCGGCAAGGATGACGCCGCAGCAGACAACCTGCCCGTCGTCCATAAGTTGGCCGACGATGCCGTGATACGGTTCGTTCTTGCGGAAAAATTCAATCCAGACCGAACTGTCGACCAGCACCCTAGCCAAGGCGGCGGTCTCCATGGCGCAGGTCGTCGGCAGTCGTGGTGAACTCCATCTTTCCGGCCATTGCCTTGATGCGGGCCAGCTTGCGCTGGCGGATTTCGTCTTTGACGGCGGTCAGGACCGCTTCGGTCTTGCTTCTGGCTCCGACCAGCTCCACCAGTTCGGTCAGCAGGTCTTGAGGCAGGGTAACGGTTGCACGTTGCATGGCAGGCCTCCTTTTGCACAAATCATGATACTATTTTTGTGCTAGATATCAACACAATATTTGATTTGATAAATATGGTATATAGACCAGAGGTCCGCCATCGCTGTTCGATCTGCCTGAAAAGATAGCGGTAAAAAGCCCCGCATGGAAAATTCATGCGAGGCTTTGTTTGTGGTAAGTATTTTTCAGTTAATTAGGTCAGGTTCCAGACTATCATTTCCCAGATATCTTTCCAGTTCTTCCCCACCTCGGTGACCACGGTCGGTTCGAAACCGCAGTGCATCATGCACTGGGCGCACCGCTCGTCCTTGCCGACCCCGTACTTGCTCCAGTCGGTCTTTTCCATCATCTCCCGGAACGAGGAATAGTGGGTGTCGGTGATGAGGTAGCAGGGGGCCTTCCAGCCGCGGGGGTTGCGGGTCGGATTCCCCCACGGGGTGCACTCCAGCTTCCGCTCCCCCTTGAGGAACTTGAGGTACATGGGGGTGGAGTAGAAGCGGAACCGCTTGCTCATCTCGTAGACCTGCTCGAATTTTCGCTCGATCTCCCGCCGCTCCAGGAAAAGCTTTTCGCCAACCGCCTCGTAGCCGAAGCCGGGAGCCACCAGGATGCCGTCCACCCCCAGGTCGGTCAGCTGGGAGAAGAGCATCTCGATTTCCACGAGGTCGGTCTCCTTGAAGATGGTGGTGTTGGTGCAGACCCGGAAACCCCGCTCCTTGGCCTTGGCGATGGCCGCCATGGCGGTCCGGAAGGTCCCCTTCCGCTCCAGGATCCGGTCGTGGGTCTCCTCAAGGCCGTCCATGTGGACGTTGAGGGTGAAGTTGGGGTGGGGTTCCATGCTCTCCAGGGCCTTTTCCAGGAGCAGGCCGTTGGTGCAGAAATAGATGTGCTTCCCCCGGGCCAGAACCCCCTTGATGAGGTCGAAGATGGGGGGGTAGAGGAACGGCTCGCCGCCGGTGATGGTGACCACCGGGGCCGGGCATTCGTCGACCGAGGCGAGGCACTCCTCCAGGGACATTATCTCCTGGATGGTGTCGGCGTACTCGCGTATCCGCCCGCACCCGGAGCAGGCCAGGTTGCAGAGGTGAGTCGGCTCCAGCATCAGTACCAGCGGGTATTTGTCGATCTTGTTCAGCTTGTTGGCGATGATGTATTTGGTGAGGTCGTAGTTCAGTTTCCAGGGAAAACGCATTGATGAAAAATCCTTTCAATTCTTTTTGACGCGAAGGCGCAGAGACGCAGGGAAAAGCCTTTCTTTGCGCCTCCGCGTCTCTGTGTCAGAAGGGTTGATTTATTTTATTCTTGCCAGTGTCGGCCTGTTTTTTTGGCTGAGGAACGCCTCGACACTGGCGGCGATACCGGCGGCGTCGAGGCCGAGATCGGCACGCAGCTGAGGCTGGGGCCCCTGTTCGATGTACCGGTCGGGGATGCCAAGCCGTTTGACCCTCACCCCCGTGACCCCTTCCTGTTCCAGGAGTTCCAGGACCGCGGAACCGAAGCCCCCCTGCAGGGCGTTTTCCTCCACGGTAATGAGGCAGCCGGTCCGGCTGGCCGTCGCCAGGATCAGCTCCCGGTCCAAAGGCTTGACGAACCGGGCGTTGATGACGGTGGCCCGGATACCCCGCTCCGCAAGCATCGTCGCCGCTTCCCGTGCCGGATAGACGGTGCAGCCGATGGCGATGATGGCCACATCATCGCCATCCACGAGCATCTCCCCTTTGCCGAGGGGGAGTTGCGCAATCTCCTGGTCCAGCCGGACCCCGTAGCCGTTGCCGCGGGGATAGCGGAGGGCGACGGGGCGGTCCGCATAGATGGCGGTCTTCAGCATGTGCTGCAGCTCGTTTTCGTCCTTCGGCGCCATGAGGGTCATTTCCGGCAGGTGGCGGAGATAGGAAATGTCGAAGACGCCGTGGTGGGTCGGACCGTCGTCCCCCACGAGCCCCGCCCGGTCCATTGCCAGGGTGACGGGGAGCTTCTGCAGGCAGATGTCGTGGAATACCTGGTCGTAGGCCCGCTGCACAAAGGTCGAGTAGATGGCGGCCACCGGCCGGAACCCGTCGGCGGCGAGTCCGGCCGCGAAGGTGAGGCCGTGCTGCTCGGCGATCCCCACGTCGAAGAACCGTTGCGGGTATGCCCTGGCAAAGGGGGTGAGCCCGGTGCCGTCGGGCATGGCGGCGGTTATGGCGACGATTTTCGGGTCATCGTCGGCCAGCCTGACGAGCGTTTCACCGAAGATGCCGGTGTAGGACTTGGCTCCCCCCTTGACGGCGGTTACCTTGCCGGTCGCCACGTCGAAGGGGCCGACGCCGTGAAACAGGGCCGGATTCTCCTCCGCAGGCTGATACCCTTTCCCCTTGGTGGTCATGACGTGGATCAGGACCGGCCCCTCCAGCCCGCGCGCGTTTTCCAGCATTTCGATCAGATGGGGTAGATTGTGCCCCTGGAGGGGACCGAAGTAGTCGAAGCCCAGGGCCTCGAAGAGGGCGCCGGGGGTGAGGAACCCCTTGAGGGAGTTCTCCGCCTTCCGGGCGAAATGGAGGATGTTGCCGCCGATGGCGGGAATCCCCTCCAGAAGTTCCTTCATCTCCTTTTTCAGGTCCCGGTAGTAGTTGCCGGTCAGCTTCTTGGAGAGGAAGCTGGAGAATGCCCCGACGTTTTTGGAGATGGACATCTCGTTGTCGTTCAGGATGACGATCAGGTTTTTCTTCAGGTGCCCGGCCTGGTTGAGGGCCTCGAAGGCTATACCGCCGGTCATGGAGCCGTCGCCGATGACGGCAATCACCTTGCTGTCACTTCCCTGCAGGTCCCGGCCGACTGCCATGCCGAGCCCGGCGGAGATGGAGGTGGAGGAGTGGCCGGCGCCGAACGCGTCGTGGGGAGACTCGGACCTTTTGGGGAAACCGCTGATCCCCTGGTACTGGCGCTGGGTGTAAAACCGGTCGCGGCGGCCGGTGAGGATCTTGTGGGTGTACGCCTGGTGTCCCACGTCGAAGATGATCCGGTCGGCCGGGGAGTTGAAGCAGTAGTGGATGGCCAGGGTGAGTTCCACGCATCCCAGGTTGGATGCCAGGTGGCCGCCGGTCCGGGAAACATTGGCCAGCAGGAACTGGCGGATTTCGGCGGCCAGCTCCGCCAGTTTTTCCTGGGGCAGTTTTTTCAGGTCCGCGGGACTCTCTATCCGATCGAGCAATGGGTACATGAATGTTCTCCTCAAACCTGCCACGTTCGTCATTCGATGTTTAGAACGCTGAACGTTGAACCTTGAACGGATTTTACCGTGCGTAACCGTTGGAGCGGAACCACTCCACCGCCCGGGCGAGCGCCTCCCGGGCCGGCTTCTGGGGAAGGCCCAGTTCCCGCACCGCCTTGCGGGAATCGAAATACATGAATTTTTTCGCCATCTGCACCCCTGCCAGGGGGATGAGCGGCTCTTTCCCGGTCAGCCGCGACAACCCCTCGTTCAGATAGGCTGCGAGGAGAATCGGGGTGTGGGGGAGCCTGACCCGGGGTGCCGCCAGGCCGGTCAGCTCCTCCAGCAGGGCGAATATCTGCCGCAGGGTAAGGTTCTCGTTCCCTAGGATGTACTTTTCGCCTATCCGTCCCCGGTCCGCAGCCAGGATGTGCCCCCGGGCGCAGTCCTCCACGTCGATGAGGTTGAGGCCGGTGTCCAGGTAGGCGGGCATTTTCCGGTTGAGGAAGTCGACGATGATCTTTCCTGTCGGGGTCGGTTTCACATCCCGGGGACCGACGGGGGTGGACGGGTTGACGATGACCAGTGGCAGGCCGCGGGGGATGAAGTTCTCCGCCTCCCGTTCGGCCAGAAACTTGCTCTTCTTGTAGTGCCCCACCATGTCGGCCAGGGCGACCGGAGTGGACTCCGATCCCGGCGTTCCGTCTCCTGGATTCCCCAGGGTGCCGACGCTGCTCGTGTAGACCACGCGGGACATGCCGATCTTCAGGGCCGCTTCCAGGATGTTGCGGGTTCCGGCCACGTTGCTTGCATACATGGCCGCCGGGTCCCTGGTCCAGAGGCGGTAGTCGGCGGCGGCGTGAAAGAGCCGCTCGCATCCCCGCATCCCCCGTTCAAGGGAGTCCGGGTCCCGCAGGTCGCCGGTACGAATCTCGACGTCCACTCCCTGCAGGTTGCGCAGGTCGGAATCGGGCCTGGCCAGCACCCTGACCGTGCAGCCATCCCGGAGCAGTTCCCTGACCAGGCTGGCGCCTATGAAACCGGTGGCACCGGTGACGAAAACATTCATGAATGAACAGTTTATCCTATCTGGCGTCCGGTCTGCAAACAAATAACTCCGTGAGCGGCACTCCAGAACGCGGAAGAGCGGAAGACGGTCAGAATGTGAGATTCTTCCGGTCTTCCGCTCGGTTTACTTGTCCGGAAAGCTGCCGGGAGGCAGTCCCTATGCCCGTTTCCGCGTCAGGCTGCGGTAGGTGCCGAGGGCCATGAGGGGGAAGCAGTTCCGGTAGATGTGGTACTTTATCATGAAAAACTTGGGGAAGCCAGTGCCGGTGTACTGGTCCTCGTCCCAGGTCCCATCCCCCTTCTGCCGGTCGAGCAGGTACTGGATTCCCCGGCTGACGGTGGATGATTCCGCTTCCCCCGCCGCCATGAGCGCCAGGAGCGCCCAGGCAGTCTGCGAAGGTGTGCTTTCGCCGCAGCCCGCGAGGGTCGGGTCGTTATACGACTGGCAGGTCTCTCCCCACCCCCCGTCCAGGTTCTGTTTCGACTTGAGCCAGTTCACCGCCCGCTGGATGTAGGACTGGGAAGGATTTTCCCCGATGGCTGCCAGGCCGCAGAGGACCGACCAGGTGCCGTAGATGTAGTTGACCCCCCAGCGTCCCCACCAGCTGCCGTCCGGTTCCTGGTTCTGCTTGACGAAGTCCAGGGCCCGGACCGCCGCAGGATACTCCTTTCCATAGCCGAAGGTTCCCATCAGCTCCAGCATCCGTCCCGTCAGGTCGACGGTAGGCGGGTCGATAAGGGCTTCCAGGTCGGCGAAGGGTATCTTGTTCAGGAGGTGCTTGGTGTTGTCCTTGTCGAAAGCACCCCAGCCGCCGTTCCTGCTCTGCATGCCGAGGCACCAGTCAATGCCCCGCTTGATCGCCTGGTCCTTCGACTTGCTGTTCTTGATCGGCACATCCTTGATGGCCATCATGACGAAGCCGGAGTCGTCCACGTCCGGATACCAGTCGTTGAGGAACTCGAACGCCCATCCCCCCGGTTTCAGCTCCGGACTCTTGATTTTCCAGTCCCCGTCCTTGCGGACTTCGCGGTCGATCAGCCACTGGGTCGCCTTGACCAGAGAGGGGTGGTCGGCCGGTACGTCGGCGTCAACCAGTGCCTTGAGGGCAAGGGCCGTATCCCAGACGGGAGATATGCACGATTGGAGCACGAGGCTGTCGTCATCCTCGATGCAGAAGTTGGCCAGGGCCTCCAGCCCCTTTGCCACGGCCGGGTGATCGTTGTCGTAGTCGAGGCAGTGGAGCGCCAGGACGGAATTGAGCATGGCCGGCTGGATTCCTCCCCAGTCCCCCGTCGTCTCCTGGTGATCCAGTACCCACTGTTCGGCAATGGCCATCCCCTTCTTCATGAACGGCCGGACCGGACTGCTCTCGTACACCTTGAGCATGTGGTCCACGCCGATGAAAAAGTTCTTCCAGGTGAGGATGCCGTCTTCCTTGGTGAAGGTGTAATCGATGGGGCGTGGCGGCCGGACGTAGAGTTCCTGCACCCGCGCTTGGGGGGGGAGCTTGCGCACCGGCCTCTTGGCCATGACGATGGAGAGAGGGGTGATGGTGGCCCGGGACCAGCTGGATAACTCGTAGAGATTGAAATAGGCCCAGTTGGGGAGGAGCATCAGTTCGATCGGCATGGAGGGGACGCCGAACCAGGCGAATTCGCCGAACAGGGCGAGGAATATCTTGGTGAAGACCCGGGTCTTGATGATGCCGCCGTTGTCCAGGATGAACGCCCGGGCCTTGACCATGGCCGGATGGTCGGCGGGATATCCGGCCAGTTTGAGGGCGAAATAGGCTTCCACGCTGGTGGAGAGGTCGCCCGGTCCGCCGTAGTAGATGGTCCAGAAACCTTCCTCCGTCTGCTTGGAGAGGAGGTAGTTGGCCATCTTTCGCTCCTTCTGCTTGTCTACCATGCCGAGAAAATGGAAGAGCATGATGTACTCGGCGGTGATGGTGCAGTTGGACTCCAGTTCCGCCCACCAGTAGCCGGAGGGGAGCTGTTCGCGAAAGAAGAAGTCGCGGCTCCGCTCGATGGCCTGGTCCAGGGGGCTTTGAGCCCCTTCCTGCTTTTTCCAGAGGGAGTGGGGGAGGTGATGGATTTTCGCCGCCGGTTTCGTACCTGTCAGCGTGTCCGATTCTCCGTTGACACCGTTGAACGACGTGAGAGCATGGGAAATGGGGTATTTGCAAGACTTCATCGTCTCGGGTTCTCCTTGGGGGCTGGGGACAGATTCTTCCGTTTCCGCGTGGCGCGGGTGGGTATTTTCCAATAAGCGCGTATTTCTACCATATTTTGTCGCCAAGGTACACCCTTTTTCCTCAAATCGGCAGGTTTTATCAATGATTCAAGTCGGTTCGGCGCGGGTACGGAGGCGGGTTGATTTCCTTCGCCACTCTGTGCTAGTGTCCCCCGGTTGGGCTGAAAATCGGCAGAGCGAGGTCGCATGAAAACGGATACCAAAGAATATCGTGGCGTGTACGGCATCGTCGTCAGGCATCCCCGCCTGATCCTGGCGATGGCGCTTCTCATATCGCTTCTGGCGATCGTTGTCACGAAGCAGCGACTCCAGTTCCTCACCGGCCGTGACCAGCTCATGCCGGCCAATACCTCCTTCAACCGGGATTACCGGGCCTACCGGGCCGAATTCGGGGACCAGGAAGAGATCGCCGTCGTCATCGAAAGCAGCGACAGCGCCCTGGCCGGCCGTTTCGGCGAAAGGCTGGCGGAGCGGCTGACGGCGGACCGGAAGCACTTCCGCGAGGTGTTCTTCCCCTTCGGTCTCCCCTTTTTCCAGCAGAACGGCCTTCTGCTCATGCCCCGTGAGGAACTGGCCACCTTCACCGCCAATCTGACCAAGGCGGCGCCGACCCTCAAAGCGCTGGCCGCCGCCCCGTCGGTGCAGACCCTCTTCACCCACCTGACCGGCGAGATGGACGGGTTGCTGGCGGCTCCCGCCGCTTCCGCCGAGCAGAAACGCCTCGACCGCCTGGTTTTCATGCTCGGCGCCCTGGGTGATGGTATCGGCAGCTTCACCACGGGTGGTGGGGCCGGCCTCTCCCTGGAGAGCGTCATGTTCCGCCGGGCGGACGGGAGCGAGTCCTCCTTTGCCGCCGCCGGCCGCCAGCAGGTGCTGACGGTCCTCCCGGTCAAGGACGAATCGAGTTTCATGCAGTCGGCCGCGGCCATCGCCACCCTGCGGGCCGAAATCGCCTCCCTGCGCAAGCTTCCCGAGTTCGCCGGGGTGTCGGTGGGGATTACCGGGACGCCGGTGCTGGAGCACGAGGAGATGGTCACCAGCGAGCGGGACATCACCCTCGCCACGGCCATAACGATCATTCTCACCGTCATTCTCCTCCTGGTAGCCTTCCGCGGCGTACTCAACACCGTTGCTGCCATGCTCGCCCTGGGGGTTGCGATCTGCTGCTCCTTCGGCTTCGCCACCCTGGCCATCGGCCACCTGAACATCCTCTCGTCGGTCTTCGCCGTCATGCTCATCGGCATCGGCATCGAGTATGGCATCCAGGTCATCCTCCGGATGCAGGAGGAGCTGGGGCGGGGAGCAGGGAAGAACGAGGCGCTCCGGATCGCCCTGGCCCGCAACGGCTGGGCTATCACCATGGCTGCCGCCACCGTGGCCGCCGCCTTCGCCACCTTCGCCTTCACCGATTTCAAGGGGATCGCCGAACTGGGGATTATCGCCGCCGGCGGCGTCGTTATCTGCGTCATCGTCACCTTCACCGTCCTGCCGGCGCTCCTGGTTCTCTTCGGGACCGGGGACCGGGGACTGGGGACTGGGGAAAAGCAAAAGCCGTCTACCATTCACCATTCACCATTCACCGAGGGCGCGGCACGCGTCCTCTTCGGCCGTCCCCGCGCCGTCCTGGCAGTTGCCCTGGTCCTCTCCCTCGCCTGCGTCTACCCCCTCGCCCGGAGCGAGTTCGACTACAACCTGATGAACCTCCAGGCCCGGGGGGGCGAATCGGTCACCTACGCCTACAAGCTGATGCGGAGCAAGGAGAACGCCGGCTACTTCGCCGTGGTCATGGCGGCCACGGAGGCCGAGGCTGCGGAGAAGGCGCGGCGGCTGGAGAAGCTCCCCACCGTCGATCACGTGGTCTGGGCCCGCACCTTCGTCCCCGACGACCAGGCGGAGAAGCTCCGCAACCTTGCCACCGCCCGGCAGGCGCTGGACGGGATCAAGACTGTTCCCTACGAAGAGGACCTGCGGCTCATGGAACTGCCGTCGGTCTTCGAGGATTTCCGGGCCAGGGTTGTGAAGCTCAAAAGCCGCCTGGAGCAGGAAAAGCGGCCGGAGGCGAAGCCGGTGGGCACCTTCCTCGCCACCCTCGACCGGTTCTTCGCCAGCCTGGAAAAGAAGAAGGACACCACCGCGGTCGGCATGCTCAAGGATTTCCAGGGGGGGATGTTCGCCGAGATGCCCGGAAGGATCGCCATGCTGCGCCAGAGCCTTGCCGCCTCGCCGGTACAGGCGGCCGACGTCCCTCCCCAGCTCATGCAGCGCTTTATCGGCAAGACCGGCAAATACCTTCTCCAGGTGGCCCCGAAGGAAGAGATATTCGCCCGGGAGCCGCTCAAGCGGTTCCTCGACGATGTCCGCTCCGTCGACCCGGCCGCCACCGGCGAGCCGGTGATGGTCTACGAGTCCATGACGGTGCTCAGGGACTCCTACCGGAACGCCTTCTTCTACGCCATAGCCGCCATCGCCGCCATCCTGCTCATCGCCTTCCGGAGCGTCCGCTACGCCCTCATCGGCCTGGTTCCCCTGGCGGTGGGCCTTCTCTTCATGGTGGCCGGCATGGGGCTCTTCGGTATCAGCTTCAACTCCGCCAATGTCATCGTCCTCCCCCTGGTCCTGGGGATCGCCGTCGATTCGGGGATCTACCTCATCAACCGGTACCGGCGCGAGGACGAGACCCCGCGCCAGGTGGTACTCTCCAGCACCGGGGTCGGCGTATTCCTCAATACCCTCACCATCATGGCCAGCTTCGGCGCCCTCATGGTCGCCCGGCACCAGGGGGTGTTCAGCATCGGCGCGGTGATGTGTCTCGGGATGGTGGCGTGCCAGATTGCGTTTATCGTGGTATTGCCGGCGGTACTGGAACTGGCCGGAAAGAAATAGAATGCGCAGCTCCGATAAAAGTCCATCTGCGGCGGTATACCCTCATCCTGTCCTTCTCCCCAAGGGAGAAGGTATTCTGTTCACCCTCTCCCTGTGGGAGAGGGTGGCCAAAGGCCGGGTGAGGGTATACGCACGGTTTTTGCCAGGAAACTCACATTGCCACTACGAGACGACAACATGAACGACCTGCGCGGCGCCGTCGCCCTTTCCCACCTCCTCCTGCGGGAGCGGGTGCGGGCGGGGGACCGGGTGGTGGACGCCACCTGCGGCAACGGCAACGATACGCTCCTGTTGGCGAAACTCGTGGGGCCGGGCGGGCGGGTCTGGGGGTTCGATCTCCAGGAACGGGCGCTGGTTGCCACCCGCGAGCTCCTGGCGGCCGAGGGGTGCCTGGCCCAGGCGGAACTGGTCCGTGCCGGACACGAGCGGCTCGGGGAGTATGTGACGGAACCGCTGGCGGCGGTGGTCTTCAACCTCGGCTATCTCCCCGGCGGCGACAAGGGGGTCGTCACCCGGCCGGTAACCACCCTCAGGGCACTCAACGCCGCCCTTGACCTTCTCCTTCCCGGCGGCATCCTTCTCGTAGCGATCTACACCGGTCACGATGGTGCCACCGAAGAGGAAAAGGCGGTTCTCGTCTGGGGGAGCGGCCTCGACCCGAAGGCGTTCAGCGTCTGGACGAGCCGCCAGCTCAACCGTCCCCCCACCGCCCCCTATCTGGTGCTGGTGGAGAAGAGACGGAACGGGGCGTAGCGCGGGCCGTTTATTCTCCTTGACAGACGGGGCGCAGAGGGTTACAAACATTCCATTCTTCTGAATACCGCACTGTCCGGGAGCTCGCCATGAGCAGGCCTTTGTCACCTATCTAAACCGCCCACGCCGGCCACACGCCGGCTGGGCGGTTTTTTTGCGCCATGAAGGTCCGGCAGGCCGCTGACATGCATCTATGCGTGTATATGCATCAGTGGTAACGAGCATGTTGGCAGTGACCATAGGAGGCAATGAATGAAAAGAGTGCTGCTGTACGAACCGTCCGGAACGTTCGCCCAGTTCATGACCTATCTGCTGGAACGCCTGGGCTACCAGGTGTCCCACGTGGACAATGCCGGCCAGGTGTTGCAGGAGATCACCGCGACCATGCCCGACATGATCATAGCCGAGGCGCACCTGAAGGAGTTCAGCGGCATAGAACTGTGCTGCAGGCTGAAAGGCGAAAGGATGCTTGCAGGCATTCCCGTGGCGATCGTCTCGGTCGACGGGTCGATGGAAGCGCGTCTCGACGCGCACAAGGCGGGGTGTGTCGATTACCTGACCAAACCGTTGACGGCACGGTCCATCCACGAACTCATGGAGCGGCATCTGCCGTATCACTACAAACGGCACAACCTGCGCGCAAAGATGCATGTGAATGCCGAAATCAGCGATGGAACCTGTTCGGCAACGATGAAGACCCTGAGCATCGGTGAAGGGGGAATGTATGCCTGCACCGACCAGCCGTTCAAAGTCGGGACGGTCCTGGACATATCCCTGCCGCTGCCGAGCCTGAGAAGCCCCATTCATCTGAAGGGGGAGGTCATCTATACGACGAATGACATCCAGCCCGAACTGCCGAAGGGAATGGGGGTCAAGTTCATAGGGATGGACAGCAACATGGTCACCCTCCTGCGGCATTACATGGAAAGCTACCTCCATGACTACGTGCCGGAATCGTTTCCCGGCGAGCTGGGGTGAGGTTAAGATGACGATGAACGACGCGGGAAAGAGCGACCTGCTCCGGGCGGTGTTCGATGTGCTCCCCTCCATGGTCTTCGTGGTGGACGAAGACGTACGGATCCAGGAGTACAACACGGCGGCGTCCGATCTCCTGATGGCCGAGAGAAAGACCATCCTCAAACGGCGCGCCGGCGAAATACTCCATTGTGTCCATGCGACCGACGTGCCCGAAGGGTGCGGCAGGGCTCCGTCCTGCACGGAGTGCATCGTCAGGAATTCCGTCACGGAAGCCTTCCGGGGGAACCGGGTCGTGCGCCGCCGCATGCGGCTGGAACTCGACCGGAACGGAGACAGGGTGGTCCTGTACGCCCTCATCACCGCTTCCCCCTTTTCCTTCCGGGAGAGGCCCCATGCGCTGCTCGTGATCGAGGACATCAGCGAGATAGCCGAGCTCCATCGCCTCATCCCCATCTGTTCCGTTTGCCGCAAGGTGCGGGACGACAAGGAATCCTGGATGCAGGTCGAATCCTATTTCAAGAACAGCTGGGACGTTGACTTCACCCATGGCTTCTGCCCCGACTGTCTTCAGGTCGAGATGGACAAGATTACACGCATCAAGGCCGGGCAGGGCGCTTCGGCGACGAAAGGATGACGAACATGAACAAGCTTGTGCTGATTGTCATGATGGTGCTCGTGGGCAACACCGCCTTCGCGGTCCAGGACACGGCAGAAAACAGGACCAGGGAAGCCGACCGCTACCTGTCGGTCTCCTCGCCCCGGGAGATGTTCCAGGATGTGGCGGAACAGCTGGCGCTCAATCTGCCGCCGGAGCAGCGGGAACAGTTCAAGGACATCCTCACCAGGCACCTGGATATCGAAGCGGTCACGAAATCCATGAAGGATTCCATGGTCAAGGTTTTTACCGCCGATGAGCTGGCTGCCCTGGCGGACTTCTATGGTTCTCCGGTGGGCATTTCCGCCATGAAGAAAATGGGCGTCTATATGGGTGAACTGATGCCGGTGATCCAGGCCGAGGCTCTGAAGGCGATCGCCAAGGCCAACCGGGAGATGAAGGACCCGGAAGAAGGCGCGGCCGAACCGGCGAAGTGACCGGAAGCCCTTCCCCCGTCAGACCGATGGAGAAGAGGGGGGTGCGCAGAGAGTCGCACGCAACCTGTTCACAATTATGGTAAACGCAGGGTGTGTGTGCTATATTTTCATAACGCAGACCTGTTGCGGGTTTGAAACAACCAATCCAGGCAATGTTTTGAAGGATGCCAAGGAGTCGAGTGCATTTCGAGATTGTCGGCGAAATCGGGCATATTGAGACCTTTGCCGTAGGAACGGCTATCCGCGAGCTGGAACGGTTGAGGAAAGTATACGGCAGGGGACGGTGGCGGAAGCGCAAAGGGGTTGCCAAAATCAAGCTGACTGATGGAACATTGGCAGAAGCGGAGCTCCATTGGTATGAAGCAACCGGTTTCGGTAAAAAAGAATTCAAGATCAAGAGGATTCTGAAGGAGTATTGATATGGCTGCGATAAACAGAAAAGACCGTCAGTATTACATTTGTATCGATAACGCCGGCTATGCGGTGTCGCTCGAGCTGCGGAAAATATACGAGTCGCTTCCTGACCCGGACGCCGAGCGCCACGGGCAGGTGCGAATTATTGACGAGTCGGGCGATGATTACCTTTACCCGGCAGCCTGCTTCGTTGCCATTACGCTTTCTTCGGCGGTGAGGCAGGCGCTGAAGCTGGCGGCATGATGCGGCTTGGGGAAGAGAACGGCGAGAAGTCAGGAATCAAGAGGGTGTAGAAGGAGGGCCGGCGGCTGGAGCTGCCGGCCCTCTGCATTCTCCGGGGCAGTTTCTCCTTGACAGCCGCTGCCCGGAGGGTTACAAACGTCTCATCTTCTGAGTCCGTCACGTCTGGGAGCGCGCCATGAGCAGGCCCCTGTACCCATCCAAACCGCCCATGCCGGCACTACGCCGGCTGGGCGGTTTTTTGCGTCAAGAAGCCGATTGGCATAAGGGAGAATCGCCATGAAAAAGCTGTCGCTATGGTTGGCCATGCTCTTTACGGGATGCGCGGGCATCCCTGACGGGGTGAAACCCGTCGATAATTTCAAGGTCCAGAACTACCTGGGGAAGTGGTACGAAATTGCGCGACTGGATCATTCGTTCGAGCGAGGACTGACCCGCGTCTCCGCAGAGTATTCTTTGCGTGAAGATGGCGGCCTGCGGGTGGTGAATCGCGGGTATTCGGCACAGGAAAACAGATGGAAGGAAGCGGTAGGGAAGGCCTATTTTGTCTCTGAATCGGATCAGGGCTTTCTGAAAGTCTCATTTTTCGGCCCTTTTTACGGATCCTACATCGTGTTCGAGCTCGACCATGAAAACTACCAGTATTCACTCGTATGCGGTCCGGACAGATCCTATTTATGGATTCTGTCCAGAAGTCCGGAAATGAAGGCAGAAGTGAAAAATAACCTGATAGCGAAAGCTGCTGCATTGGGGTTTGATACGAGCAAATTGATCTATGTCACTCATGATGGACCCCTTGGGGAATAGGTGTTTGGGGTGAAAAGTGATTTTTCAAGACCTGACCCCGTGGCTGCTTTAGGGTGGATCACCGGTTCACACGCGTTCGTGTGAACCGGTTAATAATGGGTTGCGGCAAGGGAAACGATGACTAATTCCTCGGAAGAATCTCAAATGGTGCTTTACCGCTTCCGGCACTTGCTCGGTCCGCACCGTGAATGGACGAAAGATATATTGACACAATCTGTCCTTTATTTCTCATCTCCCTCGGAATTCAATGACCCCTTTGATTGCAAGGTCTACTATCGCAACCGTTTATCAGTTGAGCATCTTAAAGAATATTATTTCAGTCTTTTGAGGCAAAAATTCCCACATCTTAACCGAGAGCAATGTAAAACTAAGGTTGCTCAAGATACCAAGCGGATTACGCCAGAAGAATTCATCGCCAAAGTGACCGAAGGTATGCAAACGTCTGCAAACGAGCTAGGCATATTATCTCTCTCCGCGACGTCAACCAATATATTGCTTTGGTCGCACTATGCTGCAAGCCACACAGGAATTTGTCTGAAATTCCTCGCCGAGAGCACTACTCCTTTTTTTGGTTTGGCACAGCAAGTTAATTATAAAGAGGACTACCCAGAGGTTGATCTGCTTGCGCACTCGCCCGACGACCAAGTTCAATCATTTCTTCTAACGAAGGCAATTGACTGGGCATATGAAGAGGAATGGCGCATCATCGGCCACAACAAGGGTTCAGGGCCTAAGTTTTTCCCAGAAGAGTTCCTGTTGGAAGTCATTTTCGGCGCCAGGATGAAACAAGAAGATAAGGAAGAGGTTTTAAGTTGGTTGAGCAAGAGGAACAAACCTGTGCAAGTATCCCAAGCATCCCTCAGCCCAGGGTCCTTCTCTTTAAAAATCGAACCATACAGGCCCTAACAAGCGGCGACAGCAGCCGAGCTGCTGCGCCTTAAGACGTTCGCCAGACAATAAATGAAAAACCTCTTCCACCACAAAACCAATTTTACCGAGCGCTTCAAGCGCCGGCATTCCTTGCGCTTCCATATGTCGTTGATCCTCCTGGCGACGGTATGTGCCGGTTTTCTGGCGACTCGCATCATGCTTGGCCTGGATCTGGATAATGTGATGATCCGTTATCCTCTTGCCGTCGTCTTTGCCTACGTGGTCTTCTTCACAGCGGTGAAACTCTGGCTGAAATACATTGCTACCACTCCCGCTGCACATAAGGTCCATGACAATTCACCCGATCTGCTCGATGTTATCCCCGACATGCCGATTTCAGGCGGCAATTTTAACGTCGGCGAGGTGTTTCAGGGTGGCGGCGGGGAGTTCTCCGGGGCGGGGGCATCGGGGAGTTTCGGCGATGCAGTAGCGGAGAGCGGGACGAGCGTCCTTTCCGACGGTATCGGCACGGATGGTGGTATCGGTGACGCGGTGGGGGATGTGGCCGGAGAAGCGGTGTCGTCGGCTCTCGGCGATGAGGGGGGCGTGGTGGCAGTGGTTGTTTTCGCGGTGCTGGCGGCTATCGTGGCGGTGGTTGTCGGTGCCGGCATCTACCTGGTCTACGAAGCCCCGTTCATCCTCTCCGAAGCGGCGTTCGAGTTCGTCCTCGCCGCAAGCCTCGTGCGCGGCACGCGGCGCATGGACGATTCGGAGTGGATGGGGAGTGTCTTCAAGACCACTGCCATACCTTTCGGCATTACACTGGCACTGGCGCTGCTTGCCGGCTACCTCATGCACCAGTACTTCCCCGGCGTCACCCGCATTTCCGAACTGATCGCGCGGTTGTGATGCAAGTTCTGCCTCCTGACTGCCTCCCCCTCGCGGCTTTTCGGGGCAGCTGGGGCCTGACGTCCCGTTTTCGGCGGGCATAAAATTCTTGCAGCCACAAGGAAATAGTTGTTATTTGTCTTGATTCATGTTAGCACGCATTCATATGTATCATTTCATTCCTGTGGCGACGAGGTGGGAAAAATGGCTGAAAAAAGGAAACTGACGAGACATCGAAAACGGTTGATGCTGAGATTCGGGATCGATGCTCCGGCACGCATGGCTTTTACGGAAGACATTTCGACCGAAGGACTCTTCATAAAAACAGTCAATACCTGCCGGCCGGGGGCCCGCATCCTGATTGACCTGACCATGCCGAGCAATCTGGTTGTCCAACTGGAAGCAGAAGTGAGATGGGCAAAGAAGGTGCCGCCCCAGATGGTCAATTTGGCCATAAAAAGCGGTATGGGGCTTAAAATCACCAGATTTCTGAAAGGTGCTGACATTTATTCCCAATTCCTTGCAGAAATTCCCACCTGTTAAGGCAAAACAAAAGGGTTACCAACAGATCTCAAAAAGCGGTTACAGGGCAGAACCTGAATTCTGCAGGTCTGACCTTGCTTCGCTCTACTTTGTTAGTGGGCCACCAGATTCACCTTTCATTGGTCTGTCATTAAGGAGGGATACCAGATGAAAAACGTGATCGCGGCTGTCGTCTATTGCGTAGTGAGTATGGCCCTGACGGGCTATGCTTTCGATCCGGTTCTGGTGGAGCGGGCGAAAACCGGTGCCTTGAAGGAGTGCGAAGAGTGCGACTTCACTGGTGCCGACCTGAAGGGAATCGATTTCAAGGGTGTCAATCTGGATGAATCCAGGTTCGCCGGAGCCAACCTCGCCGGGGCCAGGTTGGAGGATTGCGGCGAGTGCGACATGACCGGGGCGAACCTGGCGGGGGCCGTGCTGGAGCAGGCGAGCCTGGACGAGATAGTGTTCGACCGGGCCGACCTGACCGCGGCAAAGTGCAGTGGCGCCTATATCCACCATGCAAGCCTGGCGGGAGCGAACCTGGCCAGCGCCGACATGCGGAAGACGGACATCTCCAAGGGGAATTTCGCGGGGGCCAACCTGACCGGGGCGGATTTCTCCGGGGCGAAGCTGAAATACGCGAAACTGAAGGATGCGATTCTCGCCGGCGCGAACTTTTCCTACGCGGACCTGACCAGTGTGGACCTCAGCGGGACGAATCTCGAAGGGGTGATTTTCAGGGGGGCGGTGCTGAACGGTGTCCGGTTGATCGGCGCCAAACTGAACAAGGCCGACTTCCGGGGGGCGGATCTGACCGGTGCATACCTTGGCGGCAAGGTGTCGGTGTACGACCCCCCGCGGGGACTGGTGGAAATCGATGCGCCGATAACGTGCAACGAGTTGCAGTCGACGCAGGCCATTGTCGACGAGACGACGAAATGCGGGAAGTAGGCAGAGGAACCGCTGAACAATGAACGGCGTCTGGATTGCCTTCGGATTGACGGTTTTTGCCGGGATGGCGACGGGGATCGGCAGCGCCATCGCCTTTACCGCCGAACGGACGAACTACCGGTTCCTCTCCATCTCAACCGGCTTCTCCGCCGGGGTCATGCTGTATGTCTCGTTCGTGGAGATTTTCTACAAAGGGTTCGCTGCCCTGGAGACCGCTTACGGCGAGCAGTGGGGCCCCTGGATCAATACGGCCGCCTTCTTCGGCGGCATGCTGCTGATCGGTGTCATCGACAACCTGATACCGTCGGCCGAGAATCCCCATGAGATCCACGGCGAGAACGAGACGGCCCCCCTGCACGACCCGTCGGCCGTGGTGCCGGACTTCGACGCCGTCGCCCGGGCCGGAAAGGGAGCGGTCCCCGGCAGTCACGACCATGGCCTGCACCACCTGAAGCTTCTGCGCATGGGACTCTTCACGGCCCTGGCCATCGGCATCCACAATTTTCCGGAAGGGCTGGCCACCTTTCTCGCGGCGCTGCACGACCCGAGCCTGGGTGTGGCGATCGCCGTGGCCATCGCGCTGCACAACATCCCCGAGGGGATCAGCGTGTCGGTCCCCATCTTTTACGCCACCGGCAACCGGAAGAAGGCCTTCGCCTATTCCCTCCTGAGCGGCCTGGCCGAACCGGTGGGGGCGGGGGTAGCCTACGTTGCCCTGCGGCTCTTCCTGGGTGGGGAGTCGGGGGGGATTCCGCTGCAGGTCATGGGGGTGCTCTTTACGGGGGTGGCGGGGATCATGGTGTACATCAGCCTGGATGAACTGCTCCCCACCAGCCGGGCTTACGGCAAGGGGCACGACAGCCTGTTCGGCCTCATGGGGGGGATGATGGTCATGGCCCTGAGCCTGCTCCTGATGAAATGAAGCGGCCCCTGCAGCCGCTCTTCAAATAGCTTTACAGGGGCAGCGTCCCTGTCGTAGTATCCCCCTTCTAACGACCCTGAAAATCGATCACAGGACCTGCCGTGCTCCGTTCCCTGCTCCCCTTTCTCGTCATCCTCCCCCCCCTGGCCTATGCCTTCATCGCCCTCTGGTGCGGTCGGGCGTACTTCGGCCGGCGCCGGCAGGCTGCCGACCATGCGCCGCCGGTCACCATCCTGAAGCCGGTGAAGGGGATGGACGCCGACAGCCTGGAGAATTTCGCCTCCTTCTGCCGCCAGGATTACACCTGCTACCAGATCGTCTTCGCCTGTGCCTCCGCCAGCGATCCCGCGGTCCCGGTGATCCGGGAGCTGATGGCCGCCCATCCGTCCCGTGACATAGAACTCGTTATCGATGACCGTGTGTACGGCCCCAACTACAAGGTCTGCAACCTGATGAACGCCTTCCCGAGGGCGAAGCACGACATCATCATCGTCTGCGACAGCGACATCCGGGTGGGGGAGCGCTACCTGCGGGAGGTCTGCGCCCCCTTTGCCGACCCCGCCGTCGGCCTCGTCACCTCCCTCTACCGCACCTCCCGCTTCGAGGGAGTGGCCTGCGCCATCGAGGCGCTGGGATTCACCGCCGAGATGGTCCCGAACGTCATGGTTGCCCTCAGGCTGGAGGGGCTCTCTTTCGCCCTCGGCGCCTCCATGGCGGTGCGCCGGGAGGCGCTGGAGGCAATCGGCGGGTTCGGGGCGCTGGTGGACTACCTGGCGGACGACTACCAGCTGGGGAACAAGGTGCACCGGGCCGGGTGGCGGCTGACGCTCTCCGATTACTGCGTGGAGAGCGTCATGCGCCGGGAGAGCCTGGAGAACATCCTCTCCCGCCAGCTTCGCTGGGCCCGGACCATGCGGGTCTCCCGCCCCGGCGGCTACTTCGCCTCCGGCATCACCCAGCCGTTCCCGGCCGCCTGCCTCGCCCTCCTGGTTGCCGGCTTCGCCCCGGCCGGTCTTGCCGCCGCACTCCTTCTCTACCTGGTCCGTTCTGCCGTGGCGACCATCTACAGCCGCGCCTTCGTGGGGGACAACATCCTTCCCCGCTGGCTCTGGCTCCTGCCGGTCCGGGACGGGCTCGCCTTCGCCACCTGGGGGCTGGCCTTCCTGGGGAACCGGGTCCGCTGGCGCGGGCACCTCTACCGCCTTCTCCCCGGCGGCCGGATGGAAGAGCTTCCTCCGCGCACCTGACGGCCCCTTCTCCACAATCTTTTTCCGGAGTTTCTTTTCGCGGCAGTTGTGCTATTCTCCCCGTAATACACCGGGTGTTTCGGGCATCCCCGCTTCTGCGGCGATGCTCTTTTCATCGGATTCAATGCAAAGGAGTGGATGATGGGCAAAACGTATGATGTGGTCATCGTGGGAGGGGGGCCGGCCGGGATTGCTGCCGCCTATCTCTGCCACAAGAATGGCCTGAGCTATATGGTGCTGGAGCAGGGGAAGGGGGTCTTCCAGGGGATCGCCACCACGTACCCCGAGGGGAAGAACGTCTATGCCTCCAAGCCGAAGGAGAGTCCGGAGCCGTTCCTGGTGGAGGAGCTGCGCCCCCCCGACAAGCCGGTGACGGTGGAGAAGTATATCCAGTACGTCCAGCATTTTGTCCAGCACGAGAAGCTGAAAATCGAGACCGAGGTGCAGTTCGAGGATATCCGTGACGAGCGGGACCACCTGGTGGTCCAGACCTCCCGCGGTGGTTTCCGGGGGCGGAAGGTGGTGCTCGCCTTCGGGAGCAGCATTCCCAAGGAGCTGTCGGTCTACGGCGACGCCAAGATGGTGGCCAAAACCCTGGAGGACCCGCGGAAATACATCGGCGCCAGGACCCTGGTCATCGGCGGCGGCAACACGGCGGCCGACGTCCTCATCTCCATCCTCAAGGCGAAGCGGGAGGCCAACGACAACCACCCGGTCTACTGGGCCCACATCTCCGAGAAGTTCGACGTGAACAAGGAGACCGCCCAGCGGCTCGGCGAGGAGATCCTCCTCGGCGGCAACATCCGGCTCCTCCCCGGCGCAACCCCCCGCATCGGCGAGGTGGACGAGGAGGGGGTGGACCGGCTCGTCATCCGGATCAACGAGTTCCGGCAGAACGACGGGATCGAGATCTACCACGCCATGAGTTTCCCCATGAAGAACGTCATCGCCTGCATCGGCTCCCAGGGGCCGCTCCCCATCTACGACAAGCTCGGCATCCAGACCATCGCCTGCGCCGAAGGGGTCTGCCAGGTGGCCAAGGAAGGGGACCGGCTCATCCTCCTCACCGCCGAGTACGAATCGACCCGCAAGGGGGTCTACGTCATCGGCGGCGCCATCTCCCCCTCCTTCATGAAGATCAGCACCGGCGCCATCCAGGAGGAGAAGCACCCGAACCTCATCTACACGGCCATCAACGATGCCTATCACGTGGTGGAGTCCATCAGGAAAAAGCTGGCGTAGAATAACGGGGGCGTGAAGCGAAACGGAGGTGGAACATGCGTCGGTTCAAATGGCAGGCAGCTTTTCCCGTCGTCGCCCTGGCGCTTTTCCTGGCGGCGGCCGCCCAGGCGAAGCAGGAGAGAGCGACCTTTGCCGGCGGCTGTTTCTGGTGCATGGAGGCGCCCTTCGACACGCTCCCCGGCGTGCTCTCGGTCACCTCGGGCTATACCGGGGGCCAGAAGAAGAATCCCACCTACCAGGAGGTCTCCGCCGGCGGGACCGGCCACGCCGAATCGGTGCAGGTGGTGTACGACCCGGCCCGGATCGGCTATGAAAAGCTCCTGGACGTGTTCTGGCACAATATCGACCCGACCGTCAGGGACCGCCAGTTCTGCGATGTGGGGAACCAGTACCGGAGCGCCATCTTCTACCACACCGAGGAGCAGCGGCGTCTGGCGGTGACGTCGAAGGAGGCGCTGGCGAAGAACAAGCCCTTCAAGGGGGCGATCGTCACGGAGATTACCGCCGCCGGCACCTTCTATCCCGCTGAGGAGTACCACCAGCACTACTACAGGAAGAACCCGCTCCGCTACAAGTACTACCGTTCGGGATGCGGCCGGGATCGGCGGCTGAAGGAGTTGTGGGGAAGCGCCGCGGGACATTGAGTTTCGTGGGGAGATCGATAAAAAAGGGGGGAGGCGGTTTGTCACCGTCTCCTCCCTTTTTACGTGATAATGAATTCGCCGGTGCTGGACATCCGTCGCGGTCTCGTCCGTTGCGGTCGGCCTTTCGCTGCGGACCCGGACCGGTTATGGCCGGAAGGACATGCAGTGGTGAATCCGGCATGGCTTGAAATGGAAGATTTCGGCGGGTGTCCGCTTGCCGCTCGGGCTTTCCCTTCACTTCCGAGACCACGACGGATGTCCGGAAAAGTGTGAATGGCTATTTGCCGGAACCAGCGCGGCCTTTCAGCCACTTCCCTCCAGCTTCTTCAGGAAGCTCCGGATGCGCCGGGCATTGGTCCCCACGTCGCTGACGCCGACCCGGGAGACGGAGCGGACGTCCACCAGGGAGCGGTCGCCGGCGGGGGTGATGCGGACCACGATGTCGTCGGTGAAGCCGAACCAGAAGGTGGTGTCCGTAGCCTCGATCCTCCCTTCGGCGGGAAGGGCGGCGACGATCCGCCACCCCATCCTGCGCGCCGCATCGAGAGCCAGGGCGAAGGCCTGATCGCTTGCCACACCGAGGACGACGGTCTTCACGTCGGGATAGGCTTCCCGCTGCTTGGCGGCAATCTCGGGGCCGCTGTATTCGGCCGGATTGGAAGCCTTTGCACGGAGGGGGAGGATGGCGACGAACCGGGGAGGATTGACGATGTCCGTGGTGATGTCGTGGATGCGTGGCAGCTTCCGGGCGGTGGATTGCCAGGAGAGGGGGAGGGCCACGACGGTTATCCCCAGAGCCAGGGCGACGAGGGAGAGGACGAAGCCGGGAAGGTATTTCCCCCTGAACGCGACAATGGCTGCCGTAAGGGCCAGCGCGGCGGCGAGCAGACCACCGTAGGCGCTGTATTTCAGGATGGCGAAGCCGGTACGGAAGTGCCAGAGGTCGAGGCGGGTGCCGAGACCGGCCGCCGCCAGGCTGATGGTGGCAATCAGTGCCACCCCCAGCGCGGTGACGGGGAGAACCCGGCCGAAGTGTCGTGTCGTCGGCACGTTCCCATGTTTGTCGGTTTCCATATGTGTACCTCCTCGAGCAGGTTTCTGTTAGGGGCTTTTCCCCAGTTTACCCTATGAAATGGCATCCGTCCCGCTGGATAATGAATCCTTCCCCGGCCAGCTTCACCAGGTTCCTTTCCACTGCCGCCGGTTCCGCAGCGAGGGCAGCGGCCAGTTCGGCGGCGGTGCATGCCGGATGGGCCAGGATGTGCTTGAGGATGCGGCTTCTCAGTTCCCGGTTGGACCCCTTGAAGGGGGACTGGCGGACATGGTGGGCGCTCCGCCGCCCCGGGTTGGGATGGGCTTTTTTCAGCATGACGCCGTAATCCATGAGGGCGTAGTACCAGTCGCGGGGGTTGTCCCGGTCGAGGGTCTGCTCCACCAGGGGGAGGAGCTCCCGGTCGTGGACGCCCTGCCGGTCCTGGCAGAACTGGTGGATGAAGACGGTCCGGATGTTGGTTTCAATGAAGACCGTCGGCTGGTGGAAGGCGAAGGCGGCGATGGCCCGGGCGGTGTAGGGGCCTATCCCCGGCAGCGTTTCCAGGTCGGCAACGTCGGCGGGGAGCCGGCCGCCGTGTTCGGCAACGACCGTCTGGGCGCAGCGGTGCAGGGCGATGGCGCGCCGGTTGTAGCCGAGCCCCTGCCAGGCGGTGAGCACGGCCGGCAGGGGTGCCGCCGCCAGCGTGGCGATGTCGGGGAAGCGGTCGAGGAAGTCGGCGTATTTTCCCCTGACCCGGTCCACCTGGGTCTGCTGGAGCATGATTTCGGAGACGAGGATGGCATAGGGATCGACGGTGTCCCGCCAGGGGAGGGGGCGGGGGTTGGCGTGGTAGTGGCCGTAGACGAGGGTGCGGAATGCCGCGACCCGGGAGGTCGTCAACGGGATGGCCGGGTGATGCCGTTTCGATTCAGAGGCCATGGGGTTCCTCGGGGTTGAGTGGCCGGAGCTCAGCCAGGGTGGCCCCCCAGCCGCCGGACTCGGAGCCGGCAAGCCGGAAGGCAACCACCTCCGGCAGTTTTTCCAGGATGGCGTGCACCGTGCGGCGCAGGTTGCCGGTCCCCTTGCCGTGGACGATGCGGACGGAGAGTATCCCCCGTCGGCGGCATTCTTCCAGGTAGGCGGGAATCAGCTCCTTCATCTCCGCCGGGCGGAAGGTGTGGAGGTCGAGCACCCCGTCGATGGGGAGTTGTACGGTGACTTCATCCGATGCGTTATCATCCATAATGCAGCCAGTCTATACCACCATGTTGCCGGCTGTCCAACTCTGGTTTCCAAATGCGCGCAGGGAAAAGGGGGCGGAGTCTCTCCCTCCTCAAGAGCCTCCGCCCCTGGAGAATGTGTAAGCTGAGGCAAATGATGCCAGGAGTCGTTGGCGACCGGGTTAACACGGCTTGACATCGGTCTCCCCCCTGTCTATGCTTGTCAGGCTCCGTTCTCACTCCTGTCCATTTCTGCGAGGTTTCAATGAATGTATTGCTCGACCTGGTCGTCCTGTTCGGCCTGGCGATCGTTACGGTGGTCATTTTCCGCTGGTTTTCCTTTCCCTCGGTGATCGGTTTCCTGGTAACAGGCATCCTGGCCGGCCCCTCCGCCCTCGGTCTCATCCGGGACACCCACCAGGTGGAGCAGATGGCCGAGGTTGGCGTGATACTTCTTCTCTTCACCATCGGTATCGAGTTCTCGCTCAAGGAGCTTGCCCGGATCAAGCATCTGGTGATCTGGGGTGGCGGTTTGCAGGTGGGGTTAACCATCCTGGCGGTGACAGGCCTTGATGTCCTCTTCAATGTGCCGGTTCGCCAGGCACTTTTCGTCGGGTTCCTGGTTGCGCTGTCCAGCACGGCCATTCTCCTCAAGCTCTTCGTGGATGCGGGTGACATGGATACCCCCCACGGCAAGACCATTCTTGGGATACTGATATTCCAGGACCTCTGCATCGTGCCGCTCATGCTCCTGACCCCCGCCCTGGCCGGTACCGGCAGCGGCATGACGGGGGTGCTGATGGTCTGTGCCAAGGCAGTCGCGGTGGTGGTCGCCGCCCACTACGGTGCCCGTTTTCTGGTACCGTGGATATTGAAGCAGGTGGTGACGACCCGCAGCCGCGACCTGTTCATTCTGACCATCATCTTCATCGGTTTCGGCACTGCCTGGCTCACCTCCCTGGCCGGACTGTCCCTTGCCCTCGGGGCCTTCATCGCCGGGCTGGCCATCTCGGAGTCCGAATACAGCCAGCAGGCCCTTGGCGACATCATGCCGTTCCGTGATGCCTTCATGAGCCTCTTCTTCATTTCTGTCGGCATGCTTCTTGACCCCGCAGTCCTGACAAAACAGCTGTCCCTTGTGATAGGCCTCGTGGTTGGAATAGTGCTGATCAAAGCACTTTTTGCCGGCGGCGCGGTGCTGGCAATGGGTCTTCCTCTACGGGTTGCCGTAGTGGCGGGGCTTGCCCTTGCCCAGATCGGCGAATTCTCCTTTCTCCTTGCCCAAAGCGGGATGCAGCATGGCATCCTTTCCGGAACTACCTATCAGCTTTTCCTGGCGGCATCCGTGGCAACCATGGCGCTGACACCCCTCTGCATCAAGATTTCCGGACCGATGGCGGACAGGCTCGATAAAATCCTTCCCCCCCGCTGGACCCGGGGAGTGGGGAGGCTGGCGGGGAGTGACCGGCCGCTCTCCCTGTCCGATCACGTGATCATTGTCGGTTACGGTATGAACGGGCGTAACCTGTCCCGTGTTTTGCGCAACCTGAAGATCCGGCATGCGGTGATCGATACGAACCCGTTTACGGTGAGCAGTGAGCGCCGCAAGGGGACGAAGATCGTTTTCGGCGATGCAACCCGGCAGGAAGTGCTGGAGCATACCCGCGTGGAGCAGTCCCGGATCCTGGTGATCGCCATCTCCGATGCCGCCGCCAGTCGACGGGTGGCGGCCCTGGCCCGGCAGCTCAACCCGGCCATCCATATTATCGTCCGGACCAGGTATCTTGCCGAGATGGAACCGCTCTACAAGCTGGGCGCCAGCGAGGTCATCCCGGAGGAGTTCGAAACTTCCATTGAGATACTTACCCGCGTGCTGCGCCGCTTCATGATACCCCACGACGAGATCGAAGGGTATGTGGCCGAGGTACGGAAGGATTCCTACGACATGTTCCGTTCCCTGAGTCGGCGGCACAGCCATGCCGTCGGCATTGCCGGCTTCCTGGCCGGAGCCGAGATCGGCACCTTCCGGCTGAAGGCCGGGTCGAAACTGGACGGGACAACCCTCAGGGACGGTGTGTTGCGGGCACAGTCGGGGGCTTCCATCCTCATGATAAAACGGGGAGAGGAGATCGTGCCGAATCCCGACCCTGTATGGCAACTCCGGGAGGGAGATATCGTTCTTCTCCTGGGAACTCCCGACCAGTTGGCTGCTGCCTCCAAGCTGCTCTGACCCGGGGTAATGGGTAGCCAGTATCCATTTCTTCCATTTTGCCACGAAACACAAACCTCCTCTGCTATACTTAAGCACCAGTTCTGATTCCTGGAAGGGCGTTATGCACGAACTCGAACTGATCTTTACCATAACGGGCGGATTTACCGCAGCGTTGCTCTTCGGGTATGCTACCCAGCGACTGGGGCTGTCCCCGATTGTCGGCTATCTCCTGGCCGGAATCGCCGTCGGGCCGCATACACCGGGATTTATTGCCGACCAGAAGACGGCGGAGCAGTTCGCCGAGATCGGCGTTATCCTCCTGATGTTCGGAGTGGGACTCCAGTTCCATTTCAAGGAACTGCTGGATGTCCGGCGTGTTGCCATACCAGGGGCCGTGTGCCAAAGCATCGTGGCGACCATCCTGGGGTGCCTGGTTGCCAGGTGGTTCGGCTGGAGCTGGTCGGCGGGACTCGTCTTCGGTCTTGCCATCTCGGTCGCGAGCACGGTCGTCCTCCTCCGCGTGCTGGTGGACAACAACGAACTGCATACCCCGACCGGCCATATTGCCGTCGGCTGGCTCGTGGTCGAAGACATCTTTACTATCCTCCTGCTGGTGGTCCTCCCGCTCTTCTTCGGGGAAGGAGCGTCCGCAGCGGAAGGGCTCCCCGTAGTCATCGGTCTTTCCCTGGTAAAGATAGGTTTTCTCGTCGTGCTCATTTTTCTTGCCGGTGGGCGTATCATTCCCTGGTTTCTCGATCAGGTAGCCGCCACGCGTTCACGGGAACTTTTCACGCTGACGGTCCTCGTCATCGCGTTGGGAATAGCCGTCGGATCTGCCAAGCTGTTCGGCGTCTCCATGGCACTGGGGGCGTTCCTCGCCGGCATGGTGGTGAGGCAGTCGGAGTTCAGTTTTCGTGCCGCATCGGAAGCGCTGCCGATGCGGGATGCGTTTGCCGTCCTCTTTTTCGTTTCCGTGGGGATGCTCTTTCATCCTGCCCAGCTTGTGGAAGAGCCGGTGCTTGTGACTGCGACCCTTGCCATAATCCTGCTGGGAAAACCGTTGGCGGCCATCGGGATTGTCCTTGCCCTCGGCTATGCCCCGCGTGTCGCCCTGTCCATTGCTGTTGCCCTCGCGCAGATCGGCGAATTTTCGTTCATTCTTGCCACCGTCAGCCGGGATATGGGGATTCTTGGGCAGAGTGGATTCAATACGCTTGTCGCTGCGGCAATGGTTTCCATCGGCCTGAATCCGCTCCTCTACCGATTGATCCAGCCTGTGGAAACGCGGATGAAACAGGGTCGCATGTGGCAGTTTCTCGAAGCAAGGGCGAGGCTCTCCACCCATGAACGCTCCGGCGAGATACTTCACGTTCCCGTGTCCCGCGATCGGGCCGTAGTCGTTGGGTATGGGCCGACCGGGAAAACGGTCGCGCGTCTGCTCGCCGCAAATGGCATCGAACCTGTCATTGTCGAACAGAATCTGGACACCGTTCGTGAGCTCAAGTCAGAAGGTATTTCGTCAGTCTATGGCGATGCTACGCAGCGGGAAACATTGCAGGGAGCAGGTGCGGAGGGGGCAGTCGCTCTCATCCTCAGTTCTGCGGGGATGCATGGCAGTGAAGAGGTGATCCGGCTGGCGCGTGAAATTAGTCCCGGCATTCGCATTATCGCTCGTGCGACCTACCTTCGTGATATCTCGGCACTGCGCCGGGCCGGTGCCGATGCCGTTTTCACCGGAGAAGGGGAGGTGGCACTCAGCATGACGGAACTCATCCTTCTCCAGCTTGGCGCCACTCCTGAACAGGCCGACCGGGAGCGGGAGCGAATCCGGTCCGAACTGTTCGCGGACTCCGTAAACATGGAGCCTTTTGCCTTGGCGACGAAGGGGCCTGGTTCAGATGCTTCGGACCGTATACACGACGGCAATGATTAGATGCTTAAGCGCGATGACTCGGGAGAGTGGCGAGATGGGACAGGACGGTTTCTACGGTTTCCCTCTGTTCCATCGGGCGACGGTGTAGTTGAGGAGTTGGGCGGCGAAGGCGTCGGCGAGGGTGACGTACTCACGGTAACTGAGGTAGCGCTGGTGGTGGCAGCTGGTGCAGTCGAGGGGCCGGCTCAGGAGGAAATCCCGTTCGGGGATATGGATGACGCCGCCGCACGCATCGCATTGGGCGATGACGGTGGGGACTTCTTCTTCGGCGATTTTGTGAAATTCGAGGTGCATGGGAACCGTTTGACTGAGGCTAAAATATTTTAGCCAGAGTAACACGGGCAGCCATAGGGTGTAAACAAAAAAATCTCTTTTTCTTCGCATAGTTTGCCCGATGGTGGGTCGGTCGGAACAGTTTCGTCAGGGAGGTGGGATATGGAACAGGTAAGCCATGACCGGTTTTTCCCGTCAGATGGAGATATTCCGGAACGATTCAGGCTGAATGCCCCGCTGGAGCAGACCGGCTATCTGGTCGATGGCGAGATGCGCCAGTGGGATGGGCCATTCCAGGAGGTCCGATCGCCGGTCTGTGTCCGGACGGAGTCGGGATGGGAACGGCAGCTGGTCGGCCGGTTTCCGCTCCTCACCCCCCAAGAGTCGCTGACTGCCCTGGATGCGGCGGTCCGGGCCTACGACTGCGGGCGGGGCTCCTGGCCGACCCTGCCGGTGGCGGGGCGGATCGCCTGCGTGCAGGAGTTCGCCCGGCGGATGAAAGGGGTGCGGGACGAGGTGGTGCGCCTCCTCATGTGGGAGATCGGCAAGACCCTCAAGGATGCGGAGAAGGAGTTCGACCGGACCATCGACTACATCACGGACACCATCGATGCCCTCAAGGAGCTGGACCGGGTCTCCTCCCGGTTCACCATCGCCCAGGGGATCATCGGCCAGGTTCGCCGTGCCCCCCTCGGGGTTGCCCTCTGCATGGGGCCGTACAACTACCCCCTGAATGAGACCTTTACCACCCTGATTCCTGCCCTGATCATGGGGAATACGACGATTCTCAAGCCCCCCCGCCATGGCGTGCTGCTGTTCCAGCCGCTCCTGGACGCCTTCCGGGAGGCGTTTCCTCCCGGTGTGGTGAACACGGTCTATGGTGCCGGCCGGACCGTGACGCCGCCGCTCATGGCCGACGGCCGGGTTGACGTGCTCGCCTTCATCGGCACGAGCACCGCTGCCGATGCGCTGCAGAAGGCCCATCCCAAACCGCACCGTCTCCGGCTCGTGCTCGGGCTGGAGGCGAAAAACCCCGCCATCGTCCTTCCCGATGCGGATCTGGACCTGGCGGTGGCGGAGTGCATCGCCGGGAGCCTGTCGTTCAACGGCCAGCGCTGTACCGCCCTGAAGATACTCTTCGTCCATACCGCCATCGCCGCTGAGTTCGTCAAGCGTCTGGCCGCGGCCGTCGACGGGCTTGCAGGGGGGATGCCGTGGGTGCCGGGAGTCATGGTGACCCCTCTGCCTGAGCCCGGCAAGACTGCTTACCTGACCGACATCGTTGCCGATGCCGTCGAGAGGGGGGCAGCGGTGGTCAACGTGGGGGGCGGGAGGGTACGGGAGAGTTATTTCTCCCCTGCCGTCGTCTTCCCGGTTGACGAGCGGATGCGCCTTTACCGGGAGGAGCAGTTCGGTCCGGTCGTACCGGTGGTCCCCTTTGACGACCTGGAAACCCCGGTCCGCTACATCGTCGAATCCGACTACGGCCAGCAGGTGAGCCTGTTCGGGCAAGACGCGGAGCAGCTTGCCCGCCTCATCGACCCGCTGGTCAACCAGGTCTGCCGGGTCAATCTGAACAGCCAGTGCCAGCGCGGCCCGGACATCTTCCCCTTTACCGCCCGGAAGGATTCCGCGGTGGGGACCCTTTCCGTTTCCGACGCCCTGCGCTCTTTTTCCATCCGGACCATGGTGGCGGCCAAGGAGGGCGACATGAACAAGGCCCTCATCGACCGGATCGTCCGGGAACGGCGCTCGAACTTCCTTGCCACCGATTTCATCCTGTGAGGTGCGAACAGTGCCGCGTTCCAGCCGGCGGCTTTTTTTGTTGACAAGGTGTCGTCCCCCCAAATAAAATCGCGTGATTATCAATTCTATTTACATGGTTGGGGGGCTTACGGAGATGGCAAAGGTTTTTAAGGTGGCGGTTCTGCCGGGTGACGGCATCGGGCCGGAAGTGATGGCCGAGGCGCTCAAGGTGCTGGACACCGTGGAGAAGAAATACGACGTACGGTTTGAGCGGACCCATGCCAACGTGGGGGGCGCGGGAATCGACAACGAGGGGAAGGCACTTCCCGATACCACCGTGAACATCTGCAAGACCTCGGACGCGATTCTCTTCGGCTCCGTCGGCGGCCCGAAATGGGAGACCCTCCCCCCCGACGAGCAGCCGGAACGGGGAGCCCTCCTGCCGCTGCGCAAAATATTCGGCCTCTATGCGAACCTGCGGCCGGCCATCATCTTCCCCTCCCTTACCGGCGCTTCGTCCCTCAAGGAAGAGGTGATTGCCGGGGGCTTCAATGTTCTCGTCATCCGCGAACTGACGGGGGGGATCTACTTCTCCCAGCCGAAGGGGATCGAGGGCCAGGGGAGGGACCGGATCGGCATAGATACCATGAAGTACTCCGTCCCGGAGATCGAGCGGATTACCCACGTCGCCTTCCAGGCGGCCCGCAAGCGCGGCAAAAAGGTCTGCTCCATCGACAAGGCCAACGTTCTCTCCTCGTCGGTTCTCTGGCGGGAGGTGGTTACCGGCATCGCCAAGGAGTACCCGGACGTGGAGCTGTCCCACATGTACGTGGACAACGCCGCCATGCAGCTGGTGCGCTGGCCCAAGCAGTTCGACGTCATCCTCTGCGAAAACATGTTCGGTGACATCCTCTCCGATGAGGCGGCCATGCTGACCGGCTCCCTCGGGATGCTCCCCTCCGCGTCCCTTGCCGAAGGGACCTTCGGCATGTACGAGCCCTCCGGCGGCTCGGCCCCCGACATAGCCGGCCAGGGGATCGCCAACCCCATCGCCCAGATCCTCTCCATGGGGATGATGCTGAAATTCTCCTTCGGCATGGTGGACGCGGCCGATGCCATCGACAACGCCGTTGCCAAGGTGCTGGACCAGGGGTACCGGACGCGGGACATCTTCCAGAATAAGCCGGGCGAGAAGCTGGTGAACACCAAGGAGATGGGTGCCGCAATAATTGCTGCTCTGTCGTAAGTCTTATAGGTCATATGAGACCCATGAGTCTCATGGGACCTATGGGTGACTTCAATTCTAAAGTGACTACTCCAATACAAAGGAAAAGACTATGAAAGTCGGAATCGTCGGATGGCGCGGTATGGTTGGTTCGGTCCTCATGCAGCGGATGCAGGAGGAGAAGGATTTTGATCTCGGTTTTGAGCCGGTGTTCTTCACCACCTCCCAGGCCGGGCAGCCGGCGCCCATGGGGGGCGGTACCCTGAAGAAGGCCGATGACATCGAGGAGCTGAAAAAGCTCGACATCATCATCACCTGTCAGGGGGGCGATTACACCAAGGCTGTACACCCGGAACTGCGCAAGCAGGGGTGGAACGGCTACTGGATCGACGCCGCTTCCACGCTCCGGATGGAGGACAACGCAGTCATCATCCTCGACCCGGTCAACCGGAACGTGATCGACAAGGCCCTGGCCAACGGGCAGAAAGACTTCATCGGCGGCAACTGCACCGTGAGCCTCATGCTGATGGCGCTCGGGGGGCTGTTCCGCGCCAATCTGGTGGAGTGGCTCTCCACCATGACCTACCAGGCCGCTTCCGGCGCCGGCGCCCCCAACATGCGCGAGCTCCTCTCCCAGATGGGGGTTCTCCAAGGGACCGTTGCCGAAGAGTTGAAGGATCCCGGCTCGGCAATCCTCGAAATCGACAAAAAGGTGACCGCAGCTCTGCGTGACGGTTCCATGCCGACCAAGGAGTTCGGTTTCCCCCTGGCAGGGAACGTGCTCCCCTGGATCGACCGCGAGGTGGAGGACGGCCAGAGCCGCGAGGAATGGAAAGGTTTTGCCGAGACCAACAAGATCCTCGGCACCTATACGCCGATCCCGGTGGACGGCATCTGCGTCCGGGTCGGCGCCATGCGCTGCCACAGCCAGGCGATGACCATCAAGCTGAACAAGGACGTACCCATCGCCGACATCGAGCATTTGATCGCCAATGACAACCAGTGGGTCAAGTTAGTTCCCAACACCAAGGCGGATTCATTGGCGCAGCTGACGCCGGCGGCGGTCTCCGGGCTCCTTACGGTTCCCATTGGCCGGGTGCGCAAGATGAAGATGGGGCCGCAGTACGTCCAGGCCTTCACCTGTGGCGACCAGCTCCTGTGGGGTGCGGCGGAGCCGTTACGTCGTATGCTTCGCATCCTCATGGAGAAGTAGCGGAGAGAACGCGCCTTTTCCGCTATCTCTGCGTAAGTCAGCGGAATGGTTTGTGCGTCGTAGCGCTGTTTATGCCCGATGTTTGGGTACTACGACTTCGCACCATTCCTCGACAGCCTTGAGCTAGCGAAAAAATCGCGTTTTCAAGATAGGTTTCGATGCGCCCCGTCCGCGGGGCGCTTTTCTTTTCTACTGACACCAAATGGAGAATGGCTGATGAGCAAGCTGTGGAATGTAGCCGTCGTCGGGGCCACGGGCGCCGTCGGGGCCCAGATGATCGAATGTCTTGAGGAACGAAACTTTCCGGTCGGCAAGGTCCGGTATCTGGCGAGCGCGCGGAGCGCCGGGGAGATATTGGAGTTCAAGGGGAAACCGGTGGTGGTGGAGGAACTGACCCACGACTCCTTCGAGGGAATCGACATCGCCCTTTTTTCCGCCGGGGGTGAGCGTTCCCGGGAGTTCTGCCCCTCGGCGGTCCAGGCTGGGGCGGTCTGCATCGACAACTCCAGTGTCTGGCGGATGGACCCGGAGGTGCCGCTGGTGGTGCCGGAGGTGAACCCCCATACCATCGCCCAGTACACAACAAAAGGAATCATCGCCAATCCCAACTGTTCCACCATCCAGATGGTGGTGGCCCTGAAGCCGCTTCACGATTACGCGACCATAAAGCGGATCGTGGTCTCCACCTATCAGGCGGTTTCCGGCACCGGCAAGAAGGCGATCGAGGAGCTTCACGACCAGATCAGGGCCATGCTGCAGGGAAAGCCGGCCGAGTGCACCGTCTATCCCCACCGGATCGCCTTCAACTGTCTCCCCCAGATCGATTCCTTCAAGGAAAACGGCTACACTGGCGAAGAGATGAAGATGGTGAACGAGACCCGCAAGATCATGGAGGCGGAGATCGGGGTAACCGCCACGACGGTGCGGGTGCCGGTGTTCTATGGCCACTCCGAGTCGGTAAATATCGAGACCGGCAGGAAGATCACCGTCGACAGGGCCCGGGAACTGCTGAAGAGCGCTCCCGGTGTGGAGCTGGCGGACGACCCGGCCAACGGGGTCTACCCGATGCCGATCGATGCCGCCGGCCAGGACCTCACCTTTGTCGGGCGCATCCGCGAGGACGAATCCATCGAGAACGGCCTCAATCTCTGGATCGTGGCCGACAACATCCGGAAGGGCGCGGCGACCAACGCGGTGCAGATTGCGGAGATTCTGATCGAAAACTATCTGAAGTAAGTGAATCCATGCGGAACATAAAGCTCGTAATTGAATACGACGGCACCAACTATGCCGGCTGGCAACTGCAGCCCAACGGGGTGACCGTCCAGCAGGTCATGGAGGAGGCACTTACGACCCTGCTGCACGAGCCGGTCCGCCTTCACGGTTCGGGGCGGACCGATGCGGGGGTGCATGCCCGGGGGATGGTGGCCTGTTTCACGACGTACAGGACTATTCCGCTGCGGGCCTTCAGCGACGGGCTCAACTCTCTCCTCCCGCCGGACATCGCCGTGCGAGAGTCGGCAGAGGTGACGCCCGACTTCCATCCCCGGTATGCCGCAACGGGGAAACTGTACCGCTACACCATCCATGCCGGCCGCCGCCGTTCCCCCCTTTCCCGTCTTTACGCCTGGCACCTGCGGGGAGAGCTCGATCTCGATGCCATGCGGCGGGCGGCTTTGTTCATGGTGGGGGAGCATGACTTCGCCGCCCTGCGCGGGGCGGGATGTGCCGCCAAAACCACCGTGCGCCGGGTAGATGGAATCGCTATCGAAAAACAGGGCGAACTGGTCACGATCGACGTGCGGGGGAGCGGTTTTCTCAGGCACATGGTGCGGAACATGGTCGGGACGCTGGTGGAGGTGGGACAGGGTCGCCGGGTCGCCGACTCCATCCCGGCCCTGCTTGCCGCCGGCGAGCGGGGCGGAGCGGGGGCTACCGCCCCTGCCTGCGGCCTCTGTCTGGTGGAAGTATATTACTGATCAGGGATGCAAATTTTTCTTGACATGCCTGGGTGATTCCATTATGTTGAACGCTTCCTTGTGGAATATACGCAAAATTGTGAGGGTTTCGATGAAGACGCAAGTGGCGAAAAAAGAGCAGGTGACCAGAGGCTGGTACCTGGTTAACGTTGAAGAAAAAGTCCTTGGCCGTGTGGCAACCCAGATTGCCAACATCCTGCGGGGCAAGAACAAGGCGGTGTTCACGCCGAGCGTTGACACCGGTGATTTTGTCATCGTGGTGAATGCCGAGAAAATTGCCCTCACCGGCAACAAGATGGCGGACAAGGTCTACTACAGCCACTCCGGATTTCCCGGCGGCATCAAGTCCATCACCGCTGGCAAGCTGATTGACAAGAAACCGGAGGACCTGATCCGCAAGGCGGTGAAGGGAATGCTTCCCAAGAACAAGCTGGCCCGGCACATGCTGAGCAAGCTGAAGATCTATACCGGTTCCGAGCATCCGCACAAAGCCCAGCAGCCCAAGGTGCTTGATATTTAATAACGGTCTTTATTTCAGGTCAGGAGATAGACGATGGCAGCAAAAAGCTATTACGGTACAGGCAAGAGAAAATCCTCCGTGGCTAGGGTCTGGCTGAAGCCGGGCGCCGGTAACATCACGGTGAACAACAAATCCCTTGACGAGTATTTCGGCCGGGAAACCTCCAAGATGGTTGTCAAGCAGCCGCTGGAGCTGACCGAAAACGTCGGCAAATTCGATGTCTACGTCACGGTGAGCGGCGGCGGCGATACCGGTCAGGCCGGCGCCATCAAGCATGGCATCACCAAGGCTCTCCTGGAAGTGGATGCCGAGCTGCGCGGCACCCTGAAAAAGGCCGGCTTCATCACCCGCGATTCCCGCATCAAGGAGCGGAAGAAGTACGGCAAGAAAGCCGCACGCGCCAGCTTCCAGTTCTCCAAGCGTTAAGCCGCTTGCAGCATCGCCTGCAGAATGCTTTCAGAGGGGGAAATCCGCAAGGGTTTCCCCTTTTCTTTTGACAACGCCATATTTGAACGTTGGCGCGTCGTTGTCAAAGACGTACCTCCAGTACGACTTCGTTGCCTCCTCCGTGCCGCCTTGGTATCATCTCAAATGTGACGTTGTTTCAACTATCTATAGGTAAAGGAGATAACCAATGCTGAAAGTTGCCGTCGTCGGTGCCAGCGGTTACACGGGAGTCGAACTGCTGAGAATTCTCCACGGCCATCCGGAGGTCGGGGTGACCTGTGTCACGTCCGAGCAGAGCGCCGGAAAACGGATCTCCGATATTTTCCCGAGCCTGCGTGGCCGTTACGACCAGGCACTGGAAAACCTCGAACCGGTGCGGGTGGCGGAGAAGGCGGACCTGATCTTCACCGCACTCCCCCATAAGGCGGCCATGGAGGTGGTTCCCACCTTTCTCAAGCTGAAGAAGCGGGTAGTCGACCTTTCTGCCGACTACCGGCTGCAGGATGCCGGGGAGTATGAAAAGTGGTACGAGCCCCACATGAGCCCCGCCCTCCTGAAAAAAGCCGTGTACGGCATACCCGAACTACGGAGGGAGAAGGTCGCCGGAGCTGCCCTGGTTGCCAATCCCGGCTGCTATCCGACCAGCATCGTCCTCGGCCTGGCGCCACTGTTGCGGAAGAAACTGCTGGATCCCGCCACGATCATCGCCGATTCCAAGTCCGGTGTCTCAGGCGCCGGCCGGAGCGCCAAGGTGGACAATCTCTACTGCGAGGTGAACGACGGTTTCAAGGCCTATGGCGTCGGTGGTGTCCACCGGCATATCCCTGAGATCGAGCAGGAGCTGTCGCTTCTGGCGGGAGAAAAACTCACTATTTCCTTCACCCCGCATCTGGTGCCGATGGACCGGGGGATTCTTTCCACCATCTATGCCCGGCCGGTGAAAAAGGTTACGGTTGAACAGCTCGTTTCCCTCTATAGCGAGTTCTACCATGGCGAGGCGTTCGTCCGGGTCCTCCCCTTGGGTCAGTTCCCTTCCACCTCTTTTGTCCGGGGCTCCAACTTCTGCGATATCGGTCTCACCGTCGATCAGCGTACCGGCCGGGTCATCGTCGTTTCCGCCATCGACAACCTGGTGAAAGGGGCGTCGGGGCAGGCGGTGCAGAACATGAACGTCATGTATGGCTTCCCGGAAAACCTCGGTCTGGAAGGGCTGGCGCTCTTCCCATAACATCAATAAACCTTAAATTCTGCCACTGAGGCACTGAGACACGGAGAAGACGGTGGGTGTTGGCGGCAGCATGTTCCTTCCCATAAATAGCGAAGAAGCCCGGAAGCGGGGCTGGGACGAGCTGGACGTCATTTTCGTCACCGGCGATGCCTACATCGATCACCCTTCCTTCGGAATTCCGCTTCTGGCCCGCTGGCTCGAATTCCACGGTTTTCGGGTGGGGATTATTCCCCAGCCGGACTGGAAGGATCGGGAGTCGTTTACGGTCCTTGGCCGACCACGTCTCTTCTTTGCCGTTTCGGCGGGGGCGATGGATTCCATGGTTGCCCACTATACCCCAGCCCGCAAGCTCCGCCACGACGATGCCTATACACCGGGAAACCGCCATGGCGCCCGCCCCAATCGTGCCACCATCATATATACCTCCCGTCTCAAGGAAGCGTACAAGGACGTACCGGTGGTGATCGGCGGTATCGAGGCGAGCCTGCGCCGTTTCGCCCACTATGATTTCTGGGAGGACAAGGTCCGCCGCTCCATCATCTTCGACGCCAAGGCCGACCTGCTGGTCTACGGGATGGGAGAACTCCCGCTCTTGGACCTCGCCCAGCGGCTTCGGCAGGGGGAGCCGTTCGGGGAGATCAGGCATATCCGGGGAACAGCCTGTATCGCCAGGGGTAGTGAAGCTTCCCCGGCAGGAGTCGAGCTTCCTTCCTACGAGGATGTCTCCTCTGACAAAGGAAAGTATGCCGAGGCGTTTCGCCTTATCTCCGGGGAACAGAATCCCCATTGTGCCAGGACCGTCCTGCAACGGCACGGTAACCGGTGGCTGGTATGTAATCCCCCGGCCATGCCCCTTGCCGAGGCCGAAATGGATGCGGTGTACGCCTTGCCGTTCGCCAAGGCTCCCCATCCATCCTACCGGGAGCCGATACCCGCCTACGAACAGATCAAGACTTCCCTGACAACCCACCGTGGCTGTTTCGGTGGCTGCGCATTCTGTGCCATCACCCATCACCAGGGACGGTTCATCCAGTCGCGCAGCATTGCTTCGGTGCAGCAGGAGGTGCGCAGGCTGACGGAGCGGAACTGGTTCCGGGGGAGCATCAGCGACGTCGGCGGTCCGACAGCCAACATGTACGGACTTCGCTGCGGTGACGCATCCGCCCGGTCCGTCTGCCGTCGTGACAGCTGTCTTTTTCCGCGTCCCTGCCGGAATCTGGTGATGAACGGCAGAGCGGCAGCCGACCTGCTCCGCAAGGTGCGCGGCATCTCCGGTGTCAAGCATGTGGCCGTGGCATCGGGAGTGCGGTACGACCTGCTGATCCGTCAGCCCGAGTATATGAAGGAACTCCTCGCCCATCACGTGGGAGGGCTTCTCAAGGTTGCCCCCGAACACGCCGTCGACAGGGTGACGACTCTCATGCGCAAGCCGGGGCGCCAGGCATTCGAGGCATTCCTGGAGATGTTCCGCAGGGAAAGTGCCCGCTTGGAGAAGCGGCAGCATGTGGTGCCTTATTTCATATCGGGCCATCCCGGTACTACCCTGGCCGATATGGTCGAGCTGGCACTGTTCCTCAGGCGTTCCAATCTTCGGGTGGAACAGGTCCAGGACTTCACCCCCACACCGGGCACCCTGGCAACCTGTATGTATCACACGGGCATCGATCCCATGACCGGCGTTGCCGTGTACGTGCCGCGCGGAGACCGGGAAAAGCGGCTCCAGAAATCACTGCTCCTTGCCCACCTCCCTGGGGAGCGGGCAACGATTCTGCAGGCATTGCGGGCATGCGGGCGGGAAGATGCTGCGGGTGAGTTGCTGGGAAGGGCTGCCGATGCAGTGAGAGGATTGCCCCGAAGCCGTCATGGCAGCCGCTGAAGAGAGTGTCACCGTTGATCCCGAACAAAAAATGTTTTCCGGCACATAGCATCTGTGCAAAAAACTCTTGACACAAAAGGCATGGTTGGTTATAAGAGTGATTCCGCTTTTTTGTTGCTTGACCCGGTTGCACTAGACGTGAATCAAAGGTATTCTTTGCGCTGGCGTAGCTCAATTGGTAGAGCAGCTGACTTGTAATCAGCAGGTTGCGGGTTCGAGTCCCATCGCCAGCTCCACTAAGCGGTTTTTTGTAGGCTCTTCGTCTGGAGGGATTCCCGAGTGGCCAAAGGGAACAGACTGTAAATCTGTCGTCGGACGACTTCGGAGGTTCGAATCCTCCTCCCTCCACCATTTACATGCTACAGAGTTTGCAGTTGCGGCACTGTCCCAGGAGACCATCGGTCGATCGGACTGGGGTCGGGCTGGCGCTGCAATCTCAAAAAACCTCATACGCGTAGAATTGGCGGGAGTAGCTCAGTTGGCTAGAGCGTCAGCCTTCCAAGCTGAGGGTCGCGGGTTCGAGTCCCGTTTCCCGCTCCAATTTTCCATCATGCCCACATAGCTCAGGAGGTAGAGCACTTCCTTGGTAAGGAAGAGGTCTCCGGTTCGAGTCCGGATGTGGGCTCCATTTTTTCAGATCTACCGAGTATAGTTTCATCATCATTGGGGAGAACCCGGGAGGAATCGGACATGGCGAAGGCGAAATTTGAAAGAACAAAACCGCACGTAAACATAGGGACGATAGGTCACGTAGACCACGGTAAGACGACGCTGACGGCAGCGATCACGAAGGTGCTTGCGGGGAAGGGTCAGGCGGAGTTCAAGGCGTTCGACCAGATCGACAACGCCCCGGAAGAGCGTGAGCGCGGCATCACCATCGCCACCGCGCACGTCGAGTACGAGACTGACAAGCGTCACTATGCGCACGTGGACTGCCCGGGCCATGCCGACTACGTCAAGAACATGATCACTGGAGCGGCGCAGATGGACGGCGCCATCCTGGTCGTATCCGCCGCAGACGGCCCCATGCCCCAGACCCGCGAGCACATCCTGCTTGCCCGTCAGGTAGGCGTTCCCTACATCGTCGTGTTCCTGAACAAGGCCGACATGGTCGATGATGCCGAACTCCTGGAGCTGGTCGAGCTGGAGATTCGCGAGCTGCTCTCCTCCTACGACTTCCCGGGTGACGATATTCCCATCATCAAGGGTTCCGCCCTCAAGGGGCTGGAAGGCGACAAGGGCGAGCTTGGCGAGCAGGCGATTCTGGCCCTCATGGATGCCGTTGATGCCTACATTCCGGAGCCGGAGCGTGCCATCGACAAGCCGTTCCTGATGCCGGT